>FPJT01000024.1 GCA_900119535.1 Ruminococcus sp. XPD3002
TGCGTCTTTACGAGCAATTATGTATTTGAGCTCGTTGACCTTATCGGTCTTGGAATACTTGCTGTCCTTAGGTGGGCGTCCTTTCTTCCTCAAAGCTATTCCTGCTGCTATCTTGCGTTCTTTCTTATGTTGCCGCTTGATAAATCCTTTCACTTGTTCTTTCGTGAAGCCTAAACGCTGAGCTATATCATTTTGCGTTAACCCTTTTTCTTTCAGTTCACTTATTTCTTTCTCATACTGCTGTATATGTCTGTAACTTCTTGCCATAACAAAACCTCCTATGGTTTCTATTATACCATAGGAGGCTCTTTTTGTCATTGTACGTTTTTTATGGTTCGGTTCAATCTACCACAGGCATTTTTTATATTCCTATTTTAATGGATCTGTGCGTTTTACTTTTTAAGAAAATCCGCAAATGAGTCCTTTCCTCCTGTTGAAAGGTAGGAGTAGTATTGCAGTATCATTGTTGCATCTGAAGCATCGATTTTACCGTCGCCGTTGACGTCTGCGGCTTTCTGCTGGGACTCTGTAAGCTGAATCTTTTCACCTGTTGACAGTAGCGAGTAGTTGACAAGGACGAGTGTAGCATCAGTTGCATCTATTTTGCCGTCGTCGTTAAGGTCGCCGGACTCTGTTGCGGTATTTGTGGGAGCTGCGCCGAGGGATTCAAATGCCAAATCATGCTCTGTGGCGAATTTCTGAGCTGTTGAGCCTTCATAGCCGCAGATAACACCGCTATAGCGATCGGGTGATTCTGAATCAGTCTCAATAATCTGATTCAATTCACAATTAGGATTTAGAATAGTTATTTTCTTTAACTCTATAGGAGTTTCATCGCCCCAATCAATGGATACTTCATGAGGGCCGAAAGCATGATAACCTATATAGCTTACACTTTCGGGAATTGTTACTTCTTTCAATATACATTCAACAAATGCTCTATCTTCAATGCGTTCAACACCATTTTTGATAGTAACATTTCTAAACGAAGAAGAACCAAACATCGAATGATTGATAGATTTTATACTTCCCGGAATTGTTATGTCTTCGACTGGTGAACCCATAAAATTTGGAACACCAAATACATACTCAGCAATTACTTTTACTCCGTCAGGAATAACAACTCTCTTATAAGATTCGTCGCCGTCCTCAACAGTAACAGGAGAAAAATATCCCCAACCGTAACAATAAATCAGACAGTTATTAACGACAACAATCTTATTCGCTTTTATTTTTTCCTCTAACCAAGGTGTTCCGTCAAAAGCACCATCTCCAATTGTTCCTACTCCACCTTCTATGTAAGTATCACGCGAACCTATTGATTCTAAGCTATCAGGAATATTTATCTCTTCTAATCCACTTCCACCAAATGCTGCATAATCAATACTAACTAATCCGTTAGGTAAATTCGCCTTTTTAAGATTTGAACAACGATAAAATGCTGCAGCACCTACATTAATAACTCCCTCATTTATAATGACATTTTTTATATCACTTCTTTTAACAGTAGTGCTGTCATACCAAAGTGCATCGCTAAATTGGTCAATTTGAAGAGGTAATCCATACATCTCTCCCGTACCGCTGATAGTCAGAGTTCCCTCACTGTCCAATTCCCAAGTGAGGTTATCTCCGCATTTACCGCTGTCTACGACATCCACCGCATTAGCTGTAAGCGTGTATTCAGGCATTTCTGCCGCAAAGGGAGCAGCTCCTCCGCAGATAACAGACAGCGCAAGGACTGCCGAAAAGATTTTCCTCATTCTCATTTTTTCATCCTCCTAAAAAATAAAATGATATAATAATTATACATCAAGTAATTCTAAAAATCAATGCAAACTCCCCTATTTCTGTGCCTTGCACAATCAGACAGGTTTGCCGCTGTAAAAACTGCACAGGCAAAATATACCCGGTGTTATATAGCATTGGAATAATACAGGAACGATAGCTTACTACGAAAATATTGAGTTGATGAGCTCGCGTTATTAGCTGCGATCAACGAACTTAGAGAATATTATCTCCGTAAGATTGTTAATCTGCATCCGCCCAATAATCCTTGGCTATGTCAGCAAGATAGTCATCACTGCAGACCACAAAATCAATGAATATCCTTTCGGTCTCATCATCTTTAAAGTTCATCAAACCTCTGAGTGCAGCAGCGATTATCTGCTTCGTATCGCCGCTGAATGAATTATAACGTGCGAACTTCATGAGCAATTCTTTTGTGCGGTTATCCTTTGTACGAATGAATCTGCTCATAAGGATCTGAGTGTAATATACAGGATCCTCTTGCTGAAAAACATAGTAATATATGTCTTCAGCTGACATATTTTCAATAGCACTGTAGGATCCGCAACAAAAGCTGAGACATTTCTCTCCATGTTCTGAATAAGCGTATTAAACTTGTTTTTGACGATATTACAGTAATTCTGCATGATAAAGTCCTCCAATCAGATGTGTATATCTGATTGGCTTCGCCGCACATTTTCGGCTTTTTGTCAATACCTGTTACAATATAATTGACGGGTAAAACCTTGCAAGCCAGTAAGGGTTTACACGTACTTGTTACTTAAGCTATACTGAAAGCAGTAATTGGATTGACGTTCAATACTTTGGGACTAAGCGCCCGCCGAAAAGACTGTCATCCATGCTTTCATTATAGCGTTCGGTTTATGCAGGTTGGACCACAGTACGTGCGTTCGTGTCACCAAACAGATTGAATAGGTAATAAGTAAAGTGTGGTTTGCCCAATTACAATTCAATTCAGGAGATGCTTTTATTATGAACGCAGTAGGTATTGATGTTTCCAAAGGTAAGAGTACAGTTGCTGTACTACGCCCCTTCGGAGAAGTTGTAGCTTCGCCTTTTGATGTTGCTCACACCGGAAGCGAATTAAAGTCATTAGCTGACTTTTTAAAGAAACTTCGCGGTGAGACTAAGGTTGTCATGGAGGCAACAGGAAACTATTATGAACCCATTGCCCGCTACCTCCACGAACAAAATATATTTGTTTCCGTAGTCAATCCTGTGCTTATCAGTGACTTCGGTGGAAACACTTTGAGAAAGCCTAAAACTGATAAGAAGGACTCATTGAAAATTGCCTCCTATGCGTTAAGCTATTGGGGTGACCTGAAGGAATATGTTCCACAGGAAGACTTAAGAAAATCATTGAAACTACTGAACAGACAGTATCTGCAGGCTTCTAAGTTGAAAACAATGATGAATAATAATCTGATATCATTACTTGACCTGACTTTTCCAGGCATCAACAAGTTGTTCACATCTCCTCCAAGAGAATCAGATGGTCATGAAAAGTGGAACGACTTTGTATTAACCTTTCCTCACTGTGATATGATATCAAAGCTCACTATCAAGGCTTTTTCAAAGAAGTACAAGAAGTGGTGTACCGGTAATTCTTATTACTTCACAGAAGCATCGTGCGAGAAAATATATAAATTCTCAAAAGAATGTATCAGCAGCGTTTCTTCAACAGAATCAACTGTGTTTGCTGTTATACAAGCCGCTCGGATGCTCAATTCAGCCACCGAGAATTGTAATGCTATCCAGCTTGAAATGAACCGTGTAGCAGCTCAGCTACCCGAATACGAGACTGTTATGTCCATGTATGGTGTTGGAAAAGCCATGGGACCTCAGTTGATAGCTGAGATTGGAGATCCAAGACGCTTCCATAGCAGAAAAGCAATCACAGCTTACTTCGGTTATGATAGCGAGAATAATGATTCCGGTCAGAAAATATCAAAATCGAATACAATGACAAAGAAAGGTGCAGGTGCTCTGCGAAGAACCTTATTCATCATCATACAGATATTGTTGAAAACAAAGCCTGTCGATAATCCTGTGTACAATTTCCTGATAAAGAAACAATCCGAAGGCAAGCACTACTATTCATACATGAACGCAGCTGCTAACAAATTCCTTCGTATTTACTATGCGAAAGTAAAAGAAGTCTTAACTGCTGCAGATACACCAACGTAAGATGCCTATTCAAGAATTCATTTTTTCAGACTGCCTCGGCAGTCTTTTTGTCGTACTCATTTTTGCCTTGAAAATTTTTTCTATTTTTTCAGTTTAGGTATTGACTTTTATTTGCAGGTCTTTTTGCAAAAATTTACATTATATACATAAAAAAGATGTAAGAGTTTTTGTCTCTTACATCTTTTTCTTAGCTTAATGACATTACCCATAATGGGGAGACTATATTTTTTTTGACTGTTTGAAGGTACATAGTTTTCATTATTATAATATACATTCTGAAAATGAGGTTATTTTGCATTAGGGTATTTGATAATGGGTTTGCAGTAGTTTCCGGTTACATTGCGTATATGCATAGCCAGTTTCTGAAGTTCAGCTATTCCGCTGTGATAGAGTTTTCCATTGTTGTAGTTAACAGTGTTCATGACTATGTGAGCGTGATATAGTGAATTCTTTTGATCCTCCTGATGTACAGCTGTTATCATCTGATAATGGTTCTTGAAAAAGCTCGCTATCCGGTCAGTATAAACACAGGCGGTTTCAGGATCGGTAACTTTGTTCTTATCATAGGAGACAACGAAGTGCATTACAGGATTATCACCGGTTTTCCCGTAATATTCTTTCACTGCGTACATCTGATCATATGTATGATCGGGGTTAGTATCACAAACTCCATAGCCTTTAGTCTGAACAAGAGACTCGCCAGGTTCAAGTTTTTCCTTGTATGTGTAATTAATACAGTGACGGAAATATCCTGCTCCCTCGCCATTGTTTGTTATTCTCTTCTGCGTTAGAATTTCCATAATTTATTAGCCTTCCTTTCAAGAATTTTTGCATCCTTTTCAGAATACTTCATTATTAGTTTCACTGCTTCATTTGCATAGTCCTGGAACTGTGTCACTTTAGCAGGTGAATTGTCTGTGGTACGGTGTTGCAGCCTTTCGTTCATCACAGTATTAGCTTTGATTCCGCGTTTTCTTGCCTCTTGATCAATATCTGCGGATAGAGCCTCAGTCATAAGCACTGTCTTGCGGATAGTTTTCTTTTCTTCTGGTTTTCTCAAACTTATCATCCTTTCGATAAAGATTTTTTCTGTGTGAGCGTAGTGCTCTTGATCATCATATTTTGACGAATGATATGTATCATTCTAACAACATTGGTTCTATTCATATTATAAATATCTTTTATTTGTTTTTTCTATAATAAAATAAAAAAAATACAGGTCGCTTCGCTCCACATTAACATATAGTAATACTTTTTTTACATTTATGGACTAAAATTCGATTATTTTGATTTTTCATATGTATATGATTACTACGTAATCGATTATTTCAAAAAAACTTTTCGCCGTGATTTGGCTATATTTCCGGATTTTTTGATCTTTCATATATATATTATTAATTTGAATACATAGCAAAGGTATTCGAGAATAATGTAAAGGAGGATCAAAAATGTCAGACAATAACCGCTATTTGACCTGCGGAGTTGACAGCACTATACCGCTTGAAATACAGATTTTCTTGTGGGAATGCGTAGAGCGTATGCCAGCTCCGAAGGACTATTTGCAGGTGTTCGATTTAGAGCAGGTTGGCTGTATGCAGTCTATCACGCACCGGAGTGAAGAACCGGAATATAGGAAAGTATACCTGCTCCCATCTGATAGTCCTATCACGGAAAAACTATACATAATCGACGACGGCGACCACAGCACCATGTTGCTTGCAAGTGAATACTGAACATTTATGCCGCTCCTTCGGGAGCGGCTTTTCTGTTATAACTGTTTTCGGGAGGTGATAACTATGGACATACTTGACGAGCTTGCCGAGAAGTTCGCTCTGACGCTGGATTCGCAGCTTTGTAATGATAGCAATTATCTGAAATCAACTGCATTGCTGCATGAGTTTTCAGAAGGTCTGTCAGCTGAGAAGTCTGCGGAGCTTGACGATATTGCAGCAGGTCTGACGTCTGCTTCGTTCAATGCAGGAGTTCGTTCCGGACTGAAACTCGGAGCAAGAATAGCTGTCGGACTTATAGGCAGCGACAAATGAACATAAACACAACAGCCGTCCTTCGGGACGGCTTCACTATTTTATGGAGGTCTAAAAATGGAAGAAAACAAACTTTACTGCTCTCACTGCGGAGCACTTATTGAGGACGATGACTACGAAGAGGTCAATGGAGAAATAGTCTGCACTGATTGTTATGAGCATCACACCACGACTTGCGAAAGATGCGGCAGCACTATCTGGACAGACGATTCATACGGCGATGAATATACAACTCTTTGTCGTCACTGCTATGAAAACCATTACACAAGATGCAGCTGTTGTGATACTCTGCTTCATGAGGACGACGCCTATCACTTGGACGGCTATGACTACTGCTCCGAATGCTACCACGATGAGGTCGATAAATCCCGTAGTATCCATGATTATGGCTATAAGCCTGAACCTATATTTTATGGCAAATCTAAACGGTATTTCGGCGTAGAGCTTGAAATTGACGGAGCAGGCAAAGACTCTGATAACGCTGATGAGATACTTTCAATCGCTAACAAGGAAAATGAGCATATCTACATAAAGGGAGATGGTTCCCTCGATGACGGAATGGAACTGGTGACGCATCCAATGTCTCTTGAATATCACAAGCAATTCCAGTGGGATGAGATAATGAAAAAGGCTATATCACTGGGATATCGTTCTCACCAGACTTCAACCTGCGGACTTCATATACACATCAACAGAGACAGCCTTGGAGAGACACGGGAGGAGCAGGATGAGGTCATCAGCAGAATACTTTACTTCGTGGAGCATCACTGGAACGAACTTCTGAAATTCTCTCGTCGCTCTGAGTACAGCATGAACCGCTGGGCTGCTCGCTATGGATATGAGCATTCACCGAAGGCAATCCTTGACAAAGCCAAGAAAGGAAACAACGGAAGGTATGCAGCTGTCAATCTTATGAACTACGCAACGATAGAGTTCAGAATGTTTCGTGGTACGCTCAAATACAATACCTTTATTGCTGCTCTCCAGTTGGTGAACATGATATGTGATGTGGCAGTATACAGCTCTGACGAGGGTATAGCTAAAATATCTTGGAGCGACTTTGTTGCAGGTATCACGGAACCTGAGCTGATACAGTACCTGAAAGAACGTCAACTCTATGTCAACGATGCAGTCAACACCAGTGATGATATCTGAGGAGGTCAAAAATGAAAAAATATACGATGATTAGAAGGATACGGCGAGCTCCTTCACCGTTTTTGAAAAACAATACTCTGTTTGAAATATTGAAGTATGTTGCCGTAATAGTCGGCAGCTATGCTCTTTCAAAGCTGGAGGAGTTCATAAACAAAGATGAAGATACTATCGAAAAATAAGGAGGAATGAAAAATGTGTTCACTGTTTGGTTGGTTAGATTATCAGGGAATCGTTCCCTACAGGATCAAAAAGAAGCTCACTCAGGCACTTGCAAACGCTGCTGAGGAGAGAGGAACGGACGCTGCCGGTATCAGCTACGTTCATGGCAAGGATGTAGTGATTTTCAAGCGTCCCAAACCGGCACACAAGCTGCATTTCAGCATACCTGAGAGAACTGTGGCGGTCATGGGACATACCCGCATGACCACTCAGGGCGACGAAAAGCACAACTACAACAATCATCCGTTCCCCGGTCTTGCCGGGGACACGGCATTTGCTTTTGCGCACAATGGAGTGCTGTGGAATGACAAAGAGCTGCGGAAAGATAAGCAGCTTCCGGATACTCACATTGAGACTGACAGCTACGTTGCAGTCCAGCTCCTCCAGCAGAGTGATAAGCTGGATTTCAACTCCCTAAAAGAAATGGCTGAGACTGTTGAGGGCAACTTCACTTTCTCCGTTCTGGATCAGAACAACAGTCTTTATATCATCAAGGGTTCAAATCCCATGTGCCTGCTCCATTTCCCTGCATTTGGACTGTACATCTACGCGAGCACCGAGAGCATTATGAAGAACGCACTAAAACGTGTTGGTCTGCACAAGTTTGCCTATGAGCGAGTACAGACTGATGAAGGAGACATACTCCGTATCGACAAGAACGGCGTCATCGAGAGGGCAGAGTTCGAGCCGAGGCTGTTCCGTTCCAGATACGGTGGCTGGCATGACTGGGAAGATGAGATGTTCAGCGTACATGAGGAACTGCTGCTTGCATACTGCGGCTGCTACGGTGTAGATAGTTCTGATGTGGAACTACTGCTCGAATACGGATATACTTGCGATGAAATCGAGGAGATGCTTGCAGACCATGATCTGCTCAACTCAGCGCTCAGGGATGTGAAGTTCATGTGCGGTGAGGATGTCTACGAGAGCTACTGTGGCGCATTCTGAGTCTCAAAAAGTATACTTTATGACACGTCCTTAAATAGGTAAAAAAAGCGTTCCAATAAGTGGTGTTTTGACTTTTGAAACGTTCCGAAAGTCACCACCACTTTTTGGAACAGATTGGAGGTAATATGGATAACAGAGTTTATGGGTATGCCCGTGTATCTACCCGCGAACAGAACGAAGACAGACAGCTTGAAGCACTGATTAAGTTCGGAGTACCAGAACAAAACATAATAATCGACAAAGCTTCTGGCAAAGATACCGAGCGTGAAGGATATCAGTATCTCAAACGTCAGATACTCCGTAAGGGTGACACGCTTGTTATTAAAGAGCTTGACAGGCTCAGCAGAAACAAGTCTGACATCAAACGAGAGCTTGAAGAGTTCAAGACTATGGGAGTCCGTGTGAGGATACTTGACATTCCAACCACACTAACAGATTTTCCGCCGGAGCAAGAGTGGGTTATGGATATGATAAATGCTATTCTTATCGAAGTCCTCGGTGCTATCGCAGAAAACGAACGTAAGAAAATACGAGCTCGACAGCGTGAGGGCATTGAAGCAGCTAAAAAGAAAAACGTCCGCTTCGGACGTCCGTCTAAACCTTTGCCTGATAACTGGCGCGAGGTACTGGCGGAAGTTCGCTGCGGGAACAAAAAGCCTGTAGAAGCTATGCGGGAGCTTGGGATCTCCAGGTCATGCTACTACAGGCTTGTCAATAAAATGTAAGAGTTATAAGGTCCGCCCCATAAAGGGGCAGATCGAAAAATCTTTTGTGTGAAAAAAGTGGTAAAAGTGGTAGGCTTGTTTCGCAAACGAATGATAGCTTATTTTCAGATTAGAGTTTCGATTTGAAAGATTAATCATAATACTCAATTAATTATAGCATCAATCTCTATTTACTACATTCCTTAAAGCAGCACAATAATCGGTTATACTCGTTTGCATAAATTTATATATATTTTGCTCTCCTTTATCAACACTTTGCTCATGTCCTTCAATATAATAGTCCAAGTTAAATCCTTTATTAGTAGACCAAGTGAAGCTTTTGTATTTATCTCTGAGCTTGATTAAACTATCAATATTGAATTCTGTAAGTAAGTTTGAAAGAGTACTGGTATGTTTTAAAATTGCAGTTTTAGAAATAAACCCTTCTATCTCATGAAATATAGATGATTTGTTCTCACAGCCATCTTTAATTAAAGATGTAATTATACATATATAATCCCTTATTGAATCCTCAATACCGCAATAGATATATCTACTTGTTTTCTGTGTGTCAAGTTTATTATCTATACAGAATTCCCATACCGTAGAAATCTCGTTTTCGTTGCATAAAGAGGATAATGCCTTTTTAAACCCAGTACAATCAGATATTTTTTGAGATAAAATAGTTTTGATATCGATTGTTAAAAATTTTCTGCAAACATCTTCTATATTAGCAAGCGTTTCCATGTAATACAGAGCAATCTCTTCTGTGCATTTTATCCTCATTTGTTCAATTGCTTTCTCTCTAAGAGTGCGCTCTAAATCAATAGGTGACGTACATTCCGGATATTTTTCATCAATGATAGTATCATTCAGCTTGGTCATAAAATAGAAATACCGAGGAATAAAATTTAAATTCGGAATTTTGACATTTAAATGTAGTCTGTATTCCTTGGCAAAATTCACAGTTTTGTTGATGCAATATTCTTGTTTAGTATTGTAATAATAAGGACTTACGAAATTTTTATATTCTAAAGCATTCTTGTTTATAAATCTTGCTGTTAGTTCTTCAAATGAATACTGTAATTGCTCCGAATAGTTGAAACAATCATCAAATAAACCATTCAAATTACTCAGATCTTTATATAATACCAACTTTTCTACATAAGCATAGTAGTATATTGATGGTACAGATTTAAATACATAAAACATACTTGGTAGCCATGAACACACACAAAGTCCATAATCACATTCGTTCTTAGAATAATCTGAATCATATATCTTCTCTATTTCGGAAGCTTTGATATCAACATAAAGTTTTTCAAAAAAATCTTCTGTGTTGAAATCATTCCTTATACAATCTATCGCCTTGTTATATTCTATGGATATATCGTCGTAATCTGTAGCGCTTTTTCCATCATCATTTTCAGTATTACAGTAAATCGCAGGCAGTATATGCTCCAGTATAGCTTTGCACATACGCTTCCCTAATAGATATCTCTCTGTCAAATTAACAACCTCAGGGATATATACTCCTAACCCTCTGAAGTATTTGATTGTATTGTTCATTATCTCTTTCTTAGATAGATTGAATGTCATTCCTTTATCCTTGTCTTCAAAATTAACATTTTCACAATTGAAAGTAACATTGAAAATCATTCTGAATTTCGACATTGATTTTAGAGAGTAACATGTTACCTTTGTTCCGTTATCGTTAATCCTAATCTTGTTTGCAATAATATTAACATTTTTGTTACCGAATACTCCCTTCAGCAAGTTTTCTAAAATATCTATTCGCAAGGTTTTCGACATACTATACCTCCTGTTTTATGATTTCTCCAATATAATTAGAGAGGCATTCTCCAACAATTTTAGAGATTTGTAAAATATATTGACTTTAGATTTCAGATGTAGTATATTATATCTGTCGACAGGAATTCACGCGTGACAATATGCCCGCAAGGACACTTCATTCTATGCTGATGAATTGTTTTATCACGGCATCCAAGAACAAATGAGAAAAATTTTAAGGAGGATGAGGCATTATGAATAGACACTCAACTGCGTCGACACCGGCGCAGAATCCCAGTCAGGTATTCACTCCTGACTCACAATATCGCAAATGCCTATCGTTAAAGAGGTATCGTTATAAAAAAGATTTTTATAACAAATCCACACATCCACACACTTTAGGTCGGATCATCTTGATTATAATAAGAACGTTCTCTCCTTCCATGAAAGGAGTTTTATGAGAAATGAAACGATCCTTGATTGGCTGAAAAATCAACCTCCGATCCACATTCCGGATCACAAGCAGGAGGTATGTGTCCTGTACCAGAAGCTTATCGAGAGGAAATCTATGGTATTTAGCAATGGTGCTCCCTACATATGGACTGGCACATACTATCGGTGTGTTGTTGATCAGGACATAGCAATGATCATCACAAACCTTGTGTGTGCAGAAGATCGTGTGGAGTTAAGCCCGAGCACACCGAAGACTGTTTACCAGAAGCTTTGCGTCGATGATCGCCTTCAGGTCGATATCGATGGCGAGGCCGAGAAAAACAGAATGTACATCAACACCACAACTGGAGTTTTTGACATCGCAAATCAGGTGCTCATACCTCATGACGGTACAAGAAAGTTCAACTATGAGTTGGACTTCGAGTACGTCAAGGGAGCAACTATTGACAAAGCACCTGTATTCAGGGACTTTGTTGAGAGTAGCCTGGGGCTTGATAAGCTAAAGTTTCTGTTGCAAATAATAGGATATTGCTGCTCTTCTCTTGTCGGGGCTCGTGCTGCAATCGAGCTTATAGGACCTGGAAAGCGCGGAAAATCGGTGATAATTTCCTTCCTGGAAAGTGTTGTCGATGAATGTCTGCGTTCAAGCCTATCGTTCAGCGATATAGGCAAGAGGGAGTACGTCGTTAAGCTGATTGGCAAGATTCTGAACACCTGTTCGGACAACGATCCAGCACCGATGAAGAATGAGAGCCTATACAAACGAATCACTGCATCTGAGATAATTATCGCGCGTGATCTGTACAAGTCAGCAGTGTCGTTCAGACCTACGGCTACATTGATCTTCGCATCAAACCATGATCTCGCTTTCGCTCACCCTGATGATGAGCTGTGGGATCGTGTTATCCCGCTGATCTTCTCTAAGGCTATCCCAGAAGAAAAGCGTGATCCTGAGCTGCTCAAAAAACTGATTGGCGAAAAAAATGTGATCATGTCTCTCGCAGTAGATACCCTACGCGATTTGGTTAAGAGCGGATACAAATTTGATCTCCCGGACGATGGCAAAGAGTATCTTGAACGCCGCAGGGCAGAACTGCACCCAGAGCGTGCGTTTCTTGAGAGGTATACCGTTCTGGATCCAAAAGGCGAAATATCATCGCGCAAGCTTTGGGAAGATTTCAATCAGTATTGTACTGATAACACTATCCAGCCAATTGGACAGAAAAAGTTTCTTGCTCAGGTCGAGGCTTACGCTGACGGCATCATCAAGACAACTATAGGACCGGCACACAAACGCTATAATGGCTTCAAAGGCCTGCGCTACAAGAACGCAAAGGACTTTGAGGGCGACGATGAGGAGGTGTGAGTAATAATGCACATCGACTCTATCTCTCGTAGTCCACCGTGTAATGATATCAACTATTCAATCATTATGTTCACAACAAGATTAGGTTTCAGCATTACCTGTCTATATTATAAATGGAGGAAGATAAAAATGTCAAGCAACGAAAGAAAGTCTTTACCTATTCAGGTGAAGGTAACTCCTAATGCTAAGGAGAAGATAGGTCAACGTGCAAAAGCTGCTGACCTTAACATCAGCGAGTACATTCGCGTTGCTGCTATATCCGATGAGAAGGTGGTATTTCTGAACGGAAGCGGCAGCATTGCGAGATCGCTTGCCGAGATCAATATCAACTTAGACCGTGCTCTGCGCGACCGTGAGATCACGACCGAGTTGGAGGAAGCTCTCCTTGAGAAGTTTGGAGATATATATAATATATTTTACGAAATTCTCGACAAGCTCTCCGACATAAACCACATCGAAGAAATTCTGGAGGTGTGATTATGTCAATATATAAAAAAATCAATGACTCAAAGAATGATAAGGACGCTTTCGAGCGTATCATAGCGTACGTCACGAAGAAACCTTACACAGTCTGGGCAACGGATGTCGGAGCAATTGGTTGCAGAAAGGAGGATGCATTGCAGGATATGACTGCTGTAAAGCAGTCATTCCACAAAAATAGTGGCCGTCAGTACGATCATGCTGTACTCTCGATAACACCGGACTTTCCTACACTAAAGGATTCGGACTATATGGAAATAGGCAGACGTATTGCTTCTCACTGTGTAGGCCATCAGTGCGTTTATGCCCTGCACAAGGACACTCGCACAAGACATCTTCACTTTGTCTGGAACACTATCAGCTATAAGGACGGAAAGCGTTTCAGTCAGGGACCGCCTGGTCTCAATCAGGAAAAGATATATATTAACAAGGTGCTTGAAGAATACGATTTGGATCCTATACGTTCAAGCCCGAATGAAATGGTAGACACTGGCTATCATGACATCAGATGCCCTGCACGTTTTCTCGAAGTGCATAACGATACACCTGATGACAGAAATATGTTTCTGGCACCACCGCCACAGACAGAAAATGATAATGATAGCGGATGCGTATTGAGCTGGAGCCCTGTTCATACTGCATGGTTTGAAAATAACGGAGGTGATTTTATGTATAACAACAACTATGCTCCGGCAGAAATGCCGCAGACAACTCCTGCTGTAACACAGACTGCAAGTATTACCGCAGGCAACACCACAAGCGGTAACGGCTTGAACCTTGTGAACATCAACAATATTCAGCTTGAAAGCATGAACGATTTGAGTCAGGCAACGTCAGACTTAGGTGATGCTTTCAACAGCGCAGCTTGTGCAGGAGCAACAGCTCTTGCAGCTATGCGCCACAACGGTATTAACGAGGGCGTTACAGTAACCACTATCAACAACTTTACTGTTGGCGGGAACTCAGAGCCGGAAAGCGATCTGTTGAACATCATAGACGTACAGTACAAGGAGTAAACGAAGCACTCTACAGACAGGCGCCCTTCGGGGCGCTACTATCTACACACATTATACAACTCTAAACTGATGCTGTCAAGGATTATAAAAGGAAGGTGAAAACTATGAAAACCAAGGCAAAAACGTATACATTCTATATGGTGATCTGGAGCAATATCCGCCGTTATCAATATCTCAACAGTCTTTCTGATGAGGCGCTTGCAAAGACGATGGAGCTATCAACAAGAACACTGTATAACTACGACCACGATCCGTCAATGCTCACGCTGAAGCGCGTTCAGCTCTTTATAGAGCACTCCGGACTGGACATCGAGGCACTCATCAGTGCTTGATCAAACAAGAATTACGATAGAGGGCGCAGACATGGCTAAAGCCGTAGATGCGTCCTCTAATGATATACGGAGGAATTTAATATGCCTAAACGAAAAATGCCGGAAGCTCATCAGTTGAAGTCCGGAAGCTGGAACGCTCAGGTGTTCGTCGGTCTGGACGAGAACGACAAAAAGATACGCGAGTCCTTTACAGCGCCTACTAAGTGGGAGGCGGAAAAGATGGCAGCCGAGTACATTGTCAACGGCATGAAGCGTAAAGCCGGATTAACCGTTGCAGATGCAGTGGACGGCTATATAGCTGCAAAGCAGAATGTCCTTGTACCCTCAACGGTTCGGAGTTACGGAATTCTTCGCCGGAACAGATTGCAGAGCATTATGAAACTCGATGTTCGAGCAGTCAACAGCTATACGATGCAGCAGGCTATAAACGAGGATGCGGTCAAGGTTGGTGCTAAAATTATCAAAGAAGGTGTTCATCTGGTATGTGCAGCATTGAAATTATACGATATAGCTCCTGTCCTGAACGTTACATATCCGGCGAGAAAGCCCAAACTAAAAGAACTCCCAACAGCGGAGCAGGTAATGAACATGGTCCGTGGCACTGATGTAGAACTCCCCTGCCTGCTTGCAATGTGGCTGTCTCTGCGTATGAGCGAAGTAAGAGGCCTTCAGTTCCGTGACCTCAATGGTAATGTTCTCACAGTCTGCCGCAGTAATATCTATTTCGACGGCAGTAACAATGTCCGTGATATGAATAAGACCTACAAATCGACAAGAAAGCTGACTATACCTGACTACATAAAGGACCTGATTGAGGCTGTCCCTCATAAGAAAGAGGACGAATTTATCGTTCAGATGGAGTATCAGCCGCTTCGCAATAAGTTCTATAAACTGCTTGAAGAACGGAGGTATCACATGGCATTCCACGACCTACGTCACTTATCAGCAAGCGTTATGTTGATGCTCAATATACCAGATAAGTACGCTATGGAACGCGGCGGCTGGTCTACTAACTCCACTCTGAAATCAGTGTATCAGCACACGTTCTCAGAGGAGCGCAAGCAGGTCGATAAAAAGATAGACGACTACTTCAACAGCCTGCTTGAAGGTTCGGATAAGAAATAACTCATATACATAATCGAGCCGGCAGTAACGCCGGCTCTTTTTTTGTAATTATATGATTATATGTTGACGATATCTTCAACGCTTATAAGCTATATTGAATTTGCTCACCTCGTTTATCAAATCTTGATTTAGTAAATCGTGATTTGATATTATTATACTATTATTGTTGGCAAAAGTCAAGGAGATAATGCAAATATATCGTAAATGAATGTGAGCTTGAGTATACTGTGCATAGTCGTTTTTCATTTGACTAACAGCCTTATTCGTGATATAATATATACAAGATCAACATAGCAGGGAGGCGTGAGTATGAATCAGAACGAAATAGATGCTAAGAGCCTTGAAAACGCCAAGCAGTTATTTGTATCAGGCGATATAGATCGTATAGAAGTAGGTACTGTCAAAGGCTTACAGGATATCCACAAGGCTCTGTTTGACGGACTTTATGAATTTGCAGGAGAGATACGCACCAAAAATATAGCGAAGGGCGGCTTCAGATTTGCAAACTCACTTTATCTGAAAGAAGTGCTTGCAGCTGTTGAAAAAATGCCGGAAAGCACATTTGAGGAAATAATCGCTAAGTACGTCGAGATGAATGTTGCTCACCCGTTCATGGAGGGTAACGGCAGAAGCACCCGGATATGGCTCGATATGATACTGAAAAAGAATCTTGGTATGGTTGTTGAGTGGGCAAATATTGATAAGGAGCAGTATTTGCAGGCTATGGAGCGTAGTCCAATCAATGATCTGGAGCTCCGCTTCCTGATACAGCCAAACCTTACGGATAAAGTTGACGACCGAGAAGTTATCTTCAAAGGAATTGAACAGTCGTATTATTATGAAGGGTATGAGAAATCTTGACCTCAAATAAGGGAGGACGTATGGATTACAAGATAATGCACAAGGACAAAGTAGTTGCCCTTGTGAGTGGAAATAGAATCACTGAAATTATTATCAAATCCTTATGTCCTGTTTGCTTATTAGCAAATGAGTCTACTGATTTTTGGCTTGCGAATCGGAGTATTGATACTCGGCGTTCACATTCAAGGAAGCTGTTCAAGGCTCTGCGTCTTAGAACGCCTGATGATATAGAGCAGGTAATTGATATAGGTCACGGAATTTCCATAACCGACAACTGGTGGATTCAGAAGGCTTTCCATGATGTAAGCCCTAATTATGATCTGATAAAGAATTACATCATAGGGACTTATGATTATTTAGCTTCTGCACTCTGAGAACAAGTATCGATTATTCCAACTTTACTTTTCGCTTAATAGATTACAACTTGCAAACCTGATGATTATAGGTTATAATAGTTACATAGAAAAACTAAGAAGAGGTATGTTTATGCTGAAAATAGTTTTTGGAGATATTGAGAATTCGATATATCATCCTCCGACGTACTTTGATAATACTTATGAAGATGAGTGGATAACCGATCCGCTCTCTGTAAAAATGATAAAAGACATCGACAAATCTGACGTTATCAGCGCAAGAGCAATTGACAGTCCCGTACTGGGTTCGATTTCTGTCAAGGAACTGTCAGGCGGTGTGAAAACTCTCATACTTATGCAGTTCGATAAATCAGGCAAGATATTCAACGCCTCTGCCTGCGGTGACAACTGCGCTAAGTGGATCTATGAGATAAGCAAGCATAAAGACCTGACTATTGATCTTCATCATGTTATGGATTTCAGTGATTGCGAAGGATTCAGCGCATATATCGTAAATACAGATAAGCAGGTAGGCAGTTATAAAGAGTACCTTGACGAAGCGCTCAGGATAGAGGAAAGATAACTATGAAGGGAAAATATCATATTATCGTTCAGAACAGCCGTGTGAAGTTTGAGTTCGATATTAAGCGTAATATTACCATTGTTCGCGGCGATAGTGCTACAGGCAAAACTACACTTGTATCTCTTATTGATACTTATGACAGACTTGGTGCTGATTCGGGTGTTGAAGTGTACTGTTCAAGAAGATGCCTGACTGTCAATAACTCTAACTGGGAATCCGTTCTTAACAGCGTCAGTGAATGTATTGTTTTCATCGACGAGGAAAACACCGTTATCAAATCCGATGACTTTGCAAGGAAAATCAAGGATACCAATAACTACTATGTTATCATTACAAGAGAGAATCTTCCGAATCTCCCATATTCTGTTGAAGAAATATACGGCATTCATACATCAGGCAAGTATGCAGATATGCGGAGAACCTACAACTCCTTTTATCAGCTTTATACTGTCAATGAGCAGAATATAGCTGATAAGGCAGAAACTGTTATTGTTGAGGATTCAAACTCAGGATATGATTTCTTCAATGCCGTTGCAGCTGACGATATCAACTGCATCAGCGCAGGCGGAAAGACTAAGATAAAACGTACCGTTATGGATAATGAGGGAAAGCATCTGCTTGTTATCGCTGACGGAGCCGCTTTCGGTTCTGAGATGGGCGAGTTATTCCTGTATATGCAGAAGCATCCGGAAGTCAGCCTGTATTTACCGGAATCCTTTGAATGGCTGATCTTGAAGTCAGGTCTCATAGACGGCAACAGGATAGCTGATATCTTGCAGCATACCGAGGATTTTCTCGAAAGTTCAGAGCATTTCAGCTGGGAGCGCTTTTATACAAAGCTGCTCATATCCGAGACGGAAGGAACATATTTGCAGTATTCAAAGCAGAAGCTCAATGATGTTTATCTGAATCCTAATGAAAAAGAAGCTATTATTAAAGCCGCAGAAATCATCAGAAAAAATATAGAATAATTATTGGCATCTGAGAAGACTTGACCTCACATAATGAAGTCTTATAATTATTTAACTTCAGTACTCTGATGACAATTATTGAATTATTACAGCTATATCGGAACAACTTTTCACTGTCAAAAAGCTATTCCATATGATTTATTCCATACGCAAAAAATATTTGGCTATAAACAGGTGAAAACGGCGTGTTTCAAACATTCGAATCCCTCTCTGTCCGCCAGAATTAAAAAGCCTGTATTTCGAGGAAAACACCGAAATACAGGCTTTTCTGTTACCTACAGAAAACAGTTTCAACTGCTTTTTTGCAGTTGCGTGTGAAAAAAAAACAGGCGTTTTTCACACGTTTTCACACGAAATTCACACGACGATAGGTGGTATAAACGTTATTAAAGAAGCCAGCTCCCGTTAGGGAGCTGTTGTTCTTATATAGCGTTCATCTTACTTTTTATGGCTAGCTTTATTGTACTTGGCTATCTTTTTGAATTTTTCCTCTTTTGCTGCCAGATATCCTTCGGCATCTTCAGAATAAGCGTTTTCAATTTTCAGCTTTTCATAAGATGACAGCCGCTCCTCTGAAAGTTCACCATTTTTGATAGCAGCCTGTACTGCACATCCGGGTTCAGATTTGTGAGTACAGTTCTTGAAACGGCACTTTGCTGAAAGTTCCTCGATATCTTCAAATGCAGCCGAAAGTCCTTCACTGCTGTCCCACATTCCCATTTCACGCATACCAGGCGTATCAATGACCATAGTGCCGCTTGGAAGCATAAGCAGTTCACGGTGAGTAGTGGTATGTCTGCCCTTGTCATCGTTACGCAGTCCGTTCGTATCAAGCCTGTCATCTCCCAGAAGGTGATTGATAAGCGTTGATTTGCCGACACCTGAGGAACCTACAAAAGCAAGTGTCTTTCCTACTTTCAGATATGGCGTGATCTGGCTGTAACCGTCAGGTTCAGCGACTGATGTCGTAATTATATCAACTCCGACTGCAACGCTTTCTATCTGAGCGATCTTTGCATCAACTTCATCGCAAAGGTCAGTCTTCGTCAACAGTACAACAGGAACAGCACCGCTGTCCCATGCGGCAGTCATATATCTTTCGATACGTCTTATGTTGAAATCGTTATTGAGTGACATACACAGAAATACTGTATCTATATTTGCGGCAACGACCTGTTCAGTGTTTGACTTTCCAGCAGCTTTACGGATAAATACGCATGTTCTTGGAAGAACATTATGTATCACAGCCCTGTCGCCGCCGGTTATATCAGCCATAACATAATCGCCTACGGCAGGGAAATCAGATACAGTTTTGACGTCGTATCTGAATTTGCCCGATACCTGTGCCTGCATCATCCCGTCTTTATGTATGACATGGTAAAGCTCTTTTTCCTGCAAAACTACACGGCATACTGTAAGGTCTGGATATTCTGCGCTATACGCCTCATATACAGGCGGTAAGTTCTCTAATTTCATTTGTCTCTCCTATCTGTTCAGTGCTCACTTTTTGGGAGTTTGAAAAGCATTATCCCCTTTATTATCAGCAGCAGGAACGCTACTGTTGCCGCATAGGGTATTCTTGCCATAGTCAGGAACAATACCGCGATAATGCTAAGTACAAGCGATGCGCCTGTAACAGTACTTCTGCCCTTTTCAATGCTTCTGTAATTCATAAACACCTTCACTGCACCGATGATTATGAGTGCAGCAAACAGTCCCCAGCATACACAGCTTATACCGAACGATATATGCGTGTAATCAAACAGTGCAACTGCCGAGACTGTTTCTCCTACCTTTTTAGGATAAAGCGGCAGAAGAATAAGCATAATGCTCATTATATCGACTACACCTATCAGCAGGTCGATCATTTTACCAATATTTGAACGGTTCTCGTCTTTTGCCGCAGTAATGAGTTCCTCCGACGACAGAAGCTCATCTATGGTCACAGAAAAGAACTTTGATATCTCTTTCAGCGAATCAATATTCGGATATCCCTTTCCCGACTCCCACTTAGAGATAGCTGTACGGGAAACGTAGAGTTCCTTTGCAAGTTCCTCCTGAGTTAAGCCTTTTTTCTTCCTTAATTCCTGCAATTTCTCGTGAAATTCCATTTTCTTTTCTCCGTTAGTTATTTTTGTCAGTGAGGTGGACAGCATCATGATATATTAAGTACAGTCCAGAGCTCAGCAGAACAGAGCCTGCTATATCCGTCAGCCAGTGTACTCCTGCAACAGTTCGTCCCACCACCATAAACGCCGTGAATAAGACCGTAAACGCATAAATACCGTATCTGACTTTAGTATTCCTTATCCTTCGATGCACCTGAAAAGCTAACGTAGGCATTACGCTCATAACAAGAAGCGTTGTTGAAGACGGGTAAGAAGCCTCCATACGTCCTTCTATAAGTATCGGTCGGTAGTTTATAGGTATCATCTCAAATATGAGATAACCGAATATCACAAGGATATAGTAAATACCAAGCAGGATAATATCCTTATCAACTTTAAGAAGACTTCTCCGCTTTATGAGCTGAACCAGACCGACAACTCCGAATATCATACAGATAAAGATCGGCACAAGTCCAAGCCAGTCGGTGACAGTATACACCCACATATGAACGCCTGTCATTTTATGGAACCACACGTTCAGACCTGCAAACCCGATGTCCGTTCCGTTCTGTCCCACTGCCTGAACATCAACTGTCTGTATCAGTACAGTCCAGACTGCAAACAGTATCAGCATAATCGTGCCTGTGATAAGTGTGTTCTTTTCATTCTTTTTCATAATTCCGTGTTCCTTTCAGATGATTGCCTTTCGACTGATCTCATGGTAACACGGGGACTGAAAAAAGTAAAGAACCGCATCGTCACAGCAGTGACACGAATCGTAACATATGCGATATTACGCCATTTACAGCGTATCTCCTGAATCTGCCGTCATGTAATTCTGATACTATGTTTATGCTTATTTTTATTATAACCGAAAGGTGAGATTCCGTCAACACATAGTCTTGACCAAAACATGCTAATGTGTTATGATATATATAGCACAGCAGTGCGATCAGATGACAAAGATAAAAACGCAACGTGTACTTTCGGGTATGCCAGAGCCGGTAGGTAGCCCGGCCGTCCTGTGAATACAGGGTAAGTAACCTGCCCCTCCGGGTTGTCCGTTCTTTGTCCATAGCAATTTTTTAGGAGGGAAAGATATGGACAAAACGAACGGTATGCTGACGGTATTTTTCGATGAGCCTTTCTGGGTGGGAGTTTTTGAACGCTCTGAAAAGGGTAAACTCTCAGCGGCTAAGGTCTCATTCGGAGCAGAGCCCAAGGAGAGCGAAGTCTGGGATTATGTGCTAAGGCATTACTACAAGTTGAAGTTCAGTCCTGCTGTTAAGGTGAAAACAAAGCAGACTGCTGACAACCCAAAACGGCGGCAACGCAATGCACGAAAGCAGCTCAGTACCGCAGGTATCGGCACTAAGTCTCAGCAGGCGCTAAAGCTTATGCAGGAGCAAATGAAGACCGAACGCAAGCAGATCAAAAAAGAGCAGCGTGAAGCCGAAAAGCATCGTCAGTTTGAGCTTAAACAGCAAAAGCGCAGGAAAAAGCACAAAGGTCATTGACAGCTTCCTGCTTTGAAAGAAGCGTATGAATTGGGCGATTCGATGTATTAAAATTGGAGTAGAGAAATGAAATACGCAGAAGTACAGAAAATAGCAAAAGATACGATAGAATTCATAAAAACTAAGATAACCGCAGGAATGAAACTCACGGATATCAGACAACTTTGCGAAGATAAAATGCTCGAATTAGGAGCTGATTCGTTCTGGTATTGGGACATAGGAGCTTTTGTATTTGCAGGAGATGAAACAACGGTTTCTGTTTCGGGCAGAGAATACGTTACTTCCGACAGAATTATAGCTTTAGATGATATCATAACAATAGACCTCAGCCCTCAGAACAATAACATCTGGGGCGACTATGCCCGTACTTTAATAATCGAAGACGGAAGTGTAGTTGATGATATAAACAATATCCGCAATGATGAATGGCGTGCAGGTCTGCTTATGGAGGAAGAGCTGCACAAAGAGCTCATAGCCTTTGCGACACCGCAAACTACATTTGAGGAGCTCTATTACCATATCAATAAGCTTATCACAGACCGTGGTTTTATAAATCTTGATTTTCTCGGCAACCTCGGACATTCTATCGTAAAGGATAAGAATGATCGTATATACACTGAGAAAGGCAACAAAGCTCTTCTTTCATCAGTGGACTATTTTACATTTGAGCCGCATATAAGCGTTCCAAACTCGAAATACGGATATAAGAAGGAAAACATCTATTACTTCAAGTCAGGCAAACTGATTGAATTATAGGAGAATAATATGATACTCAAAGCACAAGTAAATGACCTGCAAGAGATATTACAGCTTCAATATCTTGCATATCAGAGTGAAGCAGACCTGTTCGGGAATCGTGATATTCCTCCGCTGAAACAGACTATCGATGAAGTTGTTGAGGAATGGAGCAGCGGCACTATACTGAAGATGGTAGATGATAATAATGCTATTATCGGCTCAGTACGTGCAAGAGAAAGCGACGGAACAGTTTATATCGGCAAGCTGATGGTACACCCTGACCACCGCCATAAAGGCTATGGAACAAGGCTTCTGTCCGAGATAGAAAAATGCTTTCCCGATAAGCGGTATGAGCTTTTCACAAGTACCCGCAGTCTTGATAATATCCGCCTTTATCAGAAGCTGGGCTATTCTATATTCGCACGAAAAGCCGTAAATGATGAACTCGAATTTGTGTACATGGAAAAATGAAAGGAGCACAGCAATGGTGCTGAGCGACAAAATTGATGCTCTCATGGATAAGAAAGCATACCTGATAGACATATTCCCGAAAACGGTTCCGCAGAAGGCGGATAACCGCTATTTTGCCGTTGAGAAATTCTTTCAGCAGAACAGGTCTGAGTTTGAGCTAAAGCTGACCTCTATAATACTGAAGCTCTATTGCTACTATAATCTCACTGTCGTTATAGATGGCAATATTACTGAAAATCCACAGGTAGAGGAGCTGACTGTACTGCTAAAGAAGTGCTTCAGCGGAGAGTTCGGATATATCAACATAGTTCTGGCTGAGTGCGAGGCTATGCTATCGCTTAACTATGGGGACTTGTATATGACTGCATACAATGTCAGCGGAGAATTAAAGGAGCTTCTTGCACAGCTTGTCAATGCTGAGGGACTTTTCTTTTACGAAGCTCCACTCGACAACTTTGGAGAAGAATAATGCAAACAATTGAGATTAGCGGCAGGACCTGCCATATCATAATAAACGGAGCCGACCTTCCCACGATTTGTTGGGGTGAGATGAAGAATAGCTCCGAGACTATCGAAAAAGTCCTTACGTTGTGCGAGGACGTGATGTGCAACTATATCGTTTACGAGGTCGAGGACTGGAACGCAGACTTCTCGCCGTGGGAGTTCACGCTCAACAAGAAGATGTCCTTCTCGGGCGGCGGACACATAATGCTGAACTGGCTTCTGAACGAGTGCGTTCACTACTGCGAGAAAGAGTACGGTCTGTCGGGAGAGCGTATCCTTTGCGGATACTCCCTTGCAGGACTTTTCAGCATGTGGGCGTTCTATGAAAGTCAGGCATTCAGCGGAGTTATAAGCTGTTCTGGCTCGCTGTGGTTCGGGGACTGGATAAGCTACGCCGAGAGCCATACCGCTCCGCAGAACAGCTCCGTTTATCTCAGTCTCGGCGACCGTGAGGAAAAGTCTCGCGATCGTGTTATGGCGACTGTGGGAGACTGCACTCGTAGACAGTTTGAGCTTGTGGGCAGCGATAAAAATGTGTCCCGTCATATTCTTGAATTGAACGACGGCGGACACTTCAACGAGCCTGAGAAGCGTATAGCTAAAGGTATAAGGTGGATAGTTAGAGGTGTTGATAATGGATTTTGAATACTATAATCCAAGCGATGAAAGCAGGAGCTGTGTTGTTAGAACAATGACAAAGCTCACAGGTAAGGAATACAGCACTGTCAAGGCAGAGCTTACTTCTCTTGCGCAGGAACTTGGATATGAAACATATAATAACGAAACTGTATTCGGGCAATATATGGCGAAACACGGCATTTATAAAATGACGGAATACGAGAATACAACTGTAGGAGAGCTTGAACTGAATGACGGTTCTTACTGTGTTTACAGTACAAATCATAAAGGCTTTTTTCACTTGATACCGATTGTGGATAATGTGATATATGATAGGCGGAACGATAGCCTTGAACTTTATGTGATAGCTGTGTATAAAAAGGAGAAAGTATGAAGGACTCATTCAAAGACAAAGTAGCCGTAGTAACAGGCGGCGCAAATGGTATTGGAAAGTGTATAGCCGAGGAGTTCCGCAAGATTGGTGCGACGGTGTGTGTTATAGACAAGGCTGACGGCGATCACTTTGTCGGTGACATCTCTGACAAGTCTGTGCTTGAAAAGTTCGCGGAGCAGGTCATAGCAGAGTATGGATACATCGACTTCCTTATCAACAACGCTCTGCCGCTGATGAAAGGCATTGATGAGTGCAGCTATGAGGAGTTTCAGTATGCATTAGCGGTCGGAGTGACTGCGCCTTTCTATTTGTCAAAGCTGTTCGCGCCCTACTTCAATAAGGGCGGAAGTATAATAAACATATCGTCCTCCCGTGACCGTATGAGTCAGCCTCAGACAGAGAGCTATACTGCGGCAAAGGGCGGCATTGCTGCCCTCACTCACGCGCTTGCGGTCAGCCTTGCAGGTAAGGTGCGTGTGAACTCAATATCCCCAGGGTGGATTGATACGTCATACAAGGTTTACGAAGGTCCCGACGCCTATCAGCAGCCCTGCGGACGTGTGGGTAATCCGCTTGATATTGCCAATATGGTGCTGTTTCTCTGCTCCGACAAGACAGGCTTCATCACAGGCGAGAATATCTGCATTGACGGCGGTATGACCAAGCTGATGATATATCACGGCGACAACGGCTGGAAACTTGAATGAACACATACGATCCGCCCATACGGGCGGATATCTTATATCAATTTAAATGTAATAAATTTAAATTATTTGCTTTGGAGTTACCCTGCTCCGAGATTAGAGTGCAAAACGTTCTTTACTTTTAGGGGTGCTTCCGCAATGTTTCTGCTCCCTGTCATTGTTAGCGGTCATGCTGACTGGCTTGGGGGATTCACTTTCGGCAATGTTCTATCAAATGCATTTCTACTCATTTCATTTTCCGCTGTGCAGTCTATTGGTCTGCTCGGTGAGGAGCTTGGCTGGCGTGGATATATGAATCAGAAAATGGAGCCGCTGCTCGGTACGGTAGGTACCTGTCTGGGCGGCGGTATCGTGTGGGGAGTGTGGCATTTTCCAATGGATATTGCAGGTTATTTTGGCGGGAACGGCACGTTCTCAGAAGTGCTCGTTTCAACATTCGGCAGGCTTGCAATGCTTACCTGCTTCGGGGCATTTCTGATGTGGCTGACAAAAAAGACAAACAGCGTTTTCCTGCGGTGATTGCACATTTTATGTACAATGAAAGTCAGGGCGCTGTCATGAGTCTTTTAGCACAGGACAATATACCTGAGAATGCTTCTCTTCCATTATGGACAGATGTTGTGAGATATATTCCTATACTTATCTTAGCGGTGATATTTATGATATTACTTTTAAAAAACAAGAAAAAAGAGATTAAAACATAATAACGATACGAAGAAAGCAGCTCCCGCGAGGGAGCTGTTGTTCTGAAAATACATATTGTATCCACAAAGACCATCTGGAGTTCCTATTCAAATCGGGTGTAATGATCTTCATTGAAAAGTGAACAGATAGAGCAACTCCGCATTACTGGTGATTCAGTGGTGCGGGCAAATTTTTGTTATGGTACCATCACGGAGTTTGATGGGGCTCTGGTGAAGAAGCTGCTGGAAAGCGTCAAGGTCTGCTAGTTCTTTCTGGAGTTCCAGTTCAAGTCCGGCGTGACGATCAGTATTGAAATGTGAAAATAGAAATAACGGAAAAAGGACGGTTCAGTTGAGCCGTCCTTTCGTTATCAATATTTTTCATAGTGAACTTTGCCAAAATCAAAGTCTTTTTCAGTATAGCCACGCTTAATTTCGCCCTTGCCGCCGAGTGCGATCAGGTTCAGGACAGCATAACCGTCCGGCACACCGAGCAGTTTGCGGATTTCTTCATCAGAGGACTTGCATTTTCCCGTCCTGTTGCGGATATGCACCCAGCAAGCACCGAGGTCATACTGCTCGGCAGCAAGCAGAATGTAGGAAGAAGCGATAGCACCGTCCTCAATCCAGAACTCGCCCCTGTCGAGCTTTACCATGACTACGATAACAGCATCAGCACCGATGATCTGCGAACCGCCGAGACTTTTGCACTCGGCAAGCTCTCTTATTTTATCTCTCACGATTACGAACTCTACAGGTCTGTGACCGAACGAACAGGGAGCAGTAAGCGCCACCTTCATGATCTCATTCAGCACTTCTTCGGATATATGTTCATTTGTGTATCGCCTTACTGAACGACGTTTTGCCGCGAGGTCAAATAGTTTATTTTCCATATCTGATACCTCCATTATTCCTTATCCGGCTGCTGTCCGTCATGTGCCTTCCAAGCGCATTCGGTGATCTTCATATCGGTAAATACTGCCTTAAAGCTCGATTCTTCGGGACTGCAAGCGTAAATGCCGAACCGTATCGTGCCTTTGCCCTCCCACATATGACACACACGCATCTGCGAGAA
>FPJT01000022.1 GCA_900119535.1 Ruminococcus sp. XPD3002
AAGCGTGAAGCCGACCTTAAGATAAGATATCCCTTCGTAAGAGTAAGACCCCTCAAAGACTATGAGGTTGATAGGCCTGAAGTGTAAGCATGGTGACATGTTCAGCTTGTAGGTACTAATCGGTCGAGGGCTTTTCCTTTTGATTCATGTAAAGAGTTCTAAGTATTACAAAAGCGATTCAGTTTTCAAAGTCGGTGTTTATGGCGCAGAGGTCACACCCGTTCCCATTCCGAACACGGAAGTTAAGCTCTGCCGCGAAGACGATACTTGGCTGGTGACGGCCCGGGAAAACTATTTCAATGCCGACACATTTTTAGCCTGTTCTTTTGAACAGGCTTTTTTGTTATTTATTCGGAGGTGTGATATGCTTAATAAGATCAAAGAAAATAAGTTTACTTTTATTGTATGCGGAATATTTATGTTATATGCTATCATTCAATGTTCTACATTTGTTATGTCCGGTGATGACTATTGGTGGAGTTCTTTAGATACTATTTCGCAGGTTTTCAGTGACAGTAATATGAACGGCAGGTATTTTACTAACTTTATTACATTTTACATTATTAAATTTCCTTATTTGAGACCTTTAATTTGTGTTCCATTCCTTGTTGCACTTTTTTTCCTTATTGCTAATGTTCTTAAGACTTCAAAAAAATCATCATTAATGACATATTTAATATCAGGACTTTGTATTATGCTTGTACCTTCTGGTATTGCTATGCTTACCACCCTTTGGATCTCAGGTTTTACGAATTATGTCATCTCTCTTGTTTTAACACTTATATACATTAATTTTATCACTCCTCTTTTTGATGGTGAAACGTGTAAACTTCCGGTTTGGAGTAGTTTACTATTTTTTGTTCTTGGCTTTGCGGGTACATTGTGTGTTGAGAATATTACTATTTATAATTGCATACTTGCTGTTTTTACTATTAGTTTTTCTTTTGTACGGTTTAAGAAGATCCATATTGCACATGTTGCATATCTTGTTGGAACTGTAATTGGAACTGTTGTTATGTTTTTGAATCCGAATTATCATCAGATCACATCTGATGAGGGTGACCAACAGGGTTTCAGAGCTATAGAGTTTGATTTCAGTGATATTTTTTCAACGTTATATCGAGACGTATCTACGGCATTCAGTCATTCATTCCTTTTTGTTCACCTTGCAATTGCAGTATCAATTACGGTTTTATTTTATAAAAAATATCATTCTCTTAATTCTAAAGGTGCTCCTAAATATGCAAAAATTTTTCTTCCTGTTATAATTGCATATGCTGCTTATTCAGCTTTTTCTCAGGTGTTTTGCGGTTTGATCTCAATGACTCCTGCGTTAAGAGTAAATGCGATTTTGCTTGCTTTTGCATTTATATATATGCTTGGAATTGTTTATATGTCTTTTGTTTTGCTTGATCTATCCAGGTTTATTAAGGTTACTTTCTTAATATGCTCTGTTATTATTGTCACAGCACCTTTTATAGTAGTTAAACCGATAACCCCTCGCTGTTTCTTTGCTACCTACATATTCTGGTGTCTTACTGCAGGCTCCCTTCTTATGGAAATGTTTGATGTTATTTCCACTATACAGTTTAAGTCGATAAGTTGTGTGTTGTCTGTGTTATTTTCTTTTATATGCTTTATTCTTTCGGATATTTACATATCTAATTACTGTGTAGATCAGCTGTGTATTGACTATGTAAAAGAGCAATATGAATCTAATTCAAGAGTTATTGAGGTTATTGACCTTCCTTATACGGAGTATTGTTCATTTTCTATCTATTATTATTTCTCAAAGTATAACGATGAAAAAAGTCTTTTGAATGATGCTAAAACTTATTATACTGATTATATCATAAAATACTGGGGTTTTGATAAGGAACTTTTAAATAAGAAATTTGTTGAGATAAGCATACAGGATTATTATATGTCACATTCACTTGAATAATGAACAATGGCGGTCAGTTTAAAGCTGACCGCCATTGTTGTTAGGGTGGTTAATATGAAATCATCTGGATATCTTATTTATTCGGCAGTATCATCGGCAGGCGTCTGGCGCTCGCCGCGGGGACCGCCTCTGCCGCCCTGTGGTGGAGTCATATTTTCTCCGCCAAATCCGCCGTTTGGTATTTCAGGCATAACTGCTTCACCGTTTTCATCTGTAGGAAGTTCTCTTTCGCCGTCGGGAGGGGTCATACCTGCATCGAAGTTTCCTTTGTTTTTTCGTCCTCCGCCGAATCCCATCGTTCCGCCTGTTTCGGCTTCTGCAGTTATTTCCTTACCATCCTTAAGAGTACCGCCGACTGTTACGTTGTAATTTTCAGCCTGAGCGAGTATTTCTTTACCTCCTGATACTGTACCGTCCGAGTAAGCCTTGCAGTCTGTGCAGTTCTGACCTGCTGAGCCGTTTGCGGACATGAAGGACACAATAACGTTTCCCTCCTCATCTGCGAAGCTGTATCTCTGAGTAAGATCGGTATTACCTGCTGTCAGTGTTATAATGCTTGTACCATTGTAATTGATCGTATTTCCCGAGTCGCCGCAGTCGATAGGTTCCTGACCGTTAGCGCAGATGTAGCCGCCGTTGAGGTTAACATCACCGTTTGAATCGAATGCGTCGTGGTCACCGTTAGCGGAATTAACAACAGCAAGACCGCCGTTGATATTAAGAGTACCTGTTGAAGTTGACATCATTCCGCCGCGGAAATTACTGTTCTCTGTTGTTGTATCAAGGGCACCGCCTGCGGCATTATAGCCGTCATCACCTGAGATGATATAGACTGTACCGCTGTTCTGGTTGATAGTAACGCCTTCGATACCCTCATAGCATTCAGCAATATATATCTGTACATTATCGAAAGTGTTTTCGGCTTTCTCACCGATATTGAGGGTACCTTCGGAATGTATACCGTCATCACCTGATCTTAAAGTGAAGATACCGCCGAAGATATCTGCATCGCCGTTTGAGTGGATAGAATCGTCGGAAGAATCTATAGTTAAAGTACCGCCGTTAATAATAATTGAGGTACCTGCTTTCAGTCCCTTAGTGCTGTCGGAGGTCTCGTCTGTGGACGTTGTATCTTCTGTAGTCATATTAGCAAGGTTATTTGGTTCCGAATCTGAATTGATGCCTGATCTGAAGTTATCACCGAAGTCATCCTGATCGTTTCCGTCAAAGGGAGAACCTCCGCCGAAGTCATCGAAGCTGAAGTCCTCGAAATCAAAGTCATCAAAACTGAAGTCACCGAATTCGTCCTCACCGAACATACCTCCGAAGTCCTCACCGCCGAACATATCGTGGTGACCGCCTCCGAAACCGCCGCCGAAGCTGTCGGAGTGAGTTTTTGTGGATTTTTCGTATCCGCCGCCTGTAGTTATCTCGAATGTGCCGTCATTGATGGTAAGAACAGTTTCAGCCTGTATGCCGTCATTTCCTGCTGTGATATCAAATTTACCGCCTTCGATGTAAACAAAGCCCATGCCTTCGTCTGTGGCATTTGTGGATTTTATACCGTCCTCACCGGCGTTAATTGTTATCTCACCGTCTGCAACAGCAATGTAGTCCTTGCCCTTGATGCCGTCACCTGTAGATTCTACAGTGATATTTCCGCCTGTAATTACAATATCATCCTTACTCTGGATGCCGTTTTTGTAACTGCCATTGACGGTGAGACTGCCGCTGCCGTTGATAGTGAGACTGTCCTGACTGAAAATTGCAGCAGTGGGAGCATCCTCGCTTTCCGAGTCCGCATACGTTTTGCCGTCGGAAACTGTATTCTTGCTTCCTTCTGCAAGAGTAATGAAGATCTTATCGGAGTCCTTTTCGTAAATCGCAGAGGAATCAGAGCATGTGATATCAGCGTTATCGAGTACGAGCTGGACCTTTGCCTTGTCTGCGTCCACAACTATCTGACCGTCATCGAGACTTCCTGTAATGCGGTAAACACCTTCTTCTGTGATAGTTACCACAGAACCTTCAGACTTTGCACCGTTACCGTCAACCTTTGCTGAATCACCGTCGAGAGTGATAGTTGCTGTAAGTTCGTCATAAGAGGGATCGAGGTCTCTTGCAGAGAACAGACCGTTATCCTCTTTCTTTTCTTCTTTAATTGTATTTGAAAGGGTATCTGCTGTTGATGAAGTTTCCGAGCTTTCGCTTGCTACGGATGAGGAAGTGTCCCCAGTTTTCTTCATTAAGTCGGATGCGCTGCATCCTGCGGAACTCATAGTACACATAACAGCTGATGTTATGAATGCCAGTGTTTTCTTTGTTATTTTGAGATTTTTCATATCTTCACCGCTTTCTTTTAATACCCGTTCCCCGTGTTTTTCTTTGTTTCTCTATGCTTTTATTGTAAAGCGTGTAAATGAAAAAACGGTGAAAAAAAGCTGAATAAGTGAAAAAAAGCCTGTGTAAGGAAAAAAGCGATTCTCGGGATGAATGTGAAAGAATGGAAAAATGTGTCAAAAAAAGCCAAAGTTCTTCCGACTTTGCACCAGAAAAACTATGGCTTGTATCTTCTATGCTATTTGTTTATTCTTCCGTATCTTCCTCTTTTTCTTCTGTGGGAAGTATCTCTATGATGACCTTTTCGACGTTCTGTTCGTTGACTTCTGCGGCAGTAAGGCGGAAGATACCTGTTTCAGCCGTTTCGCCCTGTTCGGGGATGTGTTCCATAACATCTGTCACCCAGCCGCCTACGGAAGTGTAGTCCGTTTCAGCCATATCCTCGTCCAGACCGAGAACATCAAGCATATCGTCGAGGCTCATATCTCCTGCGACCTCGTACCTTGAATCATCGAGCTTTATGATATTTGTGATTATCTCATCGTCCTCATCGTATATCTCACCCACAAGCTCCTCTATTATGTCCTCGAGGGTAATGATACCCTTTGTACCGCCGTACTGGTCTGTAACTACCGCAAGGTGGACCTTTGAACGCTGCATGTACTTCATAGCTTCGCTGATGAGTTTGCTGTCAACGATATGCGGAACGTCCTGTATAATGCTTCTGATATCGCTTTTGCCTTCCACGAGCATTTTGAAGAATGCCTTGTTTGTAATGATGCCGATTATATCATCAAGACTCTTTTCGTAAACAGGAAGACGTGAGTACATTTCCTGACTGAAGATCTCCTTTATCTCGTCGATTGAGGAATTGATCTCGACTCCCACAACCTTTACACGAGGAATAAGTATCTCATCGACGGATATCTCGTCGAATTCGAGGGCACTTTTAACGAGTTCGCTTTCCTGTTCCTCGATAACGCCCTGTTCTTCGATCTCATCTATCATATACTTAAGCTCGTCCTCGGTAACACTTGGTTCATTCTTGCTGCTTTTTGAAGCCAGAGAAGAGAGCTTGTTCAGTAAGAAAACCGCAGGTTTCAGCAGAGTTACAAGGAGCGAAAGCGGAGAAGCAAAGGAGAGCGCCAGTTTTTCCGCATTCTTTTTTGCATAGGATTTTGGTATTACTTCGCAGAACACAAGTACAAGGACTGTTATGACAGCAGTTGAGATACCTGCGCCCTTGCTTCCGAAAACGCTTACGAAAAGCAGTGTGCTGATAGATGAAGTGGCGATATTTACGATGTTGTTGCCGATAAGCACCGCCGTAAGCACCTCATCGAAGCGGTTAGCGAGTTTCAGAGCCTTTGCGGCTTTTTTATTGCCCTGAGCCTCGTAGTTTTTCAGTCTTAGTTTGTTAACGCTGGAGTAAGCTGTCTCGGTACTTGAAAAAAGCGCCGAGAATACCATCATCAGAACGACGACGATAATTTTTATTAAGTCAGACGTGTCCATAATAAACCTTTCTTGTTTCATATTTTCTTTATCTCGTATTGCAATACAGCAATACTTAATTGTATCATATATTCCGATTAAATGCAAGCATAAAGTATTAATAAACCGCGGTTGCAGCATTTACTGTGGTCTGATTTCAGTTCATATGACGGGATCCACATAATGCAGAGCTGAGGTATCCTTCACTATATTGCGGCTGTGACATATAATAAAGGGTAAACCTCATTCAGAGGAACGATCTCAACGATAAGACTGGAGTTAACTATGGATAAGATACTTATTGCAGGAGGCGACGAGCGGCAGCTTTACTGTGCCGAAGCGCTTTCGGAAAAATATGAAGTTTACGTCTCGGGACACGATAAAACGTCCTTTCCGTCTCCCGAGGGAAATGTGGACTGCCTTGTGCTTCCTGTTATACCATTTGATGCTGAGGGAAATATATATTCGCCGAACAGTGAGCGACTGCTGATTCCCGAGGATATACGCCCGCTGCTGAGGAGCGGCGCTGTTGTAATTGCAGGACGCACCGACGAGCGTACAGCTCATTGCTTTTCAGGTCATCCCATTGCAGACTACCTTTCAAGGGAGGACTTTTGTATAAAAAACGCCTTTCTTACTGCCGAAGGTGCGGTTGAACTGGCAATATCGGCGCTCTCCGTATCACTTAACGGACTTTCCGTACTAATTGTAGGCATGGGACGGATAGGCTGTATTCTTGCAGAGCTGATGAAGGCTTTCGGAGCGCAGGTCACAGCAGCGGTACACAATCCAAAGGGAGCGGCAAAAGCGGCGGTAATGGGTATAGCATCGGTGGATTCAGCGGATACGGGTTCGGACTACGGACTTGTGTTCAATACAGTTCCCGAGAAGATATTCGGAAAGCATGTGCTTGAAGGATTCAGCCGCAGGACTTTGTTCATCGACCTTGCATCCGCTCCGGGAGGAGTGGATATCTCTGCTGCTGAGGAACTCGGGATAAAAGTGATATGGGCAAGGGGGCTTCCTGCAAAATGCTCCCCCGAAACGGCAGGAAGGATAATAGCAGATGCAGTTGAAGAGATACTTGCAGAAAGGGGATAATCATGACAGATTTTTTCAAGGGACTTAAAGCAGGATATGCACTTACAGGCTCGTTCTGTACATTTGACCGAAGCTTCAGACAGGCGGAACTGCTGAGGGAAATGGGTGCGGAGCTGATACCTGTAATGTCCGAAACGGCAGCTTCAGTTTCAACACGTTTCGGAACAGGCGAAGAGAACAAAAAGCGGCTTGCGGAAATATGCGGAAGAAGCGTTATAACTTCCATAGAAGAAGCTGAACCGATAGGTCCGAAGGATATGACGGATATAATGATAGTTGCGCCCTGTACCTCCAACACCGCCGCAAAGCTTGCATCAAGCATAACAGACGGCGCAGTTACAATGGCTGTAAAATCACATCTCAGACGCGGCAAACCCGTACTGCTTGCTATAGCCTCCAACGATTCCCTTATGGGCTCGGCAAAGAATATAGGGGAGCTGTTCAACCGCAAGAACTACTATTTCGTACCTATGCTGCAGGATGACTGCATAAACAAGCCTGCATCCCTTGTGGCTGAGTTCAGTATGCTCCCGCAGGCAGTTGAAGCCGCAATGAACGGCATACAGCTTAGACCGATAATATATCACTCTGACTTAAAATGAAATCATAAATACCGAAAACCCGGTTTCACCGACCGATAACCGTGAAATTATTGATATTTACCGCAGAAATGATAAAATAAATACAACATCAGTAAGCTAATATGCTTGCTGATGATATATTATTCTGCTAAAAAGCAGATATGACCTATCGGACATATAAAGGAGTATTATTATGAAAAGTAATGCAGTATCAATTGAAACAGTAAAAAGCGGTAATTCACGTGCTGTATCAGCAATAAGACTTATCGGCGGAGCAGCACTTCTTGCGCTTGTCGGCGGCTGTGCGGTTCTTTCGTCACCTGTTTCCACACCTTTGCTTCTTGTAGGAGCAGCAGTAGGCGGTGTATCTGTCGGCGCCTCTACATGGAAGAAGTATTAATATCGTTTTGAATAACCTAATACCGTACCGTCCTGTATCATTCGGGGATGGTGCGGTATTTTTTATTATGAAGAAATATTTCCAAATAGTAGTGACAATCACCGTGATATGTGGTATAATATACATGTATAATTTTTTGTGAAGGACGTGCTTAATATGTCTGTAAATTATGATGTTATTATCGCAGGCTGCGGCGCTGCAGGTCTTTATGCGGCTATCAACCTGCCATCGGAACTTAATATCCTCATTCTCTGCAAGCGTGAGCTGAGTCTCTGTAATTCTTCACTTGCACAGGGCGGTATCGCAGGTGTTTACAATTCGCCTAATGACAATATTCAGTATCACCAGAACGATACACTTATAGCAGGCAGCTTCAAGAACAATGTTGACGCTGTACATACTCTCGTAAGCGAAGCGGCACAGGATATCGAGCATATCATCGACCTCGGAGTTGAGTTCGACAAGAAGCCCGACGGTACTTATCACCGCACTCTTGAAGGCGGTCACAGCCACCACCGTATATTCCACCATGCGGATGCTACAGGCAAGGAGATAACCACAACTCTCCTTGAAAACGTACAGAAGCTTCCAAATGTTACAATTATGGAAAATACCATGATGTGCAGTGTCAAGAAGACCTCTACAGGTTATTCCGCACTGCTCAAGGATATTGAAGAGAACTATACAACTGCAAACTGCCACTTTATGATACTTGCAACAGGCGGTATCGGACGTGTTTACCAGTTTACGACCAACTCGGCGATAGCTACAGGCGACGGTATCACATTTGCCTTTGAAATGGGCGCAAAGATAAAGAACCTCAGCTATGTACAGTTCCACCCGACAGCATTCAACAACCGTGCTACCCGTGAGTGCTTCCTTATTTCCGAGGCTGTACGCGGAGAGGGTGCATATCTGCTGAACTGCCACAAGGAGCGTTTCATGCACAACTACGATGAGCGTCTCGAGCTTGCACCCCGTGACGTTGTATCACATGCTATCATCCTTGAATCACGCAAGCAGAACTCTACAGATTTCTACCTTGATATAAGCTATAAGGACAGCGAATTCCTTAAGAACCGCTTCCCTATGATCTACAAGAATCTCCTTGACCAGGGCTATGACCTTACAAAGGAGCCTGTACCGATATTCCCGTGTCAGCACTATCTCATGGGCGGTATAGACGTAGACCGCAATTCCGAAACAAGTCTGCCGAACCTCTATGCCTGCGGTGAGTGCTCACACACAGGAGTTCACGGAAGCAACCGTCTTGCAAGCAATTCTCTGCTTGAAGCTCTTGTATTCTCACGCCATGCGGCAAACGATATCGCTTCAAAGGCTGCATCTGCACCAAAGGACTTCGAGGAGGCAGAATTCGATCCGCATATCGGCGCTCCCCATATACCAAAGGGCGTTCGTACCGAAACAAGAAAGATAATGCAGAACAGCTATTTCGTTATCCCCGATAAGAAGGCTGCTGCGGAAGGCTTCAAGCGTGTAAAGGAGATACGCGAGGACCTTCTCAGCGGAGGCTATCTTGTTGATGCGGATTATGTTCTTGCAAAGTCGATAGTAACAGTTGCTTATATCATACTCAGCGAAGTTATGGAGTAATATAGCATCAATTCCACGGAAAAAAGGATGAAGGTGTTTTTTTGAAATTAATATATCGCATACTTTCCGTCACAGCGGCAGCAGTTACTGCTGCTGTGATGATAACATCAAATGCATTCGCTGCCGAACACCGCGGCGACTGCAATAATGACAAGGCTGTAAACAGCAAGGACCTTCTTACCCTCAGCAGCTTCATACTGAATGAGGGGGATATGTGCGAGGGCTGCGGAGATTTCAACGGAGACGGCGTGGTCAACGTTTACGATGTGGTGATATACAGGCGATATCTTGCACATACGCTTAGCATCGTGCCTTCGGGAACATGGATAGGAAGGGACTTTGACGGTACCCGTTTCTTTTCTTTCAAGGACGGCTACGGCCACTATGTCAACGCCGAAACAGGCGACAGCATGGGATTTGATTTTACTGCTGAAGATAATGAACTTGAATTCACCCTCGGTACAGCGGGTACAACTGCCGCAGCTGATATAATCTGGAAGAACGACCTGTTCTTTGACTTTGAATGGCGTGATACAGGCTGCGAGCATCTCACATTCCTCTGTGAGGATGACATCGAGCTGAATGAACCGCTGACGGGCTTTTATGTTACGGGAGGCGATTACAGCGTCCGTTATTTCGATATAAAAGGCTACACGGGAAGCTACAGAGCGAGATTTGACGAAAACGACAAGGGGAATTACTGTTATTATTTCAGAGGAAACAATATAGTATTCATTGACGAAAAAAACTATGCCAAAAAAGCGGCGTTCACACGTATAGACCGTGACCACTTCGACCTTGTATGGGAAAACGGCAAGACTGAGCACTTCACACGCCGTGAAGTCACCGTAAAGGATGGTATCACCTATATCAACGGCATACTTATCGTAAACAAGACCTATGCACTTCCTTCTAATTATGGTCCCGGAGGACTTACTCCCGAGACTCAGGCTGCATTCAATGAGATGCAGGCAGCTGCTGCAAGTGAAGGACTTTCGCTGAAGGTATGTTCGGGATTCCGTTCATACGATTATCAGGCTACGCTTTACAATTCATACGTTGCAAGAGACGGCAAGGCGAAAGCCGATACATTTTCTGCACGTCCGGGACACTCCGAGCATCAGACAGGTCTTGCAGCGGATATAAACATGGCAAGCGACGCTTTCCTCAATACTCCCGAAGCTGCATGGCTTGCGGAGAACTGCTGGAAGTACGGATTTATAATACGCTACCCAAAGGGCAAGGAAGACAAGACAGGTTACAAGTACGAGCCGTGGCATGTACGCTATCTCGGCAAGGAAAACGCAAAACTCGTATATGAATCGGGACTCTGTCTTGAAGAATACCTGAGTATCGCATCCAGTTACTCATGATGCCAAGAAAGGAATTTGATTATGAAGCTTTTACAGTGCTACATTGATAATATTATTACCACTGCGCTTATGGAGGACATAAATTATATCGACGCTGCTGCGGATAACCTTATACCTGCCGACCACAGAAGCTCCGCTTATTACGTGGCTAAGGACGAGGGAGTTGTCTGCGGTATCGAGATAGCAAAAAGAGTATTCGACCTTGCAGGCGGAGATGTTGATTTCCGCATACTCCTGCAGGACGGCACAAAGGTAAAAAAAGGCGATATCATCGCTGAAATGGACGGAAGTACACTTACTCTCCTGAAGGGCGAGCGTACCGCACTCAATATACTCCAGCACATGTCAGGCATAGCTACAGCTACAAACAAATGTGTTGAGCTGGTAAAGGGTACAAACGCATCTGTTACCGATACGAGAAAGACACTCCCGGGACTCCGCGCCCTCCAGAAGTACGCTGTTACAGTGGGCGGAGGCAAGAACCACCGTTTCAATCTTTCGGATGCCGCAATGCTTAAGGATAACCACATAGATGCATACGGCGGTATAACCGCTGCTGTAAGCGCACTCCGCGAGAAGATAGGCCACACCGTAAAGATAGAGGTCGAGGTACGTACTCTTGACGAGCTTCGTGAGGCACTTGAAAACAGGGTTGAGATAATCATGCTCGACAATATGAGCTGTGAGGAAATGACAGAGGCAGTTAAGATGACCGACGGAAAAGCACTCCTTGAAGCTTCGGGAAATGTAACAGCAGAGAATATACGCTCCGTTGCAGAAACAGGAGTTGATATTATTTCTCTCGGCGCACTTACCCACTCGGTAAAATGCTTTGATATATCGATGAAGATAAAAAAGGATTAACAGGAGAACAGGTATGAAGAAGTGTAGCAGGTTTACCGCTTTTCTGACCGCACTTTTAATGATGACGGGATGCAGTTCACAGAATACATCGGAGAGCAGTGATCCATCCGTATCCGATGTATCGGTATCCTCTGTAAGCGAAGCCGTGTCCGAAGCTGAAACAGCAGAAGCCTATGCTATTGTTTCCGACGTTACAGAGGGACTCAAACATGAAAACGACCAGTGGCACAATGATAAGGAAGAGTACAGCGAGATAGCTGAAAAGCTCCAGAATCTCAGCGTTACTTTCGCTGAACTCAAAGGCGTTAACATTCTTGCAACGGATAATGACATAATCTTCATACAGGGACTTGATTCAACAGAGACCGACGGTGAAACTCCCGTAAACGCTTATACTACCTATGAGGTAGGTTCGATAACAAAGACTATGACGGCAACAGCCGTACTTCAGCTCATAGAGCAGGGCAAGCTGAGCATGAACGACACTCTCGGCAAATTCTTTCCCGAATACGAAGCAGGCAGGAATATAACCATATATCAGCTGCTTCATATGCAGTCGGGCATATATGACTATGTGAACGATGTTTTTTCGCTTTCAAAGACTCATGATATCGACATTGAGACCATGACGGAAAAATTCCTGGCGGACAGCTTCACGGATGAGGAAATGCTGGATTTCATAGGCAGTCTTGAACTGAAACACGAACCGGGAGCTGAAATGAGCTACAGCAATACCAATTACCACCTTCTTGCAATGATCATCGAGCAGCTTACGGGTAAGAGCTTCGGCGAGTATTTGCAGGAGAACATATTCGATGTCTGCGGAATGGAACATTCAAGCAGCATGAAAACAGGTGATGTTACAAGCATTCCCGAGCTGAACGATAAAGAAGCTGTGGAATTTACTGATGAAAACGGCTACATGGCCAGTCCGAAATTCAACAGAGGTGCGGGAGATGTACATTCGTGTGCAGCCGACCTTGTAATGTTCGACAGAGCGCTTATGAACGGAAAGCTCATCAATGAGGATTCGCTGAAGGAAATGTTCAATATGGACATGAATTACGGCTGCGGCTGGATGGCTGGTGCAAGTGATTCGGACCGTTTCCACTCAGGAAAGGCAGGTTCGTATCTCTCGTGCAATGCGGTATTTGACACCGAAAAATACGGGCGTGTATACTACATACAGCTGTATTCAATGGTCGGACAAAACACTGAGCAGAGAATGGCAAGCAACTATAATATAGTTAAGGCCGCTCTCAAATAATAAAGGAGCCGTAATGGAATGAAAAACAAAGTTTTACTAATAATAGCAGCAGTATACTGTATAATAGGAGTTATAGTATTTGCCATAACAAAGAATGTTGGAGCTTCGGCGCTTATCTGGCTTATGGCTGTAAACAATTTTACGGTTTATGCGGCACTCAAAAAGAAAAATAACGATCCTGATAAAAAATAATCGCGGCTTATTCAACCTTTTTAGGTTGAATAAGCCCTTTTTTTCGTCCTATTACAGGAGGGTACTGCGGAGCTCTCCGAAAGGAGGAAATTATGGAAGTCTATGCAAACGGTAAAAACATACCGACATACCAGTTCGGCGACCTTTTCGTACAGGGAGAGAAATTTGCCGATACTATCAACTTCGTTATCGACCGAACCTACAACGGCATCGATCTTGTGAACTGTTCGTTCTGCATCAAGGGACTTACCTCGGAAAACTGGGAAGTGGAGCAGGTATTGCCCTATATGCAGCTTATCGGAAGCAACAAGATAAGTCTTGCATGGAATGTATCCGATAACTTCACGTTCAATTCGGGTACGCTCCAGCTGGAGATAAGAGCAAGTATGGGGGATGCGGTAATAATCAAGTACAGCATGCCGCCTGTACAGGTAAAGCCTGCGGTCAACGGAAAAAACGGACCGCTTCCCGAGACAGTGGAGCAGGCTGTAAGTCAGATAACTGAGGCAACAGCAGCAGGACTTGCGCGGCTTCAGCAGCTTATGGATGAATTCGACCTTGATACAGTCTCGGCACGTCTTGACAGGATAGAGGAAGAAACTGCCACATACCTTGCACGTCCCGAGGTCATAGCGATGACAAGGAGCGAGTATGAGGCTGCCGAACATAAGGAGAATTCGCTTTACGTAATAACAGAGGAGGTGTGAGTATGCAGGGTTCAGGAACAATAAGCGATCCGTACATCATAACAAATGCGTCGGAGCTGTGGTCAATGCCGCTTTACGGCGACAGCAGTCTATATTATGCTCTCGGCTGCGATATAGACCTTAACGGCTGTTTCAGAAACGGCAATGTTACGCCGATACCCCTTGAATGTGCGGGACTTGACGGCAGAGGACACAGGATAAGGAATCTTTACATGAACGACCAGACATCTGAGCTTTCAGCATTCCTGATATACAATACGTGCCATGAGATAACCATAAAGGATCTTATAATTGAAAACTTCAAGATCGCGGCAAACAAGTTCAGCTTTTTTTCAGGTTCAAACTGTAACTTAAAGCTTTATAACTGCACTATAGGCGCACATATAAGGTCGAACGCGAATCCTACATCAAGGTCATCGTTCATGAACAAGAATTCTGTATATATCCATGCTGAATTATGCAGCTTTATACTGCGTATCTATGCCAATACGGCTTTTAACGTATTTGTTGATGCGGAGCTGAGACGCTGTCAGGTGAGAGGCGAGCTGATATACAACAGTCTTTCAACTCAGTCGCCGTCCTATGACCGCTATTTTATAGCATATTCGACGATAAATGACTGTATTTTCGTGATAGATCTGAAGCCGTTATCGATAACCGCTTCCTATAAATATTTCTTGAATATTATACTGAGCACCGTACAGAATTCATATATTGACTTTTCTTCTTCTGATACAACTCAGTTTATATGGAACTCGAGTCCGAATACGCCTTGTTTCTGTATTTCGAGAACGCCTGATACTACGACCTATACAGGTTCAGCGAGGGCTTATATACTGACAGAAGCACAGGCAAAGGATGTAAGCTATCTTGAATCGATAGGCTTTGACGTAACGGAGGAATAGTATGGGAATGAACATAATAATCGGCAGAAACAACGGACTGCCGTGTATTGCGGAACTGAATGATCTTCCTTCGTCATCGGATATGACGAGTCCATTTCCCGAACATATAATGATGTGTAACGGAGGACTGCCGTATCTTGATACTCCGCACAAGGGTACGAGAGCGGCATTCACCGATCTTGCAGTTAAGATGAAGAATACCGATCATCTGTACTTTAACGGACATGAGATAACTGCCGCATATATGGACGGAGCGGAGCGTCTCAGGGTGCGTTTTACGGAATAAAAGTAAAACCGCACAAAGACTGACCTACAGCTTTGTGCGGTATCATAAAGAAGAACGGCTGCCCTTGTCGGACAGCCGTCTTTTTTGAACACACCTAATCTATAAAAACCCATTTTTCCCGTTAGAAGATGTATGGAAGCTCGTCGTATTCGCCGAGAATATATCTCTGAAGTGCTTTAGCGTCTGATTCAGTTATTATGCCGTCGCGGAAACAATCTGCTGCTTCCATTTGCAGATCGTTAAGGTAAACTCTTTCGCCTTCCTGTTTTTTACGGATATAGTCCACCAGCACGATATAATCGTAGCTGTTGATATTTGCGTCGCCGTTAAGGTCGCCGTCGGACTTGGGGACTATCTCATATTTTTCGGGGATGTACTGTCCTGAGATCTCTGTATCATCATCCCATGTCTGGATGAAGATCTGCTGCCAGTACCATTTATATTCGCTGTTTTTCTCGTAGCAAACGCCAACGCCCATATGAGTAGCATCGGGATTCATGATTGATTCCCAGTGGCGGGGGGAATTTTTCCACTGATTGAAAGTACCTGCTGCTGTGGATGAACCTGCTGCTATATTTTCGGCAGCGTAGCAATAAGGTATGAGGTTATCGTCGATGACGGATGCGAATGAAGAACCGTCGGGACGGTCATGAGAGAAATCGAATATACATTCACGTGCTCTTATCTGAGCCATGTCGTTAAGGTAAGGAACGACATAAAGTGGTTTGAGTCCTTCTTCTGTTCTTGCTTCGTTGACGAGGAGTGCGATCTCTTTTGCCATATTGTTAAGGTCTTCCTGTTCCACATCTGCTCCGTAAGAAGTGCTTTCTGACAGATTAACGGCAAAACACAAAACAACTATAGCAGAAATAAACGATATCGCACGTTTGACTGAATCAGCTAAGCCTGTCATTTTAAACACCTCCCATATAGAAAACCTTTCGTTAATAACATATTAGCATAAATCGGATTTTTTGAAAAGAGGTTTTGAGCCTTTTCGACGTTTTTCACAACAAAAATCTACATATTGTACAAATCAAAATTGTACGAATAGTATATCGAACACCTCGTTATCCCGTTTGTGTAGTTAATTTTTGCCAATATATTGCATGATACTAAATTTTAAACTAATGAATGATCAAAACGGAACAATTCTTCGAGAAATAATTAAAACAAAATCCGATTTACCGCAAGTAATATTATAAGGAGATTAACCGGATAGTCAAAACGGGTGTCGGAAAGCATAAATTAAAACAAAAACAAATATATTTTTGCTATTGACATTACAGAACAAATGTTCTATAATAGTAATTGTGGAACAGATGTTCTGCAACTAAGGATGAACCGATACGGACTGTGACCGTAGCCACCGCGGTATCTATCTGTGTCAGAGAAGAGTTTTCCGATATGAGGAGGTCTTTGCATTGAAACAACTTATCAAAGGTTACATCGACAGCTGTACTCTGGTAAAAAAGCGGATAACCGAATTAACGGCGATGAAGAACGAAATGAAGAAACACGGAGATCTTGCAGGGATAGCCGAGCTTGATCTCGAACGGAGAATAAGGCTTCTTTACTGCGAACACGGAGAGATGATGAATATAGTATGTCATCTCAGCGATTACAGCAGGAGGTTGGAACAGCGTGCCGAATCGTGAACGTTATTCCGATGATTTCACAGGAAAAGCGGACGAAAGTCTCAGAGCGATACTTTTTTCCGAGGATGACGGCGATAACGACAGGATACGCAGGATGAAGCGTGTTCTGGCAAAGGCGATAAATACCGAGCTTACCGCTAAACAGCGCAATGCGATAATGCTTTATTATTACGAGGGGATGAATATGGTGCAGATAGCGGAGAGACTCGGTATCACGTTTCAGGCGGTCTCAAGAATGATCTCACGGGGACGATTGAGACTTTTCAGGGTATTGCAGTATTATCTGTGAAATATCGGCAGCAATAGTCCGTCACAAGCCCATAAAGAGAAAAGCCATAGGGAAGATCAGTCCTCCTTATGGCTTTTTTTCTGTGAATTTATCTTGCTGTAGACACAGCCGCAGTAGTTCTGCCTGTAAAGACCATACTGCCTTGAAAGTTCGATAGAGTGTTTATAACCGTCATGTTTCTTGAAGTCCGAGAACAGATAGGCTGAACCGCCAGAACGTTCCGCAATTTCTCCGCCGCACTGATTGATGAAGGTGCAGTCCTTATGGGGACTGATAGTCAGTGTGGTAGTGAAATAATCGCATTCCAGTTCATTTGCCTTAGCTGCCGCAGCTTCGAGCCGCAGTGCGATACATTTCTGACAGCGTTCACCTCGTTCGGGGAGGTCTTCAAGTCCCTTTGCAAGTTCGTAGAAAGGCGCAGGATCATATTCCTCTTCGATGATATCCACCGAAAGTCCCATTTCGCTGACAAGGCGTTTCAGTTCACTGCATCTGTAATCGTACTCCTCCTGCGGAGCGATATTGGGGTTGTAGAAATACAGCGTTATCCTGAAATGGCTGTCGAGGAAAAGAAGCGTGTGGCTGCTGCACGGCGCACAGCAGGCGTGAAGTAGGAGAGTAGGCTTTTCGCCGCTTTTCTGAAGCTCTGCAAGCTTTTCGTCCAGCATCCTGCCGTAATTGACCTTTTCCATTACTTGTCCTCAAGCTCCTTGAGAGCCTTTATCTCGTCACGGTTAACCCTTATCTCGGCATCACGCAGGAGTTTTACCTCACTGCGGTCGAGAGTTACGGGAACTTCCGATTTATCGGTCTTAACACGGAGCTTACCTGTAATGAGGTTAGCATCCTCAACACGTCCGCGTTCTCCGTCCGGAGTAACTACAACAGCGCCGACCTTTGGAGTTATTTTAAGCAGCGCCTCGTAAGCGTTCTGTTCGTTTTTAAGACAGCACATAAGTCTGCCGCATGTACCTGAGATCTTTGTGGGGTTCAGGGAGAGTCCCTGTTCCTTTGCCATTTTTATTGAAACGGGCTGGAAATCGCCCATATGTGCCTTACAGCAGAACTCACGTCCGCAGATACCGAGTCCGCCGAGTATCTTCGCCTCGTCCCTTACGCCTATCTGACGCAATTCTATACGAGTTCTGAAAACGGCGGCAAGATCCTTTACCAATTCACGGAAGTCCACACGGTTCTCGGAGGTGAAGTAAAAGAGTATCTTGTTCTTGTCGAATGTACACTCAACGTCCACAAGGTTCATTTTCAGTTTGCGGAGAGCGATTTTCTCCTCGCAAATCCTGAAAGCTTCCTTTTCCTTTTCTTTATTCTGAGCAACGACCTTAAGGTCGGCTTCCGTAGCAAGACGGATTATGGGTTTCAGCGGAGAAGAGAAAGCATTATCGTCTATCTGTCTGTTAGCGATAACGACCTCGCCGCACTCTATTCCTCTTATTGTTTCAACTATAGCCATATCTCCGACGGAAGCCTTTATATTCTCGGGAGAGAAGTAATAAATCTTTCCGCCTTTTTTAAAGCGTATGCCAACTATTTCTTTCATAAATGCTCCTATCTGTAAGCATCAGCCTCAGCCGATGACGATATCCATTATTTCTCCGCAAAGCGCTGTAAGTATCAGCGGTATGCTTACATTGCTCTCTACCGAACCCCATGCCTTTTCCAGAAGGTCGTGTATCCTGCCTGCCTGTATGGGTGTGATGATCTCCGAGAGTGAAGCTGCTTCACGGCGGCTGCAGCCGATAATAGCCGCATCCTTGTCCTCTGCAAGAACTGCCGCATCTCTTACCAGTTTATCGGTCATTGAGAGAATGCGTTTTATCCTGCTTCTGTCTGTACCTGCTGACATAAAGACAGCATTAAGTCCGTATTCGTCCTTTCTTATTATACTATCAGACAGTTTTTTTGTCAAATCCACAGCATCTCTGAGCTGCTGATCGCTGAGGTACTGTATACAAAGTCCGATGTTACCGTGAAAACTGTTTGTTGCAGAGGTTATCTGTTCGGGAGTATATCCTGCTTCTTCAAGAGCCTGAGCGGTCTCATCGATGGTACAGGGCGAGACTCCGAGACACATACACCTTGATATTATAGTGGGAAGGAATTCGTATTTAGATTCAGCGGTGAATATGAAATGAGCGTACTCGGGCGGTTCCTCGATGAGTTTCAGCAGAGTGTTCTGAGTACGGGGATCCATATTATGGCAGTCACGGAACTGATAAACCTTCCTGCCCGAATCGTTATTTGGCTTTATGAATGCATCTGCGATGATATTACGTGCAGTCTCGACGGAATAGCCGCCGAGTTTTCCACTTGTCTCAACGTATGTGACGTCGGGATGATTTCCTGCGGCGACGTTCCTGCAGGCGTTGCATTTTCCGCATGGCCTGCCGTTTTCGGGGGACGAGCAGAGAAGCTGCATGGTGTAATAGTCCGCAACGGTCTTTTTACCGCATCCCTTATCGCCGTACAGCATAAGGGAATTAACAGGGCGGTCATTTACTATCATGCCCTCCAGAACGGAAAGCAGCTGTTTATTTCCGTATATTTTTTTCATAGTATTGCTCCGATGTTATCATTTTACAACTATCACACGGGAGATTCCGTATCTTCTGAACAGTCCGATACACTCCCTGTCTATTATTTCTCCGCTTGCGGCGATAGGGATCGCAGGCGGACAAGGTACCAGTACCGAAGCACAGATACGTCCCTCGGCATCATCGACGTTAATGGTCTCGCTTGGCGAAAAGAATGCCTGACGGATGCTCATGGCTTTTTCGGGAAGTACTGCCCTGAAATCGTTTTTGCGTGGGGGTGTTCTGACGGCAGAGAGAAGTGCTTTTTCGGTCACGTCTTCAAGCCTTGCGAAGTCCTCATACGGAGTGGAAGGGGACATAAGGAGTATCACCGTATCTCTGTCCGCGTATTCGCACTCTGCACCGTTTTCACGAAGGGACTGTGCGAGACTGAGACCGTCGAGACCGCTCTCGGCAGCTTTTATCGTTATGTGGAATGGATCACCCTCAGCGAAAGCGAGTCTATCTGCGAAGCGGCTGCGGTAACGTTCTGCAAGGGGAAGCTTTTCCTCTATATCGCCACGTATCCTGTCCGCAAGATAGGGACAGCACAGGTCCAGTGAAGCCATTATCAGGTATGATGGACTTGTGGAAGCGAACATGCTCATACAATGCCGCAGGATGCCTGCGTATTTTTCCGACGATGTGTGGAGAACTGCCGCTCCTGTAAGTGCAGGCAGCATTTTATGTGCGGAATCGCAGCACATATCGGCACCGAGAGTTATGGGGTGGATATCCTCGGGCATGAACCTGAGATGAGGACCGTGAGCGTTGTCCGCCAGCAGCGGTGCGCCGTATTTCCTGCACAGCGCCGAAATTCCTGTGATATCGGCAGTCCTTCCCGTATAGTCGGGGGAAGTGATGTAAACGCACGGGTTATTGGTTCGACGGAGAATTTCCTCCAGAGAGACAAGGTTTATCCTTCCCGAGAGGATGCCATCGGAGTATTCGGGAATGAGCCATTCAACGTCCAGTCCGAGAAGCGCCGCAGCGTTCAGAAAAGAACGGTGTACGTTCCTTGCAGCTATAACGGTCCTGTTTTCAAACTTCACTGCCGCAAGCATAGCCTGTATGCAAAGTGTCGAGCCTTCCGCCGAGTAGAAGGAAGCTGTGCTTCCGTAAAGTGAGGACATATTCCTTTCGCTTTCGAGTATGATGCCGTCCGCCTCGAAGAGACTGTCCGCACCTGATATCTCGGTGATATCGAGACTGTACAGGGATTCAAGGCCTTTTACGGGTGAAACTCCCTTGTGCCCCGGCATATGACCGCGAAGCATACCCGATGCCGCATATCTTTTCAGGTAATCATAGATAGGTGTGTTCATTTATACATCCTTCCGATGTTTATTGAGTACAATAATATTATATCAGACCGCAGGATTTACGTCAAGAAGTTTGTAATCCGTCGCAGAAGCATTTTTATATTATCAATTGTTGCGGAGAGAACTTGCGGTATAAAAGGAATAAGGCGCAAATAAGCGGGGTGCAGGGTGACTTCCTGTTGTACAGGGAGATGTCAGCAAAGCTGACAGAGGGTACGGACCGGTTAGGTCGGGGCAAAGCACCGCAAGAGAGCATTCCCTTCTTGACAATACAAAGACCGAAATGATATAATTAATGTGTACTCAGTAACCGCCTTTGGGCGGTTACTGCCCCGAACTTTGTTCGGGGAGCGCAAATTCCCTAAAATATAAAGAATTTGCGCATCACATTTCTTTATGTCAAGCTCATTTTGCCCGAAAGGGCAAAACAAAGTGCAAGAAAAACCTTTAATATCATTATTTTCTTGCACTTTGACAACTAAAAAATGGCTTTGGAAGCTATAATAAGCCATTTTTTAGTTGTTGAGCAGACATTAATTAAGTATACCGCTTGGCGGTCATATTCTGACAGAACGGAGCATAATATTGAAAAACTTACTTTTTATCGGAGACGTTGTGGGCAAGGCAGGCTGTGATTTCCTGCGTTCAAAGCTCAGCGGACTCAAACGTTCCTACAATATCGATATAACTGTTGTAAATGCAGAAAATTCGGCTCAGGGCAACGGTATCACGCCGCAGTCCGCAGAGTCGCTTCTCAATGCAGGTGCTGATATACTGACTACAGGCAATCACGCTTTCCGCAGAAGAGAAGCGTTCCCGCTGTTTGATTCGGACTATATCCTGCGTCCTGCGAACTATCCCGAAGGCGGTGCACCCGGCAAGGGCATATGTACACTTGATATGGGAGCGTATTCGGTAGCCGTTATAAATCTCATGGGTACGGCATTTATGGACGACCTTGATAATCCTTTCACTGTTGTTGACAGACTTCTTGAAGAAGCAGATACGCCTAATATATTCATTGATCTCCACGCCGAAGCAACTTCCGAGAAAAAGGCTATGGGACATTATCTGACGGGGAAAGTCAGCGGAATATTCGGTACGCACACCCACGTACAGACCGCAGATGAGGCTATACTCGGCGGACACACTGCATATATAACCGATGCAGGCATGACAGGTCCCGAGTTATCCTGTCTCGGAGTTGATTCGAAGGCAGTAATAGAAAAATTCCGCTTTCACACGCCTGTTCGCTTTACTGAGGCGGATACGGACTGCTTTTTATGCGGAGTCTGTGTGGAGTTCGACGAGAAAACGGGCAAATCGCACAAAATTGAACGTATTATTGTGAGATAATCTACAAAAATGATTTGTGCTACTTGAAATATCGGTTTCCATAGTGTATAATATAATTGTAGTATAGCATACACTCGACGCTATAGATACACTACTATATTTACTCATTAGGAGGGTCAATTATGGAGGTTTTAAAAGTTTCATCACATTCAACACCTAATTCCGTTGCAGGTGCTATTGCCGGTGTGATTAGAGAGCAGAAGGCAGTAGAAGTTCAGGCAGTCGGCGCAGGAGCTGCCAATCAGGCGATCAAGGCTATCGCAATAGCAAGAGGATATCTTGCTCCTATCGGTATCGACCTTGTCTGCATACCTGCATTCGCTAACATCCAGATCGACGGTGACGAGAGAACTGCGATCAAGCTTATCTGCGAACAGAGATGATATCAGGCGGACTCCTTCGGGAGTCCGTTTTTTATGGCGATCAGGGCAGCGATGGACTTTTTTGTTAACTGTCCGCAACTTTTTCCGATTTCTATTGACAAATTATTTCCGATATAGTATAATATTGAAGCATCATAAAGATGCAGTTTAACAAACCTTATCAAGAGCGGCGGAGGAACCAGGTCCTGTGAAGCCCGGCAACCTGTTATTCAAGGTGCTAAATCCTGCGGAATTATCCGAAAGATGAGGACATATACACATAACCAGTTTGTGCGTCCCGATCGGAACGCACTTTTTTATTTTAATGGAGGTTTTTTTATGAGCAGACATTTCTTTACTTCTGAATCGGTAACTGAGGGACATCCCGATAAGATATGCGATCAGATCTCTGATGCAGTACTTGATGCAATGCTCGAGCAGGACGAAAATGCGAGAGTTGCCTGCGAGACTGTTGTAACTACAGGTATGGTGATGTGCATGGGCGAGATATCAACTACCGCAAAGGTAGACATCCCTAAGATAGCACGTCAGGTAGTTGCAGAGATAGGCTATGACAGAGCAAAGTATGGCTTTGATGCACACACCTGCGCTGTACTCACCACTATAGACGAGCAGTCACCTGATATCGCTATGGGCGTTAACGAGGCTTTCGAGTACAGAGAGCAGAACAACGAGAACGACGGCATGTCCAACGGTGCAGGAGATCAGGGTATCATGTTCGGTTACGCATGCAACGAAACTCCCGAGCTTATGCCGCTTCCTATCTCACTTGCACACAAGCTCTCTCTGAAGCTTACTGAGGTAAGAAAGGACGGAACTCTCCGTTACCTTCGTCCCGATGGCAAGTCACAGGTAACTGTCGAGTATGATGACGGCAAGCCTGTACGTGTTGATGCAGTAGTTGTATCATCACAGCACTCTGCTGATATCTCACTGGATCAGCTGAGAAAGGACATCGAGGAATTCGTTATCCGTGCAGTTATCCCTGCAGAGCTTATAGACGAGAACACAAAGTTCTTCATCAATCCTACAGGACGTTTCGTAGTAGGCGGACCTCAGGGCGACAGCGGACTTACAGGACGCAAGATAATCGTTGATACATACGGCGGATACTCACGTCACGGCGGCGGAGCTTTCAGCGGCAAGGATCCGACGAAGGTGGACCGTTCAGCTGCATACGCTGCAAGATACATCGCAAAGAACATTGTTGCCGCAGGACTTGCTGACAAGTGCGAGGTACAGCTTTCATACGCTATCGGAGTTGCACAGCCTATATCTATACTCGTTGATACATTCGGCACAGGCAAGGCAGACGAGGAGAAGCTCTCTGAAGCAGTTTCAAAGGTATTCGATCTGAGACCTACAGCAATAATCAAGATGCTCGACCTCAGAAAGCCGCAGTACCGCAGACTTGCTGCATACGGTCACATGGGACGTGAGGATCTCGGAGTTGCATGGGAGAAAACTGACAGAACAGAAGCCCTCAAGGCTGCACTTTCATAAGGAGAAGATCATGGATCCTAAGAACCATGCGGAGCTCAGATTCGTAAATCCGCTTATCATAGAGCTTTTCGGGAAATATACCGATAATTCCACAATGGCGGAGATAGTCGGCGAGGACGGCTATATATCGCTCAGTCTCGATGTACCTTCCGACACTCAGCCGCCGAAGACTGCGGACGACCTTCTCGGACTGCTGTACAGGCTTCTTGCGGCAAATAAAGAGACTGCAATGGGCAGGGTATACGTTCAGAACGAGACAGCGTTACTTCGAGAGAGTATTTCCGATTTCAGAAAGATATCGGACGGATTCAGCGATGCGGAGCTTACACTGACAGTGACAGCTCCCGACAAGAACGATCCGGCTTCCGAGACTACGACTACTACCGAGTTTAAAACGACACGCAGCACAACCACTGAAACAAAGTGAGTATTCAGGACGCTTTTATAAAGAGCGTCCTGTTTTTTATTTAGTACGATCATTTTGGGATTCTAAAGGGGTTTCACCCCTTTAGCGGAGTCCAGAGGCAGAGCCTCTGGTGGGGAATGGGGCAAAGCCCCATAAAAACAGGCGCTCCGCAAAGGGTGAATTCAAAAACAGTCCGGTGGACTGTTTTTGAAGAGGGAACGCCCTGCAAGAGAGGGCGTTCCCTTATAATGAAGTATTATTTGTTCCGCCGAACGGCACCTCGCCGTTGATGATAGTCTCTGAAAGTATGTAATCGAACTTTTTCTCCGCCTCGAAGCTGTAAAGCGGCGACGAAGAAGCAATTTCGGCAGTTACCTCGGCGTAAAGCCTGTGGCAGGTCTGGTTCATTCCTGCCGATGTGAATTCGCTCCGCAGACGTACTTCAGCTTCACCTGTAGGACACACTCTGAAACGTATACAAGGTCCCCGACCAGCCAGCAGATACGAGCCTGTCATAGTACCGAGAGGAACTTTTGCGGAACATTTCCCCATGTTTTCAAGCCGTTCGTTTATCAGCAAGGTCAGCTCGGACTGCACCCTGTTAACGTCCCTGCCCGATACCGAAGCCGTACTGTATCCGTCAAATTCGAGTATGCCGCTGTCTTCCTGTTCTATGTAGTCGGCAACTGCCTGACCTATGGTACAGCCTGCGGTGCGGACTGCAAAATGCTCCGCCTGAAGTTCTGCCGAGGGACGTACAGCTTTCTCGGTTATCACAATTGCGGATACTGCTGCAAGTACCGCCGCAGCCGTGACTGCGTACCTTATCTTCGGCAGTTTTCTGTGCTTTCTTGACATATCATCACCTCTCTGAACATTATATTCAAAGGCAGGTATGACTGTGAAATATCGGTTGACAAAGATACGGCGCAGTGGTATAATATTTGATGTGTTATTTCGGACGGATATATGCCTCGGAATATGGAATTATCGGATAAAAACCGTCCAACCGTAAGAAAGGAGCAGGCTTGCAATGAGCAGTTTAATGGATCCCGAATTTAAGATAAGAGAGGTCGCAGAGCGTATCAGACTGACACGCGAATCAGTAGGTCTCACTCCCGAGGAAATGGCTGAGAAGATAGGCGTTTCTTCCTATGAGTATCTCGCTTACGAGGGAGGAGCAAAGGATTTCAGCTTCTCATTCATATATAAATTTGCAAATGCTACAGGCGTTGAGATCACCGACCTTATGGAGGGTGAGTCTCCCCGTATCAAGAGCTTTGACATCACAAGAAAGGGCGAGGGACTTCCTATTGCAAGAAGAAAGGGACTCAGCTATTACCGCCTTGCACCGCAGTTCAGGAACAAGATAGCAGAGCCTTTCCTTGTAACTATCCCTTACGTTGACGAGGAGTTCCGTGTACCTCATCCGCATACCCACGAGGGACAGGAAATGGATATCGTTATCAGCGGACAGCTGAAAGTGCGTGTAGGCGATAATGTTGAGATACTCAACGAGGGCGATTCCATTTACTACGACAGCTCGGAGCCCCACGATGAGTGGGCAGTAGGCGGCAAGGAGTGCAAGTTCTATGCGATCGTCTGCGGAGTTCAGCAGCCTCAGCATGCTATCAACCACCTTGATCCCGTTATACTTCCCGGAGTTACCAACTTCGATCTTGCAAATATAAAGGATCCTATAGCTGACAAGTTCGTAAAGTGCGTTACAAACGAGGAAGGAGCTCTCAAGGAGATAAGCTTCATGAACGAGGAGAGCTTCAACTTCGCATTTGATATAGTGGATGGACTTGCTGCAAAGTGTCCCGATAAGACAGCTATGATTTACGTATCGAACGAAATGGAGGAGCGCCGCTTCACATTTGCCGATATGAAGAAGTATTCAAATATGACCGCCAACTATTTCCGCTCAATGGGAATAAAGAAGGGTGATAAGGTAATGCTCGTGCTTAAGAGACATTACCAGTTCTGGTTTGCTATTCTTGCGCTCCATAAGATAGGCGCTATAGTTATACCTGCTACAAATCAGCTGGTACAGCACGATTTCACATACCGTTTCAAGGCGGCTGAGGTAAAGGCTATCGTCTGCACAGGTGACGGCGATGTTGCACATCAGGTCGATCTTGCTGTTGAAGAATGCGGCATGGACATCATGAGGATGATGGCTCACGGACACCGTGACGGCTGGAAGGACTTCGACGAGGGCATTTCCTGCTGCAGTGACGTATTCGAGCGGCCCACAGATCCCGACGAGCTTTCCTGCGGAAGCGAACCGATGCTCATGTTCTTCACATCAGGTACTACAGGCTACCCGAAGATAGCTATGCACAGCCACAAGTACGCTCTTGGACACTTCATAACAGCACGTTACTGGCATAACGTTGATCCGAACGGCATACACTTTACCATATCCGATACAGGCTGGGGCAAGGCACTCTGGGGCAAGCTCTACGGACAGTGGCTCAGCGAGACCTGTATATTCGTTTACGATTTCGACCGCTTTGATGCAAACAAGATACTTCCGATGTTCAAGAAGTACAATATAACAACATTCTGCGCTCCGCCGACAATGTACCGTTTCTTTATCAAGGAGGACCTTTCAAAGTTCGACCTCAGCAGCATAAAGTACGCAACAGTTGCAGGCGAGGCTCTTAACCCCGAGGTATATAACCAGTTCCTCAATGCTACGGGAGTAAAGCTCATGGAGGGCTTTGGTCAGACAGAGACTACTCTTTCTATCGGCAACTTCGTAGGCATGACCTGCCACCCGGGATCAATGGGCAAACCGAGCGTACTCTATGACGTTGATATAGTCGATCCCGACGGAAATCCCTGCAAGACAGGTGAAACGGGCGAAATAGTCATCCGCACGGATAAAAAGGTACCTGCGGGCCTCTTCCTCGGCTACTACAACGCAGAGGACAAGACCAATGAGGTATGGCATGACGGATGCTACCACACAGGCGATACCGCATGGAAGGACGAGGACGGCTACTTCTGGTACGTGGGACGTGTTGACGATGTTATCAAGTCCTCCGGCTACCGCATAGGACCATTCGAGATAGAAAGCGTTATCATGGAGCTTCCATACGTTCTGGAATGCGGTGTAAGTGCAGCTCCTGATCCTGTAAGAGGTCAGGTCGTAAAGGCTTCGATCGTTCTGGTCAAGGGCAAGGAAGGCACCGAGGAACTGAAAAAGGAGATACAGGACTATGTCAAGAAGCACACTGCTCCTTACAAGTATCCTCGTATAGTTGAGTTCCGTGATGAGCTTCCAAAGACCATAAGCGGAAAAATAAGACGTGTTGAGCTTAAAGGCTGATATATCGGGCGGACTTCGGTCCGCCTTTTTTACTGTTGATTTTTTTGTAAAATGTGGTATAATTGATTTGTTAAAATATTCTATGGAGGAATTACATGAAATTTACAAAAATACTTGCGGCAGCAATGTCGCTTACAATGGTCTGCGGAGCTGAAAAGATTATGGCGAGACCGTATGTTTTCGCCGAAGTACCTTCCGCTTATGCTGAAGAAGATGATCAGGAAATGACTGATTTTTACTACGAGGGAGCTTTTTACTGCGAGGAATACGGAGACCATGTAGTCGTAAGAAGGCTTGAAGATCCGGGCGCAAATATAGTTATCCCCGGTGAAATACACGGTCTTCCTGTTACAAAAATAGGAACGACTGAGGAAAACACCTATCCGAACAACAATAAAGAGCAATATGAAGTTATAACATCTGTCGTTGTACCTGACAGCGTGAAAATAATCGGCAACGGTATGTTCAAGGACTTGAAGAACCTTAAAACAGTAAAGCTAGGCAGCGGAGTTGAATATATAGGACAGAGGGCTTTCGCCAACTCGGGTATCACTCAGATAGCGCTTCCGAAGGGGCTTAAAAAGATAGACTCCGCGATGTTCATGAACTGTAAAAGCTTAACGTCAGTAGATCTGCCTTCTACTCTGACGGAAATCGGAGAGTTTGTTTTCCAGGGGTGCGATAAACTGAGTTCGGTGAGTATACCTTCTTCCGTAACTAAGATCGACAATAATGCGTTCTATCAGTGTGGAGGTCTCACCTCAATTACTATACCTGCAACGGTAAAGGAGATCGGAGAATCGGCATTCTATGAATGCACTTCTTTGAAAAAAGCCGTAATAAACAGTGCGGATGTATCCAAAGGCATGTTCCTGCATTGTTCTGCGCTTGAAACGGTGGAATTAGGCGATAACGTGAAAAACATAGGAGAAAATGCGTTTCAGGACTGTAAAACCCTCAAGTCAATAAAATTCGGCAAGAATGTTGAAAAGGTCGGAGGAACGGCAATTTCAAAATGCCCATCTCTCGAGGAACTGGTCCTGCCCGAGAGCCTGAAGGAGTTCGGCGGCATTTCGGAGTGCAATAAGCTTAAGAAGGTGACTTTCCTTAGCCGTAACTGCACTATCAACTTAATGAACATCGGTATGCAGAAAAATGCTTCTACAGGTGAAATAACTCATTCCGTAACGATATACGGCTATCGCAATTCCACTGCACAGAAGTATGCGGAAGGAAATAATTATCCCTTTGTTGCACTTGACGGAAACGAAAAGGGAGATCTGAACGGCGACAGCAAGATAGATGCAAATGATGCAACTCTTGTACTGGTGAATTACAGTCTGCTTTCAACAGGCGCGAAGATAACGCTGACGGAAGCGCAGAAGAAAGCTGCGGATGTCAACGGCGACGGTAAGATAGATGCATCGGATGCAACTCTTATATTACAGTACTACTCGTACGTATCAACAGGAGGAGCAGATACCTTTGAAAAATTCCTTAAGGATAAGAAATAAACATCTGCTGAAAAAATCAGGGGACGGCGGATAGGCTCTGCCGTTCCCTGAAAAAATTTATTCTGAAAAAATCGCGATATACTGCCGTTTGAAAATAAAATCAAAAAAATCTGAAATTTTTTTCAAAAAATGCTTGACAAAACGTTTTGGTTGTGATATAATTAATATCGTCGTCAGGGGACAGACAGTAAAACGAAAGTCCTGAAGATGACTAAATAATGGCTTTTGTGGGGGTTTAGCTCAGCTGGGAGAGCATCTGCCTTACAAGCAGAGGGTCACAGGTTCGAGCCCTGTAGTCCCCACCACCATGGCCTCGTAGTTCAGTTGGTTAGAACGCCTGCCTGTCACGCAGGAGGTCGACAGTTCGAGTCTGTTCGGGGTCGCCATTCAAGCTTCTGTAGCTCAGTCGGTAGAGCAGAGGACTGAAAATCCTCGTGTCGTTGGTTCGATTCCGACCGGAAGCACCATTAAAGAGTGCGCGGCAGGGACGTACCTAACGGAACGTTCTCTGTGAGCCGCTTCTTTAAACAATGCGGATTTAGCTCATCTGGTAGAGCGCCACCTTGCCAAGGTGGAGGTAGCGAGTTCGAGCCTCGTAATCCGCTCCATAGTACTGGGGTAATAACTCCGGTATTACTTGAATCCCGAAGCGAAAGTTTCGGGATTTTTTATTTTTGTAAACAGCGGCTTCGTACCTGTGATTATTATTCCGCACAAAGACAGGGTTTGCTCTTTGTGCGGAATTACTATATACAAAAGTGGATAAAAATGGTATAATAAATTTGTATAGCTTTGCGCTGACACTTCCAAAGAGTGCAGACGCAGTATTATTGAGGTGGAAAAATGGAGAAAGAAATGCGCTACGCCGTGCTTATCGACGCGGACAACGTAGCATCTAAGTACACTAAATTCATACTCGATGAGGTCTCGAACTACGGCATCGTTACTTATAAGCGAGTTTACGGCGACTGGACACGTACAAACCTTGCAAGCTGGAAGTCGATGGCTCTGGACAATGCGATAACTCCCGTACAGCAGTACAGCTACACTACGGGCAAAAATGCTACGGACTCGGCTATGATAATCGACGCTATGGATATCCTCTATTCCAATAACGTGGACGGCTTCTGCATCGTTTCAAGTGACAGCGACTTTACACGTATCGCCATACGCCTGAGAGAATCGGGTATGCACGTTATCGGCATGGGCGAGAAGAAGACTCCCAAGCCATTCTGCATTGCCTGCAATGCATTCAAGTACCTTGAAGTTCTGGCTGAGGAGGAGACTCAGGAAGCTCCCGAACGTGACAAGGTGGAGTTCAAGACTCTCGAATCGGCTATAATCCGTATTATCGCGGAGAATGCGAACCTCGAGGAGGAAATAAACATCGGCGAACTGGGAAGCCGTCTTCAGGGACGTTATCCCGATTTCGACGTGAGAAACTACGGCTATTCCAAGTTCTCCCAGTTCCTTAAGGATTTCGACTGCCTGAGCTTCAGACAGGTGGGAAGCAGCATACTTGTATCCCAGAAGTCCGATAAGACGGACCTTTCAAGGGTTGAGGAGACACTTGCGGCTATAGTGCGTGGGAATGGTACGAAGGGCTACAATCTTGGTGAACTTAAGAAACAGCTTTGCAGTAAGATCCCTGATTTCAGCGTAAAGACTTACGGCTACTCGAAATTCAGCCGATTTGTTGATAATCTCCCGGGATTCAAGATAAAAAACAACACTGTAATGCTTTCAGAATAGACGAAAGGGTAAGATCTGATGAACAAAGGCTCAAAAATATTGACCGTGCTTATTTGCGGAGTACTGATAGGCGGTTCTGTTTACAGACTGCGTTCTGTAGGCTTCCTTAAAAAACCGCCGAAGCCGCAGTATCTCACTGAGAGTGAAGCGGCAGTGCGTCCTGCGTACAGGCAGCTGAGTGAAAGGGAACAGACTGTCTATGAGGCGTTGATGCGCGGTATCAGTGAAAAAAGCGAGAATATTCAGTTCCCGTATGAGATAAGCGGAGACGAGTATACGAAGGTCTACTGCCTGTTTGAAAAGCAGGAGGGCGAGGCGTTTTACCTTGGTTCGTCTTACTTTGTTTCGGACAAGATGAGACGTGCGCACATAGAATATCGTGACGATACAGATACATTTGCGGAAAAAGAAGCTGCGCTGAGCAATGTTGAAAAAGAAGTCATCAGCGGACTGCCTGACAGTGAGGATGACTACGATAAAGTGCTTTATATCCACGATTATATAGTCAAAAACTGCGAGTACGTTACAGGTGAAGAAGCCTCATACAACTCGACGGCATACGGATGTCTCGTTGACCATAAGGCTAATTGTGAAGGCTATTCAAAGGCTTTCGGACTTCTTGCGGCGGATGCGGGACTTGAATCGGTGCTTGTTCTCGGAAGAACGGACAAGGACGAGAATCATGCGTGGAATCAGGTGAAAGTCAACGGCGAATGGTATAATATTGACGTGACATGGGATGATACAGACGATGACGGAATGGACAGAAAGCTCAATTTCCTGTGTGATGACGATATGTTCGGAAAAAATCATTATCCGCGTGATAACAATTTCGATATATACGAGTGCAAGGCTCTTGCTGCGAATTACTATGTGAGAAACGGCAGATGGGCTGAAACAGAGGAAGAGGCTGAAGAAATACTGAGAAATGCTCTGCGCGACGGAGGAACCGGCGTTGAACTGGTCTTTTCTAATCAGAAAGCGTATAGAAAGTTCAAGGAATTCTTCATTGAAAACGAGTATATTTTCCGTGCGTACATCGAAGAAAGAAATTCGGAAGCAGCAAAAATTTCGGCGGCCTATACCGAGAATGAAGCTGCAAGATACCTGAAAATTGATTTTTCAGAGTCATGATTGTCAGTTTTTAACAAATAAGTGTTGAAAACTCGGATGGTTTTCTATTTGACAATTTGGAACTTTGGTGTTATAATAAGATTACTGTCAAACACGGACATAAAGCCAAGAAACAGATGAAAGTATTTTAGCTCCTGATCGATGCTCGAAAATATTTTCAAAAAAATCTGAAAAAGTACTTGACAAAGGGTTCGAGTTGTGATATAATATTAAAGCTGTCCCGCGAGGGAGGCAAACAGCATCTTGAAAATTAAACAATGCAAGAAAAAGTAATGACCCTTGAGATTCCTTTGCTGAGAAAGCAAAGAAATAGTCAAGCAAAGACTTTAAAACGCAGTAATAACGCAAGCGTTATTGAACAGGATTGATTTCACAAGTACGAAGTACTTATGATATACAACTTTATAAAGAGTTTGATCCTGGCTCAGGACGAACGCTGGCGGCACGCTTAACACATGCAAGTCGAACGGAGAATATTTGGTTTACTGAGTATTCTTAGTGGCGGACGGGTGAGTAACACGTGAGCAACCTGCCTTTGAGAGAGGGATAGCTTCTGGAAACGGATGGTAATACCTCATAACATACAGAGACCGCATGATTTTTGTATCAAAGATTTATCACTCAAAGATGGGCTCGCGTCTGATTAGATAGTTGGTG
>FPJT01000025.1:0-21643 GCA_900119535.1 Ruminococcus sp. XPD3002
AGGAATTTTACCATATCGACCTCAGATTGTCTTCCCGTATTTATTTTTTTATCCGATAAGTTTGATACCATTTTCTATTCACCCTAATACAGGCTGTCAGCCGCCATATCTTTTCTTTACTCCGTTCAGCCCCAAGTAGTGATAACATATCAAGGCATTCAGCTCTTTTTCCATACTTTTCTCACCCGAATTATTCACAAGTATTTCGATAAGCCCGAATAACAAAAGTTTTGATATAAGCTTTTTGGTATTCTCGTCATCTAACGGACACGCATCGATAAACTTTTTTATTATAAGCTCTTCTATCAGTTTCCTGTCTGCGCCTGCACTTGAACGCAGCATGATAAGCATCGCCGCATGATGCCTGCTGAACATCTTAGCAAGGATAGACGACACTTCGCCGCACTTGTCAGGGGTATATTTTCCGATAAAATCAGCAGTGAAAAAGTGACGGCTTATTTCCATGATCTCCGACCTTGCAGTGCCTGTCAACACTTCATAGATATCCTCTTTGGAACTGTAATAACGGTATATATTACTCTTGCTGATATTACTTTTTTCTGCGATCTGTTTCAGTGATGTATTCTCATATCCTCGCTTGATAAACAGTCTTTGCGCCATTTCAAGTATCTTGTTCCGTATCTCATCTTTCTTCACCTGCATATTCGTTCCCTGCCTTTATCACATTGTTCAAAAGTGACTTTTATTCTTTACACATTATATCATCAAATCGCTTTAATTACAATACTTTTAGAACAAAAGCGACCATTTTCTCAGAATGTTATCATATGTGTATTATTCTGTATCTCTAAACGATCATCATAAACTATCCGGGATCAGATACATAGACTGGTATTTCTTTTGTACTAACCATATGAATACTATTAAAAATAGAGCTATGCCTTCCGTACACAGGTTACGGAGTACATAGCCCTTTCCTTATGCTGTAAGGAACAGTGCGACAACAAATGTCAGTATATCTGACACAGGCATTGGATTCCGGCTATATATTAATAAGAACAAACTAATATCTTTGCACTGTTTAAATTAATAAGATATTTCGTATATCAAAAAATATTATAATAATCCTAAAATAAAACTATAACTAAATTTTCCCTATATCTATTAAGAAATAAAAACAATTGGACAAACCAATTATGACGTGCTAAAATGTTCATAGTTCATTCAGAAAGGAAAGGAAAAATGATATGAAAAGAAAAATTAAATTAACAACAGCTATATTGCTTACTGCTATTACAGTACTGACAGGTTGTGGAAAAAGCCAAACAAACACATCCAAGCAGAATAGCAAAACAAACAGTTTGAATGTAGGCTATCTGCCGTCTCCCGGACACCTATTGTATTTTGTTGCTCAGGAAGAGGGATACTTTAAAGACGAAGGGCTGGATGTTAATCTTGTTTTATTTAATGAGAACAACAGCGAACTCGCTGCACTTGAGTCAGGAAAAATAGATGTGGGAGCTTTTGGCTCAAGCGAACTTGTTACATTTCTTGGTGATGGTCATGATATAACAGTTTTTGGAGGAGCAATGATAGCAGGTCATGGTCTTATTGTAAAACCTGAACTTGTTAAAGGTATCCCCGAAAGCGACTGGTCCCTCGATTTGCTTAAAGGTAAGAATATCGGTGTTGAGGGCGTTGATTCAGGACATATTGTTTACCGTTCCGCACTGAAAAAACTCGGACTCGAGAACGATGTAGAGTTCACGGTTTTTGCTGATGGTGCAGATGCGTATAATTCCTTAAAAAGCAACGATATAGATGCAGCCATACTTTACTCACCTTATCGCATACTTGCTGAGGATGAAGGATATGTTATCCTTTCAAACAGCGGCAAAGTAGAGGGATATGAAGACCATGTATGCTGCAGACAGGCTGCACTGACCTCAACTCTTGAAAAAGAGCCTGATACATATACTGCTTTTCTGAGATCTCTCATCCGTGCATATCGATTCTATCAGGAGAATCCTGATAAGACTATAGATGATCTTGCAAAATATGTAGATGTAGAAAAAGAGTCACTGAAAAAGGATACGTATGAATACGATTCTCAGATAGCAAATCCCGATCCTGATATTGTGGGCATGAACAACTTCTATGACGCTCTTCTTGATACGTGATTTATAAAGGAATTTGACATTTCAGCAGGACTTTCTTCTGAGTTATATGACAAAGCTTTGGAAGATGTTCTTAAAGAAGATCCTGATAACGATGTTTATAAGTATCTGGCTGAATACCACGAAAGAAGAGACAAATGATAAAAGGCAAAAGATTATTTACGATAACTCAGATATTATTTATTATAAGTATTGCAGTCCAGTTTCTTCCTGACAAAACCGATCGTCCCGGAAATAAAGTATATGCAGTTGGTCTTATACTATTCATCGCAGGAATACAGGTTCTCACTGCATTATTTATGCCCGAAAAGAGTGATTACAAAACATGGAACGGTGTATTCGGTTTTGTTTTCGGTTTTATTGCAATATGGACTTTGCTTACGGCTAAGATAAATCTGATCCCCCAGGATATATTCAAATCCCCTGATATAATCACAGCCCAATTCCTTGAAGACAGACCGAGACTTTTGGTAGATCTGAAAAAGAGCCTTATTACCATTATCGAGGGATATGGACTTGCGCTGTTTACAGCGATCCCATTAGGACTGTTTCTGGGATGGAATCAACAGATTGGAAAAATCAGCGAACATATCGCAAATTTTTTCGGTTCGATACCTCCGGTAGTATTCATTCCGTATGCGATAGCACTGCTGCCCACATTTGAAAGCTGTTCGGTGTTTGTAATATTTATAACAGCATTCTGGCCGATTCTTTCAGGAACTATGAGCGGTGTAAGAAATGTCAGTACAGAAACTATCAACAGTGCAAAAGTAATGTGTGTATCACCGTTTACTATGCTTTTCAAAGTACTTCTGCCTGCATCGCTTCCTCAGGTGTTTGATGGATGTAATTTGGGACTTCTTATGTCTTTCATTCTTCTGACTTCTGCGGAAATGATAGGCGGAAACAGCGGTATCGGTTTCTATATACAGTATTACACCAATTTCGGCAACTTCACAAGAATAATGGTAGGTATCATTTTCCTTGGAACGGTTGTTACACTAATTACAAATCTTGTCAAGCAGGCAGAAGAATATCTGCTTCGGTGGAAAAAATAATCAGAAGGGAATAGCATAATGGCAAAAAACATAAGATTAGACCTTGAAACAGTTGAAAACCGTGAAATGCGTCTCGGTTCTATAATATCATGGGACGGCAAGGCTTCTGAGCTTGTTGAGCTTTCACGTTATGAAGAACGTGCACTCAGACATCAGGGCGGCTGTCCGAATGCAGGAAAAGGCGGCGAAGGCTGCCGCCTTTGTGAGCTGAATATGCCTTTCAATCAGCAGAGTATGTGTGCTAACTCTATTGCTGCCTGTCAGGCAGGAAATCTTCGTGACTGTGTTCTTATACAGCACTCTCCGGTGGGCTGTACTGCACGTAATCCGGAGTTTAACCTTGCTTTCCGCAACGGTCTTGAAAGGAGAGGTATCAAGCCGAGAAATATTAATATCATGACAACAAATCTTCTCGAAAATGATATGGTGTTCGGTGCTTCTGAGAAACTGAAAAAAGCAGCAAGAGAAGCTTTTGAACGCTATAATCCTAAGGCGATATTTTTCTCAATGAGCTGTTCTACGGCTATTATTGGTGAAGATCTGGGAAGTATCACTTCTGAATGGAAGACGAGCTTGGTATACCGGTTGCACCGATGCAGTGTGAGGGATTTCGTTCAAAGCACTGGAGCACGGGCTTTGACATTGCACAGCACGCTGTTCTGAGGCATATAGTTAATAAAAATCCGAAAAAGCAGCCTGACCTTATCAATATCGTTGCACTCTGGGGCACTGATTACTTCACTGATATGCTCAAGCCTCTTGGACTTCGTGTAAACTATATAATGGATATCGCAAGCTATGATGAGCTTGCACAGACCTCCGAGGCGGCTTGTACTTCTGCATTTTGCCATACCCTCGGCTCTTATTTTGCAACAGCGCTTGAACAGGAATTTGGTGTTCCGCAGATAAAGGCTCCTCAGCCGTATGGCTTTGCAGGAACAGATGCATGGCTCAGGGCAGTTGCAAAGCAGGTAGGAAAAGAAAAAGAGGCAGAGGAATATATCGCTTCCGAGCATGAACGTGTTAAACCCAAAATAGAAGAACTGAAGAAAAAGCTTAAAGGCGTAAATGGCTTTGTTCTTACAGGTTCATCTTACGCTCACGGACTTATTTCGGTATTGCGAGATCTTGGAGTTACTGTTGACGGATCTGTTGTTTTCCATCACGATCCGGTATATGACGGTGGTTATGAGGAGCAGAACACACTGAAAACACTCGTTGAAAACTATGGTGATATACCGCACTTTACTGTCAGCAAGACTCAGCCGTTCCAGCTCCCTGCGCTGCTGAAGCGCGTAAAGGCTGATTTCATAATTATCAGGCATAACGGACTTGCACCCAATGCTGCAAGAATGGGTATACCGTCCTTTGCTATTGGTGACGAACATTTTCCTGTCGGATATGACGGACTGATCCGTGTGGGAGAAGCTATAATAGAAGTTCTTGCACGTAAAAAAATGAATCAGGTACTGAAACGCCATGTTGAGCTGCCATACAGCGATTGGTGGTTAAGTCAGAAAGATCCGTTTATTCTGGCTAAACATCCTGAAATACTTGATGAAGAAGCAGAGGAGGGTCAGGAATAATGGCTAAGAAACCACATACTACAATCACACATCCCCATTATGCCTGTTCGATAGGTGCAGCATATACAGTATCAGCTATCCCCGGAGCAGTTCCGGTTATAAACTGTGGTCCGGGCTGTGTTGATCAGCAATATTTTACAATGTCATTCTGCAACGGATTTCAGGGTTCTGTCGGAGCAGGCGGCGATATCCCCGGTACTAACTCAGGAGAGAATGAGATAGTATTCGGCGGTGCAAAAAAGCTGGACGGAGTGATCAAATCAGCCCTTAAAATTATGAAAGGTGATCTCTTCGTAGTGCTTTCAGGCTGTTCACCGCAGCTTGTTGGTGATGATGTTGCGTCTGTCATAAAACCATACCGTGAAAAGGGATATCCAATAGTTCATGCGGAAGTTCCGGGATTCAAGGGTAATAATCTCTGGGGACACGAAGAGGTCGTCATCGCCGTAATTGACCAGTTTGTAGGCGAATACAAGGGCAGACGCAGAAAAAAACTCATAAACCTCTGGATGGGTGCACCGTATTTCAACACGTTCTGGAGAGGCGATACTATCGAGATAAAACGCATTCTTGAAGGCGCAGGCTTTGAAGTGAACGTGCTTTTCGGAAGTGAGAGTGCAGGTGTATCAGAGTGGAAGGATATACCGAAAGCAGCATTCAATCTTGTGCTTTCACCTTGGCTTGGACTACGCACGGCTAAGCACCTTGAGAAGAAATACGGTCAGCCTTACCTTCATATCCCTGTGCTTCCAATCGGTGAAGAGGCAACGACTGCCTTTATCCGTCAGGTTGTGGAATTTGCAGGCATCGATAATACAAAGGCTGAAAAATTTATTGAAAAAGAAGCTAAGCGCTACTATTATTTCTTCGATCATTTTGCAGATTTCTTTGCTGAGTATTGGTTCGGATTCCCTTCACAGTTTGCCATAGTCGGAGATGCTGCATATAATATAGCGATAACAAAGTTTCTTTCAGATCAGATAGGTCTTATACCTGTGGGACAGATAATTTCCGATAATACTCCCGTAAAATACCGTGAGGATGTTGCGGCACTCTATACTGAATTATCAGAAGGTGTTTATGGCAATGTTGAATTTTTAGAGGATGGTTATCTTATTGAAAAGAAACTGTCAGAGTATGATTTTGGTACCGGTACTCCGCTTATTCTCGGTTCGTCATGGGAACAGGATGTTGCAGATGAACTTGGTGCGATCCTTGTTGAGGTCGGCACGATAGCAACAGAAGAGGTAGTGCTTAACAGAACATATCTTGGATATAACGGTGCTCTGAGTCTGCTTGAAAAAATATATTCAAAGGCTGTCGGAGGATGATATCACCAATTAGCTAAAATCCAGCTCCCTTGTGGAAACTGGCTTCTTTTCTTATCGTTATACAGCCTTTTAGCCGTGTGCATTTTATGTGAAAAATGTTGTTTTCTCACATGAAACTGCAAATATACGCATAATATCACTCCGTTGGAAGGTCAATGAATGTGGGTTCATGCTTAGCCGCACGGACATATCTGAGCATATCCTCTCGTAGCAGGCGGACTGTCGAAGTATTGATACCTGGATGTCCGCAAATGTATTCATCGCTCATAAGGTCGTTATCTATGACGAGCTGTATGTTGTTATCCGTATCGAATATAAGCTCCAGTGCTGATACTGAGCCGGGGATAGTATGCAGATACTCCTGCATCTTATCAGCCTCCGCAAAGGATAGACGGGCACAGTTTAGCTGCGAGGTCAGGAACTTGGTCTTGAATGGCTTGTCACCAGGCATAAGGAGCATATAGAAGCTGGTCTTCTGACGGTTGCAGAGGAAAAGGTTCTTGCAAATCTTAGCTCCAAGTACCTTTTCGATAGCAAGACAATCCTCCATAGTATCAGCGTGGTCATGGTCTGCTCGCTTGTACTCAATACCAAGAGCATCAAGTTTATCGTATATAGCCATTTCAACTTCGGAACGAGTATCTGTTGGACGTCCGCTGTAAAGTGTCTTATCTATATTCATTATCTTACTCCTTTAATTATTATCAATTGTATTGTATCAAATGTCGCTTCGGGTATAGAATGTACTTCTACCGCTGCCATGTTTTAAGAGCAGTCCCTGTTCAACAAGCTGCTTGATAGAATTCTCAACCGAAGCCTTGCTGATTGTCGGACAAAGCTCCATAACTTCACTCTTGGTAAATTTACCGATCTTATTATATACAGCACGACGCACCATTTCTATTGCCGGCAGCTTTTCATCGACCAATGCAACACGTTCCTCAAAATCACGATACGCAGCAAGTATAGTCTGCAACAAATATTTTATGAAAGGAGCAGGATCTTCTTCGCCTTCGTTCCAGCCTTTCTGACACTGTTCCAGTGCATCGTAGTAAATGTTCTTATTCTTGGCTATCTTACTTTCGAGGGAGATATATCGGCCGATTACATAGCCGGAACGATACAGCAGCAGAGTTGTCAGCAGGCGGCTCATTCTACCGTTGCCGTCATTGAAGGGGTGTATACAGAGAAAGTCGTGGATAAACACAGGTATCAGAAGCAATGCGTCGATATCCTGCGTTGCGATTATGCGATTATAGCTGTCACATATCGCTTCGATAACAGCCGCTGTTTCATACGGTGGAAGAGGAGTGAATAATACGAATTCTCGTCCATTCGCATCTGTCGCACTAATATAATTCTGAGAGTTCTTGAATGTACCACCGACGCTTTTATGAGAATACTTATACAGGTCACGGTGAAGCTGAAGAATGTAGTTCGATGAAATAGGTATATACTCGAAGTTCTCGTGAATAGTATTCAGTACATCGCGGTATCCCATGATCTCTTCCTCGTCACGGTTTCTGGGAGTTGTCTTGTCTTTGACAAGCTGCAGCAGTCGGGTGTTAGTGGTTCTGATGCCTTCAATCTCATTGGATGCTTCTGTACTTTGAACCTTTGCAATCTCAATAAGGCGGTCAAGCTCGGCAGGTTTCTGTTTCAGGTAAAGCTCCTGCCTGCCTTTATATTCGTGAATCTGGGCTACAAGACCAATGATCTCACTGTCCCATGAACGTTTTGCAAGTTTGTTGTAATCAAAGATTCTCATAAGCTCGCGCGCCTCCTTATATCCTATGTCGGCACACCCTCATATTCAGACAGTATCTTATCTCACATTCGGACGTCCTTTCTCATAATTATAATCGTTTTTAGGAGAAAAGTCAAGCGCTTAGGCAATAATATCTCCTAAATTCTATTATTAATTAGGAGACAACTATTATTCGTTTCATTATATAATAACTCCATTGATATAATCAGCATATTCATACGAAACAGGGGTTTTCTTGAAGTATTCATAAATAGAATCAGCTCCCTTTACGGGAGCTGGCTTTATTGGTAAAATAAACTATAATATTGTGAAAAGGGTCTTCTCAAAAACGGTCAGTCATGTTATAATATTATTGACCGAACGGTCAGGAGGAGGGAATAATGAATAATAGCTTTCTGAGTTTGCCTGATGATAGGCGCACGTCTATTATAAACGCTGCCCTGGGTGTATTCTCGAAATACGGTTACAAAAAAAGTCCCATGAACGAGATCGCCGAAGAAGCAGGGATAAGCAAATCACTTTTGTTCTATTATTTCAAGAATAAAAAGGAACTCTATCTGTATCTTCTGAAATATTGTGCAGAGATAAAGAGTCAGAGAATAAAAGAACAGAGCTGCTATGGCGGTTCGGGCTTTTTTGAGATGTTTTCACATTCGATGATTACAATGACTAATATGCTCCGTTCATATCCGGAATGTGTGATGTTTGAACTGAAAGCATATTATGACAATGAGCCAGAGATACAAGCGGAGGTTTTAGATTTTATAACCAGCTATTCGGACTTTGCCTATCAAACAGCACCAATCAGCATTGATTCCGATCAGTTTATAAAGGGTATTGATCTTGAACTGATGTACAGGAATATTTACCTTGCCTGCGAAGGTTATTTATTTGAAAAGATAAGAAAAGGCAGCTTGAACGCTGATGAGATGGAGCATGATTATCTGAAAATGATAGAACACTGGAAACAGCTATATCTGCGGAAAGGAATTTCACTATGAAAAGTATTTCAGTCATCATTCCTGCCCATAACGAAGAAAAGTATGTTGCAAGGTGTATCCGTTCTGTAAAAGCTGCCGCAAAGCATTACGGCAGTGAGGTCGAGATCATCGTGGTGTGCAACCGCTGTACTGACAGGACGGCGGAGATCGCCGGAAAACAGGGCGCGAAGGTCATTTTTAACGGAGACAGGTGTATTGCCAAGGTCAGAAATGCAGGGATCTTTAATGCGAACGGCGATATTATTGTGACGATAGACTGCGATAACCGTATGACGAGGGGAACGCTGAAAGAGATAGCATATCTCCTGAGTACTGGAGAATACATCGGCGGCGGTGCGCCTATCCGTTTTGAACGATATTCTTTCCCGCTGCATCTGAATGACCTGCTGTGCAGAGTGTCTTTTGCAGTTACGGGACTGTACTGTGGTATCTTCTGGGCTGAGAGATCGACATTTCAGGCAATAGGCGGATTTGTTGAAAAGAAAGCAATGGAAGACGCTGCGACTGCCAAATTATTGAAAGCATATGGTAAGCGTAAAGGAAAGAAATATACCGTTCTGCGTAAAAACTTGCTTATCAATTCCACAAGAAAATACGATGATATGGGCGACTGGCTTTATCTGAAGCTGATGCTCTGCAATATCGGTACATTTATCAAAGCCGCCCTCGGTGACAGTAGCGGGCTTGATAAAATGCTCGATAAGCTGTTTTATGATTACAATGGTTAGATAGGAGAAATATGTTGATGTTCAAAAAGATGATAACGAGAGCCATAGCAGTAACTCTTGCGCTGCCTATACTGATCGCAGCACCGCTTCGTGCATCTGCTGCGGATGCCATTCCGGATAATTCAGAATGGAATGCTTTTGTAGAGGAAAAAATAGAGAAAGACGATCCGCCCGGACTCGCCGTTACTCTGGTAAACGGCTCTGATGTAAGTTTCAAGAATTGGGGATATGCCAATATTAAGGAGCAAACTCCCGTAACTGAAGATACGGTTTTTGGTATCGCATCATGCTCAAAGGCGTTTACTGCGCTGTCGGTATATCTTTTGCAGGAGGAAGGAAAGCTCTCCATCGAGGACAGCGTGTCGGACTATCTGCCGTGGTGGAACGTCACTTGGAACGGACAGCCGCAGGATACGAAGATCTGGCAGCTTCTGGAACACTGTTCCGGTATCCCCGATTCAACTATGATGCAGTATCCGGTCAATGACGGTACTCCTTCCAATGAGGAAATCGCACGCATTGCTGAAAATATTGAGCTTGTTTATGAGCCGGAAACGAGATTTGAATACTGCAATCTCGGATATGACATTCTCGCATATATCACAGAAACCGTCAGCGGTGTGCCGTTTGAGGAATACGTCACGAATGAAATTCTACAGCCGATCGGTATGACACACAGCGGCTATCATATCCCGACTACGCAAGGCTACCGCTGGTTATTCCGGAGACTTCTGCCGTATGATGAGCCTGATTTTGCACTGACTTCCGGTGACGGTGGGCTGCGCTCGACTCCGAAAGATATGTCACTATGGATAGAAGCGCAGCTCGGACATCTGGAACTGCCTGAAAAACTGAAAAATGCGATTACTGCATCACAAGAAACACCGGAGGCATACAAAATCGACATGGGTAACGGTATGGTGCAGTACAACGGCTGGCTGTGTTATGACGGTTATCGTTATCACACGGGTACGAATGCGAATTTCAGCTCTCTCATTCTCGTGGATAAAGAGCGTGACATCGGTATTTTCTCTGTTTCAAATATCTGGACATATACAGCGGATTATGCAGGCAACTCACTGTATCAAGCTGTGAAAGGCGAACAGATCAACAGGCAGCAGTTTGAACTGTTAGACCCCTGCTCGACTGTGGATAAGGTATCAACCTGTATCACGGTCATAGGTGTTATTGGAATCCTGATGATCATTGTACTGATGTTTACACAGAAAAAGCGCCTTGCCAAGAAGCAGATTCTCCTTAAAAAAGAGAAAAAAAGGCTCTGCATACGCTGCTGCGTCCTGATCCCGCTGCTTGTATTGTCTACTCTGCTTCCCAAAATAGCGGTCAGCATCGCAGGTTATGGCTTTGCAAGCTACAAAATGATTGGTGTTTGGTTTCCGTATTCTTTTCTAATTGCATTTGCTGTGCTGAGTGTTATGGTTCTTTTAATGATTATTTCAAGCGTTACCAGATATTTTGCAGTTAAGAGTATCAATTGACCGTAGTCTATTGCGCACCTGTAAACCGTTCCGCACAAGTCCTATCAGGCATTGTGGCGCATACCACAAACCCTATTGGAACGAATAACTGCAAGCTCTCGGAAATGCTCCGTAAGCGTTTCTGAGGGCATTTTCTTTTCATACAGGCATTTGCAGGATTCCGTCAAATTATTTTGAAATAGCTGTTGACATTAAAAATTTGATTTGATACAATATAGATACTGTATGAAACTTCGATCGAATATACAGAACTTATTGTCGGAGGTATGTTATGACAAATAACGAACTTCATAAGTATGTAGAAGAAAGCACGGGAAACGAGAGCAATATCTGTCAGATATGCGCTGTCAGAAACGGTGAGATGGTATACAGCGACAATTGGCACGGTTTTCAGATTGACAGTGCTGTAAATGTAATGTCTGTCACTAAGGGTGTGATGGCTTTGCTTGCAGGGATCGCCGTTGACAAGGGCTTTATCAAAAGCACAGATCAGAAAGTGCTGGACTTTTTCCCAGAGTACACCGTGAAGCGGGGCGAAAAGACCATCTATAATGTCACCCTTGAGCATTTGCTGACAATGACCGCGCCATACAAATATCGTTCAGAGCCGTGGACAAAGGTCTGCACCTCAGACGACTGGACGAAGGCGGCACTTGATCTGCTCGGTGGAAGATCGGGAATAACAGGTGAATTTAAGTATGCGACGCTTGGTATCCAGATACTCGCAGGTGTGATCGAAAACGCATCGGGTATGAAGTGCATAGACTTTGCAAACAGATATCTCTTTGCGCCTATGGGTATCCCCGAACACAAGATACACGGCGCAAGCGACAAGGACGACCAGTTTGATTTCCTGATGAATAAGACCCCCCGTGGAAATGAGTGGTACTCCGATCCGCAGAATACCGTTACCGCAGGATGGGGGCTGACACTCTCGGCTTATGATATGGCGAAGATAGGGTGGATGCTGATAAACGGTGGTGTTTATCACGATAAGCGAATTGTCTCAAATGAATGGATAGGTCAGATGACTTCGCCAAAATTGCAGCTTGGTGAGATGTTTGGCAATATGGGGTATTGTTATCTGTGGTACAGACCGTATAAGGATAAACCGATATTTGCAGCTATCGGTGACGGCGGCAATATTATCTATGTCAATCCCGAAAAGAGCATTTCAGTCGGTGTAACAGGCACATTTAAACCGAGGATATTCGACCGTGTGGATTTCATTGAAAAGAATGTAATACCGATCGTCGAAAGGCTATGAACACCCAAAACGATCTGATTTTGATCTCAATGCACTCCCTCAAAGCGTTTACAAGCGTTTTGAGGGTGTTTTTTATGTGGTTAAGTTTCCGCTCCGCAGGCTCGGACGGCTATGAAGGGCGTTGACCTTCGTCTGAAGAGCATTCAAGCAGAGGTCGGCTCTGCGATTCCGTGTTCCACTTCATACTCCCTGACACGGCGGTAAAAGGTGTTAGCCGACAAGCCCATTCTCCGCATAAAGTCCCTGCCTGCGATGCTCTTTGACTTCCATTCCCCATAAAGCTGACCGAACCTCGTCCAGTCAATCTCAATGGGCTTCCGTCCTGTGTACTTGCCCTGTGCTTTGGCAATCTCGATGCCCTCACGCACATAGTCCGGCATAGCCCTGAGCTGAGGGCGGTCTTTAGCAAATTGCGAAGCATTTTGCGTGCTCACCGAAATCTTCTCGGAGAAGATGCGGTCAACCTGATAGTCGCACATGATCTCCTGCTGTCTCGCTGTCTCCTGATGTTCCGTTGAAACACGGATATAACCTATTTTGCTCATGGTTGTTGTTTCCTTTCTGATGTAATAATATCTTTCTCTCTGTTAGTTAGTGATTGACTTATTTGCGGTGATGATGTATAATTACAGATAAGGTCAGGCACTTGGATTGCTCGTGAAAATCGGAATTAAGGAGACAATATAATGACTGTTTCAAAGAAGAAGAAAGTAAAAAAGATACTGCTGATATTTCTTGTCATAGTAGCTGTGTTCTTATTGTTCACCTTTGTCCGACACAGGATCATGCTGAAAAATGAGGAAGATTTAGTAAGACCTGTGGGACAGATGGTCGATGTGGACGGTCATAAAATGTGCGTATATACCGAGGGTGAAGGTGATAAAACGCTGGTGTTTATGTCAGGCAGCGGAACAATTGCCCCGATACTTGATTTCAAAAGTATATATCCAAAGCTGACCGATAAATACCGTATAGCGGTAATAGAGAGATTCGGTTACGGATACAGTGAACACGTTGATAAACCGCGCGATGTGGCGTCTATTCTTGCGGATACGAGAACTGCGCTTGCAGGTGCAGGTTTGGAAGCACCTTATGTGCTTTGCCCACATTCCTTTTCGGGAATAGAGGCATTGTATTGGGCGCAGACTTATCCTGACGAGGTTGAGGCTATCATCGGGTTGGATATGGCGGTTCCCGAATATTATAATTACACACCTGACGGTACATTCGCTGTGCCGTATTACAGACTGCTGCACTGTTTGCTTGACTTGGGAATAGGCAGATACCTGCCCGACAGTACCTTTTTGCCCTCGGGCGATTTTCTTACGGAGGAAGAACGCAAAACTTGGATAGCGCTTGGCAACCGCAATTACGCAAACATTGACACCGCAAGAGAAGCCAACATGGCTAAGGATAATGCGGCAGTGGTTGCTTCGGGGGACAAGCCGGAAGCCCCGATGCTTATGTTTGTAGCCACAGGCAAGGGAGATAAATGGATGGAGGTCAGCTACCGTTTCGCTGAGAATATGCCTAACATAAAGACCATTGAGCTTGACTGTGACCATTACGTCTTTCACTATGAAGCCGATAAAATGACGGAGGAGATAGGCTTGTTCCTTGATGATCTCTGAATAAATGCACTCTCATATGACAATACATTTGCTGTCGTCGTTGAGGATAACAGAAGTCCTATAAAAACAACAGGTCTTGATATGAACGATATGACCGTAAGGTGTGTGGTATTTGAAAAGAACGCTTGTCATTCCAGCGGCGGTGTATTTATCCAAAGGGACTTTTCATTGCTCCGTATTGAATCATGCAAAGAGTCAGAGATGGAAGAATGTCCTAAAGAACTGATCAGGTTAAGTCACCTGATAAAGGGTGGGGATCAGTGCAGCTGAATTCTTGGAAGAGTATAGTAACGGTAACATTCATTGAAAGCTTTTTTTGTTGTTGAATATTTTTAAATAGAATCAGCTCCCGTAAAGGGAGCTGGCTTCTTTTCTTATCGTTATACTGCCTTTCAGTCGTGTGCATTCCGTGTGCATTACACCTGTTTTTTGTGCACACGGGACTGCAAATTTTCATTTAAAACTGCTTTCTGTAGGTAACAAAGAAGCCTGTATTTAGCGTTTTCTGCTAAATACAGGCTTTTTAATTCTGGCGGACAGAAAGGGATTCGGGCCCTCGATACGCTATTAACGTATACACGAGTTCCAGCAGTTAGAACAGCTTTTCGGCTGTTTACTGCTGTTTTTGTTTATTTTAGTTTTATTGAGTATTCTCCTCAGAGAACGAAAACAAACGAAAATCCCTTTGCCTGTTGTGATTGTTGTTGTCGTCGGCTACGTCGTCATGGCGACAGCACCAGTTCTCCGAACACACTTCTGAGAAGTGATTTATCTCCTTGTGCAGCTCTTATGGTAGCTATTGTCAGCAAGTCGCTGTCAGCATTGTTGAAGTCTATGTCTCTGCCTGTATTTCTCACAAGAAGTGTTACAAACAGCCTTAGTGTCCTTCCGTTGCCTTCTCGAAAAGGGTGCAGCATATTCAGTTCATGGTACAGGTCTGTCAACTCGTCAAGAAACTCATCATTTTTCATTTCTTTCAGAAACTTCTGTTTTTTCAGACGCTCAAACTTTAGTGTTCCTATGCGTTCTATGTCCGAAGCCTTACAGAAAACAGTACCTTTTTTAGAGATGTTTATTTTTCTGACCGTTCCTGCCCAGTCGTAGAGATCAGAAAACATCTGTCTGTGAAGATTCTTGTAGTAGTCAAAGTCAACGTTCTCGAACCTCATTGTTTTTTCCAGTTTTACAGAACATGAAGTTACCAGCACAGATTCGGCTTCTGTCAGAAGTTCCTGTGTCCTTATGTCAAGCTTGTTTACAAGAACGGTAGTGTCAGGGTAGCAACTATCCTGACTTCCCTCAAGACTGTAGACTGCCATTGCTTCTTCCTCTTACTGATTGTGCTACTATTCTGACGAGTTCTTCATGAGTTATCTCGTTATCTGCGTACTGTCTTATTATTTCCAGTGCTTTCTTATCGAAATGGATCCCTTCCATTTCTGCGGAAGCAACTTGATTTTTTATGGCTTTTTCAGTTGTTACGTTCTGCATCGTCCTCAACTCCTTTACTGCTTTTATTTTACCCTATTCTGTATTCTTTGTCAACCTTTTTGTTGAAAACAAAATGACAGCTTTTTCGGCTGTCCTTATTCTGTCTGTTGTTGTCGTCGGCTACATCGTCAAAGCGACATTTTGGTTGATTACTCAGGCTTTCCTGCTATCCAGTACCAGTTGTGCTTGAAGCACTGATACTTTCTAAACATAGATTATTCGGGAAATCAAGTGAACATACAGAAGACGAAGGACAGCAGTCCTTCTTTAACGAAGCAGAGGTTGAGTATACTGAAAAAACTGAAGAACCTGTTTCAAAAACAGTTAAAGGCTATACAAGAAAAAGCCCGAAAACAAAACGTGACGAGCTTATCAGGAATATTGAAACAGAGATCATCAACTGCACTATTCCTGATGAAGAACAGATATGTCCTCGCTGTGGTTCACAGATGAAGGTCATCGGTAAGAAATACATTCGTGATGAAGTCGAGCTGATACCTGCAAAGTTGGTTGTGAAGAAGTATTACAGCAATACATACAGCTGCAAGAAATGCGAGAAAAAGAATATGCCCGTATTTCTTCATGGACTTGTGCCTGCACCTGTACTTCCGCATTCGCTTGCATTAGCGTCCACAGTATCATGGGTGATATATCATTTGAACTGCGTTTTTGCAGTTGCGTGTGGCTGATTTTCAGTCAAAAACCACACGAAATTTATTGGTGGTACAAAGCTATTAAAGAAGCCAGCTCCCTATACGGGAGCCGTTGTTTTTTAATAATATATATTAACGATTTTCGATTGATGCATCCTTCTAAAAAGATTAAAATTTATTTCACGGTGGCAGATTATTTGACTAACATATTTGAAAACATATGTTGACGTACTGTTGTTTGTTAAAATGTTTTTTGAATAAATAGTTAATACCGTACTAAAAGTGTTGACAAAAGATGAAATAAATGTTAAAATATAATATGCGTTTAAAAAAGATTGAAATATCTTAAAAACTATTGTACAATAAACCAAATTTACATGTAAATCAAGCAATTTCAAAATTCAACAAAGAAAGTGTGGTAGTGTTTATGGAAACATCATTGATACCGATTTATGGTATTAGTCTCGAACAGCAAAAGAAACTCGCAAACATATGTCAGATCACTACAGCAAGCGACCTTGTTACAAAGGGAAGAACTCCTCAGCAAAGAGAAGATTTAGCAAAAGAGCTTGAAATTGACAGAAAAAGCATTGATCTGTGGGTAAAGCAGGCAGACTTGCTTCGTGTTGAAGGAATGACGTCGGAATACGCTTATTTCCTCACCCATGCAGGTATCAGAAACGTTGAGGACCTTGCAAAAATAAATGTAAATGTAACTCAAAACGCATTACAGGCAGCGGTCAACATTCATCCTATGTTGGAATATGAAACTCCAAAATATAATGAACCACTTGCACAACCTGAATTGAACACACAAAGAACAAGTGGCAAAAAAGAGTATTTAGAAGTTTTTTTCATAATAACTAATTGGAATATTAATCAAGAGTATATTATTTCTGATAATCTCGATATTCCCAAAGACTGGACAGGAGCGTTTGATGATGCTACTCAACAATGCTTTACTATTCGATATGAAAAAAATGAAGGTGGTTTTGAGAAAAAAACGAGATATTTATTTACTCGAAGTAAAAGCAACGATAAGCGTATAAACTATACTCCTTTTGGGTATCCAACTTTTGAAAGACGACCTAAAATGATCCCCAGCTCAATATATTTGAGAGTAGGAGAAGTTAAACTCATTCAATTTCTACATTTTGATCTATTAGATAAATATATCCAAATTATAGACAAGAGTAATTCTATAGAATTTTATTCAGATGAACTTTGCACAAAAAGAATCACCGGAAAAATGAAAAGTAACGAGCTCGATATTCCAGCAGTTTATATCAAAGCTGTAAAAGCAAATCCATGCGATCAATTCTTTGTGTATTTAGATGACGAAATATTATCTACATGTATTTATCGGATATTTGAAGATGAATTTGAGGATGAATTTGAATATCAAACAGTTACCTGTACAGAATCAGCTCCAGAAATTACAATTGATACTTTGAAGACTCTGAAAAGCAATGCAGTTAAGCTTCATCCTTCTGCTCTGGTCATGAATAATCTGGGACTTATCTATACCGATATGCCTCAGGAAATAATTGAAGTGCTGAAGGAAAAAGTCAGCGATTCGGAGATCGATGTTTCTGATGAGTGCGAACCAACATATCTGTTTGAGTATGATATGATCCTTGACATACTGGATAGGAAAAGTGAAAGCGATATAATCAATGAAGGTCTTGAATCACTGCGTGAGATCAATATCGCCTTACCTCATCCGGACAGATTCTGCTGTAAGGTCTCATACCGCAGCATAGACGAAAAAGAACCTCATCCGGCTACAGAGGTTTCCGGAATTAAGGTAGAGGTCACAGGTATAAACGATGGTTCGGACAAAAACGAACCGTTGACAGCTTATACTGACGGTGAGGGAAAATTTATTATTTCCCTTCCTCCCGGTTATTCTATGGAAGAGGAAATAACCTTTACATTCTCTGACGGCGGGTACAAGCAGTCTTTCAATATCAATTCATGGGATATCACACGTGATTCGGTAATCAGAAACTATGACAGCATTACTCTTTCAGCCAAAGAGATACTTGACAAACTCGAACAAATCGCCCAAAAGAATAACGAACTCAGTCAGTATCAGTATGAACGGAAATTAGTAGATATCATACTTGATATCAATAAATCTTTAAATTCAATAAATTCACAAATAAAAGAAATAGAAACGCAGCTCAAAGATAAAAATAAAACAGAAGCTGAAAAAGCTTCGTTAAATGCTAAACTGACATATTATACTGCAGAGTACGGACGAAAATCAAGCTTAGCACTACAGATACAGCAAAGAATAGATACAACAGAGACTGATATCAATAAGATCAAAACGAGTATTAATTCTAAAAAAACACGCCTGGAAAGCGAAAGGAAAAAACTTATTACAGATATCTTTGGTTTTGATCCTACAAGAAATGAGGAAGAAAGAAAGGTATCGGGACTCGTATCATTTATCAAAATGGGCTGGAACTACGGTTTAGGCGATGATGAGTACGGCTTTGTTATCATAGAAGAAGTATATAAAAACTATAAGGACAATTATTCAAGAGCACTTCCAAGTGTAAAGCTTATGGGTGAAGGTGATGATGCGGTATGGCTTCCTACTGACAGAGCTCCGTCACGTTCTTTTACCTATTCGCTCCTGCAAAGACTTGTTGAGCCGACATTATATCCACCTGCCGAGGAAAAAGGCGAAAATGTTAACGGCGACGGAACAGCTCTTGAACAAAAAAGCTCAGATAGGACAAAGCTCAAACATCCTTTAGATATCAATGAATTCAAAACCAAGATCAGTACAAAAACTGATGAATACCCGAAAATGTCATCTCTCGGCATGGGCTATAGTCTGAATCTGCGTCAGTCCTGGGTACCTGACGGATTTGCACTCGGTGAGCTTCTCTATTCGCTTATACTTGCCCCTGGTGAAGAGCAGAGACTTGTTGTCAGAGAAAAGAATCAGTCATACACTATCTCTGATCAAAGCACAGGCGAGGATTATACGGCTTCTTCACAGTCACAGACACAATCTGATGATTTACAGGCTCTGTATAACTATGTGGCAAATCAATATATGGATGCAGGTTCAGAATACGAATATCATTCTGACTCTAATGCATTCGGAGGCAGCGGTGCATTCGGATTAAGTGGCATTACATCGGCTGTTTTGGGGTTTATAACCGGAGGTCTGACAGGAAGCTTTTCAAAATCAAACGGAAATGCCTCATCACATTCGTATCAGAATAATAATCATAACGAGGCATCGCAGGCAGCGCAGAATTTCAACCAGAAATTTTCTGCTGCTTCAAATATGCTCCAGCAGGCAAAACGTGTCAGCATACGCTCGGCAACAAGCAATGAATCGGATTCTGTAGCTACAAAAATCATAGCTAACCACAACCATTCCCATGCAATGACTGTTCAATACTGGGAGATAGTAAGACGCTACCGTCTTAAAACCACTATTGACGGAATCGATCTTCTGCTGTTCGTACCGCTGAATCCGATCTGCTTCCTGCCCGTAACTAATACTGAAACAGGAGATAAAGTCGACTATGACCTTGATCTTGTTAACCTCTATATGCCAGAGCAGAAAGAGAATGATCCGCCTTTCGAGGATTTAAGTGAGAGAGAACTGTTCAGAAAGAGAAAGGAAGTCTTCAACAAGCGATATGAAACAGTAATGCTGCATTATAGTACCATACGCAGCGTGATACCATACAAGTACCGTGCAGGTCTTGATCTTATCCAGAAATTCTATACTCTTCCGTTCTTCCGCATGGACAGTGTCGATTACGGAGAGAAGCCTAACGAAATAACGATTACTGTTGCCGGTAAGTTCTGTGAATTTGACAGAATATCTGCAACTATTTACTTCAATAACGGTAATATGCCTGTTACAGGCAAGATAACAAAAATGCTAAGCAATAGTCTGAAGTTTACCGATGGCGAAAATAAAACAAAATTTCCGCATAACAGTATGGAAGTTTTACAGTCAATTTCAGAGGTAAGAGAACATGGCATGATAAGGCCGGCAGAATTTAAATTTGTCCTTCCTTACGGCTGCACTGAAGATAATATCTCAAAGCTTGTTATAAAGAATAACATCCCTAATCAGTGGAGATATACACTTTCTCAGAATGAAGATTATCTTACCCAGTCAGAGAAAGATGCTATAAGTAGATATAGGCATTGGATGCATAACAAATATGGTGATATAGAGTCGCCTGACAAAGATCAGAAGCATATCGATATGTTTTCCGAAGGACTTCCTGAATGGTATTTTAATCCTGTTGCTAAATTTTCTTCAGGCGAGTTATGGGCTACCGGTATGCTGGAGATCGAAGTTTCCAAAAATAGTCTGTCAGGTTATGAAACATTAGCAAGTGAAATAATTCTTGATGCCGGAGGATATATTTATAGCTTTGACAACAGCTGTCCGAGAATGAGCATATCCGACGTACAGAAAATGGAGGAGACGTTCCACCACATCGTTACAGAAAATCTGCGATACTCAAAGGTTATATGGCAGTCTCTCACTACAGATGAGCTTGCTATGATGCTTGAACAATACACGGTTGACATGGATTTCGATAATTATTACGATATTCCAAAGAGCACAGATGGTGAAGGGGATACAGAGGAAAATGAAATAGTAACTCAGATCCCGCTTCTGAACTGCATAAATGTCAAGAAACCAATGGGCTTCTATGGCAACTGTATACTCTTCCCGTTCACCTATCCTCAGCGATTTGCTGACAAGATCGGTAAAACCGCAGCAGAGATACAGGATGAGCTTTATCGTTATCATTCTTCATATTTCCGCTCACCTTCAACTGTTATCTCAGTGCCAACAGAGGGTATGATAGGTGAGGCTGTTCTCGGAGCAACCAATGTTAGCGAAAAGATCGATATCACACGATTCTGGAACTGGAAGGATTCACCAATTGACTCAATGGAGCTCACTAAGGATTATCTTAATACCAATGATTACCTTAAGGATAAGAACACAAAGGATATAACCGCTCTCAATCTCAGCACAGCAGAGAGGATATCACCAACGGATGTAGAGAACATTATCAAGATGCTTACTGAAAAACAATCACCAGAATTCCAAAATCTCACAGGACTTGACCAGACCTCTACTCTTCTTGGAAAAGCAATTGAAAGTACCGGATCAGGAAGAGATAACGCACTTGAGCAGAGCTCATCTCTCACAGGCAAGGCTATGGAACATCTTGCGAAGATGACAGAAATTCAGACTGAGAGAATAAAAATGGAGAATGAGAAGAAAAAGTTTGAAACACTGTTAGGAAAACTTGGTAATGACACAAAGCTTACCGCTAATGACATCGCCATGCTCATGAACGGAAGCAGTGGAAAAACCGGAAGCACCAACACACCCACTAAACCGAAAGATCCAGCTACTAACAATAGTACCCCAGGTGGCAACGGAGGTCAGCAAGGTGGCAACGGAGGTCAGCAAGGTG
>FPJT01000025.1:21653-23766 GCA_900119535.1 Ruminococcus sp. XPD3002
AACGGAGGTCAGCAAGGTGGCAACGGAGGTCAGCAAGGTGACAACGGAGGTCAGCAAGGCGGTAACGGAGGTCAGCAAGGCGGCAACGGAGGTCAGCAAGGCGGCAACGGAGGTCAGCAAGGCGGCAACGGAGGTCAGCAAGGCGGCAACGGAGGTTCAGATATGAACAACACTCTTCAGGCTGCTCTTACTGTTGTTCTCCTCGCTATGGCAAAGCAGATGGTACCTGAAAAGGAAGACCCCAAAGACCCAAAAAAACCAGAATAGTGTAAAATAATAAAACTGTGAATGCTAACAGAAAGGAATTATACCATGGCAAAGACTACGAATAAAAAAAAGGCAGCTGACACTTCTGAACCGGTTATAGATACCAAAGATATTAAGGATATATCTATTATCTCGGATACAGTAAAAAATGAATCATCTCCTTCACCAAGCTCAGAAAATCCACAAACACCGGATTCTTCTGGAAACGATAATTCTGCGAATACTGTAGAGGAAGCAGGATCATCTCCTTCAACGAGCACAGAAAATCCACAAACACCGAATTCTTCTGGAAACAGAAACCCTCAGACATCTGTAATAAACACCAATCCAATGGAAGAACTGCTTATCAAGGTTATTGAACAGGAGATAAACAATAATAATGATATAGTAAAGCAACTGTTATTACAGAGACTAGCTGCAAACAATATCAGCTACACCCGTGCGCCTAAGCCGCAGAATATTACCGAGCTCGGAGGTTACTATAACCTTCTTAGCGATGCTTTCGGAGACGATAAGACTATGTCTCGCCAGCTTCTCGCATCGCTCCTCGGTATACCATATATCGGATGAATCAGTAAATGGCTGTGGTTTATACTTTGTAAAAACAGAAGTAAGTGTATTTTTATCAGGCGGCATTATGCCGCCTGATTCTTTATATTGGAACAGCCTTTCAGTGTGATTCGTGTGATTTTTCGTGTGACAACCCATGCATTTTCGTGTGATTTTACGCAGTTTCAACGTCACACGCGCATTCCTGACTGCATTTGCTTAGACAGCAGAAAAGCCTGTATTTAGCGTTTTCTGCTAAATACAGGCTTTAAATTCTGGCGGACAGAGAGGGATTCGAAGCATCTCCATGTCCGCCTGATTCTCGGCTATATTTCGGGGAATATTCAAGCATCAAACTGTGCCGTGTGAAGTTCGTGTGAAAGAGAAAATCATGCTACGCCATCAGTTTTCTCGGTGCGTGTATCGCGTATAACACCGTACATGAAGTCATCAAAGATTTTGAGGCTGTCTCTTACTCTCTGCTTCGGAGTTCTTATATAGACAGCATCAAGAACCTTGGAATTAGCCCAGCCTCCAAGCTTCTCAAGAACTTCCTTCTGAACGCCAAGTCCATTCATGGTAGTTGCGAACTGCGCTCTCAAGTCATGGAACGTCATCTTCATCCCGTGCTTCTTCAACAGTCTATCATAACGAGCCTTGATATTACCGTAGTTCTCGTTGATGATAAAATCATCCTCATTCTTGTGCGGCACCTGCTGAATAAGAGTGTAGATGTAGTCCGGAAGAGGGACATCTCTTGTAGACAACTCAGTCTTGTTCCTGTTTTCAATGACATCATGACCATTGATGCAAACTCTCTCACGTCTGACCCTTATGTATCTGCCACCATCGTCCTCATAGATGTCTCCGAACTGAAGACCTCTGACCTCTGAGATACGCATACCACCGCACCATACAGCAAGCAAGCACGGCAGCTCAACACTTGGAATTGTCAAGAAATGTGCAGTCAGAGAATACCCAAAATCTTGGATAGGCAGGAGTCAGGCGGCGTGATGAGCCATCCCAGTTGAAGTTCTTAGTGCCACAGGTGGGAGACCGCCTTCGTTGAAGCTGTTGATCCTTTGTGTGTTGTAGTAGCCGAAGATATAACGGAAGATAACGGTTTTGACTTCTTCACGCTTCATTCGGTATGTAGGTATCTGATACAGTTTTTCTTTTTTCAGCGTGGCAAAGAAGCTCTCCATACGAGCGTTGTCATAGCAGTGAGCAGTACCGCTGAGGCTTTGGATCAGCCCGTTTGTAACAAGTTCCTTGCGGAAGGCATAGCTTGTGTACT
>FPJT01000010.1 GCA_900119535.1 Ruminococcus sp. XPD3002
CTGAATGTCCTTGCAGATACGCAGATCTGATCTGCTCCCTGCATATCGGACAATTATATCATAACGCTTCGCTTTTATGATATAATGAATGCAAAGCATTAGTATACATTTAAAGGAGAATAACGATGTTCAACGGTTTTTCGCAGGATGCGCTGGATTTCCTGCTTGGTATAAGGATAAACAACAACAAGGAGTGGTTCGAGGCGCACAAGAAGATATACACCGAGAAGGTACAGGCTCCGCTGAAGGAGCTCTGCGAGGAGATAGCCGAACCCTATAACGGTGAGGGCATGATGCACAAGGCATGCAGGATATACCGTGATGCAGGCTTTCCGCCTTATCTTCACTACCGCGACGCAATGTGGTTCGTGATACGTCACGAGGCGCTTTACTGGAACAGGACTCCCTGTCTTTACTTTGAGATATCACCCGAGGGCGCAGAATTCGGCTTTGGCATACCCAAGCCCGAAGCATCAGTAATGGAGCGTTTCCGCGCACAGCTTGCAGAGGATCCCGCAAAGTTCAGAGCCATAGCGGAGTCGGTCAGAAAGGCAGGCATAACCATAAGCGGAGAGCAATACAAGCGCAAAAAGCCCTGTCCCGTGGCGGAAGCTGAGGAATACTGGCAGTTCAGAAGCATGACGGCGGCTGTGAAGGTAACGGACACAGAGGAGCTTTTCTCACGCCGCCTTGCAGAGCATATAGCCGGGGTATTCAACGCAGTTCAGCCCCTTTACGACATATTCCGCGAACTGGTTGAGATAAACACGCTTGCAAAGGCCATAGAAAAAGAAGCTGTACTTGTACCCGAGAAAGAAACGGTAAAAGCTCCCGACGTAGAATTCATGTGGTAAACAACAAGACCGCTCACCGCCCAAAAATTACCGTTCGCCGAAAAGCACTTGAAAAAGCTTCAATTGGCTGATATACTTATACATGGCGGAAGAAACCTCCGTCGAATTGATACTCCAATAAAGCCTTGCCAAAAACATTTCAATATAATTACAGCAACAATTTTACTACATTCTTACTATGTTGACTCAGCTGCACATTATCAAACATTTTCCCTATCGATCCATTTCAGGCAAGGTTTTGTCGGAGTATCATAACCATCCGCTTTTTTTCATGGTTTATAAAAAATTAAGGCGATACCGAACACGGTACCGCCGCTTTTTTTATATGTCTGAGTCATCGGGTTCGTGGACAATGCCGCTGACTTCTTCCGCAGTAGGCATACGGGTGAAGGGTATCGCCTTTTCATCACATGCGCCGTATCTGAGGAAATTCTCCCTTGCCTCTCTGAGGCAGACTCTGTTTGCACCGCCTGCAAGCTCGGGATCCTTATTCTGTGATCTGTCGTCCTCCCAGAAGCAAACTTCGCAAATGCCGTAGCTTCCGTTAGGCTCGTCCATTGTGTAGTAGCCGCAGCAGGGACACTTATACTTCTTGGTAAGTCCTGCTGTAAGTTTATCGGCAATAGCAGTCCATCTTTCTTCGGGACAGCTGCGGACAGTCTCCACGACTTCGGAAATATCACTGTCACTGCGCTTTTCCAGCTCGGAGAGATACTTAAGAGCGCAGTCGTAAGCCTCAGAGGCGCTGAAATTATCGGAGGATGATATATCCTCCATTATCTCCATAAATTCGTTATAATAAGCGGGATCGGCAGTTTTTCCGTCCGTCCAGAGATAGGGATCAACGGAACTGATATACTGTATATATTCTTCCGATCTGTCGCTGTTATTCTCAAACTCCTCATACAGAAGAGAATACAGTGCTAAAAGTATCTGATACTTTGTCATTTCCGAACCTCCTATTTGGTTTTGAGGAATGCCTCATACTTATCACAGATCTCTTTGGTATCGCCGAATGCTATCTGTTTTCCCTTATCGAGCCACAGAACCTTTGTTGCCATACGTCTTATCTGCGAGATAGAGTGTGAAACAAGAAGCGTTGTAGCACCGCCCTTGATGATCTCGAACATCTTGTCCTCGCTCTTTTTTCTGAATGCGCCGTCGCCTACCGAAAGGACCTCGTCGAGAATGAGTATCTCGGGTTTTACAAGGCAGGCAATGGAGAAGGCGAGTCTTGATTTCATACCTGAAGACAGGTGAGAGAACTTTCTGTCCTCGAAGTCCTGAAGCTCGGCGAAATCGATGATGCTCTTATAGGTCTCGTTCATGAATTCTCTTGTATATCCCAGCATAGCGCCGCGGAGGAAGGTATTCTCCTTTACGGTAAGGTCTCCGTCGAAGCCCGTACCGAGTTCAAGGAGGGAAGCGATGCTTCCGTTTACAGCCATAGTGCCGTTAGTGGGACGCATGATTCCTGATATTACCTTCAGCAGAGTTGATTTGCCTGCGCCGTTCGAGCCGACTATACCGAGAAGCTCGCCCTCATCAAGGGAGAAGGTAACGTGGTCCACAGCAAGGAATTCCTTCTGGGTATAGGTACCTTTTATTTTCTGGATGATAACGTCCTTAAGGCCAACATTGGAGAAGTCTCCGACGATGTATGATACCGAAACGTCGTTAAGTTCGATCTTGCTCATTTTTGTCCCCCATTACATATAGTACATGAATTTATAGTTGTATTTCTTGTATATAAGCGCACCTATCGCAAGCGCTCCGAAAGCGTATATCAGGCAGAGTGCGTGGGTAGCAAGTCCGGGGATATAGCCGTCGAGTACTATATGACGCATATAGGTTATATACACGTAAAGCGGATTGAGGTAGAAAAGTCTCTGGATATTCTCGGGGTATGAATCTGTGTAGTAGAATATAGCCGAGAGGTACATCAGCATGAGGGTGAAGATATCATAGAGATACTGGATATCCTTGAAGATAACGAACAGTGCCGAGAGGATGAATCCGCATCCGATGTTGAAAATGATAAGGCACACTATCGGATACAGCAGCATAAGGAACCTGAAATGGAACACCACTCCGTCCACTGCGGCGAACACCAAGAATATTATCAGCGTCAGACCGAAGTTGATTAGCGAGGCGACGTTTTTGGATAACAGGAACATATACTTCGGCAGGTTTATCTTGGTAATGATGCCTGCATTCTGCATGAGCGAGTTCATACCGCCGTTGGTAGAGTCCTTGAAGAATGAGTAGGTAAGGTTTCCTGCAAAGAGGTAGATAGTGTAGTGCGGTTTATGCTGTCCGAAGAAGTGGGTGAATACAACGCTCATTACGAGAAGCTGCATAAGGGGAGAAATAAGGCTCCACAGCATACCGAGCACGGTTCGCTTGTATTTTTTCTTGAAATCACGTTTTACAAGTTCCTCGAACAGGAACTTGTGTTTTTTAAGCTGAACTATCTGTGATCTGATAGCTTCGATCATATTTGTCTGTCCTTTCTTTATTCGGGGATGCTTTCTTCCGTAAATACTACGGGTACAGTTTTTTCTGCGGCATTCACGCTGTTTTTCAGTCTTGCTCTTACGTTTAAGAACAGTTCCTTATCCTCGGGAAGAGTGTCGGGAAGCGTAAATGAAGCGGTACTGTGATTCAGTCTCGGTTTAAGCTGGACTGTTCTTGCGAAATGAACACCGCCGTTTTCGTCCACAAGTTTTATCTCTATACATACGGGAACGATATTGGCTGCACATATGCGTGAACGTGCAACGCTGATTTTCAGGCGGTTCAGAAGAGTTCTGCTGAGCTGAACATAGCAGGGTACTCCCAGCTCGGGGACTTCCGCACTTTTTCCGAAGTATACCGATACAGAGGGGAATTCGCTGTATTTGTCCTCATACTCGTTCTCATAGAGTGCTGAACGCCTCTTTGCTTCATTGTGTTCTGCCCTGTATTTCAGTGCGATAAGGACCTTGTCGGCGTTATCGTTCAGAACGCGTTCTCTGTTTGTAAAGCGTCTGCCAAATTTACCGAAGACTTTTCCGCTTGCATAGTGATCCTCATAGAAGTTCTCGAATATGAGATCGGACTGTATAACGCCCTTGTCGTCGCCGCCTACAGGAGGCCATGAAAGCGTTACATAGGGCTTTGGTTCATACTGCTCACGATGCTCTGCGGCAATGTAGTTGAAGTAAGTGCTCCATTCGTCATAGCCCTTGCGAATGATATCGGGATAGCGGCTTATCAGCTCATTGTACCAGACCTTGTTGATGAGCTGAGGCTGATGCGATGAGTACTGAAGTGTGGGATAGCCGTGTTTTTTAAGGAATCCCAGTGTACGGAAGTGGCAGAAATCGTAGCTGAACAGGTCTGTTATATTATAGTGCCACTTGCTGATATCCGAGAAATAGTAGCCGATATATCTGCCGTCCTTGTAGAAGACCTCCTCGGTCATGGGTTTAAGCGGACGGTAATCGTCATCACACATTATGAACTCGTCGTCTATAGCATCCTGCTGCATAGCAAGACAGCGCAGGAAGAAGTTACGTGTTGAGTGGTCGGGAGGAAGTGTATTTTCCCCGAGAAGCTCATCATCGGTGATAGTGGTGAGCTTTAGTCTGCCGTCGTAGTTTTTGTGCATATACTCCGCCATGAAGTCGGGACAGCACACCACAAGCTCGGTGATAAAGGGCATGAATTCCTCGATGAACGGGAGAGTTTCAAGGATAGGTGCAGGTCTTGCAGAGAGGAACACAACCTGTTTCACGGGTTTATGCTCAAAGTGCTGTTCCCTGCCTTCGCCAAGTAGGAAGCTCTCCATTTCTCTTGCGGAATCGCTCCAGCGGGGAGGCTGATACTCCTCAGCGATACGTCGGCGTTTTTCCGTATAGAGTCCGTTATCATCGGCGTATTTTTTAACTATGCCTGAAAGCTGATCCGCATTATCGGGATCGAAGTAATCGCAGAAGTCTCCGCCCACCTCACGCATAACGGGTATATCGGAACAAGCTATCGGTATACCGTTTATGAGCGCCTCAATGGTAGGAAGTCCGTAACCCTCGGTATATGAGGGGAACACCACCATGAATGCCTTCTTGTAGAGATAATCGAGAGTAGCATCGTTTACTCCCGAAAGGACGTATATACCCTTGTTGTACTTCTTGTTGGTCTTTATGCGTTCGAGGAAGCTTTCCATTTCCCAGCCTATCCTGCCGACTATGATAACATCGATGTCCATATCGGCGATCTGCTTTTCGTAAGCCTCTACCAGCACCTTCTGATTCTTTCTCGGCTCGACTGTACCCACAGTGAGAAGGAATCTTCTTCCCTCGGTTATCTCCTCAACATAGGGATCAAGCTCGTCATCGGGATCGATGCTGTTTTTTCCCGTGAAGAAGTCCGCACCGAGACCTATCTTGTATATAGGCTTTTCAGCCATACCCATTTCGCCGAAGAGCTTTCTCAGGTCCTGACGCACAGCGTCGGTATTCACGAGTATCTCGCTGGCATAGGTCATATGTGCGGTAAGGAACTCCATGAACCTTACGAGAGTCTGTCCCACCATGTACTGTGGATAGCGTATAGGTATTATATCGTATATAAGCGGAACTATGCGTATCTGACGTGCTTTCAGTCTCGGCAGGAGCCAGCTTCTGTTGGGAAGGGTATGCCATGCGCTGTTGGCATCGAAAAACACCGAACCGCTTTCCAGTTCATCCGCAGGGATGTACTGTTCTGTATAGCACTTCTTCTTGTCCTCCATCATACCGTTGGCGCCAAGAAGGAAGATATCGTTATCAATGATACAGTAAGCGTGTTTACGGGGATCGTATGAGAGAAGTCTCAGGTCCACGCCGTCGCGGATGAATTTCACCGCTATCTCGCTTACAACTCGTGATATACCTGTATACCTTTCAAGCTCGGGTATATTGGTTATATCTATATATACAGGCTTCATACGGGCTGAACACCGCCTTCCGCTTCAGCCTCTAACTCTGCATGTGCAAAGGGGTTGAAAAGTATCCTTGTGCCCTTGTCCTTTCTGTCCTGAGAATCGACTGCCGAGGATACAAGACGCTTTATGAACTCCTCACGGCCGTATTTTTCGGCTTCGCCGGTCCAGTAAACATAGCCCTCCTTATCGGGGAGAGAATTGAAACAGCTGATATATACGGTCTCTATCATGCTTGTTACGGACATATCCTTATTGAGAAGCTCTGTTATATCGATAGTTTCAGAAGAACGCTCCGCACATGCAAGGAGAGCCTCGGGAGTGAAATCCATCGACTTGCCTGCACCCTTCATATTGTCGTCCACTATATCATAGAGATTACGGTAGCTTTTTTTGTTGTCATCGGGCGAAAGCGGAGGGTACTTATCCATGAAGCTGCGGATATAGTCCTGAAGCTGTCCCTTTATCTTTTCATACTCGAAGAATTTGAGTCTTTCACGCTGAGCGGATATTATGCTGTTTCTGAGGTTCTCGTCCTTAACGAGCCTGTCGATGACTTTTGAAAGGAACACGGGATCCTTATCGTCCACAACAATACCCGAACCGCCCATAGTTTCGGGGACTGCACATGCATCATATGCTATTATCGGAACATCGAAGGTCATGGCCTCCAGCAGAGGAACGCAGAATCCCTCGTGCTCGCTCATGCAGAGGAACACATGGGCTGTCTTGTAGATAGCAAGTATCTCTGCGAAGGAGATATGTCCAGGGAAGATAACGTCCTGAACTCCGAGCTTTGCAACATAGCTTACAAGGTCGGGATAATAAGCGCCGTTCTGTGAAGCGCTTCCCACGAGAATAAGGCGTGAATTGCTGTTGACATGCTCCTTATAGTAAGCGAATGCACGGATTATGTCCTCCTGCTTCTTGTTGGGAGCGAGTCGGCCTACGAAAATGATATTGGTAACGCCGTCCGAAAGGCGCTTTACCATTTTTTCATCGGGAGCCTGTTTATAGTCGTCAAAGGGCACGATAACAGGTATTACTTCTATCTCGCTGGCCTTATATCCCATATCCACCATGTTGCTCTTGTTGAATTCGGAATCCGCAAGGTATGAAGTGAACTTGCCCTTCATATAGGTCCTCATGTCGATGAGTCCCTGACGGCAGTTCTCGGAAGCGGCAGGCTGGTCGATATTGAAGAACTCGTATGGAGTTATATTGTGGTATATCATTATCTTGCGGCAGTTCAGATCAGCCGTCATACGGTTAAGGGGATTTCCGCTTCCCATGTGGTAGATGATGATGTCGTCATCATGGAACTTAGGCGCCTTTTCGAGGGTATAAACGTCCTTTTCCTTTATCTTATCCGATACCGCAGTAGAGATTATAGCGGTCTTGATGCCCATATCCTCGATAACGTGCTTTATTGCGATAACATCGTTGCCTATGGCATCACCGAAATTGAGAGTTCCGACTATCTGATATATCTTCAATTATCCGCACCTCCCTTTTCAAGTGCCTCTATCTTCTTTGTGAGTTCTGCTATCTGCATACTCATTTCGTTTATCGTATCACGCTGTGCACGGAGCTGCTGTTCCATTTCCTTTTCCTTTATGGAGAGGTCAGCCCTGTTGCTGTTGCCCTTGTTGACATAGCCTCTGAGGTGTACGAACAGTCTTGCCATGTTAAGGTTTATCTCGTTCTGTTCAGCCACAACAGGCAGGAACAGGAACGCCACAAGCTTGCGTATAACGCGCTTTACAGGCAGTACAAGGCGTGAAAGGCCGCTTCTGTAGGAAGTAAGGTCCTTATAGTATGCCACCTGATTATGACCGAGGAGCATAGAAAGGTCGCCCAGAAACGAGCTTATGCTGAAATTCGCATCATCGGCTGAATATTTTTCCGTCCAGAAATCGTGGAATGAGAGGATATTACATTCTTCACCCGATTTTTTTGTTTCTTCCCTGACCTCTGCAAGCAGAGCCTGAACTTCGGGACTGTTCTTATTCATATTGACCTCCGAAAAAGTAGTTTTTCGCCGTATTTTCCGTTACGGCATATTCAGTTTATTATAACATACATCTATTATTATGTCAAGAAAAATGCATTTTCTCACAAAAAAGCAAAGTCCGGAAACAGCTCCGGACTTCTCGGTGTATTTTATTCGCTTATCCTGCACAGGTTAGCCTCTCCCGAACCCAGATGGCGCTCTGTTCCGTCGGAGGTGCGGACTATGAGGTTTGCATTATCGTCAATGCCTATGGCTTCGGCAGTTATGACCTCGTTTCCTACGGTTGCGGTCACAGTATGTCCCGTCAGTATCTCCCGGCGGCGGTATTCCGCAAGGAATTCCCTGCTTTCAAGCTCTCCGAGAACCCTTTCGAGCCTGTTGACTATCCCGGCACAAAGCCTGTTCCTGTCGGGGATAACGCCCGTTTCATCCTCGATGGACGATGCACGTTTCAGAAGCTCGGCATCGAAGATATCCTTTACACTGCGGACGTTTATACCTATGCCTATAACAGCATAGTCCATCGACATAGTCTCCATACTCATTGAAGCCTCGGTGAGGATGCCGCATATCTTCCTGCCGTTGATGTACAGGTCGTTAACCCACTTGATATCCGTCCTGTGACCGCAAAGCAGTTCAACCGACTCGGCAGCCGCAACTGCCGCAGCAGTAGTTATCATAGCGGCGGTCTCCGCATCACATTCGGGACGCACGATGACGGACATATAGAGTCCCGTTTCGGGCGGTGAAGAAAAGGTACGTCCGAGCCTTCCCTTGCCGCCTGTCTGACGGTCGGCTATCACTGTTGTGCCGTGCAAAGCGCCCTGAGATGCAAGCTTTTTGGCGTAGTTGTTAGTGGAGTCCACCTCGTCCAGCACGATTATTTTTCCCCCGAGAGTCTTTGCGGTAATGCCTGCGGATATGACCTCGGCGGAGAGACGGTTGTTATCCGAGGCAAGTCTGTACCCCTTTGCTGTTACCGAATCGATGCTGTAGCCCTCAGCCTGAAGGGACTTCACAGCTTTCCAGACCGCATTTCTGCTTACTCCGATACGCTCGGCAAGTGCGGCACCTGATATGTAATCGCCCTCAGCTTCGGCGAGAGCGTTCAGAAGGTCTTTTTTCACATTCATGATTTCCTTGTTAACTCCTCTGTATTCAAATAATTTCCATAATACATTTTATTACGTTGCGGCGGTTTTGTCAATGGGTTGCTTTGGACAGAAATCAGTAATCAGAAATCAGAAATCAGTAATCAGAGCAGAGAAAGCAGTGTAGGGGCCGCCTTTGGCGGTCCGTAGGCATACGTACATTTACCCGTAATCCAATTTCAAATCCGTCCCCGTCAGGTGACACATTAATTACGCATTCCGCATTCCGAATTAAAAAGAGCGCACACTGTGCGCCCGTACTGCTTTCTGATTTCTGATTTCTAAACTCTCGGCTCTGATTTCTAAACTCGCTATTGCAATAACGGCAAGAATGTGGTAAAATAAATATACATTTCTGAAGGGAGAACACCATGAACATAGAGATAAACCGCATAAACGCCAATATAGAAAAGGATCCTTCGGGATTCGTAAAGAACATAAACGAGGAGTACCTCTTCCAGCTTGAACGAATTGCCGACGATATAGCCGCTCACCGTGATGAACGTCCCGTCATACTGCTTTCGGGACCGTCAGGTTCGGGCAAGACCACTACCGCTTTCATGATAGAAAAGCTTCTGGACGAAAAGGGTTGCACTACCCATACTCTGTCAATGGATAACTACTTCAAGCCGCTTACAGAGGAAGAGAAAAAACTCGCCGCAGAGGGCAGAATGGACCTCGAATCTCCCCTGCGTGTGGATGCCGACCTGCTGAACAGTCAGATAGAGTCCATCGAAAGAGGCGAACCTACCGAGATACCGCACTATAACTTCGCCGAGTCGAAACGTGGTAAATCCAAGCTCACACTCGAAAGAAAAAAGGGCGAACTCGTTATATTCGAGGGCATTCACGCTCTTAACCCCGATGTTATAACCGTACCCGATGAACAGCTCTGCAAGCTCTACGTCAGCGTAAGAACACGTATAACCTGCGATGATATCATCCTTCACCCCTCGAAGGTGCGTCTTCTCCGCAGAATGATAAGAGACAACAACTTCCGCAAGCGCTCGCTGAGAGAGACTATGAACATGTTCCACAGCGTAGAACAGGGCGAAAACAAGTACATCATGCCTTACAAGCACCGCTCGGACTACGATATCGATACCTTCATCGGCTATGAGCTGAGCGCTTACCGTGATTCACTTCTCGGTCAGCTCAAAGAAATGGAAGACAGTGAGCTCGCCGACGTTACAAAGGTCCTCGAAAATACCGAACCTATCGATAAACGCTTTATAACTCCCGATTCACTTGTATGCGAGTTCATCGGTCACGGACAGTTCAAGTATTAAAAATCCCCTCCCCCGAAGCTTTTCCGAGGGAGGGTTATACTTTTTTATGTCGTTCACAACAGCTTCTCACAGGGATAGTAAATGTGTCCGAACTCCTCAACTTCATCATAGAATTCGAAACCAAGCCGCTTGTAGGTCCTTACAGCAGGGATATTCTCGACCGCTGCCAGAAGGTGAACAGACTTGCACCCTTGCTGACGCAGTTCATCAATGATACGGCTCATGATAGCCTTTGATAACCCCCAGCCCTGAAATTCGGGAGCAACTGCTACACGTGCTATTTCCCTGCCCTCACACTGCCAGCATTCAAGATGATCACACTCGTTCTCAGGCACAACCGATGCCGCACCGATTATCCTGCCTTCATCTTCAAGTATGTACAGCGTGTTAGCATTGATATCTTCGCGGATAGTCTGCTCATTCGGATAATTTTCATCCCATACGCAGAACCTTCTGCCAATGACAGAGCGATACAGTTCCAGAACTGCTTTTGCATTTTCAGATGTTGCCTTTTTAAGTATCATAAGTCTCCCTCCTTTTTTATTATTGTACTTCATTTGTATACGTTTGTCAATACTAATTTATAAATATATGTGATTACCTGTCAAAAAATACGCAATGATTTTGTGCAAATATACAATTTTATATTTGACCTTGCTTTTCCCTCTTGACTTTGTCCCGCTTTTGTATTATAATAATTTAGTCGCAGGTGATGCCTGCAAGTCAATACGGCGGCATAGCTCAGTTGGCTAGAGTACTCGGTTCATACCCGATTGGTCGTTGGTTCAAATCCTACTGCCGCTACCAAATATGGCCCGTTGGTCAAGAGGTTAAGACATCGCCCTTTCACGGCGGAATCATGGGTTCAATTCCCGTACGGGTCACTTAACGATAAATTCGCAAATGACGGTATATCGCCATTTGCGAATTTCTTTTTATCCGTAAAAATGCATTTTGTTCTTTGTTTGTTCTTTATTTCAAAAAACGTCGTTTTCAGAGCCGGAGGTTATTCACCTCCCGGCTCCTTTTTATTGCCTGAAAAATCAAGAGCTGCACTGACTGCTTCTGAGACTTTCGCCTGTGCTTCTTCCAACATATGACAGTAAATATTACTTGTTGTAGAAACAGTCGAATGTCCTAACGCTCCTGAGACTGTCACGATGTCCACGCCCTGATTGACAAGAAGTGAAGCGAACAAGTGCCTGAAACTATGTAAGCCATAGAACGGAAGATCGTGCTTCTCACAGAATTCACCGAGCCAGAAATAAGGTGTGCCATTCTGCATGGGCAGGCCGTTCCATTTGGTGTAGAGCCTGTCTGTCTCCACCCACTTGTCACCGCATTTGAGAGCCTGCATATCCTGTTCGTCTTTGTACTCTCGGAGCATATCCATTATCTCCTTCGGAAATTTCAGCGTTCTTTGGGACTTCTTGGTCTTGGTGGTATCGGTGTACGTTCCCTTTCTGCCTGTGTAGTTGCTTGTTCTGCGGACACTGATGATATTGTTCTCGAAGTCCACATCTTTCCATTCAAGTCCTAACATCTCACCACGGCGGAAACCGCTGAATATCATCAGATTGAAGAATGTACGATACTTCAGTGGCTCATTGTTCAGCAGCGTGAGGAATCGCTGCACCTGTTCAGAAGTGTATATCTTTTTCTCCGCCTGATCGTTCTTCGGCAACGTTACCTTTGAACATGGATTGTCGTTCACCACGCCCATTTTCACGGCATAGCTGAAAACATCGGACACGAAGCTCAGGTTATGCCTTATGGTCTTGGGTGCAAGAGGCTTCCCCGTGCGCTCATTCGCGCCCTCTCTCGAAAGAGAATTGACGAATGCCTGTATCTGTCTCGGAGTTATCTTGTCCATTCTCATGTGACCAAGTGCAGGGTATATTCTCCCCCTAAGCTGAAGAATACGCTCGTATGTGGTGTTTCTGAGATTCGGCTTTGCATACTCCTCAAACCACTGCTCCGCAAATCGCTGGAACTTTATCGCCGAGGTTATCTGTCCCCTCATGCACTCTTCCTCGAACAGCACCGCCATTTTGTTGACTTCCCTCTCTATCTGCCGCGGAGTCATTCCGGGCTCGGGATAGTAGCTCCTGTACTGATTGTGCTGCTTGCCGTCGACTCCGTAACCGCAGGAGACTCTTATTTCATACGAACCGTTTTTTCTTTTTCTGATAGCCGCCATATATAAAACCTCCGTTCAATAATACGGCGCGTTTCTACCAACAACATTCTACCACAACGCGGCAGAAAAGTCCAGCAGAAACGCGCCTTTTCGCACTATTTATTTACGCAGTCTCCCCACGCAGATACCTGAGGAACAAGTCCTTGTTGATGAGATATTTCTTGCCTGCCATTATGTGCGGCACCTGATCGTTTATGCACATCTGACGGACTCTGTATTCGGTCAGCCCCTCCACCAGTGCAGCCGCTTCCTTTATGGTCAGCATAACTATTCTTTCCTCGTTGTTTTCACCCATTCTATTCTCCTTTCGCCGAACGTCAGTTGTTCTCACGAATGAATGCTGCGGTCATTTTTATCACTCCCTTCAAAGGTCAAATGGGCACGGCGACAACCGTACCCATGCCATTTCTATAATGCTATTTCAGGTTCTCGCTGCTGCCGAACATCACATCAGTTATCAGTTCGGCGCAGTCGCGGAAGCCTTGTATGTAGCTCTCTGCTGCCATTGTTTCGGACAGCATTCCCTGCATATCTGTTATGTCATTCAGCAGTTTCTTGTCGTCAGCCGACAGTCGTTTCTCCAGTGTGTCGCACATCTCAAGCAGTTCCAGACTTCGCTTTGCATAGTCGGAGTCCTTCCTGACATCGTGCTGACACGGTATGACGTTCCCGTAATACAGATCCTGCAACTTCATCGCCGCGGTCACCTCCTGACCAACAATCATACCACAGCTTGCTGTCGAAATCCATTCACCAGACTGGACGAATGTCGGCTGTTGATACCGAGCACAACCACTACAAGGGTATCGGCTTTCACGATACCCTTATTACAAAGGCTGTCACGTTTGATGATACCCTTTGTTGACAGAGACGCCGTCACGTTTCGTTACTCCAGCCCCCTGACCGAACAAATCGTTCTGTCAGCTCATACCTTCCGATATGGATGATTTGAAGGTGCTGCCGTTTTGGCAACGCCTGTCGGTACTGAACGTTTCGTTCACACCCGCCCCGAAACAGGGCGAGTGCAGTACGGTGAACGCAGCATTCACCTTGAGCTGCTGTCGTATTTCCATACATCAGCTCAGTCCGTTTTGGACACCCCTTTGCTGAGTCTGCGATTTGCCAACTCAGGTTTATGAGGTGGCGGTTCACCACCTCATAATCGTGACGGGATATTTCATCCCACCATAACGAATGTCCATTATGGGAACTCTATCCTGAGCCGGGAATGAGTGCAGTCCTGTTTCGGGACTTCAAGTACCGTCACGGTAGTCGAGTCCCTATATCGGAGAGTCATCGCTGTCGACTATCCCCTCACGCTCATTTCGCATGATAAGGTCATCGAGGTTGACCTTTCCTCTCGTTCTGCGGACGTTGTTGACAGCCTCACGTCGGACGTCCTTGAGATGATTTTTGCTGACCTCGAAGGTCTCTGCCAGCAGTGCAATGAGCATTTCGACCTCTACAGCGTAACGGAAAAGTCCCTTTGAGATTTTCGTTATGCCCTCATCATTTGCCGCGGATATGCACTCTGCAAGCTCAGGGACGAGCACTTCTGACTTGTCTTTTATCTTCCTCGTTGCGAGATATAATCTCAGTGCGGACTCGATAAGCTCCGAGCGGCTGCCGCCGTTCTTGGAAAGATACTCGTCGCACTCGCGGAGCAAGTCCTCGGAAATATAAATGCCAGTCCTCACTTTTTCACTCATCGTCATCGCTTCCTTTCTGATAATCGTAGGCACGCTCGAAGTTGATAACGCCGTTGATGTGAGCAACATCGTCGACACACATACCTCTGAGGTCGTCGATCGTTTCGTCATCTACATCGTTGACCGCCGCGATAATGTGTGACTGCATTGCCGACTCCACCGCCAGCTTGAAGAGCCCGCGGTTGATACGGTACTCAGAGCCTTTGACTATTCCGTCGATAATTGAAGTCAGGACGTGTGCGAGATATTCCGTTGCGATACCCGAATTGCAATCGAGGTAGCCTGAATAAAACTTGATAGCGTTCTCAATGAATTCACTCTGAGATGTAGCATTTGCTGCCTTCAAATGATCAACCATCAGCTCTTTTGTACTGGGGTAGAGCCACACCGCCTGCTTTTCCTTTTTCTCCATAATTCCCTCCATTATTACTCACCGACTCCGTTTAATTTCCTATGTTTCGCTGATTTTTTCATTTCCGACTCCTGAACCGTAACACTCAGCGAAGTTACGACTCCTTTTGGCAGAACCCTCTTTTTCTGCTATTTTGCGGTCGGCTTTGCCGCTCCGCTGTGACCATTTCGGGGGCTGCGACCCCGAAATTTTAACCTGCAACAGACAGTCAATGCCTGATTTCGGGCACTTCCGTGTCCGCAAACATCTTCGACTTATCAAGCACCGCAACGCTCATCTGACGGTCATCGGTGACACGAACAGTCGTCGTGTTGCGCTTGCCCTTCACGACCATGATACCGTCATCTACCAGCTGCTGTATCAGACTATTTTTGCCAATGGAGAAGCTCTCACCCATTTCCTTCGACAGCTTCACAACCTCCGAGAACGCCGCATTCATGATGAGGTAGTAGAAGTTGTCGTCATCAAAGCCGATGAAGCCTTTTCGGTTCATATCGCAGTCGCTGCCAATAACGTTGACACTGCACCTGCCGCTGTCGAGCAGACTTTTCAGCTTGTCGCAGAATTGATACGAATAGTTTTCGTTCTCGACAATGGAATTATTTCTGACTGAACTTGTGACGATTATGTTTCGGAACGAGCTTTTGTAGTTCTCCATGTCCTGCACACCTATTTCTTCTTTGGCATTGAGAAACGCAAGCAGTAAGTCGAAGCCTATCATCAAATGCGCGAGAGTATCGGGAACTCTTGTATGGATGTTTTCACACCTTGCAGACAGTTCCGCTGTTATTTCGGTGCGGTATTTTTTGAATGTATCTGACAAGCCCTGCACGAAAGTATTTTCATCGCAGAGATATGTTTCACGCAGCCAGTCAACGTAGCTGTGCATTATCGACGCAAGCACACCGTCCGCCGCAAGCTGCTGATATTCAGTCATCAGTGTGAGGTCAATGTCGTCCGCTTTCATCTCGACGATGAAATAACGCGCAAGACCGCTCTGCGATATCTCGGGAACGTACTCCGCAGTGACAAGACACATACCCGTCGGCGGACGCGACGGCTGCAATTCAATCTTACTATTCAGCCTTGCACGACCGATTCGGTCACCATAGAAACGTGCAAGATTTTGCGCAGTGCTTTTCATCTCAGAGTCACCGTACACACCATTCGGGTGCAGGTCGTCGACGCAGGTCAGCACGTCCTTCAGCGAATAGATGTTGCTGAGTATACTGTTCGCTGTATCGTGAAACGACATCGGGAGCGTACTTGCAGTGAAGCTGCCGAAGAATGAACACATCAGCGCCGCAGTCGTTGATTTGCGCGTACCTGTTTTACCAACAAGAGCAGTTATGAATTTCGGTTCACAGCTCGCCGCTTTCAAGAAGTGTTCCAATGGAGACAAAAATGTTACTGCAAGCAGCGGCAGCATAACTCTCTGCGGCAGCAGACCGTTTTCAAGCAGAGCTGTGAGATAGAACAGCTTGTCCGCACTGGCAGGTATACTCCAATGATAAGCGTTCAGCTTACCTTGCAGCTCCACAGTGAACTCGCTATCCGCAGACGGCATCAGGAACTCATACCGCTCACCGATCGACCGCCAGCCCGTCTGACTGTACACTGTCCTGAACTCGACATCAGCTCTGGTGCTCATAATTGCATGACGTATTTTGCCGAGCGTATTGTTTGCAGGCGAATATGAACCCAGCGAACCCCACTTCTCGATGAGCCACTTCATGCTGCTCATCTCGTCTGCGGTTACTGTGACTGTAGGCATTGTCGTTCCGTTTGAGTGTACAGCTCCGACCTCGAATGCTTTGCGCTGTTCCGCTCCGTCGTCGAAGGTTATCTCCGATTTCAGCACAGGAACGTAATCGCAGAGCCTGACCATTGTGACCTTTCCCTTCCGCTCGACCGTTTCGTAAAGGCAGCCGTCTTTGACGCAATACGTCTCGTTGTAAATGTTGTTGTCGTAGTTTTCGGTCATCCTATCATCCTTTCTTTTCAAACTCGCTTTATTTGCCCTAAGATTCGCTCCGAGAGCTTGTGTGGTGTAGTTATCCCTCCTTCCTTCTCAGGGCGGCACAAACCGCGCACAAACGTGCGACACGGTGCCTGCCACTCTGATTTTACTAACAAACTACCAAACACTGTCAAAGCACCTGATACAGAGCTTTTCCGGCGTTAGCAATTTACTATCGCAGAACTAACAACTACCGATTTTGCTATCGGCAGAAGTAAAGATATATCGGCATTTAGGCGCTCTCGGTAGCAAGTTAGCAATTGTTTTGTGTGAGCCCTTGCACAGTACCGTTCCTTTCATTCCGCCTTGCGTGACGAGAGAGAAGTAGTTCACAGCTCGATGCGCTAAGCCCCTCCAAGGAAGGGTGCCCCTTCAGCCAATTTCGCAAGCTACTAAATACGAACCCTTACTTTAAGGCTCGGTAGCCAAACTTGCTGAGGACACGCTGCGGAACTATTGCGGCGCACTTAACTGCTGTGTTATCACTCCTGCACAGGATATTCAATTGTCAAGATACTTTGCCCTCTAATTATAGAGAACTGGGAGAGGCGTTTTGATAAGCCTTTCCGGCAAATTTTTCAGAAAATTCTCCATTTCTAAAAATTGCCCTCTACTTATAAGGGAATGGGAAGGGCGTTTTGCACAGTCTTTTTGTAAAACTTTGTAGGACTGCACAAGCACCGAATTATTTGTCCCTCTAATTATAGGGAACTGAGAGAGCCCATTTTGCTACCCATTTAATAATTTTTTCATATTATTTTGTAGAGGTGCATAATTGCCGGCTTATGAATATTCCCATTTTTATCGCCTCATATAGTAGCCGTTGGGAAGGGCTGTTTTGAACGACTTTTTTCAAAATTTGTATGATTGCACAAGTTCGATTACTTATTTTGCTGCCGCTTTTGTGTCCTTCATATAGTAGCCGCTGAGAGATGCTCTTTTGGGCCATGATTTTGAAACTTTGTAGGCTTGCACAGAATCATGTTTGAAGCTTCGTATATTTTGCCAATTAAAAACTAACAACTATCAACTTTGCTATCAGTGAAAATGAAGATATACCGCCGTTTACGATAGTCTGGTAGCAAGTTAGCAATTTTTTTACAGGAGCCCTTGCGCAGTACCGTTCCTTTCATTCCGTCTTGTGTGACGAGAGAGAAGTATTTCACAGCTCGATGCGCTAAGCCCATCCAAGCTATTGCGGCGCACTTAACTGCTGTGTTATCACTCCTGCGCAGGATATTCAATTGTCAAGATTCTATGCCCCTCTACTTATAGAGAACTGGGAGAGGCATTTTGTAGCCCTATTTTTCAAAAACTTTGTGACTATGCACAAGCTGAGGCATATGGCGGTTGCTTATTTTGTCCTCTACTCATAAAGAACTGGGATAGCCGTTTTACCACCCATTTCATAATATTTTCGTATTATTTTGTAGAGGTGCATAATTGTCTGCTCATCAATGTTCTCATTTTTATCGCCTCCATATATAAGGGAATGGGAGAAGGTGTTTTTGAAGTTTGCCTAAAAAAGTTTGGATAGCTGCACAAAACACGACCAATATGTGCCGATTATTTTGCCCTCTACTTATAGGGGAATGGGAGAGGCATTTTGATAACCTATTTCACACAACTTTCACTTTAATTTGTAGAGCTGCATAAAAGCCGGTTGAATATAACCCGCGTTTTTATCGTCACCTTATTGTCGCCGATGAGGAGGACGCCTTTCAATGCCATCTACTTATAAGGAACTGGGAAAGCCATTTTGCACAGTCGTTTTTCAAATCTTTGGATAAACGCACAAAAAACAGCACCTGCAATTGTTTATATTGCAGGTGCTGCACTAATAATTATTCTTTTTCGGCAGTGGCAGTTGTTGCAAAAAGCACAACAACTGTTCTTCATTTTTTCACCCTTAAGTCTATAATATGCAGTTTTTTCATGTTCCTATTTGTCTCCAGCTTTCTATCGTAACTGTTGCATTTTTTGCAACAGTTCACTTATCATAACTTCTAATTCAAGCTTATCCAAACATTATTGCAAAATTCGAATATCCTTTAACAAAAAATCAGTAAGAATCATTGCTTTTTATGTCATTTTGTGATACAATCAATATGTAGACCAACGATCCGACATCTGTCGGTGCTAATAATTTTAGGTCTATGATAAAAGCGAGCTGACCTTTAGGGTCATAGGAGGGCTTAAAATGGAAAAAACGATATGTGAGTTGTTTGCCGGAGTCGGAGGTTTTCGACTCGGGTTTGATCGGCTTGCGTCCGGATGGAAAACGACCTGGTTCTCTCAGTGGGAACCTGGCAAAAAAGTTCAATGGGCACATGACTGTTATGTACAGCATTTTGGTGATTCGCCCGATATAGATGGCGAATTACATACTGGCGATGATATCAGTACAGTAGATAAGTCAAAGATACCTGACCACAGCTTACTAGTTGGCGGTTTCCCATGTCAGGATTATAGTGTAGCTCATACACTTGCTTCTGCCAAAGGAATTGAAGGAAAAAAAGGTGTTCTTTGGTGGCAGATAAGAGACATTCTTGAAGAGAAATGTCCGCCTTTCTGCATATTGGAAAACGTTGACAGGCTTCTTAAATCTCCTGCAAAACAGCGTGGACGTGACTTCGGTGTTATACTCGCCTGCTTTGCCGAACTTGGTTACAGCGTTGAATGGCGTGTGGTCAATGCAGCTCTGTACGGTGCAGCTCAGAGAAGGAGAATGACTTTCATATTCGCCTATAAAAATGATGATACGAATGTAGTGAAGTACGCTTAATTCCATTTTCGGGATTAAGTCTTTTTTATTTTACGAAAGATCTACGAATGATCTAAAAGATCGTAAACAATCTCAAATTCTATTGAAAACAACTCAGTATGGTGTTACAATTAGTGTATAAACTGTTTTGGAGATGATAGAAATGTTATGTAATGCCACGACTGAAATGTTTGATATTCTTGAACTTTTTGGCAGAAAAGTCCTTTTTACCTGTATGCGGATTGACAGGAAAACTGTTCCCGATGGTCTTTACACATATGATGTAAGGGACGATGATGAATGTTCGGGGGAAATATGCCAAATCAAGCATTCTGTACTTGTTAATCACTGGGGAACAATTATAACAGATACTCCTATTAAAATGGACGATTTTTGGGGCTGTTGCTTTGTGACAGAAAATGATTACCATTACACAGGTGATAGTTGTTATTTACATGAATTCTTTGATACAAAAACAAGCGCTCCTATGTAGGAACGCTTGTTGTAGCTAATATTTTATTCTGGTCTGAACATATTTTGAAAAATCAGTATCACTTTTCTTTTCATATAGTGTATTCTTACTGATTCTCATTTCGATAAGGCTTGGCTTGTCGCTTCTTGTGACAAGTCCTTTTTTATTATCAGAAGAAACAATAAAAGTATCTGACGGAATATATAATACTATCAGTTCGGAATTCTCTGTATCATTCAAAACAATATTCCAATCTTTCGTCACATATGAAGTTTTTGGATTAAGCCAAAAGAAATCTTTATCGGGTTTCAAAGTTGCATATGTAACCGTTGATTGAAGTATAACCCTCTGCTCTTTCAGAAATGCAACCGCTTCACTTTTACTGCTGATTCCTAATGATAGTTTGTCGGATACACTCATGACATCTATATGCGGTTTTACCGTTTTCTGATTTTTCTGAACCGTATCTGAGAACACGTTTATTCCTATTAGTTGCATTAAAAATAACGCTTCTTCAAGATACTGCTCCAACACTACTTTTCGGAATTTATCAACTTTCGGCGGATTGCCTTTTTTCTTGTTATCACAATCAAGGCGCTTGATTGAAAACGCTTTATCTATAAGAATATTTTCAAGGTAATCTATATCTGAATGTGTAAGGCTATCATCTTTTGTTGTTAGAATAACTGCGCTTTCCCACCAAGCCTTGCCATTCAAATGTTGATTCAGTCGCTTGGATAAATCAAATGATTGTCCTACATAAACCATATCCTGGGATAACAATAAATAGACACCATACTTATTGCAGGCATCTGTTTTTAACAAATCTGATACGGATTCTCTCGGAGCGGAATAGAGCTCTCCCGAATTCCAGCTTGAATCCTCAATGCTGATAACTCCGTTAAGATTTCCACTATATAATAATAAATTTATTGTTTTAGCTTGTGCGTTCAATTCAAGCACCTCTTTTTCGCTAAATTTCTTGACACATTATGTCTACCTATGGTATAATTATAGCATAATCCGACAATTATTTCAAGATCAAATCGAGAATAATTGGGCGAACCAATGGGAGCCATATAAGGCTGACCAGTGGGCGTTTGATTGCTATGTCTCGCACTTCGGCAAAAGTCCGAACCATGTCTGCAAGGATATAGCTGTCGCAAAGAAAGATATCCCCGACCATGACCTACTTGTCGGAGGCTTCCCCTGTCAGGACTATTCGATAATGAAGAAGAACTCCGCAGGCATCGAAGGCAAGAAAGGCGTTCTCTGGTGGCAGATAGACGATATACTGCGAGAGAAGCGTCCAAGCTATGTGATTCTTGAAAATGTGGACAGGCTGATTCGCTCTCCTGCAAAGCAGTGCGGACGGGATTTCTCTATCATTCTCAGGTGCTTCTATCAGAAAGGCTATGCGGTCGAGTGGCGTGTGATAAATGCTGCCGACTATGGACAGGCTCAACGCCGGCGGAGGACTTTCATCATCGCTTATCATAATCGCACAAAGCTATTTCAAGACTTCGCAGAGGAGGTCTGTCTTAAAGGCTTGAAAGCTATGCACAGGCAAGTCGCTGAGAATGGCATAATGCCAAAGGCTTTCCCGATAGCTTCACATAAGCGCAGCTACGTTGACCATTGGATAGATGAGATGCGATTTGAGGATATGGATTCGCTTTCCAAGATACAGAAAGTGTATCTTTACAATGCTGGCGTTATGATGAACGGCAGGATATATTCTGTTGAGGTCACACCAAGATATGAGCCTTTTATCCCCCTCGGGAAGATACTTGAACAAGGTGCAGTCGATGAACGGTATTTCCTCAGAGAAGAAGATATGCCGAAGTGGATCTACACCAAGGGTGCGAAACACGAACAACGTCGCAGGCGTGACGGCAGTGTATATTGGTTCAACGAAGGTGCTGTTGGTTTCCCCGACTCGCTCGATAAGCCCTCACGAACTATGCTTACCTCAGAAACACAAGTCGGCAGGACTTCTCATATTGTCACTGACTTGCAGACCGGAAGACTCAGAGTGCTGACACCGATAGAGTGCGAAAGGCTCAATGGTTTCCCAGACAACTGGACGAATACGGGGATGCCGGAGAAGATGCGGTATTTTTGTATGGGAAATGCTGTTGTGATTAACATTATTAAAGCTACGTCAAGTGTTCTCTCTATGTTTGTAATAAAGCATATTGAAAAATGATAAAGGAGGATATCTATGGATAAGCAATTATCTACAAGTAAATTTGAAAATAATTTTATTGAGAAAACATATAACTCCGTTGTTAATGATGCAAATATTGCATTTTCCGAATTAGTAGCTAATGCATGGGATGCCGGAGCAAGCCAAATAAAAATCACTATTCCTCCAAAATTAGGCGGTGAAATTGTGATTGAAGATGACGGCTCCGGGATGACTAACGAAGAATTCAACGATCGTTGGATGGTGATTGGGTATAATCGTGTAGAACATCAAGGAGAGTACGTTGAATATTTTACTCCATCAAAAAGTAATGTCGTCGTCTTGCATATGGTAGGAACGGCGCAGGAAGGCATTCCCTTTTTTGTTTCAATGATGAATATACAATAGAAACTGGGAAAAACGGAAAATTCAACTTTTATCAACTTAAAATAGATGGTGGAGAATCCGCTTTTTCGGTTACTAAACATAGGGCCATAAAAAGAGAAGGCAATGGAACTAAGCTCGTAGTAAAGGCTATAAAAAAATGTCCATCTGAATATGAAATTATTAAAACTCTGGGATATCGTTTTATGTTTGATCCTGAATTTAAAATTATCATAAATGGAAAAGAAATTGATTATTATAAAATGCTACAGCCTACTAAACAACAATGCATAAAAACGCGGTATGGAGAATTAAAAATAAGTATCTATACGATTCCAGATGGCGAAAAATCAACAGCTATGAACGGAATCTCTTTTTGGTCCGGAAAACGTCTGATTGGTAATCCGGGCTGGACAATTGGAGACTATAAAGTCGAAGATGCTCGCAGAAAATTTGCACTTAAACATCTCATAGTCGTAAATACCGACTATTTGATAAATGATGTTGAATATGACTGGTCTGGATTCAAAAAAACCGAACCTGTAATTGAAGCTTATGATAAAGTTATAGATTATATAAGAAATTATAGAAAAGAGTACTATAGTGGCAAAACTAATGAAGTTAGAAAAAGTGTTATCGATAAACAACTTGAATCGATTGAAGCATTATCAATTCCTGCACAGTACGAACTAAATGAGTTTTTTGATTGTTATCTTGAACAAAAACCAGATGTTGATACAGATGAACTTGATATAATAGTATCTGCATTAGTCAAAGTTTTAAACTCAAGGTCAGGTGTTTCTTTATTATCAAAACTTGGATCAATGGACACATATGAAATCGATGAACTTAACACCATTTTAGATAAATGGTCTATTACTGATATTAAAATTGTTTTAGATGAAATAGACTCGAGGATTCAAGTAATCGATGCTATTCAGAAATTATCTGCTGATCCTTCTACAGATGAATTGCATGTGCTTCATCCATTGATTAGTCAAGCAAGATGGTTATTTGGAATCGAGTATGATAGCAACGCCTTTACTTTTAATAAAGCATTAACAACAGTAATCGAAGGATTGATGAAGGGAATAAAAAAAGAAAACACTTCTATCAATTGGCGAAAAAGACCAGATCTTGTTTTTTGTGATACATTTTCAATCGCAGCAACATGTACGGAAGATATAGATCAAAATGAAATTGCCATTATCAATAATGTCCTCATTATTGAATTGAAAAAAGGCGGATTTAAAATTACAAGGCAAGAAATGTCACAAGCTGAAGAGTATGTTGATACAATTTATAAAGGAAACAAATTAAACTCAAAGCCTAAGATTCGAGCATTTGTAATAGGTGATTCTATAGATGATAATATGAGCAATTATAAAAAACTTGAAGAATACGGTGAAGTTAAAGCATATACTTATGATCAATTAGTAAGCACCGCTGAAAAAAGGCTCTTTAACCTAAAATCAAAACTGATAGAAAGATACAATGACATCAATAATAATGATTTTATAACCCAAGCACTCAACCAGCCCAAACAGCTTTCGTTTAATAATCCACAATAAATAGCCACTGCCTTTTTCAAATCCTAATCATATTGTGTAAAAGCTCCGCCTGACATTACATCAGACGGAGCTTTCTCTTTGGCGGTCGTACTGAGACTTGAACTCAGACATCGGAATGCTCCGATTACTCACAGTTTAGCAAACTGTTGCCTTACCGGTTAGGCTTATGCGACCTTATATAAGCTTTTACAATTCGCAATGCTGAATGTGCGGAGGTTTCTCGCGTTCCGCAAAAAGTGAAACGCAAGACCGCACGCGCCGAGCTCGACGCTGGGGTAATCGAAGAGAATCGAATTCTCATTTTCAGAGCCACAATCTGACGTCCTTCCATTAGACGACGACCACCATAAATATATTTGATGTAAATAAACCTCCGTAAGCGAAAGCAGACTATCGCTTTTGTACGGGGCGAGCGAGCTTGCGAGCGTCAACGTGGCTGCGGTCAAGCTAGCTCAGCTTGTGGTGACGGATGCGGAGCTCGAACCCGGCATTTAGAGATTGAAAGCCTCTTGTCCTGACCTATTAGACGAATCCGCCATATATCTCCGCTCAGAAACTAACGGAGATTTTTATTGGTGGGTAAGGTAGGACTCGAACCTACAGCGTTTCTATGTCACGGATTTACAGTCCGCTGCCTTCACCAATTCGGCGCACTTACCCATATTTCGTCACTCAGACACGAGTGACGATTATTATTTTATCTATTGGCACATCAAACATATCCGCAAGTATTATCAGGTTGTCGATAGTAGGGACAGCGTCTCCACGCATCCACTTGAATATAGCCTGCGGAGTATTGAAACCGCATCTTGCCTGCACATCGGATATCTTGAAGCCTTTAGATTTTATAATATTCTTTATATTATTACCAGTCGCTTTTACGTCGATTATAGGCATGATAAGCAACTCCTTTCTCTGCATTATGAAAACAAAAACACCGCCTGCTTACATACAGACGGTGTCATCATTTGTATGGATCACAACACAAAGAAAGTGCTCTCCGAAATGACTATCCACTACGTTTATCTGTATGCAGCACAAATAGAGCCTCTTCACTCTCGTGATAGAAACCTTTTTCATAGTGTTCGCTATACAGATATACCATAGTAAACTGTCTCATTTCGGGTAACTCCTTTCGTAATTATTCTTGATACAGTGGTCGTTCTGCGACCGTTCCTGTTCTGACTTTACCTGTATTATATCATAGCTTTTTAGAAAAAACAAGTAAACCATAGGTATATTATAATAATAGCAATATGCATTTCCTGCACATTACTATGAGTTGTTGTATTATTTGCAACAACTGAAAATGAACAGTTGCAAAAAACGTAACTGTTCCTGCTAAAATGAGTTGTCGCATATTTTGCGATAACTGACAACAGCTCCCATCCACACGGACAGGAGCTGTTTTTATTGAAAAACTCCCCCGGATATGGTATAATTATGGAAACTATCGGAAAGGAGCCGCGGCTATTATGATAATACTGATAACAGGCGCTTCGCATACAGGAAAAACGCTTCTCGCGCAGAAACTGCTTGAAAAATACAAGTACCCCTACCTGTCTATCGACCACCTGAAAATGGGACTTATAAGAAGCAGTCAGACCGAGCTCACTCCCTATGACGACGACAAGCTGACGGCATACCTCTGGAATATCCTGAAAGAGATGATAAAGACTGCCATTGAGAACGAACAGAACCTCATTGTTGAGGGCTGTTATATTCCCTTTGACTGGAAGAACAGCTTTGACGCCGACTATCTGTCGCAGATAAAATACATCTGCCTTGTTATGAGTGAAAGCTACATAACCAGCCATTTCAGCGACATTGTCAGCTTCGGGAACGCTATCGAGAAAAGGCTCTCCAATGACCTCAGTATTATGGACATAATACAGGACAATCAGGAATATCTCCGCGGCTGTTTCAGTTACGGACTTGACTATTTTCTGATAGATGATGAATACGATTTGGAAAGGTGCTGTATATGAGCAACCCATGGGAAGAAATAAGTCTTGACGACTACGAAAAGCACATGAGCCTTGATTCTGTGCGGCAGCTTCAGGCTCTCGATTCAATAATGAATGAGCAGTTCGCCGCCTACCCTGTGGAGACTGCCGCAGTTCTGGGAGTTGCAGGCGGAAACGGACTTGAACACATTGACACCGACAAGTTCCGCAGGATCTATGGTGTGGACATCAATGCGGACTACCTCGGCGCGGTGTCTCAGCGATATACTCAGCTTTCGGGAGTTCTGGAGTGCCTGCACATCGACCTTATAAACGAGGCAGAGAAGCTCCCGCAGGCACAGCTTCTGATAGCGAACCTGCTTATTGAGTACATCGGCTACGAAGCATTCCAGCGAGCCGTTTTGCAGACCGCTCCCGAGTACGTTTCCTGCGTGATACAGATAAACTCTGACGCGGAGCAGTGGGTGTCGGAGTCGCCGTACCTGCGAGCTTTCGACAGGCTTGACGAGGTACATCACCAAATGGAGGAAAAGGCACTCACGGCTGCCATGAACGAGATAGGCTACTCGCTGATATTACAGGAGTCCTGTTCCCTGCCAAACGGCAAGGCACTTGTGAGGCTGGATTTTAAGAAAAACGAGGTATAATATGTCAATTTTTTCAAAACTTTTCGGCAGTAAAAAGCCTGAAAGAGAGCTCAAAGTCATTCACGACAAATACTGTGATTTTACCGATGCAGACGACGTTTCAGAGTACAAAGGCACAGTGAAATGGCACAATTATGATTGTGACATTGTGCTTGATGTTGATGAATACCCAAGCGAGAACCCAACCATTGAAAAAGCTCTCGCCGTGTTCCATATGCTTTACGAAAATATGGAGGAATGGGACAGAAAGGTCAAGGAATGTGCCGCGGCTGAATTTATGGACGAAAACGGTATGGTCGAGATATGGGGCGACGGCAAAGAGGACAATGTTCCGCCAATGCCAAAAGAAGAATTCATAAAAGAGATTGCTGTTTTTGAAATACTCATTACAAACAATGGCGAGATAACATTCAGGATACCTGCTGACGGCTTGTTCACTGACCATGAGATCGTGATTGAAGCCAAAAGCACCGGTGAGATACTGTCCTGTTCACTTGCGGGATAAACCACTATAAATCCGCCTGACACAACAAGCCACAAAATATCAGGACAGAAAACTCTCACGATGTTATAATGGAATCACACTAAAGGAGGGAAAACAATGAACTTAGCCACAGGTATTCAAAAAGCTATCGACTACATCGAATCGCACATCACCGACGAGCTTGATATGGCGGAGGTCGCAAGTCAGGCGGCTTGCTCGCCCTACTATTTCCAGAAGATTTTCGGTATACTGTGCGGTATCACCGTAGGCGAATACATCCGCAGCAGGCGGCTCACACTTGCCGGCAGTGAGCTTATGAAAACGGACGCAAAGGTCATCGACACGGCGCTGAAATACGGCTATGAGTCCCCCGAGAGCTTCACAAGAGCGTTCACTCGCTTCCACGGCGTAACTCCTACTGAGGCAAAGCGCGAGGGCGGCAGGCTCCGTTCGTTTTCCCGTTTCAAGGTGCAGATCATTTTGAAAGGCGGTAATTCTATGAATTATAACATCGTTAAAAAGGAAGCATTCACAGTGCTTGAAAAGGTTGAGCAGCACACCGTTGTGGGCGAGCAGAACAAGAACACTATCCCCGAATTCTGGGGCAGAGCCAAGTCCGACGGCACTATCACTACCCTGCTTGAACACGCATCGGACAGCGCTTTTATCTACGGTACCTGCTATGGCAACGGTCTCACAGACGTCGAGACCTTCGACTACGGTATCGCTGTGGAGTGTACTCCCGATACAGTCGCTCCCGAGGGCTTCCGTGTGAATACTATCCCTGCAAGAACGTGGGTAGTGGCAGAGTGTACAGGTCCCATGCCCGAGGCTATACAGCAGCTCTGGCACGAGCTTTGTGCGGAGTTCTTCCCCACATCGGACTACACTCCCACCTACGAAATGGACATCGAGGCTTACCCCGACGGAGATATGCTGTCTCCCGACTACAAGAGCCAGATATGGATTCCTGTTGTGAGCGAGTAAAACTCACCCATACAGTTCTTCCCCTGAACGTTTCAATTAACGCTCAGGGGCATCGTTTTCTGGATTGCTTACTGAGATAAATCAGTATTTATGTAAGAACCTGAATTAAATGAAGTTCACTTTCTCGTCTTCCTGTAAAAAACAAAACCGTCCTCTTCTTTTATGATCTGATACCCTAATTTTTCGTAAAAAGCGTTTGTCCGTACATTCCAGCTTGGAGTGTCAAGATCAAACTCCGCGGCAAATGGATAGTTCTTTTCTATGCACTCCATTAAACGAATTCCATAACCTTTTCTATGATAGACGCTGTCGATGAAAATTCTGCCAATGTACACACTGTTTTTTGTTTCATCCGGGAATATGACGGCTGCTCCCACAATATCTTTTCCTATCATTGCTTGATACAAATGCCCCTCTTGAGCCATCTGTTTATGCCATTCTACCGAATCATATCCGGGCGGACAGTCACCTTTTGCACCGCCGACATTTACGTCTGTTTCAAATGCTCTGACAGATATGTCTACAATTGTTTTTATCTGGTTTTCTTCTGCTGTAACAATATACATTCTACTTCCTCAATCGTCTTACAAATCTCGATTTATATTAGTATACATTATATCATAGCATCACTGCCGTGTCAATAAAAGCTCTATAATACACAGGTTTTATATGAACAACGAAAAATTGCTTGCTATCCACGCCGATCTATGCTATAATTGTAGAAAAATACCGACAGGGAGTTCTCACCATGCTTGATTTCATAACCATAAACGAACAAAGCAGTATCCGCGTTGACGAAGGAAAGATTATTTACTCCGATCCGTACAACATCAACTGCGCACCGCACGATGCTGACATTATCCTCATCACACACAGCCACTTCGACCACTACTCCCCTGATGATATCCGCAAGGTAATTAAGTCCGACACTATCATCGTCTGTCCGGACACTGTAAACGAGCCGAAGGAACTTGGTCTGACCGTTAAGCAGGTCTCCGCAGGCGAGAAGTTTGAGGTCCTCGGTATCAGATTAGAGGCTGTTCCCGCGTACAATATAGGCAAGCCCTTTCACCCCAAATCCAACGGCTGGCTGGGATACATCATCGACAGTCCCGACCACGGACGCATTTACATCGCAGGCGACACGGACATCACTCCAGACAATAAACAAGTGAAGTGCGACATTGCTCTTATCCCTGCCGGAGGTACATTCACTACCGATGCTTCACAGGCTGCGGAGCTCGCTAACACTATCCGTCCGAAATATGCTATACCCATTCACTACGGAACAGTCGTAGGAAGCCCTGCTGACGGTGAGAAGTTCCGAAAGGCTGTGGACAGTGGCATAGAGGTAGTTATAAAAATCTGATGATAAATATCGTGAACAGTAAGAAGGCAGCCATTGCGGCTGCCTTTTTCATTATATTTCGTACTTCTCAAGTTTCAGAAGGGCTGTCTTTTTATTCAAACCACCTGCATAGCCTGTCAGACTGCCGTCTGCTCCGACAACTCTGTGACAGGGAATTATTATCGAGATAGGGTTATGTCCCACAGCACTTCCGACTGCCTGAGCTGACATACGCTCAACTCCTTGCTGCTCTGCGAGGATACTGGCTATCTCTCCGTAGTTCATAGTCTGTCCGTAAGGTATCGTCAGAAGTATATCATATACAGCCTTCCGGAATGGTGTTATGCACAGACTTATAGGCGGAGTGAAACCCGGCTCTTTTCCGCTGAAATAAATATCCAGCCAGTTGCAGGTCTGCGTAAATATCGGCAGCTCTGCTTCGCTGCTTTCTTCAACAAGTTTATGGGGAAAGTATTTCTGCCCGTCGAACCATAAGCCTGTCAGTGTTTCACTGTCACTGGCGAGGGTTATACCTCCGAGGGGAGAGGTATAGTGAAATGTGTTATTCATTGTCTTTCTTATTGTTGACTTGATATTTCTATCAGTTCGTCCATCGTATATTCTTTATATCTGTTTGCAGAAAACATGGAATCTGTTGTGTCAGGAATATTCTTCATAGCTTTTTTCAAATCGATTTCCCGAGGCAATGATAAAATGTTTCCTTCTTCATCTTTCAACTTTATTGCACAGAAGATAAACTCACCTTTTTCAAGATCAAACTCAAAAAAATCCGAAACTTCAGTAGCTTCAACATCTAAAAAAACAGATTGTTTCTCAATAAATGTTTCATAAATTAGTTCCTTTAATGCTTTTTCGCTTATTTTAATAAGTCTTACTTTATCCTTATCCATATTATACTCCAATCATAGCTTTAGCACTGGTTTTATATTTCTATATCAATGCCTCAATTGTATTATACTGCATTATCGGCAAAAAATCAATGATAATGCATAGAAATTCTTGCCGATAAAAACTATACCACAGGTTTACTTGACATTTCCGTAATGCCGTGATATAATGATGTCAACACAAGGGAAAAGCTCCCGGAATTCTTACTAACGAAAGGGTGAAAACAATGAAAGCTATCATGAACAACGCTATGTCTGCATACATTTGTGCTTTTGATTTCCAGCAGTCAAGCTATTTCTTCCAGCAGGAGGATAATGGCTCAGTTTTGCTGCGCACAGGACAGAAAAGTGCTTGTTCAGTTGCCCTGACAGGGTAAGCAGAGATAGTGTTGCATTGTAAACCATCTTCTGATAGAACATAGCCGTCTGTGTGCAGTATCAACTCACACAGGCGGTTTTTATTATTCTATTCAGAAAGGTGGTTATTTTTATGCCCATAGCAGCTCCGACTATCGATATGATAGCAACAGGCGCAAACATCAGAGCTTTGATAAAAGGCAAAGGACTCAAGGTGGCTGATGTACAAACAGTATTCGGCTTCAACACGCCGCAAGCGATATTCAAGTGGATGAGAGGAGACGCTATGCCCTCTATCGACAACATAGTCATACTGGCACATATACTTGATGTGCCTATTGACGAGATAATTATAACTAATTAGACACTCCCGCCCATGTCGGGCGGGGGGAGATAATTCCGCTTCGTCTAATGGTAGGACATCTGCTTCTGACGCAGAAGATGTAAGTTCGATTCTTTCAGCGGGAACCAGCGCAGAGCCTGCGCCTCCGTCCACGTTGACGCTCGCAAGCTCGCTCACTCTTTTCAGAAAGCATAGTCTGCTTTCGCTCACGGCAGTAGTATCTAAATTGTAACATATACACAACGATGACTGTGTAGCCAAGTGGAAAGGCAATGGACTGCAACTCCATGAGCGCAGGTTCGACCCCTGTCACAGTCTCCATTTTTGCCCCCGTAGCTCAGCCGGTAGAGCGCAGGTCCGAAGAACCTGGCGTCGCAAGTTCGACTCTTGCCGGAGGCACCATTCCGTTTCGTCTAATGGGCAGGACATCGGTCTTTGACTCCGATAATGGAAGTTCGAGCCTTCCAACGGGAACCACAAAAAACTATGAAAGGAATGATTATTATGAGCAGAAAATTAGCAAGTATACAAAGAATATGGAAGATAGAACCTATAGAAGGAGCTGACAGAATAGAGCTGGCTTATGTTCTTGGCTGGCAGTGCGTAGTAAACAAGGGACAGTTCAAGCCTATGGACTTAGCCGTATATTTTGAGATAGACAGCTTTATTCCCGTCAGACCTGAGTTTGAATTTCTGAGAGCGTCCAGCTACAAAAACACTGACATCATGGGCGAGGGATTCCGTCTGAAAACTCAAAAATTCCGAGGACAGGTATCGCAGGGACTTTTGCTGCCTATAAGTATATTCCCCGAAATACCGGCTGATATTGAGCTTGGCGCAGATGTAACAGAGATACTTCGTGTTCGCAAGTGGGAGATAGAGGAACGTGCTACCTCCGGCGGAACCATCATCGGAAACCTGCCGAGAAGCATTCCTCATACCGATGAGACAAGAGTGCAGGCTGCACCTGAGCTCATAAAGGAGTTCACAGGACTTGAGTACTACATCAGCACCAAAATGGACGGCAGTTCCCACTCTATCAGTATAGATGAAGACGGTTTCCATGTTACAGGTCATAACTACGAGTACAAGGATGACGGCAACAGCGATTTCTACAAGCTTGTCAACGATCGCGGCTACAAGGAAAAACTCGAAGTATTTATGGGAAAAGAAGGACTTACTTCTATCACCGTACAAGGGGAGCTTTGCGCTCCGGGTATACAGCAGAACCGTCTGAAGCTCAAAAGACCTGAGTGGTATGTTTTCACTGTAATGGAGAACGGCAAGCGTGTAGGGCTTGACAGGCTACTTGAAGTCTGCAAGGAGCTTGACTTCACGACTGTTCCGATAGAGGAGGTCGACACAGATCTGCCTGCTAAATATCCGACAGTAGAGGCTTTGCTTGAACGTGCAGACGGCGATTATCCTAACGGAGGTAAAAAAGAGGGAATAGTTATCCGTCCTGTTGAACCTGTATACAGTAGCAATATCGGCGCTGAACTGAGCATGAAGGTGGTAAGCAACAGGTATCTGCTAAAAAATGATGACTGAAATCCAATTTCGAGGCGATAATCGTGATTTTTACATCAACTCAATCCGATAAAAATCACAGCAGCTCCGTTCGGGATATGACCGCTTATACAGAGCTGCTTTGGTCATTTTTTTCGGTAGAGACGCGCCTTTTCAACCACTTATTTACCACTTATTGGCACTGAAAATCGCTTAAAATCACTTGAAGATGCTAAAAGTGAAGCTTCAAAAATTGCCGAAATACAGCCATTTTCGCATTTTACTAAAAGCTGCCGAAAGGCTCGGGTTTTTTTCAATTCCCGTACGGGTCACTTAACACAAGGCTCCCAAATGATGATATCATCATTTGGGAGTTTTTTTATCTCGTGGATAAAGTACAAATCAAGACTTTACTTTATGCAGGAAAGCTTCATTCTTTGCGGCACATAAATGAAGCGATTAACTTTACTGTCCCACGCATGGCGAGTTTCCCCGACCTGTCCGCACGGATAAACTCATCACACAGGTATTCCGCATAGTCAAGGTGATGCAGGCTGTATACGAACCGCTTGTCCTGTACATCATCGGGACTTTCCGGCGCAAGTTCACGCCACTCACGCAATAGCCACAGATAATCGTGAAGCGTTCTCCACGCCTGTTTCTCCCATTCATCATATGCCCTTCGCCTTGCGATACGCTTGTGATATTCCGACACCTCCGCAGACGTGGGAGCTTTCACACATCGATAGTGGCAGTATCATAAACGTGAGTTCGAGTCTCAGTGTGACCGCCACATATAATTGAACTATTGCAAAAAGCGCAACAGTTCACGCTGACAACAGCTCACATCCACACGGACAGGAGCTGTTTTTTATTGAAAAACTCCCCCAAATATGATATAATTATGGAAACTATCGGAAAGGAGTCGCAGTTACTATGATAATACTGATAACAGGTGCTTCGCATACAGGAAAAACGCTCCTTGCGCAGAAACTGCTTGAAAAATACAAATACCCTTACCTGTCTATCGACCACCTGAAAATGGGACTTATAAGAAGCGGTCAGACCGAGCTCACGCCCTATGACGACGACAAGCTGACGGCATACCTCTGGAACATTTTGAAAGAGATGATAAAGACTGCCATTGAAAACGAGCAGAATCTCATAATTGAAGGCTGCTATATCCCCTTTGACTGGAAGAACAGCTTTGACGCCGACTACCTGTCGCAGATAAAATACATCTGCCTTGTTATGAGTGAAAGCTACATAACCAGCCATTTCAGTGACATTGTCAGCTTCGGGAACGCTATCGAGAAAAGGCTCTCCAATGACATCAGTATTGAGGATATAATACAGGACAATCAGGAATATCTCCGCGGCTGTATCAGTTACGGACTTGACTATTTTCTGATAAATGATGAATACGATTTGGAAAGGTGCTGTATATGAGCAACCCCTGGGAAGAAATAAGTCTTGACGACTACGAAAAGCACATGAGCCTTGATTCTGTGCGGCAGCTTCAAGCGCTTGATTCCATAATGAAGAAACAGTTCGCCGCCTATCCTGTGAAGACTTCCGCAGTTCTGGGAGTTGCAGGCGGAAACGGGCTTGAACACTTAGGCACTGACAAGTTCCGCACGGTCTACGGAATCGACATCAATGCGGACTACCTCAGTGCGGTATCTCAGCGATATACTCAGCTTTCGGGAGTTCTGGAGTGCCTGCACATCGACCTTATAAACGAGGCGGAGAAGCTCCCGCAGGCGCAGCTTCTGATAGCGAACCTGCTTATCGAGTACATCGGCTATGAAGCTTTTCAGCGAGCCGTTTTGCAGACCGCTCCCGAGTACGTTTCCTGCGTGATACAGATAAACACAGATGCGGAGCAGTGGGTGTCGGAGTCGCCGTACCTGCGAGCTTTCGACAGGCTTGACGAGGTTCATCATCAAATGGAGGAAAAGGCGCTCACGGCTACCATGGAGGAGATAGGCTACTCGATGATTTTGAAGGAGTCATATCCGCTGCCGAATGGCAAGGCATTGGTGAGGGTGGATTTTAAAAGAAACTGCGTATAATAATTATATAGAGGTGTACTGTATGTCAGACGATAAAACTATCAAATTAAAGTATGTCTTTGAAGAAGAAATACACGGATTAAAAAAAGGTATAATTTATAACGCCGTCAGATGCAGAAACAAATTAAACGGTAAAGAAATGGTTGAAATAAAGAATATTGACGGAAATAGCAAAGAATATAAATATCCTTTTGCATGGTTCGATTTAGTCAAGAACTATGCTTATTACATAGATGATAAAAATCCTTTTGATTCTTTGATTCTTTACAAAACACAGTTTAAAAAAATTAAATTAGTTGATAAAGACAATAATGAGTTTATTGGAACTGTAGATTTATATGAATCAGAATGGGACAGCGGAGATGATGTTGCTGGAATCGGGCTATCAAATGGCTGGTATTACAGACAAAATGACATAAATTATATCGAGATTCTTGCTGATAACGAGTAAGAAGCAGCCTGACACCAAAAGCCGCAAGCTACCATAATAAAGAAACAGCCCCTCATAAAGAGGGGCATTTTTACGTATCACTTTGCTTTTTTACGGAACATGTTCTTAACTGAAATGAATGCGTATGTCACAAGGAGCGACATTACGAAAACAAGCAGCGATATGAGCAATACCGTCAGATATCCGCCGTTAGCCATAGGATCGTATCTTTTAACTGCGAATATGAATTTCAGGAAAGCCATATGTATCAGGTAAACTCCGAAGGAGCACTTTGATATTATCTCGGAAGCGGCATCAATAAAGCCTTTTCGTTTTTCCGATGTATCCCTGAGAAGTACGAATCCGCCTATCGAACCGAGTATTATTACAGGTGATGAGTAATTGCTGAGAAGGTCCGAAAGGTTTTCGTTGTTTTCCGAGCAGCTTATATAGGTCAGCCAAACCGTTGCAGCAGCTGATACAAGCACCATCAGAAAGGCAGGAACTCTGCCGAATCTGCGGTATTTATGCAGGTAATATCCCGCAAAGAAGAACAGCGGATATATACTGAAAACGAATATATAGAAGGGCAGCTTAAGACCTGCGAACTTCTCGGACAGCGGTGCAAGGGAAAGGAAGATACCGTAAAGAATGACGATGTATCTGAGGTCCTTGTCCGAAGCGGACTTTGTTACGAGTCTGTATACCGGAAGCATGAGATAGAGAGCTATCATCATGTAGATATACCACATATGCTTCCAGCCGCCGCCTGTTATGACGTTTTTCAGTCCCTCTCCCAATATGGCTGCAACCGACCTGCTTTGCATGAATATGCTGTCGAACAGTGCGAACAGCAGTGAAAACAGTACCAGTGCGATGACCATTCGGGGAAGATATGATTTAACTATCTTCTGCATCCCTATCTCCTTTTTCGGTTCAAGGAGGAGAACTCCCGAACACATAACGAAGCAGGGAACCGACCATGTCATAAGGTTTCTTACGCTGAGCAGTACGGTATGCTGAGCAACGGTCTGAGCGAAAGCGTCTGCTGCGAAGAAGGTGTGAAGTATGACAACGGCAATACATGCCACCGCTTTCAGCCTGTTAAGGTAGAGTATCTGCGGTCTCATCAATAGAAGAGTCCTCCCTGGAGGCATCCGTCGTCAGGATTCTGAGCGGCAGTAGGTTCAACAGGGGCAGGAGTCGGATCGGGCTCGGGCACGTAAGCAGGTGCAGGGGGATCTGTAGGTGCAGGAGTTACAGGAGTCTCAACGTAGCTGTTCGGAGTCTCGTTTGCAGGCTCGTTATTGTAAGCGCTGCTGTTGTCGTTGTTGTTCTGGACTTCCTCCTGCGGAGCTTCTGTTGCCTGTGGAGTTACCTCGGGCTCGGGAGAAATGATCTCGTTCATTTCCTCGGCTTCCTTGGTTGAAACCTTGTCGCCTGAGCGCTTTGAATCGTATACCAGGAAGCAAGTATCGTCCTCGTTCTCGATGCTTCCCTTTACTATATCGCCGAATGGGAAGTTATGAAGAACTGCTTCCTTGCCGCTGCTGAATTTTACCTTGATAGTGTAGCCTGTGGAGATAACGGGAGAGTTATCCTCCTGCGCAGCAGCAGCGTTCTTTGGCTTCTCGTAGAAGAGTATACGGCTCTCGCCCTTCTTGAATACTTCCTTTGCGAGCATATTATCGGGGTATTCTTCCTCGTCGTCTGTCTTGACCGAGAATTCTGTGATATCCTCGCCTGTGTTGTTGGTGAGCTCTACCTTGAAGATGTTCTCACCTGTTTTCTCCTCGCCGATGACCTTGATAGGTGCTGTTGTAGCTGCCTGAGTAGTTACCTCCTCTGTAACAGCCTCGGTAGCGGGAGCGGTAGTAGCTGCCTCTGAAGCTGAAGAAGGCGCTGATGAAACAGTGCTTCCGCAGCCTGAGAGAATTATAGTTAAAGCAACAGATGCTATAAGTGGTCTGATATTCATTGTTTCCTCCAAATTAGTTCATAGTGGTATCCTTGATATAACGCCATGTACCCGACTGTCCGTAGGTTATCATGTAACCGTTTCTTCCTGTCTCATTGGTGAAGTCGGGATCGCAGACGTAAGTTGTGCCGTCTATTACGACCTCTGTCCATGAGTGAGGACCGAATCCTCCTGCGGAAAGCGGAACACGTCCTGATATCTGGTGGCATTCATATCCAATGGCTCTTGCCATTTCGCAGAACATAGCTGCCATTACATAGCAGTTGCCCTTGCCGTTCTTAAAGCCGTAATTAGCGTACCATTCCATAGTTGTCTTGTCATCCTGCGGCATATCGTCGGTATGACCGTAATACTTTATGGAAGCTGCCTGAGTGAAGGCAGTCTTGAGGTCCCAGCCTACCTTATCGAGGGTAGCGGCTGCATAGGGGTATTTGTAAGCGCTGTTGGTAGTGCCCTTCTTTATGATGTAAGCGGCATTTACCCAGCCTGTAACTCCGTTGTATTCAGCCTTAGCCCAGAGGTTGTCATTCTCGAGGACCTTGAAATCCGCATAGGCAGGTATGGTACCGAGTACGGCTGCGCCTACGTTAGGCTCCTTGCGGATATTCATGTATATAGTTACCTTATATGTTGTGTAGATATCGTCAGCAGGCTCTACAGGTGTATCCTTCTTGGTTATGTAAGCTGTATTTACCCAGCCTATAACGCCGTTATACTCTGCATAAGCCCATGAGCCGTTTATTGAAGTTACCTTGAATTCAGCGCCTGCAGGGATAGTTCCGAGAACAGGTGAATTCGTGTTGGTCTCTGTTCTGATGTTGAGGTATGTTGTAACATTGTATGTAGTATACAGGTCATACTTAGGCTTTGCTGTAGTTACAGGAGCTGCTGTAGTTGTTGCGGGAGCAGTAGTCTGTGTAGTAGTTACAGTTGTAGCCTTTGCAGTTGTAGTAGTAACGGGAGCAGTTGTTACAGGAGCTGTAGTTGCAGGCTGAGTAGGAGCGTTGATATTCTTCTCTACAGCCTGTCTGAGCAATACAAGGTCGAAGCTGTTTACCTTGCCGTCGCCGTTCATATCGGCTTTCTCGGAAAGCTCTTTGCTGAGAACAGCCTTGTCCATAAGATGATCCTGAAGTAAAACAAGATCGCTTTCGGTAAAATGTCCATCTGCATTGAGGTCGCCCTTGACAGGCTGCATAGTATCAGCGCTGCCCACACAAGGTGTTATGAATTCGGCAGAAAGGGCGATAGCCAGCAGGGATGCGATAACAGGTTTGATATTCATTCATGTCTCCTTCCTGAAAATATAATTTCAGAATATATTTGTTTCAATAATAACAATCGGAACGATCTCCATTGCTGTGACAGGGTAAAATATATTTTTAATTTTTAACCTTTGTTAAGTGCTATTTATATATACAACGAAGAAGCTATTACTGCAACAATTTTTCTTATCCTTGGTTATTATACGTTTATTAAACGCTAAAAGTCAACAGATACTCACACATTTCGCTGTAATTCGTAAAGAATGTTTTCTCCGCACAAAAAGAATAAGCTTTTTTTGTATAAATCGACTACGCACAAACAGAGGTCCTGCTGTGACGTCATTTTGTCCGCAAAACCCCTGTTATTGTGTATTTGTCATATCCGTGACGCTGAACGTTCAGACTGCACCGAGACTCAGTGCAGTATCATATCATACTGTAAACTGTGAATCAGCTATAACTGTATCACCGCTTGCTGTCTTGACTGTTATCTTGTAGCGGTAGCTGCCTGAAGGAAGTGTATTGAATGTGATAGCATTGTCGAACTTCTTTCTCAGGTCGTAGGAAGTTGAGTTCGGATTGTCTGTGCAGTAAAGAACGCTTGTCCTTCCGTCTGCTGTATAAACTCCGCCGTAAACCTGTGTTATAGCAGCGTTGGAGTTGATGATTCCGCCGATGATGTAAGGCTTGCCCTGTGTGAGCTTGCCTGATGGTACGATAGAACCCGATACTGTTACGGAAGCATTCTGTGTTGCTGTAGCACCGTTTCCTACTGTGAACGGCGACTCGGCTACTACTGCCTCGCCGTTTGCAGTCTTGGCTGTTATCTTGTAGAGGTAGCTGCCTGCGGGAAGTGTATTGAATGTAAGTGAATTATCGAACTTTCTTCTCAGGTCGTAGGAAGTTGAGTTCGGGTTGTCTGTGCAGTAAAGAACGCTTGTCTTGCCGTCTGCACTGTAAACTCCGCCGTATACCTGAGTGATGTTTGCTGTGGAGCTGAGGATTCCGCCGATGATGTAAGGCTTGCCCTGTGTAAGGTTGCCTGAAGGTACTATCTTGCCTGATACTGTGATAGCTGTATTGGACGGAGTCTGAGCTGCTGCTGTGCCGTTTCCTACTGTGAACTTGGACTCAGCTACTACTGCCTCTCCGCCTGCTGTCTTAGCTGTTATCTTGTAAACATAGCTGCCTGCGGGAAGTGTATTGAATGTAAGTGAATTATCGAACTTTCTTCTCAGGTCATAGGAAGTTGAGTTCGGATTGTCTGTGCAGTAAAGAACGCTTGTCTTGCCGTCTGCACTGTAAACTCCGCCGTATACCTGAGTTATGTTAGCTGTCGAGCTGAGGATTCCGCCGATGATGTAAGGCTTGCCCTGTGTAAGGTTGCCTGAAGGTACTATCTTGCCTGATACTGTGATAGCTGTATTGGCTGGAGTCTGAGCTGCTGCTGTACCGTTTCCTACTGTGAACTTGGACTCGGCTACTACTGCCTCACCGCCTGCTGTCTTGGCTGTAATCTTGTAAACATAGCTGCCTGCAGGAAGTGTATTGAATGTAAGTGAATTATCGAACTTCTTTCTCAGGTCGTAGGAAGTTGAGTTCGGAGTATCCGAGCAGTAAAGAACGCTTGTCTTGCCGTCTGCGCTGTAAACTCCGCCGTATACCTGAGTGATGTTGCTTGTGGAGCTGAGGATTCCGCCGATGATATAGGGCTTGCCCTGTGCAATGTTGCCCGAAGGTACTATCTTGCCCGATACAGCGATAGATGCGTTTGAAGCTGATGCAGTAGTCTGGGCTGTGCTGCCGTTTCCTACTGTGAACTGTGATTCTGCGATAACTGCGTCATCCTGTACAGTTCTTGCAAACACTCTGTAAACGTAGCTGCCGGGAGCAAGAGAATCGAATGTTAACTTATTGTCAAGGTAAGTTCTGAAATTGTATGTGGTCGAATTCGGGTAATCCTCGCAGTAAATGACCTTTGTCTTGCCGTCCGAGCTGTAGATTCCTCCGTAGATCATGCCGATAGTGTACTTTGATGAAACATTTCCTGTTATTATGTACGGCTTGCCCTGTGTGAGGTTGCCTGTAGGAGCTGTAACTCCCGAAACGGAAATGCCAAGTACGTCAGCGTTTGAAATAGCTGATGCGCTGAGCGGCTGTGCCGAAGGCACTACCGGTACTGCTACTGCTGCGATAGTCAGTAAGAGTGCAGCGGCTTGCTTCATTGTTTTTTTGTTTTTCATAAATATGCCTCCTTGTTTTTTGTTCTTTGTTCTCTTTCTTACATACAGATTGTAAAATCTGATGTATATAACTATTATATCACCATTCTTTCAAATTGTCATTCATGAATTTGACAAAAAATAAATTTTGTTAAATCCGTACATCTTCTCAACTCGATTCAACACAAGATTGTTGAAAACTGTCAGAACTTCGGAGGAGTTTTATAAGGATTCGTAAAATAATTCGGAGTTTCCCGAGGGTATATAGTGAAAAATGTTTTATTATTCTCCCTTCGGCAGTTTCTATTACAACGAGGATAGTGTTTGTTTTTTTACTTTTTTCCACGTCAGCATTTCACTGTCCTTCTGTCCGACAAGTCCGCAAATGAGGAAAATTGCTGTTTACCCATTGCTTTTTTATTTGTTATGTGTTATAATGTATTTGTATTGCGTATTTCGGGAGGTCCGATACGCGCTAAGCTCCGTTTATCCGAAAGAGAGGAAATGATATTATGATTATTCTGGACGAACTCAGAGTAGAGATGGTCGGCTACCGCAAGGAAATGAAAGAGCTTGCGGATGTTCTGAATATAGAAAATGCCAAGAAAAGAGTCGAGGAACTCGGCGAAGAGACCGCTAAGGACGGCTTCTGGGACGATCTTGAAAATTCCCAGAACGTGCTGAAGGAACAGAAGTCCCTCGAACGTAAGATCGAAAAGTTCAACAAGCTCAACGACAGCCTTGAGGACCTTATTACACTCATCGAACTTTCTATCGAGGCTGATGACGAAAGCGACATTGAGGAAATAAAGTCCGAAGCTGAGGCTTTCAAGAACAAGCTTGAGGACGAAAAGCTTTCAACTCTCCTTAACGGCGAGTATGACAACGCTAACGCTATCCTTACATTCCATGCGGGCGCAGGCGGAACAGAGGCTCAGGACTGGGCTGAAATGCTTTACCGTATGTACAACCGCTGGGCTGAGCGCCACGAATTCAAGGTTGAGCTCCTTGATTACCTCGACGGCGATGAAGCAGGTCTTAAGTCCGCTTCTATCCTCATCGAAGGCGAAAACGCTTACGGCTATATGAAGTCAGAATCAGGCGTTCACAGACTTGTCCGTGTGTCTCCTTTCGATGCTCAGGGACGCAGACATACTTCCTTTGCTGCCCTCGAAGTTATGCCCGAACTCGACGATTCTATCGAAGTTGATATCCGTCCCGAGGATATTGAAATGGAAGTTTACCGTTCAAGCGGCGCAGGCGGTCAGAAGGTAAACAAGACCAGCTCTGCTGTACGTCTTATCCATAAGCCCACAGGTATCGTTGTTTCCTGCCAGACTCAGCGAAGCCAGTATCAGAACAAGGACTACGCTATGAAGATGCTCCGCTCAAAGCTCGTTGAGATCAAGGAGAGAGAGCACCTCGAAAAGATCGAGGATATCAAGGGCGTTCAGAACCAGATCGCATGGGGCTCACAGATACGTTCATACGTGTTCATGCCGTATACCCTTGTAAAGGACACTCGTACAGGCTTTGAAAACGGTAACATCCAGGCTGTTATGGACGGCGATATCGACGGCTTCATAAACGCTTACCTCAAATCACTCTCACACGGCACTCTCGAAAAATAAGGACGGTGCATTGCAATGAGTAAGCGCACTATAGGAATTATTTGGATATGTGCAGGTATACTCTTTCTGATATCGGCAATAGTGTCAAAACGCTTTGTTATATATATCGGACTTGCAGCTGTCGATTTCTTTATCGGAATAGCCAACCTGGTACAAAAAGATAAAAAATGATCCTCAAAGAGCAATAAGTTAAATATAGGGACCGCAGGATTCTGCGGTCCTTTTTGTATACAAACAGTTGACCGATACCGCGCCTTTCAGCCGGATTGTGATAAATGTTTTTATATGCAAACTTAAAATAATATCCTTAAATATGGAATATATACAATTTTATCAAGTAAATTTTTATACATAGATAGTGGTTGGTCTTACGCAACAAATGAAAAATATCTTGTGAGATATGTTATAATAAATAACAGAGTTGCGCAGCTCGGGATTAATTAATGGATAAAAATAATATAAAGGATAATGATCAAAATGAAGAATTTTAAAAAAGTTACAGCAACTATCGCAGCAGCAGTTCTTTGCGCTGTTCCTATGATGATGAACACAATCTCAGCAAACGCATACTATGTTTCTGTTACAGGCGGATATATCCCCGGTGACGCAAACCAGGACGGCTATACAAATGACAAGGATGCAACACTTGTTGCAAATTATTCCAAGGGCATCGATCCTGAGCCGGCAAAGAGACACGAGATCAATCTCGCAACAGCTGATGTTAACGGTGACGGAACTATCACTTACGTTGATTCTCTTATAATTAAGAAGTACGCTGATAAGGATATGGGCAAATACGACAGATCAAGAGCGGCAAGAGAGCGCTTCAAGAAAGAAGTAGGCGATATCAATCTTGACGGCAAACTCAGCATGGTAGATGTACTCGTTCTTGATGATTATATCAGAAAGGGCGGCATTGACAAGGCTTCAAATATGGATCTCTTCACACGTGCAGATGTAAACGGAGACAGATCTATAACAAATGCCGATGTTACAGCTATTCAGCGCAGGATCCTTCAGCTTCCGTGGACTGAATAATTACTTCTTACTATAAAATATAATATGCACATACGAAAGGGCTCCCGATTATTCGGGAGCCTGTTTCTATATAAAAACTCCACAGCAAGCATACAGATACTGAAAAAACTGTGTGAAATCCGAAAACTGTGTGAAATCCGTTGCATTGAGTTAATTATTGTGGTATAATGATGAAAGTAAAAATGGGTCAGTCTGCGTGATTCAGCCGACATGATATGTGATACCATACATGCAGCCTGATCGGAGAGAGGGAATGTAATGAAGTATATAAACAAGACAGCAGCCTTTGCTATGAGCCTGCTGCTCTGCATGGGGGCATACGCTCCCGCAGTCTCTTTCGCAGAAGAACCTGAAGGTCTCTATGCGATAGAGGACGAGACCGAGGCAGTCGAGTCGGAAACAAAGACCTCGGGCAGCTTTACCTATAGCCTCACTACAGAGGGAAACGCCTGTATCGAGGACTGCTCCGATACCTCAGCGGAACTCGTTATACCTGATGAGATAGACGGCAAAAAGGTTACGGAGCTCGGCGCAGGCGCTTTCGGAGAGTCTCCCGCAGAGACCATAACCATACCTTCTTCCGTTGAGTATATATATGCGGAAAATCCTTTTGCAAGATGTGCAGAGCTGAAAGAAATAAAAATAGACGGGGAAAGCGATTACTACACACTTAAGGACGGCGTACTCTTTACAAAGGATATGTCAAAGCTCGTTATGTATCCGCCAAAAAAACAGGGAACTTCATATACAGTCCCCGAAGGCGTGCTTAACCTCGGAGTTGCCGCATTCTACAACAATGCCTCACTTACAGAGATAAAGCTCCCTTCCTCCGCCGAGGAAATGGGACACCATACCTTCGCAGGATGCAGCGCACTCAAAAGCATCGATATGTCGGGTACAAAGATCTCCTTCATCGAGGACCTCGCTTTCTTCGAGTGTACTTCTCTCTCGGAAGTGAAATTCTATGAGAACTGCCTTTCTATCGGTCTTGGTTCGTTCTACATGTGTAAGGCTCTCACCGAGATAGAGCTTCCTCAGCACCTTATAGATATCGGTCAGAGCGCTTTCATGGCAACAGGTCTGAAGGAGATAACCGTTCCTTCATCCGTCGAGTCAATAGGCTATTCCGCCCTCGGATATGATGATAATGAAAACGCTGTAAGCGGCTTCGTTGTTATCGGCGATGAAAATTCCGCTGCACAGAAATATTGTACCGATACAGATGAGGAATACGACTATAAAAATAATTTCGAGTTCGTAAGCACTCAATACGCCGAAGCAAGAAAGGAATACCTCTCGCTTGATACCAAATTATCAGGTGACTATGAGTATATGGTAGAGGACGGCAAGGCTACCCTTGTATTCTGCTCTTCAACTGCATACGATGTGAACGTTCCTTCCGAAATAGACGGCTATGAACTTACAAAAATATACAAGGGCGCTTTCCTTACCTGTGACTGCTCAGAGATAACTCTCCCCGAGACTGTCACAACTATCGGCGACACGGCTTTCAAAGAAACTCTTATCGTACTGAACCTCCCTGCAAGCTGTACAACTATCGAGGGTGAAGAACCTTTCATATACTGTACAGGTCTTGAAGAAATAAACGTTGCCGCAGGAAATACCGCTTACAGCTCGGAAAACGGCGTTCTCTACAATGCCGATAAATCGGAGCTCATCGCCTATCCTATGGCTAAGTGGCAGACCGATTTCACTGCACCGAAAACAGTGAAAAAAATCGGCAAATCCGCTTTCTGCAATAACCCTTACTTAGAGTCTGCCGACATTTCAACGGTTACGAATATCGGTACATACGCTTTCGAGGGATGTACTTCACTTTCCAACGTGAAGTTCTCGAAGGACCTCGTTGCAGTTGGTGCTGATGCATTCTATGACTGCCCTTCACTTAAAAGAATCCGCCTTTACAACAAGCTTGAAACTCTCGGAGAATGTGCTTTCGGTTACTGCTTCGATGAGGAGGCTGCTGCCGAAATACAGGAAAAACAGGCTGAAAAAGCTCAGCAGTCCGCTCTTGACACTCTTCTCGGCGAAGAGGAAGAGAAACTGCCTTCTACCGACAGGCTTGTTGACGGATTCAAGATCTACGCCGACGAGAATACTCTCGGTTATAACTACGCAGAGGCAAACAATATAGAAACTGTTACAAACACCATCCCCATAGGAAGCAAGAATGTTGCCAAAGGCTTCCTTTACGGCATCGCAGGTCTCGCTGCTGCCGCTTTAATGGCAGTTATCGGCGTTATAACAGGCAAGAGCATCAGCAGAAAAAAAGCTCAGAAAAAACACGACGAGCTTGTTAAAGCTACAAATGAGAAAATAAAAAAGAAGCGCGAAGAAGCAGAGGAGGTCAAAAAGAATGAAGCTGAATAAGCTGTTATCTGCCGCTGCGGCAGGATTCATCATCCTCAGTGCTGTTCCCTCAGCCGCTTCAGCTGTGGACGATACTATGCTCAATCCACAGGAAGAGCTTACCGACGGTACTTTTACTTACGAACTCGAAAACGGTTCGTACATCCTTACTCACTGCGAGACCGGTGCCATTGTTACGGAAGTTCCGCAGGAAAGAAACGGCTATACCATTACCGCTATTGCTGACAACGCTTTTACGGAATGTACCAAAATAACCGAACTGAAAATACCGATGTCGGTAAAAAAGATAGGTACAAGCGCTTTTGCCGGCTGTACTTCACTCAGCAAGATAACTCTTCCCGATAAGCTTACAGAAATACCCGAAGGCGCTTTCATAAGCTGTACTTCCCTTGAATCGGTGGATATCCCCGACAGCGTGACCTCTATAGGCAACTACGCTTTCTATGGATGCGCTGCTCTTGCGGATGTTACCCTCCCCGCTTCACTCAGCAACTTTGGCACTATGGCCTTTGCAGACTGCGAGTCCATTGACAATATCGATGCTTCAAAATGCAGCGGTTATAACTTTGCCGACGGTATGCTGACTGACAGCGGAAAAACAAAGATATACCGTGCTTCAACCAAGCTTACGGGCGATGTTTACATCGATAATACCGTAACTTCTATCGAACCGGGCGCTTTCTCACTCTGCGAAAATATTGAGAACCTTTTCATTCCTTCTTCCGTTGTTACTATCGGTGACGACGCCTTCGGCTACTGCGGAGGTCTCAAGAAGATAGATTTCTCAGAGGGACTCAATACTATCGCTCCGATAGCCTTCAAATACTGCCTTGAGCTTGAAACAGTCGAGTTCCCCACTACACTTAAGGAAATAGGCGAGGGTGCCTTCTTCAACTGTCCGAAGCTGAACCGCGTTACACTTAACGAGGGACTTGAAACCGTCGGAAACGGCGCTTTCGTGGGATGTACTTCATTGAACAGTATTGCTGTTCCGAGAAGCGTTACTAAGATAGACGAAAATGCTTTCGGCTATAATATCAGCCAGGAAGGTCAGTATGAGCTCAACAACAACTTCAAAATGAGCGTTTTCTCCAATACGGCAGGCGCAAGATATGCTTTTTCCAATAAGATAAGCAGCGATTCCGTTGACAAGGACCTTAAAAAGACCGCTTTCCTGATAGTTGCGGCAGGTCTTGTTATCGCAGCTATAGTTTTTGCTATAGTTCTTATGGCAAGAGGCAGAAAGGGTGCTTCTGCAGCCGTCAAGGAAGCCGAAAAGCTCGAAAAGGAACAGGAAGAGGAAGCAAACTACAAGAAGATAATCGATGAATGATATTGCACAGACTATCAAAGCCGCAGTACTCATGAGCACTGCGGCTTTTCTTCTTACATACATGGTAAATTATATTAAGGAGATCGGATATTGATAATAGATGCACATTTACACCTTCCTGTAGGAGAGAAATTCCGCACTCTTCAGGAAAAGAAAGAGAAACTGCTTGCAGAGATGAATGAGAATCACGTTGATAAATGCATTGTTATTGCAGATTCATGGCCGGAAAGCGAGATAGGTTCGACGGATGAGCTTACAGATCTTTTTCCTGTTACCGAAGAGCAGCGTGTTCTGGTTGCAGGCGGTATCAGTCCGGATGTTTCCTTCAGAGAAAGCCTTTCAAAGCTGAATGGATATCTTGACCGCAGACAGATCGTCGGAATAAAACTGTATACAGGGCACGAGAAATTCTATCTTGATGATGAGAGACTGAGTGAGGTCTATGAAACCGCTTTAAGGTACAATGTACCTGTACTTTTCCATTCCGGCTGGGATGATGCACAGTACGGAAATGCTGACCTTGCGGAGAAAGTGCTTGGAAAATACCCTGAGCTGAAGCTTGTATGCTGTCACTGCTGGTATCCGCATATACAGAAATGCATGAAGCTTATCAAGTATCCCAATATGTTCTTCGACCTTTCGTCCGTTGCTGATGATGCAGATACACAGAACGATATAGCAGACAGCGTAATGACACTTATAGAAAAAGTGCCGGATCGTGTTATATTTGGCTCTGACAGCTTCGGATGCAGTATGAAGGAGCATATCAGGTTTATCGGAAGTCTGGACCTTGCACCTGAGACCAAACAGAAAATTTTTTATGACAACGCAAAAAGAATATATCAGATTTAAAGGAGATAATTATGATCAAACTTATCAAAGATGCAGATACCAAACGAACAATTGCAAGAAAAGTACTTGAAGCGCTCCGTGACTGGTTTGAAGTTGATGAGAGCAGAGAAAAGTATATTGCCGAAAGCGCAGAGCAGATATTCCTTGCCGCTGAAGAGGACGGGGAATACGTCGGTTTTCTCTGCCTTAAAAGGACAGGAAATGCAACTGTTGAGCTTGCAGTTATGGGAGTTCTCAAGGAATACCACCGAAAGGGACTCGGAAGAGAACTCTTTGAAGAAGCTAAAAAAATAGCAAAGGAAGAAGGTTTCTCCTTCATGCAGGTCAAGACAGTTCAGATGGGAGTGTATGAGGACTACGACAGAACTAATCTCTTCTATCTCTCATGCGGATTCAAGGAACTGGAGGTCATAAAGGAATTGTGGGGAGAGGATAACCCTTGTCAGATATACATCATGTCACTCTGAGACAAAGTGCAATAGGGACACTTATACAGAAAATATATGCGTATTTATCCGGGGGAAACCTTTCTGAGGAAAGGTTCTCCCCCGAACCCCTTTCCAAAGACTTTCTGCCCCAAATTTTCAGCCTTGCATGGCACTTACTCATAGTATTACTAAAACAGTAGTTTTACAAGAGCGCCATGCAAGGCTGAAAATTTAAAGTAAAAGGCTCAGAAAAGAACTCAGAGAGACCTCTTATCAAAAGATTGCCCCGATAAGTATACATACATCTTATGCATAAGTCTCCCAGTTTACTCGTCACGCTTCGGGGACAAAAACAGCAGTCCCGATATGCTGCTTATTATCGGTACGGCTGCGCTGAATGCAAGCGCCGTGAGCATCTGCTGCGAGGAAAGATCAACTGTGCCGAATACCGTCTGAAGCTGCGGAACAGCGACTGCGGCGGCAAGTACCGCAAATGAAATCAGCACCGAGAATACAAGCTTCATATTGCTGAAAAGGTCTATGCCGAACAGTGAATGTTCTTCGGATTTGCACTCGAAAACGTGTATCAGCTGGGACATAACAAGGGTGATGAGTGCGGCAGTCCTGCCCGAATCCACCGAACCGCTCATCCGCATAACTGCGGCAAATGAAGCAAGTGCAGACAGTCCGATGAGTATTCCCCGAATGACTATCTTCCACATCAGTCCGCCTGCAAAGAAGCCCTCGTCGGAACGTCTCGGCGGTCTGCTCATAACGTTTTTCTCGGGCGGTTCCATTCCAAGCGCCACCGCAGGAAGACCGTCCGTGACCAGATTCACCAGAAGAAGCTGTACAGGCAGCAGCACTACAGGCATACCGAGAAGTATCCCCAGGAACATCGTCAGGACCTCGCCTATGTTGCAGGAGAGAAGATACCTCACGAACCGCCTTATATTGGCGTAAACACAGCGTCCCTGTTCAACTGCTCCAACAAGCGTCGCAAGGTTGTCATCAAGGAGTATCACATCCGCCGCCTGCTTCGTTACGTCCGTACCTGTAACGCCCATTGCTACGCCTACATCGGCTTCCTTGACCGCAGGGGCATCATTAACGCCGTCCCCTGTCATGGTGACTATCTCACCAAGCCGCCTGAAGCTTCGCACGATACGCAGTTTGTGTATCGGCTCTACCCTTGCGAATACCGTGTATTTGTTTATGCACCTGTCCAGTTCATCGTCGGACAGCCTGTCAAGTTCCGCACCTGTCATTGCAAGACCGCCTCTCAGCAGACCAGCCTTTTTTGCAACTGCTACGGCGGTATTTTTGTGGTCGCCTGTTATCATGACAGTCCGTACTGATGCAGCGGCACATTTGCGGATAGCAGTTTTAGCCTCCTCACGTGGCGGATCGTACATTCCTGCGATACCGAGAAATACAAGCTCACTGCTGTAGGGAACGAAGTCCGCCGACTTGCGGAAGGCAAGCACAAGTACCCTCAGCGCCCTTCCGGACATATCATTCATTTTTCGTTCTATACGGCTTCGCACTGCGGAGGTCATGGGGATGATACTGCCCTTGCTGTCCATATACATCCTGCAACGCGGAAGAATCACCTCACCTGCGCCCTTATAATAGGTCATGCGTTCTGAACCTGCGGAGCAGTGTACCGCCATGAAGCGGTAGTCGCTGTCGAAGGGCAGTTCATCAAGTTTTCGGTATTCCGATGATACTGCTGAGGGAGTGAGTCCGCCCTTTGCTGCGGCAATAAGAAGCGCCGCTTCCGTAGGATCTCCCGTTACCTTCCAGCTCCGTCCCGAACTGCGGAACAATGCCGATTTCTCAGGCTCTATGGATGCGGTCGTACACAAAGAGCCGCACCTCAGTGCCTCCGCAAGTGCAGGCTCCGAACCGATATCCGCTGAAGCTCCGCCCTTTGATACCTTTCCTTCCATTCGGTAGCCCATTCCGCTGAATGTGAAATCTTCATCCGCAGTTGCAAGCTCGGTAACTGTCATTCTGTTCTCGGTTATCGTGCCTGTCTTATCCGAACATATCACCGAAGTGCAGCCGAGAGTCTCGACGCTGTGAAGTCTGTTCACAAGTGCCTTATGTTTCATCATTCGGCTTACGGCAAGAGCAAGGGATATGGTAACTGTTGCGGGAAGTCCCTCGGGTATAGCGGCAATGGCTATGGTTATGCCTGTCATGAGCATGTCGAAAACATCCTCTCCTCTGAGAACTCCTGCAAGGAATACCGCCGCACATACTGCAAGGCATATGACAGCAACCGCCTTGCCAAGCTCCGCAAGGCGCTTCTGGAGCGGAGTCTGTTCATTGCCGATATCCTTAAGAAGCTCCGATATCCTGCCCATCTGCGCCGATTTGCCCGTAGCTATGACTCGTGCTGTACAGCTTCCCTTTGTCACTGATGTTCCGCAGTAGACTATGTTCTCCTTGTTCAGCGAATTATCCGTATCGTCGGTATCTCCCACCGCCTTGCGTACTGCCTCGGATTCGCCTGTGAGTATGGATTCGTCCGCATAAAGTCCCGCCGCCCTGAGAAGTACACAGTCCGCAGGCACTCTGTCTCCCGCTTCAAGCTCGATAACGTCCTCCCTTACCAGTCGGGCGGCAGGTATCTCAGCAAGCTTTCCGTCACGGTAGCACTTCGCTGTGGGCGCAGTCATGGAGCGCAGAGCTTCAAGAGTGTTCTCGGTCCTGTATTCCTGAACGAATCCAAGCACCGCATTTAGCAATACTATGAGGATTATGGTCACTGCGTCCGATATTTCTCCCAAAAGGACGGATATGACTGTAGCTCCCAGCAGTATCATCACCATTACATCCCTGAACTGACCTAAAAATATCTTCGCCGCACCGTTCCTGCGGTTCTCGGAAAGGACGTTCTCTCCCTCTTCTTTAAGCCGTTTTTCCGCTTCTTTTTCCGTTATTCCCATTGGTATCATCCTTTCAGTTATACTGATAAATGATATGTCCGGCATGGACAGGATATGACGCAAATAAATATCAATTCACACTTTCTTTACATATAACTAACGGCAACTCTGTTGACTGTAATGTGTAACTATGTTAGAATTAACACGGTATTATTTACCATACAGAAAAAAAATAAAGGAGAGTATTTATGAAAATCAAAGGAATTATTGCTTCGGCATTGTCTGTCATACTGCTTTGTTCAGGTATTTTACCCGCTTCAGGCAGCATCTGCGCCGCTGCAGCAGACTCAGCCACTATCAGTGCAACTGAGATCAACGCCGGAGCAGGTAACATCATCTCGTTCCCTATCAATCTTTCAAACACTTCAAATGTCCCCAAATCAAACAGACTCGCTTTTTCTATAACCTACGACCAGCCCCTCCAGCTTGCTACAACAAGCTTCGGTTCGGATGATCCATATGTTACCTACGGCAATACAGGAATAACCAACGGTACGTTTGAAGTAAACCAGGAGGACCACATCGTTATATTTACCTCAGACAAAATCAACACTTCCCTTAAAGACGGCAAGATACTCGATCTCTATTTCATCGTACCCGAAAACGCCGTTGTGGGAAAATACAACATCACTTTCTCTGAGACCGATCTCTTCGGACAATCTTCCGATTCTTTCGCTGTTACTCCTAAAAACGGTGCAGTCAAAGTATTCAGCGAAGTAACCCCTCCTGAGCAGCTGATATCGGGCGACCGTATTTACGGCACACCGGGCGAAACTGTTGAATACAATATAAAGGCAATCAATCCTCCTGAAGTATATGGCATAGGAGTTCAGCTTGATTACGATAATGCACTTAAACTCAAAACCGTAAAGGGCCATGATGATCTTCCTGATGTGTCGTTCTTCAAGGATATTAAAGATTACTCGATAACACGTTCGATTAATGACGACGAGGGTATCGCCTCTATAGGTATAAGTTTAAAAGATTCAAAGATGCCTTCAGGCTCGTATGATTTTATGAAGCTGTGGTTCACTATTCCCGAGGACGCAAAGCCGGGATATTACCCTGTTATCCTAACTTCAAAATATAGTAATTCAAAGAGCGATTTTGGAGATATCGAATCCCGTCACGGCTGGATAAGAGTTAAAGGTGATGAACCCGAGGTTACTATGTCCGCCGAGAATATAACTGCTGTTCCTGGTGAAACTATCTGCTACTCGGTTTTCGTCAACGATAACCCCGGATATGATGTTGCTTCGGTTCAGATGAAATTCGATCCGCGCTTCACTATCCGAAAGGAATCTGCCGTTCCGAACGGTGCTTATACGATAAGCGGTCCCGCAGCTCTCACAACAAGCAATGTTGCTACACTTAATCAGAAAACAGGTACAGTTACATTCGACGATTCAGGTAAATCCAACAACAGAACAGGTAAGCTCTTCTCAATATACCTCACTATCCCCGAGGACACAGAACCCGGAAAATACCCCGTTACTTTCATCGAAAGCTTCGCTGCTGTAAACGGTAAACAATATAAGGTAAAGGCTACAGGCGGCGCTATCACCGTCAAGAACCTCTCTACCGTAAAGGGTGATGCTAACTGCGACGGAAAACTCGATATCGCTGATGCCGTACTCCTTCAGAAGTGGCTCATGAATGTCCCTGAGACTGAGCTTCAGCGCTGGCAGAATGCTGACGTATGCGAGGATAAGACTCTTGATGCTTTCGACCTTGCTGCCCTCAGACGTCTGCTCGTAAAGTAAAGAGCGTGAAATAAAGCTGAAAATAACGAATACCTCACAGGGCGGATATCCTCCGCCCTGTACTTTTTTGTCTCACTGCTATTGACTTTTATCCCGTTTTGATGTATAATTATTTATGCACTTGTGCAGCACAGCTCCCCGTGCAGCGAATTTGCTGAGCAAACGACCGCTGCCAGCGGCAGATGAAGGGAGTTTGCGAAGGGATGAAATATGGAGCAATGCAAGCGTCAGCGAAACAGTGCGACTTATTTCTGACCGACAATGAGCAGGTCTCGGACTGATTATAAAGCGACAAGCGTGCAGCACCTTACAAAATTCAAAAATTAAATATGCTTGTGTAGCACAGTTGGTAGTGCAGCTCATTCGTAATGAGCAGGTCGCAGGTTCGAGTCCCGTCACAAGCTCCAGCGCAGATTCTGCGCATACAGATCAACGCCTCACTTTATTAGTGGGGCGTCATTTTTTATCAGTAACGCTTCATTTATCCATATGTGAACCATAAAGTGTTCGCATCATTGACATCATACGTATAATATGCTAAAATAACAGACAGTTAATAAAGTGGATGGGAGAGAATTATGGAAACACTAAGAGAAACGGAGATCGGCAAGACCGTCCGTGTTGAGAAAATAGGCGGAGACGGTGCATTGAGGCAGCATTTCCTTGATATGGGAATAATCCCCGGCACGACCATAAAAATAGTAAAATACGCTCCGATGGGAGATCCGATAGAACTGAGACTTCATGGCTATGAGCTTACACTGCGGCTTGCGGATGCGGAAAAGATAGAAGTCTGTCCCACCGATGAGACCGATGATAAGGAACTCAAAAAGGCACACAAGAAGTTCATAGACCACCCGGGACTCGGTGAAGGCGGTAAATTTCACCCAAAGGGCAGCGGTGATCCTCTTCCCGAGGGTACTGTAATGAAATTCGCTCTGGTAGGAAATCAGAACAGCGGAAAAACTACACTTTTCAACCGCCTTACAGGTTCAAAACAGCATGTAGGAAACTTCCCCGGAGTTACGGTGGACAGGAAGGACGGCGCTATAAAAGGTCATGAAGATACCCTTATTACGGACCTTCCCGGTATCTACTCCATGTCACCGTACAGCAGCGAGGAGATAGTTTCACGTAATTTCGTACTGGACGAAAAACCACATGCTATTATCAATATTGTGGATGTTACAAATATCGAGCGTAACCTGTACCTTACCATGCAGCTTCTGGAAATGAACATTCCTATGGTCGTTGCACTTAATATGATGGACGAGCTTTCTGCCAACGGCGGAGGCATTGACGTAAACGCTATGGAAAACCTGCTTGGAGTACCTGTAGTTCCCATATCTGCCGCCAAGAACGAAGGTATAGAGGAACTTGTCGAACACGCAATACATGTTGCTTACTATCAGGAACGTCCCGTATTCCGTGACTTCTGCGGAAAGACACAGAACGGCGGTGCAGTTCACAGATGCCTGCACGGTGTTGAGCACCTTATAGAGGATCATGCCGAAAAAGCAGGATTGCCGCTGAGGTTCGCCGCAAGCAAGGTAGTCGAAGGAGATCCGCTGATACTTACTCAGCTTAAACTCGATAAAAACGAGGAAGAAGCATTAGAGCATATAACTCAGCAGATGGAAAAGGAAAGAGGTCTCGACAGAAGCGCTTCGATCGCTGACATGAGGTTCAGCTTTATTCAACAGCTGTGCGAAAAATCCGTCACAAAGCCCTCGGAGAGCAAGGAACATATACGAAGCCGCATGATAGACACCTTCCTTACGGGTAAATATACGGCTATACCCGCTTTCATCGGTATAATGGCGCTGGTATTCTGGCTTACGTTCAACGTTATCGGTGCATGGCTTCAGGGACTTCTTGAAACAGGTGTCGAAAAACTCACCGAGCTGACGGATTCCGCTCTTACTGCCGCAAACGCAAATGATGCGATACACAGCCTCATTATTGACGGTATTTTCGCAGGTGTGGGAAGTGTTCTGAGTTTCCTGCCTGTTATAGTTACACTGTTCCTGTTCCTTTCTCTGCTCGAAGACAGCGGTTACATAGCAAGAGTTGCTTTCTTTATGGACAAGCTCCTGAGAAAAATAGGTCTCTCGGGCAGAAGTATAGTTCCTATGCTCATCGGATTCGGATGCTCTGTACCTGCGGTCATGGCTACAAGAACTCTCCCCAGTGAGCGCGACAGAAAAATGACTATACTCCTTACCCCTTTCATGAGCTGTACAGCAAAGCTTCCAATATACGCCTTCTTTGTAAGCGCTTTCTTCCCGAAACGAGGCGGACTTATAATGGTCGGACTCTACCTTCTCGGCATAATAATCGGCATACTTGCCGCTTACCTTTATAAAGGTACTCTGTTCCGCGGAGAGGCAGTTCCCTTCGTAATGGAACTTCCGAATTACCGTCTTCCCGGACTCCGCAACGTTACACAGCTTCTCTGGGAAAAGGCTAAGGACTTCCTGCAAAGGGCATTCTCGGTCATCCTAATTGCTACTATCGTTGTGTGGTTCTTACAGAGCTTCGATATCAACCTTCACATGGTGGATAACGCAGAGGACAGCATACTCGCTAAAGCCGCAGGTATTTTCTCGCCTGTAATGAAACCGATAGGTCTCGGCGACTGGAGGATACTCGTATCTCTCGTAAGCGGATTCATGGCTAAGGAAAGCGTTGTATCAACCCTTGAGATACTCTACGGCGGCGGAGTTGCTTCCGCTATGACTTCACTCTCGGCTGCTTCGCTCCTTGTATTCTCACTGCTCTATACTCCATGTGTTGCAGCAGTTGCTTCCATAAAGCGTGAGCTCGGTATCAAATGGGCAGCTACCGTTGTTGTATGGCAGTGCGTTATCGCATGGGTCGCTGCACTTATAATCCGTGCCGTGCTTATCCTGATAGGAGTGAAATGATGAACCTTATCGATATTATTCTCATTGCCGTTATTGCCGCGGCGTTCATCCTTGCAGTCGTAAGCTGTATACGTCAGAAGAAAAAAGGCAGCTGTTGCGGTAACTGTTCTGACTGCAATGGCTGCAAGAAATAGCGATACTTAACGAATATTTATATAATAGTTTTATGTATATTATTGAGGGAAACTCTTCTGAAAAAAGTTTCCCTCAATTTCTTTTTAAAGCCTTTACTTTAAATTTTGAGCCTTACAGGGTACTCATGTAAACTACCGTTTTAGTAATACTATGAGAGAGTACCCTGTAAGGCTCAAAATTTGGGGCAGAAAGTCTTTGGAAGGGGGCTTGGGGGAGAACCTTTCCTCAGAAAGGTTTCCCCCGATAAACATTCATAAAACAGTACAGGGCGGCTGATTTAGCCGCCCACATACAGGAAAAGAATAATGATGGAAATAGTTAGAAGATCGCTTGGTTTAAAGAATATTGTAATTAGTGCCTACATAAATATCTATTATACACTCTGTACCGAGTCTTACTATACTGTAGTACGGTGCTGTTATCGGTTCATATGCTCTGCTGTTTATATAATCAAATAGAGTACCGAGTGTCTCCTCTATACTGCCGAAAGTTCCCTCATGACGTATACACACTGCGTTGATAAGTCGGAATACAGGCTTGAAACTGTATTCATTACAGCTTTTCAGCTCTTCGCTTATCGGTATAAGAACCTCTATATTTCTGAATTCGCCGCTTTTTACCGTAAAAAGCATGTTATCCGATGCCTCAACTCCGAGACGGCTTATATTCCTCTTTACATGTTCAGCGAATTCGGGAAGCTTTTCCCTTTCAAGATGAGTTTTATACGAAATAAGGTTGCAAAAAAACAGAGAGCGATGTTCCACTATCTGCATATTTCCCTGCCCCTTGATCCTGCCCGTAAGGTCATCCTTTCTGTACCCGAAAGAGCATTTTTAATACCCCGCCCGGAAGAACATCACTGCTTAATTCAAAACACATAACAGACTCGAAACTTCATATAGGGATCGTTGAAAGTTCAGTATAATAGGACACCATGAATTTGCACATGTATTCAAGGATAAGAGTCTGACGTCTCTCATTTGTGTTTTCAGCAGTTCTGTTCTTCCTGCGGTGTTGTTATTATTATACTTTGCATTTCCGATCATCTCAACAATAAGGGAGTGAACGGACAGGTTTCGGGAGTGAAATGTCCTTTTCCGGGGAAATTTCTATCTTTTTTTATTTTCTCGATTGGTCAAGCATCAGCTCTATATACAGCGTAAATACGCTGTTTTCTGCACTTATATCCGCTTTGCCGCTGTATTTGTCAGCGGTTTTCATTATATTTGCAAGTCCGTATCCGTGAAGCGATTTGTCCTTCTTTGAGGACTCTATCCGTCCTCTGCTCTTTATCTCTACCTTCTCAAACATGGGATTAACTACTCTGAAAAAGAAGTATCCGCATCTGAAATCTGATTCGATGTTTATGGTCTTTTCACTGTTTTCCTCGTCCTTTGCACAGGCTTCTATCGCATTATCAACTGCATTCGATATAATGGTGCAGAGGTCCGCATTCGTTATGCCCATTGTCGGCACAAATCCCGAAAACTCGATATGTGTATTGTACTGATTCGCTTTTTCGTTCTTGTCATCAAGAAGTGCATCAACTATGATGTTTCCCGTGTCGAAATTCTCCTTCGTGGGACGACTGAGAGTTGCCATTTCAGCAAGATAATCAAGCGCTTCTTCATTCTTTTCATCTGCTATGAGACTTCTAAGGCATATCATATGATTGCCGAAATCGTGTCGGAAGCTCCTGAATTCGTTGTATATCTCGTTTATCTTCCTGTAGTATTCCACCTGATTTTCAAGCTGCATAGACAAAAGTGCGGATATCTGTTCGTGTTCACGCTCGGCTATACTTATCTGCATTATCCTTACGGTTATGTAGAATATCGTCACTACCACGGGGAATATCAGGAACCTTGCAAAGTGTACGAAATCGGTCCTTATCGAGATATACTCGTAAAGACTCATAAGATAGAGGAAAATAAGTATCACCACATAAAGCCGACGGGGTATCAGATTTATGCTTTCGGTTATTATAACTCCGTATTTCTTTTTCTTTCTGATGAGCACAAGAAGGAGTATTATAACTGCCGTTTCAAGATAACATGCCACTATCTTGTAGTATATCCTCTCGCTTATGAACATCTGCAATATCGTGGTATAGTTCGCATTTGTCACGAAGGTCAGAAGGCTGAGATAGAGCATTTTCAGCTCGAATTTACGGAACAGCAGTGAGTATACAAGACTGTTCAGCAGCATTACCACAAGCAGTATCACCATTCTTACGGGAACATAGAAAAGTTCGGCTGGAAGCGTCAGAAGCAGTGAATCTCCTGCTATCGCAGCCATACAGAACCAAAACAGAAATCTGTTCTTTGTCACCTCGTATCCGAGTACCTTTCCCATCAGTCTCACGGTGAAAAAAGATAGCACTACTGATGAAAAGAAATATAAAGCGTAAAGCATACCCGTCACCTTCCTGCAAAATTGAATCTCTTTACGTAATCAACAAATGCTTTCTTGAAAGCACCGTACTTCAGCTTGCTTATAAGTGCTTTTTCCTTGTTGTCGAAGAGAATGTCTGCCGAAGTGTGCGAGACTATATGGCGGAATCCCACAAGATAGGTACGATGAGTACGGAAAAACCTGTCCTGAGGAAGCAGTTTTTCAAACTCGGAAAGAGTCTTTTTGAAAAGTATGTTCTCGTCTGCCGTTCTGATGCAGCAGTATTTATCCGATGCCTCAGCATAGATTATATCGTCTATCCTGATACGTCGGTTATTGTCATCGGTTTTTATTATGATGAACTTGTCATCATCGTGATCAGCAAGATAGTCGTCCATAGCGGAAGACAGTTTTTCCATGTCTATCGGCTTTACAAGAAAACGATACGTATTTACCTCGAAAGCATCGAAGACTATGTGCGGAAAGCCCGTAAGAAATATTATTGCGGCATCGCTGTTTTTCTTCCTTAGTCTGCGGCAGGTCTCAAGTCCGTCGGGACCGTCCATCTGGTAATCCATGAAAATAATATCGTATTCGATCCTGCTTGCAAGAAGATCCGAACCGTTGGTGAAATCATCGTATACAAATACGAGACGACGGTCCTTCGCATATTTTTCAAGACATTTCTTAAGGTCGTTGTGGAGGAGCGGTTTGTCATCACAAATTGCTATCTTCATAATATTTAGCCTCTTCCTTAGTTAATTTTTGGGCAGTAATCTACCGTTCGCTCTGAAAAAACTACCGTTTACTCGGAAAACAGTGACATATCCGCGCAAAGGTGTTATAATAGCATCAAAGCTCAACGAAAGGAGTGGGATCGTATGTGGGACTGGCTTTTCGGCTGATCGATCGTTAGTGTAATTCATTCAAACATACCTTATATTAACATTTTTTCTAAATAATGTCAACCACACCACCTAACCTATCAAATAATAAAGCGGCAGATCTCTCTGCCGCTTTATTATTATAGTTTTTCAAATTCCGATGCCGGTACTCCGCAAAGAGGACATGTGTAATCCTCGGGAAGCTCGTCGCCTATATACTCGTATCCGCATACTGTACAGCGCCATATTGTCTGACCGCTTTCCGTCTTGCCTACGGGTACTGCTTCTTCCTTTTCTGCCTCTTTCACTACCTTCTCGAAGTCTGATGCAGGATGCTTGCACAATGGACAGATAAAGTCATCGGGAAGCTCTTCGCCTACATACTCATATCCGCATATCGTACAGCGCCATATGGTCTGACCATCGGGAGCAGTGCCTACTGCCTGCGGCTTAGGCTTGATATTGCTCTGGTAATACTCATAAGTTGCGGAGGGCGCATCGCTTATTACCTCCATATCGGTGACATCGGCAATGAACATGGTATGTGTGCCGAGGTCAACGGTCTGACAGACCTTGCCAGAGATAAATGCGTTTATGCCCTTTGTAACGTACATTTCACCGTTGCTTCCGCGCTTGCAGTCTGTATATCCGCCGAACTTGTCAACGTCCCTTCCCGACTGGAATCCGAAATGCTTGAACAGGTCGAAATCCGCCTCGCAGCTTATGACTGAAGCAGTAAAGCTTTTGCTCTCCATTATCATATCATGTGTAAGGTTTGCTTTGTTTACTGTGACCGATACCCTGTTAGGTTCTGAAGTTACCTGCATAAGAGTGTTGGTTATACAGCCGTTATCCTTGCCGTTAAGGGCGGCGGTAACAACAAAAAGTCCGTAGCTTATTTTATACATTGCTTTTTTATCCATAGTATGACAACCTCCTTAAAACTGCTCCCCGCAAGGCGCAGTAATATAATATGATGATAACAGTTATTCTCTTAAAAGTCAATAGATTTTTTATTAAAACGAGGAAAAATTTATTCAGCAAGCATAAACCCCGATGATACGACAAATACAGTCCAACATTACTCTTTTCAACTGAAAATCCCTTGATTTTCTGCGAATATTCACCTTTTTTGTATTGACAAACACGGTGTAAAGTCGTATAATATTTATGAATTAAAAATGTATTGTTTTTAAATACTTTATTAAGGATACCTTGCTATGAAAAAATTTTTCAGTTCGGCAAGCACCTTTGTTCGTGCTCTGCCTGTTGTCATTCTCTTCGAGCTTCTTTTCCGCCTTATTATGGTGGCTATCGGAGCTCCCGCACTCACCCTCGCTCTTAAGCTGACTATGAAAGCCGCAGGTATAAGCTACCTTTCTGATGAACACGTTGTACTGTTCCTCATTCATCCTGTGACCATAGTTTCTCTTATTATATTACTGTTCCTTATCGGACTGTTCTCCTTTGTGGAACTATCCGCACTCGCCGGATGCTTCTCCTGCTATCACGAGCATAAACGAATGTCCGTTATGGGTATGATAAGGACGGGCTTCGGTTCATTCAAAAAGGCCTTCCGGGGTACGGGTATACTGCGTTTTCTGGCGTTCATGCTGTTCATGCCGCTGGCGCAGTTCACAATGTCCTCCGGTGTGTTCATGGCTCCGCTGATGCCTATACTGCGGAACATTTTCCGCTCTGTCTCGCTCAACAGCAAAATGGCGGCGGCAGTCTATATCCTTCTGAACCTGCTTTTCATCATGCTCATAGTAAGCAAGAGCTACAGCCTTCACTACCTTGTGCTTACGGACAGGAAGTTCGGAGACTGCGTAAAGCAAAGCAAAAAGAAAATCAATGGCAAGAAATCAAAAACTGCCGTTTCACTTATATTGTGGAGCTTCTCAATGATAGCTGCCGCAGCTGCGCTGACTTTCATTATAAGCTTCGTCATACTCCTCTTCATAAAGGGATTCTCTCGTCCTCAGCGCGCAGTTTCCGCTGCACTTAAGGTACTGAGATATGCGGGACAGATATTCTCGGCGATATCGGCTTTCATTTCTGCTCCTGCCATTATGTGCTGGCTGACTTCAAAGTTCTTCGCTGATGCCGAAAAGGAAGAGACTATCACCCTCCCCGACAGAGACCACCTCCCTATGAAACGCCTTCCGAGAGCTATCATTCTCACTGCATTCATCGCTGCTGCTCTCGCTCTTAACTTCACCTATATCAAATCGCTCTACAAGGGCAATATCAACCTCAATGTCGGTCTTCTCTCCGATACGCAGATAACCGCTCACCGCGGCGCTTCAAAGGCTGCACCCGAAAATACACTGCCTGCATTTGAAGCTGCTATCGAAAGCGGTGCTGACTATATCGAGCTTGACGTTCAGCTCACTTCCGACGGCGAACTCGTCGTATTCCACGATGAGAAACTCGACAGAACTACCGACGGTCAGGGCATACTCAGCAAGTACACCTACGAACAGCTCCAGCAGCTTTCCGCAGGTTCATGGTTCGGTGACGGCGTTGAATTTGCCGATACTAAAATACCGCTTCTGTCCGAGGTCCTCGACCTGACAGGTGACGACATTATGCTAAACATTGAGATAAAGGACCGCGGTGACGCTATCGCTACCGCCGAAAAGACCGTTGAACTCATCGAGGAATACGATATAGTGTCCTCCTGCTATGTTACTTCTTTCTCCTATAAGGCACTCAAAAAGGTGAAAAAACTCAACCCGAAGATCAAAACAGGTCTGATCGCTAATGTTGCAACTACCGCTTCATTCAGTCAGCTGAAATACATCGACGCTCTCAGCCTTAATCACCTCTTCGTTAATCAGACTGTTGTAAACTCCGCTCATCAGAACGGCAAGCGAGTTTTCGTATGGACTGTGGACTCTTCCTCCGATATGCAGCATGTTATTGCTCTCGGAGTGGACAATATTATCACTAACCGTCCCGAAAAAGCCGCTGAGGCTGTATACTCACGAAGCGTAGGTCAGACAGTTCTCACCGCTGTAAAAACTATTTTCGGAACATAAACCGCCATAATAAAGGATGAAAACTATGAATGAGAAAAATGAAGCAAGCATTCTCTTCCCGTATTATGAGGATACGGAATACAAACAGCTTTCAGAGTCCGCTTGTCACGACCTCGGACTCGATACCCTGTGCAAAACTCTTTCAAACGATCCGAAAGAACAAAGCCTTATCATGAATATCCTTTCAAATATGACCTCCGATCCCCGTGTTGCGGAGTTCAGACACGAGGTCTTCAAGGATATTCTCAGGCTTCCGCGCCTGAGAGAACGCCTTACCGAGCTTTTTGAAAGAATAGAGTTCATAAGGAATTTCAGCACCGTACATAAGGAATACGACGAGAAGCTCGGTCTTTGGCATCTCCTGCACCGACTCGATGAGCTTAATGACTATATCTGCTGCGTCGAAGCTATGAGAGAATGTCTTTCGGATGAGGATATCCGTTCGGCAGGTCTTAAAAAGTTCAAGGAGCATATCGACATCCTCTATGAGGATTCCTGCTTTGAAGCAATGAAAAAGGATATTGCCGAGCTAAAGGAAAAATCCTCAGCAGTTCAGAGCGTTACCCTCGGAGTAAACGTTAATCAGCGCTTCGAGGCTGTAAGTATGGGACTTATCTCCGTAAATGACAAACCGTTCAAAAAGTCGGGAATCGTCAGCAATTTTGCAGACGCTCTCGCTTCAAAGGATAAGATTCACAGCGGTACGGACTGGGACGGCGATATGCACTATCATCAGGTGGAAAAACAACAGAGCAGCAAGGCTGCGGAATTTATCGAAAGACTTGCAGGTTTTTCCGCTGTAAGAAGCAATCCGTTTATGGACGCAAGAGTAAGAGCCACAGTTATCAGCGCTCCCGACAGTGACGGCGTAAGCAACTCCACTTTCTATCTGGATAATATACTTAATAAAGTTCTCGATACCCTTGTGAGAAAGCTTCGCGATACTCTCACAAAATACGCAAATATCACTATACTCAATATATCTCAGGTGATCCCCGAATACATATACTATATAAAGTCAGCCGAATTTATAAGCAGATGCACCGAAAAGGGATTCACTTTCTGCGATCCTGTTATTTCCGATAACGATGCATCCATGCAGGCAAAAGGACTCTATAACCTGAAGCTTGCTGTTAACCATGAAAGTATGGCTGATATAGTTCTCAACGATCTCGATTTCGATACAGAACATACCGTTTACATCCTGACAGGCGCTAACCGCGGCGGTAAAACTACCATAACTCAGGCTGTGGGACTTATGTTCGTTCTTGCTCAGGGCGGTATCTCCGTTCCTGCTTCGTCATTCTCATATAATCCCGTTGACTGCATCTACACTCACTTCCCTGCCGACGAGGATAAAACTATGGACCTCGGCAGACTCGGTGAGGAATGTGTAAGATTCAAGGAGATATACTCCGCCTGCACAAAAGACAGCCTTCTCCTTCTTAACGAGACCTTCTCGACCACTTCTTTCGAGGAAGGCTATTACATCGCAAGGGATTCCGTAAAGGCTATACTCCGGAAGCAGATACGTACTATTTATAACACTCATATGCATAAGCTTGCCGCCGATGCAGAAGAAATGTCTGCGGAGGACAGTCCCGTAAAGGCTTCCTCTCTGATAGTCAGAAGCGAGGACGGCGTAAGGTCCTTCAAAGTTGAGGTCGCAAGGCCCGAGGGACTTTCATACGCAAGAGATATTGCCGAAAAGTACGGTGTTACCTACGAGATGCTCACAAGCTGAGTACCTCTGTATTTCGACAATTACCCGCGTTTTATGACGGCGTTTTATGACTTCGACTCTCTGTACGTTTTTTCTGCCATTACCGTCAAGATACGTTTTTTTATTTCATTGCATTGTGTCTCCTCCTGTGGTAATATAGACTTACTGAACTAAAGGAGGTATAAAATAATGAACAATAAAATTAAAGTGCTTATCGGTGATGATTCTGCAGGAACAGGCGTTAGTCTGGCAAATAAGCTCCGTGAAAAAGGTATCTATGCCTATACAAGACGCAAAGACTGCGGTATTATAGCGGATTCGGTAAAAAATGATCCACCTGATGCTGTTGTGGTAAGCGTTGACATGAACGGCGGAGATGCTGTTGAGCTTATGAAAAAGGTCCGCGGTATGGGTGTAAGATTCCCCGTTTTTATCGTAACTTCGGACATCGATAACGAATTCATCGAACGTCAGGTAACTGAAAACGGCGCTTCCGCTTTCCTTCTGAAGCCATACGATGCGGATGACCTGTATTCCGCTATCGATAAAGCCATCGGCAGCCGTGTGAACAGTCTAAGCGATGATATGGAGATCGTCGTTACCGACATGATACACCAGCTTGGAGTACCCGCACATATCAAGGGGTATCACTACCTGAGAACTGCGATACTCTATTCCATAGAGGATAAAAAACTGCTCGAAAGCGTGACTAAGCTCCTTTATCCTACTGTAGCAAATATCTACGATACCACATCTTCAAGAGTGGAACGTGCCATTCGTCACGCAATAGAAATAGCCTGGGACAGGGGAAACGTCGATATACTCAACTCGTTCTTCGGTTACACCGTTGATACCTGTAAGGGTAAGCCAACTAATTCCGAGTTCATCGCCCTTATTACGGATAAGCTCCGGCTGCGTTACAAGTCCGCACTGAGAAGAGCCTGAACCCTGTTCCATTGAAACAGCACGGAGGTGCATATATTGTACATCAATAATCCCATTGAAGATACTATCGCAGGAGAATTCAACAAGACCATCTGGAAAAAACTCCACAAAGCCGTGGAGCAGTACCGTCTCATTCAGGAAGGCGACAAAATTGCTGTCTGCATTTCTGGCGGTAAAGACTCGATGCTCATGGCACTCTGCCTGAGAAGACTCCAGCGGTTCGGGAATATACCCTTCGGGCTGGAATACATCATTATGGACCCCGGGTACAATCAGGTAAACCTTCAGAAGATACTCGATAATACAAAGCTTCTCGGGATAGATGCTAAGGTCTATCCCACACGTATTTTCAGTTCCGCAGAAAATACAGAAAAGCATCCCTGTTTCCTGTGCGCCCGTCTCAGACGCGGTTGGCTCTACAAAAAAGCTCAGGAACTCGACTGCAATAAAATAGCTCTCGGACACCACTTCGATGACGTTATAGAAACTATCCTCATGGGTATGCTGTACGGCTCGCAGATGCAGACCATGATGCCTAAGCTTCACAGCGAGAACTATGAAGGTATGGAGCTGATACGTCCGCTGTATCTCGTCAGAGAAGCCGATATCATTAAGTGGACCGAAAGGAACGCTCTCAGCTTCATACGCTGTGCATGCAGTGTCTCGGAGAAAAATGAAGCGGAAGGCAACGGCTCGAAACGTGCAAAGGTCAAGGCTCTGCTCAGTCAGCTGAGAGAGACCGATCCCGCTGTTGATATGAATATCTTCCGAAGTGCCGAGAATGTGAACCTTCAGACTCTCATATCCTACCACAAAGGCAACGATCGTCACCACTTCCTTGATGACTATGAGGACGGTATGACGATACGAGGAACTTTCAACAAAAAATCAACATCCGGAGAAAAAAATGTTGACAACTGTTGAGAAGTATGGTATAATGCTTATAAGAGTATATGTTTTTACCTGTTCATAAGAAAAACAGGATGTTCTATCCTGCTTAAATGAACGGCATTTATACCGACGGGCCATTTCCTCTCAGCGGTATTTTATCCGCAGCAAACCCGTCAGATATGATAACCGCTTCTTTAGTTGTAATAATCCCCATACATCACAAACTGCCGCATCTTCACAGGTGCGGCAGTTTGCTTTTATTATGAAAGTTCGGGAATAACACTCAGATGATATCAGGTGTACAAATTGACAGCATCAGTTTGTTGACAGGTGTCTCGGACATCCTGACAATTGTTTTATCTTTTTCCATATTTTTCTCCTCTCTCCGATATCCCTCGGAGTCTTTTTTTGCAACAAAAAAAGCGCAAGTCCGAACATGTATCCGGACTTACGCTTTCGCTACTCGATGCTATTATTTTACCACATCCAGCTTATTTTGTCAAAGGACATTGCTACGAATTCTTTCAACATCTTCCGCCATTCATTTGTACCTGTCCGCTCTGCACCTTGTTTCTCCCCCACTCCCCTGCCCGTAAAATAGCCTCAAAGAGGCAGGGGGGAGGGGTTAGCTTCGCATGGGAGGGAGGCTGTTGACACTGACGGGAGCTGTCCGCACTTCCCGTATAACACAGTACAAAAACGGAAAGAAGAGCAATGTAATATAGTTAAATATGTATTAAAAATGCATATCTGCGGTTGATAGTCCTGAGATAGAGTAAGACCATATCTCATCTGTCCCGTACTGATGAATGTGTACTTCTGAATGAAAAAAGCTATGACCACATAACAGAAAACGGACGTCCCATGAAAAGACGTCCGTTATAAAATGGTATTTTCTTGACATAGTAAAAATAGCTTACTTCACGTCGGGATAGATCCCCAGAAGGTCGTAAACAGCCTCTTTGGAACGGTATCCAACAGCCTGCTGATGGATAGCTCCGTCCTTGACTACAACGAGAAGCGGGATGCTCTCAACACGGAAAGCAGCTGCAAGCTCGGGCTGCTCGTCAACGTTTACCTTGCCGACTTTTACCTTGCCGTCAAGCTCCTCTGCGATCTCGGCAACGATAGGAGACAGCATTGTGCATGGTCCGCACCAGCCTGCCCAGAAGTCGAGAAGCACAGGCATACCCTTGTAGTTGCGTACCTCTTCATCAAAATTTTCCTTGGTTATTACTACTTCGTTCATATTGAACCTCCATTCTGTGGTGTTTTTTCGTCATCAAGTGATTTGTAGTAGAGCATACAATGACAGAAGCCTTCAAACTCGGGATCAGCTATCTGATCGCGGAACTCCTTGCACATACATTTGTTCTCGGGAGTCCTTGCCAGCCGGCACGGACAGTAGCCGTCCTTCATTTTAAGTCCTTCTTTTATTCTTGCTACTACTTCTTTGTCGGGATTGAGTGTAACTTTCATTGCCCTACCTCCTCCACACGGGATCACTTTAAGTGCTATACTCTTGTGAGCTGCATGTATATCTATTGAGGGAAACCCTTTTGAAAAAGGGTTCTCCCTCAAACTCCCTTCCTAAAACTTTCGCCTTGAAATTTTCAGCCTGATATATCCCTCTGCTATAACTATCAGGCACAATTATTAACTTTGGTGAGGGATATATCAGGCTGAAAATTTGGAGCAAAAAGTCTTTGGAAAGGGGGTGCGGGGGAAGAACCTTTCCTCAGAAAGGTTTGCCCCCGATAAGTACACATGTAACACTCCACAGGAGTATGCCCTTAAAATGATTCAATTATTTCATGAGCTCGTCTGCGAGAGCTTCGATCTGTGCAATATTTTCAGCCTTGACTGCTGACTTGATAGATACTGTTGTATCTGTCCATGTGATATTCTTCGACTTCTCGAACATTCCTTTCATTACCTTTGCAGCCATTGGTGCCCATGAGCCATTTTCGATAAGTCCGATGGTCTTGTTCTGATAATTTCTCTCTGTGAGGTCAAGAATAAAATGCTTCATGAACGGGAAGATGTCAGCATTGTATGTTGTTGTTGCAAGTACAAGCTTTCCGTAGCGGAAGCCGTCCTCTACACACTCTGCCATGTCCTCTCTTGCAAGGTCAGCTATTGCTACCTTCGGGCAGCCCTTCTCTGTGAGCTTTTCAGCAAGAAGCTCTGCTGCCTTCTTTGTGTTGCCGTATACAGAAGTGTAAGCAATGAATACGCCCTCTGACTCAACTCCGTAGCTTGACCATGTATTATAAAGTCCAAGATAGTATCCGAGGTCTTCCTTAAGAACAGGTCCGTGAAGCGGACAAATTGTCTGTATATCCAGTGCAGCTGCCTTCTTGAGAACTGCCTGAACCTGCATACCGTACTTTCCTACGATACCGAAATAGTAACGGCGAGCTTCACATGCCCAGTCCTCTTCAACGTCCAGAGCTCCGAACTTGCCGAATGCGTCCGCTGAGAACAGCACCTTATCAGTTGAATCGTATGTGAACATTACCTCTGGCCAGTGTACCATTGGTGCAAATACAAATGTGAGCTTATGCTTTCCAAGGTCGAGAGTGTCGCCTTCCTTGACTTCAAGCTTCTTGTCGCCGAGGTCAAGTCCCTCGAAGAAATTAGCCATGAATCCGAATGTCTTGTTGTTGCCTACAACTACTGTATCAGGGTATTCCTTAAGGAAATTGAGGATATTTGCCGAGTGATCGGGCTCCATGTGCTGTACGATAAGGTAATCGGGCTTACGTCCGTCAAGCACCTCACGGAGATTTGCAAGCCACTGATCTGTGAAATTAGCATCTACTGTATCGAAAACAGCGATCTTTTCGTCCATGATAGCGTATGAGTTGTAAGCCATGCCGTTAGGTACGATGTACTGTCCCTCAAAGAGATCCAGATCGTGATCGTTAACGCCTATATAGAAAATATCGTTTGTTACATTATTCATAATTATACCTCGATTCTTGATTTTTATAATTTTGACAGTTACATTATATCATAAAAGCGAAGCGTTATGATATAATTGTCCGATATGCAGGGAGCAGATCAGAGATCTGCGTATCTGCAAGGACATTCAGATAAATATATAATGAATGCTTTTGCATTTATTATATCATATTTTCAAAACACTGAATAGTGGCATTTGCAACAAATAAAAAGTTTTTTCCAGTATATCTTTACTAATTTCACTGTATACAATTTAATTTCTGCGACATAATATATATCGGGGTGATTCTTTAATGTTATGCTTTATTTCGGGAGTTTTTATAGGCGGAGCAGTTGGATTCTTTGCTTTTTCATTATGCGAAGCTGTAAAATTTGGTGAAAATATTACGAATAGTAAATATCATTCATAAAATATCGCTAATTTGTGCAACTTAACAAATTTGGTTTTACAATTTGTAATACTTGTGAAAAAAATTGAAAAATGTAGTATTTTTTAAGGTTATTTTAAGGTTTCTCATTTATAATGGTGATGCAATAGAAAATTTGAAAAAATTACAAACATAATCAAAGAGGTGATAACTATGGTATTACTTATTGTTAGTCTCCTGTTAGGAGGGGCGTCAGTTTTCTCATCTTTCTGTTTATGCACTGCAGCGAAATGGGCTGACGAAGCTAACACTACTAACAGTCTTTGATTTTTCTATGGCAGCTACAATTTTCTATTCGAATACTCTCTATCATATTTCCCTTTCCTTTGTTTAGGCGGTACAGACGACTGTGCCGTCTTACCTTTTAAATTTTTGTTTGTATATTCTAACCATAGCCTGACATTTCGTGATCTCTCTGCATCATATCACAAAAGGTCAGACTTTTTTATCATCAGATACAATTAAGGGGAAACCTTCTCTCTGGAAGGTTTCCCCTTTTTTTCATCTATATAGCCTTTATATCCGATTACTTGCCCTCGGGTACCTTTATCATATCCTTGCGCATATATGGCTGAAGTGCCTTTGGAATACGGATAGAACCGTCCTCGTTAAGGTTGTTTTCAAGGAATGCAATGAGCATTCTCGGAGGTGCAACAACTGTATTATTAAGAGTATGTGCAAAATACTTGCTGCCGTCTTCACCCTTTACACGGATTCCAAGACGTCTTGCCTGTGCGTCGCCAAGATTTGAACAGCTTCCTACCTCGAAATACTTCTTCTGACGTGGTGACCATGCTTCAACGTCAAGGCTCTTTACCTTAAGGTCTGCAAGGTCTCCGGAACAGCATTCAAGAGTACGTACAGGGATATCAAGTGTGCGGAAGAATTCAACTGTGTAGCTGTAGAGCTTGTGGAACCAATCCATAGACTCCTCAGGCTTGCAGACTACGATCATTTCCTGCTTTTCAAACTGGTGGATACGGTAAACACCGCGCTCCTCGATGCCGTGTGCGCCAACTTCCTTACGGAAACATGGTGAATAACTGGTGAGTGTCTTTGGAAGCTCTCCCTCAGGGATGATAGTATCGATGAACTTACCTATCATTGAGTGCTCGGAAGTACCGATAAGATAGAGATCCTCGCCCTCTATCTTGTACATCATGCCTTCCATTTCAGCAAAGCTCATAACGCCTGTAACAACGTCGCTTCTGATCATGAACGGAGGAATATAGTATGTGAAGCCCTTATCGATCATGAAGTCTCTTGCGTATGAAAGGATGCATGACTGGAGCTGTGCAATGTCTCCGCAAAGGTAGTAGAAACCATTACCGCTTGTCTTACGTGCGCTGTCGAGATCGATACCGTTTAACTTCTCCATGATATCAACGTGATAAGGCACTTCAAAATCAGGTACAGCAGGCTCGCCAAAACGCTCAACTTCAACGTTCTCGCTGTCATCCTTGCCTACAGGTACGGAATCGTCGATTATATTCGGAATGACCAGCATTATCTCACGGATGTCAGCCTCTGTCTTGACTTCAAGCTGTTCGAGTTCTTCAAGCTTCTTGCCGATCTCAGCAACCTCAGCCTTTACCTTTTCAGCCTCGTCCTTCTGACCGTTTTTCATGAAACCGCCGATTTCCTTGCTCTTGACGTTTCTCATATTTCTAAGGTTATCACATTCAAGCTTTGTCTCTCTGAACTTCTTGTCAAGTTCGATGACCTTGTCAACAAGTTCAAGCTTTTCGTCCTGGAACTTCTTTTTGATGTTTTCCTTTACCAGGTCAGGATTTGTTCTGATGAGTTTAATGTCTATCATTTTTCATTCTCCTTATTCTTCACCTGCAAGCTTTTCTGCAATAGCTGCAAGGTCTTCTTTATCATAAAATTCAAGGACTAATACGCCCTTATTTTTGCCGTAATCAACTTTTACCTTTCGTCCGAGACGCGCTTTGAGGGATATCTCCATTTCAACGAAATAGTTGTCTATCTTCTTGTCCGAACGCTTGTCATCTGCAGGTTCTTCGCCCTGTTTCTGTGCAAGCCGCTCTACCTGACGTACTGTCATTCCGCCGTCCGCAGCTCTTTCAGCTACTCCCACAAGGATGTCCTCGTTTTCAAATGCAAGGAGTGCCTTTGCGTGACCTGCCGATAATTCGCCGTTTTCAAGCATTTTCAGGACTCTGTCAGGCAGAGAGAGTATTCTTACTGCATTAGCGATCGCTGAACGTGAACGTCCCACCATTTTCGCTACCTTATCCTGAGTCATACCGTACTTTTCAATGAGCTCGTTATAACCGTTCGCCTCTTCAACAGGGTTGAGGTTCTCACGCTGAAGGTTCTCGATTATTGCTATCTGCATTGCTTCAACATCCGAAAGCTCACGGATATTGACAGGTACTTCGTCCAGACCGAGCATACGTGCAGCTCTCCAGCGTCTTTCACCTGCAACTATCTGATAGCTTCCTGTGCTCATCGGACGTACAAGTATCGGCTGAAGGATGCCGTGCTCTCTTATTGAATCAGCAAGGGCAGTTATTGCCTCGTCGCTGAAATTCTTTCTCGGCTGATCGCGGTTAGGTTCTATTTCGGAAGTCCGCAGTGTCTTTTTGACCTGAACTTCATTTGCATTATCGGGGAAAAGCATGTCAAGTCCTAATCCCAAACCACCTTTTGCCATCTGTTCACCACCTTAAACTACCGATTTAACGGTTACTTCTTTTTCTTGAACGAGAATATTCCCCTGCGCTTCTTCTTTGGAAGCTCAAGAGGTTCGCCCAGAAGCTCGTGTCCCAGTAATTCATAGGACTCTGCGCCCTTTGAGGACTTGTCATAGTACATCACAGGCATACCATGGCTCGGAGCTTCCGAAATTCTGACGTTTCTCGGTATTTTAGTTTCAAATACCTTTCCCGGAAAATACTTTTCTACCTCTGCTACAACGTCATTAGCCACTTTCAGACGTGCGTCGAACATGGTAAACAGTATTCCCTTTATTTCAAGCGCAGGATTGTAGTTGCTCTTGACTATTTTCACTGTATTTACAAGCTGTGAAAGTCCTTCAAGTGCGTAAAACTCAGCAAGCATAGGCACAATTATACTGTCACTTGCTACAAGAGCGTTTATCGTTATCGTGCCAAGTGCAGGGGGACAATCTATAAATATGTAGTCATAATCATTTCTCACAGTCAGCACCTGCATTTTCATGCGATTCACACGGTTATCCATGCTCACAAGCTCTATTTCCGCACCTGCAAGATCCTCAGTGGCAGGAACTACAGAAACGTTCTCGAACTCTGTTTCTATTGCAGCTTCGCTAATTCGGTTCTTGCCTACCAGCACATCATATGTAGAACTTTTAACTGACTTTTTCTTGATACCGAAGCCCGTTGTGGAGTTGCCCTGCGGATCAGAATCGATACAAAGTACCTTTTTGCCGCGAGAACCAAGATAAGCTGCAAGATTAACAACTGTAGTGGACTTTCCGACGCCGCCCTTCTGGTTAGCCACAGCTATGATTTTTCCCATAGAATCTTCCTTTCCGTTTAATACTATTATTATACCACTTAAAGCGTGATTTGTAAATATCAAATGGCGAATTTATTGTTCCACGTGAAACAAAAATATAAAATGTTCCACGTGAAACATAGTGCAAATTGTTTCACGTGGAACAATATCAGTGTTTTATCGGTATTCTAACTCTGTATTCTATGTAGTCCTCACTCTGTATTTTTCGGGAATCCGCAGATATTCCAGCTGCCTGCATAGTTTCGACCGCTTTATTTATCGTGTTGACAAATATCTTTACGTTCTGAAATACCTTTGAACGCTTCTTATACGCCGCTTTTTCACGCTGAGAACCTATGTATTCCTCAATGATATGTTCGGTACGTTCAACATTCAGATCGTTTTTTGCTACTTTTTCAAGTATCGTCAATCTGTCAGACTGACTTCCAAGCTTCAAAAGTGCTCGTGCATGACGTTCAGTTAGTCCATATTTCATTATGATTGCACGTTCGTCATCGGTCAATCTGAGCAATCTAAGCTTATTAGCAATCGTACTCTGTGCTTTTCCAAGCTTTGCAGCTGCATCTTCCTGAGTCATTCCGTAATTTTCAATCAGTTTTGCAATTGCTATCGCCTCATCAAAGAAGGACAAGTTCTGACGTTGAATGTTCTCTACCAGCGCAAGAACTGCGGAATTACTGTCACTTATCTCGTGAACAATACAGGGTACAACGCTCAAACCGCACATTATCGCTGCTCTCAGACGTCTTTCTCCAGCTATCAATTCATACCTCTCCCCCACTCTCCGTACTGAAAGCGGTTGTAAAATTCCATTCTGCTCAATTGACACAGCAAGAGCTTTAATATCCTCCTCAGTGAATCTTTTCCTCGGCTGATTCGGATTTGGAATTATCGATTTTACAGACACTTCAATTACCTTATTTATCGACTTTTCTTTTGTGAAATTTAAAAATCCAGACATATCAGTTCCTCGCTTTAATTTATTATGAGTACTCACTGATATAATTCTATCATCTGCGGGAAATAAAATCTATAAAAAAATTCCGCCTTTGTTCGACACAAAAACGGAATATAATACTATTTCAATTATTTTCAAAGCGTTTTTTTCTTTAACTGACTGCTGTTTCTCGGGTATTTTGTCGGTGTCTGCGATATTTTCTTCACTTTAACTATCCTTCGCTCTTCACCTTCAAGTTCATAACCGCAAATATCGGTCAGTTCACCGCCTAATATCTTTATCGCATTTTCGCCTTCAGAAACGTTCTCTGTAGGTCCTTTCATAGAAATGAAGTATCCTCCTACTTTAACAAAAGGAATACACAGTTCCGAAAGCAATGACATATTTGCAACTGCTCTTGCACATGAAAAATCAAATTTTTCCCTGTATTCAGACTTTTTCGAGAAGTCCTCAGCACGTCTGTGAATAAATTCTGCTTCTATTTCAAGCTTATCACAAAGCTGTTCAAGGAAGTAAATTCTCTTGTTCAGACTGTCAAGAAGTGTTATCTTCAAATCGCTACGGTATATTTTGAGCGGTACAGAAGGAAATCCTGCCCCTGTTCCAACATCTATGAGACTGCTTCCAAGTGGTATATCGCAATATCTGACCAGTAAAATACTGTCAAGAAAATGCTTTATAAGTATCTCTTTAGGATCAGTAATTGCAGTCAGATTAACATTATTATTGTACGCCACAAGAAACTCTGCATAAATATCAAGCTTCTTGTACTGCGATTCACTTAGTTCAAGTTCGTACTGCGAGAATAATTCACGTGAAAAATCATATTCAGGAAGCATTTTTTACTCCTTTTCTTTTGATAACCAGACAACCAGCATCGAGATATCCGCAGGCGAAACTCCCGATATTCTCGAAGCCTGACCAATCGATACTGGTTTTATTTTGTTCAATTTCTCGATTGCTTCAAGCCTTAGTCCGTATATAAGGCTGTAATCCATATCGCTTGGAAGCTTTTTTTCCTCGAGTTTACGCATCTGTTCGATCTGAACGAGCTGTTTTTCGATGTATCCTGCGTACTTTATCTGCAATTCTACCTGTTCTGCTACCTCAAATGGCAGTTCAGGACGCTTTTCATCAAATTCTACAAGGTCATTATAGCTTATCTGCGGTCTGCGTATCAGGTCAGCAAGCTTACAGCCTGTTGAAAGCGGAGCTGTACCCTTGCTTTCAAGAAACTCGTTCAGTTCCTCGGATGGAGCAATATTAGTAGCAGAAACTCGCTTTATTTCGGCTTCCGTGAGCTCAATTTTCTTGTTTAGCACTTCAAGTCTTTCATCAGAGATGAGTCCTATTGCGTGACCAATTGGCGTAAGGCGCTGATCTGCGTTATCCTGACGAAGAATCAGTCTGTATTCGCTTCGTGAGGTCATCATTCTGTACGGATCGGAGCATCCTTTTGTTACGAGATCATCTACAAGAGTACCGATATACGAGCTTGCGCGGTCCAGTATCATCGGTTCTTTTCCGTGTATTTTAAGCGCCGCATTGATGCCTGCAACTATTCCCTGTGCAGCCGCTTCTTCGTAGCCTGAGCTTCCGTTGAACTGTCCTGCACCGTAAAGTCCTTCCAGCTTTTTGAACTCCAATGTCGGAAGCAGCTGAGTCGGATCGCAGCAATCGTACTCAATTGCATACGCAGGACGCATGATCTCAACGTCTTCAAGTCCGTCTATTGTGCGTAGGAATGCAAGCTGTACGTCCTCGGGAAGTGACGATGACATTCCCTGTAAATAGTACTCTTCTGTTGTCATTCCCATTGGTTCAACGAACAGCTGGTGTCTCGGTTTATCAGAAAAACGTACTACCTTGTCCTCGATTGAAGGACAGTACCTCGGACCGACTCCCTCTATTCTGCCTGAGTAAAGAGGGGATCTGTCGAGGTTTGACAGTATTACTTCATGGGTTTTACTGTTGGTATAAGTTACATAACAGCTTACCTTGTTTTCAAGTCCCTCCATTGGTGTTTCAAATGAAAACGGTACTATTGTTTCGTCGCCGTCCTGACGTTCCATAATGTCAAAATTGATACTTCTCCTGCTTACTCGGCAAGGTGTACCTGTCTTGAATCTGCGAAGCTCTATCCCATGATCTGTGAGACTCTTGGACAGTCCTCTGCTTGGCAAAGCAGCATCAGGACCGCTCTCGTAAGACACTTCACCAATATGGATCTTGCCCTTAAGGTAAGTTCCTGTTGCTATAATGACTGCTTTTACGCCATATTCAGCTCCAAGGGACGTTCTGATTCCAACAATTTTATCGTTTTCGGTAATTATTTCTGTTATTTCGCCCTGTTTCACGTAGAGTTTTTTCTGTTTTTCGCAGACATGTTTCATGTATTCATGGTATTTTACTCTGTCCGCCTGAACTCTCAGACTGTGTACAGCAGGTCCCTTTCCGCGGTTCAGCATACGGCTCTGGATGAAACATTTATCCGCAGCCTTACCCATTTCACCGCCAAGAGCGTCTATTTCACGCACAAGATGGCCTTTGGCTGTACCTCCTATAGAGGGATTACAAGGCATATTTGCTATCTGATCCAGCGATATGGTGAACATAACTGTCCTGCAGCCAAGTCTTGCAGAAGCAAGAGCTGCTTCTACGCCTGCATGACCTGCGCCCACAACAGCTACATCAAAATCACCCATTTTATATGACATATCGATACCCCTTTGAATTGTTCCACGTGGAACATTATTTTCCTACACAAAAACGTGAGAATACTTCATCAACTACTGCATCCGTTACCTTTTTACCGGTGAGCTGAAGCAGATACTGCTCAGCTTCGTCTATAATAACGTTGACCGCATCAAGCATCTGACCGTTCTGAAGCTCCGAAAGTGCTTCATCAGTACACCTGAGTGCAGAGTCAATGCATTGCTTCTGACGCTCATTGGCAGCACATACAGACGAAAATGCATCGGGATCAAGTCGGAACAGTTCCTCCACAGCCTTATGGAGATCATCAATACCATTATTCTCCTTAGCGGAAATATATACTATATGTTGAATTGATTTACTTATCTCAGTTACATCAAGCTTCTGTTCAACGTCAGATTTATTAATAACAGCAATGCATTTCTTTTTGTTAATTTTATTTATTAAATATTGATCGTCCTCTGTGAGCGGACAACCTCCGTCAAACACTGCAATGATAAGTTCGGATGAATCCACAAGCTTTTCCGCAATGTCGATACCGATCCCCTCGATCATATCATCAGTATCGTGTATACCTGCGGTGTCTGCAAGGCGAAGGGTTATATCTCCAAGGCGGACTGACTCCTCGACCACATCTCGTGTAGTTCCTGCGATCTCGGTAACGATACTTCTCTCGCATCCGCTGAGACAGTTGAACAGTGTGGACTTACCCACGTTCGGACGTCCCACAATTGCAGTAGCAACACCCTCACGGAGAAGTCTTCCGCTGTCATAGTGTTCTACAAGAGAGAAAAGCTCGCCCCTTACATCGGTCAGTTCACTGATGAGATTTTCGGTACTGACCTCGGGAATGTCCTCGTCGGGATAATCCGCCCATGCAGCAAGGTCTCCCAGTATTTTCATGAGGGCAGCGGAGCACTTCTCCGCCTTACGGAAAGCAGCTCCCTCTCTGAGAGACTCAGCCATCCGCAGCTCCCTTTCGCTCTTTGCCGAGATTATATCCATTACTGCTTCCGCCTGAGTAAGGTCAAGTTTTCCGTTCAGGAACGCCCTTTTCGTGAACTCGCCTGCCTCTGCGTTGACTGCACCGTTTTTCAGTGCCGCACGGAGAATACGCCTTGACACGTAAAGACCTCCGTGACATGAAAGCTCGGCAACATTCTCTCCTGTATAGCTGTGGGGCGCACGGAAAACAGTGAGGATGCAATCGTCGATACGTTCATCGCCGTCGTGAGCGATACCGTAAGCGCAGGTATACCCATCCATATCGGCGACGCTTTTCCTGCTGAGGGGACGGAAGATCTTCTCTGCGACCTCTATGGCATTATCGCCCGAGATACGTATCACAGCGATACCGCCTGAAGCGTTCGGGGTAGATATCGCAGCTATGGTTGACAATATGACCACTTCCTATCATTGAATAAAGGAAATGCACAGCGGTAAAAGTACCGCCGTGCATTATAGTTCCGGGCTTTTATCAAAGCTCTATCTTTCCGTAGAGACCGCCTTCCATTGAGTCTTCCGGCTTTGGCTTCTTGTAATCCTTTTCAAAGCTTGTTGAAAGGTCGATAGCTCTTGGCTCGAATGGCTCGCGCGGACCTCTTCTTCTGTTGTTGTTATTTCTTCTGTCACCGCCGCGTCCGTTTCTTCTGTCGCCGTCATTGTGTCTGCGTCTGTTGTTTGGTCTTGGGTTATTTGAAGAAATGATTATCTTTCTGTAAGGCTCTTCACCGACTGAACGTGAAGAAACACCCTCGATCTCTGATATAGCGGAGTGGATAACTCTTCTTTCGTAAGGATTCATTGGCTCGAGCGGCTGTGATCTGCCTGTACGGAGTACAGACTTTGCAACCTTTGCTGCAAGCTGCTGGAGAGTTTCCTTTCTCTTGCTGCGGTAGCCGAGACAGTCGATAGTAATACGGAAGTAATCCTTATCGCCCTTGTTAGCTATGATAGAGCAGAGATACTGGAGTGAATCAAGAGTCTCACCGCGGCGTCCGATGATAGTGCCGTTGTTGTCGCTCTCGATATTGATAACAGCGCCTGTTTCGTTCTGATAGATGCTGAAACCTGCATCAACGTCCATAGCGCGGAGAATGCTTGTGATATAGTCCTTAGCTATCTTTACCTTTGGATTAAGAAGGGACTCATCCTCGATAAGAGTGAAGTTATCGATAGAGAACTCAGCCTCGTCTTCTTCTGCGGGAGTAGCATAGTGAACTTCCTCGGCAGCCTTTTCTTCAACTGCTTCGATAACGGGTTCAGCAGCTTCGCTTACTGTCTCAACAGCAGCTTCTGCTGTTTCTTTAACTTCCTGAACGGCTTCTGAAACAGTCTCTGTAACTGCTTCCTTTACTTCTTCTGCCTTTTCCTCGGCAGCGGAAACAACATTGCTTACAGTCTCGGCAGCCTTAGCTGCGGGAGCTGACTTTACAGGAGCAGCATCTGCAACTGTTGCCTTTACCTTAGCATCTGATTTGCCTATTCCAAGAAAACCTTTTTTTCCTTCATCGAGGACCTCAAATTTAATTTCGCTGATACTTTTTCCGAATTTCTTTGCTGCAAGAGCCTTAGCCTCTTCAACACTGTTAGCTGTAAATATTTCAGTCATATTTATACCTCCCTGAGGAATCAATCCTCTTTGTCATTCTCGTCAAAATCGTCCCCGTACTTTTCTGCCATACGTTTTCTTGCTTCTTTTATGCGGTCGCGGTTCTGCTTATTCATTTCCGATCTTGAGATCTTATCTCCGTTTTCATCAACTCTTGCCTTGTTGAGTTCTTCATCATAGATAGCCTGCTGTTCCATGATCTTCTGCATGAAGGTCTTCTTGCCTGGGTGCTTTTCAGCGTACTCTTTAGCCTTAGCCTTTTCCTTTTCGTTGATTGCCTTGATCCTGTCGATAGTGAAATACTGGTTAAGTGCGAATGTGATGATAAAGTTTACAATTGCGCTGCATATCCAGTAGAAACCGATACCTGCAGGGAATGTGAAAGCGAGCCATATAGACCATAATGGAAGAACGAGAGTCATTCCCCACATACAGCCGCCTGCCTGCATTGTAGGATTTACTTTTTTCTGATGAAGCTGCGAATAGATAGAAGATATGAGCTGTGCTACACCTGCCGCAAATGGGATGAGGCAGAGAACAAGAGCTTCTTTGGTCCATTCTTCGGGGTGGAGATTCGGTGTCTGACCGAGATTAGCTCCGAAGATAGTGAATTTTTCATTGAAAGCGCTTACCTTATCGAGGAAATCCTCGCCGAGGTTTGCGAATTTTGCAGGAGTTTTGCTGAGCTGCTCCATAGTATAGAGCTCACATCTGAGGTTCTTGAAGGAAAGTTCCTTTCCGCCGCCCTCTACGATGAGCTTTGAAGCGACTTCTACAGCAGCCTCTCTTACAGATCTGCTGATACGAAGGATATGAGTTATCGGCTTATAGATAACATCGATAACTCCGAAGAGCATAAACATCTGAAGAAACATAGGAAGACAGCTTCCCATCGGGTTATAGCCTTCCTGCTGGTACAGCTTCTGCTGTTCCTCCTGAAGTTTCTGCGGATTGTTTGCATAGCTTTTTTTCAGCTTATCCAGCTTTGGCTGGAGCAGCTGCATGCGTGATGTACCTTTCTGGTTCTTATATCTTATAGGAAGCAGTATAAGGTTAGCCACGACAGTAAACAGTATGATGGAAACAGGGTAGTTTCCGCAGATCTTATAAATGATCCGCATAAGGTATCCGAAGGGAACACCTACGATATCATAAATACTCAATTTTCATATACCTCTCTGTTGCTTGTATTCTGCTCATCATGCTCAACGGAGAGATCATTAAGGTAATCATATTTTTTTACTTTGAAAGTAAATTTCTCGGGTACATGGTCGATCCCGCCCATAGACCAGGGATTGCAGCGCAGTATCCTCCATACGCTCAGGAGAAGCCCGCCTATAGCGCCATGCTTTTTAAAAGCGGTAACTGCATAGCAGCTGCAAGTAGGATAGTATTTACATCTTGCAGGCGTATAGGGAGTTACAAACTTCTGATACAGCCTTATAAGACCGATAAAAATATATTTCATTTATCCTTCCTGTTGTTCATAAGCTTCTTAACGCCTTTATTGACCTCGGGAACGCCGTATTTCCTCATGTATTCGCAGTATTCATCCGACTTTATCTCGCAGAGACGGCTTCTCGCAACGATCACTACATCTATCCCCACGGGAAGATCGATCTCAGACTGGTAATAAGCGAGACGGATAAGCCTTTTCGCTCTGTTTCTGCAGACAGCGTTGCCTATCTTTTTTCCTGCCGTTATTCCAAGGCGGTTATAAGGGCGATTATTCGGGCGGAAATATATCACAGAATACTTTGATGTGATATATCTTCCTTTCTTGTAAAGGGTAAGGAAGTCTTTGTTATCCTTAAGAATTTCCGTATAAAGCATAATAATAATTTTTAGAAGAACAAGATATATCCTGTTCTAACAAAAAAGACCACAAAAAATCAATTTTTGTGGTCAGCCTCGTCAGTGAGTTAATCTTGCTCTGCCCTTAGATCTTCTACGAGCTAAAACCTTTCTGCCGTTCTTAGTAGCCATTCTCTTCATGAAGCCGTGCTCCTTCTTTCTGTGGAGCTTCTTAGGCTGATATGTTCTTTTCATTTCAGTGTCCTCCTCTCTTCTCAGGTGTATACAAGAGCCTTCCCCGAAATACGGAAAGCTCAGGCTTACAAACAAATAAAAGTCATACGGACATAGTTATCCGCATTACACTATAAAATTATACTTCAAAAAAACGGATATGTCAAGGGTTTCGGGAAAATTTTTTTTGCGAAGGACAAATTTATGCGATTTGTCAACTCAAAGCGGTCATATACGCCCTGTTTTTCAACATTTTAGTTAACGTCTGTCAGGACAAAGAACGGTTGAAAAATGGTCAGTTAACTGTGGAAAGAAAGAGTTGATATGTTCACTTATGATTGTGGAAAAGTTGAAACAAGTGTTGACAGAGCGTTGCTTTACAGAGGAATTTTCAGTTTTCAACAGCCTTATACGTCCGATACAGCAATAAAACAAACACTTTTTCTACATCGGAGGGTTGATTCAACACAGTTTTCAACATTATGACAGTTTATTGTTGAAAACAAGTTCGTTTTTCTACTTGTTGAAAATTTATTTTAGCTTGCAATTTTGCAAACTCTATGTTATAATATAATAGTATTATTATAGGGAAGTATCGTTTATTGGTGAATAAACCCCTTTTATACTATTTTTGATGGAGGTTAAAATGATGAATTCTTTTGAGGAAGTTTTTGGAAATGTCAAGAAATACTGCCTTGAAAACAAACAGATCCCCAAGATCGGCATCGAGACATGGATCGACCCCATGACTCCAGTAAGCTTCAACGGAACAGACGCTGTATTCAGTGTCCAGACCCCTTTCCAGAAAAATATCGTTATGAATACTTACGTATCAATTCTGAAGGATGCCTTTATGAACGTGGTCGGTTCGGATGTCAATATCATTATCAACGTTGATACCGAGGAAGAAGATACGGTAAGCCACGCTCTTACCGATGCAGAGCTCGACCAGAAAAACGAAGAGCTTGAAAAAACATATAAATTCGCTAACTATGATTATACTTTCGATACATTCATCGAAGGTCCTTCAAACAGCTTCGCCCTTGCCTGCAGCAAGTCGGTTGCAAAAAACTGCGGCGAACGTGAAGTTTCAGGCTATAATCCGCTGTTTATCTACGGTCCTTCGGGAATGGGAAAAACCCACCTTATAACTGCTATCGCCGCTGAGGTCAGAAAGAATCACCCCGATTTCAATATCGTCTATGTTACCAGCGAAACATTCGGAAATGACCTTATTCAGGCTCTTAAGACAAACGTTATAGACGATTTCCACGAGAAATACAGAAATGCTGATATACTCCTCATCGACGATGTTCAGTTCTTCGCAGGCAAGGAAAGTATGCAGGAGGAATTCTTCCATACATTCTATAAGCTCCACCAGGAGGGCAAGCAGATAGTTATCACATCCGATAAACCTCCAAAGGAACTCATAACCCTTGAATCACGTCTCAGAACACGCTTCGAGGGCGGTCTTATCGCTGATATTTCCGCTCCTGACTATGAGACAAGACTCGCTATCATCAACCGCAAGTCTGAGCTTCTCGACCTTAAGATGCCCGGAGAGGTTTCGGAATTCATGGCTAACCGCCTGAAATCCAATATCCGTCAGCTTGAAGGCGCTGTTATACGCCTTAAGGCTCTCAACCACTTCGCAGGAAGTCCCATAACTATATCAATGGCTCAGAGCGTTATCCGTGACGTTCTTACAGATGAGCAGCCTATCCCGATAACCGTTGAGAAGATAATCTCAGAGGTCTCTACAGTTTACGGCGTATCTCCTGATGACCTCCGCTCAAATAAGCGCTCACAGCAGATATCTATCGCACGTAAGGTCGCTATTTACGTTGTCCGCGAGATAACTCAGATGCCGCTTGCATCTATCGGTACAGAATTCGGCGGACGTGACCACTCTACTATAGTATACTCCGTGAACAGTGTTACAGAAGCTATACAGAAGGATCAGAACCTCAGCAATCTGGTCAATGATATAATCAAAAACATCAAGGATAAGAGCAAGAGTTGACAACCGTGATCAACTTTGAAACTGTTGAATAAAACCTTTTCAACCAAGTTTTCAACACAGTGTTTAAAACTCAGTTGAATAATAGGACTTGTACTCATTTCCCAATGTACAAGCATTATCACTTGAACTTTCCTTCACGGAAAAAGATGCCTTTCCACATTTTCACTTTTCAACATCAACCGTGTTCTGCGATCGTTAATTAAATATTATGAAAATATACCCGCAGTTCAACCGATTATTCAACTTCAACTCAACATTATTCAACGCTGTCAACATGAAAATCCCATTTTCACACATCTGTTCACAGTTTCAAAATTTTCACAACAGTCTTTTGTGGACGAGTTTTTCCCTGAATACAGACGTTCAAAAGGGATACTGACTTTTCCACAGCCCCTACTACAACTACTATATTATTTATTCTTATCTTATCTTAATCTTATCATGATCTCTGTGAGATGTTCTCATATCTTACACAGATATCATACTTAACCTTCGGAGGTCTTTATTATAATGAAATTCGTTTGCAGTAAAAATGAACTCAGTGAGGCTATCAGCAATGTCTCACGAGCTGTTTCACCTAAATCCACTATCCCTGCACTTGAGGGTATAAGAGTAAGAGTTTCTCCGAATCAGCTGGAACTCACTGCATATAACCTTGAAGTCGGTATCAGAACGACTATTAGCGCCGCTACGGAAGACAGCGGCGAGTTCGTTGTAAGTACAAAGCTTTTCAGTGAATTCACAAGAAAAATGTCAGGCAATGAAGTTGTTTTCGATATAGATGAAAACCTTGTTATAAATGTTTCAAGCGAAGCTACAGAGTGCAGCTTCTCTGCTATGTCTGCTTCGGATTACCCTGATCTTCCTGTTGTTGACCAGAGCAGAAGCTTCACCGTAAAACAGTCTGTTCTCAAGTCTATGATAAATATGACAAGCTATGCTGCTTCTGTCAACGAAAGCAAGCCCGTTCTCACAGGTGAGCTTTTCGATATCGAGGACGGCAAGTTCAACCTCGTTGCTATCGACGGTTTCCGTCTTGCTATTCGCAGCGAGTTCGTTGATACAAAGGATACATACCATTTCGTTGTACCTAAAAAGGCACTTCAGGAAGTATCTACACTTCTCCGTGATGACGATAACGAGAAGGTCTGCACTGTATGCACCAACGACAGACACATAATCTTCGAGATAAACAACGTTTTCGTTATCTCTCGTCTTCTTGAAGGTGCTTTCCATAACTACAAGCTCAGCATCCCAAGCAGCAACAAGACTGAAGTTATCGTAAATAAGCGCGATTTCTTTGCTTGTCTCGAGCGCTGCTCGCTTATCATCGACGATAAGAACAAGTCGCCTATCCGCTGTGAAGTCGGCAACGGCGTTATGAAGATCAGCTGCAAGACAGGCATCGGACGTGTAAATGACGCTATATCAGCCGATATCTCAGGCGAAACTGTTACTATCGGCTTCAATAACCGCCTTCTTCTCGAAGCTCTCAGAGCTGCCGAGGGCGATAAGGTAAAAATACATTTCAACGGCGCTATGAAGGTAATAGAGATCCTTCCTATGGATGGCGAAAGCTATATCTTCCTTGTAATGCCTATACAGCTTAAAAACTGACGACGTAAAGGAGTTTACCCATATGTTCATGGTATATAAATACTATAAATATGCACCAAAGGCTACTGCTGTTTCTGCACTCAGTTCAATGGCGGCTGTATTGTTCCTTATTTTTGCATTCTATTTCGGTTCTGTAAAAGTTCCGGATAACAAGATATACCTTCTCTGGACCATTCTCTGTCTCGGAGCTGCTGTTTTCATGTTCTTCTACATGTCAAGAGTTTTCCCCGAGAAGATAGCAGGTCCCGAAGGTGAAAAGAATATCAAGACAAAGCCAAGCTACGCTCTTTTATACTGCCGCGAGAATCCCGAGGCTTATGATACTCTTGTAAAAGAGAATCCCGCTTTCGCTGAAAAGTATGAACGCACCGAGGACGGCAAGATCAAAAAGAGAAAGAAGTAATACCCAGAGGTGGATAGTATGCCCGATAATGAGATAAAAATAACTACCGAGTTCATAAAGCTCGATGCCCTTCTTAAATTCGCAGGTCTTACAGATACAGGCGGAGAAGCAAAGGCTCTTATCCAGGACGGTATGGTCCTCGTAAACGGTGAAGTCTGCACCATGCGGGGAAAAAAGATACGTCCCGGAGATAAGGTGGCTATTGAGGGCGAAGAAGAGGTAACGGTAGTTTGATCGTTACATATGCCGATATAGACGGCTTCAGGAATCTTTCGGGGATCTCATTTGCTCCCGATCCTAAGTATAATATCATAATCGGTCCCAATGCTCAGGGAAAGACAAATCTCCTTGAAGCTATGTGGATACTCTCGGGCTGCAAGAGCTTCAGAGGTTCCAAGGAAAAGGACTATATCTCACTCGGCGGAAACAGAATGTCCGCAAAAATTAAGATACTCGACAGTGTCCGCGAACAGAAAATAGAGTTCGAGATGACCAAAAATGCCGCTTCTCCGAAGAATATCACCCTTAACGGAGTCAAACAGCGCGGTACGAGAGCACTTTTCGATGTGTTCAAGTGCATCGCATTCATACCCGATGATGTGGATATCATCAAGGGTTCTCCCGAAAAAAGGCGTAATTTCATCGATATGGCGGCTTCTCAGCTCGAACCTGTATTCGTTTCGCACATAAATAAAAACAACTCTATCATGAATCAGCGCAATGCTCTTCTGAAAGAACTTATGCAGGGAAGCTCCTGCGGTTCGTTCCTTGAAGTATGGGACAGACAGGCGGCTAAAGAAGGCGCTGTGATATCCTATATGCGCCATGATTACGTCATGAAGCTCAACGAGATATGCGGAAGGCTTTATCGTACTATTTCAGGCGGCGAGGAGGAACTCGTCATAGAATACCGCTCAAACGTCTATAAGTCCGAGGACTTCGACAAGCCCTGCGGCGAGGAGGCTTACGAGCGCTATTTCATGAAGCTTCGTGAGACCGAGGGTTACGATATCCGTACAGGCACTACTCACTGCGGCGTGAACCGCGACGAGATAGTGATAAAGATAAACGGAGTCAGTGCCCGTGATTTCGGCTCGCAGGGACAGATTAAGAGTGCCGCACTGGTCATGAAGCTCGCTCAGGCTGAAATATACATGAAACGCTCAAAGGATGCTCCCGTAGTGTTCCTTGACGATGTTATGGGCGAACTGGACGAAAACCGTCAGAGATTCATACTTGACATGATAAAGGATATGCAGGTTTTTCTCACAACTCCGAATGAGAGTGCGCTCCTTCCCGAGATAAAGGGGAAGATCCTGCGTATAAGCGGAGGCAGGATAACTGATGAAACAGGCGATATACCTTCATATCGGGAATAACTACTCCGTTGATCTGCGTGATGTGGTAGGGATATTCGATATGGATAATACCACCGTGGATAAGTCCACGAGGAAGCTCCTTGAAAACGCAGAAAAGAAAAAACAGCTTACCTATGCGACCTATGAACTGCCGAAGAGCTTTATAATAACCGTGAAGAACGGCAGAACGAGAATATGGATCTCGCAGCTCTCCGCTGCTACGCTCCGCAAGAGACTGAATAATTCCGATGATCAGTGGAGGTAGCGGATATGGAGGAAAAAATGACCGATAATGGTAAGAAAAGCAGAAAAGCTGAGATAATTATTTTTGTTGTCCTTTTTGTCATAGCAGGCTTATTTTATTTGATGTACAGAACTATGATACCTGTGGATTATCACAGATTCAATGCTGAACGCATTGCCGAGGTGGAAGATATGTACAAGATAAGTCTTGATGATGCTGTTCCTGAGAGATTCAAACAGATACTGCTCGGGCACGAATATCAGCTCGTCCTTTATACCGATGATTATGAGAAGCTTATGGACAGCTTTACCGGTGACGGTATGAATCTAAAGAGAGAAGCTCCCGATAAAAGTAATATAGTGTATCAGGGAATGGATAACGGTCATGAAATAATGGTAAGTTTCAAAAAGGTCGATGACAAGAAAGGTAAGTACAGAGGATTATTCCAATACATTCTTGATAATGAGTCAACAGTTTCGTAAAAGACTGAATGATTCTGTCTATCATAGGATATGAAAGAACAAAGAAAGCATAACAGATTGAAATATCACGATTATTCGGATAATGGTCTTTATTTCATTACGATATGTACAAGAAACAGGATCAATTATCTTGCAGAAATCATTGAATATGGCAGAAATCATTTCATGACCATATCATAAGGAATGAAAAGGAATTCACCGAGATATGCGATTACATAGACAATAACCCGATAAACTGGGTCAACGATATATATTGCTCCCCCAACTAAACCTTGCTAACCAATGCTCGTCATAAAGAAAATTTTTCTTCGTCAGAAAAACTTGAAATGCAAAAGCATTCCTGCGTTTTCCTTCCTTGATCAATTTCCTTTCTGACCTCGCCTTTTTGGCAAAGTTTAATTTGTGGAGCAATACAACCAAAATTCATGGAGGTAAATCATGAGTCAGCAGAATAATAACTATGACGAAAACGATATACAAGTCCTTGAAGGCCTTGAAGCAGTCCGCAAAAGACCGGGTATGTACATCGGTTCAACCGGTCCCGGAGGACTTCATCACCTCGTTTACGAGATAGTGGATAACTCTATCGATGAGGCTCTTGCAGGCTTTTGTACCGAGATAACCGTCGAGATACTCAAAGGCGATATCATAAGAGTTTCTGATAACGGACGTGGTATACCTGTAGGTATCCACCCAAAGGAGGGTATCTCTGCGGCTACCGTAGTTTATACCATTCTCCACGCAGGCGGTAAATTCGGCGGCGGCGGTTACAAGGTCTCAGGAGGTCTTCACGGTGTCGGCGCTTCTGTTGTTAATGCCCTTTCAGAGTGGCTCGAGCTTACCGTAAAGGACGGCGAGCATGTTTACTTCCAGCGATTCGAGCGCGGTCACTACGACGAGCAGCTGAAGATAATCGGCGATACAAATGAAACAGGTACTTCCGTTATGTTCAAGGCTGACGACGAGATATTCGAGAGCACTGTCTATGATTACGAGGTCCTTCTTAAGAGACTCCGTGAACAGGCTTTCCTTAACGCAGGCATCAAGATAGTATTCTCGGATAAGCGTGACGAGGAGAATATCATCGGCGAAACTCTCCACTATGAGGGCGGTATCCGTCAGTTCATAGAACATATCCACGCTACACGCGGCTATGAATCACTTGGCGGAGATATAATCTATGTTTCCGGTATGCAGGGCGACTCTTTTGCCGAGATAGCTATGCAGTACAACGACAGCTACAACGAGGTCGTTCTCTCATTTGCGAACAATATCCATACCAAGGACGGCGGTTCTCATGAGACAGGCTTCAAGAATGCACTGGTCAAGGTAATTAACGAATACGGAAAGAAATTCGGTAAATTCAAGGAAAAGGAAAGCTCAAAGAAGGGCAAAGAATCCTCTAAGAGAGAGATAGAAAGTCTCAGGAAAGAGGACGTTCTTGAAGGTCTTACAGCTATCGTTTCGGTAAAGCTCACAGAGTGCGAGTTTGAGGGACAGACAAAGGGACGTCTCGGAAATCCCGAGGTTAAGCCTTTCGTAGAGAAGCTCGTTACCGAGAAGCTCATGAACTTCCTGGAGGAAAATCCCGAAACTGCCAATATCATATTTGAAAAATGTCTTTCAGCCTGCCGTGCAAGAGAAGCTGCAAAGAGGGCAAGAGAAGCCGAGCGTAAAAAGAATGCATTCGGAAACGCTTCAATGCCAGAAAAGCTTGCGGACTGCGCTGAACGTGATAACAGATACACCGAGCTTTACATAGTCGAGGGAGATTCTGCGGGCGGTTCTGCAAAGCAGGGACGTGACAGAAAGTATCAGGCGATACTCTCTCTCTGGGGTAAGATGCTCAACGTAGAAAAGGCTCGTATCGACCGTATCTACGGCAACGATAAGCTGGACCCCGTTGTTACTGCACTTGGTACCGGTATCGGTGAGGATTTCGATATAGAGAAGCTCCGCTACGGTAAAGTTATCATCATGGCCGATGCCGATGTTGACGGTATGCATATCCGTACACTTCTCCTTACATTCTTCTTCCGCTATATGCGTCCGCTCATAACAAACGGAAATGTGTATATCGCTCAGCCGCCTCTCTACAGAGTAGAGCGCAACAAGCACGTTGAATACGCTTTCTCGGATGAAGAAAGAGACAAGTATATCGCTGAACTTTCAGAAGGCGGAAAGTACAAGGTAGAAACTCAGCGTTACAAAGGTCTTGGTGAGATGGATCCTATGCAGCTCTGGGAAACTACTATGGATCCCGAGCGCCGTACTATCGTAAAGATAGACATGGAGGACGCTCTTAAGGCTGACGAGACTTTCTCTATACTCATGGGCGACAAGGTTGAGCCAAGACGTCTTTTCATTGAGAAAAACGCTAAATTCGCCCAGAATCTTGATATATAAGGTGTTTTGATGGAAGATAATATAAAATTCGTTAAGGAATATACTATCCCCACAGACGTTTTCAGAGAAGGCTACAGAGCCTATCAGAAGAAAACAATATACCCGAGAAATACCATATTTATGGTGATATTTCTGATACTTGCCGCTAATTTCGTTTACGGAGCTGTTTATGCTCCCGATAACTATCTCGCTTATATTCTGATAGTTGTCTGTCTGTTCATGGCGTTCAGACAGTGGTATAACCCGCGCAAAATGAGAAGAAGCTATGTTGAGAGCTTTGCGGAAATGGGTGAACCTGTTTACAGACTTACAGTTGCAGATGACTACGCCGAGATAGGCACTGTTTCCGCTGAACCAGTCGTTGAGGCTTTCGATGAGGACGGAGAATCACATTCCGAACCCCTTCCCGAAGCCACAAGGATAAATTTCGGCATCGATACCGATATCCTCGAAGGCGAAAGCTACTTCGTGCTGATAAACGGAAAAACTGCGGTATACATACTCCCGAAGGCGGTATTCTCCGCAGATGAACAGGATATCATCAGGAATATATCAAAAAGCTGACGGCTCATCAGCCGATAGATACAGGAGGTAAAAGTTTTGCTGTATAATGACAATTCTAAGGTCATACATTCTGAAATAGTGGATGAGATGGAAAGCTCTATGCTCCAATACGCCATGTCGGTAATCGTTTCAAGAGCGCTTCCCGACGTCAGGGACGGTCTTAAGCCCGTTCACAGACGTATACTCTATACTCTCCACGAGAATGGTCTGACCCCTGAAAAAGCATATCGTAAATGTGCAGATACCGTAGGTTCTGTTCTCGGACGCTATCATCCACACGGTGACGCCGCTGTATATGATGCTCTCGTCCGTCTCGCTCAGGACTTCTCTATGCGTTATCCCCTTGTGGACGGTCACGGTAACTTCGGTTCGATAGACGGCGATAAGGCTGCCGCTTACCGTTATACCGAGGCTAAAATGGCTAAGATAACTCTCGATATGCTCACAGACATCAATAAGGAGACAGTCGATTTTGCTCCTAACTATGATGACCGTCTGAAAGAGCCTGTAGTTCTCCCCTCACGTTTCCCGAACCTTCTTGTTAACGGTTCAACAGGTATCGCTGTTGGTATGGCTACAAATATCCCTCCCCATAACCTCGGAGAGGTAATAGACGCACTTCAGCTCCTTATCGATGATCCCGACTGCACCCTTGAACAGCTCATGGAGCATATACAGGGACCTGATTTCCCTACAGGCGGTATCGTCATGGGCAGGGCAGGTATACGTGCTGCATATGGTACAGGCAGAGGCAAGATTATCCTCAGAAGCCGTACACACTTCGAGGAGATAAAGGGCAGAAACTGCATCATAGTTGACGAGATACCTTACATGGTAAACAAGACTCTCATACTCAAGAATATCAGTCAGCTCTGTAAGGACAAGCGCCTTGAAGGTATCTATGACCTCCGTGACGAGTCCGATAAGGAGGGTATGAGAATAGTTATCGAGCTGAAAAAGGATGCTATACCCAATATCGTCCTTAACAAGCTCTTCTCGATGACAAAATTACAGGATACTGTCGGTATCATTATGCTTGCTCTGGTAAACGGCGAACCAAAGGTTCTTACACTGAAGCAGATGCTCCAGAATTACCTTGATTTCCAGGTAGACGTTATCCAGCGCAGAACAAGATTCGACCTGCGAAAGGCTCTCGAAAGAGCTCATATCCTTCAGGGCTTCATCCTCGCAGCCGATCATATCGACGAGATCATAAAGATCATCCGCAACAGTAAGAATATCCCCGAAGCTAAAGAAAAGCTCATGGAGCGCTTCAAGGACGAGGACCTCTCCGCACTTCTCGAGAGAACCGACGCATTCAAGGGCATGAACGTGTTCAATATCCTTGATACCGCTGAATTCGACCTTTCAGGCAATCACCTTGCAAGCGCAAAAGGTCTTTCAGAGGAACAGGCTGAGGCTATCGTTCAGATGCGTCTCGGACAGCTCACAGGTCTCGAAAGCCAGAAGATAACCGATGAACTCTACGGACTTCTCACTAAGATATCCGATTTCGAGGATATTCTTGCTGATATCAACCGTGTTTACGGTATCATCATGGAGGACCTTAACGTTATCCGCAAGAAGTTCAACGACGACCGCCGTACAGATATCGAGTCCGTAAGCGGTGAAGTCGACATAGAGGACCTTATCCCCGAGGAAGACTGCGTTGTTACTCTTACAAACAACGGCTATATCAAGCGTATGCCTGTTACAGAGTATAAGACTCAGCGCCGTGGCGGACGCGGTATAACAGGTATGAAACAGCGTGAAGAAGACTTCGTTGAGGAAATGTTCATCTGCGGTTCTCACGATAATATACTGTTTATATCCAACAAGGGTATCATGTACAAGCTGAAATGCTATGAAGTACCCGATGGTTCAAAGGCTTCGAGAGGCTTCAATCTCATAAATCTCCTTCCTCTTACCGATGGTGAGAAGATCGCCGCTATGATAAAGACTACCGATTTCAGCGACGAGAAGTTCATCACTATGGTAACAAAGAACGGTAAGATAAAGAGAACTAACCTCTCGCTTTACAAGAACGTCCGCAAGAACGGTCTTATCGCTATCGGTCTTGATGAGGGCGACGAGATAGCAGGAGTTCGCATGACTGACGGCAACGCTCAGATATTCGTTGCTACCCGTGACGGTATGGTCATCCGCATCGAGGAGAACAAGGGCAGAGCACTTTCACGTTCGGCTCATGGCGTTAAGGCTATCAAGCTCCGTGAGGGCGACTACGTTGTTGGTATAGCAAGAGTCAGAGAGGGAGCTTCTCTCCTTACTGTTACCGAAAACGGCTACGGTAAGCGTTCAAGCCTTGACAGCTACAGAATTCAGAACCGCGGCGGCTACGGTATTAAGAACTATAAGGTGGACGATGTCAGGGGACACGTCTGCGGCATAAAGATAGTTGACGAGGAAGACGATATAATCCTTGTTTCAAGCGACGGTATCATCATAAGGATACTTGCAAGCGATATCCGTATCATGAGCAGATACGCTAAGGGCGTAAGAGTTATGAGAGTCAACGAGGGCGCTCAGGTAGTTGCGTTTACCCGTGCAGAGCATGACGAGAACGCTCAGACGGAAAAGGTCGAGCAGCTCAGCGAGGAAGAACTCAGACAGGCTGAGGCTGAAGCCGCTGAAGAAGAAAAGAACGAAGTCATCATCGACGAAGAACCCGATGATGAAGAATGATCTTATACGGAGTTTTGCAGCGATTATTGAGGGAAACCCTTTTGAAAAAGGGTTCTCCCTCAAACTCCCTTCCTAAAACTTTCGCCTTAAATTTTCGGCCTGATATATCCCTTTGTTATGCATTATAAGCAGCAAATAATTTTTTGAAAGGGATATATCAGGCTGAAAATTTGGAGCAAAAAGTCTTTGGAAAGGGGGTGCGGGGGAAGAACCTTTCCTCAGAAAGGTTTGCCCCCGATAAACCGCCGCAGAGCTTCAGTATAAGACCGACTGTGAGGTGTGGTATGATTGTTGTTTTACTGATAGTATTAATAATACTTATCGTATTGGCGGTAATTACTGTAATTGACTCGCTGTATAGCTTCAAGGTACGCCGTGAAGATCTTGGAGGCGAAATTAAGATAGTCCAGATATCCGATCTGCACAAGCGCCATATCGGTGAAGAGAATTGCAGGCTCGTGGACATGATACGTGAGGAAAATCCCGATATTATCTTCGTTACAGGTGATCTTGTAACCCGTGACTGCTACGATTTTACAGAGGCTGAAAGGCTTCTTAAGAAGCTCAACGAGATCGCTCATGTGTATCTGATCTTCGGAAATCACGAGCAGAGTCTCCCTGCGGAATATCATGAGGAGCTTATACAAAGAGTTAAAAAAACGAATACTTACTACCTGGATAACAATACTTCAAAGATAGTTGTAAATGACAAGGAACTGTTTATCTGCGGTTTTACGCCAAAATATACCACATACCGAAAGGACGGCTACAGAAACCTCGATACCGTAAACAAGCAGGATATCATCAATGTTTTAGGTGATAAGCCAAATGGAAGGACATTGCTCCTTGCCCATAATCCGCTGTTTGCCGAGGCTTATTCTCAGTGGGGCGCTGATATGACCTTCAGCGGTCACGTACACGGCGGTGCTGTGAGAATATTCGGAAAGGGTGTTCTTTCTCCCGAGCGTAAATTCTTCCCGAAATACACAAAGGGCGTGTATACGGTAGGTAATATGAAGCTTCTCGTAACTTCGGGAATCGGTAAGCTGAGACTATTCAATCCTGCGGAAATGGTCGTTTATAAGATATGACAGAAGCTCAGAAGAGCAAATACTATAAGTAAAACTCCTCCTGTCCACGAGAGATCGCGGTTCATGGAGGAGATCTTTTTTCCTGCGATATTTCCGAGAATTATCGCAAGTGTTCCTGCAATGAAAGTAAATAACGCTGCGTATAGCGGACGTACATCCGTAAGACCTGCACTAAGTCCCGTAGCTGCGGAATCAAGAGAACCTGCGGCGGCAAGTGCAGCGGCTTCACCGAGAGAGAGGATTTTCGAGTGGTCACGGTCCGCTGCGGTATCGTCCAGATAGAGCTTCATAACAATGCCCTCGCTGCCGAGACGCAGAGACAGTTCTCCATGACGTGATATACGGCGGACTATCCCCCGTACAAGGCTTTTAGATATAGCGAACATACCAATCGCCGTCATAATGATAAAGCCTGAGATACGGCATATTTCCACGGGAATACAGCGCATTGCAAGTTCCGAGAAAATAAGCGAAATGTACAGTACTGCGCTGCTGATAAGGTTTATGAGCGCCGCAGATGAGGACGGTATCCTTATGCCGCTTCCGCAGTAAGCAGCGGATGCAAGCAGAGTATCAACGCTTACAACAGCTGCGAGAATGACTTCTTTAAACAAAACGATCACCTCATTGCATTGTATGCAAAAGGTGATCTTTTGTTACTGCCATATGCAGTCCTATATTATTATCAGGGGACGCTATGAAGAAGATTTTTCTGAGTACGAATATAATTCGATCAGAGTATGTCAGCGTGGTGAGCCTGGAGGGACTTGACCTCGAAGTGCTTATTAGCCTTGATAGCCTTGATGCCCTCTGCGCTTGCCTTTGCAGCTGCCATAGTAGTGATATAAGTTACGCGGTGCTTGATAGCAGCCTTACGGATGTAGCTGTCGTCGTGAGCACTTGTCTTACCTGCAGGAGTATTGATAATGAGCTGTATCTCGCCGTTTGCGATCTCGTCAGCAATGTTTGGACGTCCCTCGTAGATCTTGAAGATCTTCTTGCATGGGATGCCTGCTTCCTTTATCATCTCGTAGCTTCTGCCTGTAGCGATGATATTGAATCCGAGCTCATGGAAGGACTTAGCGATCTCTACGAGTTCAGGCTTGTCTCTGTCGCAAACGCTGAGGAGAACTGTGCCTTCCTCGGGAAGAGGATTCTTTGTAGCTTCCTGAGCCTTATAGTATGCCTCGCCGAATGACTTTGATATACCGAGAACTTCACCTGTTGAACGCATCTCAGGTCCGAGAACAGGGTCAACTTCCGGGAACATATTGAATGGGAATACAGCTTCCTTAACACCGTAGTGGTTGATCTGACGATCCTTAAGCTCAGGCACGGGAGAAGGTCTGCCTGTGAGTGAGGATGTGATTATATCTGTAGCGATCTTTACCATGTTGATATCGCATACCTTTGATACAAGCGGAACTGTTCTTGAAGCACGCGGATTAGCCTCGAGAACGTATACTGTATCGCCCTCGATAGCGTACTGCATGTTCATAAGACCGCAAACGTTCATCTCAACAGCTATACGCTTTGTGTAGTCCTTGATAGTAGCGATCTGCTTTTCTGTAAGGTTCTTTGAAGGAAGGATACAAGCCGAGTCGCCTGAATGAACGCCTGCAAGCTCGATATGCTCCATAACAGCAGGAACGAAGCAGTGCTCGCCGTCTGAGATAGCGTCAGCCTCGCACTCTGTAGCGTGATTGAGGAAGCGGTCGATGAGGATAGGTCTGTCAGGAGTTACACCAACAGCTGCGGACATATAAACTCTCATCATATCGTCATCGTGAACTATCTCCATTCCGCGTCCGCCGAGAACGTAGGAAGGACGAACCATAACAGGATAGCCGATGCGGTTAGCGATCTCGAGAGCCTCATCCACATTTACAGCCATGCCTGCCTCGGGCATCGGGATACCAAGCTTGTCCATCATAGCACGGAAGTGGTCACGGTCCTCAGCGAGGTCAATAGTTTCTGGAGTTGTACCGAGTATATTAACGCCGTACTTCTTAAGGTCGTTAGCAAGGTTGAGCGGAGTCTGTCCGCCGAACTGAGCGATAACGCCTAAAGGCTTCTCCTTATCGTGGATAGAGAGAACGTCCTCAAGAGTAAGTGGCTCAAAATAGAGCTTATCTGATGTATCATAGTCAGTTGAAACTGTCTCTGGGTTGCAGTTTACAATAATTGATTCGAAGCCGAGCTTCTTAAGAGCAAGAGCAGCATGAACGCAGCAGTAATCGAATTCGATACCCTGACCGATACGGTTAGGACCGCCGCCGAGGATCATTATCTTCTTCTTGTCGCTTACAGGGCTCTTGTCCTCGTCAAGGTGATATGTCGAGTAGTAGTATGCAGCGTTTTCAGTACCGCTTACGTGAACGCCTTCCCATGCTTCCTTGATGCCGAAGCCGATACGTGCATTGCGTATCTCTTCCTCTGTAACTTCAAGGAGAGAGCTGAGGTAACGGTCTGAGAAACCGTCCATCTTAGCCTGTTTGAGAACGTCCTTACCGGGAACACTGCCCTTGTTTTCGATGAGCTTTTCTTCTTCCTGAACAAGCTCGTACATCTGGTCTATGAAATACTTCTTGATCTTTGTGATATCGTGAAGCTGATCTACTGTAGCGCCCTTGCGGAGAGCCTCGTACATTACGAACTGTCTCTCGCTTGTAGGATATTTCAGCATGTCAAGGAGTTCTTCCTTGCTGAGGTCGTGGAAGTTCTTAGCGAATCCGAGACCGTAGCGATCCTTTTCAAGTGAACGGATAGCCTTCTGGAAAGCTTCCTTGTAAGTCTTACCGATGCTCATTACCTCGCCGACTGCACGCATCTGAGTTCCGAGCTTGTCTTCTGCGCCCTTGAACTTCTCGAATGCCCAGCGAGCAAACTTGATAACGATGTAGTCGCCGTCGGGCACATACTTGTCAAGAGTTCCGTACTTACCGCATGGGATCTCATCGAGAGTAAGTCCGCAAGCGAGCATAGCAGATACGAGAGCGATCGGGAATCCTGTAGCCTTTGAAGCAAGTGCAGAAGAACGTGAAGTTCTTGGGTTGATCTCGATAACAACGATACGTCCTGTTTCGGGATCTCTTGCGAACTGGCAGTTACATCCGCCGATAACTTCGATAGACTCGATTATCTTGTATGACATTTCCTGAAGAGTCTTCTGAACGTCCTCAGGGATAGTGAGCATTGGTGCTGAGCAGAATGAATCACCTGTGTGAACACCGATAGGATCGATATTCTCGATGAAGCATACAGTGATCTTGTTGTTGTTAGCGTCACGTACTACTTCAAGCTCGAGCTCTTCCCAGCCGAAGATACACTCTTCAACAAGTACCTGTCCGACGAGAGAAGCCTGAAGACCTCTTTCACAGACAACCTTGAGCTCGTCCACATTGTAAACCATTCCGCCGCCTGCGCCGCCCATTGTGTAAGCAGGACGGAGAACAACAGGGTATTTGAGCTGTTCAGCTATTTTAACAGCCTCATCAACAGTATATGCAACCTGACTTCTGGGCATTCCGATACCAAGTTCACTCATAGCGTTCTTGAACTCTATTCTGTCCTCGCCGCGCTCGATAGCATCTACCTGAACACCGATGACCTGTACGCCGTACTTTTTGAGTACGCCTGCCTGATCAAGCTCCGAACAGAGATTAAGACCCGACTGACCGCCGAGATTTGGAAGGAGAGCATCAGGACGCTCTTTCTCGATGATCTGAGTGAGTCTTGCAAGGTTAAGAGGCTCGATGTAGGTAATATCGGCAACATCGGGGTCTGTCATGATAGTAGCGGGGTTAGAGTTAACGAGAACTATCTCATAGCCCAGCTTGCGAAGTGCCTTACATGCCTGAGTGCCCGAATAGTCGAACTCGCAGGCCTGTCCAATAATGATAGGACCTGAACCGATTATCATTATTTTGTTGATATCCTGTTTTTTTGGCATACTATTTCTCCCAACCCGTACATCAAAGATGTACGTAATAATATTTACCAACTTAAGCTTGGCATAATTTCTTACCTTATATCATATCACAAATAAAGACGAATTGCAAGAAAAAAATCATAATTACTCAAAAAAATACAAGTAAAAAGAAAATAACAAAATTGGATAAAATGTAACTGATAACAGAATTTTGCATGAGAAAGAATGTTCTGTAAAAGCAATATTATCCTAATTTCACTTTACACATATATGTGGATTTGTTTTCAACAGCCTGTTGAAAACACTGTTGGCAATTGGGTGCAATTGTTGAAAACAATGTGGAAAGTGTGGATAAATACGAAAAATACAAGTTTTACCACCTGTGAAAAGTTGAAAACTCGGTGGATAAATGGGGAAAATGTGTAAACAATAAAAATGTATTGTGGAAAAGCTGTCCACAATAACTCTATGCAAAGGATCTGATCAGAATGAAGAAAGTATTAGCAATATCGTCCGTATTACTTGCGGCTTGCAGTATCATGACAGGCTGCGGTTCGGACAGGGATCATGCGGAAACAAGTGATACAAGTTCAACAGTAACCGATTTCGGCTATCGGGATAATGACCACGATAAGCGAATTACCGAGGATGATGCGGAACGCAAGGACAAGCTTGACGCTACAAGTCCCGTCAAGGAGAGAGTAGATGACGCAGTTGACGGCGCAAAAGATGCAGGCGAAGATATCGTCAGGGGCGCAGGTGAAGCTGCAAAGGACATCGCTGACGGTATGGACGGTGAACGGGAGACGGAATATCCGACAATTTCGGTAACTACAGGAAGATAAAAAGATAAGGGGACAGCATTACATTTGGCTGTCCCCTGTTTTGTATTCTTTTGAGGGAACGCCCTCACTTACAGGGCGTTCCCTCTTTCAAAACAGTCCACTGGACTGTTTTGAAATTCACCCTTTGCGGTGACTCCCTACAGTGTAGGGAGATGTCAGCGAAGCTGACAGATGGTCATCGCTCCTGTTAGGAGCGCTTTGTAGAATGTGGGACGCTGTCCCACACCCTGCCAGAGGCTCTGCCTCTGGACTTCGCTAAAGGGGTGAAACCCCTTTAGAATCCCAAATTATCCGCAGATCTCGATAATAGCCGCAGCCATTATCTCCGCATTTTTTATCAGGTTTTCCGAGGTAATAAATTCGTCAGGCGAATGCATCCTGCCGTCCTCGCCGGGAAATTCAGCTCCGAAAGCGACTCCGCCCTCTATTTCGTGTACGTAAGTACCTCCGCCGATAGCGATACAGCGGCCTTTGTCGCCTGTAATTCCCTCATAAGCACGGAGAAGCGCCTGCACAAACGGACTGTTCTCATCGGTACAGTGCGGATCAACTCCCTCGCAGGAATCGATCTCGAAACCTGCATCACGGAGTTTTCCACATATTATTTCACTTATCTCATTTTTGCTGCGGTCCAGCGGGAAACGAATGTCGATACCGCCGCAAAGCCTTCCGTTCTCGGTGTTGAGCATGGAAAGCACACAGGTCATATCTCCCGATATATCGTCACGGAAACCAAGTCCGCAGCTCTTGCCGTTTAATTCACCGTGTGGGAAAAGTTCCGAGAGACTTTTCAACATCGGCAGACCGTGATCGGTGGATCGCAGAAACTTTGTTATAGCGTTTTCGCCTTTTTCGGGAGTTGAAGCATGAGCGGAGCTGCCTTCCACAGTTCCGAAAACTGCCTCTGTATCGGCATTTCCTGCCTTCGGAAGCTGATATTTACAGCTTGCAGGAACTGCGTTTATAACGGTACCTGCCGAGATTTCAACATTCTCAGGTGCAACTGTTGAAAAGTAAACTCTCAGCATACCTTTTTCCGCATTTATAACGGGGTATTCGCCGTCGGGAGTGAATACATTCGGCGGAAGCTGACGCTTCTGACGGTAGTAAGCCAGATCAGCCGAACCGTTCTCCTCGTTCGTACCGAAAAGGAGTCGCACGCCCTTTTTCAGGGGGATACCGAGTTCTTTCACAGCTTTTGCGGCGTAGAGCGCAGCTACGGCAGGTCCCTTATCGTCGCAGGTTCCTCTGCCGACCAGTTTATCGGTCTTTTCATCGTAGGTAAGGGTGAAAGGCGGACTGCTCCAGCCGCTTCCCACAGGTACTACATCAAGGTGTGCGAGAATGCCGAGTTCGGGGGAGAGATCGTTCAAATCTGCTGTACCAACATAGTTTTCAACATTTTCAACGTTGAAACCGGACTCCCGACACTTTTCAAGCATTATTTCAAGGGCGCGTTTGGGTTCTTTTCCGAAGGGAGCGCCTTCCTCAGCTTCTCCCTGAACGCTTGGAACTGCCACAAGTTCAGCGAGGAAGTCTATCATTTCCTGTTTATGTTCTTCAAGATATTTTTTTATTGAGTTCTGCATTGTAACCTCCGTATAAAATACAAAAAACCGCAGAACTGACTGCGGCTTTTTGCCCCGATCATCTTTGAGGACGACCGAGAAGAAAGAAAGGATAAATATGAAAAGTGAATATATCAGTTAACAATTGCCTTCTCTGTTTCCTTATCGAAGATATGGATTCTGTTAGGATCGATAGCTACCTTGATGTCATCACCAGGCTTAGCTGTTGATCTTGGGCTTACTCTTGCTGTAAGCGGAATACCTTCGCAGAGGAGGTAGAGGTATGTTTCTGCACCCATCATTTCAGTGATCTCGACATATGCATCGATGATACCTGTTGTAGCATTTGAAAGGTACATTTCCTCATCGTGGATGCTCTCAGGACGAACGCCGAGGATGATCTCCTTGCCAACATAGTGACCGAGTGCATCATTTACCTTAGACTCAGGAACGATGATCTGGTACTTAACGCCCTGTCTCATTCTTGAATCGTTTGAACCGAATTCAACTATATACTGGCCATACTCTTCCTTGAGTACAGCGTCGATGAAGTTCATCTGAGGTGATCCGAGGAAGCCTGCAACGAACTTGTTTGTAGGATTCTCGTAGAGGTTCTGAGGTGTATCGACCTGCTGAACGAAACCGTCCTTCATACAAACGATACGATCGCCCATTGTCATAGCCTCTGTCTGGTCATGAGTTACATAGATGAATGTTGTACCGAGCTTCTTGTGGATCTTAGCAATCTCGGTTCTCATCTGTGCACGGAGCTTAGCATCGAGGTTTGAGAGAGGCTCGTCGAGGAGGAATACCTTAGGTGAACGAACGATAGCACGACCGAGCGCAACACGCTGTCTCTGACCACCTGACATAGCCTTTGGCTTTCTGTCGAGGAGGTGTGTAAGGTCGAGAATCTTAGCAGCTTCGTTAACCTTTCTCTCTATTTCTTCCTTAGGAACTTTACGGAGCTTAAGTCCGAAAGCCATGTTATCGAAAACAGTCATATGTGGGTACAGAGCGTAGTTCTGGAAAACCATTGCGATATCTCTGTCCTTAGGAGCGATGTCGTTTACGAGACGATCGCCTATATAAAGTTCACCCTCTGAGATTTCTTCAAGTCCTGCGATCATACGGAGAGTTGTTGACTTACCGCATCCCGAAGGTCCAACGAGAACGATAAATTCCTTATCTCTTATTTCTAAGTTAACATCTGAAACAGCAACAACGCCGCCCGGATATTTCTTGTAAATGCCTTTAAGTGTTAAGCCTGCCATTTAGTCCAGTCCTCCAGTTCAAAATTTCTTGCTGATAATTTATTATTTCTACACAGTATCAGCTATGTTAATATAATACCATTTTTCCGTAAATTTTTCAAGATGCTAAATTGACAAACTTACATTTACTTGTTTATTAACAATGCCGAAAAAAAAGCCGAAAAATCCGAACAGAAAGCTTCAAAATCGATTGGACGGAACAAGTTTTCAACATCTTTGTGCAATAATTCCATACATTGACCGCATGCCAGTTTTTCGGGGAGAATCAGACCTCCGACGGAAACTCTCATTAAAGTTTCAACATGGTTGTCAACAGATGCGAACATTCTTTTAACTTGATGGTATTTTCCTTCGTTCAACTGGATAAAAGCCAGTAAATCGCTGTTTTCAGCTTTTCGGACAAGCGCGGGCAGGCACTGCTCCCCATTAGATAAGGCTATTCCTTTTTTGAATATGTCAACATATTTATTTTGAAAAGGTCTGTCAAGTTTCACAATATATATTTTCGGTATATGGTGCTTCGGAGAGAGTATCCTGTGTGCGAGATCACCGTCATCCGTTATCAGCAGTGCTCCCAGTGAATCCTTGTCAAGTCTGCCTGCGGGGAACATATCTTTTGTTCGCATATCGGGCGGAATGAGCTTCATAACTGTCTTGCCGTCCTTATCGTCGGTAGAGCAGACATATCCTGCGGGCTTGTTAAGGAGGATATACCTGTAGCGCTGTGAGGAAATAGTCTTTCCCAAGACGCTTACTGTATCCTTATCGGAGTCTATTTTTCTGTCGGCAGCTTTTTCAACAATGCCGTTGACAGAAAGCTGACCTTTCTTTGCAAGCTCTTTTATATTGCTTCTTGAATATTCAGTTCTTTCAGATATGAATTTATCAAGTCTGATAAGTGCCATTCGGGCTCCTTTCGTGAATATAACAGGTTATATGGTGAATAATATATATTGTCCGCAAAGCGGAAACAAAGTATCGGAGGTATATTTATGAAGAAAAGTACGGCAGTTATACTTATTTCAGCCGCAGTCATCCTTGCGGTCATCGTGATACTATTCCCTGACAGCAGGACCTATGAAAACGAACCGACGCTCATACCTGCGGCGACGGTATCCCAGCGCATAAGCTTTTTCGCCTCTCACGGCTGGGAGGTTGAAGAAGTATCCGAAAGGGACATAATCATCCCTGCGGAATTCACAGGTGAGTATAAGGAATACGCTGAAATACAGCGTTCACAGCATCTTCCGCTTGACCGCTTCAAAGGACACAGTGGAAAGATATACATATATAATGTAAAAAACTACAGCCCCGAAAGCCATAAAATGCTTGCGGAGCTGATCGTATGTGATGATACAGCCGCAGCCTCGCTTGTATACAGTGAGGACGGCGGAAGTATAAGACTGCCTGTTATATAAGATTATTTGAAAGCCTGGATAAGGTCACCGAGGAATGGGATCTTAAGAGCCTTGCCTCTCCAAACGCCGATAAGGAGAATTACCCATGCAGCGAGCATAGCAAGTGTTATAACAAGATTTAAAATAGTACCAAGTACAGGGATATGAGCAAGGATAGTCTTTATTATGTTAAGAGCAAAAACACCGATCATCCATGCTAAGCACTGGTTTGAGTGGAATTTGCAGTAATCGGAATACTTATTAGTAATAAACGGAACGAAGAAAAGGATCGGGATAAGATAAGCTACAAAAGCGTGTACTCTGTATGTTTCAGAGTCGGGACCGAAGCTTTCCTCAGCAGCGGGATCGTTAAAAGTTTCAAAGATGTTATCAAGCATTTTCATTTACCTCCAATAATTTATCGTCAGGAGCGGTGTTTTTTCTTTCCAGCTCACTGATCATCTCCACAAAACTTGCAATATCCGTAAATTCTTCGTATACAGAAGCAAATCGGATATATGCTATCAGATCGATCTCCCTCAGCTTTTCAAGCACGAGTTCGCCGATCTCTCTTGATTTTGCTACAGTTTTAAGATCGTTTGCAAAATGATTCTCGACATAATTTGCTATATCTTCTACCTGATCATAGGTCACGGGACGCTTTTTTATAGCGCTGTAGATGCCTTTTATCAGCTTGCTGCTGTCAAAGGGCTCGTACATACCGCTTTTCTTTTCAACCATGAGCAGTGGCTTTTCAACAGCCTCAAAGGTAGTGAATCTTGCGAGGCATTTTGTACATTCACGCCGTCGTTTGATCTTGTTCTCCTTTGGTCTTGAATCGATGACTTTTGAATCATCGAAGCCGCAGTATGGGCATTTCATGTGATCACCTCTCTGCTGTAGGGCTCTGTCATGCCAACAAGTCTGTTATAGCTTGAGATCAGATCGCTGATGCCGCCGAAGCCGCTGCGGTAAAGCTCAAGAATAACGTTTGCATCGGGATTCAGCTGTGCAAGGCGCTGAAAGAACTGTTTGAACCTGAAACTGCCCTTTCCTATGAGCATGCAGTCGCCGAGCTCTCCCGAATCGCTGATATGGACATGTCTTATTTTATCGCCTGCTGCTTCGAGGAATGCGAAGGGGGATTCTCCTGCACGTATAGCCTGTTTTGTATCAAGGACAAATGCGAACTCGTTTCCGAGCATTCTTGCGATATCTCGTATGAATGCAGAGGAAGCGCTCTGACATCTTGAAACGTTTTCAACGGCTACTGTTATACCGAACTCTTTTCCGAGGCGGTAAAGCTGAGAATACCTTTCACAGTAAAGCTCTTTGCCGCGGTCAGCCTTACCTCCGTGAAAGACGAAGATATCGGCGCCGACAATGTTCATGAAGCGAAAATACAGCTTATAGTATTCAAGAATATCATTTATGCGCCGCTCGTAGTCCGAAAAGAACATAAGCGGCTCGATCTCGCATGTAAAGGGGTGGACCGAAACACACTGAGCATCAAAGCGTCTCAACATATTAGCAGCGCCGTGAGCGAAGCCTTTTTTCAGTTCGGAATGGGTATTTATGAATATCTCAACACAAGATACGCCATTCACAGTAAGATCATACAGGCTTTCTTCCAGCGGCTTAGGGTAAAGACAAGCAGTCGAGACTCCCGCGCGCACGGTAAAACTCCTCCAATCAAGATTTATGATTTTATTATAACTGTTTTTTCCATAGTTGTCAAGATTAAAACTTACAAATCTGATACTTTTATTGAAATAATATGTGAATATTTTCTGAAATTCTCGTATGCTGCGAGTTATTTGCCGCCTTTCATTTTGTATATCATCTCATCTGTCATGATCCTTACTCTTGTTCCCGGCGGGAACATTTTGTCCGCAAATTTTTCCATGGCGTTCTTTTTCATTTTGCGCTTCTGTATGGGTGCAAGTGCAGGAGAAGAGGAAGAATCGGTCCAGAGCTGATTATGTTCGGGGGACATGTACTTCTGAAGGAGCATCCTGTCGCCTACACTGCTGTTGTATGTGAATATCTCGAAGGGCAGCTCACAGGAGCTGTAGCCGAATTTATCAAGAAAATCGGCAAAGTGAGAGCGGAATACCGCAACGAAATCATCTCTGCCTGCACGAGTTTCGGGACATTTTTCCATGGCGTCGAGAATTGCGGACTGAAGCTCGTTCTCGGGCTTGAACTTCTTGACCAGCTGAAGCGGACCGTATACCATGAATCCCAGCATATAGCCGTCGCTGCAGAAATCACTGTGAGGCTGACGGTTCTGCGGTACATCGAAGCCATAGGCGCCATAGATGCCGAAAGCGCAGTGGAGTGCGAGACAGGCAGGGGATTCATAATCGTAGATATGTCTTGCCTGAACAGCACAGCGAAGGTTTCCCGAACGCACCATGAGCATATCGACAGGTGCGGCAAGAAGTGCTTTAGCTCCCTGCATTATAGGCTTTTCAACGTCTCTTTCAACATTTCCGCCGATATTCAGCAGTTCCCTTGCGGAAACTCCCGATCGTCTGAGCACCTCTGCAAAAATATCGTTCCTTTCGGATGCATCAAGTTCTGAGGTCACTATCAGCTCGTCGCAGGTCTCATATCCGTATCTGCTGAGTACGTTTACGGCTATACTGCGGGGATAGGGCATATCTGCCGTTATGATGACCTTTTTCCTGTTCTCTTTTGCTTTGGTGAATATAAGCTTGCCGAATTCTCTCGGATAAGCGAAATAAACATATAGTTCACATTCTCTTTTCAGGAGCTTATCGCGGCTCGATTGGCTTATCTTGCTCTTTTTCATGAGTATATCATAGATGAGGTCGATAGTCAGCTTACCGCTTTTCTGAGTTTTTTTCTCAGCCTCTTCCTGTGCTTCGGTACGGAGCTCGGTAAAGGTACGTTTGCCTATATACAGGCTTTTGAAGTCGTCCTCGAGAAGCATGAATATATCATAATATTCCGAAAAGGGCAGTAGTACGAGTACATCTTCAAGGCGTATATTAACAGCTTTTATATCAGGTCTTTCAACTTCGCCTGTCATCTTTTTTATAAGTGCCGATTGTTCGGGATTCAGGCTTCGTGATGTCTGAACCGCTTCAAACATAGTATCACTCCTTTATATAATGTGCGGTGCTGCCTTAAACAGGTTATGGGCGGAACTATAGTCCCGCCCTTTGATTTGTATTGAATTATTGCAGATTAAGGTGTTTGTTGAGTATATTCGTCAGCAGGAACCAGAATAATGCTGAAACGAGTGTGAATACTCCGGCTACTATGAACATTCCGAAGTCTTCGCTGTTGGTAGCAAGTATTATAGCTGACATAAGTCTTGAGAAGAATGTTATTCCGAGTGTTATCGAGAAAAATACGATGATAGCTGTTACGCATCCCTTACTGTTGGTCATGGAGTTGAACGCTGTGATGAGATAACCATAGAGTATGAACATGATGAAGCCTGTTATCAGTATCAGCACAACGCCGAGCTTTTCATGTATCGGGATATTCGGATCTGTGATGCCTCCGATTATTTCGTTGAGGACCTCTATCGTATCAGTTCCGCCTGTAATGAGCATACCTACGATAAGTACGATGCCGCAGACTATATAGTTCGCAAGTCCTGCAAGGAGCTTTGCTGCAACATGCTCTGTAGCTGTTACGGGAAGGGTATTTGTGAGATATCCCTCGTCCGTGAACATGTTTTTCTGGAAACGGCGGATATTGTCAATTATAGCGAAGAACGGCATAGCTGCCGACAGAGCGCCGAATATGAATGTGATTGTCATGAACGCTATGTATACCGTAGACATCATCGGATCGGTGGATGATGCATCGAAAGCGCTGTCGATTTTTTCAGGTGATAATGAGATTATTGTGGAAGAAAGAATCTTCAGCACAAGAGCAATAAGAAGAAATATAATATATATCATCGAAAAGGTCTTTATGATATATCTGAATTCGTGCTTTATAAGAGTTCCTAACATCTGAATACCTCCCTGAAAATCTGATCGATGGACATTCCCTTTTCTTCTCTGAGGGAATCCACGCTTCCGTGGAGCTTGATATGACCGTATTCTATCATTACAACATCGTCAAGAACGTTTTCTATATCGGAAATAAGGTGGGTTGAGATGATTATGGAAGCATCGGGGTTATAGTTTGAAATGATAGTATCAAGGATGTAGTCTCTTGCAGCAGGATCAACACCTGCGATAGGCTCATCAAGAAGGAAGAGCTTTGCATCACGGCTCATTACAAGTACGAGCTGAACCTTTTCCTTAGTACCCTTTGAAAGAGTCTTCATTTTCTGATCGGGGGATATATTCAGCCTTCTGAGCATATCCTCAGCAACTTCACGGCGGAAGTCCTTATAGAAATCCTGGAAGTATTCGAGTATATCCGAGACCTTCATCCAGTTGGGGATATAGGTCCTTTCGGGAAGGTATGATACTATAGCTTTGGTTTTGGGACCTATTTTATTGTCTGCTATGGTAACTTCTCCCGAAGTTGGTGTAAGGAGTCCGCAGAGTATCTTTATGAATGTGGTCTTTCCGCTTCCGTTTGGACCGAGAAGTCCGATTATCTTGCCGCTTTCAAGCGTAAGATCTATACCGCACAGCGCTTCTTTGCTGCCGTACTTCTTGGTAAGTCCTGAACATTTAACAAGTTCAGCCATATAATTACCCCTTTCCTGTCCTTGCTATGAAAAGAGTCATTTCAAGGACTTTAATGATAGTATAAGTAATGAATGATGCCGTGAGAACAGTGTAAAGATAGCGTTTTTTCTTATCGGTCCTGTTTCTGTTCAGATATGAAGCGACCTTTTTCCTGTTGATTATCAGGATAACTACAGATGCAGCAAAAAACAGTGCATACATTATAGTTATTGCAGGATCGAGCTCCAGTTTTTTCAGTGCAGGCTCAATAAGACAACAGAATATGCAGTTATTTGTAAAATGCAGGAACATGCTCCACTTTATGCCATATTCCATAGCGACATAGCCGAGAACGATTCCCATAAGAGATGTGCCGATAGTCTGGGTGAGGTTGCCGTGCATGAGACCGAAGATAACTGCGGAAACTACGATCGCAAATACCTTTCCGTATTTTTCGAGACCGCGCATAATAAATCCGCGGCACAGTATCTCTTCAAATATCGGAGCAAGTATACATGCGGCAATTATATCGGCTGCCGAAGTTCCTATCTGTGATTCAGCGGCGAGACCTTCAGCAGCAGACAGACCTATCTTCTGAAGCACAGCCTCGATGCCATGTGAAAGGTTAGTCCATACGAAGCTCATGCCTTCTGTCAGGCATACTGCAACAGCAAGCATACGAGGAGTCATTCTGCTGCGTCCCGAGAATATATCCCCGAGAGAGAGCCTTCCCTTGAAATAGAGCATAAGAAGCAGGAAGGAAACTGCATCTCCTGCGTACATACCGACAGCGGTAGATAATACCTGGTCGCTGATAATGAAAGATGCGATCGATACGCCTATCAGCTGGAACAGCAGATTGAATATTATTGCAAAGAGTACATAGTTTATGTCTTTTTTGAAGATCTGCTTCGGAGTTAGTTCTTTGTTATCCGGTTTTGTGAGAGTCAAAGACAATTCTTCCTTTATTTGATTTTTTCGATAGCTGTGACAGCTAAAATAAGATTGAATACGATAAATATTATAACAGGAATTGTTGTAAATGTCCAGAGGTAAACCTTTTTATTTTTTGCGGGATTGTTTTTAATGAATCTGCCGATCTTCTCTCTGTTGAGATAAACGATGTATCCTCCGATCACAAGAAGGACGAAAAGCATACCCATTTCTACGTATTCGCCGACTTTCTCGCCGAAAAATTTATCCAGAGCGTCCTCTACAAATACGCCGAATATCAGGTTATTCACTATATGTATGAACATCGACCAGATAATTCCGTAATTTGAAGCTATGTATCCGAGAATAAGTCCGCCGATAGCACAGTATGGTATCTGAGCGGGATTTGCATGCATTACGCCGAAGAAAAGTGCAGAAGTTATAATAGAGAATACCTTTCCGAACCTTTCAAGGGATTTCATAACGAATCCGCGGTAAACGAGTTCTTCGGCAATAGGTCCGATTATACCTGCATAGAGTGTCAGCGACAGCGACATTTCCATATTAAGATTGGCTGTGTCAATTGAATCCTGTATTGTATAACCGCCGAGATTTAATAATGCTTCCATACCATCCATCATGAATTCATAGATGAATGACATGCCGAGGAAAAGTGCGGTAGCTCCGAGGATCGCTTTGGGAGTTATTTTGTTCTGCTTTTTGAGAACCTGCTTTGGTGTGATGAACTTCTGGGAATACACAAAAAGGAAAATGATTCCGAGTATTACGGCAATCAACATCGACCAGCCTTCAAGTGAAGGATCAACATCTCCTGATAATGAATCGAGCTTTCCCTGTATACCCTGAACCGCAATGTATGCCAGTGCAACAATGGCGGTCACAGCGAATGAAACGAGCGTATAGAGGAGAAGTCCTACGCCTACCTTGCGTGAACAGTTCTTTTTGAATTCTTTGCTTGTCTCTTCAAGCATTATAGCTGAATCTGTCTCGGTCATCGTTTCGTCAAGTAAATCTGTTGAGTTGTTTGTTGTTATCATATTATCTTCCATATCTGATCTCCTTATGATCTTAATTATTTATATTGTTCAAGTAATTTTATTGCGTCTTCAATTGAGAGTCCTATCTTTTTTATTTCATCAACGAAGTTTCTGACGACATCGGAAGCACGGTCTTTATTAAGCTTATTGATGAGTTCCTGATCGTCCGTGACAAATTTTCCTGAAGTTCGCAGAGAGATTATATATCCGCTGCGTTCTATCTCGGAAAGGGCACGCTGCATAGTATTAGGGTTTACCCTTGCTTCTTCCGCAAGGTCCCTTACAGAAGGGATACGTTCGCCCGGCTTATATATGCCTGAAGCTATCCTGTACATTATCTCTTCGATGATCTGGATGTAAACAGGTTTGTCATTAGTAAAGTTCCACATAAAAACACCTCCTGAAAAAATAATACCCACAGTTAACAATGTCCCCAATTTGTCTTAATGTATTCATGTATTAATTGACTAATACAATGATATCACACTTTTGCAGGTTTGTCAAGAGTTTTTTATATGTTTGAAAATATTTTTTTGAATGTATCCCTGATGAATTTGACATTCAGAAAAGTCCCTGTACTTCGTCGAAACTGAGAGTCGGCTGTAATGCGAGGTTAATGCCGAGTGCAACAAGCTGAGAGGCTCTTTCCGCAAGTCTGTCCGCATCACGGGGAGTTACCATCATATTCGGCAGTTCACGGTCTATCTCTATCCCTGTAAGACTGCGGACTATCGTGTGCATATCCACTACAGTCGGAACTCCCACTGCTATGACCGGTACACCTAATTTGCGCTGTGATATCTCACATCTTGCGTTAGCCACGCCGCTTCCGGGAGATATACCTGCGTCGCTTATCTGTATCGTCTTGCCGAGACGGCTTATATCCGAACACGCCAGTGCATCTACGGCTATGACCGCGGAAGGCTTTGTTTCGCGGCATACGGCGTGTATCAGTTCTGCGGTCTCTATACCTGTCTGTCCCATTACTCCGCCTGCAAAGGAACTTACCCGTCGAAGTGATGTGAGAAAATGATGCTCGCTGTCCTTGAGTTCGTTTTGCAGATGACGTGTGGCAAGTACTTTTTCCGCAGTTTTCGGACCTATGGCATCTGGAGTTATATCCCTGTTTCCGATCCCTGCCACGAGTATCTCACCTTCGGGTATGAGATGTGACAGTTCTTCGGCAAGTTCCTTCGCCATATCCTCATAGTATGCAGAAAAACGGCTTATGTCACTGCCTTCGAGAGTTATATAGCGTCCCCTTCCCTTCCCGAGAACTCCGATACAGCTGTCATCTCTTACGATTATCTCGGTTATCGCAAAGTGTTTTCCCCTTCGTCTGATGCTTACGCCCTCGGGGAGAGAGTCTGGCGGAAGCTGTTCAAGAGCGAGGTCTGTACGTATATTCATAGCCTGTTTCTCCTTGTTTTGTGCATAGTGTTTAATTTGATACGGTAAATTTGGCGGATTATTTTTATTTTGCCTATTGAAATACAGTCCGAAAAATGGTATAATTAACATTGTCTCAGTAGGATAGCTGTGCGTTGCAGCTATCGGGGCATACGAACCCGTGTATGCCTATTATCTGTATTATGCGGAGCTTTATTCGCTCACGCAAGTCAAGGAGGTGTAAAGAAATGCCAAATATTAAATCTGCAAAGAAGAGAGTTAAGGTTAATGCAACTAAGGCTGCTGCTAACAAGGCAAGAAAGTCTAACCTCAAGACAGTTCTCAAGAAGGCTGATATCGCTTGCACTACAGGTGCTGCTGACAAGGCAGAGGCTATCAAGGTAGCTATAAAGAGAGTTGATCAGGCTTGCGCTCATGGTCTTATGCACAAGAACAAGGCTGCAAGAAAGAAGGCTCAGCTCGCTAAGAAGCTCAATGCCGCTGAATAATTCAGTCTCTTTTATTTAAATATCCCCCTTGCGGACAACTCACGGTCTGCAAGGGCTTTTTATTTTGCCCGCATTGTCCGCCACTGGCGTACAAGCGTATTTACCAAAAATACAAATCGATGCGGCTATTATTTGGGGCATCTGTCAATTGATTTTATGGTGTTTTTGGAATATAATTGTATTTGTTACTAAAATCTCAATTCCGCTTTGCGGACTATCAATACTGAAGGAATGATGATAAATGAGTTATAAAGTAGTAAAATTCGGCGGAAGCTCCCTTGCTGATGCAAATCAGTTCAGAAAGGTAGCTGCTATAATAAAGTCGGATGACAAGCGCCGTTTTGTAGTGCCCTCTGCACCGGGAAAGCGCTTCTCCGATGATATCAAGGTAACCGATATGCTGTATAAGTGCTGCGAACTTGCAGGCAGCGGCGTTGATTTCACAGAGCAGCTCGCTCTCATCAAAGAACGCTATAACGGCATTATCAGCGACCTCGGCATGGATTTCTCACTCGAGGACGAGTTTGATACTATCGCTAAGGAGCTTAAGGCTCGTCCTGCAAAGGATTACGCTGCAAGCCGCGGCGAGTACCTTAACGGAAAGGTACTTGCAAATTACCTCGGCTTCAATTTCGTGGATGCCGCTGATGTTATCATATTCGATACAAAGGGTATCCTTCTTCTCGACGAGACTGTCAAGGCAGTACGCGAGAGAATAAAGGGACTTGACAACGCAGTTATCCCGGGATTCTACGGACGTACCACAGAAGGCTATATCAAGACTTTTTCAAGAGGCGGTTCGGACGTTACAGGCTCCATCATCGCAAATGCCGTAAGAGCTGAGATCTACGAGAACTGGACTGACGTTTCGGGATTCCTCGTAGCTGATCCGAGAATAGTTGAAAAGCCCGATGTTATCGAGACTATCACTTACCGCGAGCTTCGTGAGCTTGCTTACATGGGTGCTTCTGTTCTTCATGAGGACGCTATCTTCCCTGTTCGTTCAGCAGGTATACCGATAAATATCAGAAACACAAATGCTCCCGAGGATCCGGGTACTATGATAGTGTCAAATGATTACGATTTCAGCAAGGAGAGCCTTGCACATACTATCACAGGTATCGCAGGAAGAAAGGGCTTTAGCACTATAAATATCGAAAAGGCAATGATGAACAACGAAAAGGGCTTCTGCATGAAGGTCCTTAAGGTCCTCTATGATAACGACCTCTCATTCGAGCATATGCCTTCAGGTATCGACACTATGAGCATTACTCTCGACAGCGCTCAGCTCGAGCCTATCCGTGATAAGGTAGTCGCTGAGATACGCAAGGCTGTAGAGCCTGACCATATCGAGATCGAGGACGGTATAGCTACTATCGCTGTTGTGGGAAGAAGAATGAAGAATACCCGCGGTACTGTTGCACGTATCTTCGCTGCTATGGCTCATGCCCGTATAAATGTCAAGCTCATCGATCAGGGTTCAAGCGAGCTGAACGTTATAATCGGCGTAAGCGAAAGCGACTTTGCCGAGGCTATCCGCAGAATATACGATATGTTCATCAATTCCGAGAAGGAATAAAAAGAACGTCTTACAAGCGCTGTGTATACAGACAATTTAAAATGTATTATCGGGGGAAACCTTTCTGAGGAAGGTTTTCCCCGAACTCTTTTCCAAAGACTTTTTTTGTCATTTATGGGGAATATTGTTGTATTTTTTACTAAATAGTCTGCAATGAGTTTACCATTCTTTATGATAAATCAAGAAATTTTCCGGTCAAGTACCGGAAATTTGCAAAAGAGTTCAGGATGTGTTATAATATAATGTGTACTCAGTAACCGCCTTTGGGCGGTTACTGCCCCGAACTTTGTTCGGGGAGCGCAAATTCCCTGAAATATAAAGAATTTGCGCGTCACATTTCTTTATGTCAAGCTCATTTTGCCCGAAAGGGCAAAACAAAGTGCAAGAAAAAACTTTAATATCATTATTTTCTTGCACTTTGACAACTAAAAAACGGCTTTGGAAGCTATAATAAGCCATTTTTTAGTTGTTGAGCAGACATTAATATAAGTTATTAACTGTCAGGGATCGGTTACAGTTGCAGCTTGCGCACAGATTTATACTCTGCGCAAGTTCAAAGGATATCAAGGATGAATACTATTTCGGATCAGGAGATAAATATGGCTACAGAAACACTTCTAAAGTACAACAGCCCCGCAGAGGACTTCAATCAGGCTATACCAGTCGGAAACGGCCGTATCGGCGGCATGATCTTCGGAAATGCCGTGGATGAAGTCATCAGACTGAACGAGGATTCAATATGGTCAGGCGGCCTCAGGGACAGGATAAATCCCGATTCCGCCGAGGGACTTTCCGAAGTCCGCAGTCTGCTGAGAAGCGGAGATATCGCCAAAGCTGAAAAGATCGCCTTTGAAAAGCTTCAGGGTGTAACTCCTAACAGCCGACATTATATGCCTTTAGGCAATCTGCTTATCCACAGCAGTTTCAGCGGCAAGGCAAGAGAGTATTCACGTACACTTGACCTTTCCGATGCGGTTTCGGAGGTAAGCTTCACCGCTGACGGCGTAAGGTATACCCGTTCGGTATTCGTTTCCGCTCCCGATGATGTTATGGCAGTACATATAACCGCAGATAAGGAGGGCGCTGTGGATCTTACTGTCCGACTGGACGGCAGAGATGATTACTATGACGATAACCGTCCCTGCGGTGAGAATATGCTCATCTACACAGGCGGTACGGGAAGCAGCGACGGTATTTTCTTTGCGGCATGTCTTGGTGCAAAGAGCGTTGGCGGAACCTGCCGTACTCTCGGCGGAAAGATAGTCATAAGCGGTGCGGACGAGGCGCTGCTTCTGCTCTCTGTAAGAACCAGCTTCTACACAGAGAACTACCGTGAAGCTGCCGAAGTGGACGTTGAAATGGCTATGGACTGCGATTTTGGCGAACTGTATTACCGCCACGCAGAGGACTACCGTGAGCTCTTCGGACGTGTTGAACTGGAACTCTGTGAAAATGCCGACGAGGATATAAGCGGTCTTATGACGGATCAGCGTATAGCTCGACTTAAAGGTGACGAGCTGGACACTAAGGACTGCGCACGCCTTATACACGATAACAAGCTCATCGAGCTTTACTTCAACTTCGGAAGATACCTTATGATATCGGCAAGCCGTAACGGCACTCAGCCCATGAACCTTCAGGGTATATGGAACGAGACAATGTGGCCTGCATGGGGAAGCCGATTCGTACTTAATATAAATACAGAAATGAATTACTGGCCTGCGGAGATATGCAATCTTTCGGAATGTCATATGCCGCTGTTCGAGCTGCTTGAACGAATTGCCGCAAACGGCAGGAAGGCAGCCGAGGACATGTACGGTGTAAAAAGAGGATATGTATGTCACCACAATACCGATATATGGGGAGATCCTGCGCCGCAGGATACATGGATCCCCTCTACTCTGTGGCCTATGGGCGGAGCATGGCTCGCTCTGCATGTTTTCGAGCATTACGAGTATACCCTCGACAAGGAGTTCCTTGCTGAAAGGTATCACCTGCTGAAAGGCGCTGCGGAGTTCTGTGCGGACTTCCTTATTGAGGACGACAAGGGCAGACTTGTCACATCTCCCTCTGTATCGCCTGAAAATACATATATCACAAAGGACGGCGTAAGAGGATGCCTATGCGAAGGTCCCTCTATGGACAGCCAGATAATAACGGTCCTGTTCCGTGATACCATAAAGGCTGCGGAAATACTGGACTGCGACAGCGAGCTTCGTGAAGAGCTTTCCGCTAAGCTGGAGAAGATACCTCAGCCGCAGGTCGGAAGATATGGTCAGGTACAGGAGTGGCTGGAGGACGTGGATGAAGTGGATATCGGTCACAGACACATATCCCAGCTTTTCGCACTTCACCCTGCTGACCTTATAACTCCCGAAAAGACTCCGAAGCTGGCAAATGCGGCAAGAGCCACACTTGTCCGCAGACTTATTCACGGCGGCGGTCACACGGGATGGAGCTGTGCATGGATAACGAATATGTGGGCTCGTCTTTATGACGGAAGAATGGTCTATGAGAACCTTAAAAAGCTCCTCTCACATTCCACAAGTCCCAATATGCTCAATTGCTACCCGCCTTTCCAGATAGACGGAAACTTCGGCGGTACGAACGCTATTGCAGAGGCTCTTATGCAGTCCACAGGCGGAGAGATAAAACTTCTTCCTGCACTTCCCGATGAGTGGGAGAGCGGAAGTGTACGCGGTCTCAGGGCAAAGGGCGGATTCACGGTGGATATAGAGTGGCGCTTTGGAAAGCTCGTATCTGCTTCAATAACCTCGGAAAAGGGCGGAGAATGCAGACTCAGACCTAACTGCGTTGCAAGTATAATATGCCGCGGAGAAACTGTCGGCTCACGCATAGAGGACGGCGTTATAGTCTTCAATACCGCAGAAGGTGCGGTCTATACCGTAAAGCCGTAAGGCTCAGGAGGATAAATATGAAACTTAAAAAGCTGTTATGTGCCGCTGCGGCAGCAGTCATAGCCGTTTCGGGCATGACATCATGCAGCGGAAAAAAAGGAAAGAACGAGAAAAGTCTTTCCGATACTTCATCGGTATCGGATTCTGAGAAAGCTACCGAGAAAAAGGGAAAGGAAGATATTCAGGTCGAAACTTACCCCGATTATCCCGTATCCTTCCCCGAAATAGAGCAGAAGGACACAGGTGACCTCTACGAGGCGGAGAAAGCAAAGTTCAACGGAGACCTGCGAGTTGAGTCCCCTGAGCCTGAGACTCCGACTCATGCGGCGACCTCTGATGACAATGACTACGACAGTGAGGATACTACGGAAGCTGCTACTCAGGCAGTAAGGAAGCCTTACAGCGGCGAGGGATATGTTACGGGATTCAAGCCCGACGGAAGCACTTCCCTTACATTTACCGTGGATGCTCCGAGTAACCAGCACTACGACCTGTCATTCAGTATCGCTTCAAAGCGCATAGTGGACTGCCTTGTTACTGTAAACGGTGCGGAGGTAAGTACCTTCAAGACGATGAACGATAACGAGTTCACACTTATAACTCTTTACGGAGTGTTCCTTACAAAGGGCAAGTCCGAGATAGAGATACGTCCCGAAAACGGCGATATCAAGCTTGATTATCTGAGAATGTCCAATAATACATCGCTCAGTCAGATAGCATATGATGCGGACGATGCTCCATCAAACAAGGATGCAGGCGAAGAGGCAAAGAAGCTTCTCACCTTCTTTAATGACAACTTCGGAAAGTTCGTTATCACGGGACAGTATGCTTCCGATGAGGAAAACAAGGAGCTTGAACTGATATACCAGACTACGGGCAAATATCCCGTTATAAGATTCTCTGCGATACACAATGCGAATGCGTCCTTCGACAATACCTTCAAGGACATAGACGCCTGTGCGGACTGGTACAGAAAGGGCGGTATAGTGGGACTTATGTGGTTCTGGGAAGCGCCCTCGAAGAAGCCTTCCGTATACGCAAAGGACACTGATTTCGACATAACAAAGGCTGTTACCGATCAGAAGATAGCTGAGCTCACACAGGAGGAGCTCCGCGGTCTCTACGCCGAAAAGAAGATATCAAAAGAGTGCTACGGCATCATGCTTGACATCGATAATATGGCAGGTCAGCTCACTTCACTGAAAAACAAGGGCATACCTGTACTCTGGAGACCTCTCCACGAGGGTTACGGTGACTGGTTCTGGTGGGGAGCAGGCGGCGAGGATGCCTATAAATGGCTCTGGCAGCTTATGTACGACCGCTTTACCAAGTACTTCGAGCTTGATAACCTTATCTGGGTGTGGAACGGTCAGAGCGAGAGCACTCTCGTGGACAAGAAGACCTTCGATATTGCTTCTGTGGACATATACATGGGAAGCGACAAGGAGTACGGAAGCCGATATGAACAGTTCCTTGCACTTCAGAAGATAGTCGGCAAGAACAAGATAATCGGCCTCAGCGAGTGCAGTACCATACCCGATATTGACGAGGCTTACCGTGATAATTCACTGTGGTCCTTCTTCGGACTCTGGTACGGAAAGTATCTCTGCGATGAGAACGGCGAGCTTTCCGAGGAGTTCACTTCAAAGGACAAGCTGGTACGTGCATACAACTCCGACGGCGCTATAACTCTCGATGAGTACAAGAAGATAATGGACGGCGAGGAGCTTAAGCCTGCCGTAACAACAGTTGCTACCAAAAAGCCTGCCGAAACCACAACTACCGCAGTTGAAACAGGTGCTGAGGAAGCAGTACAGGATACCGAAACAGAAGCCGTTGCGGAATGAAAACGCACGGCTCGGAATAAACTATATAAACAAAACAGGGAGGTAATACATATGTCATTCAGAAAGATCGATATTTCAGAGCTCTGCTTCAATCCTTTTACCAAGATAGGAAAAGAGTGGATGCTCATTACAGGCGGAAATATGGACAAATACAACACCATGACCGCTTCATGGGGACAGCTCGGAGTAGCATGGGGCAAAAACGTGCTTACCTGCTATATCCGTCCCAACCGCTATACCTACGGCTTTGTGGAAGAGGAAGAGGAGTTCACCGCATCGTTTTTCGGTGAAGGATGCCGTGAGGCACTTGCTTTCTGCGGTTCACATTCGGGCAGAGACTGCGATAAGGCGAAGGAAGCGGGCATAACTCCTGCTGAGGTCGGCGGACTTGTTACATTCGAGGAAGCGGAAATGGTATTCACCTGCCGCAAGCTCTATGTTTACGACTGGCAGGAAAGCGGATTCGTTACAGATGACGGATTCCCTGCACAGTTCTTCGGAAAAGATCCCTATCACCGCGCTTACATCGCAGAGATAACAGGAGTTTACGTAAAAGAATAAACAAGAAAAGCCATAAAGAAGCATTGAAACTTCTTTATGGCTGTTTTTTATCGTATGACGGGATCAGTCCTCGTCGTCTTCGTCCGACTTTTTCTTCTTCTTTTTCTTAGCTGAGGGATCTTCGCTGAGTCCTGCGGCAGCAAGAGGGTTCTTTGCCTTGTCCTTGCCTGCGGCTTCGTTAGCGCGCTCCTTAGCGGAAACATTCTCTGCGATAGCCCAGCTCTTTATGCGTATCTTGTTGCGCTCTCCGCCTGTCTCAATAACAACTGTGTCTTCACCTGTGCGGACTACCATTCCTACGATACCGCCGTTTGTAACAACTTCGTCGCCTACCTGAATGCTGCTCTGAAGGTCCTTCATTTCCTGTTCTCTCTTCTTCTGCGGTCTTATGAGCATGAAGTAGAACAGAACTATCATAATAATGAAAGGTACAACGAATGTCATCATTGAGCCCTGCTGCTTATTAGCTGCATTGTCTGCGGCATCGCCTGCTTCTTCTGCAAAAGCGGTCATAGCAGCGAATGAAGCTGTATAAACTGCTGATATAGCGGCGATAAGGTATCTTGTGATTTTTTTCTTCATAATTATATCTCCTTACTTGCTTGGTCGTTGATCCATACAAAAGATATTATAACATATCATTTTCAAAAAAGCAATAGTAAGAGAGGACTTTTTTACGGTCTTATCGTCGCTTATTCGTATTTTTTCATCAATACGAGTTGTTTGCAGCAGATGATGCAATTACAGCAGCAGTTATAGCTGCATACATTGCGGCTTCCTGAGCGGCGATAATTGCCAGTGAAGAAGCGGATACGGCTGCCTGATTGTTAGTGCTGTCATCGTAAAGGTCGGCTGTGAGCATTGCTGCATGCATGAGTCTTGTCTTCTTGTCGTGACCTAATATGCCGTAGCCCTTCTGTTCTGCGAGAAGGCTGTCGATCTCAACAGCTGTGTCAACAAGTTCCTTTTCGTCGGCATCGATAACGGATAATGCTGCAAGTGAGGTAAGCTCGTAGGATTTGCCGAACTTGTGTCCCGAATTCTTGAACATATCGAACATATTGCAGAACCTTCCGACCTTTTCCTCGGAAGTTCCGTCAGCTATAGCGAGTATATGTGAAACTGTCTGAACAGCGTTCTTGTCGGAGAATTTCTTCCTGAGAAGGAGATAGCACTGCTCTGCTTCGTCTGCAAGCTGCTTATCGGCCTTTTCCGAGAATGCCATGAAGCCTGCCATGATACTGTCCTCGCTTGATGTGAGGATAGGGTGATCCTTCTTCATAAGATCGTAGATTCTGCGGCCTCTTGAAGCTATCTGCTCGGCTTCTTCGGGAGTTGTTCTCTCAGCAAGAAGAGTTGCCAGCATAGCGAGGTATTCCGAGCTATTGAAGTGCTTTTTGAGTATAGCGTACATATCCATTGTCTTCTCGAAATGAGCCTCGGGATCTTCCGAAACGCAGAGTTTAGAGGCAAATACCGGAAGAACATTTCCCTTGAGATATGAGCCGAAGCCTGCGTTTTTCTTTATGATGCTCCTGCACTGACGAAGCTTGTCTTCATCAGCTTTAACTCCTGCTGTACAGAATACATTTGCTGCAACGGGATATATATAAGAGTCTTCAAATTTTACTGCCTTTTTGATAGTTTCTCTGTTTTCGATGAAATCCATTGTGATCTGTTTTGCATTATTTTTCATAGTTATTACTCCTTTTTCTGAGGTTTATTTCGTTTCCATGATCATAGTATATCATATAGACGAAGAATTGTCCTGTTTTTAATATTACGGAATATTACAACTTTGAAATATTGCTTATCAGGTTCAGAGGAGTTTTTCTGTGAAAAATAAAAAGGACTGCACCCGAAGGTACAGTCCTGAAAGATACTAAGTAAAAATTACTTGATCTCGATTGTAGCGCCAGCCTCTTCGAACTTAGCCTTAAGCTCGTTAGCCTCTGCCTCTGAAACGCCTTCCTTGATAGCCTTAGGAGCAGACTCAACTACTTCCTTAGCTTCCTTAAGACCGAGACCGAGAACTTCCTTAGCAACCTTGATAACAGCCATCTTAGCGTCACCGAATGAAGCAAGGATTACGTCGAACTCTGTCTTAGCAGCAGCGCCGCCTGCAGCAGCACCGCCAGCAGCTGGAGCAGCAGCGATAGCAGCTGTTACGCCGAATTCTTCCTGGATAGCGTCTACGAGCTCTGAAAGCTCAAGAACGGAAAGAGTCTTGATATCTTCAACAAATTTAGTGATCTTCTCTGAAGCCATGATAATAATCTCCTTTTAATAGTATTTGCCGTTAAACGGCGATAGATCTTGTATTAAGCTGCGGACTGAAAAGTCCTGTAGATATGAAAGAAATCAGGCAGCTTCTTCTGATTTCTTGTCTGCAACAGCCTTGACAGTTGCAGCGAGCTTCTGAAGGGGACCCTGCAGAGAGCCAACGAGCTGAGCGAGCAGCACGTCCTTTGAAGGGATCTTGGAAAGAGCGATAACTCCTGCCTGATCATAGATCTCACCCTCAACGTAGCCAGCCTTAAGATTGAACTTATCGTCGCCAGCCTTCTCAGCGAACTTACCGAGGATTCTTGCGGGAGCTGTCTGATCGTCGTTTGAAAGAGCGATAGCAGTTGTACCGTTGAGTACATCGTCAAGACCTTCGATACCGCAGTTCTTGAAAGCACGGAGAAGCATTGTGTTCTTCTCTACGAAGTAGTTAACGCCAGCCTCACGGAGCTCTTTTCTGAGCTTAGTATCCTCTTCAACAGTGATACCCTTGTAATCAACGAGAACGCCTGAAACGGAATTCTTGATGAGGTCTGTGAGCTGTTCAACCTTAGCCTTCTTAGCTTCGAGTACAGCATTACTTGGCATGTGTGTATTCACCTCCGAATTGATCTTATCGTATCCGAAGAGCAAAAAAGTCCTTTGCCGACAGCGCGGAAAAGGACAATGATAACATAGATATATCACTTGCAATTCCTCGGCGGGACTTATGGTTAAAACCTGCCAGCTGTCTTTAGAATACGATACTGCTTATTTATCGCAGCTTATTGATTATATCACATCGTAAAGCGTTTGTCAAGTGGTATATGGAATTTTTTGAATATTTAGCTAAATAGCTTCTTTTATAGCGGCTTTTGCCTTTGTGACTATGGTCTTATCGTTATCGTATGAAAGAATATTTGCCGCATATGAGATATCTACCCAGCGTATCTCTGCTATCTCATCCTCCTGTGGGATGAAATTGACGTTTTTGGCTTTTGCAAGAAAGTAAACAACGACTTTTATGGTATCCTTTTTCGGACAGTATGTCACCGTCTCGCGGAAAGTCGGATCGATTATCACATCGATCGAGGTCTCTTCCATTATCTCACGTTTTGCAGTCTCAACTTCGGTTTCGCCTGATTCAACGTGTCCCTTCGGGAAGGACCAGTGACCGCTGTTTATATGCTTTATGAGGAGTATCTCGGTATTCCCGTGGAATTTCCTGTATACGATAGCTCCGCATGATTTTTCGTGAAGCATGCTCATTCCTTTCCTGCCGTCTTTCGGCGGCATAATGTGAGTACCTGTTGGATATCAAGCAGGTTCCTCGTTGTAGTTTCACAAATATTATATCATATTTTGTGGAATTTGTCTATAGTTCACATAGTAAAAAAATGGCGAATTTTATGACACATAATTTATCACGCGTTTTTATTGCTCCGCCAACTGACTCTTGATTTTTCTCCCTTGCCTTTCGCTGCCCGTCCTTCGCTATAATTCTTCGAGAGTAAATTGGCGGAACAATACTGTGATGAATTGATGAAAACAGCTGTCCTCCATTGTGAAAAAGTGATGAAATAACGCTTAATATATTGACTTTTTCGGTAAAATACTGTATACTTATATTTGCAGTTTATTCTGCATGATGTACAGATTAAAGGAGGATATAATTATGGCAGGACAGGGCATGGGTGAATACTGCGTTGATATCGTTATGTGTATCGATGCTACAGGCAGTATGGCTCCTATTCTGGATGAAGTTAAAAGAAACGCTATCTCATTCTATGAGAAATTCATCGAATCAATGGATGAAAATGATAAAGAGGTCGAAACCCTTCGTATAAAGGTCATCGCTTTCCGCGATTACGGTGTAGATCCCGAACCAATGGTAGAGTCTCAGTTCTTTAAGTTACCTGAGGATAACGATGCATTCCGTGCATTTGTCAACGGTATCGAGGCTAAGGGCGGCGGAGACATCCCCGAGAACGCTCTTGAGGCTATCGCTCTTGCACTTAAGTCCGACTGGACTACAGAGGGTTCCAAGAGACGTCACGTTGTACTGGTGTTCTCAGACGCTCCGGCACTTCCGCTCGGCGCTCGTGCAGGTTCCGCAGGATATCCTACAGGAATGCCTGCTGATATCGCTCAGCTCGGTGCTTGGTGGGAAGCTACAGACCAGACTCTCGGAAGCAACTATCAGGCTAAGGCAGGACGTCTTGTTGCCTTCGTTCCTAACGCAGAGCCTTGGACAGAGCTTCAGGCATGGAACAGATACTGGCCTGCATTCTCACCTGCAGGAACAGGTCTTCCCGATGTAGATATACAGTCTGCTATCGACCTTGTTGTAGGTTCATTCTGATCAGCGTATTTGACCGAGGCGGAGCTATTTCTGCTTCGGTCATAATTTGTTTAATAAGGAGATAATTATGGAATTGACCGTATACAGACAGTCCTCTAAAACACGCCCCGACGGCACTGTGGTCTATAAGGGCGAGGACGCTCTGCCCTATGTTGACGGACAGCTTATCATGGCTGCCGACGGACTCGGCGGAGCTGCCGCTATCAGGCATCAGAAAATCGCTCCCGAGCTTTTCAGCGAGGACAAGCTTCTTGATACCCTTTTCAACGGCGTTTATAACGACTATAATAACGATATTCTCGTAAAATACGTTACCGATTCCTTTTTCGAGCTGTTTGCCGTTAAGGACTGCTATACGGATAACGTCAACAATATAAAAAAGAGCGGATATTTCGCTTCTCGTATCGTAACTGCGATACTTCTCCACGATTTCCTTACAAATCCCGTTTTCAAGCCTGAGGTGTTCTTCGATGCCCTTGCAAAAGAGGAAAATGAGGACGAAAGGAAAAAGGCTCTCGGCCGTCTCGGAGACTACTTCTCGGATAAGATACGTTCCGACCTTCGCAGTATAGCGAAGAATGCAAACCTCGTCTATGAGTCATCATACTCGGGACTTGCCCTTCTCGGAACTACGCTCTGCGCTGCTTACTACCACGAGCTCAAGGACGCTGTTGAGGCTATTTACATCACCGCAGGCGATTCGCGCCCCTATGTATGGAACGTTACGGACGGTCTTTCGCAGATAGTTGCCGATGAGGAAGGCGACGACGGAGGTATGACCAACTACATAAAAGCCAACGATGACGAGTCTTTCCGCATAAACTGCCGTTATATGCGCTTCAATAAGCCTTGTGTACTCTTCTGCGCTTCGGACGGATGCTTCGATTCGGGCTATTTCATCGCTCCTATGGCTTTCGAGAAGCTTCTCCTTGAAACTGCCTGCAAGTGCGTATCCGAGGAGGAAATGGGCAAGCAGCTCACAGAGTTCTTCACGGAGTACGGCAGACACGACGACAGCAGTACCATTGCAATGAAATTCTTCGGCTACAGGGACTTCTCCGCATTCCGCAATGAAGCACAGAAGCGCCTTGATGTCATAAAGAAAGAGTATATCTCAAAGATGCCCGACCTTCTGGAGAATGACTATATCAGCGATTCGGAAAAGTCTCCCGATGAGAAAAAGAAGATGTATGCTGAGATAAAGGAGTCTCTTAACGGCAGCAAGGCAGTTCAGAATTTCTGCTGCACAGCGGTAAGAGACAGCGTTTTAGCAGATATGCAGGACAGCGATGAGCTGAAAGCTGCAAAGGAAGCTGCTGAAAAGGCAGTCGCTCCCCTTGCGGACGAGATACGCAGGAATTACGCCGAGTACCTTATGCGCGCTCCCGAGGGCAGCGGTTTCGATACAAAGTCCGCAGAACAGGTGGCTGAAATGGGCGAGGGCTGCCGTGTGCAGTTTGAAAGCTACATCAAGCAGCTTGAACAGCATAAGAACAGCGTCGGCGAGACTGCAAAACAGCTCAATTCCCTTATCGAGCAGATAAGCGGTATCGGAGTTCCCGACAGCATCGACGATTACAGGGCAGTGACTTTCAGCGAGCTGAAATCCTGCGAGGCGTCTATGAACAGCACTCTCGATTTCCTTGTAAGTCTCAAAGAAGGCAGCAATATCAGCATAAACAATATGCTTAAGCGCAAGGACGAGTATCTCCGTCAGAACCGTAAACTTGCGGAAAAGAGCGAGAATCAGCTTGACCGTCTCTGTGAACTGGTCATAGACGGGACTGTTCCTGCATCGAAGGAAGCTTCCGCTATGGTCAAGGCTGTAAAGGATTCAAGAGAGAAGGTAAAGGAGCTTTCTGACAAGTCAGCTGCCGAAGCAGTTGCAAAGGCTGCCGCTGAATACTGGAATTCAAACGGCGCCGCTATAGTTGAAAAGGCTGCAAACGGCAATATTACCGGGATCCCAGAGGATGTGGCTGCTGAGATAAATGCTGCTCTTGAAGCTGCCGCAAGTGAGGACAGCGAAACAGCAGAAAAGGCTAAGCTCCAGAGAGAGCTCTTCGGAAAATACAATAAGAACTATTCAAAGTATATGAGAGGTGACGAATAATGATGTTCCACGGCTATGACCTTGTAAGTGATTGGAAGAACAGTCAGTGCGGACAGACAGCAGTTGCTACGAAGCGAGGAAAGAAGTACTTTCTTAAGAAGTATCAGACTCCTGTTGCACCGCTGAATAACGGCACTCTCGATGCTAAGACGTTCGCTCACAATCAGGAGCTTTTCAATAAATTCGTCGCTACAAGAAAAGGCGTAAACACAACTATCCGCACTATCGCAGGCGCAGGCGGCAATATAGTCATACCCTGCGATGAGTTCATAGAGGGCAATCAGTACGTTGAAGCCGCTGAATTCGTGGACGGCGCTATCAGTGACGACGAGACAGAGGCAGTTCTTGCAAGTCTTTCCACAGACGTAAAGAAGCTCCTTATGCAGACCGCCGCAGGCGCATTGTTCAGCGTACACAGCAAGGGCATCATCCACAGCGACCTTAAGCTGAAAAACGTCCTCCTTGTACGCAACAAGACAGGCAACTATGTTGCAAAGCTCATCGACTTCGACAGCAGCTACTTCGTTGACGATAAGCCCGATGAGATTGTCGGAACTATAGATTACTACTCCCCTGAGCTTGGCGAATACGCCGATTCAGAGGACGAACGCGAGGAGATCGCTAAGAAGATAACCGAAAAATCGGACATATTCTCACTGGGACTCATTTTCCACTATTACCTTGCAGGCGCACTTCCCGAAGCGGTTTCACTTACCGAAAAACTGGAAAAGCGCAAGGCTAAGGGTAAAGTCGTATACTGCTGGATAATGCTCAACAGCGGATGCGAGCTTAAGATAAGTCCCGAGATAAAGAGCCACAAGTATGCTTCACTCATACGTGATATGCTCAACAAGGATCCCGAGGCAAGACCTACAGCTTCAGAGGTCCTTAAGCGCCTTCGTGAGGCTGAACCCGTTATAGAAGAGCCGTGGCCCGAACATTCCCTCATTCTCGACAGGGAAGCTATGAAGACCGCAGGCGTATGCGGCATGAAGAAGGTCAATACCGACGGAAAGCACTCCTACGAGCTGCTCTACGGCGACGGCAGGACAGTTCCCGCTGAAAAGGACGATATAATCAGCCTCGGTTTCATGGAGTTCACTGCTCCTGTAGGCTTCTGCGAGCCCTGGGCGGAGCATGATCTGGTATTCGATACGGAAAAACTCAATCACCGCGGATTCGTTTCGGGCGAACAGAAGGAAATGGGCGGTATCAAGGGTTATCAGCTCTACAGAGCGGACTCTAATTCCATGTTTTTCAAGCCTGAGATGCTCATTGCTATGAAGTACGCAGTACCGTCGGATCATCCCGATGCAGAGCGCTTCAGAAGTGCAGCAGGTGCAGCTTCTCCCGCACCTGCACCAAAGCCTGTTTCAGCTCCCGCACCTGAGCCTGTATCTGCTCCGACTCCTGCTGCCGCTCCTGCACCTGCCGCTGAAACAACAGCAGCTCCCGAACCCGAAATGGCTTCGGTACCTTCAGGCATCTGCGAACCGTGGGAAGATCACAAAATAGTCTTCAACGAGGAAGGCATCAGAGCGAAAGGCTTCGTAAGCTGCGAGAGAACTACTCTCGGCGGCGTGAACGGTTATAATTTCTACACTGCTGACGGAAACAGCAGGTTCATCCGTCAGGAAATGGCTGTAATACAGAAGCTTGCTTCAAAAACGGCTGACTGATACTACAGGGAGGTATTCAAATGAGCTGGGTTTGTCCCATGTGTTCAACTTCAAATGAGGACAGCAGTGAGAACTGCATGGTCTGTGATGCTCCCAAGCCCGAAAAAATGACAGTGGAGGGACGTTCCCTTCTACCTGAGGACGAGTATAAGATAGGTCTGCTTTCATTCCAGTCCGATGACTTCGTAAGCGCCTTCAACAGCTTCACCTATGCCGCAGATGCGGAATATCCTCCTGCGGAAAACGAGCTGGGACGCTGTTATTACCTGGGAAAAGGCACGGATAAAAATATACCTGCGGCTTTCTACTGGTTCTCGAAGGCTGCCGAGCACGACGATCCTGCGGGACTCTATAACCTCGGCTGCTGTTATTACTACGGTAACGGTACTCCGAAGAATTATACCTCAGCAGTGAGATATCTCCAGCAGGCTTCCGACAAGGGACACACTGCCGCTAAGCTGGAACTCGGAAACTGCTATTTCTACGGCAGAGGAGTTACCGAAAACCCGACTACTGCTTTCCGCTATTTCAAGGAGGCTGCGGATAAGGGAAGTCCTGCGGCTATGTACAATACAGGTTATTGCTACGAGACGGGAAAAGGTACGTCAAAGAGCCATGCAATGGCTTTCAGGTACTATAATCTCTCGGCTAACAAGAACTACTCATCGGCTATAAACGCCATCGGAAACTGTTATTTCTTCGGCAGAGGTACGGATAAGAACCCCGATAAGGCGATGTCCTTCTATAGGAAGGCTGCTGAAAGGGGATTTGCTCCTGCGATGTACAATTTAGGCTTCTGCCTTGAAAAGGGCATAGGAAGTCTTCCGAATATAACTGCGGCAAAAAGCTGGTATAAACGTGCGGCGGACGGCGGAAATGAGAGCGCAAAAAAAGCGGTAAAGCGTCTGTCGTAAAAGACGCAATGTCCGCTGATATCAATATAAAAGTTACGCCCCGAAACGGTTATCGTTTGGGGCGTTTTGCTTTGGTATCATTGTTCTGAATAAAGATACTATATATTTATGGTTCTTTCCAGAAACCACCCTTGTGAAAATTAATGTTTCCCAGCGGAGTTGCTGTCAGTCTGAAAACAACACAGCCGTCCGGACAGACGATAGTTTTAGTGTATTTGCTGTCTCCGCCTAGATTTTCAAGATCACCGCCGCTTCTGACGGCTTCCATTAACGGAAACAGCATCATCATGGCTTTGGAGCAGATACCGTATCCATCCTTATTAACAGGACATCCGTATGTACATGTGTATTTGTCACCGATCTCTTCTCCGTTACGGCAGTATCTTTCTGTATGGTCTCTGCGAAGAAAACCTGTTACTTCAATACTGAATTCATATTCTTCATCATACCATTTTTTCATGATCAAATTCCTCCATATAATGATCTATGTCAGCTTTACGGTTTTAATTATCAAGACATTGCTTATATTATATCTGCCTGCAAAAATCCGCTATCTCAGCTTCTCTGTCTTTTACCGACTCTTTGAATTCCACGGAACATAACCCAAGCCTGCCACAGCACTCTATTTCTAAGTGACCGTAAAAATGCTCGATGCTGCCTGTGACCTTTTCGCATTCTTTCATACTTGGTCCCGTCCGCAATGCTATCGCATACCCTTTTTTACCGGGACTGATACAGGCGTGAGGTTCGTGGGTGTTGCACCATGGAGTGCATCTGTCGATAAACGCCTTGAATTGTCCGGGGATATCTGCCCAATAAGAGGGAGACACAGAAACGATGACATCCGCCCATTCAAATTCACTCATCAGCAGGTCGACTTCGTCATGCTGTACGCATTGAGCGGTCGTATGACAGCTTCGGCAGCCTTTGCAGAATCCGAAACCGTAGTCATCGATACAGACTGTTTTTGTGCTGTATTTCGGGGATAATTGTTCCGAGACCAGTCTTACTATTTCTGCCGTAGCTCCTGTTCTTACGGGACTACAATTAATAACAAGTGCGTTCATTTTATACCTCCTCAGTGTTAAAAGAAAAGCCATAGTGTTTCCGAATGGATATCAGAAATGCTATGGCTTTAAAAATCTTTGTAAGCAGTACCTTAAGTACGCTTTTTATTATAATCTGCTCTTTTCGTCCTCGATCATCTTAAGAAGGTCATCAACTGACATCTTTGACGGAGTCTTTTTCAGTTCGAGGCTCTCAGACTTGCTGAGAATATCTGAAATATCAGGTGAACTGCTCTTTCTCGGAGCTGCCGACGGTGCAGCGGACTGACTTCTCAGAGGAGTTGTCTTAGGGATATCGTCTCTTGACATCTCTGCAAGCTGTGACTTGGAAAGGATGCCTGTGTTATCGGCAACTGCATCAACGGGTGACATCGGGTTGCCTGTAACGCTTGTGGTCTTGATGTTGAATGTACCTGTACGCTCTGCCTCGGCAGTTTTTCTCAGCATCTCCTCGCGGAGAGCGTCTGCCATAGGAGCTGTAGAGGACTGTCCTCCCATGTTTCTTGCTGCGAATGCGGACTCGGCTGAGCTTGAAGTTCCGGGAGCTGCAAATGAAGTGGTGTTGCCCATTCCTGCGCGCTGTGCCTTGAACTGCATCGTGCGCTCTTTTTCCTTCTGGTAAGGAGAATCGGGGTTGACCTTCTTCTGGCTGAAGTTCTCGGCAATTGACATCTTCTTGCGCTCGAGTTCGTTATTGGCTGCTGCCTCTGCAGCAGGATCGTAAAGAGGAGCAGTGTTTGTATGAACAGGCTGCTGCTCGTCGTATTCGTAGAAATCGAAGTTTCCTCCGTCTGCCTCGTCGGAGTTTCTTGAAGAAGCTATCTTTGCGATGAGGAAGATAACGAGGAGGATACACGGGATAAGGAGAAGTGCGATTATGCCCTTGCCGCTTGTGGCAAAGCTGATGAACTGTCCGAGCTCGAGGCTCTGTGGATAGCCTGTGCAGACCGCAGAGATCTTATCCTTTGTTATCGAATCGCTGTTATCCTCGTGAGCTGAATCACGGGTGTAGTATCTTTCGCTTCCGTCATCAGATGTGATTATGGAGCTGATGCTTCTTACGCAGAGCTCATCGGGCTTATCTGCGGGATAGCAAAGAACGATATCGTCCACGGCGAGAGTTACATCAGCGGCATCCTTTGCGAGGATAGCGGCGCCGTTTACAAGGCGATCGCCGATAGCGTTATTCTCTTCGCTGACGATGAAGATCTGTCTTCCGAGAAGTTTCGGGGAACTGCTTTTTGAAAAAGCAATATTCAGCGCCACTGAAATAATTATCAGGACGATGCATATAATAGTTATGATCAGTTTAAGTACTGAGAATCCTTTCTTTTTTTCCATTCTTTCAAGCTCCTTTACATTTGTTTTTTCTTTGATAATTCTACACATTTTGTCTTTTTTCATCGGATTATGACGAACCGTGAAAAACGTCTGTAAACTTATTATACCACACATTTATAAAGATTTCAAATGTTTTTGAAAATTTTATATAATTTTATTTTTTTATCAAATCGTTGTGTTTTTGCATATTTTTTGTAATCGACTTATTAGACAAAGTTAGGCGTTGCTACTTGTATGGTTTGGATAATGTGCACAAATAAATTAAGGCTTATTAGAGCTACATGCACGTTTTTTCGTTTGGTTTTCAGCAATATAGATATTCGGTTGAGAAATATTTGTTGAAATATACAGTTGACAACTTTTCATTAAACGTGATAGAATATTATATATACTTTTTGTAATTACGCTGTGGATTTTCGGCTACTCTCCGTATTGCAAATAAGTATGAAAATATACAGAAAGTAAATTAGCCGCAGTGCGGCGGATAGGAGAATAAAATGGCTAATAAAAAGGCAAACCCTCTGATGGAAAAAATCAAACAGGATTTTCCGAAGAAGTTACAGGCTCTTTACAGCGTGTCTCCCGAGGAAGCCTCAGATAAGCAGGTCTATCAGGTACTCTCTTCCATAATCGTGGATATCCTTGGTGCAAAAAGACAAAGCTTCGTTAACCACACTCACTCTGTCGGCGGCAAGCAGGTATACTACCTTTCAATGGAGTTCCTGATGGGACGTTCACTGAAAACAAGTCTTTATAACCTTGAGCTTGCGGACGATGTACGCAAATTCCTCAAGGACTATACTATAAATCTCGACATGGTATTCGAGCACGAGCCTGATGCAGGTCTCGGAAACGGCGGTCTCGGACGTCTTGCCGCATGTTACCTTGACGGTCTTGCTACTACAGGCTATCCTGCAATGGGTTATTCCATTTGCTATGAGTACGGTATCTTCCAGCAGAAGCTTGAGGACGGCTGGCAGACCGAGCTCCCCGATAACTGGCTCCCCGGCGGAAGCGTATGGCTCGTACCAAAGCCCGAGCTTTCACTTGAAGTACACTTCGAGGGAGACCTTCAGGAGTACTGGGACAAACAGTATCACCACATCTCACTCGTAAACTATAATACTGTCGTTGCAACTCCTTACGACCTCTATGTATCGGGTTACGGCGGCGAGGGAGTATCAACTCTCCGTCTCTGGTCCGCAAAGGCTCCCGGATTCGATATGAACATGTTCAACAAGGGCGATTATGCAAGCGCTCTTGCTCAGAACTCTATAGCAAATGCTATCTCAAAGATACTCTATCCTAACGATAACCACCTTGAAGGCAAGAGCCTCCGTCTGCGTCAGCAGTACTTCCTCTGTGCTGCATCTATCGGCGATATCGTAAACAACCACATGATGGTCTACGGAACTCTCGAAAACCTTGCAGACAAGGTAGCTATCCATATCAATGACACCCACCCGACTCTCGCTATCCCCGAGCTCATGCGTATACTTCTTGACGACTGCGGCTACAGCTGGGATAAGGCTTGGAGCATAGTTACAAAGACCTTCGCTTACACTAACCACACTGTTATGGCAGAGGCTCTCGAAAAATGGGATGTCAACCTCATGAAGCACATCGTTCCGAGAATCTTCTCTATCATCGTTGAAATAAACAACCGCTACTGCCAGTCACTTATGGAAAAGAACGGCTATGACAGTGCAAAGACCACACGCATGTCCATAATCAAGGACAATACAGTTCACATGGCTACGCTCTGCGTTGCGGCTTCACACAGCGTAAACGGCGTATCAAAGCTCCATTCCGAGATAATCAAGCAGTCTGTATTCCACGATGAGTATGAGAATACTCCAGAGAAGTTCAAGAACGTTACCAACGGTATCGCATACAGACGCTGGCTGTATCAGTCCAATCCCGGACTTACAAATCTCCTTAAGGACACTATCGGTCCGAAGTTCATCAAGGACGGCGCTGAGCTGGAAAATTTCAGAAAGTTTGCTGACGATGAGGAAGTTCTCAACAGACTTATGGATGTCAAGAAGGAGAACAAGGAGTTCTTCGCTAAGCATGTAAAGAACTCCACAAGCGTGATACTCAACACGGACAGCATTTTCGATGTTCAGGTAAAGCGTCTCCACGAATACAAGAGACAGCACCTTAACGTTATGAATATACTCACGGATTACGCTTATCTTATGAATAATCCCGATGCTCCGTTCACTCCAAAGACCTATATTTTCGCTGCTAAGGCTGCTCCAGGTTACTACCTTGCAAAGCAGATAATCAAGCTGATATGGGCTATATCCGAGGAGATAAGAAAGAATCCGCGCATCAGCCAGAAGCTTCAGGTGGTATTCCTTGAGAACTACTGCGTATCGCTTTCAGAGGTTCTCATGCCTGCCGCTGATATATCCGAGCAGATATCCCTTGCTGGTACAGAGGCTTCGGGTACAGGCAACATGAAGCTCATGCTCAACGGCGCTATCACACTCGGTACTCTCGACGGCGCAAACATCGAGATCAAGGAAGCCTGCGGCGACGATAATATAGTCATCTTCGGCATGACAACTCCCGAGGTCAACGACCTTAAGGGCAGAGGCTATGATCCGCAGTACTATTTCAACAATGACGGCAGGATCCATGAGGCTATCGAGCGCATGTATCACGGTATAAACGGATGCACCTTCAACGATGTTGCTGATTCGCTCAGAACCCGTGATCCGTATATGGTGCTTGCCGACTATGACAGCTACAGAAACGCTCAGAACTATATTACAGAATGTTACAATGACAAGCTGAAATGGGCTAAGATGTCTCTTAACAACATCGCAGGCGCAGGTATATTCTCGGCTGACCGTGCTGTTACCGAGTACGCAGAGAACATCTGGAATCTTTAATAATACAACGATCAAAAGAGGGGACGCCTTGTGGGGCGTTCCCTTTGTGGTAACACAACCGCTTTGCTGAATATCAAAATAAGGAGTGTTTTTCATGAGACCTATATATGATACATGGCATATTGAATATAAGTCTATTTTCGGTGCGGTCCGCAAGAACGAGACCTGCCGCTTCTCAATAAGGCTCCCGAAGGATGTCTGTCCCGACTATCCGCCTGTACTTGTTCTCTTCAGAACAGGCTTCAAGGAGCGCTTCATACCTATGCACGTTTCCGCCGAGGAGGAGGACTGCTTCGTATATTCCTGCGATTATAACGCAAGATACACCGATGTCCACTACTACTACTTTTCCTATACCTGCGGAGGAATACGCTATTACATCAAGCGTATCAATGCGCATCAGGGTGCGGTACAGGACGGTGAACTTTTCCAGCTGACTGTATATGCCGATGACTATTTCACTCCCGATTTCCTTAAGGGCGGAGTCATGTACCAGATATTCCCCGACCGCTTCTGCAGGAGCGGAAAGCCTCACGATAATATCCCTGCCGGACGAGTTATCCGCGAGGACTGGGACGGTACACCCTGGTATAAGCCCGACCATAACGGTCATGTCTGGAACAACGATTACTTCGGCGGCGATATAGCAGGTATCATATCAAAGCTCGATTACCTTGAAAAGCTCGGTGTTACCTGTATTTATCTCAACCCGATATTTGAAGCCCACGAGAACCACCGCTATAATACAGCAGATTACATGAAGGTGGATCCTCTTCTCGGTACCAATGAGGACTTTAAACAGCTCTGCGAAGAGGCAAAAAAGCGCGGCATGTACGTTCTTCTGGACGGAGTTTTCTCCCATACAGGTTCAGACAGCATCTACTTCAACAAGAACGGACGCTATCCCGAGGTCGGCGCTTACCAGTCCAAGGACAGCAAATACTACGAATGGTATTCATTCATCAACTATCCGAATGAATATGAGGCATGGTGGGGAATCGACACTCTTCCGAACGTTATCGAGACCAACGAAAGCTATACCGAGTTCATATGCGGCGAGGAGGGAGTTCTCCACTACTGGCTGGGACTTGGCGCAGCGGGATTCCGTCTGGACGTTGCGGACGAGCTTCCCGATAAGTTCCTTAACGACCTGAGAAGATCGGTCAAAGGTTTCAACACCGAAAAGCTGATAATCGGCGAGGTATGGGAGGACGCTACCAACAAGGAGAGCTACGGCGTAAAAAGACGCTATCTGCTTGGCGATCAGCTTGATTCCGTCATGAATTACCCCTTCCGTGAAGCTGTCATCAATTTCCTTAAGGGCGGAAGTCAGTCAGACCTTATCGACGGCATCATGACTATCCTTGAACACTACCCCAGACCTTCACGAAACGTACTTATGAACTTCGTTTCAACTCATGATATAGAACGTGCCATAAACTGTCTTGGCGGCGAATCATGCGAGGGCAAGAGCAAGGACTGGATGGCAGAGCGTATGCTCGATGAGGAACAGTACAAGAAGGGCAAGAACCTGCTGAAAGCCGCTTATGCACTCATATTCTTCCTTCCCGGAGTTCCCTGCATCTACTACGGAGACGAGGCAGGTATGCAGGGCTATAAGGACCCCTTCAACCGCCGCTGTTACCCCTGGGGACACGAGGATCAGGAGCTTATCGAGTATATTTCGGAACTCAGCCGCGTAAGGAAGTCCATACCGAACATGAGATTCGGAAGAGCTTATTTCGTACTCAACGACGAGGAGATAACGGATGACAGACTTGCAGGCTTTACCCGTCAGGGCGATGATATGGATTATATCGTGTTCGTCAACAGGAGCGGAGATAATGTAGTTCTTGAAAATGTAAGCAGGATACTCTACAGATTTACAGATTTTGCTCCTGCCTATGGACATTTTGCAGATGACAGACTTACCGTAAGTCCATATGGCTATACGATAATCAAGGCAAGATTCGTCCGATAAATTTCAGTTGGTTTTAAGTTTCGGTTAAGATTATTTTAAGATTGGCTCTATATAATAAAAGTGGATTAAGTAATCCCCCAATTCCCCTTCTATATTTATTTCATTTTCGGCTATGCTTCCCCAGCATAGCTTTTTACTTTTTATCCGTAAAATCAAAAAGTCCGTCAGACCGCTCTGTTCCGAGAGTCTGACGGGCTTTGTTATCTTTCATAGGTCGCAAGGATGCGCATTGCCACCTCGCGGCGTGTCTGACGTGTATTCATTGCCTGCTTTTCGATATATTTGTGAGCCTGAGGCTCGGTGAACTTAAGATACTTCATAAGTGTGGATTTTGCACGGTTTATCAGTCTCATCTCGTCTATTTTCGAGAGAAGCTCCTCGTTCTCTTTTTTCAGTCCGAGCATACGTGAACGGTTGGCTGTTACCAGCTTTACGGTACGTGTGAAGAGCTGACGGTCCAGCGGTTTGGGAACTACGGTTATTCCCGAATCCGATACACGGTCCGCAATATCCTCTGCTATATCGTTTAGACAGACGAGTATTATGCCTGCGGAGGTATTGTCCGCCGCCATTTCAGCAAGCTCCTGACCGAATTCATCGGGCAGAGGCGTACTTATTACGATGATATCGGGTTCGGTCTCGCTTTTTATTATGCGCCGCGCTTCACTGCAGCTCGATATAACGGATATCTTTCCGAATCCCTCGTTCCTCAGTACCTGTTCGATGCAGGATGTGGTATCGGACTGGTGTGCGACTATCATAGCTTTATTCATAACTATCTACGTCCCCGTCAGATGTATTTGAAGTATTTAGTGTATTCAAATACTTCCTTGTCCTTTGCAAGTCTGTATTCCTGAAGCTGGCTCTCGATCAGTGCATATGCGCCGTTTCTGATGCTCTCGGGAAGAGTTTTCCTTACAAATTCGCTTTCCTTTGCTATTTCAAGCGCTTCGTCAAGTGTGTGGGGCAGCGGATCAAATCCCGAAGGTGCACCGTCCGTTTTCATGGTCGAACCCATAAGTGATGAATCCCCAGAACGGATACCCTCGATGCCTGCGGCGAGAATGAGCTTGAAGGCGATATATGGATTGCAGCAGGCGTCCGCAGAGCGAAGCTCGATGTGCGGAGCTGTTCCTGCGGCAGCAGGTATGCGTATAAGCTGAGAACGGTTCTCATAGGACCAGTTTACGTACTTGGGAGCATATCCTATCCCGAGACGTTCGTAGGAGTTGATAGTGGTATTCAGAAATGCGGTTATCTCCCTTATACGGTTGAGAACTCCCGAAATAAAGCACTTTCCCTCTTCGGACATGGTATCTGTGCTGCTTCCGAAGATGTATTCGCCGTTCTTTTTCAGGCTGAGAAGTATGCTGAGCGCACTTCCGTGCTCGTTCTGAAGAGGCTTTGGCATGAACGAAGCGAAAAGTCCGTTCTGTGCGGCAATGGATTTAACTACGGTCTTATAGTGTACCATATCGTCCGCAGCTGTAACAGGTTCGTTTTCACGGAACTCTATCTCGTTCTGTCCGGGACCGTGCTTGTGACATGAGCTTTTCGGACTGAGTCCCATTTCTTCGAGAGAGAGACATATCTCACGGCGGGCGTTCTCGCACTTGTCGAGAGGTGCAACATCCAGATATCCGCCGTTGTCATGTGGAGTTTTTGTGGGTTCGCCGTTTTCATCCAGTTCAAAGAGGTAAAATTCGCATTTAGTACCCATTTCACAGGAATAGCCGTCCAGTCTAAGCGAATTCATGTAGTTTATGAGGTCGCTTCGCATATCTCCTGCGTAGTCAGAACCGTCCGTGTTTTTGAGACTGCAGAAGAAACGTACTACTCTTCCGGATTTCGGCCTCCACGGAAGTACGGAAAGAGTCGATATATCAGGGAAAAGCAGCAGATCAGAGCAGCTGCTGTCAAAGTATGAAGCATCAAAGGGTATGCCGTCCGTAAATGCACGCTGAAGCTCGTTCGGCATGATCGCTACGTTTTTCAGACTGCCCGACATGTCGCAGAATGTCAGACGTATGAACTTTACGTCATTCTCTTCGACAAAATTCAGTATCTCCTTTGGAGTAAAGCTCATGGGTAAAACCTCCGTATCATAACATCTGCTGAATATTATACCACTTCTCTGCGAAAAAGTAAATAGGAACGGGGAGAAAATAAAAAGCATACTGCATTATAAAAAACGCAGTATGCTTCTATATGTGGTATTATAAAGACTCAATTTTATTTTTATATCTTTTGGGAGCATAAACGATAGTATATTCATCATTTTGAATAATGGAGATACTCCCTGCTAACCATGCGCTATATTTGTTTTCATATACGTAGTAGATAGTTCCGTTTTTTATTTGCTTGATTCGCTTGGGATCTTTTGAATTCAAGAATATATTATCAAGCTTAGTTATTAATTCTGGAGAAGTATCTTCTATTTTAAATGAATAACTTTTAGCAGAATTTGAACAAAAATATGTCATTGGAACAACATAAACAAGTATTGCTAAAATTAAAAAAGGTATGAATTTCATACTGAATAAATCTTTATCTTTGTGTATTGCAATTAGTCCAATAACAAATGCAATTAATCCAATGGCAGAAAAATGCAACAAATACCTATAAAAAACTTTCATTATGCTCATCTCCCAAAAATTAATATAATAATATTAAACTGGTGTGCAGCATCCTACATATGCTCCGCACAATGCACCCGTACTTAATATGTGCCAACAGTCTTTACCAGTTAAATCGCCGCCTTTTGCAATCGCAGCTCCAGCCAAAACAATTGCTCCGCCGGTAAAACCGAAAATACCTCCAACTATGCCGCCAACGACTCCACCAGCGTATATTTCTTCTATTTCATTATTGTTTAATTCAACAAAATAATTATTCATATTACATTCTCCTTCCAATTAATTAAAACAGCCAGTCACAAAGGTGATAAATTCCATATCCTGCAGCAGTACCAACGAGTATGCCGACAGCTGTGCCAGCAGGTCCTGCAGCTGATCCAATTGTACCTCCAATATATCCGCCTACTTTTCCGCCTATTCCTGCACCAGCGGCAACACATAAGCATTCGCCTAATGAACCACCGTTAACATCACACATATCCATTGCTGAAAGCTCAACAAAACCGTTTGTCATTACGTTTTCCATTGTAAATTCCTCCTGAATTTTTTTAATATTGTTTTTTAATGTATTTATATCAAAGCCATTCCATACTACGCGCGCTTGAAGGTTAGGCTGAGATACCTTAGAAAAGGAATTTCTGAGGTGTTTTCTTTCTTTGTGCTCACCTCATGATTCTATTATAGCATGATGCAAAAAAAACACAATAGTTTTCCGTTAAACGGT
>FPJT01000003.1:0-210590 GCA_900119535.1 Ruminococcus sp. XPD3002
TTGTTGAAGTACTTGTACTTGTTGTAGCCTCTGTACTTGTTGAAGTACTTGTACTTGTTGTAGCCTCAGTACTTGTTGAAGTACTTGTGCTTGTTGTAGCCTCTGTAGTTGTAGATGTAGTAGTTGTAGAAGCTGTTGTAGCAGCCTCAGTGGTTGCAGTTGTTACAACAGGTGCATCACCGGGAGCGTTTGTAATTTCAACTTCGCCCTCTTCACCGCTTATGCCGTTGCCACTGTAAGTAGCAGTGTAACCGGGAACAGGTGACTCAACTACATAATATTTATACTCGTTGCCGTCTGCATCCTGCTTAGGAAGAACATCCCATCTGTAAGTCCACTCGCCTGAACCATCAAGGATAACATCTGCACCCATCTGCTGTGTGCTTACCTTAACGATATCAGGATCGTTAGCTTCCATCTGAACGATGTAATTTACTTCAGGGACATTGATCGTAACTTCTTCACCTGATTCAGAATCAGTATAAGTCATACTTACAACCTTACCCTTATTGGATGTAATCGAGAAAAGCGTATCTGATGTTCCGCCATCCCACACATATCCAACATTCTTTTTAAATGAATAAGTATTATCGCCGTCAGGAACAGTAACTCTGATTGAGCCTGTGTCCTCATCAATGGAAGTAGCCTTAATAGTACCAGGAGGGTTTGGAATTGATATTGAACCATCATCACCGATAATAGCAGAATATGACATGTCAGATCTTTCAAAAGTAAACTTAGCCGCCGGATTATCATTATTCAAAGCTTCATTAACTGCTTCAAGATATTTCTCCCTGATCTGCCGTTTAGCATCTTCACGTGCCTGTTTCTCCTGAGCAATACGCTCAACTTCTCCCTCTGCAGGTACCTCACTCTTCTCAGGCATAGGCTTAGCTTTAGCAACGATCTCATTGATATCTGTTGTGTTAGCTGTTGACTTAACTCTGTATAATGTTACATCGATAACATCATTAGAGTGATCAACTGTATCGCCGTCTGTCCAAGTCTTCTTAGCCTTTACAGCAATATTCTTTGTGTAAGAATTGTAAGGATAGAAGTGAGTTTCGGATCCTTTATCATAGAATGAATCACAAATGAAGTTACCTTCACCGTTACCGCTCCAAAGTTCTGCATGTGCTTTAGGAGCAACTATATGGCCTGATAAGAAAGCTGTAGATACATTTTGTGCATCAGGTATATTCCATACCAAATTCATTCCGACATCGATGTTTGACTCAAGTGTTGCACTGTAACCATTTCGATCAATATCATGGAAGAATGTGGAATCCTTACCCCCGTCATTAAACGTAATACTAACCTGTGTTTCAGGATCAGGAAGTTCACGTCCTTCATGAGGCTCGCTGGGTATCATACCAAAATAAAAGTTAACTTCATCCATATCAGGAATAGTAATTGAATACCCTCTTGTAGCTATCTCTTCAGGAGTACCAGTAAATTTGATCTGATTGATTTCTTTAAAAATATCAGCAGGAATGATAACTTCTTTAGGAGTAGTAGCGCCCAACTCTATTGCGGGTCTTCCACCCGGATGAGTAATATCATCTCTGGTCACTACCCAAGCTGTCGGAGATTCTTTCTTGTCCTTTGACCACTGTTCGATTTTCTGGAATGCTTTGTTGAAATCAATATAATCGCCCTTGATCTTCTGGCCTTCATCTATCGAAGCATCACCTACAGACGTATTGTAGTAGAACTGTACGTTTTCGTAATTCTCTGCAAAGTCGCCGTTAATAAACTGATCGTTATGCTCGAAACTGAGTCCGGCTGAAGGATCAACGTTCTTTATGTAGCTCGAAGTTGTACCGGCCTTGCTGAAAGGACCAATCTTACCAGTTCCGCCGACTGCAACCGCGCCTATGGTGTCATTCATCTGTGTAGCGTCACCGCGGGTGAAGATCTGGAAGTTGGACAAGAGGTCTTCAACTTCATATGAGCCATTGTATTTGGGAGACGGCAATTCAGCAGGCGGGCCATCGCCTTCCGCACCTGAAACCGTGCTCGAAAATACGCTTGTTAAGACGAGAGCCGCAGAAGCGATTCCGCTGAGCCACCGCCTACCTATCGGTTTCCCGACAGGATTTAGCAATTTCTTCATGGTTCAATCCTCCTTGAAATGTTTTTTTCTGTCTCTCTTGGTTTGTTGACGTATGGTTTCCGGATCAAAACGGGAATTACTTGTCCGTAACTCTATAGCCCCGCAGTTGTCCTTTATACCTATATTATATCACTAAATTCATGTAAAATAAATAGTTTGTTGCAATTTTTTTAAGTGAAAAACGATTTTTGTTGAAATGCATTAAATTTGTCGGAAATATTTGTTGAATTACATCAGTTTTACAGCATTTTACACAGAATTATATACCTTTGGTATATTTTAAAAATAAAAATACAACGCTAAAGTTTAATCTTTATCAGTACACTAACGCATTATTATACGCTTTATCGGAAATATATCTCTCAACCGTTATCAATTAATATAACTTTTTCAATATTGAGACAATAAAATATCACAAACTATCCTATCTGTTCTAAAAATTATCGGTTTAAATAAAAATTTGAAAAAACATTTATATAAAATAATACTATTGCAATAAAGAACTTATTGTGATAGAATGATTATAGACATTATGCATCAGCTTTCAGAGCTGAAGTGACTTCGAAAAAATCATCCCTATTAAAATAGTATAAACCCGGATTAATATTTCCTATACTATTATAATAGTATAAATTTCAAATGGAGGTTTTAAATATGGGATTACATTTCAGAAAAAGTATCAAGCTCGGAAAATTCCTGAAGATCAACGCAAACAAAACAGGTCCGAGTGTAACGATCGGCGGAAAGAAACTCAAACTGACACTCAACAAGAAAAAAGTCACCGCAAGTCTTCCCGGAACAGGTATTTCATATGATGCTAAACTCGACGATTTGAAAAACGGAGGGAAAAAGCCAAAAAAATAATCCCAGAAAAGACCGATAATTCGGTCTTTTCTTTGCCATAAGTACACTGACCAGAAATTGCGGTTGTTTGTCATTCGTTCATTTATTTCAGCAAATCTTGAATTCTTGACATTTTTCACGCTTAAACCCCGCACGCATTTTATTTCAATTTTCAAATTATTACAGCGTGAAAACAATTCCACAATCTCAACATTTTCTGTTAGTCTGAGTGCCGTAACGGTGTTTAGGCATTTGTGACATACAAGAAGCAAACAGTTTTATTTGTGACGTATAAACGCCTCTAATTATTACGAAATGTTGAACAACTTTTCGTTACGATTGTTACAGGTTTGTAATTATTGGTTGTTTTTTAATTTGAAAAGTTCATCTTTCGTCAATTTAATGTTAATAATTCCTTAACTATTTTTACGTTACTTTTCACAAGTTATGGGAATTTGTTGAAAACTTTTTGGTTGTAAAATGGAAAAGTTTTGAAAAGTGTTGCCATATCCGAGCAAATGTGGTATTATAGTCACATCCCGAAAAAGGGGTAAATACGAATGCTTTTCGAGGAAAGGATGAGTTGATGAGAAAAGCTAAAACTGCAGCCATGATCTTTGGAAGTGTTACAACATGCATCTTCGGCAGCTTCTTCGCTGTTTATGCTAAAGCACCTATTGTCAGCAATGCTGACCCAGAGAGCAGCGTCGAGGTCTATGAAGTTAATAACGAAGAACTCGCAAACTCCGCTGCATTTACTTCGATCAGAACAACAGCCGTAACCAAATCAAGCAAAGTAACTACCACTACTAAGGCGACTAATAAAAAGGCAGGCTATTCCTATAGCGCCTATTCTACTTCAAACAAAGTTACTTATTCCGCTCCTGTTGAAACTACTATGGCTGTAACAGAGGCGGTAAATGTTCCTACAGATTGGTCCACTGTCACAACAGTTGCTTATGAAACTGTTCCGGTAGTGACCGCAACTCAGGCAGATATCCAGGAAACCGTTCCGGAACGTGTTGTTTCCTATGATGAGCCTGTTTATTCAGAAGACAATTCAGCTTATACTGAAATTGTTTATGCAGAACCTGTTGCAGATACTCCTGTTGAAACACCTGTACAGGCAGAAACTCCTGCACCTGTTGTTGAGGAGCCTGTTCAGAACAATGCAGCAGAAGCCGCTTCGACTAATTCACTCCCTATCTCAGACAGTGAGTACATAATGCTCTGCAATGCAGTTGCACACGAAGCCGGTTCTTATTGGATAGATGAGTACCAGAAGGCTTATGTTGTTGAAGTTATCATGAACCGTGTCAACAGTTCACTTTATCCAAACAGCATCGAAGGCGTGCTTACACAGCCTTACCAGTTCAGCGGTTCTTCCAGCTACGTTTATTCCGGAACATTTACAGGTCAGGTGACCGAAAGTGTTAAGAACGCTGTAAACCTTTACTTTAATGAACCCTCGTCTTTCACTCAGGGATACTTAAGCTTCTACGGTGACGGACGCAATAACCACTTCTCATGATTCGGGTATTCGGGTAATATGTACAAGCGATAATGACTCCGCAAGGAGTCATTTTTATTTATTAAAACAGGCGTACAGATCTTTCTGTACGCCTAAATTATTGTCTTATAGAATCTGATATCGAACAAAGCTCCGTGTGAAGCTGTATTTTTTGCCTGTATACTGCCATTCTGCGAAACGATAACCTTCCTCGAGTACGCAAGACCTATGCCGAACCCAGACTTTTCTCGTTCACCGTTTCGGTAAAAGCGCTCAAAAACATGCGGAATTTCTTCCTCAGTGAAGCCACATCCTGTATCGGAGATCTCTATTCCCGAATATATAGCATTATCATAGCAGTATACTTTTATTGTCCCGCCCGCATCTGTATGTTCTATGCTGTTTTTCAACAGGTTTCCTATAGCCTCGGAAGTCTGCCTGATATCACAATCAATATACGGCTCCCCTTCCGTTTCCGTAATTAGCTCAACTCCCTTTACTTCTGCGGAGATCATGAAACGTTCAACTGTGTTTCTTACAAGTTCACTGCTGCTGATATGCTCCTTGTTGAACGTCACTGCACCTGCTTCAAGACGTGACAGGCTCAGCAGTGTTTCTATGAGCCATTTCATGTGATCGTTGAGCTGTCCTATCTCATTTATGTACTGTCTTCGTTCGCTGTTCCCTAATTGCGGATCATGCAGCATATCTACAAGCAGCATCATGGACGTCAAAGGGGTACGAAGCTGATGTGAGATATCTTCCATCGACTCTTTCAGAAGCATATTAGTTTCGCTTATCTTCGCATTCTGTTCACGCAGTTTAATGGTCATTTTATTGATCTCTGTTTCAAGAAGACTCAGCTCGCTTTCGCTGTAATCCGATATCCTGAAGCGCTCTGCATCCATGAGTATACTGTCTATCTCTTTGCACATTTCAAGTACGCATTTTTTCCTCAGTAACATTTCAACAGCGTGTATCCCGAGTATCACGAGTGAAGCAACAATAAGCACAACTGCACATGGAACGCTGATATACATGCATATTCCGGCTCCGACGATTATCGGTATAAAATACACTGCAAAAGGCAATCTGCTCATCTGTCCACCGCCTTGTAGCCCAATCCGCGGACTGTAATGATTATTTTCGGGTGCTGGGGATCATCCTCAACCTTTTCACGCAATCGCTTCATATATACGTTCAGTGTATTGTCCGACACAAACTCCCCCGAATAGGACCAGAGTTCATCAGCTATCCTGTCCCTTGACATGAGTTTCTCCTTGTTGGACATAAGAATAAGCAACAATCTGTACTCCAGCGCTGAAAGATACAGGTCCTGTCCGTTTTTGGATGCCATGCCTCTTGTCTGGTCGAGAACCACGTTGCCGCATCTGTACACTGTTTCAGTTTTATTGTACTTTCTCATGGCGTTTTTGATACGAGCAAGCAGCTCACGAGGTCTGAAAGGCTTGCTTATATAGTCATCTGCTCCAAGATTGAAGCCTGCTACCGTACAGGATTCGTCTGACGAAGCAGTAAGAAATATAACCGGAATGTTCATTTCTTCCTTGATATATGAGCAGACTGAGAAGCCATTTCCGTCCTTAAGTGATAGGTCGAGCAAAACGCAGTCAAAATTGCCGTTTTTCAAAGCTTCTTTTGCGTCGCACTCTCCACACGCCGAAGCAGTCTGATAGCCCTCAGAAGCTAAAAACTTGGTCAAATTTCGCATTAGGTCTTCGTCATCCTCCACGATGAGTATCAAAGGCATCATTATCCCCTCCTTTTCTCTGCTTTGATTATAGCATATTTTTGCACCTCTTTCAAGGCTGTTCTCAACGAAAGTGACATAATTGTAATTTAAAAGTCACACAAATGTTATTCTCATATGTTATAATATGATCATAAAATAACTTCTACGGAGGTAATAAAATGGAACTGTTAAAAATCGAAAACCTTTGTAAAACATACGGCAAAGGCGAAAATGAAGTTAAAGCACTTGATAATGTATCATTTACTGTCCCAAAAGGACAGATGACCGCTGTAATCGGTCCAAGCGGTTCGGGTAAGTCAACATTACTTCACGTTATCGGCGGTGTAGAACGTCCCACTTCTGGTAAGGTATTTCTCGACGGGCAGGATGTATACGCTCAGAATAACAAAAATCTTGCTATATTCCGCCGCAGACAGGTCGGACTCATATACCAGTTCTACAACCTTATACCCGTCCTCAGCGCAGAGGAGAATATTACACTTCCGTCTGTTATGGACGGCAGAAAGCCTGACCAGGAACGTCTTGAACAGCTCCTGAAACTGCTTTCCATAGAAGAAAGACGGCATCATCTTCCATCCCAGCTATCAGGCGGTCAGCAGCAGCGTGTATCGATAGGACGCGCTTTGTTCACTTCTCCCCAGATAATTCTCGCGGACGAACCAACAGGTAATCTTGACAGCAAGAATTCTGCCGAAATAATTTCTCTGCTGCGTCAGTCCAACCGTGAATTCGACCAGACTATACTTATCATCACACACGACGAGAATATTGCCCTCCAGTGCGACCGTATAATCACCATATCAGACGGTAAGATCGTGCGTGATGTGACCACAGGTATCAAGTAAGGAGGGATATACAATGAAATTTGAACGACTTCTTGCAAGACGGTATATTTTCTCCCAGAAACGCCACACGCTCCTGACTATATGCAGTATAGCTATCGCAGCAGCCTTTATGGCAATGGTCTTCACCTGTTTTACAACGGTATCCAAATGCTCCAGAGCCGTTACATATGATAAAACTCCCTATCACGTGCTTATCTACGAGATAACCACTGAACAGGCTTCTGAGCTCGCTAAAGAATCCATGATAGAGTCTATTAAGCTAAAACCTATCCCTAATGATATACAGCGCCGCTCCTCTGCAAGGATAATGCTGAAAAAAGGTATCAAGGATATAAACGTCTATCTTGACGAACTGTTCGCTAAATATGACTTTGGATTCAATATAACCGATGAAGGAAAGTTCGAGATAAACCGTCCACTGATGAATAAAGACCTCATTGATGATACGGCTCGCTTCAACTGGCTCACGGTTATATGTCTCCTATACATATTTGCGCTGTTTTTCGCTTCATGCCTCAGAATGATAATCGATACAGCTTTTGAAGTGTCATCCAAGGAGAAAGAGAAACAGTTCGGTGTTCTTCAGTCCGTTGGTGCAACACCTAAGCAGATAGTACGCATAATAACATCCGAAGCAATCTTTCAGTGCATAGCTGCTGTTCCCCTCGGCACTGCACTGGGCGTAGGTCTGTCCTATATAGCGTATCACAACGTCATAAATAGCGGACTTCTTCAGGAGCTTTTAACCGTGAAAAAAACCGAAGAACTTATTCATTTCCACATTTCCTGGCTTGCGCTCGCAGCAGCAGCGTCACTTTCCGTTGTATGGGTTCTTTTCTCTGCATACGGCGTAGGCATGAGAATAATCAAAATGAGCCCCATACAGGCTATAAGCAACAGAAGCAACAAGATAGTCAAGGTAAAGAAACATTCACTATTCGGAGTTCTATTCGGCTGGAAAGGAAAGCTTGCTTCACGCAACGTCCGCAGACAGAAAAAACGCTATATCATTACATTGTTATCGATCGTTGTTTCTATAACGTTGATATCAAGCTCATCCATCGTTATGAAAGCTTTCACAAGTATGATGAATATCTCTAATATCGGCTTGTTCGGTCAGGAAGACTTTCAAGACTTTGAATTGCGGCTTATACATGTGACTAACGATAAATCCTACAACAGCTTAGATGATCCGCTCGCTCTTTCAAACGCTGTAAAGGAGCTTGAAGCTTCAGGCTATTTTAAAAACATTAATTACGATTACGGAAATAACGGCAAAATAACTAACGAAGAAGAAACCGGATTGTCAGGACATTGTGAGATACAATATGTAACAAGAGAAAAATACAATAAATTCATAGAGAAAAAAACAGGTATTTCCTATGACGAAATGACAGAAAAAGGATATTTACTCATCAGTCAGCGAAATAAAGAACAGATCAAAAACGATAAAATAGAGGATCTGAAATTAGAACTCACTTTCGTGCATAACATTTCAGATGAAGAGTATGAAAAAATGAGCGAAGATGAGAAAAAAGAAGTAAAAACATCTTCATCCCGGATAAATATGGACGAATCAAACAAGAGACGTACAAGCAAAAAAACATACGAACAGAATTTCGATATTGTCTCCGAATTAAATGCAGATGATATTATTAATCCGCGGATAAACCTCGCTGAAGATACCTACTTGAATGCCATTCTTGTAAGTACAGTAGACAGATACGAAAAAAACGATCATTCATACTACTATGATTTCACGCCTTTCAACTACCTTATCAGCTGTGATCTGAAAGACAGTGACGACGTAAACGAAGCTCTTCACTACCTCGATAATAGTCATTACGTGACTTTGGACATAGACTGGCGCAAGATAAAAACTGAAGCTGACCTTGAAATGTTCATAATCAGAACGGCAGTTGCTTTCCTCAGTGTCATAATTGCTCTTATCGCAGCTGTTAATATGATAAACATAATAACCACGGGACTTATCAATAGAAACTCGGAAATAGCTTCCATGCAGTGCGTAGGAATGACTGAAGGTCAGCTCTACAAGGAAAGCATCATAGAATGTTTACAGTATGTGATTCCGGCTGCGATCGGTTCGGTTATCATAAGCTCAGCAACAATGTTAGGTACCAAAGCATTCCTCAAAGCGGTACAGCTGGATGCAGATGAAATGTTCACTTATATGAATGTTAATATCGGAACTCCATTCCCAGTAATCGCTGTTGCATCTGTTGCTGCACTTATAATTGCTATAGTTTCCACGCTGATAACACTTAGGAGTATGCAGAAAAGAGGACTCATCGACAGGATGAAAATGGTAGAATAAATTTTACATGCAAATTAATTATACATAAGAACCGGTATAATAAATAATACAAAGTAAAATTTATTATACAGAAATTGCAATTTTAATTTTACATTTATTATCAAAGGACGTACTCTGTGCGTCCTTTCATTTATCTATCACAATTATCACAATTTTACAGTTGTTTTTTCGCCTTAGATGTGTTATAATTTTGTCACACGAAAAGGAGTTGATAAATATGAAGGATGATAAAAACAATATTCTGAAACAGGTGCTCATCTATCTGACCATTTCCCTTATTCTTCTTCTGGTATTCAATGCTGTTCTGCTTCCTATGATAAGCAACAGCAAAGTTACCGAAACAGACTACAGCTATTTCTTAGAGCAAGTGGATGAGGGAAACGTAACTGAAGTTAAACTCGATGATACCGAGGTCCACTTCAAGGTTAGAGATGAAAGCGGAAAATTTCATAGCTACGTAACAGGTGCTATGGACGATCCCGATCTTGTTTCACGCCTTCACGAGAACAGTAAAATTGTATTTACAAAAAATTATCAGAAGGACAACGCACTTTTTACTTTTCTTGTAAGCTGGGTTCTCCCTTTTATATTTATAATAGTACTGAGCAATGTACTGTTCAAGGGTATCACCAGCCGAATGGGCGGAACCAATGCAATGACCTTTGGTAAAAGTAACGCCAAGATTTATGTAAAGGCACAGACAGGCAAAACTTTTAACGATGTTGCAGGTCAGGACGAGGCAAAGGAGGCACTCGAAGAAATTGTCGATTTTCTTCATAATCCGCAAAAATATGCTGAAATCGGAGCATCTCTCCCCAAAGGTGCTCTCCTTGTAGGACCTCCCGGTACAGGTAAGACACTTCTCGCTCAGGCAGTCGCAGGTGAGGCTAATGTCCCCTTCTTCTCAATATCCGGCTCGGAGTTCGTTGAGATGTTTGTAGGAATGGGCGCGGCAAAGGTTCGTGACCTCTTCAAGCAGGCAAATGAAAAAGCTCCATGTATCGTATTTATTGACGAGATCGATACCATCGGTAAAAAGCGTGACGGCAGTATCAACAGCAATGATGAGCGTGAACAGACTCTGAACCAGCTTCTGACCGAGATGGACGGCTTTGACGGTAAAAAAGGAGTTGTTATTCTTGCAGCTACAAACCGTCCCGAGTCACTTGATCCCGCACTTCTCCGTCCCGGAAGATTTGACAGACGAATTCCGGTTGAGCTTCCTGATCTTGGCGGACGTGAAGCAATCCTTAAAGTCCACGCAGCTAAAATCAAATATGACAGCGATATCGACTTCAATGCTATTGCAAGAGCTACAGCAGGTGCGTCCGGTGCAGAGCTTGCAAACATAATCAACGAATCCGCACTCAGAGCAGTAAGAGGCGGCAGAAAATCCGTGAATCAGTTTGACCTTGAAGAAAGCGTAGAAGTGGTTATCGCCGGTTATCAGCGTAAAAACGCAGTTATCTCACAGCAGGAAAAGGAAATAATAGCATACCACGAGATAGGTCACGCTCTTGTTGCTGCAAAACAGAAGAATTCCGCTCCCGTACATAAGATCACAATTATACCACGTACCTCGGGTGCACTCGGTTACACTATGCAGGTGGACGAGGGAGAAAAGTTCCTTATGACCAAGGAAGAAGCACTTGCAAGGATATGTACTCTTACAGGAGGACGTTCCGCAGAAGAACTGATCTTCAACAGCTGTACAAGCGGAGCTTCAAATGACATAGAACAGGCAACAAAGCTTGCAAGGGCAATGGTCACACGTTACGGAATGAGCTCTGGATTTGATATGATCGCGCTTGAAACTGTTTCAAACCAGTATCTCGGCGGAGATCCTACTCTCGCCTGCTCTCCCGAAACGGCTTCAAAGATCGATGATGAGGTCAACAATATTGTAAAACGCTCTCACGAGAAAGCTATAATGATACTGCGTGAGAACATTGAAAAGCTTCATGAACTTGCACACTATCTCCTTGAAAAAGAAACGATCACAGGTGACGAATTCATGGGGATACTGAACTCCGAAAGTCCTGTTACCGTCTGATAAATTTAACAAAAATCCCGATAATTCTACCTGATTATCGGGATTTTGCCGATTTTTACGCAAACTATTGACTATTTACCGAAAAAATGCGATAATATCTTAGGAATAAATATGAAAGTGAGTCTATAATATGTGGAAATACATTCTAACTTTTCTTGTATCTATGGTGCCTATCGTTGAACTCCGCGGCGCTATACCGATTGGAGTTGCAAATGGTGTGCCCTGGCAGCAGGCTGTTCTTATAAGTATGATCGGTAACATGATCCCTGTGCCTTTTATCTTCTTCTTTGCAAGAAAGGTGCTTGAATGGGGACAGGACAAGCCTGTTATCGGTAAATTCTTCTCTTGGTGTCTGAAAAAAGGACACCACGGCGGTGAAAAGCTTCAGGAAAAAGCAGGTAAGGGAATGTTCCTTGCACTTCTCCTCTTTGTTGGTATTCCGCTTCCCGGAACAGGAGCATGGACAGGCACTCTTGCTGCAAGTCTCCTTGATCTCGATTTCAAGAAAAGTATTCTTGCAGTTACCTGCGGAGTTCTCCTTGCTGCGATCATAATCACAGTTCTTACACTTGCAGGAGTTTCCGCTTTTACAGCTATAAAGTAAAAAAAGAGCCATATGGCTCTTTTTTGTTATATGAACGCCTGACGTTTCAGTATCGCAAATATCATCCGTCCCAATATTGCAAAGTAATTCTGATCTGTGACCGACCACTTCTTGAAACGTCCTATGTAACAGAACGAGATCATTCCCTTTACTATGCTTTCATCAGTCATAAGATACTGCACCGCTCCGCCTGTATTCTCAGCGGTAAGCTGTGCAAACGCATTATCATCACGTCCTTCAAGCTCGTTTACATTATCGATAGTGAAGATACCGTCTCCCGAAAAACGTTCGGTATAACGATTTTCAAGGAGATATGCCGCTCTCTTCGAGTTACTGTTTCCGCAGCTGAGTATCAGGTTCATTTCATTGCCTGCGTATATGCATATATCATCTATTGCAAACTCCTTGCGTATCTGTTCAAGAAGTACCGAAATATCGGGAAGGCTTCCGAAAACAAGGGATTCTGCGATATCACCTGCAAACACAAGCTTTTCCGTAGCATCCTTCTTGCTGCTGAGGAAAGCTATTTTGTTTTCTATGTCCTTCTCTACAGGTCCATGCTTCTCTATGTCGTAGATAACGTACCTGTTCTTACCCTTCTGCTGCGCTATATACAGGGCTTTATCAGCCTGCATGAAAAGTTCATCATATTCTGTGCTGTCTACGGGATAAGTTGAAATACCCATGGAACACGTCATCTGAAAATTATCTGCTCGTTCGGAAAAAGCGGATTCTGTATTAGTGCGTATTGCCCTAAGGATTCCGCGAAGATCGGTCTCGTCTCTTGTGTCTTCTATTATAATAAGGAAACTGCTTCCGCTTATTCTTCCTGCGTATCCCCTCTCACCTATCTCTTTTTTGATTATCCCTGCCACTGTATAAACTACCTCATCGCCGAAAAGATGTCCGTAGCTTTTATTGATGTCCGTAAAATCATCGATATCAAGTATAACAAGGTTGACGTTATATGAAGGACGTCCTGCAAGTATGTCCATAGCAACTGCAGTAACGGTGTTCTTGCTGAGAAGTCCCGAGAGCTGATCTCTGTTCGCTTCGATCGCAAGATTGATCTCTTTAGTCCGGAGTCTTGCGCTTACTACCGATATTATTCCGCTGACAAGTTTCTTTTTAGGTTCGGTGTATCTCGTAACGCCCCTGAAAAGACACATTTCCCTGATTTTTCCGAATGTCAGAAGCGAGGTTTCAAGCTCGTGATCGAACCTGTATACTCCGTTTCTTATATCATCACATAAACGGCTGAATGTGTCGGTATACCGTGAAAGGATCATACCTGAGTCTATCGCATCCTTCTGCCACTTATCAAGCAGTTCATCAGCTATTGTGATGCTACGGCAGGCATCAAACATAAATATCTTTATCCGTCCCGTTTCAAAGCTGTATTCAAATGCAAGGTCGCTGATAAGACTGAGGTAGTACCTGAGTTCAGAAGCGCTTCTCTCAGCTGAAAAAGTTCTCTCACCCAATGAAAAGATATCACTGAGAGTTATCTCGTAAAGCGGCGGTTCGCCTTCTGCTGTGATCCGCTTTACGGACGCAAGTACCCAGCTCATTTCACCGCTGATACCGCACATACGGACAACTGTACGGCGGATGCCGCCAATATCAGCAAGCCGAAGGGATTCTTCAAGGCGCGGATAGTCCTCTTCCTCGATAGTACGGCGTATAGAATAAATAGCATCGTTGCCGAAAAAGGAAAAAAACGCTTCATCTGCATTCTGAGTATGCAGACTTTCATCCACAACAACTCTTCCTATCCTGCAAATTGTCTTATCAAGAGAATGTTCCATTACGCACCTCCAACAGTTATTTTAGTATATTATAACACAATTGGAAATAACGGTCAAGACAGTCATCACAACTTATTAACAAAAAATTAACATATCTATATGTTGAATCCTCACATATATAGTGTATAATAATAGTGTATAAACTTACAGGAGATCTTAACCAATGGACAAAAAAGAAATAAAACATTATGCCGCCTTCGGGCTTACGGCAATAATCGTATGCTATATCATCCAGCACTTCGCACTCGTTGAAAAAGCCGCAGGTATCGCTCTCGGGGCGCTTACTCCGCTTATCCTTGGCGCTATAATAGCTTACATTTTCAATATCATACTAAGCTGGTTCGAGAAGCACTTTTTTCCAAAGACAAAAACAGGCTTCATCCAATTTTCGAGACGTCCCGTTTGTCTTGTTATCTCGTTTCTGATCGCAATTGGTGTGGTAGTACTGATACTGAACATTGTTATCCCGGAACTTATCAATGCTGTCAAACTCATTTCAGCCAAGATACCTCCGCTGGTTGTAACAGGAAAAGAATACATACTCCACAAGCTCAGAGAATACCCTGAGATACAGGCACAGGCTACCGAACTATTTAACGAATTTGATACCAGTCAGATAGACTGGGCTTCTATTACCGGAAAAGTAACAGGTGTACTGAAATCGGGACTTCTCGGAATAATCAGCTCGGCAGTCGGCTTCCTCGGCGCTCTTACGGGCACAGTCACAAATATCGTACTCGCAGTCATCTTCGCTATATACCTTCTTCTGAGAAAAGACAAACTCCTTTGCGATATCGGAAGATTCCAAAAGGTCTACTGCAGTGAGAAAACAAATGCACGCATCAACCGCGTATTCGCTACCGCTAATACAACTTTCCAGAGTTTCTTTATCGGACAGTTCGTTGAAGCTATAATACTCGGCTCGCTCTGTTTCATAGGTATGACCATACTTCGTCTGCCGTATGCAGGAATGAGCGGTACTCTCGTCGGAGTTACCGCACTTATCCCAATAGTCGGGGCTTTCCTCGGTGCAGGTATAAGTGCTTTCATAATCGCTACGGAAAACCCTATGCAGGCACTTATTTTTATCATCTTCCTTATCATCCTCCAACAGCTTGAAGGTAATATCATCTATCCGAAGGTTGTCGGAAATTCTATCGGACTCCCCGGTATATGGGTGCTTGCGGCAGTTACAGTCGGAGGCGGACTATTCGGAATCCTTGGAATGATGGTAGGTGTCCCGCTTGCAGCTACTGTATACAAACTTGTATTTGACAGCCTTGAAAATAAAGAAGCGGAAAAAGGTATAATCAACGTCTCCACTGATAAAAAAACTGACACTCCAAAAGTGACAAAAAAGAATAAAAAAGAAAAACGTATACGTAATTCAGGTTCGGCACATAATAAGAACAAACAGAATAAAAAGCATTAAATTTCTCCTTATTACACAAATACGTCAAACAAACTTAAAAAAAATTATTTCGGCAAAAAAATTAGTTAGACAATTGCTACTGTTTTTTTGCCGTTTTTTTTCAAAAATTATCAGAAAAGCAACCGTGTGTTCCTGAAAAATAAAAAAATTGCGATCAATTCGATTGCACTCGGCTAACAAGGAGATTGACAAAAAATCTACAATGTGATACTATTATGTATAGCAAATTATATTTAAAGGAGTCCTGATCAATCATGTTACACTATTTAAATGAATTTCCAAAAGAATGGGATGGCTTTGAACATGGCCGCTGGTGTAATTCATCAGTAAATGTACGTGACTTCATCAAGAAAAACTATACCCCCTATGACGGTGACGAAAGCTTCCTCCAGGGACCTACTGAGGCTACCAAGAAGCTCTGGGACCAGGTTATGGACCTCTCTCGTCAGGAGCGTGAGGCAGGCGGAGTTCTTGATATGGACACTAAGATCATATCAACTATTACTTCCCACGGTGCAGGTTACCTCAACAAGGACCTTGAACAGATCGTCGGCCTTCAGACTGACAAGCCCTTCAAGCGTTCTCTCCAGCCTTTCGGCGGTATCAGAATGGCTCAGCAGGCTTGCAGGGAGTATGGTTATGAAGTCGATCAGGAGGTAGTTGATATCTTCACAAAGTACAGAAAGACTCATAATCAGGGCGTTTTCGATGCTTATACTCCCGAGATGCGTATGGCTCGTCATTCAGCTATACTCACAGGTCTTCCCGATGCTTACGGCAGAGGAAGAATCATCGGCGACTACAGAAGAGTTGCCCTCTATGGTATCGATATCCTTATCGCTGACAAGAAGCACCAGATAGATACTTCTCTCGTAAGAATGACTTCTAAGAACATCCGTCTCCGTGAAGAGCTTTCCGAACAGGTCCGCGCACTCCAGGATCTTAAGAAGCTCGGCGAGATCTACGGTTTCGATATCTCCAAGCCTGCTGCTAATGCAAAGGAAGCTGTACAGTGGCTCTACTTCGGATACCTTGCAGCTGTCAAGGAGCAGAATGGTGCTGCTATGTCTCTCGGACGTACATCTACTTTCCTTGATATATATATCCAGCGTGACCTTGAAAGAGGTCTCATCACTGAGGAACAGGCTCAGGAACTTATCGACCACTTCATCATGAAGCTCCGTATCGTAAAGTTCGCACGTACTCCCGAGTACAACTCACTCTTCTCAGGCGATCCTACATGGGTAACCGAGTCTATCGGCGGTGTAGGTGTTGACGGTAATCACCTTGTTACAAAGAACAGCTTCCGTTACCTCCATACTCTCGAAAACCTCGGCACTGCTCCAGAGCCTAACATGACAGTTCTCTGGTCCACAAAGCTTCCTCAGAACTTCAAGAGATACTGCGCTAAGATGTCTATCCAGACTTCTTCTATCCAGTACGAGAACGACGATATGATGAGAGTTATCCACGGCGATGACTACGCTATCGCTTGCTGCGTATCTTCTATGAGAGTCGGCAAGGAAATGCAGTTCTTCGGTGCAAGAGCTAACCTTGCAAAGTGCCTTCTCTACGCTATAAACGGCGGTGTTGATGAGAGACTCGGACTTCAGGTCGGTCCTAAATACAGACCGGTTGATACTGAATACCTCGATTTCAATGACGTATGGGACAAGTACCTCGATATGATGGAATGGCTCGCAGGTCTTTATGTCAATACCCTCAACGTTATCCACTACATGCACGATAAGTACAGCTATGAAAGACTTCAGATGGCTCTCCACGACAGAGATGTTAAACGTTACTTTGCTACAGGTATTGCAGGTCTTTCAGTTGTTGCAGACTCACTCTCTGCTATCAAGTACGCTAAGGTAAAGCCTATCCGCAAGGATCTTGAGATCAAGGACAAGGCTGGAAATGTAGTTGACGTTGCCAAGAATGTTGTTGTTGACTATGAGATCGAAGGAGACTTCCCGAAATACGGTAATAATGATGACCGTGTTGACCAGATCGCTGTTACAGTTGTACGCACATTCATGGATATGATCAGAAAGCACCACACTTACCGTGACGGTGTTCCTACAATGTCTATCCTTACTATCACTTCAAACGTTGTTTACGGTAAGAAGACAGGTAACACTCCCGACGGACGTAAGCAGGGCGTTCCACTCGCACCAGGTGCTAACCCGATGCACGGCAGAGATACTCACGGTGCTGTTGCTTCACTTTCATCTGTTGCAAAGCTCCCGTTCCGCCACGCTCAGGACGGTATCTCAAATACATTCTCTATAGTTCCTGATGCTCTCGGTAAGGATATGCAGGTATTTGCAGGCGATCTCGACCTTGAAACACTCAGAGGAGAAAACTAATGGAAGATCAGGATACGATCAAAGCTCCCACTGATCCCGATGAACTTGCTGAACTTATAGATCAGTTAATGTCAAAGGGCAGCGGTCATGTTAATATTGTATCATCGGAAAATGGCGTTGGTCTTAAGGTGGACACTGTGAAAAGTACTGACGTATGCGGCTCTAAAGGCGCATGCTGTCAGCCCACCGAGGACGCTATCGACGATGATGAAGACTGATAAATATTAAGGAGGATAATTATTATGGCAAACGATAAGCAGATAGATAACCTCGTAGAGCTTCTCGACGGTTATGTTGAAAAAGGCGGTCACCACCTCAATGTTAACGTTTTCACCCGTGAGACTCTTCTTGACGCTCAGGCTCACCCTGAAAAGTACCCACAGCTCACTGTAAGAGTTTCAGGCTATGCAGTTAACTTCGTAAAGCTCACAAAAGAACAGCAGGACGACGTTATCTCTCGTACATTCCACCAGAGCTTCTGATAAAACAGCTAAGGTCCGTTTCCTTCGGGAAGCGGACCTTTTTGCGTGAACGATATAAAAGCAGGGAACTCTTTCCTATGATTTGTACTGCAAATAAGTCCTTTCCTTGACTTTTTCAGCGCAATATGCTATACTTTAAAGGCAATACTATTTTAAAAAGGAAGATGATTATGAAGGATACTTTTTATATCACTACGCCGATCTATTACCCCTCAAGCAAGCTTCATGTAGGTCATACCTACTGCACTGTTGCTACAGACGTTATGGCTCGCTATAAGAGAATGCGCGGCTTTGATGTTATTTTCCTGACAGGTACAGACGAGCATGGTCAGAAGATCGAAACAAAAGCCAAAGAAAAAGGCGTTACTCCTAAGGAGTTCGTTGACAGTATCGTTTCTGCTCCCGGCGGAGTTCTCGACCTCTGGAAGCTGATGAATATATCAAACGATCGCTTTATCCGTACTACAGATGATTATCACTGCAAGTCGGTTCAGAAGATATTCAAGAAGATGTACGACAAGGGCGATATCTACAAGGGCAAATACAAAGGCAAATACTGCGTTCCCTGCGAGTCTTTCTGGACAGACAGTCAGCTCGTTGACGGAAAGTGTCCTGACTGCGGACGCGAAGTAAAGGAGGCTGAGGAGGAAGCTTACTTCTTCAGGCTTTCAAAGTATCAGGATAAGATAAAGGATCTCCTCCTTAACACAGACTTCCTTGAGCCTAAGAGCCGTGTGAACGAAATGATCAATAACTTCATCAATCCCGGACTTGAAGACCTCTGCGTATCACGTACCTCATTCTCATGGGGCATCCCTGTAGACTTCGATGACAAGCACGTTGTTTATGTATGGATAGACGCTCTTACAAACTACATCAACGCTCTCGGCTATGAGAACGACAAGTATAACGACTTCGACCGCTACTGGCCTGCTGATGTTCACTTCGTTGGTAAGGAAATTGTAAGATTCCATTCCATCATCTGGCCTGCTATCCTTATGAGCCTCGAGCTTCCTCTTCCTAAGAAGGTATTTGGTCACGGCTGGCTTCTTATCGACGGCGGCAAGATATCAAAGAGTAAGGAGAATACTACTGTTAACGTTGTTGATCCGATGATCCTCGCTCAGCGCTATGGCGTTGACGCTATCAGATACTATCTCATGAGAGAATTCCCGTTCGGAAGTGACGGAAACTTCTCAAATGAACTCCTTATAAACCGTATAAATACAGACCTTGCTAATAACCTCGGCAACCTTGTGAGCCGTACTGTTGCAATGGTCAACAAATACTTCGGCGGAAAGCTCCCTGCCGATCAGCTGAGCATCCCCGAAAAGGACGATAATCTCATATCTGCCGTTTCTGCTCTGAGAGACACTTATACCGATTATATGGAGAAGTATAAGTTCCAGAACGCTGTTTCAGAGGTATTCAAGGTTATCGATATGTCCAATAAGTATATCGACGAGAACGAGCCGTGGGTACTTGCAAGAGATGAAGCTAATCTCCCTCGCCTTGCATGCGTTATGTACAATCTGCTTGAATCCATTCGTATCTGTTCACTGCTTCTTACTCCCTTCATGCCTGATACTGCTGCAAAGATCACAGCTCAGGTAGGCTCGGACAAGAGCACATGGGATGATACTGTATGGGGAGGACTTCCTAAGGAAGCTCAGGTCGTAAGCGGTGAGAATCTCTTCCCTCGTATCGACCTTGCTAAGGAGCTTGAAGAGCTTGCTGCTATCGAAACAGAACTCAAAAAGAAGGAAGCAGGTCCCGCTGCTGTTGAAACAGAGCCTCTTTCCGAGGAGTTCGTTGAGTTCGATAACTTCGTAAAAATGGACCTTCGTGCAGTTAAGGTAAAGGCTTGTGAGAACGTAAAGAAGAGCAAGAAGCTCCTGCGTTTCACTCTGGACGACGGTACAGGCACAGACAGACAGATACTGTCGGGTATCGCTGAATTCTATAAACCTGAGGAGCTTGTCGGAAAGACAATTGCAGCTATCGTTAACCTGCCACCAAGAAAGATGATGGGACTCGATTCCTGCGGAATGTTGTTCTCTGCTGTTCATAAGGAAAACGGCGAAGAAAAGCTCGAGCTTCTCATGCTCAGCGACACTATCCCTGCAGGCTCAAAGATCTGCTGACATATGTATTCATTGAGGGGAACTCTTTTGAAGAAGGGTTTCCCTCATTTCGTTTCAATACTCTTACTATAAATTTTCAGCCTGACATAGCACTCTTTTAGTATTACAGTTTTAATTATCTGTAATAAAGTGCTATGTCAGGCTGAAAATTTGAAGCAAAAAGTCTATGGAAAAGGGGTTCGGGGGTGACTCCCCGCAGTGCGGGGTAACTCCCTACAGTGTAGGGAGATGTCAGCAAAGCTGACAGAGGATCATCGCTCCTGTTAGGAGATGTCCGAAGGACAGAGGGGACCGCCTCCGCCAGAGGGAACCTTTCCTCAGAAAGGTTTTCCCCCGATAAATACATTATGGTTCTGCTTCTATCGCTCTACCATGCTTTAAACTCTCAGGGCAGTCGATATATCTCTGATTACTGCTTCCGCGGAACTTTATGTTCCAGTCTCTTAACTCTTCAACGAATTTGCCGTCGATGAGTATATCCGTAACTTCAAGAAGCTCCCCCCACCCGTTATGTTCACGGTTTTTATAGAGTTCCTCGAAATCATATCCTGTATATGTCACGATATTAAGTCCAAGTTCCTTTATCTGCCTTCCGAGATACGCAAGCGGAATTGCCTGACAGAATGGATCTCCGCCGCTGAATGTAACGCCGTCCAGAAGCGGATTTGACTTTATCTTCTCCAGAAGAACATCAGTATCTGTCAGCTCTCCCCCGTCAAATGCGTGAGTCTGTGGATTGTGGCAACCCTTGCAATTGTGGGGACAGCCCTGAGTAAATATCGTGAATCTTATACCGGGACCGTCAACGATCGAATCGTTGACAGTTCCGGCTATTCTGAGTTCCATTAGATCACCTTACACATTATGTTTTACACGGTCGTGTTCTTCCGAACGCTTACCGTTATTGAATCTGTCCAGAGTACCTACAAGGTAGCCAGTAATACGGCGTATCCTGTCAAATGCGACATTCTTGTCGTCGTGTTCCTTACGTCCGCAGCATGGGCATGTCTCGCCGATTATACCTGTGTATCCGCAGCATGGATCACGGTCTACCGGATGATTGATAGCGCCGTAGCCTATGCCCGATTCCTTCATGCAGCGTACTATCTTTTCAAATGCTGCAAGGTTCTCGAGCGGATCGCCGTCCAGTTCGATATAGCTGATATGACCTGCATTGGTAAGCTCGTGGTACGGAGCCTCTATCTTTATCTTCTCAAATGCGCTGATCGGATAGTAAACAGGTACATGGAATGAGTTTGTATAGTAGTCACGGTCAGTAACGCCTTCAATTATACCATACTTCTTTGCATCCATGCGGACAAATCTGCCTGAAAGTCCCTCGGCAGGTGTTGCGAGAAGTGAGAAGTTAAGTCCTGTGCGCTTTGACTCTTCATCAAGGCGCTGACGCATTGCTGTTACTATTTCAATACCAAGCTCTCTTGCATCCTCATTCTCACCGTGATGATAGCCTATCAGAGCCTTAAGAGCTTCTGCAAGTCCGATAAATCCGACGGAAAGAGTACCGTGCTTGAGAACTTCGCCCACTGTATCATCGGATGCAAGCTTATCGGAATCGATCCATATGCCCTGTCCCATAAGGAACGGGAAGTTTCTTACCTTCTTCTGTGACTGTATCTTGAAACGGTGGAGAAGCTGATCTATAGCAAGATCCATCATCTCATCCAACATGTCGAAGAACTGTCCCACATTGTGGTCAGCCTTGATAGCAAGTCTCGGCAGGTTGATAGAAGTGAAGCTGAGGTTTCCTCTGCCTGTTACTACCTGTCTTGAAGGATCGTGTACGTTACCTATAACTCGTGTACGGCATCCCATGTATGCGATCTCTGTATCAGGATCTCCCTCGTGATAGTACTGGAGATTATAAGGAGCGTCGATGAATGAGAAGTTCGGGAAAAGACGCTTTGCTGATACTCTGCAAGCCAGCTTGAAGAGATCATAGTTCGGATCGGTCGGATTGTAGTTGATGCCGTCCTTTATCTTGAAAATATGTATCGGGAAAATAGGAGTCTCGCCGTTTCCGAGACCTGCCTCCTGTGCAAGGAGAACATTCTTTATTACCATTCTTCCTTCGGGAGATGTATCAGTACCGTAGTTTATGGAGCTGAATGGTGTCTGAGCGCCTGCACGGCTGTTCATAGTATTGAGGTTGTGGATAAGAGCTTCCATAGCCTGATATGTGGCTCTGTCAGTTTCCTTTTCAGCGTTCTTCTTTGCGAAAGCCTGTATTTTATCTACTGTATCAGCGTCAGTGTAGTTAAGGAGGAGTTCCTTCTCCTTTTCACTGTAACCGTTGTTGTCAGCAAGAACAGGCTTAAGTGAATACTTTTCAAAAAGTTCCTTCTTTATGCTGTCTGCGATCTCCTGCTCATTTTCTGCGCCGCCGATAAGGGAAAGTGCTCTTGCAACGTTCTGGATGTATCTTGAAGCGTAGGTCTTCTTAACACCATCAGCCATTGCGTAATCAAATGTAGGTATGCTCTGTCCGCCGTGCTGATCGTTCTGGTTGGACTGGATAGCAATACATGCAAGTGCTGAATAGCTTGAAATATCATTTGGTTCACGGAGATAGCCATGACCTGTAGAGAAACCGTTTGTGAAAAGTTTTTTCAGGTCGATCTGACAGCATGTTGTGGTAAGAGTATAGAAATCAAGATCGTGGATGTGAATATCGCCCTCACGGTGAGCCTTGGCATGCTTCGGTTCAAGAACGTACATCTCGTAGTATTCCTTAGCCGAAACAGAGCCGTACTTAAGCATGGTACCCATAGCTGTATCGCCGTCGATATTTGCATTTTCACGCTTGATATCACTGTCCTTTGCAGCGCTGAATGTAAGTTCGTTCAGAACACACATAAGGTTGGTCTTCATCTCACGGGAACGTGTACGCTCATAACGATAAAGAATGTAAGCCTTTGCAGTCTTGGCATGTCCTTTTTCAATAAGAGTCTTTTCAACAAGGTCCTGTATCTCTTCAACTGTAGGCACCTTACCGGGATTCTCTGCCTCGTAAGTAGTACATACGTCAGCGGCAGTTTCCATAGCCACATTGAAATCTGTACCTCCGCAGCTCTGAGCTGCCTTGAAGATAGCGTTAGCGATCTTTTCCATATTGAAAGGCACTTTTCTGCCGTCTCGCTTGATGATGTGAATTATCATAACTCCAACCTCCGAAATCTATATATTGTGTTCCGATTTTCAAAACCATATATAAGTATAAAACAATTCATGGATAAAGTCAATTGGATACTATGACAATCAAGAGCCGATTTACAGTCAGAATTTTGTGTGTTTTGTATGCTTTTCACCCTGTTTTGCGGCTTTTAGCGCTATATTTCGACATCTATACAAACAGTATTGAAAGCAAAATACCCAACACAATATATTGTGTTGGGTATAATTTATACAGTATGTGAAAGTATGTAGTCCGTAAGCACTGAATATAACTGTGATGTATAGTTCTGGTTTGCTATCGACCAGTAATCAGGTGACAATACTCCACTGTCCGACTTAAGTGCTGTGTTGGTGTCGATACAGTATACACCTGCCTGATCTGCCATAGAAAGCAGCTTTGTATTATATTCATTCACTTTTTCATTGGTTACTGTCTCGAATCCCTCCGGTACAGGCGGAAGCTGCATCACAAATATCTTAGTATCAGGAAGCGAATTCTTAAGTGATGTTACAAGCTCCTGATAGCTTTTTATCATCTCATCGGTCTTGTCGGTTGTAATATCGCTTCCGAGCATTATATACAGTCTCTTGGGCTTCATCTTTCCTGCGATCTCTGTAAGTGTACCGCTTCCGAAACTGCTGTCAGCCTGGGCTGTTGTACAGTTTTTCGCATTGAGCGAAGCGTTTCCTACTACATATCCGAATCCGCCGTTATCCGCCATACCGAGAAGTGTACCGTCAGTAAAAAGCGCACTTTCTTCAAGATAGTTGCCGTCAGCTTTCTCTGACTGTGGTACGGGATTTGTTATTGCTGTATCAGTTTTTTCCTCTATCTGTTCCTCGGAAGCTTCCGAAGTTGTACCTTCATTCGCCTTTCGGCTTTCAAGCTCTGCTACAGTAGCGTTGAACTCGTCCTTGAAGAAATTATCATTTAGGTTCGCAGCAAGCATGTAAAGGGCGAAACAAGCAAGGAACGAGAAAACGAAGATAAGTACCATTACCCAGAAATTGAAGCGCATTTTCGGTTTTCCGCTTTTTTTACCGGTGTTGCGCTGTATAGTTCTTTTTTTCTCCATATGATCTCCACTCCGCCATACAAGGCAATTGTTTTTCAAAACACTTTCCTTTCTATTATACCCTGTTGCGGAGAATTTTGCAATAGTTTTTTCTTGTAAAATTATATACTTTTATCTCAGACCTCCACTTTCTCATCCGCACGAAATTCAGACTGCGGATTTCTTCTTTTTGCTTCCCTTTTAATTATAATTCGAGTTGACAATCATATTAAAATAAAGTATAATTAATACGTATAAGACTGTAACAACAGTGATTTTTAATGATCGGAGCTGTGAAAATGCGTTCAAAAGGTACTAAAACTATAGCCGAAAACAGAAAAGCACGTCACGAATATTTCGTCCTTGAGACATATGAAGCAGGTATCGAACTCGTCGGTACCGAAGTAAAGTCTATCCGTCAGGGCGGAGTTAACCTGAAGGACAGCTGGTGCTCCGTGGATAAAGGCGAACTCTTTATCAGAGGTATGCATATCTCTCCATACGAAAAAGGAAATATCTTTAACCGTGATCCAATGAGAGTAAGAAAGCTCCTCATGCATAAGCGTGAGATAAACAAGCTGTATGGTACTCTTAAACAGGACGGTCTCTCTCTTATCCCACTCAGCCTCTATTTCAAAGATTCAAGGGTAAAGGTACAGCTGGGACTCTGCAAAGGTAAAAAACTATACGATAAACGTGCGGATATGGCTAAACGTGACGCCAAACGTGAGATCGACCGAAATATCAAGATACGTAATCAATGAGGTCTGAGTATGGTTAGAGAAGCTGTCAGAACAGACCTTGAAGGATTGCTCACACTCTATATGCAACTCCACGACAATCCTTTTCCGGAACTGGATAAACGTGTTCTGAACGTGTGGGAAACTATTATGTCTGATGATTCACATCACGTTATCGTCGCAGAAGAAGACGGGAAAATAGTTTCATCATGTATATGTATTATTATCCCGAATCTCACACGAGGTCAGCGTCCCTACGCTTTAGTGGAAAATGTGATCACCGATAAAGATTACCGCAAAAGAGGGATAGCTACCGCCTGTCTGAATTTTGCAAAAGATATCGCAATGCGTGAAAACTGCACACGACTGATGCTCATGACAGGTTCAAAAGAGAGATCCACCCTTGATTTCTATGAGAGGGCAGGATATGATCCGAATGACAAAAAAGCCTTTGTTCAGTGGCTGATCGAAAGATAATCATCGTTAGCAAGCTATGACAGGATTTTGCCGTGATGACAATTTAATTCTTACTGTAAGGAGAAGACAAATAATGATATGGGATAAGGTATCAGGTTTTTATGACCGTTTTGAGTTGATAGTAAACGGTAAGGTGTACAGAGAGCTTGGTCTGCGTACCTCCGAGTACGTCAGTGAAAACGACGCAGTCCTCGAATGTGCATGCGGTACGGGAGCTATAACCCGTAAGGTAGCCCAGAAGTGCAGATGTATCGTCGCTACTGATTTCTCCCCTGCTATGCTGAGACGTGCAGAGAAAAACTGCCGCGGCCTTTCAAATGTTACCTTCAAACGTACAGACATAACCAATATAAAGGCACACGACGAAAGCTTTGATAAGGTCATAGCAGGCAACATCATACACCTTCTTGATGATCCATGCAAAGCTGTCAGCGAGCTTCTGAGAGTATGCAAAACAGGTGGAAAAGTCATCATACCTACCTATATCAACAATTCTGAAAACACCGATAAACTCCTTGTCGCTCTCCTTGAAAAAATAGGCGTAAGATTCACAAAGGAGTTTACTTTCGATTCATATAAACAGTTCTTCGCCGATATGTCACTGACAAATACCGAATTTTTCGTCATAGACGGACGTATGCCCTGTGCTGTCGCTGTTATTACCAAGTGAACTTACATTTCCCGACGATTTACACTATCTTTCATAGTTGACAAATCACTAAATAAGGTGTATAATATTATTCGGAACATTTCATTCCTCAACCATTATCCCTCATTATTATGGGGGCGTAAAGGTTTCGACGGGGGTTTTGAAGTGTGATAAGCGAGCGGAGTACGGCGTGATCTCCTTAATCCTCGCCACGTTTAAATATAAACGCAAGAAATAACATTACAGTTTCTAGAAATAGCGAACTGGTAGCTGCTTAAGTCAGCTTCTGTCCACCGGGAGAGTACCGCGGCTCTCGCTTGGGCATCGATGAGCGGTGAACGATCGTGGGAAGTGTCCGTGTCCCACGGTTGTATACGGACTACCTGATTCTTCAGCCCGTTTATCGGCGGTCGTCTCAGGGAATCATAATAGGTAAAATACGCTCGTAGAAAGTTGCATGAATGAGCTTTCGGACAGGGGTTCAATTCCCCTCGCCTCCACCATCTTAAAATGCGTATATGCAAATGTTACAAAAGGGAGAAAACCGTAGCTAAGCGGTTTTCTCCCTTTTAACCTTTCAAAAAGCGGACGTCCCCCTCCTAATATTTGTGCAATTTTACCTGCTGTTCAAAGCACTTGTTTTCGGCTTAAAATAGCCAAATTTTCGGTGACAGGGGTTCAATTAGGCTACCGCTACCATGCCTTCCCACACAGCTGCATCGATTGAGTTTTTGGCGCAGTTATAAAAATACTCACTTTCAGATGGTTACGACCTGAAAGATGCTCAAAATCAGGCAGTTCAAAAGTGCTGCAAATGGCTATATATAGCCTTTTGTAAACTTTCTGGCACGGATTCAACTGTGTTCGCCTCCACCAATCAAAAATGCGTAACCGGAAAGGTTGCAAAAATCCCTAAATACCATGTAATAACGGTATTTAGGGATTTTGTTTTATCTTGATGCCCTGAAAAAGTTCGTGGGTTAAACGTGCAAATGACCGTGACCTACCTTAAATGATACCTATTCTCAGAAGCACACTTTCTTTTGAAATTGATGGCGAAATGGCGGAGACGGGTTATGGTGTCGGCGAGGGGAATTGAACCCCTGTCCATAATAAAACGAATTAAACTTGTACTTCTGATTGACAAATCGTTTAAAAATGAGCCTTTTCCACTTGAATATTTAAGCAAAGTGTGATATAATAAATAAAATATGGTAATATAAGGGGATGGTTGGAATGACCGAAAAGCAACAAATAAAAGCTGCCAAGGAATTCTCAGCACGCTGGGAAGGCAAAGGCGATGAGAAGCAGGAAACACAGCTTTTCTGGATAGATTTACTACAGAACGTACTGGGAGTTGAGAATCCCACTTCGATTATACAGTTTGAAAAGCCTGTTGTGATAGAGAAGAACACAAAGTTCATAGACGGCTTTATCCCCTCAACAAAGGTGCTGATAGAGCAAAAGAGCATTGAAAAGAAGCTCGGCAAGACCGCTGTGCAGTCCGATGGTGAGAAGCTCACTCCCTACGGTCAGGCATTCCGCTACAATAACTATCTCCCCTATGAGGATCGTGCAAGGTGGATAATCGTCTCGAACTTCGAGCGTATCCTCATTTATAACATGAACAAGCCAAACGGTGAGCCTGACGAGATACTGCTGAAAGACCTGCCGAAGCAGTTCTACCAGTTACAGTTTATCGTTGAGCAAAAGTCGGAAATACTGAAAAAAGAGGAACAGATATCCATTGATGCAGGTGAACTTGTCGGAAAGCTGTACAATGCTCTCATAAAGCAGTACAAGAATCCAGACAGTCCCGAAACGCTGAAAAGTCTCAATATGCTTTGCGTAAGACTCGTTTTCTGCCTGTACGCTGAGGATTCGCAGATTTTCCCGAAGCATGAGATGTTCGGTCAGTACCTCAAACAATTTCCGGTAAAGGAAGTTCACAAGAAGCTCCGTGAGCTGTTCAAGGTGTTGGATATGACACAGGAGCAGCGTGACGAGTACGATCCGTATATGGACGATGAGCTTTCAGCATTCCCATACGTTAACGGTGGACTCTTCGCTGACGAAAAGATAGAAATTCCGCCATTTACCTCGGAGCGGTGTTTGAATCCACGCTGAACCCCGAAACAAGACGCAGCGGCGGTATGCACTATACCTCTATCGAGAATATTCACAAGGTCATTGATCCGCTGTTCCTCAGCGATCTCCGCAAGGAACTCGATACTTATATCGCTTACAAGGACGAGCGTACCCGTAAACAGCGTTTGAGCGAATTCCGCAGCAAACTTGCGTCGCTTGTGTTCTTTGATCCTGCCTGCGGAAGCGGAAATTTCCTCACGGAAACGTACCTCTCGATCCGTAAGCTTGAAAACGAGGCTCTGTTCGAGGAAAACCGTGGACAGGCAATGCTGGGACTTGATGATCTGATACAGGTAAGCATTAACCAGTTCTACGGAATTGAGATAAACGACTTCGCTGTGGCTGTTGCAAGGACAGCTCTTTGGATAGCTGAGCATAAAATGCTGCGTGAGACAGAAGATATTATGCAGGTGAATCTCGACTTCCTGCCGCTGAAATCCTATAAAGATCATATCATTGAGGGCAATGCTCTGCGTATTGACTGGGAGAGCGTTGTACCGAAGGAGAAGCTGTCTTATATTATGGGGAATCCGCCGTTTGTTGGTTATTCTCTGCAATCTAAAGAGCAGAAAGACGATATGCTTTCCATTTATGTTGACGAAAAAGGCAAGCCTTACAAAACCGCAGGTAAGATAGATTATGTTGCCGCATGGTATTTCAAGGCTTCACAGCTTATGGTGGACACAAATATCAGATCCGCTTTTGTTTCTACCAACAGTATCACGCAGGGTGAACAAGTTGCAGGTGTATGGAAACCGCTGTATGATCGTTTCAGTATCCATATCGACTTTGCACACCGCACATTCCGCTGGGACAGTGAAGCAAGTCTGAAAGCTCATGTTCATTGTGTTATCGTTGGTTATAGTATTGCGGATAATAAGGCGGATAGACATCTTTTTGATAATGGTACTGATAAGATCGTTAGTAATATAAATCCGTTTCTTGTGGAAGCGCCCAATGTATTTATTGAAAGTAAAGGTACACCTATATCAACTGTCCCTGAAATGATCTATGGAAATAAGCCGACAGATGGCGGATTCTTATTTCTAACACCTGAAGAAAGAGAAGAGGCGGTATCAAAAGAGCCTAAAATCGAAAAATATATAAAGCAAATATATGGCGCCACTGAATTTATCAACAATAAGCTGAGATTCTGTATATGGCTTGTAAATGCCTCTCCTTCTGATATTAGAAACTCTAAATTTTTGTCTGAACGAGTTGCAGGAGTAAAAGAATTCAGACTTAACAGTCCAAAAGAAGCTACAAGACGTAGTGCAGATACAGCAATGCTATTCCAAGAAGTAAGGCAACCTAACACAACATATATTCTTATTCCACGTCATTCATCCGAAACAAGACGGTACATTCCTTTTGGCTTTGTGTCGCCTGATATAATCGTTAATGACGCTGTCCAGATTATCCCAAATGCGAAACTTTATCATTTTGGTATCTTAATGTCAAATGTTCACATGGCATGGACAAGAGCTGTTTGCGGAAGAATCAAAAGCGACTACCGTTATTCAAAGGATATAGTCTACAACAACTTCCCGTGGTGTGCCCCTACACCAGAGCAGAAAGCTAAAATCGAGAAAACTGCACAAGCTATCCTCGACGCAAGAGCTCTCTACCCTGACAGTTCCCTCGCCGACCTCTACGACGAACTCACTATGCCGCCCGAACTTCGCAAGGCTCATCAGGCGAACGACCGTGCCGTCATGGAGGCTTACGGCTTCTGGGGCAAGCTCAACACCGAGAGCGAGTGCGTTGCCGAGCTGATGAAGATGTATCAGAGGCTCACGGAGGGGAAATAATGAGTGACAACAAAAGATATCACATTTCTTGCTTCGGAGGCATATATGATAACAAGTCTATAACAGAGAATGAGTTCCTAATTATAGAAGATAAATCCAAGAAAATCTCAAAATTGCTTAATGAAATTGACTATTATCCTTTGATCCTTATGAATTGTCAAGAATTCAATCGTTACTGTGAGACTACACTCCAGCAGGGTGACAACGACTTTATAAATATAAACAGACTGTTTTCCAATTTAGTTAATTCTTTCTATATGTGGATAAGTTATAATGAAAGGCATTATGCTACTGTCTTTAAGAAACTTAAATTCGGATTTTATGATACAGATTTTTGTTATAGATTCCTATATAACATAAGAACCTATACTGCTCATAACTCTCTTCCTATTAAGCTAATTACGACGGATGCATTAAAAGGTAAGGTAGACGTTTTGGCTAAAGTCTCTGACTTGACAGCAAAGGATAGTGGTATAAACGGAAAATTCAGAGACGAACTTCTTAAGATGAATGTCGAAAAGGTCAACATTTATGATGTTACAGCGGATTTTGTAACTGCTTTTAAAAAATGGCAGATAGATTTGTGGAATGCGATAAAACCGGATTTAAATAATGATATTATGGCTATTAATAGAATAATTCCATTATCTACGCCTTGGTTTGTAAATACATATATAGAATCATCAGATCATAAAGACTCAGTACCAATTGGTCACCAAATCAAATATTTAGCAGACAAATCTAAGTTACATAATTACAATTTCCTAAGTTGTTTATCGCAGAATGCTTAGGTAGCGATTAAGAAAACTGCGGAAACATAAGTATGGGAATACGCACCTTTGACGACACTCTGTTCTTGAAAGGATTATTATAGCTATCGGTTGAGATGAGATAGATGATCTCAGTAGGATCGCCCCGAAGATATCGAAGTAGGGATTCTTTACTCCTGATATACGATGCTTTGTAAAATTAAGAATCGAGGTAATATTATGGAAGAAAAATTAGCTTTTGTATTTGATACAAATTTTATTGTACAGAATCAAAACTTAAGTGAAGTAATAAAAAAATTAGACAAGAAATACATACCCTATGTTACGCAGGTATCAATTGAAGAACGAAAAGCGCAACAATGTGCAGTGAAGAAAACAGCCTATGAAAAAGCTCTAAAACTACGTAAAGAAATAAAATCGCTTCTCACACTAAAAAGCAATAATGATCTTGAAACGGAATTAATCAAGCGCAAAGAATTCATTCAGCATTGTTACGAATCATTATTTAATAATCATATAATAGGTTATGAAACATCATCGGAATTATTCGATAGAATATTAACAAGAGCATACAATAAAATACCTCCTTTTAACGATAACGATAAAGCAAGTGATAAGGGATTTAAAGATACCTTAATGTGGCTGTCTATAATTGAATTCTTTAAAAATAATGGTGAAGATGAAATAGTGTTTTTGACAAATGATAAATGTTTCACGGAAAAATCAGATGCATTAAATAAAGAATTTGAAGAATACACTAAGAAAAAGATAAAGATTATGGAAAACTCGATGTTCGGCACTCTTTTAGAAAATAGGAAATCGACAGAATCAACTCCGAAAAAGGAGATCCCTAATATAGAAAAAATAAGGGAACAATTACGAGATACACTTGATAGTATTTGTTGGACTACAGAGTATAATTATTATGGCGATGAAGAATACTATAGAGGTTTCTTAACAAGTATACAGTTCGATGAGATTTACATCAAATCAATAATGGATAACTTAGAGAATGTAATACAGGATCATATTTTTAGTGATAAGATTAAGGTATCTGTGTTTTTGGATAATGATAACCGAATCTATAACGATAGAAAAATAGATATAACTATCATCGAAAAGCTTAATAAGCTTTACAAAGAAACATCCTCGAATTTCCCTGAGCATCTTTCAGCACTCATAAAAACTGTAACTGAAAAGCTAAATGAAAACTATGAAGAAGTAGATATTATCACAGATACCGAAGTACCATTTTAATTTTAGTGGGAAGGAGTTAGAGTAATGACCGACGAAAAAAGAGTATGGGGAATACATACACTTGATGATAATCTGTTCTTGAAAGAAAATGTGATAGCTATTGGATGGAAAGAAATTGGCGACCTCAACAAGATTGCTCCCGATCGTGATGCTTTCAAGAAAAAATACGCCGACACATTTCCAAATGATAAAAAAATGAGAGTTGCCAATTGTGCAGGTATGCTTTATAGATTTGCTCATGAAGTTCAAATTGATGATTACGTTGTTTTTCCCTCTAAAATAAACAGAGAGATTTATATTGGTAAAGTAACAGGCGAGTATTATCATAATCCTGATTCAGAAAGATATGTACAACAACATACGGTAAAATGGCTCAAGCATTTCCCACGAACTTTTTTCTCACAAGGAGCTTTATATGAAATTGGCTCAGCATTATCTTTCTTTTCAGTAAAGAACTACGCTGATGAATTTCTTTCAGCTTTGGATAACAACTTTAACGGAATATCAGCTGCTGATAATATGGACGATGAAACAGTTGCCGCTACAGCAGATGAGATTATTGAGAATACCAAGGATTATATTCTTAAAGAACTTAGCCGAAATCTTAAAGGATATGATCTTGAAGAATTTGTTGCCGACCTTCTAAATGCAATGGGATATAGAACAAGTGTATCAGCTCATGGCGGCGATAGCGGTATAGATATCACTGCTTACAAAGATGAGTTGCCCCCAAGAATCCTTGTACAAGTGAAAAGCCAGGATAGTGATATAAAAGAGACTACTATACAATCCCTGAAAGGCGCAATGCGTGAAGGCGATTATGGCTTATTTGTTACATTATCCAACTACACCAAGAAGGCTCAGAAATATCTTGATAATACACCTATTATTCGTGGGATCAACGGCAAAGAACTTGTAGACCTCATATTGAAATATTATGATAGCCTTAGTGAAAAATATAAGAAGATGATACCGTTGAAGATGGTTTACATTCCTATTGCAAAAGAAGAACTATAAACGCCCTACACGGGCAGTGGCACTCCGTGCAGGCAGCTGCGCTGGGCTATGCCACCGTTCCTCCCTTGCGGTCGTCACAGTGTCAGCCCTAACGGGCGTTCAATTATTGGGAGTATTTATTTTTGTAGTGTTTTTTCTAATAATCTCACGACTATATATAATCTATTTTATTTATATATTATACATTACTATATATTTTTATTAACCTATATAAGATCAAGAATATATATATTACTCTTTCATTAAAAACTGATGGCGAAATGGCGAAAAACGATCAACACCCTATGAGAACTGATCTCATAGGGCGATTTTTGCATTGAACCGAATCAAATCCGTCCTCTAAATATGTATTATAGTCATGATAGGGTGTTTCCTACCTTATCAAATATATATTTGGAGGTAATTGAAATGGAAGAAAACGTAAGAGTTTGCGACATCTGCGGCTGCGAGATCAAAGTGGAGGACGGAACATGGGTAGACGATTGCCCTGAGCTGTGCTGATATCGACTCCTCTCTCTGCATACTTGTTGAGTACCTTGCATAACAGGCTACTCTTAGCGGTTTGTTATCCATTGTCTGCATTCCTTTCGCATTTTTGGACCGGTCATCATTATTTTATCAGCATGGTGTATGGAATGCAATTACTTTTGAAGAAGATTTGCGAAACTAACAAAGGTGCTTTTTTCTGATTCTGGAAAACCTACGAAAAGTTCATTGATAATTCTTTTACAAATATATTGCGTTTCTGAGGACGATGTGGTATAATAGCATTAGAATACTTTGACGATATAGGACAATAGTATATACAGAGGTGATACGCAATGCTGAATGTTTATTTCGGAGATATGCCTGATGCGATCTACAATACCAATATCTACTTTAATAACACATATAAGGACAGCTGGATCACCAAACCGCTGTCAAGAGAGATCATACAAGCCGTAGACCATTCTGAGGTCATTGATGAAAAGACCATTGCCAGTCCTGTTTTTGGAAATATGAGCCCTAAAAAACTGTCTGGTGGTGTGAAGACACTTCTGCTGATCGCCTATGACAAAACAAAGGTCTTCAACGCTTCCACCTGCGGTGATAACTGTGCAGAGTGGATACTGAGAATCGCAGATGATAAGAAAGTGATCATCAATCTGCGTCATCTGATGGATTTCGGCAAGGGCGAGTTTAAGATCAGAGTGCTTAATACCGGTAAGATCGTAAAGAATATGGGCGATCTCGTTGCAGAAGCCGGAGAATTTGTGTGAGGCAGCTATGACAGGAACACATCATGTTGAAGTAAAAAACAGAGACGCTGTTTTCAAGTTTGATCTGCATAGGAATATCACAATCGTCCGTGGAGACAGTGGGACCGGAAAGACAACTCTGTATGATATGATCGCAGACTATACCAGACTCCATGAAGCGAGCGGTGTCAATATATCCTGTGACAAGCCATGTGCTGCGCTGATAGACCTTGACTGGAAACATCAGCTTGTTGGCATCCATGACAGCATCGTGTTCATAGATGAAGGTGCAGAATTTCTGAAAACAAAAGAATTTGCACATACGATCAAAGCCACGGATAACTACTATGTGATCTTCAACAGAGAGAGCCTGCATGAACTTCCGTACAGCGTTGAAGAGATATATGAGATCAAAGCAAGCGGAAAGTATCACAGCTTTAAGAAGATATACAGATCAAACAGCAAGCACGTCTACTATAAGGAAAAGGCAGGCTCAAAACTGACATTTGACGCTTTGCTGACAGAGGATTCCAAATCGGGTTTTCAGTTTTATCAGCATTACTTTCGTGACAGCAGCATCGAGTGCTTCACATCTTCGTCCAACTCCGCTATATTCAAATGGCTTCTTGAACATGAAGACAAGAAGGTTTTTGTGATCGCAGATGGTGCTGCATTTGGTTCTGAAATTGACAGAATTCTGAAAATGCGTTCGGCTGCGAATATTCGACTTTGTTTGCCGGAATCATTTGAATGGCTGATCCTGAGATCAGGCTTGATCAAATCAGAGAACATGACAGAGATCCTTGATAACCCATCTTCATATATAGAATGCTCTGAATACTTCAGCTGGGAAAACTTCTTTGAGCATTATCTGATCGAAGTAACTGTTGATACACCGTTCCAATATGCGAAAAAAGAGATCAATCCCGTATACTTGAATGACAATAATGCCAGGAAGATCATTGTTGAGATTTACACAGAATAAACCGGTACCTGCCCTTTCGCTGTGACGACAAAGAAGCGCTTCTGACACCCCCCCAAAAACGCCGAAACACCGAGGTGTCGCACTTCGGAAATCTTAAAAATACGCATCTCCAGAGGGAGGTGCATCGCCTCCACCAATCAAAAATTCGTAACCGAAAAGGTTACAAGAATCCCGATATACTGTGATTAAACGGTATATCGGGATTCTTTTTTGATTTGATTTGCATGAAAAGTTTGCGGGTTCAACGTGCAAATGAACGTGACCTACCTAAAATGATACCTATTCTCAGGAGCACACTTTCTCTTGAAATTGATGGCGAAATGGTGGAGATGGGTTATGGTGTCGGCGAAGGGAATTGAACCCCTGCCCTTTGTTGGGATATCGGGCAGAGGCGTATATGATTACAGCATGAGAATGGAACGCTTTAAGGGCGCTTTTGCAGAGGATAACCGTTTAGTAAATGGTGACCGTGCAGACTATGGAGTGTGTTATAGATGTAGCTGTAATTAAACACAACGCCCCGAAGCACTTTAAATGCTTCGGGGCAAAACCTTTATACGGGTATCAGTACTGCAATCAACAGCCTTTTATTGTCAGTTACATTTACGAGAATAACATAATAAGGAACTGTGACACCAGTACGATAGAAATGAGAGCTACAGGGTAAGTTGCCGCATAAGCAGAAGCAACATTCTCTGTACCTGCTGTACTTATGAGAGTTCCGAGCGCAGGAGTTGAAGTCATACCTCCTGTGATAGATCCGAGGTTGTTGAGAAGACTCAGTTTCAGCACATACTTTGCGAAAATAAATCCGAGTATCATAGGTACTATTGTCATTACCATTCCGTATACGAAATATACAGCATCGAAATACTGTACGAACTTCGCTCCGCCTGAAACTCCTGCACCGATAAGGAAGAACATAAGTCCCAGCTCGCGGAACACCTTAAGTGTAGTATCCTTTGGAGTTACAGAAAGCTTTCCGAAGTGTCCGAAATGTCCGAAAATAAGGGACACAAGCAGACATCCGCCTGTAGTTGAGAGCGAGAAGTTACCGAACTTGAATGAACCTACGATTATTCCGATAACTGCTGCAAGTGCAAACGGCATTATACCGAAATCGTCCATTTCGATGAATGTGGATTTTCCCTTTGCCTTCTCGGACTTCTTTGCTGTTGCTCCGAGAAGCTCTCTTTCCTTCGGCATATCAGCTTTGAGCATTTTAGGTATGATCTGTACAAAGAGAACAACTCCGATAACGCCGAATATATAAGCTATAGCATAGCCTACAGATACGATGCTCTGTAAGTGGTCATTAGCTACAGCGTCCTTAGCTGCGGAGAATCCGGGGGTACTTGTAAGGGCTCCTGAGAGGATTCCTGTGAGCATTGCAGTAAACTCCTCTGTAGTGAGGTCTGTGAAGTTTCTTCCAACAAGGATACATCCCGCACAGGTAATTCCGCCGCTGAGAATGATTATCACTGCAAGAAGCACGTATGATTTAAAATTCTTCTTGAAGTTGCCGAAGAAATTCGGACCTGCAATAAATCCGACCGCCGTAACAAAGAGGATAAGTCCGAGGTTATCGACTATCTTCAGAGCATTTCCTACGAAATCAGTATTTATCTCGTCAGAGAGCTGCTTGTAGAAAAGACATCCGTAAAGAAGTGCAACGATGAATACACCTGCTGTACCGAGAGATACGCCTTTAATGGTTATACGTCCAAGAATATAGCCCAGTGCAGCTATGGCGATAACAGATATCATAAGAAAAGATACACCATGAACAGATAGTATCCCATTAAAAAAATCCATTTATAATCACTTAACTTTCTTTTAATTTTTACACAGCTTCGGGACGCAAATTGCGTCCCGATATTTATTATGCTTATTTTGTCTTTCTTGCATAGTGCGGAAGGAGCATTGGTGAAACTGTCTCTGTTGCTGCTCCAGTAGCTTCAAGCTCCTTGTTGAAGGAGTTGATGTGCTCCAGTGTGAGCTTTGAAGGAACTGCTGTTTCCTTTGCCTTTGCTGCCGCATATATGCCTGCATTTCTGCCGAATACTATAACGTCAAGAAGTGAATTGCCCATAAGTCTGTTGCGTCCGTGGATACCGCCGGCAACTTCTCCTGCTGCATAGAGGTTCTCTACATCGGTAGCACACTCGTCAGTAATATTGAGACCGCCATTCTGGTAGTGAAGTGTAGGATAAACAAGGATAGGCTCCTTGCGGATATCTATGCCGTACTTGCCGAACATTCTGAGCATTGCAGGGATCCTCTTTTCGATAGTTCCCTCGCCGTGCTTAAGTTCTATCATTGGAGTATCGAGCCATACTGCCTTGCCGAGGTTAGTCTCGATGCCCTTATCCCTTGCTGTACACTCACGGATAATAGAAGCTGCTGTAACATCACGAGTCTCGAGAGGATGCATGAATACATCACCGTCGATATTGACCAGCTTAGCACCGAGAGAACGTACCTTCTCTGTAACGAGAGCACCGAATATCTGCTCAGGATAGCCTGTACCTGTCGGGTGATACTGAAGAGTATCTGCGTAAAGAAGGCTTGCGCCGACTCTGTATCCGAGAATAAGTCCGTCAGCAGTTGCACCGTAGTGGTTGGATGTAGGGAAGCCCTGATAGTGAAGACGTCCTGCACCGCCTGTAGCAATGATAACAACCTTTGCTCTTGCTACGAGAAGCTCCTTTGTTTCCATGTTCATAAGTACAGCACCTGCTGCCTTGCCGTTTTCGTCAAGGATTATCTCGATAGCTGCGGTGAAGTCGATAACAGGGATACCTCTGTTTATTACCTCATCACGGAGAGTTCTCATGATCTCTGCACCTGAGTAGTCCTTTGCAGCGTGCATACGCTTGCGTGAAGTACCGCCGCCGTGAGTAGTTACCATTGTGCCGTCAGGTTCCTTATCGAACTCTACACCAAGCTTGTTGAGCCACTGTATAGCTTCGGGAGCCTTTGTAACGAGCTTCTTTACAAGCTCAGGCTTTGCTGCGAAGTGTCCGCCGCCGAATGCATCGATAAAGTGGATAGCAGGAGAATCATTCGGCTTGTCAGCTGCCTGTATTCCGCCCTCTGCCATCATTGTGTTTGCATCGCCGATACGGAGCTTTGTAACGATCATTGCCTTTACTCCTGCCTCGTCAGCCTCTATTGCAGCCGATGCACCTGCACCGCCTCCGCCGATGATGAGAACATCAGTATCATAATCAGGAGCAGAAAGGTCAACATCGGAAGGAGCGATACGGCTCTTGCCCTGAAGCAGATCAGCAAGCTGTGTAGGCACCTTTGAACCCTTGTTAACGCCTGCTGAGAGTATCGAGAACTCCCCTTCCTTATAATCGGGATGGAACTTTGCAAGAAGCTCGTCCTTCTCCTCGGCAGTCATTCTTCTCGGCTCCATGGGAGTATTCTCTGCTCTCTTGGCAGCTACGACCTTTGCAAGTTCATTGAGTCTGTCTATCTTATACATACTTTGCTCCCCCTTACTTCTCGATCTCGCGGTTGTTGTACATGTCCTTAAGCTCTTCAACGTTTGTTACTGCCTTGGACATGAGCTCAGCCATTTTCTCATCGAAAATGCCCTCGTTTATCTCGTTTACGCGGTCATTGAGATGTCCGCATTCGGGAGCGATATACTTACCGTTAAGACGTCTTGCAAGCATTGCTACCTGTGGATGTGAGATGCCTGCAGGACAGCGTGATGAACATACTCCGCACATTACGCAGTCGAAGCTCTCCTCTGCACACTTCTCGTATTCACCTCTCTGAGCGTATGCGATATACTGCATAACGTTCAGTTCCTGTGTGCAGGCTTTTGTACATGCATTGCATCCGATACAGCTGTATATCTCGGGGTAAAGCTGCATCATTATCTGCTGATCCGGCTTTATCTCCTCGATGTTGTAAACTCTCTTTTCAAGCGGGAAGAAAGGCAGTGTTGCAACATACATGCCCTCCTGTACTTCTGTCTGACAGGCAAGACATCCGTGAAGCTCTATCTCGCCCTTTATTCTGTATATAGTGGCACATGCGCCGCAGAAACCGTTACGGCATCCGCATCCGCGGACAAGCTCATAGCCTGCATATTCCATTGCTGTCATTATTGTAAGTCCTGCAGGCACTTCATACTTCTTGCCGAACAGGTATACATTTAACATATTTTCCATGCGAATTCTCCTCCTTAATATTCATCAGGCAGCTCGTCAAGCTGGTCGAAACGGAAAACGGGACCGTCCTTGCATACATACTTATTGCCGATATTGCATCTTCCGCACTTTCCTACAGCACACTTCATACGAAGCTCCATAGTAGTATATACCTGAGTCTCTGTGAAGCCAAGCTCCTTAAGACCTGCAAGGGTGAACTTGATCATGATAGGCGGTCCGCAGACAAGAACTGTCTTGTTGGTGGAAGGATTGAGCTCTTTGACGTAATTAGGAACAAATCCAACATGTCCGTCCCATCCCTCCTGCGGGTTATCGATGGTGAGGTTAACCTCTACGCCATCGTCATTCATCCACTCATCGAGTATCTCCTGATAATCGACGAGGTCGTCCTTGGAACGTGAACCGTATACTATCTGGATATCGCCGTAGTTCTCACGCTTGTCGCGAACGTAGTTTATAACAGAACGGAGCGGTGCAAGACCGATACCGCCTGCGATAAAGAGAAGATCCTTGCCTTTGAGTTCTGTTTCAACAGGGAAGTGGTTTCCGTATGGTCCGCGGATAGTTATCTGCTGTCCTACCTCCATAGCGTGGAGCCATGTTGTAAGGCATCCGCATTTCTTTATGCTGAACTCCATAAACTCCTTGTTAGTAGGAGATGAAGTTATTGAGAACATTCCCTCGCCTACTCCCGGTACAGAAAGCATAGCACACTGACCGGGCATATGCTCGAAGACCTTTCCGCCTTCAGGTGAAACAACTCTGAAAGTCTTTACATCGGGAGTATCCTGTCTGATGTCGGTAACTACTCCCACGTAAGGTATCAATGTATCGTTATTCATCACTTTACCTCCAATGCTTTCATTACCTTGACTATATTCATGGATATAGGACACTTGGAAAGACATCTTCCGCATCCTACACAGCCGAATTCTCCCTCGTTGTTTGCAGGGAAGTATACAAGCTTATGCATGAATCTCTGACGGAAACGCTCCAGCTGAGTTAGACGCGGATTTCCGTGAGCCATTTTGGTAAAGTCTGAATACATACAGGAATCCCAGCAGCGGAAACGCTTTATGCCGTGACCTGTATTGAAATCCTTGATATCATAGCACTGACATGTAGGGCATACAAAGGTACATGTACCGCATCCGAGACAAGCCTCGGAAAGCTCTCCCCACTTATCAGAGTTGAAGTGCTCTTTAAGTCTGGCGCCGCCGAATGAATCGGTGGAGAGGTTAGCAAGAGGGAGCTTTTCAAGTATGCTCTTTGTCTTTGCCTGAACCTCGTCAAGCTTAGCTGTATCGCCTTCCTCAAGCATAGAGGAAATTGAATCGATGAAAGCCTGACCTTTTTCAGTGTTTGCCTTGAAGAAGATATTCTCTCCGTCACTGAAGCATGCTGCATCACCTTCGGGAGCAGTAGCATCTATGCCGAAAACTCCGCAGAAGCATGTCTCGGATGGACGTGTACAAGCCATAGTAACAACTGTACCGTGGTCACGTCTTGTCTTGTAGTATGAATCCACAGGATCAACAAGGAAAACCTTGTCGAGTATAGTAAAGCTTCTTGCATCGCAGGCTTTAACGCCGAATATAACGAAGTCCTCTGACTCCTTGCGTATATCGATGACCTCGATATTCTTGCCCTCCATTTTGAAGTCCACAAGATTCTCGGTCTGAGGGAAGAAGAAATCCTTTGCACTGCGTACTGTATTGAGAGCACCGCTCATTTCACAGCCGTTTTCCCACTTTCTGTATTCAGCCGCACCGTCCTCACGGTCAACGGGGATATACAGTGTCTGCTTTTCTGCGATCGCAGCAAAAAGCTCATTCAGTCTGTTCTTAGCTATTTTAAGCATCACTCAACACCCCTTTCATGTACGATCGAAGGCTCACAATCTTCTGTATCATAAGTGTTAAGAGGTGCTCTTGAAGTTGTATCAGCACCTGCCTGATATTCACCGTAAAGAGCATTGATGTCCTTGATGAACTTTCTGTTGAGAAGGTGTAGCGGTATGTTCTGAGGGCAGACTCTTGAACACTCGCCGCAATCTGTACATCTTCCTGCAACGTGGAATGCCCTGATAATATGGAACATGTTCTCCTCGAAGCTGTCTGATGCAGCCTTGTTCTCTACACCTGAATTCGGGTTATCGAATACGCACTTTTCGCAAGTGCAGGCAGGACAGACATTACGGCAGGCATTGCAGCGTATGCACTTTGAGAGCTGCTCTCTCCAGAATTCAAATCTCTCCTGAGCTGTCATGTTCTCCAGCTTCTCGACCATATCGAAGCGGTTTGAATCGAGTACATCTCCGTCCTCGCCGATAAGCTCATCGTAGATAACATGCTTCTTGCTCTTGCAGTCTGCACACTTTCCGCAAATCGCCTCATAGAAAGGCATAGTCTCCTCGCCGTAGAGTGTATCTATCTTAAGTGTGAAATTCTCGTTCTTAACACCAAGAACACCTGTTATTCCCTTTGCCTTTATCTTCTCGATATCAAGCTTAGGACCGCCCGGAACGCCGATGATATAAACGTTCTCACGGACTACTCTGTGCTCCTTGATGAGCTGATTGAAGCTGTATGTATCACAAGGCTTGAGGAACGCAAGTATCTTGCCCTCCTTCTTACTCTCTTTTACGAGATACTTTGATACATTTGCAGATGTGAAATCATCAAATACGAAATCAGCATCGATCTCTTCGGCAGTCTCGAAAACGGCAGGTGTTATATCGTAGAAGAATTCACCCTTCTTCCAGCCGATAACACGATTTACCGTACCGTCTGCCAGAAGCTCCTTTGCTCTTTTTATCATTGCTTCCTGCATCGTAAGTCCTCCAATCTGCGGTTAGGTCCAAGCTTTCTTACATCCTCGGTGAACTGCTGCATAGTCGCTGCGAACTTCGCACCCTCAGCGGCAGATACCCATTCGAGTCTCGTTCTGTTTCTCTCGATGCCGAGGAAATCAAGCATACTGTAAAGGAGCGTTATCCTGCGTCGTGTGAAGTAGTTGCCCGAAGTGTAGTGGCAGTCACCTGGGTGGCATCCGCATATTATAACTCCGTCTGCGCCCTTCTGGAATGCACGGAGTATGAACATCGGGTTTACTCTGCATGAACAGGGAACTCTGATGATCTTTACATTAGTCGGGTAATTAAGTCTGTTAGTGCCTGAAAGGTCAGCGCCTGCATATGAACACCAGTTACAGCAGAAAGCCACGATAACAGGCTCGAAATTATTATTTACTTGCATATTGCGTCTACCTCCGCCATAATCTGACTGTTCGAGAATCCGTTAAGGTCCATAGCGCCTGAAGGACAAGCAACTGTACAAGCTCCGCATCCCTGACATACAGCAGGATTGACGCTTGCAACTCTGCGTATTGCAGTAGTTCTGTCAGGCATCCTGAATTCCTTGTCGATATATGTGATAGCACCGTATGGGCAGACCTTTTCACATGATGAACAGCCGTTGCACATGAGTTCGTCCGAATGAGCAACACATGGATTGCAGGTTATGCTGTTCTTGCAGAGAAGTCCGATAGCCTTTGCAGCAGCAGCACTTCCCTGTGCAACTGTTTCAGGGATATCCTTTGGTCCCTGACATGCACCTGAGAGGAATATACCTGCTGTAGCACTCTCTACAGGACGGAGCTTCGGGTGTGCCTCGGTGAAGAAGTCGTTTGTATCCATCTGTGTTGTGAGCATCGTAGCAAGCGGACGTGCAGTCTTGTCCGGCTCGATAGCAGCAGCAAGAACTACAAGGTCAGCATCAATATGGAGCTGCTCGTTTGAGAGAAGGTCACTCGCCTGAACATCTATCTTTCCGTCACTCTTAGGAGTTACCTTTCCTACCATGCCCTTTATGTAGTGAACATTGTACTGTTCAACTGCACGGCGGTAGAATTCATCAAAGTTCTTACCGGGAGTACGAACGTCGATATAGAATACATAGACCTCTGTATCGGGATATTTCTCACGGATGAGCATCGCATGCTTAGCTGTGTACATACAGCATATCTTCGAGCAGTAAGGCTTACCCTTGCTGTCATCGCATCTTGAACCGACACACTGAACGAATACGATCTTGTGCGGATGAGTCTTGTCGGAAGGACGAAGAAGTGTACCGCCGTTAGGTCCTGCGGCATTCATAAGTCTTTCAAGTTCAAGTGATGTAACTACATCGGCACACTGATTGTATGCGAATTCGTCATACTTATCAAGCTTTATAGGATTGAAGCCTGTTGCTACTACGATAGCACCGTACTTCTCCTCAATGAACTGATCCTGCTGCTTGTAATCGATAGCTCCAACTGAGCATACCTTTGAGCAGACTCCGCACTTGCCTGTCTTAAGCATCATGCAGTGGTTCGGATCGATAGTTGCTACCTTTGGTACAGCCTGAGCGAACGGGATGTAGATAGCTGTTCTGTTATCAAGTCCCATATTGAACTCGTTGGGGACTTTCTTCATAGGACATTTCTCGGTACAGAGTCCGCAGCCTGTACACTTTGTCTCGTCAACGAAACGAGCTTTTTTCTTTATTGTAACGGTGAAATTACCTACGAAGCCCTTTACGTCCGAAACTTCGCTGAATGAGTGGATATGTATCTTCTCATTCTGTGAACATTCAACCATTTTAGGTGTAAGGATACAAGCGGCACAGTCGAGTGTCGGGAAGGTCTTATCGATCTGAGCCATTTTACCGCCGATAGTAGGCTCTTTCTCTACGATATCAACATCGAAGCCTGCCTCAGCTATATCAAGTGCAGTCTGTATACCTGCTATGCCTCCGCCGATAACAAGCGCTCTCTTTACCACAGGACTCTCACCTGCTGTGAGCGGTGCGTTGAGGTGCACCTTCGCAACAGCAGCCTTACCAAGAATTATTGCCTTCTCTGTAGCTGTTGCTATCTCTTTGTGTATCCATGAGCACTGCTCGCGTATATTTGCTATCTCAACAAGATACGGGTTGAGACCTACTGAAGCAGCAGCCTTACGGAATGTATTCTCGTGCATACGAGGTGAACATGAACAGATAACTATTCCTGTAAGATTATGCTCTTTTATAGCATCCTTGACAAGGTTCTGTCCTGATTCGGAACACATATACTGGTAATCCTGAGAGATAACTACTCCCGGTTCGTGACCAAGAGCCTCTGCAACAGCTTTAACGTCCACGGTTGCGGCGATATTAGTACCGCAATGACAGACAAATACTCCTATTCTCTGCATCGTATCTCCTCCTTACTTTGTATATTTCCTGAATGCAGTAACTAATGCCTGCTGCGGGATGTCTTCGTCGATCATATCGGGTATCATTGCAGGTGTGAGGTGGTTGTTGCCCTGCTGACGTATTGCTGCAAGACGTACAGCCTCAACTACCTTTGCAGGCTCAACATTTCTCGGACATCTCTCTACACATGCAAAGCATGTAAGGCACTTATAAAGTGAAGCGGAATTCATCAGCTTTTCTATATCGCCTTTCTCGACCATGTATACAAACTGGTGAGGATGATATTCCATCTCGTCATAAGAAGGACATGTGCCCGAGCACTTTCCGCATCTCATGCACTTAAGCACGTTTACACCGCTGGCACGGAGAATCTGTTCTTTTAAATTCTTATCCATTGTTATCCTCCTTTAAGCCAAGCGCCTCGGCAAGAAGTTCGGTGAAATAGTAAACGGGAAGATCAGAGCCTGAATTCTTTTTAAGATTGTACAGGCAAAGAGGACAGGCGGTTATTATCATATCTGCACCCTGGTCCTTTGCTGAATCCATAACAGCTCCGCTGCGCTTTGCAGCCTGTGCTTTGTCCTCCATCGTGATATATCCGCCGCAGCATTCGTTCCTCTGTGCGTATATAACAGGAGTTCCTCCGATAGCCTTGATGAAATCCTCCATGATAGTCGGATTCTCCGGATCGTCCATTGCAAGCGCCTTGCTGGGACGGAGAAGAAGGCATCCGTAATAAGCTGCGATCTTCTTGCCCTTAAAGGGATTTGTCACCTTTGAAGCAAGGTTATCGAATCCGATCACATCCCTTAACATCTCCAGGTAGTGATAAACCTTTGTCTCACCGTTATACGGTTCAGCGAGCTTGAGGTAGTTGTTTACCTTGGATGCCATTTCCTCATCACGGGAAATATCATAGTTTGTCTGCTTGATCACATTATGACAGGCGGAACAGACTGTGATGAGCGGTCTGTCAAGCTCCTTCGCAGCGTTGAGCGTTCTTACTGCCGAAAGCTTGGTCGCTATCTCGTCCTTTGCAGTAGTATAAGCTCCGCCGCAGCACTGCCAGTCGGAGGGTTCTTCAAGAGCTATCCCGAGAGCCTCGGCAGAGGACCTTGCATAAGTATCAAGGTCCTTAGCTTTAGTTCTCAGCGTACAGCCCGGATAGTAAGTGAAAGTTTCCATAAGTACGCTTCCTTTCGTTGTATCTTAAACCATTTCCTCGGGGTGGAAAACCTCGTCGAATTTCTCTTCCGTAAGGAATCCGAGCTCTGTGCATGCTTCTTTCAGAGACTTGTTTTCCTTGAAAGCCTTCTTAGCTGTCTTGGCTGCATTCTCGTATCCGATGTATGGATTAAGTGCAGTTACCAGCATAAGTGAGTTGTAGAGATTGTGGTGCATTTTTTCCTTATTTGCTTTTATTCCGACAGCACAGTTCTTATTGAACGAAGTTATCGACTCTGCAAGGAGTCTTGCAGACTGGAGGAAATTGTATGCACAAACAGGCATGAACACGTTAAGCTCGAAGTTGCCCTGTGAAGCAGCCATTCCGACTGCGACATCGTTGCCCATTACCTGTACAGCCACCATAGTTACCTGTTCGCACTGTGTGGGGTTGACCTTGCCGGGCATTATCGATGAGCCGGGTTCGTTCTCGGGAATGAATATCTCTCCGAGTCCGTCTCTCGGACCTGATGCCAGCCAGCGGACATCGTTGGCTATCTTCATCATGTCTGCTGCAAGAGCTTTAAGTGCGCCGTGAGCAAATACTATCTCGTCCTTTGATGTGAGAGAGTGGAACTTGTTAGGAGAGGTTATGAATTTCTTTCCTGTAAGTTCGCTTATAGCTTCTGCCGCACTTTCTGCGAATCCGCTCGGAGCGTTGAGTCCTGTGCCGACTGCTGTTCCGCCCAGTGCGAGTTCCTTAAGTTCTTCGCAGGCTGTGAGTATCATCTTTCTGTCCTTCTCCAGAGAAGCTCTCCAACCGCTTATCTCCTGTGAGAACTTGATGGGAGTAGCATCCTGAAGATGTGTTCTTCCGCTCTTGACGATACCCTCGTTTTCTTCTTCAAGTCTGATAAATGTGCTTATCAGAGTGTCAACGGCAGGTATGACCTTGTCTTCAAGGGCAACAACAGCTGCAATATGCATAGCTGTCGGGAAGGTGTCATTTGACGACTGGCTCATGTTGATGTCATCGTTAGGGTGAAGGAGCTTTTCTCCTGCTATCTCATTTCCCCTGTTGGCAATAACTTCATTGGCGTTCATATTGGACTGCGTACCGCTGCCCGTCTGCCATACTACAAGAGGGAAATGGTCGTTGAGACTTCCGCTTATGACTTCGTCGCATGCCTGAGATATAGCAGCAAGCTTCTGCTCTGTCATTCTCTCCGGCTTAAGCTTATTATTCGCGATAGCAGCAGCCTTCTTCAGTATGCCGAAAGCATGTGTGATCTCTCTCGGCATTGTCTCGATACCGACTCCGATAAGGAAATTCTCATGGCTGCGCTCGGTCTGAGCTGCCCAGTATTTGTCGGCAGGAACTTTAACCTCGCCCATCGAGTCGTGTTCTATGCGGTAATCCATTCTGATCTCCCCCTGTAAAGTCTGTCACAGAGGACGTAAGGTCCTCTGTGAAACAATTTATAATCGTACAATATAAGTATATCAGCAAATTGAGATAATTTCAAATGCTCTTTAAGAATAAAGTTATTCTTGTATTGATATAATATTAACAATGTTTGTGGCACTAAGGCCATTTTTTCCTTCGGTATATATTTATTGTTATAATTCAGAAAGTATAATATATCACATATATTTTTTGAGAATCATCAATATATAATTGTATAAGTTGATAGCCGAAGCCTTCAGCAGTATCAGGAAAGGCGCAATAATAGACTGAATCTACCGAATTGACTGTTAGTCACAACTAAAAGAAATAATTGGAATTATCTTCCTGCAAGCTTTCAAAAAAACGCATTTTGATTTATACACATGTAATTTAAGTTATATCTGCATATCCAAAATAATATGCAGTTCAAAAAGATTGATAAAAAAATCACACACATTTTTCCTGTAAAGCGGTCAGGTTACTGACCGCTGTGCAGTTTATTATTTTACTTTTTATCCAGAGAATTAATGCAATAGGATAATGTCGTAAGGCTGTCACCAAGATGAACGTTTTCAACTATTACATCTTTATAAGCCATTTTCAGGTCGTAGTGTGTGAAATTCCAGAACGCCTTTATTCCGTAGCTGATGAGTATTTCCGCTTCCGTAACAGCAGCATCCTTCGGTATACAAAGAATTGCAGCCTCCGGTGATCTCTCCTTGCAGAAATCCTCAAGCTCCTCGATATCCGTGACCTTGAGTTCTCCTATCTCCTTACCGACAAGGCTCTTATTGGCATCAAATATGCCGATAAGCTCAAAACCGCGGTTCTTGAAATCAAGATGTGCTGCGATCGCACTGCCGAGGTTTCCTGCGCCGAGAAGTATCATAGGCTTAAGTGAATCAAGTCCGAGTATCTTTCCTATCTCAGTCCTGAGTTCGCTCACATTGTATCCGTAGCCCTGCTGTCCGAACTCGCCGAAACAGTTGAAATCCTGACGGATCTGAGATGCGGTAAGTCCCATTTTCTCTGCAAGTTCCCTTGAAGAAATGCGGATGTAGTCATTATTTTCAAGTTCGCCAAGAAATCTGTAGTATCTCGGAAGACGTCTTATCACTGAATTAGATATTGCGTTTTTTGACATTTTTAGCGCCTCTCAATCTTATCATGATGTATTACATCATTTTATCGAGTCTCACCTTTATCTCGTCAAGGAATGTCTTAGAGTCGACTTTCTTCTTGTTATCAAGCTTTGAAATAAGATAGAGGTCGCCTGTCATTACTCCGTCCTCAATTGTCTGTATTGTAGCCTTTTCAAGCTTATCTGCAAATTCGCAGAGCTCAGGAGTTCCGTCAAGCTCTCCCCTCTTTCTGAGAGCGCCGCTCCATGCAAATATTGTTGCAACAGAGTTTGTGGAAGTCTCTTCGCCCTTAAGATACTTGTAGTAGTGACGCTGTACTGTACCGTGTGCTGCTTCATACTCGTAAATTCCGTCAGGAGAAACAAGTACCGAAGTCATCATAGCAAGGCTGCCGTATGCTGTAGATACCATGTCGGACATAACATCGCCGTCATAGTTCTTGCAAGCCCAGATATAACCGCCGTTTGAACGGATAACTCTTGCAACTGCATCATCGATGAGAGTATAGAAGTACTCGATGCCTGCTGCCTCGTACTTTTCCTTGTACTCGTTATCGTAGATCTCCTGGAAGATGTCCTTGAATCTGTGGTCATACTTCTTTGAGATAGTATCCTTTGATGCGAACCATACGTCCTGCTTAAGGTCGAGTCCGTAGTTAAGACACGCTCTTGCAAAACCTGCGATAGATTCGTCAAGGTTATGAAGTCCCTGGATTATACCGTCACACTTTGTGAAATCATGGATGAGTTCACGAGTTTCATTGCCGTTCTTGTCTGTTACAACAAGTTCAGCCTTGCAGCCCTTCTCAACGCGCATCTCTGTGTTCTTATATACATCGCCGTAAGCGTGACGAGCGATAGTTATGGGCTTTGTCCATGTAGGGATATATGGCTCTATTCCCTTTACAATGATAGGTGTACGGAATACTGTACCGTCAAGTGCAGCACGGATAGTTCCGTTTGGCGACTTCCACATCTGAGTAAGATTATACTCAGGCATTCTTGCAGCGTTAGGAGTGATAGTTGCGCACTTTACTGCAACGCCGTACTTCTTTGTTGCTTCGGCTGAATCGATAGTTACCTGATCCTTGGTCTCCTCACGGTGTTTGAGTCCGAGGTCGTAATACTCGGTATTCAGCTCTACATATGGTTCAAGAAGAGTTTCTTTTATCCATGCCCAGAGTATTCTGGTCATCTCGTCGCCGTCCATTTCGACCAGCGGAGTTTTCATAGTTATTTTAGCCATTGGTTCAGACCTCCTGAATAAAATTTTTCCCGAACGGGTGCTATGTCATAAAATAGATCGCAAGAATAACGATGGCAGCTGCAACGAGAGAGATCGTTTGCAGCAGCTTCGTATCAACGTTCTTTATCAGCTTTGGCAGCAGCCAGTTCATAAACAGATACACCGCCAAGCCAAGCGCTGATATTGCATAATCCTTTGCTGTCCAGCTGTGACGCCGCAGCAATGCATAGTTCATTAAATCAAGCATTTTTTATGTATGGTGGAGAAGCATAAGAAATGCAACAGCTAACGCAGCGAACAGAAGTATAACAATTATATCCGCTGCTTTCAGGAATCCCTTCCAGACTCCGTTTCTGATATGTCTGTAGGTATTTATCCCGAGAAGTGCAAGTATAAGTACTATAAAGAATACTATGAGTTCAGCTGCACCTTCTGCCGCATTCAATATGTTCACTCTCCGATCACTTCATTGATTCTCTTGTATAGTCAAGGAGTCCGCCTGCAAGCATGATATCCTTTGTACGTCCTGAAAGCTCGCAGAGTACGGGGATCTCAGCGCCGTTTGTCTTGTTGACTACAGTAAGCTCCGACTTTCCTTCTGCAACTGCCTTTCTGACGTCGGCAAGCACAAGCTCGTCACCCTGTGCTATCTTGTCATAGTCAGCCTCGTTCACGAATGTGAGAGGAAGGATTCCTGCATTGATTAAGTTAGCTCTGTGGATACGTGCAAATGACTTCACAAGAACTGCCTTTACGCCAAGGTAAAGAGGTGCAAGTGCTGCATGTTCACGGGATGAACCCTGTCCGTAGTTTGAACCGCCTACGATTATGCTCTTGCCAAGTGACTTTGCTCTCTCAGGGAAGCTCTCGTCACAGACAGCAAAGCAGTGCTGTGAGATCTTCGGGATATTTGAACGGAGAGGAAGTATCTTAGCTCCCGCAGGCATAATGTGGTCTGTTGTTATATTGTCGCCAACCTTGAGAGATACAGGTGCATCTATAGTTTCAAGGAGCGGAGATGTTTCCGGATAAGGCTTGATGTTTGGTCCGCGGAGGATCTCTACGCTGTCCATTTCCTCAGCAGGTGCAGGAGGTACTATCATGTTATCATTGATTGTGAATTCCTCAGGAAGCTTGAATTCAGGCATATCACCGAGATCTCTCGGATCTGTAAGGTAGCCTGTAAGTGCTGATGCAGCTGCCATTTCAGGAGATACAAGGTAGATCTGTCCGTCCTTTGTTCCAGAACGTCCCTCAAAGTTACGGTTGAATGTACGGAGTGAGATTCCCTTTGAGTTAGGCGACTGTCCCATACCGATACATGGACCGCATGCACTCTCGAGGATTCTTGCACCTGCGTCGATAAGTATAGCAAGTGCGCCGTTCTCAGCCATCATGTTGAGAACCTGCTTTGAACCGGGTGCGATAGCGAGTGAAACATCGGGATGAACTGTCTTGCCCTTGAGGATATGTGCTACCTTGAGCATATCAAGGAGAGATGAATTCGTGCATGAACCGATACAAACCTGATCTATCTTAAGCTTGCCTATCTCTTCAACGCTCTTTACGTTGTCAGGAGAGTGAGGACATGCAGCAAGAGGTACAAGTGTGCTGAGGTCAATATTCAGTTCCTCATCGTACTCTGCATCAGGATCAGCTGCAAGAGGAGTCCATACCTCTTCACGCTTCTGTGCCTTAAGGAACTGCTTTGTTACTTCGTCTGAAGGGAATATGGATGTAGTTGCACCAAGTTCTGCTCCCATGTTTGTGATAGTAGCTCTCTCAGGTACAGAAAGAGTCTTTACGCCTTCGCCGCAGTACTCTATTACCTTGCCAACGCCGCCCTTGACTGACATTCTTCTCAGAACTTCAAGGATAACGTCCTTTGCAGCTACCCACGGACGAAGCTTGCCTGTGAGGTTTACCTTTACGACCTTAGGGCATGTTATGTAGTATGCGCCGCCGCCCATAGCAACAGCAACATCAAGTCCGCCTGCGCCGATAGCGATCATACCGATACCGCCGCCTGTAGGTGTATGACTGTCAGAACCGATAAGGGTCTTACCGGGGATACCAAAACGCTCAAGATGTACCTGATGGCAGATACCGTTGCCCGGACGTGAGAAGTATATACCGTGCTTCTTTGCTACGCTGCCTATGAAGCGGTGATCGTCGGCATTCTCGAAGCCGCTCTGAAGAGTGTTGTGGTCTATATAAGCTACCGAACGCTCTGTCTTTACACGAGGTACACCTATAGCCTCGAATTCGAGGTAAGCCATTGTACCTGTAGCGTCCTGTGTGAGAGTCTGATCGATACGGATGCCGATCTCCTGACCCTTGACATACTCGCCGTCAACGAGATGTGCCTTGAGTATTTTTTCAGTAAGTGTTAAACCCAATGAAATCAGTCCTTTCAATACATATATATTTTATTTTACTACATAAAAGTATGTTTGTCAAGATTTAAACAAAGTAAATCCAAAATTAAATACTTCATAGATGTTAGTATATACAAAGCCTATATTGACTAAGTTGTATACTTATGATATAATTAATTTACATTTTTATTTAAGGAGGTTTATAATGAACAAGAAAATATTTATACAGGCATTTACAAAATTTATCTTCGGTTTTCTTATCATCGCTCTGCTTTTGTTTATTCCCGCAGGTGGTCTGGATTACCGTAACGGATGGCTCTTTATATTCCTTCTGTTTCTGCCTATGCTTATCGTCGGTATCATAATGATGTTCAAACAGCCCGAGCTCCTGAAAAAGCGTCTTAATGCAAAAGAAAACGAAACCGAGCAGAAGTCCGTTATAGCGCTGAGCGGCATAATGTTCACAGCTGCATTTGTTGCAGCAGGTCTGAATCACCGCTTTCAATGGCTTATCCTGCCTGATGCTGTTTTTTATATCTCCGCAGCAGTGTTCATCCTCGGCTATCTTATGTATGCGGAAGTTCTCCGTGAAAACGTTTATCTTTCAAGAACTGTTGAGGTTCAGGAAGAACAGACTGTTATAGACTCGGGGTTATACGGGATAGTCCGTCATCCTATGTACTGTTCAACACTGATCCTGTTTTTGTCAATGGGACTTGTACTCGGCTCGGTGTTTTCGTTTATAATACTTCTGTCCTATATCCCTATCATTGCAAAGCGTATTAAAAACGAAGAAGAGGTTCTGTCCCACGGACTAAAAGGCTATGATGAATATAAAAAGAAGGTCAGATACAAAGTTATACCGTTTATATGGTAAAAAAACGCAGCAAAATGCCCGAAGGAAATATCCTTCGGGCTTATCTTTTATATATCGTTTCTGATTATATCGTCGAGAGTCTCTCTCTTTACTGCAACGCGTGAAGCTCCGTCCTTTACGAAAACTACAGCAGGCTTCTGGAGTCTGTTGTAATTCGACGACATAGAGTAGTTATAAGCGCCTGTAGCAAGTACCGCTATTATATCGCCGCTTTCAGCATGCTGAAGGGGCATATTCTCGCCGATAAGGTCTCCGCTTTCACAGCACTTTCCTGCGATAGTAACCTTCTCACTGCGTTCCTCGTTCGCCTTATTAGCAACGAGTGCAGAATACTCGGATCCATAGAGTATATATCTCGGATTATCAGGCATACCGCCGTCAACAGATACATATGTGCGGATATTCGGTATCTCCTTGCGGGCACCAACTGTGTAAAGTGTTATACCTGCCGGAGCTGCAATAGAACGTCCGGGTTCGATGTAGATGAAAGGCTGTGCAATGCCAAGTCTCTCGCACTCCCCTGCAACTACCTTCGATACGCGCTCCATATACGTCTCGAATGGTGAAGGATCGTCGCTGTCAAGGTACTTGATGCCGAATCCGCCGCCGAGGTTGAGTCCCTTGATCTCATAATCAAGCTTGTTCTTTATCTCGGAAATAAAGCCGATCATAACTCTTGCAGCTTCCTCGAAAGGTGCGATGTCAAATATCTGTGAACCGATATGGCAGTGGATACCTGTAAGCTCTACATTGCTGCATGCTACAGCCTGCTTTACAGCTTCAAAAGCCTCTCCTGTTTCAAGTGCGAATCCAAACTTGCTGTCTATCTGTCCCGTCTTTACGAAATCATGTGTATGAGCATCTATACCGGGCTTTATCCTGAACATTATAGAAGGCTTCTTTCCAAGCTCGGCAGCTATCTTTTCAAGACGCTCCAGCTCGCTTATATTGTCAACTATAATGTGTCCGACGCCGACTTCTACTGCGTAGCGAAGCTCCTCATCTGTCTTGTTATTACCGTGGAAGCCTATCTTCTTAACGTCAAAACCTGCCTTTACTGCTGTATAGAGTTCACCGATAGATACAGCATCGAGACCTGCCCCCTCGCTGTTTATGATGCGGCACATCTCCATGCATGAGAACGCCTTGCTTGCATAGTGAACCTCACCGCGTCCGCCGTAGTACTTCTCCATGCTGTCCATAAAACGGCGTACAGCCTTTCTGACCATATTCTCGTCCATTACGTATAACGGGGTTCCGTACTCTGCTGCAAGTTCAGTTGTATCTGCGCCGCCAAAGGTGAAATGTCCCTCAGCAGTAACGCCCATATTCTCGTATAACATTATTTACACATCCTCACTTATCGTATTTGTATCATCTTCTTCATCAAAAGCTATGTCTTCAACTATTTGTCTCAGTTCTTCCACGCCCTCGTATGTCTGGGATGAGAACGGTACAACATGCATCTCATCAAAGTATGGTATCTCTTCAGAGAAAGCTTCCATTCTCTTTATGCGCTCGTTCTTTTTCAGCTTGTCGGCTTTGGTGAGAACGAGTACAAAGGGCATTTCAGCGTCGATAAGGTAATTTATCATGTGGATATCGTCCTTTGTAGGTGCATGGCGCATATCCACCAGCATGAACACAAGACGTATATCTCTTTCGGAATTGAGGTAGCCCTCTATAAGACCTGCCCATCGCTCCTTCTCGGACTTAGCAACCTTTGCATATCCGTAACCGGGAAGGTCCACGAAATATATATGCTCAAGTCCGTAGAAGTTGATAGTTGCCGTCTTTCCGGGAACGGAGCTGACTCTCGCAAGGTTCTTCCTGTTAAAAAGTTTATTTATAAGCGTGGATTTTCCCACATTCGAGTGTCCCGCAAAGGCTATCTCTATCCTGTCCTGCGGCGGGATCTGTGAGAACTTGCCGTAGGATGCGATGTATTCCGCTTTATTGTAATTCAGTTTCACCTGCCGCACTTCCTTCCGTATTTATTTTATCAGTGCCGTATCGAGTACAGTGCTGAGATCCTCAGCATATACGAACTCTATGGCATCCTTTACTACATCGTCCACTTCTTCAAGGTCCGGCTTATTAGCGAAAGGGATTATGACAGTCTTTATCTCAGACTTATATGCAGCCATTGTTTTTTCCCTGAGTCCGCCTATTGCAAGTACCTTGCCGTGAAGTGTTATCTCACCTGTCATTGCTATGTCAGCTCTTACCGCCTTGCCTGAAAGTGCAGAAACAAGAGCTGTTGTCATGGTAACGCCTGCTGAAGGACCGTCCTTCGGTACAGCGCCCTCTGGTGCGTGTATGTGGATATCCTTTTCCTTGTGGAAATTAGGATCAATGCCGTACTTATCCGCAACGCTTCTTACATAGCTTACCGCTATCTTAGCGCTTTCCTTCATGACATCGCCCAGTGAACCGGTGACCTCTATCTTGCCGCTTCCGTCAAGTACCATTACCTCAATCGGCATCAGTACACCGCCTACGGAAGTCCAAGCAAGTCCGTTGACTACGCCAACCTGATCCTGCTTAGATGAAAGATCAGGCGAATATTTCTCAACACCGAGATATGTATGAACGTCCTTTTCCTTGATAGTCACGCGCTTTGCCTCACCTGAAGCTATCTTCTTTGCTGTCTTTCGGCAGAGTGAAGCTATATAGCGTTCAAGAGTTCTTACACCGGCTTCCTTTGTGTAAAGCTGTATGATCTTGTGTATAGCCTTGTCATCTATCTTGAGCTGTGAAGCCTTCAGTCCGTGTTCCTTGAGCTGCTTGGGAATAAGATGCTCCTTTGCAATATGGAACTTCTCCTCTGCTGTATAGCTCGGAAGCTCGATGACTTCCATACGGTCCAGAAGCGGTCCCGGGATAGCTGAAACGTCATTTGCGGTTGTTATGAAAACTGCCTTGCTGAGGTCGAACGGGATCTCGATAAAGTGATCACGGAAAGCATTGTTCTGCTCACTATCAAGAACTTCCAGCATCGCCGATGAAGGATCGCCCTTTATATCACTGCAAAGCTTGTCTATCTCGTCAAAAAGGATCAGCGGATTTGCTGAGCCTGCCTGCTGGAGTGCTGTAATAACGCGTCCAGGCATTGCTCCTACGTATGTCTTTCTGTGGCCTCTGATATCAGCCTCATCACGAACACCGCCAAGAGAAACTCTTGCGTACTTTCTACCCATCGCCTTTGCGATAGACTTCGCAATAGATGTCTTACCTATACCGGGAGGGCCCGCGAGACAGATTATCTGTCCCTTTATCTCGGGATTCAGCATATGTACTGCAAGGAATTCGAGTATGCGTTCCTTGACCTTTTTTAGTCCGTAGTGATCCTTGTTCAGTATGTTCTCAGCCTTCTCTATGGACATTTTCGCCTTGGTGTACTTGCCCCACGGAAGGTCAAGAACTGTGTCAAGGTAATTCTTAATAACAAAGGCTTCCTGTGATGAAGGCGGGAGCTTTGTAAGCTTATCGGCTTCCTTAAGAAGCTTATCCTGACTCTTGTCATCAAGCTTAAGCGCCATTATATCACTGATGTAATTGAAAGCCTCGTCACCTTCGTCCTCGCCAAGCTGTTCCTGTATAACTCTCAGCTGTTCACGGAGGTAATACTCTTTCTGTCCCTTGTCGATGCTGTTCTTTGTCTGCTCGTTGATGAGGTTTTCAAGTCCCAGTATCTCTACCTCTGATGTAAGGCATGCAAAAAGAACCGAAAGCTTATTTATTATATTGGATTCTTCAAGAAGTGTCTGCTTATCCCTGTAATTCAGGTTGCAGTTGAATGTTACTGCCTCGAAAAGCTTTATGGGATCATCCTGCGTCATTACAGATACAAGAAGCTCCTTCGGCATTCTCGGGAAGTATGAGGAATATCTCTCAAAAACGTCCTTGACCGAACGCATGAGTGCTTCCGCTTCTACCATGTCGTATTTTGCCCTTGAATAAGTTGGGGTGCGCTTTACCTCTGCCCTGAGTGCATCTCCGTCATCGATAAGTCTGACAAGATTTGCTTTGTATACACCCTCTACAAGGACCTTCATAATATTATCAGGAAGCTTAAGCACCTGTTTTATCTCTGCAACTACACCGACCTTGTACAGATCTGATGCCTTCGGAGTGTCAACATACGTCTCGTGCTGTGTAACGAGAAAAAGCTTTCCGTCATTTTTAAGAGCCTTCTCTATGGAAGCAACAGATTTATCCCTTGCTACATCAAAATGCATGACCATTTTCGGAAAGGCAACAAGTCCTCTCATGGCAACAGCATACATTACGTTTCCCGATTCCGTACTCTTATCACTTTTTATTGTCTGTTCCATAGTTTTCACCACATTTCTTTTTTCTCTTTATCTCTTTGATCTGATCCATTATTCTTCTCAATAATTTAGATAATACTTATTATACTATAAATCCGTACTAATTGCAAGTGAAAATTCTGTGAGCATTTTCATTATGTAATATTCCATAAAAATTAATTGACACATACTAAATAATATGATATAATAAATGCTGAGCAAATACTGAGCATTCATTATATTTGTTTTATGCAATCATAAGGAGAACGTATGCTAACATATAACGACGCTGAAAAAATACTCGCTGAATACGGTCAGGAACATATCCTGAAACACTTCGGCGAACTGACAGAAACCGAACAGAGATCTCTTCTGGATCAGATCGAAAATATAGATTTTTCTCTCCTCGATAATCTCGATAAGGAAAAGAACTCAAACCTCAAAAGAGGCGTTTTCAAGCCTCTCGACGCTGTTACGACCGAAGATATAGCTTCCAATCGTGAAGATTATTTGAAAGTTGGTCTTGATGCCATTAAAAACGGTAAAACTGCCGCTGTCCTCCTTGCAGGCGGTCAGGGTACTCGTCTCGGGTTCGATAAACCCAAGGGCATGTTCAACGTAGGTGTGGACAGGGAACTTTATATCTTTGAATGTCTTATCAATAACCTTAAAAAAGTTACTGACATGGCTGGGACTATGGTCCCGCTGTATATAATGACAAGTGAGATAAACAACCGTGATACCGTTGATTTCCTCGAAGAGCATGACTACTTCGGATACGATAAGGAGTTCGTACGCTTCTTCATACAGGATATGGCTCCTGCTGTTGACTTCAACGGCAAGATCTATATGGAGAGCAAATCTAAGATATGCTCATCTCCGAACGGCAACGGCGGCTGGTTCTCCTCACTGGTTAGAGCGGGACTCCTTGACGAAATAAAGGAAAAAGGCGTAGAGTGGATAAACGTTTTTGCTGTGGACAACGTTCTACAGCAGATAGCCGATCCTATGTTCATAGGTGCAGTCATAAGGTCGGGATGTGAGTCCGGCGGCAAGGTCGTAAGCAAAGCTGCTCCTGAGGAAAAAGTAGGTGTACTTTGTCTTGAAGATGACAAGCCTTCTATCGTTGAGTACTACGAAATGACTCCGGATATGATCAATCTCAGAAAAGAGAACGGTCAGCTTGCCTATAAGTACGGCGTTATACTCAATTACCTTTTCAGCGTTGAAAAGCTCATGAACATCTACGGAAATGACCTACCCGTTCATATCGTTGAAAAGAAGATACCTCATATGGACGAAAACGGCAGATTCGTAACTCCCGAAAAGCCTAACGGTCACAAGTTTGAAACACTCGTTCTCGACATGGTACATCAACACGATTCATGTCTTCCGTATGAAGTGGTAAGAAACAAGGAGTTCGCTCCCATAAAAAATGCCAAGGGCGTTGATTCGGTTGAATCCGCCCGTGAACTTCTCAAAGAAAACGGCATTGAATTATGATCACTAAAGACACTTTCTTCCTACAGAGAGTGTCTTTCCTATGTCAATTATTTTTTACGGTGGTTGATTTATGAAAAAACTTCTCAGATTCCTGACAAACTATAAAAAGGAACTGGTTTTCGGTCCCTTTTTCAAGCTCCTCGAAGCAATATTTGAACTGATAGTACCTGTTGTTATGGCTAAAATAATCGACAATGGCATCGCCAATAATGACAGCGGTTATATCTTCCGCATGAGCGGTCTCATCGTTCTTCTCGGTGTTTTCGGGCTCGGATTCGCTCTTACCTGTCAATACCTTGCGGCAAGATGTGCCTACGGATTCGGTACGGAACTCCGTGAGGCGCTGTACAAGCACATTAATACACTGTCCTTCAGCGGTATCGACAAGATAGGTACTTCCTCCATTGTTAACCGTCTTACCAACGATACAAATACCGTTCAGAACGGCGTTAATATGTTCATCCGCCTTGCTGTGAGAGCGCCTTTCCTTATCATTGGTGCGGCGGTAATGGCTGTATCCATAGATGTGAAGCTTTCGATGATATTCTTTGTTGCCGCTCCACTCATTTCAGCGGTGATATTCTTCATAATGCGTAAAACCGTTCCCATGTACAAGACCAATCAGCAGAAGCTCGACCACGCTGCTATGCTTACTTCGGAAAACCTCGAAGGTGCAAGGGTTATCCGTGCTTTTTCACGCCAACAGGAGGAAATAGATGAATTCAACTCCGCTGTGGACGAAATAGAAAAATGCTCCATTGCTGTAGGTAAGATATCCGCAATACTCAATCCCGTCTCATTCATGATAATGAACCTCGGAATCGTTGCTATACTCTGGTTCGGCGGAAAACGTATCAATATCGGCGATCTTACTCAGGGCGAACTTACCGCATTCACAAACTACATGACTCAGATACTCCTTGCTCTCATCGTATTCGCAAACCTGATAATCATATTCACTAAAGCTTTTGCATCAGCTAACCGCATTTCAGAGGTATTCGATATCCCGTCCGAGGAAAAAGGTTCACTCGTTCCCGACAGTTCTTCTGAAAGAATGATAGAGTTCCGCGGTGTACGCTTTGCCTACGACAACTCAGGCGACGATGCCCTTCATAACATATCATTCTCTATAGGACGAGGAGAGATGCTCGGAATCATCGGCGGAACAGGAAGCGGTAAATCTACGATCGCTTCCCTTATCCCCTGCTTTTACCGTGCCACAGAAGGCTGTGTACTTGTCGGCGGTCAGGACGTCAATGACTGCGATCCCGAAAAGTTAAGGCAGAAGATCGGCTATGTCCCGCAGAAGGCTGTACTGTTTTCTGGTACTGTACGTGATAATATGAAGTGGCGGAATCAGGATGCTTCTGATGAAGAAATAATTAATGCGCTGAAAACTGCTCAGGCATGGGAATTCGTTGAAAAAATGCCTAACGGACTTGATTCCGTTATCTCTCAGGGAGGTAAAAACCTCTCAGGCGGTCAGAAACAGCGTATCTCCATTGCAAGGGCGCTCGTCGGAGATCCCGATATCGTGATACTTGATGACTCCACAAGCGCTCTCGACTACTCAACCGATCTCGCTCTCAGAAAAGCGCTGAAAACCGACCTTCCTGATACCACCGTCGTTATGATATCACAGCGTACAACTTCTCTTAAGGACGCCGAGCTGATAGTCGTTGTTGATGACGGAAAAGCCGTCGGTACAGGAACTCATTCCGAACTTATCGATTCCTGTGAGGTATACAGGGAGATATACAAGTCCCAGATGAATGAAAAGGAGGAATCAGCATCATGATAAGTACACTGAAACGCGTTTTCTCCTATGCACGTCCCTATATCCTCTACTTCGTTCTGACTATTGTTTTCGCCGCCGCAGGCATTTCACTCTCACTTGCTGTGCCGATATTCATCGGTCAGGCTGTTGATCAGTGTGTCGGCAAGGATAATGTGGACTTCGATAAACTTCTCACCATCGTGATAAAGCTTGCATGTACAGTTATAGCAAGCGGTATTTTCCAGTGGATAATGATTTTCTCCACAAATAAGCTCGCTTTCGGTACAGTCCGTGACCTCAGAGCAGATGTATTCGCAAAACTCGAAAGAGTTCCGCTTAAATACATCGACGGTCACACAAAGGGTGAGCTTTCAAGCAGAGTCATCAACGACGTGGAAATAATCTCGGACGGTCTTTTGCAGGGATTCGCTCAGTTTTTCAGCGGTATAATGACTATAATCGGCACTCTTATCTTCATGATGACCATTAATGTCAAGATTGCTGTTGTGGTAGTACTGCTTACGCCTCTCTCTTTCATTGCAGCTTCAAAAATAACTCAGGCTTCACACGATTCATACGTCAAGCAGTCCAAACTGCGAGGCGATATGGTTGGACTTGCAGAAGAAATGGCAGGAAACCAGAAGATCGTCAAGGCTTTCGTTTACGGTGAACAGGCTGAAAAGAGGTTCGCTGAAATAAACAACAAATACAAGGATATCGGTATAAAGGCTACTTTCTTCAGTTCAATGACCAATCCCACAACACGTTTTGTAAACGGTATCATTTATGCCGCCGCAGGACTTCTCGGAGCTCTCGGCGCTATTGGTTACTCGTCTTTTATAGGTGCGATGTCAGTTGGTAAGCTTTCGAGCTTCCTTGCCTACTCCAATCAGTACACAAAACCCTTCAACGAGATATCGGGAGTCTTTGCGGAGCTTCAGAATGCAGTTGCTTCTGCTCAGCGTATTTTCGACCTTCTGGACGAAAAAGAAGTTCCCGACGATTCCGATAAGGAACAGCTTTCAGACCGCTCAGGTCAGATAAATTTCGATAATGTTTGCTTCTCGTACGTTCCCGAAGTGAAACTGATACAGGATTTCAGTCTCAGCGTAAAACCCGGACAGCGTATCGCTATCGTAGGTCCTACGGGATGCGGTAAATCAACTATTATCAACCTGCTGCTGAGGTTCTATGACATAAACAGCGGAAGCATCAGCATCGGCGGAAGGAATTACACCGAATTCACACGCAACAGCCTCAGAAGCTGTTTCGGTATGGTATTGCAGGAAACGTGGGTATTCACAGGTACTGTAGCAGAAAATATCGCCTACGGTATGCCTGATGCCTCACTTGAAAGCATTATTGCAGCAGCAAAAGCTGTACATGCTCACGGCTTTATAAAGCGTCTTCCAAAGGGTTATGATACGATCATTTCCGAGGACTGCGGACTTTCACAAGGTCAGAAACAGCTCATTTGTATCGCAAGGATAATGCTTATGGATCCGCCTATGCTCATCCTCGACGAAGCTACAAGCTCCATTGACCTGCGAACAGAGCATCGTATACAGCGAGCGTTCAACAAGCTCATGGAAGGCAAAACAAGCTTCATTATCGCTCACAGACTCTCAACTATCAAAAATTCGGATGTCATACTCGTTATGAAAAACGGCAACATCATCGAACAGGGAAGCCACTCCGAACTGATGGCTCAGAACGGCTTCTACGCAGAACTGTATAACAGTCAGTTCGCTTCTTGAACAGAAAAAGTCCGCAAGAGAATTGCTCCTGCGGACTTATTTTTTATACTGTAAATTATTCCTCTGTCTCTGTAACTGTTATACCGAGTACATCCAGGTTTTCCTTGTCAACTACAGAAGGACACTCGCTCATGAGCTCGCTTGCATTCTGTATCTTCGGGAAGGCTGTTACATCACGGAGACTGTCGCTCTTGCACATTATCATTGCAAGACGATCAATACCGATACCCATGCCGCCGTGAGGTGGTGCGCCGTAGCGGTAAGCATCAACTAAGAATCCGAATTTAGCTTCAATTTCTTCGTCTGTCATGCCGAGCGCTTCAAACATTCTCTGCTGTAACTCGTAATCAGTGATACGCATAGAACCGCTTGAAAGCTCAGTGCCGTTAAGTACAAGATCCCATGCCTTTGCACGTACATTTGCAGGATCTGTGTCGAGGTATTCAAGACACTCCTCCATAGGCATTGTGAATGGGTGGTGTGCTGCTACCCATGTATTGTTCTCGTCATCATACTCAAAGAACGGCATTTCTGTGATCCAAAGGAAGTTGTACTTGTCCTCAGGGATAACATCGAGCTTCTTACCGCAGATAAGACGGATAGCTCCGAGAGTTGAAAGAACTGTCTTTGTCTTGTCAGCGCAGATAAGTACGAGGTCACCCTCATGAGCATCAACTGCTGCACATATCTTTTCAAGGTCTCCTTCACCAAGGAACTTCTTGAATGAGCAGTTTGGCTCATCTGCCCAGCGAATGTAAGCCAGTCCCTTTGCACCGATACCCTTTGCGTGATCAACAAGCTTGTCGATCTCCTTACGTGTGTAAGTTGCGGCACCGTTCTTTACGTTTATAGCACGTACACTTCCGCCTTCTTCGATCGCATTTTTGAATACAACAAAATCGATATCCTTTACGGTTTCGGTAATATCCTGTATCTCAAAGCCGAAACGTGTATCAGGCTTGTCCGAACCATAACGGTTCATAGCATCGGCAAAAGTGAGACGCGGAAGCGGTGTAGGTACATCTACGTTGATAACTTCCTTGAATACTCTCTGGATGAATCCCTCAACGCACTCCTGGATATCCTCTGCATCAACAAAGGACATTTCAAGGTCTATCTGAGTGAACTCAGGCTGACGGTCTGCACGGAGATCCTCGTCACGGAAGCATCTTGCAAGCTGGATATAGCGGTCAAAGCCCGATACCATAAGGAGCTGCTTGTAGATCTGCGGTGACTGTGGAAGTGCGTAGAACTTACCCTTGTGTATTCTTGAAGGGATGAGGTAGTCCCTTGCTCCCTCCGGAGTGGACTTCATCATCATAGGTGTTTCTATCTCGATAAAGCCGTTCTCGTAGAAATACTCACGTGTAACCCTTGCAATATCGTGACGCATGATTATGTTCTGCTGAAGTGGTGCTCTTCTAAGGTCGAGATAGCGGTACTTCAGTCTTAATTCCTCGTTTACGTTCGATTCGCTGACGATCTCGAAAGGTGGAGTCTGAGCCTTTGAGAGTATCCTCAGTTCAGTTACGAATATCTCAACGTGACCTGTCTTGAGCTTGTCATTCTTGCTTTCACGCTCCTGTACCATGCCCTTTGCCATGAGTACATACTCACTCTTGCAGGTAGATGCTTTTTCAAATACAGCAGGATCAGACTTATCGCTGAATGTAAGCTGAACAACTCCTGTTCTGTCGCGGAGAACTATAAAGATAACTCCGCCCTTGTCTCTTATTCTGTCAACGAAGCCGCCGACTACGACCTCCTGACCTTCCTGAGTTACCTCTCCGCAGTAATGCGTTCTTTTGAGTCCGTTCATACTTTCTGCCATTTTCAGTTTTCCTCCCCGTTGAAATTGAATAGAAGTCCGCCGTTTTCGTCCTCTTCTATCATATCCATCATTTTATTCATATAGTTATCCTCAAAGCAAAGGACGAATTTATCGTTAAGAGGAACTTCCTTCTCCTCGCCCGATTCCATATCCTTAAGCTTTGCCTTGCCTTCTTCAAGCTCGTTGTCGCCGAGAACTACAGTATAAACCGCATCCTTCTTGTTTGCGTACTTCATCTGAGCCTTGAGTCCGCGTCCCATAAGGTCATACTCTGCACAGTAGCCGAATTCGCGGAGCTGCTTTGAAAGTTCCATAGCTTTTTCAAGTGCTGCATCACCCATTGTTGCGAAATAAAGGTCGCATTTCTTCGGTGAAATGAAATCGCAGTTCTGCTTATCCATTACGAGAAGAAGTCTTTCAAGTCCCATACCGAAGCCGAGTGCGGGAACATGCTGACCGCCGAGCTGTTCTATAAGTCCATCATAGCGTCCGCCTCCGCAGACTGTACCCTGAGCACCTATCTCGGTAGTAACGAATTCAAATACTGTCTTTGTGTAGTAATCGAGTCCTCTTACTATCTTAGGATCAACTTCATACTCTATTCCGAGCTTGGTAAGATACTTTTTGACGCTTTCAAAGTGGCTGCTGCACTCTTCACAAAGGTAGTCGATAATGAGTGGAGCATCTTTTCCTATTTCCTTGCATATAGGACTCTTGCAGTCCAGAAGTCTCATTGGGTTCTTTTCGAGTCTTTCCTTGCATGTATCGCAAAGCTCGTCCTCACGGGCTGAAAAATAGCTTCTGAGCGCCTCATGGTACTTAGCACGGCATTCAGGACATCCTATCGAATTGATAAGTAGCTTGATGTTCTTTATCTCAAGACGGTCCAGTATAGTCTTTGCAAGTGAGATGACCTCTGCGTCTGCCGCAGGTGCAGCACTTCCTGCCATTTCAACTCCGAACTGGTGGAATTCGCGGAGTCTTCCTGCCTGAGGTCTCTCGTGGCGGAAGCATGAAGTGATGTAGTATATACGCTGTGGCAGCGCTTCGTTAAGGAGTCCGTTCTGAAGCATCGAACGGATCGCACCTGCTGTACCCTCAGGACGAAGAGTGAACTTCGTTTCCTTTGCCATAACGGTATACATTTCCTTCTGAACTACATCGGTAGTTTCGCCTACGGAACGCAGGAAAAGGTCGGTATTCTCAAAAGTAGGGGTACGCATCTCGCCGAAGCCGAAGCTTTCTGCTGTCTCACGGGTGATCTTCTCGATCGTGTGCCACTTGTGAGCGTCCTTCGGGAGCATATCCTCTGTACCGTTCGGGCGTTTGATATTAATAGCCATATTATTCAGCCTTTCCGTTTATTCATTGTTTACATGAAAATTGTCCCTGAAAAGGGACAATTTAACTTTATCTTACTGATATTATCAGGTCAGATGCTTGGATTTCCCACTTCTCTCCAGTCGAGGTCTCCTCTTTCAAGAGCAAGGATGAGAGCCTCGGCAGTTGCGATATTCGTTGCAACAGGTACATTATGTACATCGCAGAGTCTGAGAAGGTTCATATCGTTAACATCGGTAGTCTTCGGATTGATAGGATCCCTGAAAAACAGGAGTATATCGACCTCGTTGCATGCTAACAGCGCAAGTATCTGCTCAGCACCGCCTCGTCCGCTGAGATAGCGTCTTATCGGAAGTCCTGTGGCCTCACTGACCTGCTTTCCTGTTGTATTTGTTGCCATCAAAGTATGCTTGGACAGGATACCGCAGTATGCACTGCAGAACTGCACCATAAGTTCTTTCTTGGCATCATGTGCCATAATAGCGATCTTCATTTATATCTGTCCTTTCTCCGACATAGTCGATATAGTATTATGAAGTCTTTACCGTAAGAGGAACGAATTCACCGCCGAGACGCTTGGATATAGCATCGAACGCCTTAAGAGCAGATGAATCGGTAGGGATAGGTGTTCCCTTTCCGGTAGCAATTGTCATTTTGAAGTCATCAGGTATAACGCCGATAAGCTGAACGCCTACCTTGTCTATGATCTCATCGAGGTTAGCGATAAGAGCTTCACCGATGAACTTTTTGCTTATTTTATTTATAATGAGACGCTGACTCTTATTTCCTCTGTTGTAGAACTCGTCCGACATGAGGCTTGCATCTCTGATGCAGACAGGATCGGGAGTTGAAACAACGAGAATAAGGTTAGCCTGCTCAACTATATCGAATACGTGTGAGTTGATACCTGCGCCTGTATCGATAATGATGTACTCGAAATACTTCTTTACCGAACGGCAGATCTCAACGATCTGTTCTGCCGATACACTTGTAAGAGTTTTCGGAGCGCAGAGAATATTAAGGTTGGATGCCATCGGGACCTGTGCAACAGCCTTTAAAACGTCCTGACGGCCGTTGAGTACATCGCCGAGGTCGTATTTAATGGAATCCTCAACGCCGAACATGATATCGAGACATCTGAGTCCGAAGTCGAGCTCAATGAGCAGAGTGCGATGTCCCTGTTTAGCAAGAGTGTAGCCGAGTCCTGCACAGACAGTTGATTTTCCTGTGCCGCCTTTTCCTGAAGTTACCGCAATAATTTTAGACATATGCATTCCTTTCCGAAATCCGCTTGCTAACGCGGGCTTCATCCTGTAACTCAATAATAATCCTAATGTACATTATATCACAAGTGTCTTATTTTGTCAAAGAAGTTTTTGCTTCAAATTAGAAAATTGTGCAATTAACCTTTTTCAACGGTTCAACATTGTGCAACATTGCCAAAGGTTTATTTAAGACTTTCAACTATCTTCTGAACTGTCTTCTCAATATCGCAGCCATTTTCGTCGATAATTATGTCAGCATACTTTTCGTAAAGCGGAGCACGTTCTTTATACAGATCGGATAATCGCTGTCCTTCACGTATAACCACTCCCCTGTTCTTTATGTTTCCGAGCCTGTAGCGGAGCTTTCTGTAATCAAGTTTCAGGTACACTACAGTGGCTATCTCCGAAAGATGTTCCATAGCTTCTTTCCCGTAGACAACGCTTCCGCCTGTTGCTATTACCGATCTGTAGGCTTCAAGCCGGCTGTTCACACGGTTTTCAACTTCGATAAATCCGTCCACGCCCTTTTCTGCGATTATATCCTTAAGGAGCTTCTTTTCCGTCTCCTGTATCACAAGGTCACTGTCCACAAAACTGTATCCCAGTATTTTGGCAAGTATTACTCCTACTGTACTTTTTCCGACTCCGGGCATACCGATAAGTACGATATTATTCTTCAACCTTTTTCCTCCTCTGTTAACTATACTATCATTGTACTCCCGCAGGCCGTAAAAGTCAATACTGCAAAGGAAAATATTTGACACAGAAAAAATAGTATGATATCATGTTCATGAGGTGAATAAAATGCAGAAAAGTCCATTCAGATATTCTCTCGATAATAAAAGGTATCATACGCTGAACTACCATATAAAAAGCAGGTTCGGCAGAAAAATATACAAAGCTGTTATAGAGTGCGGCTTCACTTGTCCGAACATCGACGGCACAAAAGGTATCGGAGGATGTATTTTCTGCGACGGCGGAAGCGGTTATTTCACCCGTCCCGACCTCACTGTAACTCAGCAGCTTGATTCCGAATACAACAGGCTTTCAAAGAAGTACGAAAATGCAGAAATGATAGCCTATTTTCAGGCAAATACCAACACTTACGGTGATATCTCTCACCTCAGGAAGCTTTACACCGAAGCGCTTGCTCACGAGAATGTTGTCGGATTGTCCATAGGCACCCGTGCAGACTGCCTTTTCGATGACGTCCTTGACCTTCTTGAAGAACTGAACAGCAGAACTTATCTCACCGTTGAACTCGGTATGCAGACAGTTCACGAGGAAACACTCCGACTGATAAACAGGTGCTGTACACACTCTGAATTCGTGAAAGGATACGATAAGCTGAAAAAAAGAGGGATACGCACCTGTCTTCACATCATCAACGGACTGCCCTTTGAGTCTCACGAAATGATGCTGGAAACCGCACTGCGTACAGCCGAAATGTATCCCGATGCAGTAAAAATACAGATGCTTCATGTTATAAAAGGTACCCGACTTGAAGAAATGTACTTAAACAGCGAGTTCTCCATGCTTTCAAGAGACGAGTACATAAATATCGTCGCACATCAGCTTGAAGTTATCCCTCCCGAAACGGTCATAGAACGCATTACAGGCGACGGAGACAAATCAAAGCTTATCGCTCCCATGTGGACTGCGGACAAGATCGCTGTACTCGGAGGAATCGATAAAAAACTCGCCGAACTCGATACATGGCAGGGACGGCTTTACGATATATCAAACACAGGAGATGATCTATGACCATGAAAGAACAATTCAGAGCGCTCGACAGTTCAGCTCTTCCGCAAATGGCTGCACTATACAAAAACGCTTTCGGCGGCGAACCCTGGAACGACGACTGGAACGATACAGAACAGCTTATGGAATACATGAAGGAGATATCATGTTCCTATAACGCCCTTAATTACGGTCTTTTCCTGGATGATAAGCTAATCGCGATGTCAGTCGGTATGATACGTCACTGGTGGGAAGGTACAAACTACAATATCGAGGAATTCTGCGTCTCGCCCGACTATCAGGGCAGCGGTACCGGTTCACGCTTTATGGCAATGATAGAGGAGGATATCAAAAAGAAAGATATCTTCGGAATTTTCCTTCAGACTGATAACGATAAGCCTTCGTACCGTTTCTATCAGAAGAACGGTTTTGGTGAACTATGTTCCCACGTAAGTTTCTATAAAAAATTAAAGTAACACCGCACAAAACACACCTTACAGTGTTGTGTAATGTTGCATCAAGCAGGTGGACAGCCTGCTTTCTTCATAATATGCACCATTTCTTCATTTTCTCGGTTGTTACATTGTAACAAAAATATTATAATGATATTGGGAAAATTTAGCACTGAAAGGGTGGTAATATTATGAAAATATCAAAACGTTTAGCCGCTTTATCGGCTGCTGCTGTGCTGCTTAACACCACATCAGCGGTCCTGTGTTCATCGGGGATGTCTTTCTCGCTGGCTGCTTCCGCAGCAGAAGTCCACAATCCCGTTATCTGGTCAGATGTACCCGATAACGATGTGATCCGTGTTGGCGATACATATTACATGGTCAGTACGACAATGTTTTTCAGCCCCGGCGCACCGATAATGAAGTCCAAAGACCTTGTATCGTGGGAGATCTGCAATTACGTCTACGACACCATGGCTGACGGCGATGTACAGAACCTGACTAACGGAAAACATGACTACTCCCACGGACAATGGGCAGCAAGTCTCCGCTACAACAACGGTCACTACTATGTTTTCTTCGGAAGCTACGGTACAGGAAAATCCTACATCTATACTACCGACGATATAGAAAACGGTAAGTGGACACGAAGCGAGATAAACGGAATGTACCACGATGCATCGATTCTTTTTGACGATGACGGACGCAACTACCTGGTATACGGCGGAGGCGGCGAGATCAAAATAAAGGAACTCAACTCCGAAATGACAGGTTTCAAATGGGGCGGGACCGAGAAAACTCTCTTCAAAACAGGTCTGACAGGTCTTGCGGGAGAGGGTTCCCACATCCAGAAGATCGGCGATTACTATTATGTATTCATAATCGCATGGCCAAACGGAAGCGGACGTATAGAGATATGCTACCGCTCCAAGGAACTCCTCGGCAATTACGAAAGCAAGACCGTCCTCAACTCGGGTGTAGGTTCTTACGGAAGCGGTGCTGCTCAGGGCGGTATCGTGGATACTCCCGACGGCAAATGGTACGGTATGCTGTTCCAGGATCACGGCGCTGTAGGACGTATACCCGTACTCGTTCCCGTAACATGGGAGAATGGCTGGCCCATAATGGGCGTTAACGGCAAGGCTCCCGTTACTTTTGAGATCGACGGAGATATCGCAGGTACTTCCCTCGCTGTATCGGATGATTTCAGCTACGATTCGGATAAACTGAAACTGGAATGGCAGTGGAACCACAATCCCGATAATAAGTCATGGTCCGTTACAGAGCGAAGCGGCTGGCTCAGACTGCACAACAACAATAAAGCTACAGACCTGCTCAACGCCCGTAATACACTTACTATGCGTACCGAAGGTCCTGCTTGCAGCAGCATCGTGAAAATGGACGCATCAGGCTTGAAACCCGGAGATCATGCCGGTCTTTCAGCTTTCCAGTTCAATTACGGAAATATAGGCGTATATGTTGACGGAAACGGCAACAAAAAAGTATACATGGCAAAGAACGGCGGATATTCAGGCAACTCCGCAATCACCGACAGCCGTGAAAAAATAATCGAAGAAGCTCCTCTCAACGGCGATGAGATCTACCTCAAGGTGGATTTCAAGTTCAACGATATCAAGAGCGATATGAGTTCATCAAATAATATCGACAAGGCCAATTTCTATTATTCCTACAACGGTTCGGACTGGACTAAGCTCGGTGAAGAACTCAGTATGACCTATGACCTGAAAATGTTCACAGGCTACAGAAGTGCGATATACAGCTTTGCGACCTCCAGCACAGGCGGTCACGCTGACTTCGATTTCTTCGACTACAGCCGAACAGAATGGAACGCACCTACAGTTATCGTTCCCGATGAGAACGGGTTATATTTCCGCAGCAGCTTTGAAAACGGTACGGAAAAATGGACTGGACGAGGTCCCGCAGCTGTTGCAGTAAGTGATATAGCTTCTTTCTCAGGTCAGAAGGCTCTTGCTGTAACCGAAAGAACTTCCGCATGGAACGGTACTTCTCTCCCTCTCAGCTCCGCTTTCAGACCGGGTGAGACATACAGCTTCAGCACAAATATCTGCTACAGGGAAGGTCCTTCTTCCGAACTTTTCCACCTTACTTTGCAGTATAACGACTCAGAGGATGTTGCTCACTATGAAAAGATCGCCTCGGGTACAGCAGTAAAGGGCAAATGGATACAGCTTGCAAACAAGGAGTTCACTATCCCTCAGGACGCATCCGACCTGTATATCTATGCGGAAACAGATTCAGGCACATGCGATTTCTTCATCGATGATGCTGTCGGCGCACAGGCAGGCACCGAAATAGAAGGTGCAGGACCTGCTCCCGTTATCATTATGGGCGATGTAAACGGGGACGGTAAAATAAACACCTTCGACCTGGTCTCCGCTCGTCACGGTCTTACAGACGGCTTTGAAGATGACTATGAAAAGATATCTGCCGATACTGACAGAGACGGTGAAGTTAATATAAATGACCTTGTCCTCCTTAACGGATATGTTCTCGGAAAAGCAACCACATTTCCAGATTTCACCACAAAAACCGAGTGAACTGCATGATACTTTGACAGCAGTCCCGATGTCAAATGTTAACATTTTGTAATTTTTCTGAAATCACTGGACAAATCATTCTGTATGTGATATAATATATAAAGTCTATTACAAATATCCTTTAATTCGATCCTGTGAGGTTGACAAGGCGGTTTGATTTTAGAAGCAATCGTATATTATGCACAACAGCTTCACTATAGCTGTGTATTTCTGTGCGTGTACAATAAAAAGCTTTTACCCGTCTGTCATTGCAGGCGGGTATTTTTTATTCAGGAGTCAGCTATGGAAGAAAAACGCATAATTATGGACGACAAGGCTGTGGGACGTGCTATCGCGCGTATCTCCTATGAGATAATCGAGCGCAATAAGGGTACGGATGATATCTGCATAGTCGGCATACTTTCAAGGGGCGCTCCCCTCGGTAAACGTATTGCCGCTAAACTAATGGAGCTTGAAAATAACGACGTGCCGTTCGGTACACTCGATATTACTCCCTACCGTGACGACAAAACAGATGATATACCTCAGGATGAAACGGATATATCTTTCCCCGTAAGGGACAAGAATGTTATCATTGTGGATGATGTCATTTTTACGGGAAGAAGCGTTCGTGCTGCTATTGATGCTCTTATAAAACGCGGCAGACCCCGCTCGATACAGCTCGCTGTACTCGTGGACCGTGGTCACCGTGAACTGCCTATACGTCCCGACTATGTGGGCAAAAACCTTCCTACCTCCCACAGCGAGGTGGTAAAGGTATCTGTCACTGAGCTTGACGGCTCTGACAGTGTGGCTATCTTCCTGAAAGAACAAAAATAAACATACACTACGATCGGAGGTTTTTATGTCATCAATCCTCATACAAAACATACGTGCAGTTGATACAGAATGCGATAAGGTCACTGATGTACTCATCAGTGACGGTATTATCGCAAAGGTAGGAAACAATATCGCAGAATCTGCCGATACAGTCATCGACGGAAACAGTCTTGTACTTATGCCTTCCCTGTTCGATATGCATGTCCACTTCCGTGATCCGGGACTCACCCACAAGGAAGATGTCCTGACAGGCTGTGCCGCTGCACTTGCAGGCGGTGTTACGGGAGTCCTTGCAATGCCGAACACCAAGCCGCCATGCGATAACCCCGATACTATCCGCTATATCATAGACAAGTCAAAGGATACGGGCGTTGAAGTCTATCCCGTGGGCTGCATAACAGGCGGTATGTGCGGAAATGGGCTCTGTGACTATGATGCACTTAAAGCCGCAGGCTGCATCTGTATCTCCGATGACGGCAGACCTGTTGAAAATGCTGAGCAGATGCGTCAGGCACTCGAACTCTCCAACAAGAATGGCCTGCTTGTAGCTTCACACTGTGAGGATCTGAACATTATCAACGGCGGTATAATCAACAAAGGTGAGACCTCCGCAAAACTCGGAGTCAAAGGAATGGACCGTGCTTCCGAGGATTACATCACTGCAAGAGAAATGATCCTTGCTTCCTCTGTCAACGCAAGAATACATATCTGCCACGTAAGCACTGAGGGAAGCGCCGCTATGATACGCTTTGCAAAGTCCAGAGGAGTTAAAGTGACCTGCGAGACAGCTCCACACTATTTCATGCTTACGGATAAGCTCCTTGAAAAGCGTGATGCGGATTACAGAATGAGCCCTCCCCTGAGAACGCCCGAGGATGTTCGTGCTATCATAGACGCTATAAAGGACGGCACTATAGACTGCATCATTACCGATCATGCTCCTCACACAGCTGAGGAAAAGGCCGACTTTGAAAAAGCTCCGAACGGTGTTGTCGGTCTTGAAACTTCTCTTGCCGCAACTCTTACAGCTCTCTACCATACAGGTGAGATAACTCTTAACAAGGTCGTTGAGCTTATGAGTGCAAACCCAAGAAAGATACTCGGTCTTGAAGTACCTTCAATACGTGAAGGCTCTGCGGCTGACCTTGTTATCGCTGACATAAACAGGAAGTGGACTGTAGACCCCGATAAGCTCCATTCCAAATCACATAATACGGTTTTCAAGGGCATGACTCTTACGGGTAAAGCTCTTGTTACTATATCCAAAGGAAAAATACGCTACGACGAAAGGTGAGAAAAATATGTCATTTGACAGACTTATTGAAAAGATCATAGAAAAGAAGAACCCTACTGTAGTAGGTCTCGATCCGAAGCTTGAATATGTGCCTGATTTTATCAAGCGCCGCTACCTCGATAACGACGGCTGGACTCTTAAAGCTGCTGCAAAGGCTATATTCGACTTCAATCAGGCTATTATCGACGAGATACACGATATTGTCCCTGCTATCAAGCCGCAGGCTGCTTACTATGAGATGTACGGTCACTACGGCATAAGAACCCTCGAAAAAACTATCCGCTATGCAAAGCTCAACGGCATGTTCGTTATGACAGACGGCAAGAGAAACGATATCGGCGCTACTATGGAGGCTTATACAAACGCTCACATCGGTGTTACTGCTGTAGGCGAGAACGATATCGAGGCTTTCGGTGCTGATGCTCTCACAGTTAACGGTTATCTCGGTTCGGACGGCATCAACCCACTTCTTAAGGTTTGCCGTGAGCGCGATAAAGGTATTTTCGTACTGGTAAAAACTTCCAACCCTTCATCAGGTGAGCTTCAGGATATGAAACTCGCTGACGGACGCACTATCTACGAAGCAATGGGTGATATGTGCGAAAAATGGGGATCGGAAGCTATCGGCAAATTCGGCTACTCCGATGTTGGTGCCGTTGTTGGTGCTACATACCCCGAAATGCTCACAGAACTCAGACAGAGACTTCCGCACACTATGTTCCTTGTTCCCGGATACGGCGCTCAGGGCGGCGGCGCAGAAGGTCTTAAGGGCGGATTCGACGAGAATGGTCTCGGCGCTATCGTAAACTCCTCCCGTGCAGTTATGTGCGCTTACAAGAAGGAAGAGTGCGACGAGCGCGACTTCGCTAAGGCTGCAAGAAGAGAAGTTATCCGCATGAGAGACGATATTACTCAGTACATTAACTTAAAGTGATCAATGCGGACTATGGTCCGTTGATATACAGTATCATCCGTACAATGGCGTTCGGATGTTCATATACTTCTTAACCTCTATTTTTCATTTCAAGGAGGACTACTAAAATGTCATTATTCAACATGGGCGAAAAAGCTTACCTTATGCTCGCCGACGGACAGGTGTTCGAGGGCAGAAGCTTCGGCGCCAAGGGTACAGTGATCGGTGAAGTTGTCTTCACTACAGGAGTTACAGGCTTTCAGGAAACTCTCACCGATCCCAGCTACTACGGTCAGATCGTTACACAGACCTTTCCCCTTATAGGAAACTACGGCGTAAATTCTCAGGACAACGAGTCCGCTAAGTCCTACGTCAGCGGCTATATCGTAAGGGAGTGGTGCAATGCTCCTTCAAACTTCCGCTGTGAGGGAAATGTGAACGATTTTCTCATCGAACACAACATAATCGGTATACACAACATCGATACACGCCGCCTTACACGTATCATCCGTGAGGTAGGTGTTATGAACGGTGTTATCACTACCGAAGATGTTTATGCTAAAAAGGACGAGCTTCTTGAAAAGATCCGTGCTTTCTCTGTAAGGGATGCGGTCAGGAGCGTAACTAATTCGGACACTCTTACATATACCCCAGATGAGAAGAAGTTCAGGGTAGTCCTTTTCGACTTCGGCTACAAGCGCAATATCCGTCAGGAACTTGTAAAGCGCGGATGTGAAGTCATAGTAGTCCCCGCTTACACAACAGCTGAGGAAGTAAAGGCTATAGCTCCCGACGGCATAATGTTCTCGAACGGCCCCGGAGATCCTGCGGAAAATGTTGAAATAATCGACAATATCAAAGAAATCGAAAAGCTCGGTATACCGATATTCGGCATCTGTCTCGGTCATCAGCTCATGGCTCTTGCAAACGGCGGTAAGACCGAGAAGCTGAAATACGGTCACCGCGGCGCAAATCAGCCTGTTATCGACATTGAAAGCGGTCTGACATACGTTACGAGCCAGAACCACGGCTACGCTGTTATCGGTGACAGCATCGATCCTTCTGTGGGACATGTTTCCCATATCAACGCAAACGATAAGACCTGTGAAGGCATACGCTATACCTCCGTCAACGCATTTACTGTTCAGTTCCACCCCGAAGCACACGGCGGTCCGCTTGACACATCGTATTTGTTTGACGACTTCGTAAAAACGATGAGTAAAAAATGATCAGTAGGGAACGCCGCCCTCGGCGTTCCGCATAAGTGATATATTTTATCGAACGGCGAGGGCGCCGTTCCCTACAATGATACTTGCTGTTAATTTGGAGGTAATAGAAATGCCACTCAGAAATGATATAAAAAAGGTACTTGTTATCGGCTCCGGCCCGATCGTTATCGGTCAGGCTGCCGAATTCGACTACGCAGGCACACAGGCCTGCCGTGCGCTCAAACAGGAAGGACTGGAAGTAGTTCTCGTAAACTCTAACCCTGCTACCATTATGACCGACAAGGCTATGGCAGACAAGGTCTACATCGAACCTCTTACTCTCGACGTTATCAAGCGCATAATTGAAATTGAAAAGCCCGACAGCCTGCTGTCCACACTCGGCGGTCAGACAGGTCTTACTCTTTCCATGCAGCTTGCAGAGGAAGGCTTCCTTGATTCCCATAACGTCAAGCTCCTCGGTGCTGATCCCGAAACTATCCACAAGGCTGAGGACAGACAGGCTTTCAAGGACACTATGGAAAAGATAGGCGAACCCTGTATCCCTTCAAAGGTCGTTGAAAATGTAGATGACGCTATGGACTTCGCTGAAGTTATCGGCTATCCTGTTATCGTCCGCCCTGCATTCACCCTCGGCGGTACAGGCGGCGGTATCGCAAATACAAAGGAAGAACTCCACGAGATCGCTACAAACGGACTGCGACTCTCCCCTATCACTCAGATACTCGTTGAGAAGTGCATCAGCGGCTGGAAGGAGATAGAGTTCGAGGTTATCCGTGACGCAAAGGGAAATGTAATAACCGTATGTTCTATGGAGAATTTCGATCCTGTCGGTGTTCACACAGGTGACAGTATAGTTATCGCTCCCGCTGTTACCCTCAGCGACAGAGAGTATCAGATGCTCCGTACAGCTGCTATCAACATCATTAAGGAGCTTAAAGTAGAAGGCGGCTGTAACTGTCAGTTCGCACTTCATCCAACAAGCTTTAAGTACGCTGTTATCGAGGTCAATCCCCGTGTTTCACGTTCGTCTGCTCTCGCTTCAAAGGCTACAGGTTATCCTATAGCAAAGACTGCCGCTAAGATCGCTATCGGCTACACTCTTGACGAGATAATAAATCAGGTCACAGGAAAGACTTACGCCTGCTTTGAACCTGCACTGGACTACGTTGTGATCAAGTTCCCGAAATGGGCATTCGATAAATTTGTATACGCCAAGCGTACTCTCGGCACTCAGATGAAGGCTACGGGAGAAGTTATGGCTATCGGTACAAGCTTTGAACAGGCTATGATGAAGGCAGTCCGTTCTATCGAGCTTGGTATCGATACAATGACTCTCAAGAAGTTCACAAAGCTGAGCGATGATGAGGTTCGAGCTAAGCTCCATGACATCGATGACGAACGCTCATTCTGTGTCTTCGAGGCTCTGAAACGCGGTATAACTCCCGAGGAGATACACGAGATAACCATGATAGATAACTGGTTCCTCTATAAGCTGCTGAACCTTGTAGAGCTTGAAAAATGGCTTGCTGACGGCGAACTTACCGAGGAAAAGTACGATATCGCAAAACAGTACGGCTACCTCGACAGCACTATCGAACGCCTTTCAGGTCAGAAGTGTCCCAAGCACAAGAGTGCCGTTTACAAAATGGTCGATACCTGTGCAGGCGAGTTCAAGGCTGAAACGCCTTACTTCTACTCCACTTTTGATGAAGAAAATGAGGCCGCTGAGTTCATAGAGCATCAGAATACAGGCAAAAAGAAGGTAATAGTTTTCGGTTCGGGACCTATACGTATCGGTCAGGGTATCGAGTTCGACTACTGCTCCGTTCACTGTGTATGGACTCTTAAGGAACTCGGCTATGAAGCTGTTATCTGCAACAACAACCCAGAAACAGTTTCCACCGACTTCGATACAGGCGACCGTCTTTACTTCGATCCTCTGACAAAGGAGGATGTGGCTTCTATCATCGAGACCGAAAAGCCTTACGGTGTTGTTGTACAGTTCGGCGGTCAGACCGCTATAAAACTCACTCGTCATCTCTCTGACATGGGCGTAAAGATACTCGGTACTTCCGCAGACATGATAGATGCCGCAGAGGACAGAGAGCGTTTCGATGAAATACTTGAAAAGTGCGGCATACCTCGTCCTGCAGGTCACACCGTAATGAATACGGAAGAAGCTATCGAAGCCGCTGAATCACTGGGGTACCCTGTTCTTATGCGTCCTTCATACGTACTCGGCGGACAGAACATGATAATCGCTCACTCAAAGGCTGATATCATCGAGTATATGGGCATCATCATGAGCCACAATATCGAGAATCCCGTACTCATCGACAAGTACATGATGGGAACCGAAGTCGAGGTTGACGCTATATGCGACGGTGAGGATTTCCTTATCCCGGGTATCATGGAGCATATCGAACGTGCAGGCGTTCACTCAGGTGACTCTATCTCAATTTACCCCGCACAGCACCTTTCAGACCGTATAAAGCGAATCATCGTTGAGTATACTCGTCTTCTTGCAAAGGAACTCAACGTTATCGGTCTTGTAAACATCCAGTACGTTGTTTACAACCATGAAGTTTACGTTATCGAGGTCAACCCCCGTTCTTCAAGAACAGTTCCCTACATCAGCAAGGTAACAGGTATCCCTATGGTTGATATTGCCACAAAGATAATGTTCGGCGCTAAGCTTAAGGATATGGGTTACGAAAGCGGTCTCTATCCCGCAGGCGATTACGTTGCTGTAAAGGTACCTGTATTCTCCTTCGAGAAGCTCACGGATGTTGATACTATGCTCGGACCTGAGATGAAATCCACAGGTGAGTGTCTCGGTATCGGAAGAAACCTCGAGGACGCCCTTCTTAAGGGACTTATCGCCGCAGGCTTTGACCTGAAACGTGAGGGCGGAGTCCTTATATCGGTACGTGATGCCGATAAACAGGAGATACTGCCTATTGCAGATAAGTTCGAGCGTATGGGATTCGAGCTTTACGCTACATCAGGCACTCAGAGCGTACTCCACAGAAATATGATAGCCGCTCACCTTGTGCGTAAGATAAGTGAGGGTGAACCTAATGCAGTTACCCTCCTTGAAAGCGGAAAGATACACTATGTTATCTCTACTTCCGCAAAGGGACGTCTTCCTGAGAGAGACTCGGTAAAGATGCGAAGGAAGTCCATAGAACGTTCGATATGCAGTCTTACAGCTATCGATACGGCTAAGGCTCTTGCAAAGGTACTTGAATCCGGCAGGACCATAAATGACGTTGAACTTATAGATATAACAACTATATGATATAATGAATGCAAAAGCATTCATTATATATTTATCTGAATGTCCTTGCAGATACGCAGATCTCTGATCTGCTCCCTGCATATCGGACAATTATATCATAACGCTTCGCTTTTATGATATAAAATACGCGGTACCCGTGGAATAACTTCCATGAGTACCGCTTTTTATTTGCTGTTATGCAGTTTTGGAGTACTGCTTTGTGCTAAGGGCACGGATCGAATTCAGTATTAGAAGCATCGCTGTTCCCGAATCGGCAAATACTGCAAGCCACATATTCGGGTGGCCGAGAAGTCCGAGAACAAGAACTGCCGCTTTTATCACAAGTGCGAAAATAATGTTTTCGTAGGATATCCTCAGTGTCTTATCGGATATACGCTTTGCTTTAACAACTGACTCAGGCTCTGAACTCATGAACACTACGTCAGCGGCTTCAAGTGCAAGGTCCGCACCTGTCTGCATAGCGCCGCCTACATCAGCTCCTGCCAGTACGGGACCATCATTGATTCCGTCACCAACAAACATTACTGCACCGCTCTCCTGACGTATCCTGCCTATCTCTGCAAGCTTTCCGTCAGGCATAAGGTCGCCATTAACTGTGCCGATTCCAAGCTCATTTGCAATAACTTCAGCATTTGCCGTCTTGTCACCTGTCAGCATAACTGTACTGAGTCCCATTGAATTCAACTGAGAAACCGCTTCTGCTGATGTGGACTTTACAGAGTCCGAAACCACTATCCTGCCTTCGATATTTCCGTTGCAGGCAACATATACTACGCTTCCCGAAATATTTCCGCTGTCAGGTAAAGCTATACCGTTTTCCTTCATCAGTCTTTCGTTGCCGCAGAGAATGTTTCTTCCCTCCAGAACTGCTCCGACTCCCCTGCCTGCGAATTCAGTTACCTTTTCAGGTTCGCTGAGCTTCATATCCTTCTTTCTGCACGCTGATACAATGCTTTCAGCCACAGGATGAGTTGAGGACTGCTCACAGCTTCCACATATCCTGAGAAGCTCCTCGCTGTTCATTCCTCCGAATGTATCACAGCTTGTAACTTCAAAACTGCCGTTTGTGAGAGTACCTGTCTTATCGAATGCGATAGTCTTTACCTTTCCAAGTGACTCAACTGCACTTCCGCCCTTGAACAGGATACCAAGCTTTGAAGCTGCTCCGATACCAGAGAAGTATGCCAGCGGAACACTGAGTACCAGCGCACAGGGACAGCTGATTACCAGGAAAGTAAGTGCCGAGTATATCCATTTTGCAGGATCGTGTGTTATCACTGAGCCTAAAACTGCTGTTAAAACAGCAACTGCTATAACTATCGGTGTATACACCTTTGAAAAACGTGTTATGAACCTGTCGACCTTCGGCTTTGATGCTGAAGCGTCCTCGACAGCTCTTGCTATCTTCGCTATCATTGAATCTTCGGCAGCTGCTGTAGCTCTCAGAGTAAATGTATCCGCCTGATTTATGCAGCCCGACATAACTTGATCACCCTTATGAACTGCAACAGGTACGGGCTCGCCGTTAACTGCTGAAGTGTCTATTCGTGAATCGCCCGACTCAACTACGCCGTCAACAGCTATTCTCTCTCCTGCCTTTATCCTCAGGATGTCCCCTATCTCTATATCGTCTGAATGGATACGTACAAATTCACCGTTTTGCAGTACATCTGCTTCATCAACTCTGAGTTCTGCAATATCGGTTATAGCCTTTCGGCTCTTGGAAACTGCATACTCCTCAAAAAGCTCACCTATTTTAAAGAACAGCATTACGCCGACTGCTTCCGAGTATTCTCCAAGTGCAAAAGCTCCGATAGTAGCCACAGTCATAAGGAAGTTTTCATCAAAGAAGTTCTTTACCTTGATGTTTTTCCAGGTCTGTATAAGAACGCCCTTACCAAGTACAAGATATGCCGCTACAAAGAGAATGATATACAACAGCTTTAAAGATGTAGTCTTGCTTAAAATAACTGCTGCAGCAAAAAGAACTACTCCTATTATAACAGGAACTATTTCCTTTTTAAGACCGCTTTCCTCAGCTTCAACCGATCTGCTTACACTCTCGGATGATGTTGTCTCAGGAACTATTTCAACTCCCGGTTCGATGTCATTTACGGCCTTGTTGATGAGTTCTATCATGTGATCGTCAATATTTCCGCATATAGTCATGATCTTCATTGGGAAGTTAAGCTGAGCAGAATCGATGCCGTCCAGGTGATTAAGAGCCTCTTCGATCTTTGCGCCGCAGTGAGCACAGTCCATATTATTGATAACAAAGCGCTTGCCCTTGCCGGTCTTGAGATGAATTATCTCGACTCCCGGTTCTATCTCGTTTGCCTTTTCGTTGATTATGCGAAGTGTATCATCAGTAATTACACCGTGAAGAGTTATTGTCTTCATCGGGAAGTTAAGCTGAGCGGATTCAATACCGTCCAGGTGATTGAGTGCTTCTTCTATCTTTGCACCACAATGAGCGCAGTCCAGATTATTTATTGTATACTTAACTGTTTTCTCAGCAGCGCCGTGATGGTGATGATGATGCTCGTGTTCACCGCATCCGCATTCTTCATCATGGTGGTGGTGATGTTCGTGTTCCTCACATCCGCACTCTTCATCGTGGTGGTGATGATGTTCGTGTCCCTCACATCCGCACTTCTCATCATGGTGGTGGTGGTGATGCTCGTGTTCCTCACATCCGCACTCTTCATCATGGTGGTGGTGGTGATGCTCGTGTTCCTCACATCCGCACTCTTCATCATGGTGGTGATGATGCTCGTGTTCCTCACATCCGCACTCTTCATCATGGTGATGGTGATGATGCTCGTGTTCTTCGCATCCGCACTCTTCGTCATGGTGGTGGTGGTGATGCTCGTGTTCCTCACATCCGCACTCCTCGTCATGGTGGTGATGATGCTCATGTTCTCCGCATCCGCACTCCTCGTCATGGTGGTGGTGATGATGACGCTTATCTTCTATAGGAACAATAACAGAATCAGGCTCGATCGATCTTGCTATCTTGTTGATTTTTTCAAGCAGTGTTTCTGAATGTTCACCATTTATAATGATCTTCTTCATCGGAAAATTAAGAACAGCGGACTCGACTTCTTCAAGCTTGTTTATTGCTGCTTCTATCTTACTGCCGCAGTTAGCACAGCAGAGATTCCTGATCTCGTATCTTTTTTCCACATGATCAACCCTTTCTTAAATATGAACGATTGTTCATATGTTAATATATCACATTCTGCCCCATTTGTCAACTCATTTCCGAATATTTCTTGAAATAAAATTAATTTCATGCTATAATAGGACAAAATAAACTGTCAGTCAGATACCTTTGTTAACTAAGGTTTACTTACAATACTGCTAAAAAAGTCCGAATTCAGCCTGTTTTTAAGCTGTTAGAAAGCACTTACAAAATTTTTTTCAGTTTTTTCGTCTTTTTTGCCCTCTGATTACACTTGTATATGAAAGCTTTCAAAACTGACGGTCCAACCGTCAAAAATACTTGCAGGTATTACCTTGCCGAAAAGGGAGTGAACCAAAATGTTGTCTGACCACAATCAGTTAGTCGGAGGTGACAACGCCATTTTAAACCTATATATCAAAAAACAGGAAAAACAATTATACGCTTCAGATGAAACTAACAAAGTATCTGAAACAAACGATGTATCAGTGAACGATCTCATCATTTCCTGTACCAGATCAAAGGAAAGTCTCTCAACTCTTTACAATATGTTCAAGAACAGCGTTTTTGCTCTGGCGTTTGCAATTACTTCCGATTATCAACTGGCGGAGGACTGCGTAATAGAGACCTTCGTAAGGCTTTCTCAGGTAAAAAAGTTCGATCCCAAAAGAGGTGACGGCAAGGGTTTCATTCATCGTATAGCCCGCAATGTTGCTCTCGAAATGCGCCGTAAGTTCAAACGTGAAGACAGTGATTACTTCATTCAAAGCTACGGCGAGGCTGATAAGACAGTCGAGGACAGCATATTCATCAATCAGATGCTCAAACATCTTAATGATAAACAGAAACAAACGGTCATTTTAAAATGCTGCAGCGAAATGACCTTCAAAGAGATCGCCAGAATAATGAAATGTCCCGAATCAACAGTTAAATCACGATATAAAAAGGCAATAGCAATTCTACAGGAAAAGGCAGGTGTTGATAATGAATAATGACTTTGACAGAGATCAGAAAATCGAAAAGAAATTAAAGGATAAAATGAATGAAATGTCAGCATCTCTGGATTGCTTCGACAAGATCTCTTCACGCGCCTTTCCGAAGATCGAACAGTATCATTCAAATGACGAATTCGTTATCAGCGATCTCGAAAACATCACAGGAAAACGTAAACACATATCGGTAATAAAGGCATTTTCAGCAATTGCTGCCGCTGTGGTTTGTATCACACTTATCCCCAAAACAGGTCTCATTGACAGACTTATGTGCGAAATATCTACGCCTCAATCATCCTACAGCAGTATACTCGCAGAATTCAAGGTCGAAACAGAAAACAACACCTATTACAGCTATGACGTTTCACTCGAATACTACTCAAAGTACGATCTGCTTGTTACACCATTCAACTGCTGTCCATTTGAGAACAACGATCTCTCTTCCGTGAAAGGCGGTTCACTTGCGAACTCAACGGACGATGTCAGGGTAAGGATCTTCGTAAAAACAATAGATTGGATACAGACCGAACAGATGTACGCTGTAGAGTACGTCGGAAATAACTTCTCGGAGGAAAACTTCATCGCTATCGCAGATTCTGCGGTCAAGGTACATGATACGCCTGCGGACGGAAACGATTTTTACGACAATACCAATGATATATACACCATACTCGACAACTACTGCAGCGAAAACAATCATAACAATCTCAGCGATCCGCAAGGCAATGCTATAACACTTGCTGAAACAACTTTCTCAAACTACTTCAGTTCGGATAACAAACTTATACCTGTCAAAACAACTCTTTTCTACGGACACGGTGTTGACCGTTCTCAGAACGATTATTTCTATGATATCATCTCATATGCTCCCGACGGAAGTATCTTCGACACGGGAAAAAGACAGAACAGCTGGAATTCATCGGTATATCGTGACGGTAATTCGGCAATGCCCTCCGAGAACGAGTCGTTGTTCAACAGCGAAAAAATCGTCGAAGCAGAAGCAAATCCTGACAGGCCGTCTATGTGGTCACTGTACCCTGTCCACAATTATATATCGTCAAACACTTTTCCGACATACGATTCCATTACCACCGAACTCTATAAAAAAGGTGTCGGACCGCAGGGTATAGTTTCCACGCTCAACGTACCGAAATTCTCACTTTCTTCATACAACGATCCGGAAGAAGAGCTTTGCATCATTCTTGCTCCGGACAGAATTGAGGACAACATTATAAAGGTCTCTTCCGAAGACGGTCTGGAACTTTCTGTTGATGCGCCTTACATCTGTACTCAGTACTATCTGAAAGATTATTATTTCAGCTGGCTGGATGATCTTGAAAATGAGGCGAAAACAGGTGGTCAGCACTGGTATGAAGAAATAAATGCAAATGTTTCCTACTACATCGATGTTCTTAACATAATCAATAATCGTCAGCTCACAGATGAAGAAAGAGAAACACTCAATGCTCTGCTTGAAAAAGCAAATGGTATCCTTCAGATGATAAGCGAAGATAAGGACGTAAAATCGGACAGATAATGTCTTCTACCGGTAAAATATTGGATTGGTTAATGCAGGAAGGGCGGACTTTGGTTCCGCCCTTTTCTTTATACATTTCACCATACTAAAAAACACTTTTAAACACTTGACAAATTTCGCGTTTTATGATAAAATTATTATTATTGCAGAAGAAGCTATTTGTTTCAGAGCAAGATTTTTTGACCACTCCATTTTCAGGAGTCAAGGCCATACGGACAGCCGGGTCAAATGCCGACCGCCGTTAATTCGGCTGGCAACTTCTGTTGCCTTATTGATTCGACCAGACGTCGATACATTTTTATAAGTTATCATCAGCTTGTGAAAGGTCAATAAGAGTAGTAAAGGGTAGTATCTTGCTTATATAGACTCTGAAACCATTATGAATTCTGCCGGTTTAAGCTAAATTCATGCACATATAGGTTGATGAAGCCTGTATGTGCATTTTTTGTGAGGTGTTTTATGGAAAATAAACTTAAACTCTATGGATTCAATAATCTTACCAAATCGCTGAGCTTCAATATCTATGATGTCTGTTACGCCAAGACTCCGAAGGCTCAGCTCGAATATATAGCTTATGTTGATGAGGCGTATAACTCGAAACGTATCACGGATATAATGACTCACCTGACTGAGATGATTGGTGCTCAGGTCCTCAGCGTGTCAAGACAGGATTACGATCCTCAGGGCGCTTCAGCTACCTTCCTTATTGCCGATGATACTATGGTACCTGCAGGCGGTTCTGAGACTGTTGCTCATCTCGATAAGAGTCATGTTACGGTACACACCTATCCCGAGTATCACCCTGATACAAGTATCGCTACTTTCCGTGTTGATATAGACGTTGCTACCTGCGGCAAAATTACTCCGCTTACCGCTCTTGATTACCTCATCGGCAGCTTCGATTCCGATATCATCACTATGGATTACCGCGTAAGAGGCTTCACCCGTGACCTTGACGGCGAAAAAATATTCATCGACCACGATATAACTTCTATCCAGAACTATATAGACGAGTCGATACTTGATAAATACGATGCTGTGGATATAAATGTCTATCAGGCAAATATGTTCCACACGAAAATGCTCATCAAGGAGATAGTTCTTCAGAACTACCTCTTCAATACCGACGTGAGAGAGCTTCCACCCAGAAGCAGACTGGATATAACCAACTCTCTCAGGAAGGAAATGATCGAAATATTCAGCGGAAGGAATGTGTTCGGAAATGGATCTTTCTCAGGTTAATGCACCTATATACGAGGCTCTGCGGAAATTCCGCCGCATGAGAGTTGTCCCCTTCGACGTGCCCGGACATAAACGCGGCAGAGGCAATATGGAGCTTACCGAATTTCTCGGCGAGGACTGCATGAACGTTGACGTTAACTCCATGAAACCTCTCGACAATCTATGTCACCCGGTTTCTGTTATCAAGGATGCTGAAATACTCGCTGCCGATGCTTTCGGTGCAGCATACGCTTTCTTCATGGTGGGAGGTACTACCTCGGCTGTACAGAGCATGATAATGTACGCCTGCAAAAGCGGCGATAAGATAATCATGCCGAGAAATGTACACAGAAGTGCTATCAACGCCCTTATCCTTACGGGAGCTGTACCTGTTTACGTTGATCCCGATGTCAATGAACAGCTCGGCATCGCCCTCGGTATGACTACCGAGCAGATAGAAAAGGCTATTCGTGAAAACCCCGATGCCAAGGCTGTAATGGTCAACAATCCAACATACTACGGTATTTGCTCCGACCTCAGAAGGATAACAGAACTTGCTCACGCTCACGGTATGCTTGTCCTTGTGGACGAGGCTCACGGTACTCACTTCTATTTCGGCGAGAATTTCCCCGTTACCGCTATGGCGGCAGGTGCGGACTGTGCTTCAGTAAGTATGCACAAGTCAGGCGGAAGCCTTACCCAGAGTTCGTTCCTGCTTATGGGAAAGAATATAAACCCCGACTACATGCGTCAGGTAATCAACCTTACTCAGACTACAAGCGCATCCTATCTCCTGCTTTCAAGTCTTGACATCTCCAGAAAGCGTCTTGCTCTAAGCGGACGTGAGATATTCGCACAGACTGTTGAAATGGCTGAGTACGCAAGAGAAGAGATCAACAATATCGGCGGTTATTACGCTTATTCCCGTGAACTTATAAACGGCGACAGCGTTTTCGACTTCGATGTATCAAAGCTCAGCGTTTTCACTCTGCCGATCGGTCTTGCAGGTATCGAAGTCTATGACCTGCTCCGTGATGAGTACGATATACAGATAGAGTTCGGCGACCTCGGCAACATTCTCGCATATATCTCCGTCGGCGACAGAAAACGCGACATTGAAAGACTCATAAGCGCTATGGCTGAGATACGCCGTCGCTTCGGCAAGACCGAAGCTAACATGCTCTCACACGAGTATATAGCTCCCATAGTATCCGAGGCTCCCCGAAAGGCTTTCTATGCGGACAAGGTATCCGTTCCGCTTGATGAAGCAGCGGGAAAGGTCTGCACAGAGTTCGTAATGTGCTATCCTCCCGGTATACCGATACTTGCTCCCGGTGAGCTGATTACTCCCGAGATAATCGAGTATATAAAGTATGCAAAGGAAAAAGGATGCCAGATGACAGGTACCGAAGACCTTGAACTTGAACATCTGAATATAATGACTTAACGTTTCAGAAAGAAGGATGAATTTGAAAAAAATCACTATCGATCATTGTCCCTTTTGCGGGGGAACTGAATTTACCAAAGGATTACAGCAATATCAAGGTGCGGTAACAAGCAGCTGCCGTATTTTAAAATCTCAGACTCTCTACCACATAATTTGCATGGATTGCGGAAGTGTTGTCAGAAGTTATGTAGCAAAACCTGAAGAACTCGCTCCGAAAAAAGCTAAAAATAAAGATATCTGACCGCAAACAGACCTGACAAAATGATCGAAATATCATTTTCAAAGGAGTTTTTATGAATAATAAGAAAATCGCTGTCACAATGAGCCTGCTCATGGGAGGTACTCTGAGCTTCTTTATGTCATTGCTCGGAAATATAATGTCGGGACATTTTTCACTTCCCGGGTTTATTATCAGTTTCGTTATAAGCTTTATAATCAGTATCATCATTGGTTTGCTTATACCTGTAAGAAAAATATCATCGGACTTAAGGCATAAATTCCTGTTCTCGGAAGAGAGCATGGGCGGAAGATGTATTGATGCTCTGATCTCAGACTTTATCTATACTCCCGTTATCGTTCTCTCTATGATTATTTTCGCTTGCAGAATGGCTGAGAAACAAGGCGGACACATCCCCTTTCTCCCCTATTTCGGAAAGTCCCTTGTTCTCGACCTTATTCTCGGTTTCATTCTTATACTGATATTCACTCCCATTTTTATCAGACTCGTTGTAAAACACAAATGATCCGTAAGGAGGTTATCCTATGGAATTATGGTTCACAGAACGCCATACTCCGAATGTAAAATTCTCTATTAAAGTTGACCGTCAGCTGTACAGCGGAAACAGTGAGTTCCAGCGTATAGATATATTTGAATCGAAAGAGTTCGGACGCTTTCTGACTCTTGACGGCTATATGATGCTCACTGAAAAAGATGAGTTCATCTACCATGAAATGATAACTCACGTTCCGATGGCTGTTCATCCCGATCCGAAAAATATACTCGTTATCGGCGCAGGTGACGGCGGTGTTATCCGTGAGCTCACCCGATATAACAGCGTTGAAAGCATTGACCTCGTTGAAATTGACGAGCTTGTGGTAGAGGTTAGCAAAAAGTACCTTCCTACCACTGCCTGCCGTATGAACGATGAAAGAGTTCACATCTACTACGAGGACGGAGTTAAGTTCATAAGACGCTGTGAAGATAAATACGATATTATTATCGTCGATTCCACCGATCCTTTCGGTCCCGGAGAGGGACTCTTCACCAAGGAGTTCTACGGAAGCTGCTTCAAGGCTCTTAAAGAGGACGGCATCATGGTGAATCAGCATGAAAGCCCCTTCTATGACGAGGATGCTGCTGCTATGCAGCGCTCCCATAAGCGTATAGTGGACAGTTTTCCCATAAGCAGAGTGTATCAGGCTCATATCCCCACATATCCCTCCGGACACTGGCTCTTCGGATTCGCTTCAAAGAAGTACCATCCCGTCCGCGACCATAACGGTATGAAGTGGAGCATGCTTGGACTCCAGACAAGATACTACAATCCGCACCTGCATGACGGTGCTTTTGCCCTGCCAAATTACGTTGAGGAGATGCTCAGAGATGTTGAATAATAACGTACAGACCTTTATCGCCTGCGACAGCAGCTATGATGACGCTAAGATCGTGCTTTTCGGTGCAGGCTTTGACGGCACTACAAGCTTCCGTCCCGGTACGCGATTCGGTCCCTCTGCCATAAGGAATGACAGCTTCGGCATAGAGACCTACAGTCCGTATCAGGATAAGGATATGGTAGACTACTCCTACTTCGACAGCGGCGACCTTGAGCTCCCCTTCGGAAGCGTTACACGTACTATTGATGACATATCGGTCCGCTCGGACCGGATACTTTCGGACGGTAAAGTACCATTCATGATAGGCGGCGAACACCTTGTTACTCTCGGCTCTGTAAAGGCTGTAAGCGACAAGTTCAGCGACCTCTATATCATCCACTTCGATGCACACGCCGATCTCCGTGACGATTACCTCGGTCAGAAGCTCTCTCATGCCTGCGTCCTCAGAAGATGCCACGAGATAGTCGGTGACGGCCATATCTTCCAGTTCGGAATAAGAAGCGGCGACCGTGATGAGTTCGTATTTGCAGATGAGCATACCGAAATGCACCGCTTCAATTTTGACGGACTCGAAGAAACTGTTGAAAAGCTTAAAGGCAAGAAGGTCTACTTCACCCTCGACCTTGATGTTCTCGATCCGTCCGTATTCCCCGGTACAGGTACTCCCGAGGCAGGCGGAGTTACCTTTGACGAGCTGCGCAAAGCTGTAACACTTGTTTGCAGTGAACTTGATATCGTAGGATGTGATGTAAACGAGCTTAGTCCCGTATACGATCAGAGCGGAGTTTCTACTGCCGTTGCCTGCAAGATCATCCGTGAGATGCTCCTTGCAATGTCATAAAGGAGGCAGATCATGGAATACTATAACGACGATCCGAAAGTCGCTTCATTAATGGGCAAATACGAGAAATTCAAGAAACTTCTTGATCTCTCGCCTACTGCAAAAGCAGTTCTTATTGTCCTGATCGTTATCGGATTTATAGTCTCACTGCTGCCGTATTTAGTGCTTTCCAGTCTTTTTAACTCCACAATGAGCGAAAGAAGCAGTAAAGGCTGTACAGAAAATGTCACCGCTGAGGTCACTTCACTGACAGAGTACTCTTATCCCGAAGACAGTCACATAAAGAACAAGGATGATCTCAGCAGCGATCCGTCATATGCGCCTGTTTTTACCTACGAATTTGACGGAAAGACCTATAATGTACAGAGCCGTGTCTACTCGCAAACTCCTAAATACAACGTTGGCGAAAAGGTAGCCCTGAAAATAGATCCTTCCGATCCTGAACATTTTTACGATCCGAAGCAGAGTAAAAACATTTCTCTCTATGGCGTATTATTGGTCTTCCCGATCATGTATGCAGCATTTATCCTCTCTTTATACTTGAAGCTTAAAAAAATAAAGAGTAAGCTCAACAGTATCAGCTACGATAACGGAAGGATAAACGTCGCTGATACCCCGGAGGATGATTCAAAGATAAAAATTAAGTTTAAAGCACACTAATTCTGAATAATTCAGGTGATACAAATGGCAAAAAACAAAAAGAAAAAACATTCTCAGAAACCAAGTAACCAACAGAAAAATACCACAAAAGAAGTCAAGGCTACTATTGAAGCAGAGGCAGAAAAACCGGAAGTCAAGGTCTCTGAAGCTAAGGCTGATAAGACTAAAACTGCAGCAGATAATACTCCGACAGTAAAAAAAGCTGCTGACAAAAAAGAAAATGCTGAAAGCAGTCCTTCTTCCGAAAAAAAGAGTAAAACTGTTTCCGAAAAGAAAAAGGACGAGAACTCTTCCGCAGAAAAAATGACTGAACCTGTCCCGGAACAGAAATTTAAAAAGACCGATACTCTGAAGAAAAAGCTGGCAAAATACGAGCCCTTATTCAACAAGGCTAAAAAATATGCTTTCGCTTTCTATTTAGCCGCTTCTATCTTCTGCTTTGTAACAAGTATCGTTACATTCAAGACTGAGTTCAAGAATACTCTTAAGGTCATCAATGATGTCGCTGACGAGACTTTATCTGACAATCCGAGAGATATGTTCTCAAAAATGGGTGCCATAGATCCCAATGATGACAATAACAAAAACTCTTATGATCCGTATGCGCAGTATATAGTCACTACCGCTGAACCACAGCACATCTCGGGTTATAAATATACCAAGTACGATGATGTAAACGCCGCAGCGTCCGCACTGAAGATACACTGGATCGCATATATCATTTCTATCATCCTGTTCTTCACAGGTATCGCTACACTGTTTACAGGTATCGACAGACTCTATGTTTTCATAAGAAATGCCGTAATCAAATACCGCATGGATAATCATCTGTATTGATATCAATACTATCTTTATAAAGGAGTTCAGTTATGATAACTAAATCACATGGAAATGCAACATTATCAAAACCCGCAAGTACAGCTGTTATGATCGTAATGGCAATAGTTACTTTCGTTGCAGGATTTCTGTTCCTGAAAAATGACACAAAGCTGAAAAAAGAGTGTACATATGAAACTACTGCGATCGTTACAGATATAGTTTCAAGCTCATCTGACAGAAATACATATGCACCTGTATACTCCTATACATATGAAGGTCAGGATTACACAGCTCAGAGCAGAGTATACTCTTCAAAACTCAAATTACATGAGGGTGACAACGTAGAATTCTATGTAAACCCTGACGATCCTCAGACTTACTACTGTCCGCAGGAAACATCAGGAAAGACTTTTGCGATCGTTCTCTTTGCTGTCAGCGGAATATGCCTGCTTATTTCTGCTTTATACATAAAATCAATGATAACCGGTTGAATCAGCAGTCTGTATCACCGATATGAACTGCATTACCGGAATAAACTACAGCCTTTAAAGGTAATATTTTCAGATACGGAGGAATCAAAATGGGAAAATGTATGATCATCGGCTGCGGAGGAGTTGCTTCCGTAGCGATCCACAAGTGCTGTCAGAACAGCGAGGTATTCGAGGGTATCATGATAGCAAGCCGTACCAAGTCCAAGTGCGACGCGCTGAAAGAGAAGCTTCAGCCCACAACAAAGACCGTTATCGAGACCGCTCAGGTCAACGCTGATAACGTGGACGAGCTTGTTGCTCTTATCAACAGCTACAAGCCTGATGTAGTCCTTAACCTCGCTCTCCCCTACCAGGACCTCACTATAATGGACGCTTGTCTTGCTACAAAGACTCACTATGTTGATACTGCAAACTATGAGCCTCTTGATACTGCTAAGTTCGAGTACAAATGGCAGTGGGCTTACCGTGAGAAGTTCGAGAAGGCTGGCATTACTGCTCTACTGGGAAGCGGCTTTGATCCCGGTGTTACAGGTGTGTTCTCCGCTTATGCAATTAAGCACCAGTTCGATGAGATAAACTACATCGATATCCTCGACTGCAACGGCGGCGATCACGGTTATCCTTTCGCTACAAACTTCAACCCTGAGATAAATATCCGTGAAGTCTCCGCTAAGGGAAGCTACATCGAGGACGGCAAATGGGTTGAGACTGAACCAATGGAGATAAAGCGCGTTTATAACTTCAAGGGTGTCGGCGAAAAGGACATGTACCTTCTCCACCACGAGGAACTTGAATCACTTGCTCTCAATATCAAGGGCATCAAGCGCATACGTTTCTTCATGACATTCGGTCAGAGCTACCTCACTCACCTTAAGTGTCTCGAAAATGTTGGTATGACATCTATCGAGCCTATCATGTATGAGGGCAAGGAAATAGTACCGCTTCAGTTCCTTAAGGCTGTACTCCCCGATCCTGCTTCACTTGGTCCGAGAACAGTCGGCAAGACAAACATCGGCTGTATCTTCCGCGGCAAAAAGGACGGCAAGGATAAGAACTACTACCTCTACAACATCTGCGATCATCAGGAGTGCTACAAGGAAGTCGGCTCACAGGCTATTTCCTACACTACAGGAGTACCTGCTATGATCGGCGCTATGATGATAATGACTGGCACATGGAAAAAAGCAGGCGTTTACAATATCGAGGAATTCGATCCCGATCCGTTCATGGATGCTCTTAACAAGTGGGGACTTCCCTGGGAAGAGGACTTCGATCCTGTACTCGTTGACTGATAAAACAATAGGACGGTTAACCCCGTCCTATACTTTTAAGGGTATCTCTGAAGTAAAAAAGATCGGACTGTTAAAGTCCGATCTTCAGGCTATTTCAGCATGTCTGCTGTGTTTTCTTCGTTTTTCTTCGTACATATAGCGGTCCATTTCGTTCAGGAAGTCGTCACCGCCCATTTTTTCGGGATCAAATAACGAATATCCTATCGAAAATGAAAGTGTGTATCCCCTTAGTCCGCTGTTATTGAACTGTTCCAGCTCTTCACGTATATCAGCTACTGTCTTTTTGAGCTTAAGTTCATTGATATCACGGAATATAACAATGAATTCATCACCTGCAAAACGGAACGATGATGCATCACCCGGTACTGCACTTTTTATTATTTTGGCAGCATCTACAAGCGCTTCATCACCTGTTGCATGACCGAATGTATCATTGATATCCTTGAAAAAATCAAGATCTATCATTATTCCGCCTGATACACTGTGCTTACGGGATATCTCGCTCATCATATGAGTTAGATAATTTCGGTTATACAGACGCGTAAGCGGATCAATGTACGAAAGCTCGTTCTGTAATGTCATGTAAATTCCAACAAGTCCAAGGGATACAGAGCACCATACAAGTGATACTCCGTAGACTAACATCTGAACTATTATTCCAACCATTACAGGAGTTATGAACATGTACATAGGAAAGAACTGGTTATTTCCGAACTTAATATAATGCCTGCGTCTTACGAATACAGCTCCCAAAAGATTGAACAGCGTAAATCCAAGGAACAGATATCCTGTAGGTAATCTATGATATACCATTTCCTCGTCTATATAGAATATAAGTCTGAAACGCACATTCAAAAACAGAATTATCAGAGCTGCAACACTTGGGAGTGCCGCTTTGACGTAGTATTTTTTCAATCTTGATACGTCGCCGTACAGGCGCAGGTCAACGTATATCAACCATATGAACGATATAACGATATTAACTACATATAGATACATATCACTGATCATAATGGCAGCATATGAAAACGGGAATGTCTTTCCGTCGATAAAGAACGACAGAGACTCTGTTACACATGCTGATATGTTTAGCAATATCATAGCTGAGAAAAGTCTGTCCCCTAACATCCTTCTCTTTCTGATGTGATGACTGCTTATAAGCAGAATGATCAGGATCGTGCAGCCAATACCGTTTGTAATAAAAATAGACTGCAGATTCATAATTTTCCCCCGAAATAAATAAGTTATACATATTATACGATATAAATGAACATATTTCAACTTTATTTTGTTAATATGGCATATTTTTTAATGAGGTGATAAAATGCTCGACAAGGATATGTTTGATACTCCATGTTATGTTATCGACGAATCCGTTCTTAAACACAATCTTGAGATACTGAAAGGCGTTCAGGAAAGAACAGGCGCCAAAATACTGCTTGCTCAGAAGGCTTTCTCCTGCTACCATCTTTATCCGATGATCGGTCAGTATCTCTGCGGTACTGCATGCAGCGGTCTTTTTGAGGCGAAACTCGGCTATGAAGAAATGGGTAAGGAAAATCACGTTTTTTCCGCTGCTTACAGAAAAAATGAGATCGACGAGATAATCGGTTACTGCGGTCATATTATCTTCAATTCATTCAGTCAGCTTGACAAATACAGGGATAAGGTACTAAGCGCAGGCAAAAAAATCGGTCTGAGGATAAATCCCGAACACTCAACTCAGGAAGGTCACGAGATATATGATCCATGTTCTCCCAGATCACGTCTCGGGATCACACTCGCAAACTTCCGTAAGAACGATCTCAGAGGCGTAAGCGGTCTGCATTTCCACACTCTCTGCGAACAGAATTCAGATGACCTTGAAGCTACTCTTGAAGCAGTTGAGGAAAAATTCGGTGATATACTCGGAGATATGGAATGGATTAATCTCGGCGGCGGTCATCACATAACCCGTGAGGACTACGATATCCCCCGTCTTGAAAAATGCATTAAGCACCTGCAGGAGAAGTACGGTCTGGAAGTCTTTCTTGAACCGGGTGAAGCAATTGCCCTCAATGCAGGATATCTTGTTACAGAAGTTCTGGATATTACTAAGAATGATATGCCAATAGCTATCCTCGATACTTCCGCGGCCTGCCATATGCCTGATGTTCTGGAAATGCCTTATCGTCCCCCGCTTTTCGATTCTGGACTCCCCGATGAAAAGAAGTTCACCTACCGTCTTGGTTCACAGACCTGCCTTGCTGGTGACTCGATTGGTGAATACTCCTTCGACTCTCCCCTTTCAATTGGTGACAGGCTTGTTTTCGGGGATATGGCTATCTATTCAATGGTCAAGAACAATACTTTCAACGGTATGCCGCTCCCCTCAATCTACCTTCTTAAGGAGGACGGTTCAGCTCAGCTTCTTCGCTCATTTGGCTATGACGACTTCAAATGCAGACTTTAAGAAAGGACTTTTATAAATGGACATAACTATAAAACAATACACAGAAAATGACCTTGATGACATGATACGAATATGGAATCAGGTAGTTGAAGAAGGCATTGCTTTTCCTCAGGAGGAACCTCTTTTCCTTGAAACAGGAAGGGAATTCTTCGCACAGCAGTCATTCTGCGGTGCGGCATTTGTCGGTGAAAAGCTCTGCGGTCTTTATATCCTCCACCCTAATAATATCGGAAGATGCGGTCATATCTGCAACGCAAGCTATGCAGTTGACAGCGATATACGCGGACTCCATATAGGCGAAAAGCTCATTATCCACTGTATGCAGAAGGCAAGAGAACTCGGTTTCAGAGTATTACAGTTCAATGCGGTTGTCGAATCTAATATTCACGCAAGACATCTTTATGAACGTCTCGGCTTCATTCAACTCGGTACTATCCCGGACGGTTTCCGTATGAAGGACGGTTCATATGCAAACATTTGTCCTTACTATCACTCGCTATAGATTATTTGTATTGAGCTTGGCTAACTTTATTTGACAAATGACTCCGAAAGCGTTATAATATTCTTTGGCAAATTGGTTTAAGGAGTAGAATATATGAATAAGGAAATTTTTGAAAAGTATGAGATCATTGATGCACATGCTCATATTTTCCCCGAGAAAATTGCAGAAAATGCGACAGTTAATATAGGACATTTCTATGAACTCGAAATGGACAGCACAGGCGTAAGCAGCAAGCTGATCGAAAGCGGTAAAAAGATTGGCGTTAAACGCTATCTTGTGTGCTCTACTGCAACAACTCCGCACCAGATATCTTCGATCAACAGCTTTATAGCTTCTGAGTGCAAGGTACACAAAGAGTATTACGGGCTCGGTACTACTCACGCATTATCTGAGGATATCGAGGGCGATGTCAAGCAGATACTCAGTCTCGGACTCCACGGCGTTAAACTGCATCCTGATTTCCAGAAGTTCAATGCCGATTCTCCCGAAGCTTTCAAGATATACGAGCAGATAGAAGGCATAATCCCTCTTATGATACACTGCGGCGATAACAGATACGATTTCTCAGCTCCAAAGCGTATCGCCAATATACATAAGAATTTCCCGAAGCTTAAGATCCAGGCTGCTCATCTCGGCGGATATCAGAGCTGGGAACAAGCTGAGGAATACCTCACAGGACTTGATGAAAATGTTTGCTTCGATATAAGCAGCTCACTCGCCTTCCTTTCTCCTCAGAAAGCAGCTCACATGATACGGGCCTACGGCGTTGAGAAATGCTTCTTCGGCTCAGATTTTCCAATGTGGAGCCATACAGATGAACTGGAACGTTTCCTTACTCTCGGTTTCACCGAAGAAGAAAATCGTCTCATTCTTTCCGAAAACTTCAAAAGATTCTATGGTATATAAAATTAAGGAGAACTGTTCCTGCAGTTCTCCTTTTTTCTCTTGACAATTTTATTAAAATGTTGTATAATAGTATTGTTGTTTTTACGGCAACTTAATTTCAGCCGATGTGATGGAATTGGCAGACGTGACGGACTCAAAATCCGTTGGTGGCAACACCGTGCGGGTTCGACCCCCGCCATCGGCACCAGCGCCAAGCGCAGTTTCGCGGTTCAGTTTTTCTGAGCCGCGAATTTTTTACGCTCCTCAGATTATCTGATTTGTAACACATTCAGACGTTGCAATGTAAAACCACTCATTAAGACGTTATTACAAAGCGCCCCGATCAATCGGAGCGCTTTTGTGTTACTTCCAGAACTCGAAGAGTCTTGCAAATGCAACTATATCCTGCTGCCACATTGTATTGTACTGTTCAAGAGGGTTCTCATAGGTAAATATCTGTATGAAGTTCATTACGAGACTGATGCCCGCAGAAGCTATCATAAGTGTGTTAAGATGTACCTTTGTGTTTTCCTGTGAGCGTCTCCAGATAAAGAATGAGATAACAAGTGCGCCGAGTATTATCTGCCATGCAAAGTCCACGCAGTATCTTGTACCGAATCCGCTTTCCCATATGGAGAAGATTATCGCAAAGGGACAAGCTATACATACTGCAAATATGAGCAGTGCATAGAATCTCTTGTTCTTGTTCTCGGAAAGCTTGTAGCTTCTTACTGCCTGACCGTAGCCAAGTATCGGAAGAGCTCTCCAGAGGAGACCGAGTGAAGCTCCTGTTGCTATGAAGTAATAACCGTTCGGCTGGAACGTTTTTGCATAATCCGCTGTGAAGAACGGGAAGTTCTCAGCAAAGGACGGGAATGAAAGCAGATAGTTGAAGAAGCCGATGAGAACGAAGTGGGTATGATACTGAGCTTTGGTGAAGTCGTTAATGGTAAGTGAGTACTGTATGCCGAAATCAAGTGGATTGCCGAATCTTGCGTAGTTGTACCATACCTGTACAGAACCGAGAACTACATACGGCAGAAGCGCACATAACAGGTAAGGCACTACGCTGCCTTTGTCCTTCTTCTCTGCAAGCTTTTTCTTCATGCCTGCGTAGATAAAGAAGAGCGATGCTATACAGTAAACAGCAAGAGTCGGTCGGCAGAGAACTCCCATTCCAAGACAGAATGTGGACAGTGCAATGCGCCAGTTCTTGACCTTGCCCTCGCCTATAACGTTGGAGGTGATAAGGAAGAACGCTCCCGCAGTAGTGGTAATGAAGCCAGAAGCCTGGGCTATCTCGTAGAAGTTAGCGTGGAAATAGCAGAAGTAGATACCAGTGGACATCTGCATTATCATAAGTCCGAGAAGTACCAGTGAAGCGGCAGTTTTACCGAAGAACCTGTCCGCAAATGCAAGATAAGCCTTTGTAAGGAAGAGGATTCCTATAACTCCGAAAAGCCATACTGCCCAGCAGCTCGGGAAGTAGAAACCTGTTATCATGTGGTAAGGAAGGAACAATGCAAGTACCGGACCGATGCCGTAGTAGGAATAGTACTTGCCGTTATAGAGAAGGTGATCCCAGAGGTAATAGCAGTTACGCTGACTCCAGTCATAGGGGTTTTCAACGCTGAGTATGTCCTGTCCCGGTTTTTCGTTCAGTTCAACAGAACCATTCTCGAATGCGTCAACTATCTCCTGTGATATCTGGTTTCCTGTAGTCATTCGGAAATCGTCCTTAAGGGACCATGTACCATTATCAGTGATCTTGCCTGCCATTGTAAGGTAGAGTGAGAATCCCATAAGCACCAGTGTAAAGCAAGACGCTATGACCTTTACCGACTTGCGGCGCTTTTCGTAATCGCAGTAGAGCATTTCCTTGCGTCTGAGTGCGAAGACAAATATGCTTCCGAGGAACATCATCAGGAATCTGATAAGTGAAAAATGAAGCATTATAGGCTTGTTGACAGTGACGCTCCTTACGGTTATCACCTCGCCTGCATCAGCTGAGAATGAAAGCTTAAGGTCGTGTACATTGCCCGAGAAATTACACGGTATCGTCTGTGTACGTGTATAGTCGTTCAGCGCTTCCATTGCCGCAATATTTGAACGGTAGCTTGCGCTGTTTGTATCATCGGTTATGTCGATGCTGAACTTCACTGAACGCTTGGTCGATGAAGTACAGTCCACGCTGAGAGTTCCGACAGGCATGTTTATTCCAATAAATTCGATAGTGGAATAACCCTCGGTCATATTGGTATTTGATACTGCATCGTAGTTCTGAGTAACAGCAGTACTCAGGTCCAGTGTCTTTTCCGTATAGTCACCGAACAGATGTGAAGAATTGAAGTTGAACACAAATACCTCTGCGGCTATGCACACTACAAAGGAACGTGCAAGGAATGCCTTAAGAGCCCTGTACTTTCCCTCTTTCAGATCGTACACAAGATATGCAACAAAGGCGGCCATGTTGAATCCGCCCACATATTTGTAGCCGCTGAGATTAATTGCTGTTGAACCAAGTACCATGATAAACAAAGAAAGAATACAGCATATGGACAGTGCTTTTTTGGAATGCTTTCTAATCTTTGAAGTAAGCGGAGAATTATCCGTAGAAGTGCATGCAAAAAGTATAACGGCTATGCAAAGATAGACCAGCACTTCAACTGCAAATAAGACTGTTTGTATATTCATTTCAACACCTCGTTTTTTTTACTGATATATCAGGCAGCAGAGTATCAGCAGCAGTGCAAGCATCGCAAAGCCTGTTACGGAAAATACAGCCATGTACTTTCCGGGCTGTGCGTTACCCTCTTTCCTGTAGAACTGGAAGGAAATAAGACTTGCAAGTGATGCGATAAGTGTACCCATACCGCCTATATTTACTCCAATAAGGAGCTTTGTACCGTTATCGGTGAATCCTGCCAGCATTACAGCCGCAGGAACGTTGCTTATGAACTGCGAGAGTATCGCTCCCGAAAGGATCTCCCGTCCGCCAATGAGCTGAGAGAGCATGTCCCTGACTGATGAGATCCTTGCGATATTTCCAACGAACACGAAAAAGCACACAAAGGTCAGAAGCAGCGGATAGTCCGCCTTGCCGAGAAGCTTCGGTTCGGTGATAAGGGCAGCGACAATTGCTGCCGCAAGACATATATAATCGGGTATAACCCGGAATACCGACAAAAGACATACCACGAAAAGCAGTGCGTAAACCGCAGTCCTGTAAACAGGTATCTTCTGTATACTGCTTTCGGGAGCTTTGCATTTTTCCGCAGGCAAAAGCCGTGTAAGGACTATCAGTATCGCAAGACTGATAAGACCTGCGGGAAGCGTCATTTTCAGGAAAGTCATCGCCGACAGCTTGTATTGATCGTAAAGGAACAGGTTCTGTGGATTGCCTACGGGAGTCATCATACTGCCCATATTCGCCGCGATCGTTTCAAGGACTATGGTCAGGATACGGCTCTTTTCGTCATCTATCTGCTTGTATATCAGCAGCGTGAGCGGAACAAATGTGATAAGTGCAACATCATTCGTAACTATCATCGCCGAAAAATAACATATGAACACGAAAAACAGTCCAAGCTTGCGGATGTTTCCCGTTTTTTGCAGAAGATAGCGTGTTGCAGAGTCGAATATACCTGCCGAACGCAGTCCAGCAACTGCCGTCATAAGTCCGAACAGCTGGATGAGCACCGTTCTGTTGACGTAACCTATGTACTCCCTGTCGGGAGGTACTATGAAAACCGTAACAAGCGCCGCCGCAAATGCCGCCGCAAGTACTGGCTGGGAACTGATAAAGCGTCTGACTGTCTTCAAATCAGAACACCTCTGAAATGATCGATCTCGTGCTGAACTATCTGCGCCTCGAATCCTCTGAGAGTACATTTCCGCTTTTTGAACTTCATGTCCGTGTACTCAACAGTTATCATTTCATACCTTTCAGCCTTGCGGACTCCGCTGAGGGAAAGGCAGCCTTCCTCGGTCTCGAAAGATCTTGCCGAGTGATCCTTTATGACGGGATTTATCATTACTGTTATGCCTCCCGAAAGGACTGCCGCAAGGATAGTCTTTCTGACTCCGATCATATTTGCCGCCATGCCTACGCATCTGTCGCTGTTCGCCGCAAGGGTGTCGCAGAGGTCACGGGCGGTCTGAAGATCCTCTCTTTCGGCTTTCTCAGAGGGAAGCTGAAGGAAAACAGGATCCTTTACTATATCTTTTATCATATTTCTTCTCCAAAAGTATTATATAACGGTCCCTGAACCGAACCCATAATAAAAAATTATATCACACATTATAATAAGTGTCAAGCAATAGCGAAAAACAGGCACCGCAATCACTTTGCTACGTTAAATCAGTAAATTTTATCTTTGCTATTGATTTTTACCCACTATCGTGATATAATTAATAAGTACGTAAAAAATCATATAGAAAAGGACTGATACTATTGAAAATTAGTTTTTCAACTTTAGCTTGCCCCGATTTTTCATGGACAGATATTTATTCAATGGCAAAAGACTTTGGTTTCGACGGAATCGAGATAAGAGGTCTCGGAAATCAGATATATTCCGTAAAGGCTCAGCCTTTTACGGAGCAGCAGCTTCCAAAAACTGTAGAGAAACTCAATTCTCTCGGTCTTGAGATCCCCTGCCTTACTTCAGGCGCCTGCCTTAAATTCAAGGATAAGTTCGCTGAAATTAAGGAAGAAATAACTGAGTACGCTCGTCTTGCTCAGAAGCTCAATACCTCTTTCATCCGTATCCTCGGAGACCTTGAGCCTGCACCGGGCGGCGAGGTCGATGACGATTACATAGTTTCAGCTCTTAAGGAACTCGTTCCTATCGCTGAGGAGTACAATGTTACTCTCCTCGTTGAGACGAACGGCGTTTACAGCGACTCTGCACGTCTTGCAAAGGTGCTTAACGCTGTTAAGAGCCGCAAGGTGGCTGCGCTCTGGGATATGCACCACCCATACAGATACAATAACGAAGCTCCCGAGACTACTATCGGTAATCTCGGCGAATACATAAAGTATATACAGGTCAAGGACAGCGTTATGGGTGCTGACGGAAAGGTTCAGTACCGCATTATGGGCAGCGGCGATATCCCTGTAAAGGAAATGATCGAGGCTCTCGATACTATCAACTACAACGGCTACATTTCCCTTGAATGGGTAAAGCGCTGGGCTCCTGACCTCAGCGATGCAGGTATCGTTATCCCTCAGTTCGCTGAATATATGGCTCCTTACAAGAAGAAGCACAAGCATCCGCTCCAGACCTGCAGCAGAGGCGACGGTCAGTATCCGTGGCCGAAGGAAAGGATCCTTAACTACACCTTCCCCGATATCCTCGACCGTATCTGCGAGCAGTTCCCAAATCAGTACGCTTTCCGCTATACCGAACTGGAATATACACGCACCTATCCCGAGTTCCGTGACGATGTGGACACATTTGCCCGCGCACTCCTTGCTATGGGCGTAAAACGCGGCGATCACGTTGCTATCTGGGCTACTAACGTTCCGCAGTGGTACATCACTTTCTGGGCTACCACAAAGATCGGCGCAGTACTCGTCACCATGAACAGCGAATACCGTATCCACGAGGCTGAGTACCTCCTGAGACAGTCCGATACAATGACTCTCGTTATGACGGACGGTATCAAGAATATAAGCTACGTTGACATTATCAAGGAGCTCTGTCCCGAGCTTGATACATGCGAGCCCGGTAAACTCGTTTCCGCAAAGCTCCCATTCCTTAAAAACGTAATTACCTGCGATTCAAAGAACAAGGGTTGCTTTACATGGGAAGAAGCTCTCGAAAAGGCTAAGGAAGTTCCTTACAGCGAAGTCGAGGCTGTCCGTAAGACTATCGACATCCACGATGTCTGCAATATGCAGTACACCTCTGGTACTACAGGCTTCCCGAAGGGCGTTATGCTCACTCACTACAACGTTGTCAACAACGGTAAGGCTATCGGCGACTGCATGGACCTCTCAACTGCTGACCGCATGATGATACAGGTTCCTATGTTCCACTGCTTCGGTATGGTACTCGCTATGACAGCTTCCGTTACACACGGCGTTACTATGTCACCTATCACCCGTTTCTCACCGAGAAAGGGACTTGCCTGCATAAACAAGGAGAAGATAACCTGCTTCCACGGCGTACCGACCATGTTCATAGCTATGCTCGGTCACGAGGACTTCGACAAGACAGACTTCTCTTACATGAGAACAGGTATCATGGCAGGTTCACCTTGTCCTATCAAGACTATGGAGGAAGTTATCGAGAAGATGCACATGTCCGAGATATGCATTACTTACGGACAGACTGAGGCTTCCCCTGCAACTACAATGAGCAAGACTACCGACAGCATTGAACAGCGTGTCAATACAGTCGGCGGACCTATTTTCGGTGTAGAGTGCAAGATCGTTGATCCCGAGACTAACGAGGATCTCCCCGACGATACAGACGGAGAGTTCGTTGCAAGAGGCTACAACATTATGAAGGGCTACTACAAGATGCCCGAAGCTACTGCCGCAGCTATCGACTCTGAGGGCTGGCTCCACACAGGTGACCTTGCAAGACGCCGTTCATCTGACGGTTACTACAAGATCACAGGCCGTATCAAGGATATGATAATCCGCGGCGGTGAGAATATCTACCCCAAGGAGATCGAGGACTTCCTCTACACTTACCCGAAGGTAAAGGATGTTCAGGTAATCGGTGTTCCCGATGCGGACTACGGTGAGGAAATAATGGCATGCATCATCCTCCAGGACGGCGAAACAGCTACCGAACAGGAGATCAAGGACTTCTGCCTCGCTCGTATGGCAAAGCACAAGTGTCCGAGATATGTGGACTTCGTTGACGGTTTCCCGATGAATGCAGCAGGTAAGATACTCAAATATAAGATGAGAGAACAGGCTGTAGAGAAGCTCAAACTCCACAACGCAAACAGTATAGAAACAGCATAAGCAGGGGTACTGTCCCGTACAGTTGAGATCACACCCTTTGAACCTGTCCGTCAGAAGCGATAGGAAGCTTGAATGTAATTCAGCGCGTATCTGACAGATACGCGCTTATATTTTATCAGGAGGTTTTTTATGAAAAAGACTAACATCAAAATGCTCGTTGAGGGCGCTGTAATGGTAGCTCTTGCGATCGTACTCAGCTTCATCAGAGTGTACAAGCTGCCCTGGGGAGGTTCGATAACTCTCCTTTCCATGCTCCCCATATGTCTCTACAGTATAAAGTACGGCGTAGGCAAGGGACTTTGTGCAGGCTTCGTATTCGCTCTCTTCCAGTTCATTCAGGGTATCACGGACGGTCTCTTCGGCTGGGGACTCTCGATCGGTATGCTTCTTGCGTGCATCTTCCTTGATTACCTGCTTGCCTATACGGTCATCGGCTTCGCAGGCATAGCTCGCAAGGGCGGCGCAGTCGGCTGGATATTCGGTACTATCTTCGCACTTCTTCTCCGCTTCGGATGCCACTTCCTCAGCGGCGTAGTTATCTGGAAGTCATTCGGTGAACTCTGGAACGGCTTCTCAACCGATAATACTTACCTCTACAGCCTGCTTTACAACGGTGCTTATATGCTTCCCGAGATCATCTTCACAGCGATCGGCGCATTTGCTCTCTTCAAGATACCACAGGCAAGAAAGCTACTTACAAGTGAGGAATAATACGAGTTTTATTGAGGGAAACCTTTTGAAAGGGTTTCCCTTATGCTTTTTGACACATATTTAAAGCCTGACACGGCACCCGGAAATTAATGAGTGCTGTGTCAGGCTTAATTTTTTTAAAGACTCAGACAAAAAGAGAGATCAGTCTCATACTGAGAAAAGAAGTGTTGTGTACGGTACAAGCGGCCATACATCTTCGCTGACGTTTGTTTCGGTCTCGTCAACTATGGCTCTGAGCACCTGCATCTGTGTGAATACTTCATCGCAGTAGAAACGTGCTGTTTCAAGTACACCTGTCTTGCCCTGTGCTGTTATTACCTTGCTTTCAAGTGCAGCAGTCTCTTTGTAGATGCCCTCGTTGAGCGCTGAAAGCTTTGATGCAAGGTCCTTTTCAACGTCCGCAGGTATTCCCATTGCCTGCTTTGAAGCTCCTGCATCGCATATTTCCTTGGTGTAGCGCATAACAGCAGGAAGTATCTGCTTCTTGACCATGTCTATCATAGTCAGTGCCTCTATGTTTATGACCTTGCTGTAGTTTTCAAGCAACACATCTGTACGTGCCTTAAGCTCAGCTTCGCTGTATACGTGGAACTTCTCGAAAAGTGCAACGCTTTTTGGAGTGATGTACTCGGGAAGTGCGTCAACGGTGGACACAAGGTTAGGGAGCTTTCTTACTTCAACAGCTTCCTTCAGCCACTCTTCGGAATAGCCGTTGCCGTTGTAGATTATCTGCTTGTGCTCCTTGATAGTCTTAACAAGAAGTGCCTTAAGGTCCTTCTTGAAGTTCTTGGACTTCTCCAGCTCGTCTGCAAACTGACAGAGCTCCTCAGCCACGATAGTGTTGAGTATTGTATTTGTGCATGAGATAGAATCGGATGAACCAAGCATACGGAACTCGAACTTGTTGCCTGTGAATGCAAACGGTGAGGTACGGTTTCTGTCCGTTGTATCCTTCGGGAAATCGGGAAGTACATCAACGCCGATCTCGAATGTCTTGTTGTCAACGGATGAGAACTTCTCGCCCTTTTCGAGAGCTTCGATAACACTTTCAAGCTCGCTTCCGATGAACATTGAAACTATTGCAGGGGGAGCTTCATTCGCACCGAGACGATGATCGTTGCCTGCGGAAGCTGCGGAAAGTCTCAGCAGCGGAGCGTACTCGTGAACGCCCTTGATGATAGCACAGAGGAATGTCAGGAACTGTAAATTGTTCTGTGGTGTGTCTCCCGGATCCAGAAGATTCTGTCCGTCATTGGAGGACATTGACCAGTTATTGTGCTTTCCCGATCCGTTAACGCCTGCGAACGGCTTTTCGTGGAGGAGACAGTAGAGACCGTGCTTGATAGCAGTCTTTTTCATTATCTCCATTGTCAGCTGATTGTGGTCGGCAGCTATATTGGATGTTGTGAAAACAGGTGCAAGCTCGTGCTGTGAGGGAGCAACCTCGTTGTGCTTTGTCTTGGCGTAAATGCCCAGCTTCCAGAGTTCCTCGTCCAGATCCTTCATATAGTCGGATACACGCTGCTTGATGTTGCCGTAGTAGTGGTCCTCAAGCTCCTGTCCCTTTGGAGGCTTCGCACCGAAAAGTGTGCGTCCTGTAATAACAAGGTCCTCACGCATATCGTAATACTTCTTGTCAATGAGGAAGTACTCCTGTTCGGGACCTACTGTAGTAGTAACTCTTGTTGCTTCGGTATTGCCGAAAAGTCGGAGTATTCTCAGCGCCTGAGTGCTGAGTACATCCATTGAGCGGAGAAGCGGTGTCTTTTTATCGAGTATCTCTCCTGTGTAGGAGCAGAAAGCTGTAGGGATGTACAGTGAATCGTCCTTGATGAAGGCACAGGAAGTCGGATCCCATGCTGTATAGCCTCTTGCTTCAAATGTGGAGCGGAGTCCGCCTGAGGGGAATGAAGATGCATCGGGTTCGCCCTTGATGAGCTCTTTGCCCGAGAATTCGAGGATCACCTCGCCCTTGCCGTAGGGGTTGATAAATGCGTCATGCTTCTCAGCTGTAACGCCTGTCATCGGCTGGAACCAGTGAGTATAGTGTGTTGCACCCTTTTCGACTGCCCAGTCCTTCATAGCGTTTGCAACAACGTCTGCAACTTCGCTGTCAAGTGCGATACCAAGCTGTTTTGTGCGCTGTACCGACTTGTATATGTTCTTGGGAAGACGCTCGCGCATCACCGAATCGCTGAACACGTTACATCCGAAAAACTCGGCAACATTGCTGTTTTTTACCTCTGACATGCAAATTCCTCCTCAATAATAAAAAAAGCGCATCCGACTGCAGGGCATGGGCGCTGCTCCATACCTACCACAATCGAAACGCCATTGTTTCAATTGATATTTACTTTCATACGGGGATCTTTTACCCTTATATAAATTATATTCTGCAAACAGGTTTTTGTCAAGGTTTTTCGCACTCTTTAGGCGGATGAACAGTTTTTGACGTTAATTGTGACGAATTATTGGAGATAAATTATTGCTCTACACACTGCTATCTGATTTCTGCACTCTGATTTCTGCTAACTACGCTCTGCTTTCTGATCTCTGTTCTCTGCTTATGCAGTATATTACTTTTTTCGCCTTGACTTTCTCCCTTTATTATATTATAATATTCCTGATAGAATAAATGTTTCGTTAAAGGAGTTATCTTATGATAGATAAAATTATTATCAAAGGTGCAAGGACTAACAACCTTAAAAATATCGACCTTGAACTCCCCCGTGACAAGCTTATCGTCATGACAGGACTTTCGGGTTCGGGTAAATCTTCCCTTGCCTTTGATACGATTTACGCCGACGGTCAGAGAAGATACGTCGAGAGCCTTTCATCCTATGCAAGAATGTTCCTGGGACAAATGGAAAAACCTGATGTGGACAGCATCGAAGGTCTCTCCCCTGCTATCTCCATAGACCAGAAAACGACTTCCAAGAACCCTCGTTCAACCGTCGGCACCGTTACCGAGATATACGATTATCTCCGTCTGCTGTATGCACGTATCGGTGTTCCTCACTGTCCGAAATGCGGAAGAGTCATCTCTCAGCAGACTATTGACCAGATGGTTGATGCTATTATGGCACTGCCCCAGGGTACTAAATTACAGCTTCTTGCTCCCATAGCACGAAACAGGAAGGGACAGTTCGCTAAAGAACTGGACAGTGCAAGAAGATCGGGCTTCGTAAGAGTCAGGATAGATGGTATCATGTACGAGCTTGCGGACGAGATAAAGCTCGACAAGAACAAGAAGCACAACATAGAGATCGTAGTTGACCGTATAATCATCAAGGAGGGCATCGAGTCCCGTATCACCGACAGCCTTGAAACTATCTTCAAGCTCACCGAGGGACTTGCAGTAGTAGACGTCATTGACGGCGAGGAAATGCTGTTCTCACAGAACTACGCATGTCCCGAGCATAACATAAGTATAGGCGAGCTTGAACCTGTAATGTTCTCCTTCAACAACCCGATGGGTGCTTGTCCGAAGTGCATGGGACTTGGAGTTTTCAGGCATATCGATCCCGACCTCATCGTTCCCAACAAGGAACTTACCATTGAGGGAGGCGCTATAAAGGCTTCTGGCTGGAACAGTCTCGACGAGACCTCGATAGCAATGATGTACTACCGTGCGATCTCCAAGCACTACGGTATTCCTCTCGATGTCCCTGTAAAGGAACTGTCTCAGGAACAGCTTGATGTTTTCCTCTATGGTACTGGAGATACGACACTCGAACTCACACGTCCCAAGTCGCTTGGCGGAGGAAAGTACAGTACCCCTTTCGAGGGCATCTGCAATAACCTTTCACGCCGATACAGCGAAACAAACAGTGAATACTCCAAAAACGAGATAGAAGAATGTATGAGCGAAGTGGAGTGTCCCGTATGCAAGGGCAAAAGACTCCGTGACGAATACCTTGCGGTAACTGTCGGGGACAAAAATATAAGCGCCCTTACAGACCTTTCGGTAAAAAACGCTCTCAGCTTCTTCAACTCGGTTAAACTTTCAAAGCAGGAAGCCTTCATCGGTGAACGCATCATCAAGGAGATCAAGGAGCGTCTCGGATTCCTCAGCAGCGTGGGACTGGAATACCTCACTCTTTCACGAAGCTCAGGTACACTCTCAGGCGGTGAAAGTCAGCGTATACGCCTTGCAACTCAGATAGGCTCTTCTCTTGTAGGAGTCCTCTACATCCTCGACGAGCCGAGTATCGGTCTGCATCAACGCGACAACGACAAACTGATAGCTACTTTGAAGCGCCTCCGAGATCTTGGCAACACGCTTATAGTAGTCGAACACGATGACGATACCATGCTTGCCGCAGATTACATCGTGGACATCGGTCCCGGTGCAGGTATACACGGCGGAAACGTTGTGTTCTCGGGTACTGTGGACAAGCTTCTCAAATGCAAGGACTCCATTACGGGACTCTATCTCAGCGGAAAGAAGTCCATTCCGATACCTAAAAAGCGCCGTCAGGGCAATGGAAATTTCCTCACCGTACTCGGCGCTCAGGAGCATAACCTCCGTGACATAGATGTTAAAATACCGCTCGGCGAACTGGTCTGCATAACAGGTGTATCAGGTTCCGGAAAGTCCTCTCTTGTGAACGAGATCATCTACAAGCACCTTGCGGCAAAGCTCAACCGCGCAAAGATAAAGGCAGGCAAGTTCAGAGCGATTGAGGGTACCGAAAACCTCGACAAGGTCATCTGCATAGACCAGTCCCCTATCGGACGTACTCCTCGTTCCAATCCTGCAACTTATACAGGCGTTTTCAACGATATACGCACCCTTTTCGCACAGACTCCAGACGCTAAGGCAAGAGGATATTCCAGCGGACGCTTCAGCTTCAACGTCAAGGGCGGACGATGTGAAGCCTGTGAGGGTGACGGTATCCTTAAGATAGAGATGCACTTCCTCCCCGATATCTATGTACCATGCGAAGTCTGCAAAGGCAAGCGCTATAACCGAGAAACTCTCGAAGTACATTACAAGGGCAAGTCCATTTACGACGTACTTGAAATGACAGTCGATGAGGGAGTTGAGTTCTTCGAGCATCTTCCGAAGATCGCCCGCAAGCTGAAAACTCTACAGGATGTCGGACTCGGCTACATCAAGATAGGTCAGCCTGCAACTACACTTTCAGGCGGTGAGGCTCAGCGTGTTAAGCTCTCCACAGAGCTTTCAAAACGCTCCACAGGAAAAACTATCTACATCCTCGACGAGCCAACGACGGGACTCCACACTGCGGACGTCCACAAGCTTATCGATGTGCTCCAGCAGCTTACCGATCAGGGAAATACGGTACTTGTGATCGAACATAACCTGAACGTTATCAAGGTCGCAGATCATATCATCGACCTTGGTCCCGAGGGCGGCGACGGCGGAGGTATGGTCGTTGCCTGCGGTACTCCCGAGGAGATCGCCGCATGCAAGGATTCCTATACAGGTCAGTACCTCAAACCGTATCTGAAATAAACCTGCGCTTTGATTTCGAGTCATAACAATACAAAAACAGCCATAGGAGAACATCATCTCTTATGGCTGTTATCATTTTTAGCTTTCAGTAGCCTATCTTTATCACATACATCATATCGTCCTGGGAGTAGCATATCTCCTCGCCGAGCTCAACGTAGTCACCAAGCTCCCAGATCTCGTCCTCTTCAAACAGTCCCTTTACCGCTTCTTTGTACACATTCTCATCCGAGAACATATACTCCTGTGTACGTCCGCTTCCGCTTGAAGCAAGGAGACGTCCCATTGAAGCGGAGGAATAGCTGCTGAAATATGCGCCGTTCCTTTGGAAATAGTTGTCCTTAAGAGATGTACATTCGGGGAGTCCCTTCTGTACGGGATCGAGACTTCTTGTCCTGAGAAGCATCTCGTCGTTTATCAGGAAATAGGTATGACGAAGCTCGCCTTCCTCGGAGAAGTCGCTTTCGGGATCATCCCATGTAACGTCTATCCAGTAGTATTCGCCGTCCACCTTGACGTAGTTCCAGGCATGGCGTCCCCTGTAGGAATCTCCGCAGCAAAATCCGTTCTCGATGCCGAGACGGTTCATGACATAGGTGAAAGCCTCCGCATAGCCCTGACAAACTGCCTTTCCGTTCACAAGGCAGCCGTATGATGTACCCCAGATACCATTCCTGTCCGCAGCCGCACCGGAAGTGTCATAGTCGGTTTTTTCGATGATCTGATCGTGGACGTAGAGTATCTTCTCGTAATCGTCGTAATAATCGGGTATCTGAGAGATGATCTCGTCCGCAGCTTCTTCAAGAAGCGTGTGCATGTAACTCAGGTCATCGGCTGTATAACCGTTCAGCACACGGAATTCTATCTGCGTCATGGTCGAATCCGTTGTTATAGTATAGCCGTTCATCCAGAAAATATCGGGAGCCTTGTCCTTCATCATCCTTACTGCATCAGCCATTTCTTCCTTTGAAACATGACCGCTTATGGTCAGTTTTGTATCATAGCTTCCGAGGGTATCTATCAGACGTCCGCAGATGTAGGCAACAGTTTCGGGATCCGTTTCTGTATCTGCTTCGCCCTCACTGCCTGCGTCGTTCATTTCCTGCTGTACCGAGTGAGTGTTTCTCACCTCAGCTTTTGGAACGACTCTGCCGCAGGACAGAAAACTCGAAAGGCAAACAGCGGTCACTGTGAGAAGTGCCGCAAAATATTTTATTCTTTTCATCGTCTCAATCCTTTATATTTGGTTAAAATCTCTCTATTTAACAAAATACATCTTTCTCTACCTATAATCATACCACACTTTTACAGAAGTTTCAATAGTTTTATGACTTTTTTAATAAATATTTTCAAATGAGTTTCTGAACTAAAAAACAGTACCCTCATCCGCAGATGAAGGTACTGAAGGTGTTAAAAAAGAATGAAATAATTAATTCGGGGATTCTAAAGGGATACTATCCCTTTAGCGGATTCCAAAGGCAGAGCCTTTGGTGGGGTGTGGGGCAAAGCCCCACATATAGCCTTATAAGCGCTCAGCAAAGGGTGAATTTCAAAACAGTCCGGTGGACTGTTTTGAAAGAGGGAACGCCCTGCAAGAGAGGGCGTTCCCTTATAAATCTGTGCTTTTTTGACAAGCTGAGTACCCTCATCCGTGGATGAGGGTACTGCCGTTATGGAAATTGATGTATGGAAGATTACTTGCGTTCTTTTATCATCGACTTGCTGCAAAGGTAAGTTACGATGAAGTATCCGCCGTAGATAACGAGGATTATTATTGCTGTTGCAACAAGCGAGCTGATCGAATTACTGATGCCTGCCGCTCTGAGGAGATTCTGTGCGAACTGTATACCGAATACAGAGTGGATAACTGCAAGAACCATAGGGATAAGGAAGAATATTCCTGTCTGTGCGAAAAGTGAACGTGATATCTCCTTTTCGTCAGCACCAAGCTTGCGGATCATGTCATATCTGCCAATGCTGTCGATAGTTTCTGAAAGCTCCTTAAGTGCGAGAACTGCTGCACTTGAAATGAGGAATACTATACCGAGATAGAGCCCGAGGAATGTAGCCATTGCACCGAGTCCGATGGAAGAATCAGATATCATCAGGTGTGTATCGAGTCCAACATAAAGCCCTTTATCGTTTCCTACGAACTGCTCGTAGTTTCCCTGTATCTTTGAATTATACTCATTGATGAGGGCTTCATCTGTTCTGCGGATAGTCTCCTTGTCGCCTTCGGGATAATTTCCGAGAAGGTATGATCTTGTTTCTGTAAAACCTTCTGCAACACTGTCAGGTACTACAATGAGTCCTACATTCATGTGCTGTGCACTGATAATGAGATAACCTTCCTGTACATTCTTGTACTTTGGTGAAAGTTCGTGACCGTTAACCGTTATCTTTATGCCTGTTGAAAGAGCAGCATTACGCATCTCGTCAACTGTAGGCATATCGCATACGATGATATACTGATCCTCGTCAAGAGTGAAAGTAGGGTTGCCTAAGAATTCTGCTGCCTTGTTGTATTCGCTGAGGCTTATAACTTCCTCCTGCATATCCATTAATGCAGTTATGAGAATAGAATCGTTGGTGTCTGCCACCTCGCCCATTGTATCTCTGATACTGATGTTGCTTAAGCCGTTTGAAGACACTGTTACATATTCGTCGAAGTATTTAACAGGATCAAATCCGAATTCTCTGAATCTCTCAACTACATCAAAATCTTTTTTCGCATCAATATTGTCTCCGAAAAATTCAGCGTCTGCGTTGCAGAGAGTCTTAAGGGATTCGTTCATTGAAGTACGGATAGAGAATGCTGTTGAAAGAGTGCCTATAGTTACGAAGAGCATAAGGCAGATAAGTGTCATAGAAACTACCATTGTGTTTATCTTGCTGCTTATCTGACGGAATGTGAAGCTGTTGAGTGACTTGAAGTAAAGCTTCTTGGCTGACATAACAAGACGGAGGATGAGTCCTGAAACAGACCAGAAGATAAGGAGTGTTGCTACTGCACCTGCAATGATGCAGATTATCATAAGATTCATTGATTTTGCGAAAATTGTTTCAGAGTTAACTGTCAGATATGCCCAGATGAGAAGTGCTGTTGCTACGATGAATACGAATGTGCAGAGCCACGGGTTCTTCATCTTTATCTTTTCTGAGCGTCTGCCCGACTGGATAAGGTTGATAAGCTTGCACTTGCTTATCACGATGCTGTTGAATACCATTACAACTGCATACATGATGCTGAAGAAAATGATAGTCTTGATGATAGCTTCGCCTGATATTGTAAAGCGGTAAGCTGTCATATCTGCGTCAAAGAGGTTTACTACAAGGGCACTCATAACCTGAGAGAGTCCCGTACCGATGAGAAGTCCGCAAACAAGTGAAGCTATTCCGATTATCATGGTCTCGATAAGAAGTATAGCGGATATCTTTGCCTTGCCCATACCCAATAGCATGTAAAGTGCGAACTCGTTGTTCCTTCGCTTCATCAGGAAGCGGCTTGCATACACTATAAGAAGTCCGAGGATGAATGATACGAATATGCTCATTCCCGAAAGAAGAGTCTTGAGTATGTCGATTATCTCTCTTGTGCTCTCAGATACTTTAAGGAATGCTGTCTGAGTACCGATAGCGTTGAATACATAGAAAATTGCTACGCCGATTATAAGTGTGAAGAAATAGATAGTATAGTCACGAAGACTTTTGCGTATATTGCTGAGTGATATCTTAAAGAGCATCGCTAACGTCACCTCCGAGAAGTGTTACAACATCGATTATCTTGTCAAAGAACTCCTTGCGGGAGCTGTTTCCGCGGCTTATCTCATTGAAGAGCTTGCCGTCCTTGATGAATATTACTCTTGAAGCATAGCTTGCAGAGAATGAATCATGAGTTACCATCATTATTGTGGTATCATGCTCCTGATTGAGGTAGTTGAAGCGCTCCAGAAGCATCTTTGATGACTTTGAGTCAAGCGCTCCTGTAGGCTCATCTGCAAGAACTATCTTCGGTGAAGTAACTATAGCTCTTGCTGATGCAACTCTCTGCTTCTGTCCGCCTGACATCTGATAAGGGTACTTCTTAAGTACATCTGTGATACCAAGCTGCTCGGCAACTGTTGTTACAGCAGTTTCTATCTTCTTTGCAGGTGTCTTCTGTATCGAAAGTGAAAGTGCTATGTTCTCGTAAGCCGTGAGAGTATCAAGAAGGTTGAAATCCTGGAAGATGAATCCCAGCTTGTCGCGGCGGAACTTGTTCAGCTCCTTGCCTTTGAGCTTTGTGATGTCGGTGTCTTCAAGATAGATGTGACCTGCTGTTACACGGTCGATAGTTGATATGCAGTTCAGGAGAGTTGTCTTTCCGCTTCCCGAAGCGCCCATTATTGCAACGAATTCGCCCTTGTTTACTGTGAATGATACGTCGTCCAGTGCTTTTGTAAGGCTTGATTTGTTTCCGTAGTATTTCTCGATATTTTCTATTTTAAGCAGTTCCATAATTATTCTCCTTATTCAGCTGTTATTGTTTTTACTGTGTGCTTCTTTACGATGATGTTTATGATGTTTGAGATGAGCATGCATGAATACAGTCCGATAGCTCCCATTGTAGTGAGCTTGACAGGAGTGAAGATATCAAGGAGTATCAGTAAGCAGAAGATGACTTCTGTGAAAGCGTAATGCATTTCGTATAACTTGTATCCTATGCTGTTCTCATTTACAATAAACTTTTTCATGATATTTGATTCCTTTCGGTCGTTGATTTTTTACGGTCTCTGTACCGTTTCCTTGATTATATTATATCTCCCGAAAAGAAAAAAGTCCTTCGTTCAACCTTACAGAACATTACAATTCTGTAAGGTCAAGAAAGGAATTGTTTCCGAATATTATTCTGAACTCTGTGAACTCGCCCTGTACCGACTCCGCCTCGACACGGTGTCCAAGACGCTGACACAGGTTATGTACTATATATAGTCCCATACCCGTGGACTTATTGTGAGTTCTGCCGTTCTCTCCAGTAAAGGACTTGCCGAATATGTACGGCATATCACTTTCGGGGATACCTATGCCGTTATCCCTGAACTTCAATACGACTGAATCCGCTGTTTTTTCTGCGGATATGTCTATCTCGGGTTCACGGTCGGGAGAGCGGTACTTCATACTGTTCGCCATAAACTGACTTATTATGTATTCAAGCCACTTGCTGTCCGTTCTTACGGTGAAATCGAGTTCCGATATATTCAGCTGTACAGAATTGAGAAGGAGGTCCTCCTTGTTCTTGATCGCTGCCGCCGAAACTATGCGTTTCAGCTGGACTTCCTTTATTATATAGTCCTTTTCGGCGTTTTCGGAACGTGCATAGTACAGCACCTGATCTGTGTATCCGTCTATCCTGCGGAGCTGAGTGTGCATTTTTTCGCTTATCTCACTCTTGTTATTATGTGCCATGAGAAGAAGACTCGCAATGGGGAGCTTTATCTCGTGTACCCACAGCTCTATGAACTCCCTGAAATCCTCTGCGGAACGCCGGTATTCCGCAACGTTCTCACACATGGACTTGTTCGACTCGGAAAGTGCTTCGTATAGTTCCGAACCTTCGTAGAAGTCGGGACAGCTTATCATCTCGGAAAGCAGGTACTTCTTATCCAGCTTTTCGAGACTGTTTTCAAGTGTATCGTAGAAAGGCTTTCTCTTAAGGTAATCTATTATCAGAGTTACAGCCTCCGCCGCTGCCGCAACTATCATTACTGCAATGATAAGTCCATATGACACCCTGTAGGAGTACATGAACAGTATGATGATAAGAACTGCAGCCGCTCTGATGAACATTGCAGGAAGGCGGTCCCGTATGAATCTGCCTGTATTCATGTCAGTATGTACCCCTGCTTCTTTCTGGTCTCGATAGCATCCTCGCATCCCATGTCAGTAAGCTTTGAACGGAGTCTGCTGATGTTTACCGTAAGGGCATTGTCGTTTACAAACTCGTCATTGTCCCAGAGTGCAGTCATAAGGTCGTCACGGTTGACTATCTGTCCCATATTATCCAGCATAAGGCGGAATATTATCATTTCATTTTTTGTGAGTACGCACTCCTTGCCATTTCCTATGAGACTGCCCTTTGCATCGTTTACTTCAAGCCCCCTGTAGGTCTGAGTCTGAACATTCTTTACAGAGCGTTTCAGTATCGCCGATATCCTGAGAAGGAGTATCGTTGGATTATAGGGCTTTGTTATGTAGTCGTCCGCACCGAAGCTCATGGACAGCACCTCGTCCGTCTCGGAAGTGCGGCTCGTTACCATTATTACGGGAGTATCGGTCTTCTGACGTATGGTCCTGAGTACCTCCTCGCCATTTATATAAGGTATGTTTATATCAAGAAGTATGAGATCGGGATCAGATGCGAGTATAGTCTCGGCAGTTCTGCTGAAATCTGTTACACAGTCTGTCTCATAGCCTGAATTCTGTAAAAGCTCCGTCAACTCTGCTCTGATGGAAGGATCGTCCTCTACTATAAATATCTTGCTCATGCTTACCTGCCTTTCAGACTTTTTTCAGTTCAGCCATTGCCGCAAAGTGACGGATAGTGAACTCCTCGGGAGCTATATCTTCAAGAAGCGCCATGTGTTCCTTCTCCCATGCCATGACCTCTTCCGCTGAAAGTGAAGCACCGATACCGCGGCAGGCTTTCATTCTTCCGTTCCAGCTTTCACGTGTAAAGGGCACGTCAAGACGGTACTCGATATGCCTTGCAAGCTCGAAGCCGTTTTCAATGTACTCCTCGGGGATGAACAGCGGGTGGAAGGTCTCTCCTCCCCCTGACCATGTGGGATTGTATTTCAGAACAAGCTTTTCACTTGCATCAGCAACAGCATCCTCTCCCGGAAGCCACGCCATATAAAGTATAAGAAAGCTTCCGTTCTTCTTTATTATCCTGTGAAGCATGGGAGCTGTGGTCTTGTGGTCGAAGTACCAGTAGCACTGACATGCTGTTACAGTATCAAATGTATCATCGGGGAAAGTGAGCTTCTCCGTTGGACATGCAGTGTACTCGATACCGCTGCCCTGTGAAAGCAGCTTTGCCTGTTCTATCTGCTCGGGAGATATGTCCGCACCTATCCATTGTGCGCCGTAACGCACCATATTTCTCGGGATAACGCCTGTACCTGTACCCAGGTCCAGCACCTTCTGACCGCTTCCGCAGAGTCCCCATTCAAGTATCCTGTCATAGAATTCCTGCGGATAGATATCGCGGTATTTTGCATAATCTGAGGAAGTGCGTCCCCAGTCGAACGCCTTTCCGCTGTCTATATTCTTATCTGTTATTTCCATTATTTTTCCTTTCACTTTTTAAGTCTGTAACCGATGCCCCATACAGTCTCTATATAGTCCTCATCGGGATTACATTCCTTCAGTTTCTTTCTGAGTTTGCTTATATGTACGTTCAGTGCATTGTCATCGGCAGAAGACTCATAGTCCCACACACGGTCATAAATACTTGTCTTTGTGCAGGTACGTCCGATGTTCTCCATGAGAATCGCAAGAAGGTCGAATTCAAGGCGTGACAGGTCGCACTGCTTACCGTGACAGATAACCGAGTAGTCATCCTTGTCAATGGTTATGTCCTTGTAGGTGAGCTTGCTTTCGCCGCCTTGTGATGTGTTGTTCCTGAGTCTTACGCTGATGCGTGCAAGAAGCTCCTCGTTGTGGAACGGCTTTGTGATGTAGTCATCCGCACCAAGAGCGAACATATCCACTTTTTTCCGTACATCGTGTACGGCACTTGTAACGATAACGGGTACCGGATTTTTTTCTTTGAGGCTTTTTATTATCTCGTCCCCGTTTTTTCCCGGAAGCATTATATCAAGGAGAATAAGGTCGATATCCTTTCCGTGAACAAGAAGTCCCTCCGTACCGGAATAGGCGCTTACAGTCTCGTAGCCGTTCTGTGTAAGCAAGAGTCTGAGCATATCGTTAATGTCCTGATCGTCCTCGATTATCAGTATTTTCTTCGCCATATACGACCTCCTGAAGCAGTCTGATTGAAATTATATGTGTAATTTCATCCTTATTATCAAATTATAACATATTATGCTAAAATAATCAAGTATTTATTGTCCTGAACGATCTCATCTCCTTCTGATTTCTGCTCTCTGACTTCCCTATCACCGTTCTCTGACAGCTGAGAAACAAATTGACGAAACAGCTGAAATATGGTATAATCATTTCAGAGAGGATGTGATATTATGCTGAGACGTTTTACTGCGGCAGTTCTTGGTGTTTTGCTTGTATTGCCGTCATTCGCTTCTGCAGCGACTACGCTGACTTCCCGTGCAGCTGAAGCTGAGGTCACAGAGGAAGATCCTGCCGGTACAGTGGAGATACTGTACGATTCTGTTCCGCGGTACTACGAGAAGTACTGCACCGAGGAGTCCGCCGCTGTTTTATCAGGTGTGCTGAAAAAATACACCAAAGAGGATGCACTCCAACTCGAAGGCGATCAGAAAGTACACTTCTGCGATGAACTGTCCACCGCTTTAGCTCAGCTTAAGTACAAAAAGGCAGAAGTTCCGCAGGTCTACATAACTACCGATGACAATATCGGCAACGAACTGATAAAGGAAACAGGCTACATCCCCGCTTATATTGCTGTTACCGATACGGACGGCTCGACCGTCAGCGAAAGCGGCATAATCAAGGTCAGAGGCAACTCCACGGCACTTGTATCCAAGAAGTCATTTGCATTCAAATTCGACTCGAAACAGAACCTTCTCGGTATGGGCAAGGGAAAAAAGTGGAATCTCCTTGCGGACTGTCTTGATCCTACATTCATGCGTAACTACGTGGCTTTTGAACTGGGCAAGGAGCTTGATATCCCTTACACCTCCGAGCACAGATTCACGGAAGTGTGGGTGGACGGCGTTTTCAAGGGATGCTACGAACTCACCGAACCCGTAAGCGAAGGAAAGAACCGTGTCGATATCGACGTTGAAAGCAACAACGGTATGAACGAATTCCTTATACAGTATGAGTATTCCAGAGCCAATCCCGGAGATGTGTATTTTACCGCCGAGGATATGCGTTTCAGAATAAAGGATCCAGATGTACAGTCCGAAGAACAGCGACTGTATATCAAGTACAAGACAACTGATATCGTAAAAATTGTTGAGTCGCTGGACTACGATGAGATATGCAAGGTGATAGATACTCACTCCTTTGCGGCTTATTACCTGATGAACGAGTACTACAAGCCCGTTGACGTGGGATTCAGTTCAGTCTTTTTCTACTATAAGAACGGCAAGCTTTATGCAGGTCCACCCTGGGACTACGACCTTGCCGCAGGCAATCTCAACGAAAAGGAATCCGAGAATTCACGTCTCTGTCTTGACACTACAGGACTTTTTGCAGCAAATTATATATTCTTCAAGTACCTCTGCCAATGCGACGAGTTCATAGATGAGGTAAGACATATCTACAGAGAGCACTACGACTTCTTCGAGAACATATACAAGGAGGACGGTCTTCTCTATACGGTAAGCTCTCAGTACTACGATATCTTTCAGCGAAACTATTCGGATACGGACTGGGATATGGGCTGGCAGTATCTTAACCTCATGCATCCGCCCTTCAAGACCTACGAGGAGAATTATGAATACCTCCGCGGCTGGTACAGGGACAGGAACGAATGGCTCTCAGACTATTTCCGCATTTTCGCCCTTGACGATCTCCTTGCAGGCGATCTGGACGAGAACGGCGAAGTCAACATAGCAGATGCGGTTATTTTGAGCAAATACCTCCTTACAGAGAAGAAGCTTACTCAGACTCAGTACAGCACCGCCGACATCAACAGCGACGGAAATGTAAACACCTATGATATGGTACTGATGAGAAAGCTCGTTTCACAGAACAAGTAAAACGGAAAACAGCCGCACTGTAACAGTACGGCTGTTTCTGATTTGTCCCTTACAACAAATTTTATTTTCATATACGGCTTTGTGCAGATGCCGTATATAAGCAAAATGAAATGAAGAAAAGAGCTGTTAAATATATTTTATTATATAATTGTGAATTAATCAAGACGCTTATTGCTAATCGTATGAAATACTTTCCAAAAATTGCGGATAAGTTACCGGCAAACCATTTTTATTTGGTTAAAATAAAAAAATATATTTTTTTTCAAAAAAGATGTTGACAAACCCCTTGTTACATGATATACTAATTATAGTTCATTATGTTTTTCATTTTTTAATATCCGCTTCCCATCTTTTTTCGGGAAGCGGTTTTCTTTTTATCCTGTTGTGATCCGTCCCTTGATAGTCAGTATGCTCGTTCCCGGCTTTACTGTCCACGCTCCTGTAACGTCATCCTGTGTGAACTCCGCTTCCGGTACTGTTATCTGTCCCTCGACTGATGTGAACTCACCTGTCCTCAGGTCGTAGTTATAGTTCACGCCCTGAATCCATGCCCTGTCATTGAATACTACCTCCGAAGGTACTATGATTGGATCAAACACATCCCTGAATATAACTGTATCATCTGCCGTTGCAGGAAGACTGCCGTAATTCTGTATCACAAAGGTATAGGTCAGCTGTCCGTTTTCCTGTACAGCAGACGGAGTCAGTGACTTGCTGATAGTAAGGTCCGCAGTATCAAGGGCAGAGATAACAGCTGTTGCGATTATCGGTGTTCCTACTCCGGGACCTGTGATAGCTGCGGTGTTGGTAATTATCGCTCCGCTGCCCATTGGTGCGAAGCTGTTCGCCTTAGCAGAGTAGATTATAACGGCATTGCCCTCGGCAGGTACGTCTATACCGCTTATCACCAGCGGAGATGTGCTCGTCACCATTGGTGCAGGCTGCTGAACTCCGTTGATATAATAGTTCACGGAACCTGCTGTATAGGTCAGCGGTACAAGCGGTATCTCCTCCTCACCGAAGGTGTATTCGCCAAGGTCATCGGTGATAGTGAGTCCTGTATAGTCCTCATTTCCCGAATTTACTGCTGTTATAACGAATACCGTTTCGTTTTCGGGCGAGTAGGTGTCCACTACCGCATTCTTCGATGCAGAAAGCACCTCTACTATCTCGCCTGTTATCATATTTGAAGCAGTTACATTGCCGTTATAGGACAATGTTGCCTGATTGTAGAAAATTGCCATGTTTATTCCTCCTTACGGGAGTTTCGCCTCCCATGTCATTATATTCAGCCTATCCCCTTTCGGAGCCTGTACTTCTCGGCATTTTTACTAATGCAGATGCTTCCCATTTGTTTCAGATAATAAAAATTACCAAATACTGCACAGATTTATGTTAATATCAGTTTACAGCTATTGACATTTCTCCTTGTTTTAGTTATAATTATAGTGCAAATTATACTATTTTGCAGAAAGGTGTTGAATATCATGGGAAAGTTTTCTATCAAAGCAACTAAAACAGGTTTCACTTATTCTCTTATCGCCAGAAACGGTCAGGTGATCGCTGTAGGCGGTGAAGTCTACAACAGTATCGCAAGCATCAAAAAAGGCATCGAAAGCGTTGCTAAAAATGCTCCGATCGCAAAGATCGAGGATCAGACTATCGAAGGCTTCGAGAAGCAGAGTAATCCGAAGTTCGAGATCTTTAAGGACAAATCGGGAGAATTCCGCTTCCGTCTTAAGGCTAAGAACGGCGAGATAATCGCTGCCAGCGAAGGCTATGTACGCAAGTACAGCTGCAAGAAAGGCATCGAAAGTGTACGCACCAATGCTGTGGACGCTCCCGTGATACAGCCCGAAGAAAAATAAGAAATAAGCCATAGTGTTACTCAAAGTTACACTATGGCTTTTTTAGTTCAGATAAGGTCAAAGGAGATGTATAAATGAATTACCTGTTGTTCGTTCTGTATGCATCCCACTTCTGTATCTCGAGGGCATCAAGAGGAGTAACTCCGTCGCCATCGCCGACGATATCAGCGTTGAAAATTTCCTGAGCTGTCATTGGATACTTTTCTGCATTTGCGATATACTGAAGAATAGTCAGCGCGTCAGCAAGCCCAACACTATTATCACTGTTTGCATCGCCTTTTAGAGCATCGATCTTGCTGAATACTGTAGTTGTACCTTTGCCTGCATCTTTCCATTCATCAGCAGTTGCAGTCATTTTTGCGCTGAATGCATACTCGTATCCGCTTTCTGCAAGTTTCTTAACACCGTTGTAAGCTGTTTCTGACTTTGTCATGGATGACAGCGCCGGTCTGAGCGTGAAGCAATGCGTCATATCACCGAATGTTTCGGGATACTCGCTGACAGTCAGATTCAGTTCGGGGAACTCTGCAATGAATGCTTCATCGTCTATATCTCCGCCAACGAAAAGCTGATCGGCATATGTATAACCCATATCACTTGTATACAGTCTGAAATCAAATACGTTCTGGATAGCGCAGACTTCCTCATAAGAAGCAAGCTCCAAAATTACATCATCAGAACCAGTTTTATTAATAAGGAGATATGTATCTCCACGGCTTTCGAGACTTCCGCTTTCGCCAAGCTTTTCATTTATTTCATCTACAGGAAGCTCTTTTCCTTCTTCTGTTATTACTTCGTAATGGGAAGATGAACTCTGAACTGCGTGAAACACACCGTCGGGGGTAATAAAGTAAGTTACATTCTGACCGCTGCCTGCAAAAGTAGTATTAATCACTACAGCGCCGCTGTACTCGGCAGTAATGAATTCGTTTACATCTGCGTAAACCTTTACTGCATCAGTATTTACGTCGGAAAGTTTTACAGCGTCAGCAGGAGAAATGCTCATAAATACAGGCAGTCCCGTATTATCCTTGACTGATGCAGCTATTTCTGCGGCAGCTTTTATTCTTGTGTTAATTGGTACGCTTTCGTAAAATACAACAGTGAAACCGTCCGCATAAGCAGTTTGATAAATGCTGTCAACACCTGTCATATCGATATCGGTCATCATATGACCGATCTTGTTTTCCTCAAGGTATTTTTCAGCAAATTCCTTCGCCGAACCTTTGAATGAGAATTCAGGAACAGTGTCTATCTCACGGTAATAGATATTTTCGTTCTCTTCAAAGAAAACCCTGAACTTTTTGCCGTCATTACGCATATAGGTGATATGCTCCCGAGGAATATAATTATTGAAGAGACCGTAATCATCGACCTGATCGTAATCTGCGGTTGCTATGCTTTCGGCTATCTCGTTCTGTACCAGTACCGCAATGGCATCTGCGTTAAACGGTACTGACAATGCTGCCTGACCGATAAAAGCTGTACCCATTACAGCAGTCGTAATTATTGATAATATCTTCTTTTTCATAGTAAGACCTCCTTGAATGTAATGTTTACAGATCTTGAATGAGGGTTTCGTATCCATTGTCATTACCTCCTTTTTGAAAGCATTTATCTGCTTCTATAACTTAGTCTTTTCAGAATGAAAAAAGTCTCACCTTTTTCAGAAATTTTTTTAGTTTTCTATTACGTAGCTGAATAATTCCTCGGCTCTTGATGAGAGCGTACGAAGATAATAATTATTTCCGTTTAATTCAAGATCGATCTCGCCGTTCTGATAGATATTGAATATGATATCTCCCATGAAATCATGTCCGTTGCTTGCGAAAAGCTGGATGTATGCGTTTTTCCTCGAAAGCTTTGTTTTTATACTGAGGTTCGGATCGTTGAATAGTATCTCGTTTATGCGGTCTGAATCGACCTTGTGCTGCGAAAACGGAGTGTTGAAAAAGTTCGCCGTTTCATCAAAAGTAAGGTCATTGAGGTCAAGTTTTTCAAACAGATCCTCTACCGAAGCAGGTCTGAATTCATTATTGCAATAGAAATGATATCTGCCGTTATCGTCACATGCCGCCACTGCATATTCGGGACTTATTCCGCTTATCGAATAAACATCATAGCTGCCCTCTGTTACCTTTCCTGTGAAATTGTGGGTGTAAGAAAGGAACGCACTGCCGATCAGCTCACCTATCTCGGATGCATCGACCTCCGCATCTCTGTTCTTATAGACCACATCGCTGTCTTCCATGCGAAGCTGATAATAATAGTCCCAGTTGAAGGATTCATCCTCTGTGTATTCATAGAGGAAAAGACCGTCACAGTCTTCAAATTCAACAACGACAAGATCCTCGGGCATACCCTCATGTGTACCGTTATACCTGTAATATTTTACCATTGTGAAATAGTGTTTTCCGTTTGGAGTTCTTGTCTGTGATCCGTCTGTTATATAATCTCCCTTTACGCTTTCGGAGACGTTTTCCGCATACCACGACAATTTTCTTCCCTTGAACAGATCTATTTCGCCGAAATACTCACGCACAACTTCATTTGTTATCTCATCGGTCTCCCGATTTATAACTTCCACGTTCGGAGGGGGAACTGTACTTGTCACAGGCGGAACGAATGCAGTTACAGGCTGCGTCATAACATGGGCAATTGCAGTAGTTTGTCTTGCCGTCGTTACAGCGTGTGCAGCAGTAGTTGTCTGTTTTGCCGATGTTGCAGGCTGAACGGGACGTGTTGCAGTCCCTGCGCTTGTTGCAGTCGGGATATTTGCCGGAGCTGCACCTGTTGCAGTTGTACGCACAACAGCAGTTGACCTTTCTGCCGCTTCTGTCCTCTGCGGTGAAGGCGATGCTGTCTGTTGCGGATGTCCTGCTTCTTTAGTGCCTGATGACCGGACCGCCGCTGTAGTTCTTGCTTCGCCGACTGCGGTGGTCTTTGCCTCTGTTTTTCTTGTTCTGACTGTAGTTGTTGTCTTTTCTTCGGTGATATCTTTTGTCACAGCTGATACTGCTTCGGAAGTTACCGCAGTTGTCTCGGTATTCTCGACTACTGTATCGGGATAGTTGTTATCCATTGAATTCCTGAGTGTGTCCCCCGAAACGAACCACACTCCAAGCAGTACAGCAGCACCTGCGCCCGACGATACCGCCGCACGTTTTATTATTGCGCTCCTGCGTTTCTTTTCAGCAAGGCGCTCTTCATATTTTCTGAAAATGCTGTCTATTCTCTCGTCATAATTCTTCATACTCGAATCCCCTTTCTTCAAGAATTTTTTTCAGAGCCTGTTTAGCTCTGTAAACAAGGTTTTTGACCTGTTTTTCAGATCGTTTCATTATACCTGCCGTTTCGTTATAGCTGAATCCTTCAAAATAAACAAGATACAATACCTGACTGTAATCGGGATTGAGCACCGATATCGCCTGATGAAGCTGTATTTTCTGCTCGTCCCTGATATAGCTTTTTTCCAGGTCCTGTTCATCGGAAAGATCATACATATCGTCGGAAGGAAGGTCAGAGAAACGTGAGTAGTGCTTCAGCTGATCGAGCGCTGTATGCCTTGCAATAGCATACAGCCACGTTTTGAAGGAGCTTTTCCCTGAATACTTAGGCTTTTTCAGCGCTATCTCAACGAAAACTTCTTCCATTATTTCTTCTGCGATACATATATTCTGTACGATGCTGTTTATGTAAAGGATCATTCCGTCACTGTATTCACGGACTATGTCTCCAAGTCCGTTTTTATCTCCCGAGATGAAACGGCGGTAGCTACTTGCACCGTTATCCATAAGAGTTCTCCTTTGCAGGGAAAAATTATTTAGTCCGAACATCCGATCACTGCAATGACCGCGAACAGCAGATCGCTGTTTTTCTGTTCTTCATTTATTAGTCTTTTTAAAACGGAAAAAGTCTCACCTTTTTTCAAAAAAATTTTTTCAGCTGTAAAATTTCAGCCTGACAGAGCTCCCAGCCGCAGATAATTATCTGCAGCATCTGAATGAGTGCCCTGTCAGGCTTATTAAACGGATAAAATAGTCGTTGCACAAGGCTGAGGATCATTCTATCGGACTTATTTCTATCTGTGCGTGACCTGTTTCGTCCTCGTATACCTGCACAGTATATCTGTAATCCGAATCGCCGTCCCTTATAGTGAACTCGGATGTTCCGTACTTCTGTGCCTGAACTCTTAACATGCTGTCCTCTCCTGTACTCTCTATGGCAACTGTTGCCGCTGTTCCCTCATCCTGTATAACAACTGCTGAATCGGTAAGGATTCTGTCATCAGGAAGGAAAACCGTACCGTTAACATCGACCTGCGGCTTTATAAATGCAAATACCGCAACTGTTATCACAGGTATAAGGAATCCGATCACCCTCTTTACTGCGTCGGGACAGAACGCAAGTACGTAAAGAACTATCTGCAATATGCAGAAAAGAGTTGTTACAAGAAGCCTCGGAAAATTCTGCATACAGCTCATTCCGCTCTGATATGCTGTAACTCCCATAAACATCAGTACGGGAGCAATTATCAGCAGACTGAGCCAGTTCTTTTTCTTTATGTACCAGCCGATGAACGCCATCGGGAAAGTCGCAAGCGTTGCAATGAACCAGTATTTGTAATACCCGAAAAGTCCGAAGCCCATGTCGGAAAAAGGCACCTGTATCAGGTATATCAGCGGCTGGCTCACAAGAAAGAAAACAAAGGTCTTCACAGCGGATTCAAACGGCTTTTTGCAGTTGGACATTATAAATATCGCAAGAAAGAACCACGCCTCAAGATATACTCCCATTCTTTCAAATGATGAGTTCCTGAATACCGGTACTATAAGGAATATCGCTGTCAGTACCGCCGAACCAACTGCAAGGAGCAATACCTTCTTCCAGCTCATATCTATCCCGCCGAACAGCTTGTTTATCAGTCCCTTTTCTGCGCTTTTATTTTCATTCTCCATTGTATCATTTCTCCATATAAATGAGCATCTTATTGCTCCACCAATTAACTCTTGAAGAAATATTGCGACGGACTGGCAGAGAAAGGCAAGGAAGAAAGCCGCAGGAATGCTGTCGCATTTCAAGACTTTCTGACGCAGTATTTCGCTGTCAGGACAAGCAAGAAAATTCAGGAGTTAGTTGGGGGAGCAATATTATTGTTTGCTCAACAATTATAACATTTTAGCTCCGTTATGTCAATAAATATCCACTATTTCATGGGAGTGAAGCGCTCCCGATCTGTGCGAATATCAAAGGCAGGTACCTCTCGCGGAAGTATCTGCCTTTTTTAATACTTATATGACGCAGATGCAGTTATCAGTCATGCCATTCCTCTATGAGACCGCTTTTCTTCCATGTCTCATACTCGGGACAGACGTATCTGCGCTTTCCGATAGTGCGGTTTCCGATGTCGATCGCCTCGGAAGGACATCTGTTGATGCACGAGAAGCAATTGATGCAGTAATCCCTGAAATGCGGTACTCCTGCCGATGAAAGCTTGATGTTGTTCACGGGACAGACCTTCTCGCACTTTCCGCAGGATGTACACTGTCCACTGACGATGAACTTCTTGTCATTGACCGCAAATCTGTTGAACAGTGCATTAACTGCACCCGAAGCAATTGCTGCAAAAGGAGTGCAATCGGTTTTGGTGATAACAAGTTCCTGGAAGATCCTGCTTGAAAGCTCGTTCATGACAGGAAGCGAAGCCTCTATCAGCTCGTCAGCCTGTGAGGAAGTGGGGAGTTTTCCTCCTGTTATGTAGTTATTTGGCATAGGTATGCCGCAGAAGCCCATATACTCCATTCCGATCTCTGCTGTAATACGGCTTAGTTCCTTGTCGCAGTCTCCCGTCTGGGACTGCATAGTGCCTATGAAATAAAGCTTGCTGCTTCCGCTGAACTTTGCCCTTTTAATGAGACGAACGATTATCCTCGGGAATCCCCATGCGTGGATAGGCGCACATACTACGAAAGCCTTGTCCGAACTGAATTCAAGGGGACGCTTATATTTTAATATATCATTAAGAGAGACCAACTCGTCTTCAATATGATCAGCCAGGTATTCTGCTGCAAATTTAGTATTTCCTGTGCCTGTGAAATATAAGATCATACTACCAACCTCCAAATATTGTATACCTTATTATAACACATATTACCATTATCTTTACATCGTAATTATAACAAAAGTTTTTCTTGATTTTTTGTGCAAACTGTAGTATAATGTATCTTAGTGTAATAAACATAAAGTTAATTTAAACAGGAGTGATTCTTAATGGAAAAGATAAATATCGGTTTTATCGGTGCAGGAAATATGGGTTCCGCTATCATGAAGGGCATCGCAGGAAGCGAGCTTAAGGACAGTATTTCCCTGTATACCTACGATCCCGACTCCGCAAAGGCTGACAGCCTCAAAGAGTTCGGCGTTTCTTCATGCGAAAGCGAAGCTGCTCTTGCAAGTGTCTGCAAGTATATATTCTTCGCTGTAAAGCCTCAGATAATCGACAAGGTCATCGAAGCTGCCGCTCCTTCTGTCACTGCCGACAAGGTTCTCGTATCTATCGCAGCAGGCATTACGGACGAATTTATCGCTTCAAAGACTATCCCCGATGCTAAAGTCATACTCGTTATGCCTAATACTCCCCTTCTTCTCGGTGAAGGTGCATCTGCCCTTTCAAGAAACGAAAAGGTCACAGATGAGGAGTTCGAGGTAATACTCAACGTATTCAGAAAGTGCGGAAAGGCTGCTGTTATCTCAAAGGACAAGATGAAGGAGATAATTGCGATCAACGGAAGCAGTCCAGCATTCATCTACCTCTTTGCGAAGGGATTCATAGACTATGCGGCATCTGTAGGTATCGATGCAAAGGCTGCCGAGGAGCTTTTCGCTCAGAGTCTTATCGGTTCGGCAAAAATGATAACCGATTCGGGTTACACTATCGATGAACTCATCAAAATGGTATCCTCTCCAGGAGGTACAACACTTGCAGGTCTTGACAGACTGTACGAGGGTTCACTGACCGATACCGTAAAGAAGTGCTGTGAGAGCTGCACAAACAGAGCTTACGAGCTTTCTAAATAAAACCGTCATAAAAACATTACTGTACGCATATTATTCCTTTGAAAGGACTGATAACAATGCGTACAAGCCATATACTTTTCTCATCAGACGAAAAAAAATGCTCTTTCCTGCTGACTGGATGTCTAATCGCAGGTATAATTGCAGGTTCGGTTTATTCATGCTGCTTTTCGGAGAATGGAAGTCCGGTAAAAGACCACTTGCTTCTTCCCTTTTTCAGCGGCAATGTTCCCGGGACAGTTTTTCTCAACACTTCCCTGTCACTGGCACTGCTCATCTCAGCCGTGTTTATAACGGGTACCTGTGCCCTTGCTCAGCCGCTAGGCATAGCTTTTACAGTGTATCTCGGAGCTGAGACAGGAATATCTGCCGCATCACGATTCATTTCACTGGGAAGCGGCTGTATATCGGAGCTTCTGATGTTTTTTCTGCCGAAAGCCGTTGTTATGACGGTTCTGTGCTGCATAGCCGTTCATGACCATTTTTCCATGTCAACAGGCATCCTTAGCTGTCTTGTTAACGGCAGTGATATCTCCTTCGGAATTAAAAGGTACGCTCTGCACTGGATACTTCTCATCGGCGCTTCAATACTGTTTTCGGCTTTGTATTCATTCGTTTTTTTCTTGCTGAATAATTAGTACCTGTTTCGCATTTACAGGTCGTTAAAATGAAAGGATAGATAAATTTGGGTTTGTTTTTTAAAGATTACGAGAGTTCGGGATCAGGAATAGCTAAAAATGCCCCTAAAAAGAAAGGTTTCGCCCTTTTCTGCGACATCTTCTTCCGAAAGTTCTGGAACATCATCGGACTGAATATGCTGTATTTCCTGTTCTTCATTCCTCTGGTGCTTGCTTTCGCTGTCATGAGCTTCATCAAGGACTCCACTATCGCTACTGCGCTAATTATACTTTGTCTTGCGGTTTTCGCAATATTCATCGGTCCCGCAACAGCAGGTCTGACCAAAGTGATGCGTAAATTCGTACTCGAAAAGCACAGCTTTATAACTCGTGATTTCTTCGACGGCTTCAAAGAGAACTTCAAAAAGGCATTGATAGTCGGTATACTCGATGTAATAGTTGCATTGTCTGCATTCGCTGCATATAACGTTTACCCGGGACTTGCTGTTCTGTACGATACAAAGGTCTTTTACGTCCCGATGGTTTTAACGCTGAGCCTCGCTCTTACCGTTGTTATTATGAACTTCTACATCTACCTTATGATGGTAGCTACCGACCTTTCCTTCAAGGAACTTATCAAGAACTCCTTCGCACTTACATTTGTGGGCATGAAGATAAATCTCGTTACATTTGTGATTTATGCGTTTATTCTCATCTCAATGCTTGCACTCCTTATCGGTTCACCTGTATTGTTCATGATACTGATGCCGTTCATACCTGCTGCGATTCTCTGGTTCGTGGTGTGCTTCAACAGCTACCCTGTTATCCAGAAGTACGTTATCAATCCATATTACACTAATATGGGTAAGATAAATCCGGAACTCCTTGACGATACAGATGATGAAGTCGAGCAGATATTCGAGGACATGGGCGGTAAGGAAAAGCCTATCGAAAAGCGTAAAAAAGGCAAGGGCAGACATATTTCCTGAGCCACATAAGTTAACATGCATTTAAGGGAAAACATTCTTCGGAGGGTTTTCCCTTTTTGTTTTCCAAAAAAGGGAAGCTCAAAAAAGCTTCCCTCATTTTTTCTGCTATTTAACTTTGCCTTCCTTAAGACGCTTTAAGTAGTCCTTTGTCTCGGCGGCTATTACTCCCGAAAGGAAAATAAGTGCTATAACGTTCGGGATAGCCATGAGTCCGTTGAATATGTCCGCAATGTTCCATACTGCTTCAACTGTAAGGTAAGGACCGATAAACACTGCCGCAACGTATACTATGCGGAACATGCGTGTTGCCGCTGCATTTGAACCTGTAAGATATGAAAGACAGCGCTCGGAATAGTAATTCCAGCCAAGTATCGTTGTAAATGCAAATACTGCAAGACACGCCATTAGTATGAATGAGGACACCTTTTCGGGGAAAGGAAGTCCGTAAACAAATGCATCAGTAGTTATCTCCACGCCCTGAAGTCCCTTTGAGTAACTTCCTGCCATTACTATGGAAAGTCCCGTCATCGTACATACAAGTATTGTATCGATGAAGGTACCTGTCATTGTTACAAGTCCCTGACGTACAGGTTCGTTTGTACGTGCTGCCGCTGCTGCGATAGGTGCTGAACCAAGTCCCGCTTCGTTCGAGAATATTCCTCGTGCTATACCGTTTCGCATTGAAAGCATCACTATCGATATACCTGCCGCTCCTCCTGCAACCGCACGGAATCCGAAGGCACTCTTTACAACGGTAACGACCGCATCAGGTATCTCGGTTATGTGAGTGAATATTATCATGAGACAGCTTCCCACATATGCGATTATCATGAAAGGTACTATCAGCTCGGATGCAGCTGCGATACGCTTTATACCGCCTATTACTATCAGTGCGACACAGGCGGTTATTATAAGTCCAGTTATCATGGTAGTCCAGGTAAAGCTCTGTCCGAGTATCTCGAAAGTATGTGACTTTTCGGGATCAAAGAAATTATTTGCTGCGGATGTTATACCGTTTATCTGTGTTATCGTACCGATACCCATGATACCTGCAAGAAGTCCGAATACCGCAAACAGCTTCGCAAGCCATTTCCACCGTCTGCCCATGCCGTTTTCTATGTAATAGAAAGGTCCGCCGAGGATGTTTCCGTTGTTATCGGTAACACGGTACTTTATCGCAAGAAGTCCCTCAGCGTACTTTGTAGCCATTCCGAAGAATGCTGCGACCTCCATCCAGAAAAGCGCTCCGGGACCGCCTGCGGCTATTGCTGTTGCAACTCCGACTATATTTCCCGTTCCGACTGTTGCGGAGAGCGCGGTACAAAGTGCGGCAAAGCTTGATACCTCACCGTGACCTGTTTCCTCGTCCTTCAGCATGTACTTAAGGGCAGTGCCGAGCTTTCTGACCTGAAGGAACCCTATCCTCACTGTAAGAAGTATTCCGCAAATAAGTATGAGTGCAATAAGAGGTATTCCCCATACACAGTCATCAATAGATTTGATAAGATCGTTTATTTTTTCCATTTGTCAGCTCCTTTTTGTTGTATTTCAGAGATCTCTGATAAAAACATGACAAAGTAATTATATCATCAACTCGACTCAAAGTCAAGAAAGAGGAGCATTTCATTCAAAACGCTCCTCCTGATATTGTTTATTTTCTGAGATATTCCGAGTGCTTCCTTCGTTTTTCCTCGTACATGACCTTGTCCGCCTGAGTTACGAAATCGAATATATCGTCCCCCTCCTTCGGATGAGCGATTATGTATCCCGTACTTGCACTCAGCTCGTATGGATTCTTCCTTCCTGCGTTGACCTCGGAGATGTTCTTCTGTATTTTCTCGGTAAGACGTCTCGCTTCCTTCGGAGTGACATCGGGTGCAAATATTATGAACTCGTCCCCTCCGAATCGGCAGTACACTTCACCTTGTACACAGGTCGTTTTCAGTACGTCCGCTATGTTGCAAATGGCTCTGTCACCTACATCGTGTCCGTAGGTATCATTTATCTTCTTAAGTCCGTCAAGGTCTATGAACATTAGCATTATACACCTGTTCTCCTTAACGCACTGATCGTACAGTTCCTCGGTAGCTCTTACGAAGCCGTTGCGGTTATAGATACCCGAGAAGGTATCACGGGCGTACAGCCTTCCGAGATGCTCGACAGCGTTTTCAAGACATATGAATTTACGCATATTTTCAAGGGAATTGCTGATACTTATGCACCATGACTGGAACATGGAATTGTATATCGAGATCCTGCTTCTTCTTACCGACATATAACCGAGACAACGCTCGGCAAAATGCAGCGGGATCACATAGGAGATACCGTTCCTGCCGCCCTCCGCTGCGGGTAGAAGCTCCTTGCGCTTTATGGTAACAGGTTCAAGGAAAGAACCGTTACGGTAGATAATAGCTGCATATATCTCCTCGGTGTAATGCGAGGGAACATGAACTTCTGAATCCCTTTCACGGATAAAGCTGTCATCATCCCAGTTATCACAGAGACACAGACAGAACTCCTCGGGATCGGCATAGCTGACAAAGTCCTTCATTGCGGCTATATACTCATCGAAGCTTTTACATGCAAGCAGACGGCATGAAAGTCTGTTGGAGGATGCCATGAATTCCTGTGTATCCTCAAAGCGCTTATAGTTGATGTAATTAAGTTCCCTGATATCGGATATCGCCACATTCGGTTCTTTCATACATCCGCAGCTCTCGCCGAAGTGTACGGACATTTCAAGAGTGACACTGCGCTCCTGTTCCTCGCCTCTGAAGTGCCTGCAAAGTTTTTCACAGGCAAGCTCTCCGGAACGCATCAGCGGTCTGTCAACTGTAGTGAGCTCCATCTGGTAGTTATAGCGGTCATAGGTGTTATCAAAGCCCGAAACCGCTACATCATCGGGTACGCTTATCCCCTCTTTGAACAGACGTCCCACAACACTTGCCGCCATTGCATCGTTGGCGCAGATTATTACCTGCGGAAGTTCCTCCGGACGTGAAAGGAAAGCTTCCACGGCACTCTTTCCTGACGGTGCTCTGAAATCACCGTAGTAAATGCAGTCCTCACCGCACGAGATGCCTCTTTCGGACAGAACTTCCCTGAAAGCTTCAAGACGGTCGGTACTTTCGGGGTTGTCCTTCGGTCCCGACACATAACAGAAACGTGTAAAGCCGTGAATATCGATGAAATGCTCTGTCATACGGCGCATAGCCTTTCGGTTATCGATGCCGATATGGTACATTCCCTCTATATCGTTATCTATACTTACGGCAGGTATGCCTGCCTCTCTTATCCTGTTGATGATGCTTTCAACTGTTTCCGCATCGTTGATCGTATTTGTAAGAAGCACCGCGCCGTCATAGGAGGAAAGATCGGGAAGGTTGAAAATATTCATTTCTCCTGTGTCGTGACGGGGAGTTTCAAGAGCTCCGCCGAGGGAAACGAAGGCATAAAGCTCCAGTCCGCACTTTTCGGCAGACTGCTCCATTCCTTTAAGCACAGTACTCTGATAGCTCTGGTCAATACCTGCTATTATCACAGCGATCCTGTGTTTATCCATTGATATCCCTCCAAAACAAGCAAGATACGAAACGATCCGAAATAGTCCGGGACAACAACCGTTAAAAAGCGGTTATTGAGTACACATGTTATTTATATTGTACAATAAAAATCACAAAAAATCAATAGATTTAGATTATAATATTCATTAGTCATATTAATGCTTTGTTCATATACTATCCGCAATTCTAAGCCTTCTATCCCCCTACGGACCGACTCTCCTCCCTGCTGCCCATGCGGATATCCCGAAATGCTGTTGCCTATATGAAACGAAAAAAAGTCCGCTTACCGAGATAAATTATATCACTTTGCCGAAAATTTTCCGTTATATTGACAAATCCTGAAAAAATGCTATACTTAAAAGTAGCTTAATGCGAAAAAATCAGCATATACTAACTCGTATACTGCTGAATACGCGGAGGTATACAATGATCAATATCTGGCACGATATCAGTCCTAAAAGGATCAGTCCCGATCACTTCTATGCTGTTATAGAGATCGGTAAAGGAAGCAAGATAAAGTATGAGCTCGATAAGGAAACAGGTCTTATCAAAATGGACAGGATCCTTCATACTTCTACCCATTATCCTGCAAACTACGGCTTAATCCCCCGTACTTTCTCAGACGATAACGACCCTCTTGATGTTCTGGTACTCTGCTCAGAGACTTTAAGTCCTCTGACTCTCGTCAAGTGCTACCCCATCGGAGTTATCCGTATGCTCGATAACGGACACCGCGATGACAAGATAATCGCTATTCCGTTTGAGGATCCTAACTACAACATGTATATGGACATCGAACAGCTCCCCAAGCACATTTTTGACGAAATGACTCATTTCTTCACGGTCTATAAGGAACTTGAAAACAAAACTACTGCCGTTAATGAGATCGATCATGCAGACGTCGCCAAAGATATCATTGCCTGCGATATAGAAAACTATATCGATCACTTCTGCAAGTGAGTCCATGCCGCAAGAAAGGTGTGTGCCGTTCTGCGGTACAGCGCCGAAAATTAGGGAAAGGAATTATTTTATGACAGCTTCAAGTGAAAATTTATTCAGCACCGAATCAAGCGCAGCGCCTATCGGTATAATCGCTATGAACAGCGTTACCGAGCTCGGAGGAAAGATCGACAGCTTCCTCGTTGAGTGGGCTAAAAGAGCGGGTTACGATGTGGACAGCTTCCTTATCGAATGCGAGTGTCCCCGTTTCTCATCAGGTGACGGAAAGGGCTTTATCAAGTCTACCGTCCGCGGAAAAGACCTTTTCATAATCGTTGACGTAGGAAATTATAACATAAAGTATGACTACTTCGGTCATCAGAATGCTATGTCTCCCGACGATCATTTCCAGGATCTCAAGAGAATAATCCAGGCTGCAAGCGGTAAGGCTCACCGTATCAGCGTTATCATGCCTATACTCTACGGCGGCAGACAGCACAGAAGAAATTACCGTGAATCTCTCGACTGTGCTTGCGCTCTTCAGGAACTTGAAGCTATGGGCGTTTCAAATATCGTTACTGTTGATGCTCACGATCCGCGCGTTCAGAACGCTGTTCCGCTTATGGGCTTCGACAACGTAATGCCTACATATCAGGTATTAAAGGCTATGCTCAAGGACATAAAGGACATCAACCTCTCAAAGGAAAACTTCATGATCGTTTCTCCTGATGAGGGCGCTCTCAACAGAAACATGTACTACGCTTCTGTTCTCGGCGTTGAAATGGGTATGTTCTACAAGAGACGTGATTTCTCAACTATCGTAAACGGACGCAATCCAATCGTTGCTCACGAATACCTCGGTAATCCTGTTGAGGGCAAGGATATCTTCGTTGCCGACGATATCATCTCTTCAGGTGAGTCAATGCTCGACCTTGCTTACGCTCTTAAGGAGAAAAAGGCAGGAAGGATCTTCGCTTACGCTACTTACGCTATCTTCACAAACGGTCTCGACAAGTTCGATAAGGCTTATGAGGACGGCATTATCGATGGTGTATTCGGTACAAACCTTACATACAGAACTCCCGAGCTGCTCAGCAGACCTTGGTTCCACGATGTTGATGTATCAAAGTATATCGCTTATTTCATTGAAGCTATCAACCATGACGTATCTATCAGCAAGATCATCGATCCTCACACAAAGATCGAAAACCTGCTTATAAAGTACGGAATGAAGTAATCTAAAAATACAGCCGTCAGGAGTTTTACCTCCTGACGGCATTTTTCTTTTTTACATATCAAGTATTATCTTCTTGCCGCTTGGTACGTATGCTTCGGTCTCTACACCGCATTTGCGGAAAAGCATTGATGAAGCCTTCACGCTTTCGGAATCAGCATACTTATTCTCGTAATATACGATGCGCTTGATACCCGACTGTATTATCGCCTTCGCACACTCGTTACAGGGGAAGAGCGTAACGTAAAGAGTACAGCCTGCAAGATTTCCGATGTTGCTGTTGAGAATTGCGTTCAGTTCAGCGTGACACACAAAGGGATATTTCGTTTCAAGAGGATCATCCCCTGTTCTCTCCCACGGCATCTCGTCATCATCGCAGCCTGTGGGCATTCCGTTATAACCTACCGCAACTATCTTCTTATCCTTGTTGACTATACATGCACCTACCTGTGTTGAGTTATCCTTGCTTCGTTCTGCGGATAATCTGGCGATACCCATAAAGTATTCGTCCCATTTTATATAATCGGTCCTTTTCATGACTTTCCTCCTTCGATCAAATCAACTGAGAACATTATAACATTAAATACTCAATAAATCAATACCGTTTTTATCATAAGCCTGAATATATATGCCCCTTTCCCCCGATAATCCGCTTATCAGCTTTTCATATCAGAAATAATTGTAAATAATCAGAAAAAATACTTGATTTGAGAACAAAAATGTTGTATAATAGAAAAGTATGCTGAGACAGTTACGCAGCTGTCTTAATAATGAAAGGAGTATTTATAATGATTTATTCTCATGAAGTTGAAACAATGTGCCCAATCGCACAGGGCGTAGCTCATGGCGCTGCTCCGATCCCGGAAGAAGCTAAATGGGTAAAAGCTAAGGAGATCAAGGATATCTCCGGCTTCACACACGGCATCGGCTGGTGCGCTCCACAGCAGGGTACTTGTAAGCTTACTCTCAATGTTAAGGAAGGTGTTATCCAGGAGGCTCTCGTCGAGACTATCGGCTGCTCAGGTATGACACATTCTGCTGCTATGGCTGCTGAGATACTCCCCGGAAGAACTATCCTCGAGGCTCTCAACACAGACTTAGTTTGTGATGCTATAAACACAGCTATGAGAGAACTCTTCCTCCAGATCGTTTACGGTCGTTCACAGTCTGCTTTCTCTGAGGGCGGTCTCGTTGTCGGCGCTGGTCTTGAGGACCTCGGTAAGGGACTCCGTTCACAGGTTGGTACCCTTTACGGTACTCTCGCTAAGGGACCTCGTTACCTCGAAATGACTGACGGCTATATCACAGGTCTTGCTCTTAATGAGGATGACGAGATAATCGGTTACAAGTTCGTAAACTTCGGTAAGATGATGGACTTCATCAAGGCTGGCGACGACGCTAATACAGCTTTTGAGAAGGCTCAGGGACAGTACGGCAGAGTTGCTGACGCTGTTAAGATCGTTGATCCGAGAAAAGAATAAGGAGGACTTGTAAAATGGCTTTATTTGAATCATATGAAAGACGTGAAAAGCAGATCCTTGCTGTTATCAAGGAATACGGCATCAACTCTATCGAAGAGTGTGCTGAGGTATGTAAGGCAAAGGGTCTCGATATATACAAGCTCGTTGAAGGCATCCAGCCTATCTGCTTTGAGAACGCTAAGTGGGCTTACACTGTAGGCTGCGCTATCGCTATCAAGAAGGGCTGCACAAAGGCTGCTGACGCTGCTGCTGCTATCGGTGAAGGCCTCCAGGCTTTCTGTATCCCAGGTTCTGTTGCTGACCAGCGTAAGGTTGGTCTCGGTCACGGTAACCTCGGTAAGATGCTCCTCGAAGAGGATACTGAGTGCTTCGCTTTCCTCGCAGGTCACGAGTCATTCGCTGCTGCTGAGGGTGCTATCGGTATCGCTGAGAAGGCTAACAAGGTTCGTAAGAAGCCCCTCCGCGTTATCCTTAACGGTCTCGGTAAGGACGCTGCTCAGATCATCGCTCGTATCAACGGCTTTACTTATGTAGAGACAGATATGGACTACGCTACAGGCGAAGTTAAGGAAGTTTTCCGCAAGGCTTACTCTGACGGTCTCCGCGCTAAGGTTAACTGCTACGGCGCTAACGACGTTCGTGAAGGCGTTGCTATCATGTGGAAGGAAAATGTTGACGTTTCTATCACAGGTAACTCAACTAACCCAACTCGTTTCCAGCACCCTGTTGCAGGTACTTACAAGAAGGAGCGTGTTGACGCTGGCAAGAAGTACTTCTCAGTTGCTTCAGGCGGCGGTACAGGACGTACTCTCCACCCGGATAACATGGCTGCAGGTCCTGCTTCCTACGGTATGACTGATACTCTCGGCCGTATGCACTCTGACGCTCAGTTCGCAGGTTCTTCTTCTGTTCCTGCTCACGTTGAGATGATGGGACTTATCGGCATGGGCAACAACCCGATGGTTGGTGCAACAGTTGCTTGCGCAGTTGCTGTTGAAGAGGCTATGAAGTAATAGCTGAACGGCTATAAATCGCATAAAAATGAAATCCTGACAGGTTTTATGACTTGTCAGGATTTTACTGTTATAAGAACAAATAACGTTCACATGAAGATTTTTTCCAAGTACTGAAAACAGCTTCCCCTTTCAAATACCGGGGAAGCTGTTGTTTTTTGTCACGTAACTGTTTTCTTCCTGTTCATTCCCTGAAGTCTGATATCTGCCCCATAAGGAACTTGCTGAGAAGTACCATATCAGCCATTTCAACAGAACCGTTTTCATCTACATCAGACGGCTTTAAAAGACTGAGATCTGAAAACCCTTTCTCAAAACAGCTTCTTAGAATAACCAGATCAAAGGCATTTATACGACCGTTGAAATCAAGATCACCGCGCCGGATCGGTGCTTCTGTTTCAGGTTCTGTAGGAGGTTCGGTGGGAGCTTCGGTAGGCGGTTCTGTTGCAGGTTCTTCTGCTGAAAAACTAAGGTATTCGTCTAAAGTTTCAGCCCAGAATTTACCCATTTTTTCATAGCCTGTACCATTCGGATGAAGACCATCGAAGCCAAGATCAGCCGTACCGTTAAGGCATCCGTGGATATCTGCAAACTCAACATTCTTGCCCGAGTTCTTCAACTCCTCTGCTACATCCTTAACCGTGTTATTGTATCTTGTAACTCTTCCGTCAGTTCCGCCGTATGCTGTAAACTCAGGGATCGAACCCATGAAGACCTTACCGCCCTCCGGCATATCATTCAGCATATAGTTGACAAGGTCTTTAAGGTCGCTTGCACAGTCGTTCATAGAGCGGTTAGCAGTCATATCATTCGTACCGATTATAAGAAGAATAACATCCGGCTGTGCCTGTTTTACTGCATTTTTCTCCTTCAGCTTATTATAGAGACTGCTGTCCTGTCCCCAGCTTGCAGGCTGTTTGATCTGAAATCCGCTGTAACCTGCATGGTTATCATCATATGTAACTCTCTGACCATTGTAATTGAAGCTTGCACTGTTCTGACCTTCGGGACCAACAAAATCTATACCTGTATATCCTTTTTCCTTCATGAAGTAGTCCAGGTACTTTCTGTATCCGCCTGTATCGCCCATACCGAATGTAATAGAGTCGCCTACAGGCATGATCCTGATCTTATCACTCTTTGAAGCAGCATACGCTTGTGAGAGAGATAATGGAAGAAGTGCAGAAGTCATTGCAAATGCAGTAAAAGCTGCTGATACACCGACTCTGAACAGACGTCCCGCAAATCTGAATTTTCCTTTTTCATTTTTCATAAATCATTAACCTCCTTCAACTGTTTACTTGTGATCAGTGATATTAAAAGACTCACCTCCCGTCTTAATGTAAAATAATTCCCGATCTCTGTTTTTATTTCACAACTCTACTATACACTCTCAACATCAATTTGTAAAGATTTCGCATAAAACTAAGCAAAAATGGAAAAATCTAAAGCAATAAATGGTTTTTTTATACAGAGAGAATAATTTCACATAGACACTTTTCCGTCACTATTTTCTTTGCAGCGCTTATGACTGAGAAGTTTATATATTTTTATCATTTAACAAGAAGTTTTTTCGTCTTTTATTCCATTTTAAATCACTATTATGTGTACAGCTTGAAACAGACATAAAAATAAACCTTGACAATAATAAAAATCAATAATACAGAAAAAGGAGTATATCAATGAAAAAAGCTATAGCACTTTTATTCCCTCTGACACTGTTGATATCTTCAGTGTCTTGCTCACAGAAAACAAGTTCATCCGAGGCTTCACCGGAGTCAGCAACATCTGCCGCAACATCGGCTTCAACAGAAGCCGAAACAACAACTGAATCCGAAACTACAACAAAAAGCGAGATAAAGTTTGAAGGTGAAAAGTATAAAACTTACGCATCAATGACTCCCGAGGAGATAGTTGCAACACTCACTCTCGAACAGAAAGCCGCACAAATGGTACAGCCTGCAATCTACAATGTCACTGAGGAGGACATGAAAGCCAACGACTACGGCAGTATTCTTTCCACAGTCGGCTGTATCGAATCGGATGAATGGGCTGCGACAGTTGACAGGTTTCAGCAGACAGCTATTGAGTCCGAGGCAGGTATTCCCTATATCTACGGTCAGGACGACGTTCACGGCGTAAACTACTGCCGCAACGCAGTATATTTTCCTCACAACATCGGTCAGGGTGCGGCTAATGACGAGGAACTCGCTTATCAGGTGGGACTTATCACCGCTGATGAAGCCAAACTATGCCACATGATGTGGAACTTCTCGCCATGTGTTGCTCAGTCCGTTGATCCGCGCTGGGGAAGAACCTACGAGTCTTACGGTTCAGACCTTGAGACCATTACAAAGCTCAGTACTGCCTACACAAAGGGACTCATAGACGGCGGACTTGTTGCCTGTACGAAGCATTATTTCGGTGACGGCAACGTTGTTTACGGAACAGGTGAACCGGGCGATATATTTATGCGTATAGACCGCGGCGATGCTCAGCTTACGGATGCAGAAATTGATGAACTTCTCAAAGTTTATCAGGCTCAGATAGATGCAGGGGTTCAGACTATCATGATAAGCCATTCGTCACTCAACGGCGTAAAGATGCACGAGAACAAGGAATATATCATGAAGCTGAAAGACGAAATGGGCTTTGAAGGCTTCATCGTCAGCGACTGGGGTTCTGTTCAGCATATCGAGGGCAGTTCCTACAAGGAACAGGTCATCAAGAGCGTTAACGCAGGCATTGATATGCTTATGGAGACCGACTTGTTCGACGAGGCAAAGCAGATAATCATTGATGCAGTCAAAAACGGCGATATTGCCGAAGAACGTGTAAACGACGCTGTTACACGTATAATCAAGGTCAAAAAAGATGAGGGACTGTTTGACGATCCGATGCTGAAAACCATGACTACCGAAAAAACAGTCACAGGTTCCCTCGAATACCGTAAGGTAGCCGAAAAGCTTGTTGAGGAAAGCCTTGTGCTTCTCAAAAACGAAAACGACGTTCTTCCGCTGAAAAAAGGCACAAAGGTCTACATCACAGGACCTGCGGCAAGCAACTGTCAGTCACAGTGCGGCGGCTGGACCATGGACTGGAACGGTCCTACCTCAAAAGACGTACCGGGAGTTACTACCATACAGGAGGCTTTCGAGCGTTATGCCGAGGACTACGGCATTGAGGTCATTACCGATAAGGAACAGGCAGATAAAGCCGATGTGGTTCTTCTCTGTCTTGGTGAACAGGCATATGCCGAGTGGAACGGCGATACCGAGGATATGAACCTTTTCGGTGCGCTTGGACTTAATGGCAATTCCGAAGCTCAGAGAGAAGCAAAGTCACTGGGAAAACCGATAGTTACATGTATAGTCGCAGGAAGACAGACTATTATCAGCCCAAGAATATATGATCAATGGGACAGCGTTGTAATGTGCTATCTCCCCGGCTCTGAGGGCAAAGGCATTTCCGATGTGCTCTGCGGCTGCGCTGACTTCACGGGCAAGCTCCCCTCACCGTGGTACAGCAATACCGACCAGATACGTACAGACGAATGCTGGCTTGAACGTGGTTATGGTCTGACATACGGCAAGGACTTCAAACCTGTTGACGAGCCTGAGACTATACTCGATCCGCCCACAATAATCCCCGAAGATCCTGCAATTGAAGGCACTAATTATAAAGCAGGACTTTACAAGGACGGTGTATATGTCAATGAGTATGCAGGTATCAAGCTGAATGTTCCGAAAAATCTCAATTATTTCCCTGTTCAGCCCGAAGAAAAGGAAGAATACATAGCAGAACTCACAGATGAAAAAGAAATTGCCGTAGAAACAGCAACGGTTACCGATACTATTTTCGGGAACCCGACAGAATCAATAGGAGTCTTTTTCATCAACACCAAGATGCTCTTACCGGTGCTTTTCCCTGATAAGGATGAGATCACGGAGGAGGATGCACTCGATTATTACAGAGCTTATATCGCAAATGTCGCCGAAAAACAAAACTTTGAATTTGATTACAAGGACAGAAAGAAAGTCACTATCGCAGGGAAAGAATACCTGAGAGATGTTGCATTCTATGACGGAGCAGAGACTAATTATGAGGCATTTACTATGCGAAAGATCGACGACGACATAATGTGTTTCCTGCACTATACATCAAGCGAACCCGAAAAAACTCCCGAATACTATGAATCACTGTTTGAGGAGATAAAGTGATGAAAAACATACAGCAATGACCGCTTTTACCGAAAAAACGATTTCACCTACCGTTAACCGGAAAAATATTGCATTTCCGACCATAAAAACTTATAATTTAATTATGAGGCAATGATCGCCTCGCAGCAAAAATACTAAAAGAACCAGAGGTCGTAAAATGAAAAGAAAAATCATATCTATCATGGCAGCAGCACTTATCTTAACACCTGCTTTCGCATCAAACCAGTGCGTAGCTGATGCTGCAGCAGCACCAAATTATCAGACATATTTAGACGGTACAGTTTGCTCTGTAAAGCGTAAAGACTTACTCTATGAGAGAACTATATTTTTCCCTAAGGAAATGACAACATCCGACAAGAAATATCCTGTAGTTGTATGGGGAAACGGTACATTTGTTACATCTGCCGTTTATGAAGAGCTTCTCAGCGAGATCTCCTCAAAGGGTTATATCGTCGTAGCAAATAACGATCGTTTCTGCGGCTCGGGAATATCAGAGTCCGTATCTGTGGAATATATCGTCAGTGAGGGCAAAAAGTCGGGCAGCATTTTCTATAACAAGGTAGATGCTGAGCATATCGGTGCAGGCGGACATTCTCAGGGCGGACAGAGTGCAGTAAACTCTTCTGTACGCAATTCAAAGATAGATTGTGTATATGATATACAGGGTTGTCAGAATATTCTTGAAGCAAGCAGACTGACAGTACCAACATTCTTTATAACAAGTACAAATGATAAAGTGGTCAATTCTTTATGGGTAAAGGCTTCTTATAACGCCTGCAACGCTCCTGCTGTATATGCAAGTATAAAGAATGGAAAGCACTTAGACCCCGGCGATGCTCATGCACCTGAAATATTCGCTGAATATGCTGTAAAGTGGTTTGACGCTTTCCTTAAAAACGACAGCTATTCAAAGAGTGTATTCGTCAAGGGCGGCGCTCTTTCAAAGGACAGCAGATGGGTAGATTATACTTCAAAGTATTTTTGATCGAATAGCGATAATCCCCTTTGAAATATTATTAAACTGAGAAAAAGCAAAATAGTCACAGGATCTGACCCGCCCCCTGTCAAGTAGACAGCGCAAAAAACAAAAAATATTCCATGTAATGACTAAAAGCAGTCTGTGCAATTTGTGCAGGCTGCTTTGTTGTTAGCAGCAAATGGCAAGCACCTTTTGGAGTGAGGAGCGTAGCGACGAATGGAAAAAGGTGCTTGCCGCGGCGCTCGGCCACCAGTCATGCCACAGGATATGCTTCATGATATTCCATTGGTGTCATGCAATTCAGCTTGATTTGGTACCGTCTTGTGTTGTAATAGGTGATGTATTCCTCTATCGCTGAGAGAAGTTCATCCTTATCAGTAAATTTGCGTAGATAATACATCTCGGATTTCAGGATTCCCCACCAGCCCTCCATCGGACCATTATCAATGCATCTTCCGACACGTGACATACTCTGTATCATTCCTGCATCGACAAGCTTCTGATGAAATATCTTATTGGTATATTGAAATCCTCTGTCACTGTGGAAGATTGGATGAGCATCTGGATTCTGCCTGATGGCTTCATCAAATGTGGAAAATACAAGATGATTATTATTACTATCTTCAATCTTGTAAGCTACAATACGTCTGTCATAAAGGTCAAGAATGGCGCTAAGATACAGCTTCTTGACACTCGAACCAACATAGTATTTGAATTCAGTTACATCAGTCAGCCACTTCTCATTCGGCTTATCTGCATGAAAATCTCTGTTCAGATTATTCTCCGCTGTGATTTGCGGCGTTGACGGTATATATGTACTCTTCTTGATACGGGTGACTGATTTCAGATGAAGAATATTCATCAGTCTGTAGATACGCTTCTTGTTGTAATGTACATTATGTTCCCGGTTAATTACAACTGTCATTTGTCGATATCCTAAAATCCCATTTCGTTCCTGATAGTGCTGTTTGATCCATTCTACCAGCTGTTCATTGACCAACTGTCTATGGCTTGGTGTCCTATGCAGCCATTTGTAGTAAGCAGAACGTGCTATGTGAATAGCATCACAGAGCTTTCGAATTGGATAATGCTCGGCTTCATTCATATACTGGACAGCAAGGTATATTTCTTCGTTTCTTACTCCGCTCAGCAACCGCCCCCTCTCAACTCCCTGAGTTTTTTTAACAGTTTTATCTCCATTTCTTGATCTTTTATCCTTGCCTGCAATATTTTGTTTTCCATACGCAGCCTGTCCGCTTCGGTGAGCTCATCTTCGGGCTTTGCTTTTCCTCTACGATCGACAAGACCTTCTACGCCCTTTGCTTCATATTTGCGCACCCAGGAATAAATCTGCTGGTATGATACGCCGTATTTCTCTATTGCAAGCCCATAATCCTTGCCATTCTCAATGCAGAACGCTACGATTTCTGTGCGCTCTTCCTGTGTTGTTTTCCTGCCTTTTTTCATGGTAATCCCTCTTTCCGAGCGTGTACGCTTCTTAAAGTCTTTACCATTATTATACCATGAAATCCAGTTACGTAAAAGTGATCTGCTTGTTATCTTGTATTTGGCACATATTTCAAACTGACTTGATTTTCCTGACAGATATTCTTCAACAGCTTTTATCTTTGTTTCTGCTAAGTACTTCTTATTTGTCCTTGTACTTTTGATAAAGTCTATTCCTTCTGATTTTGCTCTATTTACTAGATTACGAATGGCATACTCCGATACTTCGTACTTTTTACTTATTGTACTGTAACCGCCCTTTCCATCTTGATACTCCCGCACAACAGCTATACATTCTTTATCTGTCATTTTTCTTCGTGACATAAAATAACCCCCTTAGAGTTTTCACACTTTTGTTTATTTAGTGTGTCTACTCTATGGGGATTATATCAATCATCAATTGATTCCTGTGACTATTTTTTATAATATTATGACCGTACGGCTTTTTATCGGATAGGACAATATCCTGCAAGTTCGATCATTTCCTGACCTTCATCTGACAGAAGGTATTCTTTTATCTCTTCCGCTTTCTGATCTCTTCCTTTTACTGTTACAGCATAATAGCCTGATGAAAGCGGATATGTTCCATTGATAAGATTTTCGTTATCAGGCGATATCCCGTCTATATTAAGTACCTTTATATCCTCGTTCTTATACAGATTCCTGAGATAATAATTGAAAGAGTAACCTATGCTTTTGGATGAATTCTGGTATGAAGCGATACTGTCTATAAGTCCGCCCATTTCCATAGCTATCTGAACTCTGGTATCGGGATGTGTTATCATTGGTATTCCCTGCATTACCATATTCTCCATAGCTGTCTGACTTCCTGAATTTTTGGAACGTACATAAGGTATTATCTCCTCATCATAACCGCCGACTTCCGACCAGTTCGTTATTGCACCGCTGTAGATGTCACGTATCTGGTCAAGCGTCAGGCTGTCCACGGGGTTATCCTTGTGCGTTATGAAGACAAAGCCGTCAAGTGCAATCTTGTCAACCTGAAGTTCAACATTGTTCTCCGCAGCCAAAGCCAGTTCATCATCAGAAGGTTCTGTAACGAAAATAAGATTTTTGTATTTTTTTCCGAGTATCAGATTTTCATAAGCATCACCTGTTGTATTATGGTCGATGTAGTATGGAAGCTGTTTATCCTCAATACCGTTGAACTGCCTGATAAGTTCCGCTGTTATGGGTACAGTCGCTGTTGAACCGTCTATCATACTAAGGTCATACTTTGTAAACCTGTTCCTGTTGCTTGCTACCTGATACCAGTTATCGGGACGAGTCAGACTGACATTGATATTTGCTGAATATCTTCCATACGCATATTTGTTTTCAACTTCAAAAACCTTTTCAGTCTCTGTGAGATGAACATTCTGCCATCTTTCATCAAATAACTTGTTTATTTCTTCACCTGAATACTCTTTTCCGTCTTCGGTATATGTAACAGTGTACTTGATCTTGTCACCATAGATAAGATGATAAATACTATAGCCTTCGGCAAGGGAAAGCTTATAGTTTATATCAATGTTCATATATTTCAGTTTATCGGATCCTTTACATTCCTCAAGGTTCTCTTCGATCGTATATTGATTGCCGTCCTTGATAAATTTGAGCTCGACTCCTTCAAAAGGATCAATTTCAGTTTTGGGATCTTCATTAAAATGAACAGTTATATCTTTGGTGATCCTCGTTAATTCAACTCCAAATGTTTCTCTGACATATTCCTTCATATTATCTTCGGGAACATACTTGTTATTTATCAGAAGATGAAGAGTTATCGTATCCCCTTCCTTAATATCATCAGGAAGAGGATCACGATAGACTTCCATGCTTAACCCAAGGTTTTCACGTTTTCTTATACTGTATGCCGTCGGTTCAGACATGACCAGAACATTTTTCGTTTCATCATCCGCAACAAGACGGCGTTCCCTGTTGAAAGGATGATCGCATTCTTCGATAACTCCGCCTTTTCGGTGGTGATATTCCAGATCCAGATCTTCAAAAGGATCTATGCTGATAATTTTTTGTGTAGTTGGTTCTACAGTAGGTTCTTCCGTACTGACGACCGATGAGCTGATATCAGCTTTTTCCGAACATCCTGTCAGTAAAGAAAAAGTCAGCAAAGCAGCAGTCGATAATAGTATCTGTTTTTTCATTATTCCTCCTTATAATCGATAGTCGGTTTAATCTGGTAATTGAAAACAACGTTCATTTTTATTAACATTATAATAAAATAACAGAAAAAAATCAACTCTTTATAGTTAGCCGTTTTTAACAAAAATCAACCGGACAGATATAGCAGCAACAGTTTACCGCTTTGATATCACCAGAACAGAGGACTGCTCGTTTTACTTATTTTTGCGGAAGTATTCGTTCGATGAAACTGTACCGCCTGTGGACAGATATCCGTAATAGCTGAGTATGTCGGAAGCATCTGCCGAGTCTATTTTACCGTCGAAATTCACATCAGCAATAAGTTTCAGTGTACCAGTAAAGCTTGGTATCTCACCTGTTGAGAGCTTGGAGTATTCAACAAGCACATCGGATGCGTCACCTGCATTGATCTTTCCGTCGCCGTTAACATCGCCGAGGATGTAATCGGGTTCGGTAGTAACCTGCGGCTGAGTGGTAGTTATTGGTGCGGTCGTAGTAGGTGTCTCTGTAGTAGTAACAGTCGCCTTTGTGGTTGTAGGAGTCTTGGTAGTTGTAACAGGCGCCTTTGTTGTGGTAGGTGTGTTTGTAGTTGTTACAGGAGTCTTTGTTGTAGTAGGAGTCTTTGTAGTTGTTACAGGTGCTTTTGTGGTAGTAGATGTCTCTGTAGTTGTTACAGGAGTCTTTGTTGTAGTAGGAGTCTTGGTAGTAGTAACAGGCGCCTTTGTGGTTGTAGTTACCTTTGCAGTTGTTACAGGCGCCTTTGTTGTGGTAGGTGTGTTTGTAGTTGTTACAGGCGCCTTTGTAGTGGTAGGTGTCTTTGTAGTTGTAACAGGTGCCTTTGTGGTGGTAGGTGTCTTTGTAGTTGTAACAGGTGCCTTTGTGGTTGTAGGTATCTTGGTAGTTGTAACAGGTGACTTTGTGGTTGTAGGTGTCTTTGTAGTTGTTACAGGCGCTTTTGTTGTAGTAGGTGTGTTTGTAGTTGTAACAGGTGCTTTTGTTGTAGTAGGAGCCTTTGTAGTTGTAACAGGTTCTTTTGTTGTAGTAGGAATTTTTGTAGTTGTAACAGGTGCCTTTGTGGTGGTAGGAGTCTTTGTTGTTGTTACAGCTGTCTTGGTGGTCGTAGTGGTATTTGCCTTGGTTGTAGTAACAAGCTGAGTAGTTACAGGCGATCTGCTCTCATAATGCATTACAGCCACAGTAAGCGGATCTGTCTCATTCGGACGAGAAGCATTTTTCTGAGTTTCGATCTTTACTTTCTTCCAGTCGCTCTCGGTTCCGTTGAAGTAGATATCCCTGAGCTCGTCATTAAGGCGCAGCGCATTCTGTCCGATGTATTCAAGTGTGGAAGGCAGATACAGTTTGCTTTCCGAATAGTTCAACAGTGCATTTGAAGCTATGTTCTTTACGCCCTCGGGAACAACTATCGCTCCTGTTTCGTCATCCTTGCTGAGTCCCAGAAGCCAGCCGTCGATAACAATTGTGTCCAAACCGCTGCTGAAATTTTTGATATCAAATGCTGAGGACTCCACGCTCTTGACTGTTGACGGGATGTTTATCTTCGTAACTTCCGAATTGCGGAACGCCTTGTCGTCGATGCTGAACAGTCCCTCGGGAAGAACGACCTCGCTTACCTTCGTATTGCTGAAGGAATTTGCTCCGATAGTTTTCACGTACTTCGGGACAGTATAGCTTTCCTTCTGTGCGTTCGGAGGATATTTCACAAGCTTTGAACCGTCCTTAAGGAAGAGAACTCCGTTATCCGCTGAATATGTCTCGCTATCCTTGCTGACCTCAAATTTCTCTATCTTGCTGTCAGCGAACTCGGTGATGAACATTTCCAGTGTTGAAGGAAGAATGACCTTCTTAAGATACGGATTATCGTCAAACGCTCCGAAAGCAACTGTAACTGTACCCTCGGGTATGTTATAGGTATCGCCCTTCTTCATCGGCGGATAGAGACTGAGTTCATAATTCTTTACGTGAGTAAGTACAAAATCGCCGTCCTTCATGATATGAGCGTCAGCTTGTTCAAAGAGTACACCGTTCTCGGAATACAGTTCGGTATTACCCTCCTGTACCGTTATCTCGCTCAGTGAAGGAAGATCGCCTAACGGACACGGTGCAGGCATATCACGGGATACAGTCAGCTTTTCAATGTAGTCGTTCCAGAATCTGCCGTATACACCCGTGACAGTTTCGGGCATTACGTATTCCTTGTCCGTTTTCATTGCAGGATAGGTGATGATAGTTGTAAGGTCCGCATTATAGAGAACATTGTCTATAGCCTTGAAATATTTGCTGTTCTCATCCACGGTTATGACTTTAAGACCTGTAGTGTTGATACTGCCCTCGACGCTCATCAGACTTGCAGGAAGGTGTATCTCGCTTATCTTTATGCCGTCGTCCATGAAGTTCTGTGCGAAAGCCGCTCTTTCTATCCTCGTAATGCCTTCTGAAACAGTTACCGAACGTACATTGTTACAGCGGTCAAATGTGTATTCACCGACCGCAATTACTTTTTTGCCGTCTATCTCCGCAGGTATGACTACGTCCTCGTATTCATCGGTATCGCTCTCGTAACCTGTTATCTTTATGCCGCTTCCGATATCCTGATAGCTGAAACTGCCTGTATAAACAGAAGGTGCATCCGCCTTGTCAAGCGGAGTGAAGCTGAGTCCGTGTTCTATCGCGTATTTTTCGCTTTCCGAACCTGTATTGCCGTATATACGGCAGTTCAGAGCGCCTTCCTCGATATAGACATCGTCTGCATTGATAGTGAGGTTTATGCTCTGATATTTCGGGATGACTCTTGCATCTATGCTCTTGAATGTCTTAGGCAGACTGAGCTTCTCAATGGAGTTCAGGTCCTTAAAAGTCGAACTGTAGCGGTATAAGCTCTTTCCTGTGAACTGAAGTTCGGGATGAGCTTCAATGTACTCTTTTGCCTCGGTCGCTGTCATTAACGCAGTCTCTCTTACCGCTCCGTCAGAGGACTTTGAATTCAGTGAATAATAACAGCCGACCTCCCAATCATCCATATCAACTTTGCCGACTCTCTCCATATAGGAGTAAACATCCTTTATGCCTTCACTGAGAGTAATATCGGATATATGGCTGTTATTAGCGAACGCCTTCTCGCCAAGCTCCACTACAGGAAAACCTTTCACAGTTTCGGGAGTTGTATAAGCATCCGGAAGGTCTGCGATATATTCAATGGCCGCACCATTTTTGTTCACTGAATATACGATGTTGTCCGAAAGTCTGTAACCGTCTCTTTCGCTGAATACATCAGCTTTTATAGCCTTAAGGTCTGCATTTACGGTACTCGGCAGGTAAACCGCACCCCCTTTATCTGCGAAGTAGTTATCAAAGCATCCGCTGCGAAGCTCTTTTGCACCGTCAGCGATAACTGTAAGCTTACCCACGCCGCCGCATATCAGTACTGCCTCGGACTTGTCCTTGTTGTAGATGACATTCTTTTCCGAACTGAAATTCGCATTGTTCTCGGATATAGTGATGTTATCAAGCTTACGGCATGACTTGAATGCGGTATTATCTATCGTTTCAAGAGTTGAAGGGAGTGATATCTCAGCTAAATTGCCGCAGCTCTCAAAAAGTCCCTCATTAAGTGCAGTTACGCCCTCGGGTATCTTTATGGAAGTAAGTGCGGAGCAATATCTGAAGGCATTGCTTCCGATGCTTTTCAGGTCCTCGGGAAGCTCCACCGTACTAAGCACATCACATCCGCCGAATGCGTTATTACCGATCTTTTCAAGTCCCACGGGTGCTTTTACCGTGGTAAGACTTTTGCAGCAGTAGAATGCATGATCCCCTATCTCACGGATGTTTTTGCCCAGTGTTATGGATTTTATGTTGTCACTGTGCTGTAATGATGCTGTGGTCACGGAGGTTACAGGCTTGCCGTTGAGTTCGGATATAATGGTCACGTCTCCGCCTGCACCTATGTATTTTTCTACACTGTATTCATCGGACTTTATGGGACCTGTACTGCTGTCCGCAATGAATTTCACACCGTTATATTCAAATTCATCACCTTTCTGGTAATACTTTGCACAGCTGTAGATGAAATCGCCCGATATCTCAGAACAATATGTCGCTCCGCCTTCGGGAGTATAATTCTTGCTCTTTGCAGTTTCTATCTCATCCTCAAAGAAGACAGGATTCCTTCTGAAATCAAACATTGCTCTGCCGAACTTCTCAATAGTCGACGGGAAGAAAACGTAGTCGAAATCAGCTTCCGAAAGAGCGTAATCCCCTATCTCTCTTACCGTACTGTCAATGACTAAGCCCTTATCTGCGGATGATGCCGCAGGATATGCAATGAGCTTCGACTTGTCCTTGCTGTAGAGAACTCCGTCCTCAGATGCAAATACAGGGTTACCCTCCGCAACGGTTATCTTTTTGAGCGATACTGCTTTTCTGAAGGGATTGCCTGTCAGTATCCCGGTAACAGATGCTGGTATTGCCACGGATTCGACCTCGGTATTGCCCCTGAAGGTATCCTTAAGTGCAGTTACCTTGAATCCGTCTATCTCCGAAGGGATGTCTACATCCGTATCGGTTCCCGTGTAATTGACAAGGATAGCATTATTGTCATATATCTCCGCTTCGTAGTCTCCAAGAAGATGCTTTCCTCTGTATCCGAACTTCACATTTTCGGGAGTTTCCGCAAAGTCGCCTGCAACTTCAAACTCCTGCCACACATCACGGCTGATGCGTGAAAGGACAAGTGGATTATAAGGGAAAGCTCCCTTTCTGATATCAGCAACAGTATAGCCTGATATTTTTGCAGGGATAACGTATGTCGAGTCCTCACGGTTCTCAAAGCTGTCGATATATGCCTTTCCGTTGTACATATACCACTTCATGCCGTCATCGGAATACATGAGATAATGTATCTCGGCATTGGGGAATTTTAACTGGATCTCGCGGGATGTGGCTTCAGCCTCTGTACCGTAGTAATTCACATTTCTGACTGTGGTACCGCTGAAGGAATCATTGATGTAAAGCCTTGTATTGTACCATAATGTCATCCAATTGAGACTCGGACAATTTTTAAAGGAATAAGCCAGATACACGTTATCCGTCTTATCGAAAACAACCTCCATCAGCACAGGACAATCCGTGAAGGAGGACTCTATATTACGTATCGCACCTTCAAACTTAACGCTGTTAAGATTGGTACAGCCAGTAAACGAATCAACTATCTTTTCAACTGTCGGAGGGAAAACAACAGTCTCAACCGTATCCTTGTTTTTGACAAAGTTGGTTACGCTTGTAACGGTGTAACCCTCTATCTCTTCGGGTATGCGGACATAACTGCCTGCATCTGCGATGCTGCCTCCGACTATCTCCGCCTTGTCGTTTGATACCCTATATGAGACAAGGTAGGTCCTGCCTGTATCGTTTCCATTCTCATCGATAACGGGGATATCCGCAAGACGAGTCTCGCTGTAGAAGTCGGTCAGTTCCGCGCTTCCCGAGATCGTCTGATCCTCAGCACATGCACTCATTGTCTCGGTAACGGGACACATTGCCAGTATCGCCGAGAGTATCATGCTCATGCATCTAAGTTTTCTGTTTGACATTTGATTTTCTCCTTTATACATTATTAATAAATGGCGTCTGAGTTAATTATACCAGAAATTAAGTACAACTTCAATGATTAAACAGATTTTTCTAAAATATTTTTATCCCGGCGATTTGTGGAGCTTCAAAATAGTTATATGTTCAAACTCTAATAACAAAGGTTTTGTTGAACTGTATTCCGTCTTATGTTCTTGCCTTTAACAAGTCCTCATAAAGTTAATCTTTTGAAATTGTATGAACTTAATGTTACAAGAAAACTGTAAAACTCGTACAAAATATTCAACAAAATTTCGGCATCATATAGATCAAATCAGCAAATAAACTCTTGCATTTGATTGAAAAATATAGTATAATATACCTGAAGGGGGAGAATTTTCGGCACGTTCTCTCACTTCATATTTCAAGAAAGCGAGGAATGATAACACATGAAATTCAAGAGTTTTAAACGCTTAGTAAGCGGACTTGCTGCAGGCTTCATCTGTATTGCATCAGTTAATTTTGCAGCAATGAGATCTACCACAGACGCTGCAAACGCAAAAGTCGGTGACACGCTTACTCTGAATGGAGCCGGAAGGTTCGCCGAGGAGAACATTGACGGCTACAGCTACGAGATATGGGCTGCCGATACTCCCAACAAGTCCACTATGTATCTGGGCGAGGGAGGTAAATTCAACACTGCATGGAACTGTACAGGTGACAAGGGCAACTTCCTTGCTCGCCGCGGTATGCGTCTCGGAAGCGTGAAGCATTACCAGGATTACGGCAATATCGTATGCGACTTCGACGTTGATTTCAAGCCAAGCCAGGCAGGCAACTCCCGTGTATGCGTCTACGGCTGGACTCAGGAACCGCTCGTGGAATACTACATCGTTGAGGACTGGGCTAACTGGAGACCTCCCGCAGGCGGCGGAAACGGTTCAGGCAACGTTATAGCTCAGGTCGATATCGACGGAAGCACCTACGATATCTACAAGGAATTCCGCAAATCATACACCATCGAAGGCGAAAAGGAATTCGTTCAGTATTTCAGCGTTCGTCACGACCGCAGAGACTCAGGTCAGGTAAGCGTTTCAGAGCACTTCAAGGCATGGGAGGCTAACGGTCTTGAATTGGGTAATATCTATGAGGTGGCGCTCAATATTGAAGGCTGGGAAAGCACAGGTTCCGCAACCGTTAACAAAAACGTCGTTACTATCGGCGGCGAACTCCCCGAGCAGACAACTTCTGCTCCCGTAGAACCTGCTGAGGACGGCTCTTACATCAAGTATAACTTCGACAAGGAGATCGAAGGCTTCACAGGCAGAGGCTCCGCAAGCGTCGAGGTCGATAAGGATAACTACTACGAAGGCGGCGGCTCGATGTTCGTTTCGGGACGTGAGGACAGCTGGCACGGCGCTTCACTTTCACTTCCTTCAAAGATATTCAAACCAGGAGAGACTTACAGCTTCAGTGCCGCTGCACTCCAGAAGAGCGGTGAAGCAACCGAACTGAAAATGACTCTTCAGTACAGCCTCAGCGGCGAGGAAAATTATGACGAGATCGCTCATGTTTCCGCTAAGGACGGTCAGTGGATAAAGATCGAAAACACCGAATACACCATTCCAAATGACGCTACAGGTCTGACGCTCTATTTCGAGGCTCCCGAATCAATGACGGACTTCTATATCGATAACTTCATGGCTGCTGTAAAGGGCACTGAGTCCGATGTAGAAACAGGTGCAGGATATATCAACGGACAGGGTTCACTTGTGCCTGTATCAGGTCTTCTGAGAGGTGACTTCTGTACAGATCAGAAAATCAATTCCTTCGATGTTCTTGCAGGAAGGATATACCTCGTAGAAGCTCAGGCAGATCCTAAGGCTGCTCCTGCTCTTGACGTTTCGGACGTTGACCGCGACGGAAAGTTCGCAATTAACGATATCATCGCACTTGCCAAGTTCATTCTCACAGAGTCTGAAAAATATTAAGCTATAAGCTGACCACAGCCGGAAGTTCCTTCGGGAGCTTCCGGTTTTCTTTATAAAAGCTGCACAAATTCACTCTGCAATTTACAAAAAATTAATATAAAGCACATGAAACGCTATAACTTTCATGTTATCATTAAAATAGATAAATATTTCTCAGATCATTGTATTTGGAGGGTAGAAAAGATGAAAAAATTTATAACACTTATCACTTCGGCAGCACTTGCGGTTACGTCATTTTGTGCCGCCATGCCTGCTTATGCTGAAACAGATAAAGCTGACGAAGCAGCCGGATCCGAAGGTTTCAGCTATACTGTTAATGACGGAAGCGTCGTATTCACAAGCACGAATGATACCTATTTCGTTATCAACTCTGTCACTACAGAATACGACAGCGGCTACAGGGACGATAACGGACTTAACAGTTCATTCGTGTTAACACCTGAGGACGAATCAAGCTTTATAGTAACTGCTGTAACAATCCCCGAGAAGATAATCGAGTACGATATAACCGAAGATATCAAAAACAGCTTCAGTTACTACTGCCCCGAATTCAGGACGTATACTATCGATTACGATAAGAGTTCGGGCATCTCTGTGGAACTTATAGATGATATCGATTTCAACACTTTCGTTGATCTGGACGAACTAACCGCACGATATGCAGAGAGAGACCTTGAATCATACCAGAGCGGTGATCGTGCCGTTTTCAAGCCTTTTACAGTCGTTCCATTTGATGACAGAGAGATACTCAGCACTTTTTATCTTTCATTCATTAAAAACATATTAAAACAACCTTATTATGATTCCTACTATTCTGAGCAAATAAAGGGAACACCTTACTTCAGACACATTGACATGTTCAACGATATAACCGATGAACTTGTCGTAAACTCCGATAACGATATCCTATTCATGTTCATAAAAAATGGTAGTGAAATCGACAAAGATATAGCACATTATCTTGATAAACGATCGGCATATACAGGTTATAAAAAAACACCGTTTGACTATTTGATGAGTAATGACGATATTATTTATAATACAGACAATATAGATGAAAAAATAAATCCTACAGATGACAGCTTTTCAATGCTTGATTATCATGTGTTTTATGATGACATTACTTATACTACATACAGAGTAAATCCTGATATTACTGATGATTTTGTTATAGTAACAAATAACGATTCTTTTAATTATACACAATATAACACAAATTATATCAATGTATCAAATGGCAAATTTAATGGCATAGTTGAACCTAAATGGCCCGTACTTCCCAATCCGCTGCCTCTGCCGCCTCCACCTCCGGAAGGCGATGTAAACTACGATTACGAGGTGAATATCGCTGATCTTCTTTGGCTTGAAAAATACCTCAGCGGCAGATGTGACAATGATGCAGACAGTGCTTTGGATATCAACGACGACGGCAAGGTAAACGTATTCGACCTTGTTGTGCTACGTCAGCTGGTTATGGAGAATATCACATCACAGTACGCTTTCAGCTTCAGAGCCGATGTCACCGACCTTGCTGATTACAAGGCAAACGAAGCCGCAGCCGCAAAGAAGACATACAAGATAACCTCTCCCACAGAGCTGAGCGCTACTCTTAAGCCGCTGTTCAGCGAAACTGTACTGAGAGAAATGGACAAGCGCTATGATAAAAACTTCTTCCAGAAGAATGTTCTTCTTCTCCGTATCGGCAATCAGACCGACAACGGATACATTTCAAGGATATCCGGCATCAAAGTCAGCGACGAGAACGAACTTGATATAACTATCGACCGCTTCGATACAAATTCCGATACAGCTGACGGCATAGTTCTCTATCAGGTTAGCGTCCCGAAGGCTGACTACAGCACGCTAAAAAATATCAACTGGCACGAGCAGATAATAGATGGACCATGGATAGATCCAATGAAAGTAGTTGATATTCCTCTGAACACTTTCTCATTCGGTCTTTATTTGCCGGAGCTTTACCATGAATTATGGGGAGAAAAATATAAAGCGTATTCGCTTGATGAGTTCACTGAGCTTCTGACCACAGAATCAGGTGATTGCTACCTTCCGCAGATCAACGAGAAAGCTGCAACACTTAACAAAACTTTTGCTGACGGTGAAAAAATTACTTTCGATGAGAACCTGTTCAAGGATAACTTCGTATACTTCTACGTCAGCACAGAGCCGATAGATGAAACTTACTTCTGTGAATACACAGATGGAAACAATACTCTCACAATAAACAACTGTTCGTCTTTAGGATTCGGCGACACTGTCAATGAATTCCTCAATGTTTTCATCATCCCTAAAACTGTAGACAAGGATGCGGAAATTGTAATGGATACACACAAGCAGGTCAACTATCGGATAATCACCCTCAAGAATCGAAGTTCAATAAACGACCTTGGTCCTTTCACCACATTCGTTGACAGCAGCAAGAATTACAACAGGTATATTAATGTCTCCAAACACACATTCGGTGATACAAGCTCAGTCGCATTCTATACATTCCAGATACCAAGCCTCGGAGTTCCTGCAAACAACAGCTTCCTTCATGAGCTTCCGATAAAGGAGGGAACCGCTCCCTTCGCCTGCGATAAGCTGATCTACGATGCTCCCCTCAGCGGAGATAACTACACTATCACTTTTGACACTCCTTCCGGAGACATCGAGCTGACTTCCGACGATTTCCTTGAATACCGCGGCTATCGTCTCAGCTATTCAGGCAACTACAGCATTACAGAAATGTTCAAATAAAAAATCCCCCCCCAGACATGACGGTTTACCGCTGTCTGTGGGGGTTCTCGCGTTGCACGAAAAATTTCCCGAAAATTTTTTCAGATTTTGCTTCGACATTTTCATGTGTCGATGCGACTAATAAATAGAACAGCTTTTAAAGCTGATCTACCGAAAGGAGGTCTGTATGGATAACGGTGCAAGTAGCTACCTCCGTTTTCTTTCGGGTGACAAAGACGGTCTCGCTGATATCATACGTAATTACCGCGACGGCCTTGTTCTTTACATCAACAGCATTGTCGGAAATATCATCGCTGCTGAAGAGATCATGGAAGATACTTTTGTCAAGCTCTATGTCGATAAACCTAAGTTCAAAGGCAAAAGCTCCTTCAAAACCTGGCTCTACTCAATAGCAAGATTCACTGCAATAGACTATATCAGAAAGCATCCTTCAGACCTTTACACTCAGCTCGAGGCTGCATCAGGTGTAGCCGACAATGCCGATCTTGAAAAAAGAGCAATTAAAAATGAGGAGAAGCGTGCCCTGCATAAGGCACTTCAGAAACTTAAACCCGAATACGAACAGGCGCTTTATCTTACTTATTTTGAGGATTTCTCAAACCGTGAAACAGCCGATATTATGAAAAAAACCGAGAAGCAGATACGTGATCTGCTCTATCATGCAAGAAAGGCTCTTAAAACAGAACTTGATAAGGAGGGCTTTGTGTATGAAAAGCTATGACGAAACTATCGCCAGCGTTATCGCAAAGGGTGACAGTATAATTGAACACAGACGATTACGTGCCGCAAGGATCAGAAGAACTACTGCTGCTGTTTCGGGACTCTGCGCTGCTGCTGTTATCGGTTTAGGTATCCATAACCTTAAGGATGTGGATCCATCGCCCAAGCCGTTTGAAATGAACAGCCATGATATTGAAATATCGGAAACAGTTTCTACGGAACTTGCCACAGATGCGGCAGATATCGTCTCTCCAACCAGAGCGCCGGAAGGTGTGAGCCGCGAAAGCTCACATAATACCCGAACTGTTCAGGGACCTCCTGCCGCAAGGGAAAACAGTACCGCGGCAGTCAAACAGAATGATCATTCAAACACAGTGAAGCCTTACGTTCCGCAGCAAGAGAGCGCAGACGATCATATCGCCGATACCCCCTCCCCTGTGAATGGCGTAAACGCTCCCACGCCCGTAAATACAATGCCTGCGGAAACACAGGTGCAAGTAACTGTTACGACCGCCGATCAGAATGCGGTCATCGATACCGAAAGGAGAATTTATATGAAAAAGTTTACTTCAATGCTGACTGCTTTATCTCTCAGCGCACTCAGTATGCCGTTCACTTCAACAGCCGCAGAACTAATCCTTCCACCTGAAATAGATCCAAACAATACATTCGGCTATACCAACCACTCTGTTTACCTGTTCGAGGATGAAATAATCGACTATACAAAGTTCCAGAACGGAGAACTCGAAACTGACGTAAACGGCGACGGCAAATTCGACCTTCTCGACTGCTATGAAGTTTTCACTATTCAGGATGAAGAAGTACACCTTAACCCGGACGTGAACCTCAGCATCACTGAGGATGACCTCAAAGACTATGAGAACCTCCTTAACTACTACCTCATTACTCACGACATCACAGCAGATATAGTAACTCCGGAATACTACAACGATCCTTACTTCACTGATAATGTATATGTTGATGCAAAACATAGCATCTGGCATCAGTACTACAAAGAAGATGAGCAGTTCATAAAGGCTATGAACGAGATGTTCGCTTACCGTATCTGCGGAAGCCTCACTCTCCTTCCTAACGGCTATACTCTCTTCGAGGATATGATGGATAAGGGTATTCTCGACCTCGACTTCGACAGCGACGGCACCCTTACTCCTGCCGACATGAACATCTTCGTTACCTACATGAAGGACAGAGAAGAGAATGTTGACAGATACTCCATCCCCACATATCTCAATACTTTCCAGTCATACCATGAAAGCTACAGAGTATTCACCAAGTATCTGAGAGACAAGATCAATGAATCTACTGACATGGTTCACGTTTTCGGTGATTATACATGGGCTGAACAGGATGTACTTCCCGAGGATCAGTTCAACAAGTGTACTGACGCTCTTAACGCTCTTGCAGAGTACGATTTCTTCACAGATTACAGATACTACTACAACAATGAGCCGCTCCTGATCCAGGCAGGCCTCTTAAAGTCACTTGTTGATACAAACAATATTTACTTCTCAGACTACCACGGATATAGCTTGGGCGGCAATGAAGACCTTGATTCATGCTGTGAGTTCTTCTTCCCCGACCTTATCTTCAAGAACATGGAAATGCTCCCCGAGTATTCAGAGGCTTCATACTATGATACCATCCTCCCCGGCGGCGAATCCGAAGTAACTGCTAACGTTATGGACAGATACAGCAAGAAGATAGGCTTCAAGGAGCTTATCCCAGATAACGAACTTGGCAGCCATACTTTGGCTCAGAGAGCTTACGATCAGTTCGTTGAGGACGTTGCAAACGGGCTCCGCAAAGCTCCCGACCTCAACAATGACGGAGTTATGAATTCACTCGATCTTCTCTGGACAGGCGAAATGTACTCGTCTTATGATTATCAGGAATATCCCGGAAGCGACAAGACTAAGTTCACTCCGGAGCAGTGGGAAAACATCAAGACTAACTGCGATTTCAACAACAACGGCATAAGCGGTGACCATGACGACTATTATATTGCTGACATTTATATCATCAATGAGTTCCTCATCAAGAACCCCGATGACATCAGCACACAGACTCTCGTTTCTATCTTCGAGTCTATGGACGAAGAAGCAAATCAGCAGAACCTTGCTATAATGGAATCCGCTGATATAGACCGCTCGGGCGACGCTAACTGCGACGAGGAAACAGGTCTCGCTGACGCTCTCCTCATCCTCCAGAACAACGCTAACAGCGAAAAATATCCTCTCAGCGTAACAGGTAACTTCAACGCTGATATCTACATGACAGGCGACGGCATCACTCCTTTGGACGCTCTCCAGATACAGAAGATAGATGCTAACGTGCCTATAGAATAACGCACTAACGGCTGTTCCCACATACAGCAGTTATACATCGGGGAAAACCTTTCTTTTGAAAAGTTTTCCCCGAACCCTTTTTAAGAGACATTTTGACTAAATAAAGATACAAAAGGAGACCTGCCGAAAGACAGGTCTCCCCTATTTTTACTATTTCTTACCGCTTACCATGTTATCGCTGAGTGGCTGTGTATGTAGAATTCCTCCTGACTGGGCTGCCATGCCTTTTCCTTTGGCGGAAATTCAGCGTCGAAGCGCTCCACAGCTTCCTCGTCCTCACAGCACTTGTCCGCATCACACTGGTGATAGAACCACTTGCGTCCGTCGAGAGCGTCCTCCTTCAGCACCTTTACGAGAAGTGCCGCAGGGAAAATATCTCCCTCGAAACACACGTTGTACTTCTTGCAGCTCTTGTAGCCTCTTGCAACGTAGTTATCGGGATTGCCGAAATTAATAACGGTATCGTATCCCATTTTCTCCGCCAAAGCAAATGTATGCTCAAGAAGTGCCTTTCCGAAGCCTTTTCGCTGGTATTCGGGAAGTACGCAGAGAGGTCCCATAGTGAGTATCTCTTTGGTATTGCCCTGTTCGTCCACAAGCTTGCCCTTGCAGTACATAACGCATCCGACGATCTTACCGTCCATTTCGAGGACGTAATCCAGTTCGGGGATGAAGTCCTCGTGGTCACGCATCATGTGGATAAAATAGTGCTCGGTGCAGCCCGGAACACTGAGGTTCCAGAATGCTTCTCTTGCAAGGTTTTCAACTTCGCGGTAGTCCTTTTCGTTTTCCAAACGGATGATGTAGTCATATTTATTCATTTTTTAATTCCTCCTGAAATAGCTGACAAGACTTACGGGAGGTCTGAGTTGAGATAGTATTTCGCAAACCTCCCGTTTACGCTGCTATCTCCTTTTTAGTATTATTCATCATGCAAATATCTCCTTAAGTTATAATGTAACAGGGTACAAATCTCCTGTTCAATTTCATTGTATCATATCATTTGCTCATTGTCAAGAAGATACCGATATTCTGCGGAAAATTCTGTCACCCGAGACTTTCCGTCCACTTTTTAACGTCCTCCTTTGAAGCGCTTGCAGAGAACCGTCTGCCTGCAAGCTGTTCACCTATTGGAACGAGTGCGGCGATATTTCTCTCACTTGTGGATATTCCGCTGCTTGCAGATGTACAGAACGGGATAACAGTCTTTTCGGAGAAGTCATAGCTTTCAAGGAACGTATCGATGATACGCGGTTCCTGTCCCCACCAGATAGGATAGCCGAGATATACCGTATCATAGGCATCGAGAGAGATCTTCTCACCTGCAATGACAGGACGTACAGACTTGTCGTTCTGCTCCTTGTTTGCACGGCAGTCCGAATTATTGTATTCGATATCCGCATCCGAATAGGGTTCAACAGCCTCGATGACGTAGCTGTCCGCACCTGTGATATCAATAAGGTATTCGGCGATCTTCTCGGTATTGCCTGTTCGTGAGAAATACACAACTATCGTATCTCCGCCTGTATTCGGCTTTTCGGCGAGCTTTTCCCTCATAAGGCACAGGTCAAAGGCATCCCATTTGCCGTCACCGTTAAGGTCATAGGACTTCCCTGAGAGGTCCTTATCCGAAGGCTTCGCAAGAAGGAAATCCTGCAAATCCTGAAGGTCCTCTGCGGTATAAGAGACAGCAACATTTGCGGCAGAATCGGCGTCAGCTTCTGCATAGATGTCTGCGGCAGAAACAGCGGATGAAGTCAAAAGCATCATTCCCGATGCTATCAGCGGTATGATTTTTTTCATGATGAACTCCCTTCTCTGCGGTATTTATTGTGGTTTAAGGCAAGGACGCAAATCCTAACCGTTAATTCTGACATCGTGTCACTATAGTCATTATAGCAGTATTCTGACACAATGTCAATACGTTTCCGCTTTTTTGTCATATTGCACTGTTTACCTCTCCGCAGTTTGTACTGTTCATACAAGTATCGGACGCTTTTACAAAAAACAGAGAGCTTTCTGAAAATCAGAAGCTCTCTGCGGAGTGAAAAGATGTTTTCGGTTTTAAAGGTTTTACTCTGATACGGCAATGAACTTTCTCATCATTATCAGGTCAAAAGCGTCGATACGACCGTTTTCGGAAAGGTCTCCCGCTTTCCAGTCGGTAAGAACGTCTGCGTTCAGCAGGAATTTCTGCATCATTACGAGATCCGCAACATTGAAGCTGCCGTCTGCATTGACGTCACCAACTACCTTTTCGGGAGCCTTTTCAGGTACAGCAGGTTCAAGGATGAACTTCTGTCCGTCGCCGCCCCAGTATTCCCACTGGCAGATATTTGCACCGTCCTCAGTGCTTATCTCGTAAACGTCAGCACAGCTTTTGCCGCCTGATGCCATTGTCAGCAGAGAATATGTGCCGTCCTTGCCGCACTGTATGTTGAACTTCTGGGAGCTGTCCCCCTTGAATTCTGACAGCTTTATGTCTGCGCCATCCTCTGCGGAGCTGTTCTCAACAGTAAGCGCCATGCCGTCGGCAGTCTGAATAGTGTATGTGCCGTCATCCTGCTTTGTTATGTTCCAGTTCCGTGCCTCGCTCTGGACTGCGCTGCCGTTCTTGTCAGCGATATATCTTCCGCTGTTTAAGTTCTTTATCGTATATGTACCGCTTGGAACAGAGGGACGTACAGCCTCTATCTTCCATACCTGACACTCGTACTCCTTATAGGGGTACTGAGCGATATTTCCGCCGTTTTCTTTGGACCACTCGAATACATCAAGTGCGCTCTTGTCTGCGGAGCACTTTGAAACGATGCCGTAATAGCTTCCGCTTTTAACAAGCCTGAAAAGCTGGTTGTCTGCGCCTGTATAGGTCTGTAATTCCACGTTCACGCCGTCCCTTGCGGAATTCTCCGCAACTGCAACACACTTTGATTCGTCGCCCAGTGAAACAATGCGGAAATAGTTATCATCCACCGAAACGAGCCGCCACTGCTGTGCCCAGCTCTTGTTGAAGTCCCACTGCTGAATGTTGGTACCTGCTTCCAGTGCGCCGTCAGGAAGGTCAAGGGAAAGACCGCTGTTCTTGTTTGTTATAAAATAGGTCGCGCCGCTTATGAGGTCGGTTCCGCTGAGCTTCACGGACTTGCTCTTTTCGCCGATAGTTTCGGGAGCCATTACCAGTTCAGCATCTGCGTTTGTATAGTCCGCAAGTGAAGCTCTTTCGCTTCCCGAGTATTGCTTGTTCTGAGCGCCCCATACAGTCTGATTGTTGCTTCCGACTGCCGTAAAGGACATTACCTTTGTACCTTTTTCATTCTCGGCTGCAATGAAGTAACCGCTGTAACGCTGATTTCCGATAGTAAGTGTAGCCTCAGCACTGTCCGCAGCCTGTTCCCACTTGCCCGAAACTGCACCAGAGATAGTATGGTCGGCATTGAGCTTTATACTCTGATAGTTTATGCGATCGCCGTTTGTACCGTTTCCGTGGTTGATATACTCGTAATCGCCCACAATATCGGCTTCTTCATAACCGCCCTCGGAGATATGGTCGCCGCCGTACTCAAATGGAGTAACAACAGGCCAGCCGTCCTCGTTGAAGAACATTTCGTGAACTCTTACCTGATGCATATTGCTGTTCTCGAAACGTGTGTGATAAAACAGATACCACCTTCCGTCATCGTCGTGAAGAACGGAGTTGTGACCGGGAGCAAAATACGCTGAATCGAGAGTGCTGAACTTGTAGTTTCCCATGACCTTGACGCCTACACTGTCGAGGTTTGTAGAGGGTTCAAGCACCGCATTTCTGCCTGCGGCATCAGTAAAGGGACCTGTGGGACTCTTTGAACGTGAAACCCGCATATTGTAACCGCCGTCCCAGTTAAGACCGCCGTATGTGGTCCAGAGATAATAGTAGCCGTTATCAGGCTCATATTCGATGAAGGGACCTTCGCCCGATTTGCCGTAACCGCCTGCTATTTTGATACCGAAGTAGCTGTCCACCATACGTCCGTCAGGTGTAGTACCTGTTTTCGGGTGGATAACACGTCCTGTTGCCGCATCTATCTCCAGTGTGAAGATTCCGCCCGACCACGAACCGTAAGTCATGTACATCTTACCGTCAGTGCCATAGTAGATAGTAGGATCGATAGCGTTCGGGAAAAGCTGGTTGTTGAAATTGTTTCCGCTGAACCAGCTGTTGTTCATCGTCACCTCACCTTTGCTGATAAGATCGTCCACATTGGTCGAGGTATACTTCTTGTTGACGTTCTTGGTAGCGCTGGTCACATACTGATCGTTTTGGGTGAAACCCGAGTAGATAAGTGTATCACCGAATGTATACGGTCCCTGTATATTCTTCGATGTGGCAAAGCATATTACCGATCTGATATAGGTCGAGGAGGTGCAGAAATACATGACGTATGCGCCTGTTGTACCGTCAGCGTTGCGGAAATCGGGATTCCAGATAACATCGGGTGCCCATACTGCAAATCCGCCTGCACAGTCCTCTAAGTCCTCGCCGCTCCATGCGAAAGCCTTTTTCAGGTTGTCCGAGAGGTTACCGAACTCCACGTTATTCGTCCTTGCGTAGCCGTTTGAAAAACGTGTCCAGTTCTGAAGATCGTTTGTTTTAGCTGCCTCGATGTGCGAACCGAAGATGTAATAGGTGCTGCCGTCCTTGATAACAGAGGGATCATGGACTGAAACACGTGCTTTGTCCGCAGCTGCGACCGCTTCTAACTCTGATGCGGGAAGGTTTGAGGGAACCAGCAGCATCGCACCTGTGAGGGCAAGTGCGGCAGCTTTTCTTAAAAGCATAGTTTTCATAGTAAACTCCTTTCAAAGTACATTGCCTATATAAAGTACCTTAATTATATATATAATACAATAAAACAAGCTGAATGTAAATGACCTATCATACCCTTTATATAACTTTTTATGTCATTATGAAAGTCGGAGCAATAACTGAAAAAACCTGACATGTCACTCACTGGTTACGCAAACCTGTAATAGTGAGCCATGTCAGGCTGATGATCGGGAAGAAAAGTTATATTCACGCAAACAGCGCTTTAAGACGCTTCATTGCTTCTTCGGTGTTTTTACGGTCGTTGAACGCAGTAAGGCGAAACCAGTTGTCTCCGTTTTTGCCGAATCCTGCCCCGGGAGTACCAACAACTTCCGCTTTTTCAAGGAGATAGTCAAAGAACTCCCAGCTGTTCATGCCGAATGGACACTCGAACCAGATATACGGCGAATTTATTCCTCCTGTAAAACGGATGCCGAGCTCTGAAAGAGTATCGGATATGATACGTGCGTTTTCCATGTAAAGGGAAGTCATAGCCTTTGTTTCCTTCTGTCCCTCGTCGGTAAATACCGCAGCCGCAGCACGCTGTATCACGTAGGGTACGCCGTTGAATTTCGTACACTGACGGCGGTTCCACATCTTGTTGAGACTCATGGTCACGCCTTCCGAGCTGACGGAGGTAATGAACTTCGGTACTATTGTATAGCCGCATCTTGTACCTGTGAAGCCTGCTGTTTTTGAGAGGGAGCAGAACTCCACTGCACAGCTTTTTGCACCCTCTATCTCGTATATGGAGTGGGGCAGAGAATCATCCGATACGAAGGTCTCATAGGCGGAATCAAAGAGAATAACTGCATCGTTTTCAAGGGCATAGTCCACCCACTCACGAAGCTGTTCCCTGTTGTAGCATGCACCTGTGGGATTGTTCGGAGAGCAGATGTAAATGATATCTGCGTGGACATTCCTGTCGGGCATGGGAAGGAAATCGTTCTCTGCTGTTCCGTTGATATAGACGATGTTCCTGCCGTTCATGGTGTTGGTGTCCACGTAGACGGGGTACACGGGATCGGGTATCAGCACGGTATTGTCCCTGCTGAAAAGGTCGGTGATATTTCCTGTATCGGACTTTGCACCGTCGGAAACAAATATCTCATCCTCGTCCAGTTCAACTCCGAAGCTGCGGTAATGAACTGCTATCGCCTGTCTCAGGAAGTCATATCCCTGTTCGGGACCGTATCCCCTGAATGTCTCTGACATGCCCATTTCATCGGCGGCAGAGTGCATTGCTTCGATGACAGTACGTCCCAGAGGCAGCGTTACATCCCCGATGCCGAGACGTATAACGTCAGCTTCGGGGTGATTCTCCTTGTATGTGCTTACTCTCTTCGCAACCTCGCTGAACAGGTAGCTTTCTTTCAGTTCAAGAAAATTCTCGTTAAACTTTGCCATAATATCCTCCGTTATATTTCGCCGTCAAATACAAATTCTGCGGGACCTGTCATGTAGATGTGACCGTCCGATTCCTTCCACTCTATGCTGAGTTCGCCGCCCAGAAGCTCCACACGCACTTTCTCACGGGGACAGATACCGTTGAGACATGCAGCCGCTACAGTTGCACAGGTACCCGTTCCGCAGGCAAGTGTCTCACCTGCTCCTCGCTCCCATACTCTCATTTTCAGGTGGGTGGGAGATATGACTTCTGCAAACTCGATATTCGCCTTCCGCGGGAAGTGTTCGTCAACTTCAAGCACCTTTCCGTAACGCTCAACGTCGAACAGTTTTACGTCCTCGTTAATAAATGTTACAGCGTGAGGGTTTCCCATAGATACACAGGTGAATGTGAAATCACGTCCGCAGGCTGCGATTTCAAGGTCCGTAACGGGAGAGGTCTCTGCAATTACGGGTATTTCGGATGCTTCCGTAACTGGTTCGCCCATATCGACTGTCATTGTACGTGCGATATCGTTTTCGTCCGTATTTATCTCGATGTACTTTATCCCTGCAAGTGTCTCTACGGAAATGCTGCGCTTGTGAATGATATCCCTGTCATAAACGTACTTCGCAACGCATCTTATGGCATTTCCGCACATCTCGGACTCGCTTCCGTCGGAATTGAACATACGCATACGGCAGTCCGCTTTTTCGCTTGGCATTATAAGCACAAGTCCGTCCGAACCGATACCGAAGTGTCTGTCGCTGAGCTTTACGGCTGTCTCACGGGGAGAGTTTACACTCTCCCTGAAACAGTTCACGTATATGTAGTCGTTGCCGCAGCCGTGCATTTTTGTAAATCTCATTGTATCACACTCCGAAAAGCAGTTTATCGTATGCAGGGAATGGCCAGTAAGTCTCAGCCGTTACCGTTTCAGCCTTGTCTGCTGCGGCACGGAGAGCATCCATTGCAGGAAGGACTGTGTCCCGTATGAATTCGGATGCTTCAACTATGACTTCAATAGTTCTGAACTCGGCAACAGCTTTTTCAAGTGCGGATGCAGCGGAATCCATTTCGTCGATGAGGTCGGAAAGCTGTGTAACAAGTCCTGTTTCGTACTTGCAGGCTGCTTTTGATACGCTCTTCTTGACCGATACTGCCGAAGCTGTATCTGCTGCAAATTTAGCTACAGCAGGTATTATCTCCTTGCGAGCCATGTCTATCATCGTAACAGCTTCGATGTTCACTGTCTTGATGTAGTTTTCAAGCATTATGTCACGGCGTGAGAATATCTCAGCTTCGGTGAAGATGCCGTGTGATGTGAGCATTTCAACGTTCTTCTTGTCGCAGATATGAGGCATTGCGTCTGCGGTGGTCTTAAGGTTCATAAGTCCGCGCTTTTCTGCCTCGGCTATCCATGCGTCATCGTAGCCGTTGCCGTTGAAGATGATACGCTTATGATCCTTGATAGTCTTGCGAATAAGGTCGTGGAGCGCCTTGTTGAAGTCCTTTGCCTTTTCAAGCTTGTCGGCAAACTGTCTCAGTACCTCTGCAACTGCGGCATTAAGGTGGATATTTGCACAGGAGATGCTGTTTGATGAACCAAGCATACGGAACTCGAACTTGTTGCCTGTGAAAGCAAACGGAGAAGTACGGTTACGGTCTGTGGTGTCCTTGCTGAACTGCGGAAGAACGTCCACTCCCAGCTTCATTTTCTCCTTTGCAGTACCGCCGTAGGGCTTATCCTTCTCGATTGCGTCCAGAACTGCCGTAAGCTCATCGCCCAGAAAGACGGATATAACAGCAGGAGGAGCTTCATTTGCTCCGAGACGGTGATCGTTGCCTGCTGTAGCAACAGAAAGTCTCAGAAGGTCCTGATAATCGTCCACTGCCTTGATGACTGCCGCAAGGAACAGCAGGAACTGTGCGTTCTCGGAAGGTGTCTCGCCCGGAGAGAGAAGATTCTCGCCCTGATCGGTGGATATAGACCAGTTATTGTGCTTGCCCGAACCGTTCACTCCTGCAAAGGGCTTTTCGTGAAGGAGACACACAAGGTTGTGTCGGAGCGCTACCTTCTGCATCACTTCCATAGTGAGCTGATTGTGGTCTGCAGCGATATTCGTTGTATCGTAGATAGGTGCAAGCTCGTGCTGTGCGGGAGCTACCTCGTTGTGCTTGGTCTTTGCAAGGATGCCAAGCTTCCAGAGTTCACGGTCGAGGTCAGCCATATACTCGGCAACTCTCGGCTTGATGGAACCGAAGTAGTGATCGTCCATTTCCTGTCCCTTCGGAGGCATAGCGCCGAAGAGAGTGCGTCCCGTCATGATGAGGTCCTTTCTCTGCTTCCACATATCACGGTCCACAAGGAAGTACTCCTGCTCGGGACCTACGGAAGTCTTTATGCTCTTTACGCTTGTATTGCCGAAGAGCTTCAGTATTCTGAGCGCCTGTTTATTAATTGCTTCCATTGAACGGAGAAGTGGTACCTTCTTGTCAAGTGCTTCACCTGTGTAGGAGCAGAATGCTGTAGGGATATAGAGAGTGCCGTCCTTGATGAAGGCGTATGATGTGGGATCCCATGCTGTATAGCCTCTTGCCTCGAATGTTGCACGGAGTCCGCCCGAAGGGAATGATGAAGCATCAGGTTCGCCCTTTACAAGCTCCTTGCCCGAGAACTCCATTATAACTCTGCCGTCAGGTGCGGGAGATATGAAGCTGTCGTGCTTTTCGGCTGTAACACCTGTCATCGGCTGGAACCAGTGAGTGTAGTGTGTAGCGCCCTTTTCTATCGCCCAGTCCTTCATAGCTGCCGCAACTGCATTTGCTACGGATATATCCAGCGGTGTGCCCCTGTCGATAGTCCTCTTAAGTGACTTGTATACCTTCTCAGAAAGCGTTGCCTTCATTATCCTGTCATCGAACACCATTGAGCCGAAATATTCAGTTACCTTTTCCATAATTTAGTCCTCCTTATTTTCAAGCGATGCTTTTATAAAATCCGCAAAAAGCTTGTGCGGTTTGTTTGGTCTTGATTTGAATTCGGGGTGGAACTGCACTCCCACGAACCACGGATGCTCGGGAAGCTCTACTATCTCCACCAGCTTTTCATCAGGGGAAAGACCTGCGATGTGAAGTCCGTTTGAAGTAAGTACCTTGCGGTATGCGTTGTTGAACTCGTAACGGTGGCGGTGACGCTCGTATATAAGCTCGTCACCGTAGATACTGCGGCATCTTGTATCCTCCCCAAGCTTGCATGGGTAAAGTCCGAGGCGCATCGTTCCGCCCTTCTGGTCAATATTCCTCTGTTCGTCCATAATGTCTATGACGGGATAGGGAGTCTCGCCGAATTCCGCAGAATTTGCACCTGCAAGTCCGCAGACGTTCCTTGCATACTCGATAACGGACATCTGCATTCCGAGACATATACCGAAAAATGGTACCTTGTTCTCACGGGCATAGCGTATGGACTCTATCATGCCCTCAACTCCCCTGTGTCCGAATCCTCCGGGAACGATGATGCCGTCACATTCCGCAAAAACAGATGCGGCGTTCTCTGCGGTCACTTCCTCGGAGTCTATCCACTTTATCTCAACGGCTGCATCATTGACTATGCCGCCGTGTCGGAGCGCCTCTGCTACCGAAAGGTAGGCATCGTGGAGCTCCACATATTTTCCTGCAAGTCCTATAGTTACATTTTTGTGAGCGTTCTCTGCACGGTGTACCATTTCCGTCCATTCGGTCAGGTCAGGAGCATTGTCTTTTATCCCGAGGTGACGGCAAACAGAATGAGCAAGTCCCTCATCTTCGAGCCAGAGCGGAACTTCGTACAGCGACGGAGCTGTGAGGTTCTGGATAACGTCCTCCTTGCGGATATTGCAGAAGAGCGCTATCTTCTCAGCCATGTCGTCGGGGATGCGTTTTTCCGTGCGGCAGACGATGATATCAGGCTGTATGCCTATGGAGAGAAGCTCCTTTGTGGAGTGCTGTGTGGGCTTGGATTTAAGCTCCTCAGAACCTGCAATGTACGGCACAAGGGTCACATGTATGTAGCACACATTTTCACGTCCCTGTTCCGTACCTACCTGACGTATCGCCTCGAGAAAGGGTGTGGACTCGATATCGCCTACGGTTCCGCCAATCTCGGTTATTACAACGTCTGCACCTGCTTCATTTGCGGCACTGTATACCCTGTCCTTTATCTCGTTGGTGATGTGAGGGATGACCTGCACGGTACCGCCGAGATAGTCGCCGCGGCGCTCCTTTGTAATGACGTTCCAGTATATCTTTCCCGTTGTTACGTTGGAGTGGACCGAAAGATTCTCGTCCACGAAACGCTCGTAGTGACCGAGGTCAAGGTCGGTCTCGGCACCGTCATCCGTTACGAATACCTCACCGTGCTGGAAGGGGGACATTGTACCCGGATCCACGTTGATATAGGGATCGAATTTCTGTATAGTCACCTTATATCCGCGCTGTTTGAGAAGTCTTCCCAGTGAAGCCGCTGTGATACCTTTGCCGAGTCCCGAAACGACTCCGCCTGTTACAAAAATGAACTTTGACATTTGTTTATGCTCCTTGAAATACATTTATGATAAAGACAGTCTGCGGACAGGGGGAGAAAATTATTATGTCCGCAGACGCCCTTGTCAGCTTATGCTTTTTCCCATTCTGCCGAATCGTGGAGAGCGTTGTAGCCTTCCTCGCCTGTTCTAATCTTAATGACGTTCTCGATATCATAGATGAACATCTTTCCGTCGCCGTAGTTGCCTGTATAGAGTGCCGATTTAGCTGCTGCAACGACCTTTTCAACAGGTACCGCACAGACTGCTATCTCAGCCTTTACCTTCGGAAGCAGGTTCATTTCAACTGTAGTTCCGCGGTAGTAGTGACGCTGTCCGTTCTGCATTCCGCAGCCGAGAACGTTCGTGACCGTGATGCCCTTTACGTCTATAGCCTCCATAGCCTCGATGAAGTTCTGGAGCTTCTGCTGCTTGAATACCACTACGATGTTGGTCATCTTAGGTCTGCCGTCAGGTGCAGGTGCGGAGTAGTTCTCAACCACAACAGCCTGATCAACGGGTATCTTCGGAGCCTCGGGAGTACCTACCTTCTTGACGCTCTTTGCATCGTCCTTTGTATAGCCGTGAACTGATGCATCACTCATTGCCGGAGCGAAGTCAGCATAGGATGAAACGAGTCCGTGCTCTGTGATGTCAAGACCGAGAATCTCTTCCTGCTCGGAAGCTCTGAGTCCCAGTACCTTTTTAATGATTGCGAATGTAATGATTATTGTAACTGCTGCCCATGCTGCTACAGATACGAAGCCGAGGAGCTGTAAACCGAGCTGCTCGAATCCGCCGCCGTAGAAAAGTCCCTCAGCCTTTATGCCGCCGCTTTCAAGCTGGATAGCATATCCGGGAGAAGTCTCTGTTGCGAAAAGTCCCACTGCGATAGTACCCCAGATGCCGTTCATCATGTGTACTGCTACTGCACCTACAGGATCATCGATGTGGAGCTTGTGGTCAAGGAGCCATACTCCGAAGCATACAAGGAATCCCGATACGATGCCTACGACAGCTGCACCTGCACAGTCCATAACGTCACAGCCTGCTGTGATGCCGACCAGTCCTGCAAGGGATGCGTTGAGACACATTGAAACGTCAGGCTTGCCGTATTTAAGCCATGTGAAGATCATACATGTAACTGTTGCAACAGCAGGTGCTACTGTAGTTGTAAGGAAAATTGAATCAAGCTGTCCGACTGTTGAAGCTGCGGCAGGGTTAAAACCGTACCAGCCGAACCACAGGATGAATACGCCCAGTGCGCCGATAGCGAGGTTGTGTCCGGGGATAGCGTTTGCCTTTATCTCGCCGTCCTTTGTCTTAGTGAACTTGCCTATTCTCGGACCTACGAAGATCGCACCGATAAGGGCACAAACTCCGCCTACCATATGTATAGCACATGAACCCGAAAGATCATGGAATCCGAGCTGTGCAAGCCAGCCGCCGCCCCATATCCAGTGAGCTTCGATAGGATAGATGAGTGCGCTTATGATGCCCGAGTATACACAGTAGGAAAGGAATTTCGTTCTCTCAGCCATTGCTCCCGATACGATCGTTGAAGTCGTCGCACAGAACACAAGGTTGAATATGAACTGATCCCACTGGAAGTTGCTGTAGGATGTGAAGATATCGAAACCGGGCTGTCCGATGAAGCCGAGAAGGTCCTCGCCGAACATAAGTCCGAAGCCTATGAGAATGAACATTACTGTACCTATACAGAAGTCCATAAGGTTTTTCATGATGATATTTCCTGCATTCTTTGCGCGGGTGAAACCTGTCTCCACCATTGCGAAGCCTGCCTGCATGAAGAATACAAGCGAAACTGCGATCATAAACCATACGCCGAATACTGTTTTGTCCGTATAATCAGTCAGTTGTTCTATAATTGTCTGTGCGTCCATAATGACTGCCTCCTTAGGAATTATTACAGCATAAATTATCAAAGGGGTGCAGAAGTCCTGAGACTTCATACACCCCTTTGTGTATGGAATTAGCGCTATAAACCAAAAAAAGAGAGCTACGGATAACTTATCCGCAGCTCCCTTGCTGTTTACAATGCCATTATATCCCCTTTGGCATGATTTGTCAATAGGTTTTGAGAAATTTGACGTATCGTACATTTTTGTCACTTCGTTAGCAGAAAATAACTGTAAATTTTCAACGAAACCGTCCACAGGACAAAATTTCCTATTGACTTTTCTCCTGCAACGTGTTAATATAGTTGCAGGAACAAGGACGTTTGAGCAGACTATCTGTCTGCCCGAACGTCTTTTTTTATTACATCGGTGCAGATCAATGGCGCTCTGCATCGGAAAGGCAAGTGAACGATATGGATAATTTCAGAAACGAAAGTCCCTATGTTCAGCAGGGACTCTATCATCCCCGTTTTGAACACGATAACTGCGGTATCGGTGCAGTTGTCAATATCAAGGGAGAGCAGTCACGCTATGTTGTGGACAGCGCCCTTACTATAGTTGAAAAGCTGGAACACCGTGCAGGCAAGGATGCCGAGGGCAAAACAGGCGACGGTGTAGGAATACTGGTTCAGATGCCCTACAGCTTCTTTATCGGAGAGACCGGAAAGCTCGGTCACGATATCGGCGGAAAAGGCGATTTCGGCGTTGGAATGTTCTTTTTTCCGCAGAACGAACTGAAACGCGGTCAGGCTATGAAGCTCTTCGAGCTCATAACAGAAAAGAACGGTATGGAGTTCATATGCTGGAGAGAGGTACCCGTATCCGCAGACATTCTCGGACAGAAGGCTCTCGAAAGTATGCCATGCATCATGCAGGGATTCGTAAGACGTCCCGAGGGATGTCCGCAAGGTCTGGACTTCGACCGCAGACTCTTTATCGCAAGGAGAGAGTTCGAGCAGTCCGACGAGAACACATACGTATGCTCACTCTCAAGCCGTACAATAGTCTACAAGGGCATGTTTCTGGTTGACGAGCTGAGACGCTTCTACACGGACCTCCAGAGCGAGAATTTCACATCCGCTATCGCTATGGTACACTCCCGTTTCTCCACAAATACCAACCCAAGCTGGCAGAAGGCTCACCCTAACCGCTTCATCGTCCACAACGGCGAGATAAACACTATCACAGGCAATGCGGACAAGATGCTTGCCCGTGAGGAGAGCATGTCCTGCGAGGCTCTTAAAAACGATATGTACAAGATACTCCCTGCAATAAACGTGAACGGTTCGGACTCCGCAAGACTGGATAACGCTCTCGAATTCATGGTGATGTCGGGTATGCCCCTGCCCCTTGCGGTCATGATAACCATTCCCGAACCCTGGAAGAACGACAGGACTATCTCACGCTCCAAATACGACCTTTACCAGTACTACGCTACCATGATGGAGCCCTGGGACGGTCCCGCATCAATAATTTTCTCGGACGGCGATGTTATGGGCGCTGTACTGGACAGAAACGGACTTCGTCCCTCACGCTACTGCGTTACAAGCGACGGTTATCTCATCCTCTCATCCGAAACGGGATGCATCGATATACCTGCGGACAAGGTAGTGAAAAAGGACCGCCTCCGTCCCGGTAAAATGCTCCTTGCAGACACGAAGCAGGGACGCATCATCGAGGATGACGAGATAAAGTCCGCATATGCCCTCCGTCAGCCTTACGGCGAGTGGCTGGACGCAAACCTTGTCCGCCTTCACGACCTTCACATTCCAAACAAGGGCGTAAGAACTTACTCTGACGAGGAGCTTTCAAAGCTCTGGAAGGCTTTCGGCTACTCCTATGAGGACATCCGCACTTCTATCCTGCCTATGGCGGAAAAAGGCGCTGAGCCTATAGCATCTATGGGAAGCGATATACCTCTGCCGCCGCTGGACAAGCAGTCCCCGCCCCTTTTCAGCTATTTCCGTCAGCTTTTCGCACAGGTCACCAACCCTCCCTTTGACGCTATCCGTGAGGAGATAGTAACAGATACAAGCGTCTACATCGGCAAGGACGGAAATCTGCTGGAGGAGCGTCCCGAGAACTGTCACGTACTTAAAATTGAGAATCCCATACTCACAGAGACAGACATGCTGAAGATAAAGTCCCTTGACTCCGATGGACTGAAAAGCGCTGTCATCCCCATAACCTACTACATCGGAACTCCACTGGAAAAGGCTATAGACAGGCTTTTCATCGAGGCGGACAAGGCTTACCGCGACGGTGCATCCATACTCATCCTCTCCGACAGAGGCGTGGACGAATTCCACTGTCCTATCCCCTCGCTCCTTGCGGTTTCCGCACTTCAGCAGCACCTTGTTTCCACCAAGAAGCGCACCGCTGTTGCTATGATACTGGAGTCCGCAGAGCCGAGAGAAGTACACCACTTCGCCGCACTTTTAGGCTACGGTGCATGTGCCGTGAACCCCTACCTTGCACACGAGACGATCCGCTCCCTTATAGCTGAGGGTACTCTCGACAAGGACCTCTATGCTGCCGAGGACGATTACAACTCCGCTATCCTCCACGGCATAGTGAAAATAGCCTCAAAAATGGGCATCTCCACAATACAGTCCTATCAGGGAAGCAAGCTCTTTGAAGCAGTCGGCGTATCGGACGAACTGATAAACAGGTATTTTTCGGGAACTGTCAGCCGTATCGGCGGAATTGGTCTCACTGACATAAGCCGCCGCACAGAGAAGCTCCACACTGCCGCTTTCGATCCGCTCGGACTGGCTGTAAATGACAGTATCGGCAGCGCAGGAAGCCACAAGCTCCGCAGCGGAAAGTCCGACCACCTTTATACTCCCGAGACCATACATCTCCTCCAGCAGGCTGCTATGACAGGCAGCTACGAGACTTTCAAGAAGTACACCGAATGTCTCACCCGTGAGGACAACGAGCTTACACTCCGCAGTCTCCTTGATATCAGGTTCGACGAGAACGGCGGTATACCGATAGATGAAGTGGAATCCGTCGAGAGCATCTGCACACGCTTCAAGACGGGAGCCATGTCCTACGGCTCTATATCGCAGGAGGCTCACGAGTGTATGGCTGTTGCTATGAACAGCATCGGCGGTAAGTCCAACAGCGGTGAGGGCGGAGAAAGTCCCGACAGATTAACGTCTGACCGCTGCTCCGCTATAAAGCAGGTTGCTTCGGGACGTTTCGGCGTTACAAGCGAATACCTCGTTTCCGCACAGGAGATACAGATAAAAATGGCTCAGGGCGCTAAGCCCGGCGAGGGCGGACATCTCCCCTCGGGCAAGGTCTATCCGTGGATCGCTAAAACTCGTCATTCCACCGCAGGTGTGGGACTTATCTCACCTCCGCCCCACCACGATATCTACTCTATCGAGGATCTCGCTCAGCTCATCTACGACCTCAAAAACGCCAACGACAAGGCTCGTATCTCCGTAAAGCTCGTTTCAGAGGCAGGTGTGGGTACTGTTGCGGCAGGCGTTGCAAAGGCAGGTGCTCAGGTCATCCTCATTTCGGGATATGACGGCGGAACGGGCGCAGCTCCGAGAAGCTCCATTTACAATGCAGGTCTGCCGTGGGAGCTCGGACTGGCAGAGGCTCATCAGACACTGATGCTCAACGGTCTCCGTTCAAGAGTACGCATCGAAACGGACGGCAAGCTCATGACGGGACGGGACGTACTTGTTGCTGCTCTTCTCGGCGCAGAGGAATTCGGCTTCGCAACAGCTCCACTTGTAACAATGGGATGCGTGATGATGAGAGTCTGCAACCTCGATACCTGTCCGATGGGCATCGCTACACAGAACCCCGAACTGAGAAAGCGTTTCCGCGGCAAACCCGAGTATATCGTCAATTTCATGCACTTCATCGCTCAGGAGCTCCGTGAATATATGGCTAAGCTGGGCATACGCACTGTTGACGAGCTTGTGGGACGCACTGACCTTCTCATCCCCAAAAATGACACTCACGGCATCGACCTCAGCGCAGTCCTCAGCACTTCCGGTCAGGGAAAACAGCATTTCGATCCGGCTGATGTTTACGATTTTGCTCTTGACAGAACTATAGACCGCCGTGTTATAATAAAGAAGCTGGGAAGCGCCCTCAAAAACGGAACTCCAAAGACGATATCAGTGGACGTTGTCAATACGGACCGCTCCGCAGGTACTCTCACAGGTGCAGAGATAACACGCATCCACGGCGAGAACGCTCTCCCTGACGATACCTTCACGGTAAAATGTACAGGCAGCGGCGGACAGTCCTTCGGCGCTTTCATACCGAAGGGACTCACCCTCGAACTCTGCGGCGACAGCAACGATTACTTCGGCAAGGGCCTCTCGGGAGGCAGACTGGTGCTCTATCCTCCAAAGGACTCCGCTTTCAGGGCGGACGAGAATATCATCGTCGGAAACGTTGCACTCTACGGCGCTACATCGGGCAAGGCTTTCATCAACGGCATCGCAGGCGAACGATTCTGCGTAAGGAACTCGGGAGCTGTTGCGGTCTGCGAAGGCACAGGCGACCACGGCTGCGAGTACATGACAGGCGGTCGTGCAGTAATTCTCGGTCGGACGGGCAAGAACTTCGCCGCAGGTATGTCAGGCGGTATCGCATACGTTCTGGACGAGGAGCATGACCTCTACACGCGACTCAACAAGTCCCTTGTATCCCTTGAAGCAGTTACCGCAGAGGAGGATGTATCGGAGCTTAAGGCTATCATCGAAGAACACGCACAGGCTACAGGTTCAGTCAAGGCAAAGGCTATACTCGCCGACTTTGACAGCTATATCCCTCGCTTCAAGAAGATAATACCTCACGATTATGCAAAGATACAGTCAACGGTTGCCGAGCTTGAAAGAGCGGGCGTTAGCAGCGAAAAGGCTGAGATAGAAGCCTTTGAGCTTATCAGAAAGGAGGCGTGAGCCATGGGAAAAGCTACAGGTTTTCTTGAATACACAAGATGCGAAACAACTGCGAAAGAACCTCTCGAACGCATAAAGGACTATAACGAGTTCCACGCTCCGCTCAGTGAGGAACAGCGTCGTGAACAGGCGGCAAGATGCATGGACTGCGGAGTACCTTTCTGTCAGAACGGTAAAATGCTCTGCGGTATGATATCAGGCTGTCCCCTTAACAACCTCATCCCCGAATGGAACGACCTTGTTTACCGCGATCAGAAGGAACAGGCTCTCAGCCGCCTTATGATGACCAATAACTTCCCCGAATTCACTTCGAGAGTTTGTCCCGCACTCTGCGAAAAGGCATGCACCTGCGGACTGGAAGGCTCTCCCGTGACCGTCAGGGAAAACGAGCGCTCAATTATCGAGTACGGCTTTGAAAAGGGACTCGTTCAGCCGCAGATACCAAAGGTACGCAGCGGCAAGCGCATTGCCGTTATCGGTTCGGGACCTTCCGGACTCGCCGCAGCTGATACCCTCAACAAGAGAGGTCACAGCGTTACAGTATTCGAGCGTTCGGACCGTGCAGGAGGACTTCTTATGTACGGTATCCCAAACATGAAGCTGGAAAAGCACATTATCGAGCGCCGCACCGAACTTATGCGCGCCGAGGGCGTCGAGTTCGTGACTAATGCGGACGTAGGCGGAAATGTCTCCGCAGAGGAGATACTCAATAAGTTCGATGCAGTCATACTCGCCTGCGGTTCGTCCAATCCCCGTGACATAAAGGCGAAGGGACGCGATGCAGAGGGCATCCACTTCGCAGTGGACTTCCTTAAGGCTACAACAAAAAGCCTTCTCGATTCGGACCTTACCGACGGTAAATTCATCTCAGCAAAGGACAAGAACGTGGTCATAATCGGTGGCGGAGATACGGGCAACGACTGCGTAGGTACTGCTGTACGTCACAGCTGTAAGTCGGTGACTCAGCTTGAAATGATGCCGAAGCTCCCCGATGAAAGGGCGGAAAACAATCCGTGGCCCCAGTGGCCGAGAGTCTGCAAGACGGACTACGGTCAGGAGGAAGCTATCGCCGTATTCGGTCACGATCCGAGAATATACACAACTACCGTCAAGGAGTTCATCAAGGACGAAAAAGGCAGACTCTCCGCAATCAGGACTGTAAAGCTGGAATTCGTTCCCGACGAGGCAAGCGGCAGAAAGGTACCAAAAGAGATACAGGGAAGCGAAGAAGTCATCCCCTGTGAACTCTGTCTCATCGCCGCAGGATTCCTCGGCTGTCAGGACTACGTTGCAAATGCCTTCGGAGTTCAGCTTGACGGACGCATAAACGTAAAAACAGCATCAGGCAGTCACGCCACAAACGTTCCAAAGGTATTCACCGCAGGAGACATGCACATCGGACAGTCCCTTGTGGTAAGAGCTATCCGCGAGGGCAGGGATGCCGCCGCAGAAACAGACAGATACCTTATGGGCTACACCAATCTATAACGGAGGACGAAATGATTTATTCCGAAAACGAAATTCTACAGTATATTGATGAAAACGATGTGAAGTTCGTAAAGCTTACATTCTGCGACCTTCACGGCAGACTGAAAAACATTTCCATTCTTTCTTCCGAGCTTGCTGTCACCTTCGAGCACGGAGTAAGGATAGCCGCAAAGAAGATATCAGGCTTTGAAGCCGCAAAGGGCAGGGACATTTTCCTCTTCCCCGATGCAAAGACCATGACAGTACTGCCGTGGAGACCTCAGCAGGGCAGAGTTATCAGGATGTTCTGCTATATACGCTATTCGGACGGCTCTCCCTTCGAGGGGGACGGCCGTTCGTTCCTGAGAAAAGCCATGAAGGAAGCCGTGAATGCAGGCTATTGCTTCCGTTTCGGTACTTCATGCGAGTTCACGCTGTTCAAAAACGCTGAAAACGGTATCCCTACGAAAACTCCCCACGACAATGCAGGCTACTGCGATACAGCTCCCGATGACAAGGGCGAGAATATCCGCCGTGACGTCTGCCTTACTCTCGAACAGATGGGCATACACCCCGTTTCTTCCCGTCACGAAAGCGGATGCGGTCAGCATGAGATAGACTTCAATGCTTCCTCTGCACTCAAAGCTGCGGACACATTCCTGAGCTTCAAATCCGCTGTCAAGTCCGTAGCCGAGACTCACGGAGTTCACGCAAGCTTCATGCCTAAGCCCCTTCGTACAGACTGCGGAAACGGTATGCATATCAGCTTCAATATCTTCCCCGACAGCGACTTCATGGAGGAGCGCGGAGTAAGCAGCGGCGTGGAGCTTAAAAGCGCTGCGGCAGGTATAATGGAGCATATCCGCGATTTCACCCTCTTTACAAATTCAACTGTCAATTCCTACGCAAGGCTCGGCGAGTTCACAGCTCCCAGGGACATACTCTGGGCGGCTGACGAGGGTTCACAGCTCATCAGAATGGACGCTGAAAGCGAGGATTCACCCGTTGAACTGAGAGCCGCAGACTGCGTCTGCAATCCCTATTTCGCTTTCGGACTCATGATATACGCCGCTCTGGAGGGCATAGCCGCAAAAACTCAGCTCCCTGCGGAAAACGAAAGCAGGGGCAGACTCCCCTCCTCTCTTGAAGAAGCGGCTGACTCTGCGGAAAAATCGGACTTCGTAAAGAAGTACATCCCCTCAAACATCCTTGAAACTCTCATTGCTCACAGCAGAAAAGAGTGGAAGGACTACTCTACAGCTTACGACAAGGAAGCTTTCGAGGACAACACATATTTCTACAGTTTATAACGGAGGTCTGCTTTGGAAAAGGTACTTGTAATATCAAGCAGCAAAAGCGCCTCTGAAGCTCTCGTTAACTTCCTCCGCGACTCCTTTCGATGTACCCCGAAGCTGGTTGAATCGGCTTATCAGGCTAAGGTCTATCTCGATGCCGAACCTTCTGTGGAGCTTGCAGTCATAAACTCGCCCCTTCTGGACGAATCGGGTTTCGAGCTTGCGGAGTATATCATCGAAAAAACTGCCGCAAACTGCATCTTCATGATAAAGGAGGAGCACGTTGAAAAGGTAAGCGAACGTGCGGAGAAATGCGGTATCATCATCGTTGCAAAGCCATTCAGCAGGAACATCCTCTATCAGCTGGTAAAGACGCTTGATATAGCCGTTACACGGTCCCTTAAGCTCTACAGCGAGAACCTCCGCCTTGAGGAGAAGATAAGGGAGATACAGACAGTGGATAAGGCTAAATTCATGCTCATGGAGTTCAAGGGAATGACCGAGGCGGAAGCTCATGCCTACCTTGAACAGTACGCCATGAACAAGCGCAAGAAGAAAAGCATTGCGGCTCTTGAACTGATAGACAGGATAAACGAGCAGTATCTGTAAGAGGTGTAAATAAATGTTTGATTCAATTCACGAGGAATGCGGCGTTTTCGGCATTTTCGAGAAGGAATGCGCCGATCCCGCTTCCTCGGCTTATTTCGGACTTTACGCACTTCAGCACCGCGGTCAGGAAAGCTGCGGTATAGCTGTGTGCGATGACGGCGTTTTCAGACATAAACGTGCGGACGGACTGGTTTCCGAGGTCTTCACCCGTGAGGAGCTTGACAGACTCGGCAAAGGCAATATGGCTGTGGGACACGTCCGCTATTCCACTACGGGCGGACACAACCCCAATAATATCCAGCCCCTTGTTATCCGCCATATCAAGGGAAATATGGCACTCGTCCACAACGGCAATCTCGTTAATGCGGCGGAGCTGAGACGTTCATTTGAGCTTTCGGGCGCTATCTTCCACGGTACTTCCGATACTGAAGCTATCGCATATGAGATAGTACGTGAACGCCTTAACTGCCACTCCACGGAAGAAGCTGTTGAACGTGCCATGCCGAGACTCAGGGGAGCTTACTCCTGTATACTCATGACCGCCACGAAACTCATAGCTTTCCGTGATCCCGACGGCTTCCGTCCCCTGTGCATAGGCCGCACTCATGACGGCGCTTACGTTGTGGCTTCCGAGTCCTGTGCTCTCGAGACCGTCGGTGCCGAGTTCATCCGTGATATGGATGCAGGCGAGATAGTCGTCATAAACAATGAAGGTCTCCGTCCCATAAGGACTCACTGCGGCAAAGGCAAGAATATCTGCATTTTCGAGTATATCTACTTTGCTCGTCCCGATTCCGTCATCGAGGGTGTTTCAGTCCACCACGCAAGACTTAAGGCAGGTCAGCTTCTGGCAAAGCACAGCCCCGTACCTGCGGACATCGTTATCGGCGTTCCCGATTCGGGACTGGACGCCGCTCTCGGTTACGCAAATGAAAGCGGTATCCCCTACGGAATCGGCTTCATCAAGAACAAATACATCGGCAGAAGCTTCATCCAGCCAAGTCAGGATCAGCGTGAGAACGCCGTAAAGATAAAGCTCAATGCAGTACGTGAGAGCGTTGCGGGCAAGCGTGTTATAATGATAGATGATTCCATAGTGCGCGGAACCACAAGCGCAAGGATAGTCAGACTTCTCCGTGACGCAGGCGCAAAGGAAGTCCATGTCCGCATATCATCTCCCCCATTCCTGCACTCCTGCTATTTCGGTACGGATATCGACTCGGAAGAGAATCTCATCGCAGGTAAATACAGCTCTGCCGACGAGATAGCCAAGGTCATCGGTGCGGACTCGCTCGCCTATCTGCCTGTAGAGTCCCTCAGCGAACTCATCGACGGTAAATGCGGTTATTGCCGTGGATGCTTTACCGGTTCATACCCCGTGGACGTCTCGGGCGCAGGAAGCAAGAACAAGTTCGACGAGAAGATACATAAGTGATCGTGTTTTCATACAGTTCAGCAAATTACGGTACGGTAAAAAAACAGCAGCAGGGGTAAGGTGTGTACTCATATAGCAGCTTTATATGTAATTATCGGGGGCAAACCTTTCTGAGGAAAGGTTCTTCCCCCGTACCCCTTTTCCAAAGACTTTTTGCTCCAAATTTTCAGCCTGATATATCCCTTAAAAAAAAATTGCTGCTTATCATACATAGCAGCAAAGGGATATATCAGGCTGAAAATTTAAGGCAAAAGTTTTAGGAAGGGAGTTTGAGGGATAACCCTTTTTCAAAAGGGTTTCCCTCAATATCACGTGTAAAAACTACTATAAGAGTACCGTCCTTACCCCTGCCGCTGTTTTTTTCTGACTGTCAGAAGCTTTTTCGCTATGTACTTTACTGCGGCGATAAGTATTGAGATCATGATCGCAATAGCAGCAACTATAAGCGGAAAATACCAGTCATAAAACTTCGTCGTCAATGAATGCGACCAACAGACAGGGTAAAGCATGACAATGACCGGCATATGCCAGAGATACACATGAAGCGAACAGGCACTTCCAAGCAGATCAAGTGGCGGAAACAGCCTTAATGACGGTTTTTTCTGTGCAAACAGAAAAGCAGATACGACCACAAGCAGTTTGAATATCTGTGTGATATTATATCTGAAAGGATCGTTCCTTATCAGCAGAAATAATATTATAAGGGCCAAAATACCGCATACTGCGTATATCAATGCAGGAACCTTCATAAGTTTATCTTTCCATTCCGCAATACAGAAGCCAAGCAGCATCAATGGCATTGCTGCGACAAGGACGTTGCTGCAGATACGCCAGTCACCATTCACTTTGTATTTATATGTTTCCAATATTATACGCAGTAAAATGAACAGCGGCATCACGAATTTTGCATATTTATTCAGACGCAGCTTATACATTACCCAGAAGATAACGTATGCATGAAGCAACGCAAACATGAACCACAGCGGATCGCCGGTTATTGCTTCCAGATCGCTGCAATAGATCATCCTCAGATAAAAACGGGGACTGTTAAAGGTTCTGAGCCAGAATTTCAGATCGTGATCGACATGCATGTGCTGATAATATGATACTGCAAAATAAACAAGCACTGCAATAAGCGTTATCAGCAGATTGCGGCGGAAGCGCTTCATAAGCCTGGAACTCATCTGATCCCGTTCACCATATGCGTAATATCCGCTGATCAGAAAAAACAGCATTACTCCGCATGAACCCACTGCGGTAACACAACTTCCGAACTTTCCCGGAAATGATACGTGTACAAATACTACACAAATCGCTGCGATACCTTTGAAAAAATCAAGGCAGCGATTACGTTCTTTAGTGGTATCCGCTGTTATAATATCCGGCTTTGTACATTCTTTCGAGTTCATATCCACTCCTTTCAGCTCCTATCGTGGAGCACAGTGACTCTTTTGCCAATATCCGTTTATTTGTGCCACTGACTATTAAGGAAATCAACACGTTTTGTGAGCCAGTCAGCGAGGAACTGAGCAGCTTCTTCTTCAGTACGGCATTTAGCGGCAGGAGCAGAAAGCTCATGTCCGAATTCCTCATTATCAATTATATTGTTCCATTTATCATAATTCTTTGTGAAATCATCCTTATACTTCTGACTGTCGGTTTGAACGAGCCTGATAGTATTGCTGAAAATACCATCGTCGTAGGCTTTGGTCCATGTATCCTTTATCATATCCTGATACCAGTCCTCATAGGCAAGTACCACAAGCCACGGATTAGCAGTGTCATACATTCCGCCGCCCTCTGTACCGCCGTTTACGTCAGGCACCTTATTTGAGGCGTAGAATCCTGTTCCGTCGATACAGCGGTCTTTGTTGCCCATTGCTGAATCAAAATCCCAGGGCGCTTCAAATGTGAGCTTCTTATTGCCATCCGCACCGAAATCAGCGTCCATATAGAAGCTTGACCAGTAAATATCTGCATCACAGGTCAGTTCGCTTATTATGTACATATCCACAAGCGACTGTACGTCCACAACATTTTCAACTGCCTGCCGGGGAGTGATATCCTTGCTTTCCGATATTTTGCTGTAGTTCGCATCAAAGACGTAAGCCTTGTCATTATAGGCTGCTTCGTACATTATCCTGTAAACGCTGTTCACATAGTTTTCGATGAAGTCGTGCTGTTCCTTTGAGTTGATATCGCTTTTTATAGTTATGCCGACATCCTCTATGCAGTCAGCCGGCGACGAGGAGAGACACTGTACAGTCTGACCGCTGCCGCCCTTGCCGTCATAGGGTGTAAGCGGAGCATTGTCTGCAAGGTCGAGGGGAAAACTATTGAGTTCGTCTTCCTGATAGAAGTAACCGTCAAACTCAAGGAAATATCCGATATCCGTACCTTTATAATCAGGTTCGGGCTCGGTGATATCTACTCTGCTGGAGCTTACCTGCTGCATATCTGTCAGGAGATAAACGCCGAAATATTCTCCGTTTATCTCTACCTGAACGAAGTCGCCGTCAGCTGCGAAAAGATCATGCTGACCAAGCAGACTGCGTGAAGCATAGAGCGCTGCCTTGTTCCTGAGCATCGATGCGTCTTTATATTCAGCAAGGAGAAGCCAGTTTTTCTGTTCAGCTCCGTCATTGAGCGAGAGCATCCCCTGCTTTTCAGCAAATTTTATCTTCAGCGGCTTTTTCTGATAAACTGTAGTCCAGTTTCCGCGTACCTTGACCTGAGCGTCAGCAGGTTCGAGTATGGTATTTCCGTCTTTGTCCCTGAGTGTTACCGAACAGTCCTCGTAATATGGTGCGGGAGGGATCTCAAATCCCGGAGTCCATGATGCTATGGCTTCAGAAACGTGAAGGGCGAAAGGTTCTGTAACGAAGTCAAGTACGTTGTCCGATTTGTTTTTCGTTTCAATGGAAAGAACCGGCATGCTTTGCTGTTCACTTGTAAATTCGGCTGCTTGCTGTATCTGTGATGGCGTTTCTGCTTTTCTGCTTGCAGAACATCCGCAAAGAATTACTGACACAGCTGATAACACAGATATTATAGGTATTATTTTCATTTTTGCACCTCTTTTTAATAGATTTCAGAATCAGATGGTAAATTGACTATAATGTATTATCCATAAATATTATTTGAAATGATCTGCAACTGACCTTTTTGATTTTACAGACTCCTCAGATAAATACGGTACAATACATCCTTTTGTATATAAGTGATTTCCGTTGTGAAAAAAGACGAGAAATAAATTATCTTTGTAATAATAAACAATAAACAGAAACGATAATTGTTTATAACACACATAAAATTTGCAAGAAGCGCCGCAGTCATACAGAAGCATATGTTGTTTTCTGTATTGCATTATCATAAAATGAACAGGCATGAAAACAGCCGCAGGGAGACCTGCGGCTTGCTTTTTATAAGCTCGTACAGTTTCTCTTTCAGCCCTGTGTGGAACGCCGCAACAGTCATAGCTTCCGAAAGCGGCTGACAGCAGGAGCTTCTGTATTCAATAGTTCCTCTGAATGTAAGATCTTCGAACTTGAAGGTACGGAGATATTCAAGGTCCCCTGCTTCGGGAGTGAATTTTATCTTCCGATAGTCCTTTCCGTCGAAGAATTCTCCCTCAACGAGATCACGTGAAAAGTATTCATCAAGCGTCAGCGGCGTGAAGTTCACATACTTTCCGTCACGCATAGTGCAGTAGATAGACTGGGTGCCTATGTAGTCGATAAGCTCATCAGTATTCGTCAGTAACTTTCCGAACATCCCCACATTGTGCGGATTATAGCCCTGCATACTGTGTTCCCAAAGCATATTTCTCACGCAGAGAAAGTCGGGATAATCAGGCAGGTAGGAGTTGGCGAAAAGTATCGACTTGTAGGGCTCAAGAAGTCCGAAAACGTTGATAACATCGGTAAGCTGGTCATAATCCACATCAAGCTGGACCTGTGAAGCACTGGTGAATGTACCAAAATCGGGACGTTTATGAAAGCGTATATCCACCTCATCGGTATGCTCGGGATACGAGTGAAGATAATGGTATAGCATACGGTAGCGCTCATTCTGGATAGGCAGATTATGGTTTATACCAGCGTTGGGATTGATACCCATACCGGTCAGAGTGTAGCCGTGTTTTGCAAATTCGGAATTGAGGAAACGGACATATTTTTCAAATCTTTCCTTTATCTCAAACAGTCCCACAGCTTTGCCGAATGAAAGCTCAAGGTTGGAATAGCAGCAGTCAAAGGAGAGAATATCTCCCGTCTGAGTATCCTTTGCAGATATTATATTACCGTCAGTGTCCCTGCCTGATCCTATGAAGTTAAAGTGTTTGATAAATCTTTCAGCGGCTTCAATTGAAACAGCCTCGTCAACCGGCTGTTCGCTGAGATTTACAACAGGCATTTCGATCTCGACTCCGATATAGTCGGGACGTTCTTTTTTGTCGGTGCAATGTATTTGTCATAGATAGCTTGTCTGATATCATAATTCATATATCTCACCTCGGATAAATTTGTGTGGTATGAGAATATTATAGCTACGCAAAACTACTTTGTCAATAAGTTTTGTAGGAATAAGATATTGACATATTCTTTAGCTTGTTATATAATCTTAGTATAACTATAAAAATACTATGATAACAAGGTGAGCGATATGTTGAATCAGTTTTCAAGAACACAGCTTCTGATAGGCAGCGAAGGAATGAACAGGCTTGCAAACGCAAGAGTGGCGATATTCGGTATCGGCGGTGTAGGCGGATACGTCTGCGAGGCTCTTGTGAGAAGCGGTGTATATAAATTCGACCTTATTGACGATGATAAGGTCTGTCTTACAAATCTTAACCGCCAGATAATCGCCACAAGAAAAACAGTGGGAAAGTACAAGGCAGATGTCATGGCTGAACGAATGAGGGAGATAAATCCAGATGTTGATATCCGTATACATAAGTGCTTTTTTCTGCCGGAAAACGAAGATGAGTTCCCATTCGGAGAGTATGATTATATTATTGATGCAGTCGATACCGTTACGGCAAAACTTGCTCTTGTTATGAAGGCACAAGAGCTTCATATCCCTATTATCAGCAGTATGGGCGCAGGCAACAAGCTTGATCCCACAGCGTTTCGTGTTGCTGATATTTATAAGACTAAGGTGTGTCCCCTTGCAAAAGTGATGCGCATAGAGTGCCGTAAGCGCAGGGTAAAAAAACTCAAAGTAGTATATTCCGAGGAACAGCCGACACGTCCTATCGAGGATATGTCCATATCCTGCCGTACACATTGCATCTGTCCTCCCGGAGCAAAGCATAAGTGTACAGAGCGCCGTGATATCCCCGGCAGTACAGCATTTGTCCCTTCTGTTGTCGGACTTATAATTGCAGGAGAGGTAGTAAAGGACCTTACTGCGGTCTGAGAGAACAGGATACCTGTTCCTCATCTGCAAGTTCTGTTATAGTCGGAGTATCACCGCATACGGGACAGTGGTGGTTTCTTTTCGGGAGTTTTACTTTTCGCCAATCCATTTTCAGCCCGTCGAATACGAGCATACTGCCTGTAAGCAGTTCGCCCTGACCTGTGATGTACTTTACGGCTTCAAGAGCCTGCATCGCCCCGATTATCCCTGCCATTGCACCTATTACACCTGCTTCACGGCAGCTTGGTACAGCGTCTTTCGGAGGCGGAGCTTCAAATACACAGCGATAGCATGGGGAAACATCGGGAACATAAGTCATAAGCTGTCCCTCAAAGCGCAGTATACCTGCATGACAGAAGGACTTGTGACCAAGTACGCAGGCATCGTTTATGAGAAATTTGGTAGGGAAGTTGTCCGCACCGTCGATGATGAAGTCGTAATCCGCTATCATGGATGCGATGTTCTTACTGTTTACGTATTCGTGATATGTGATAACTTCAACATCGGGATTGAGAGACTTTATAGTTTCGGCGGCGGACTGAACTTTAGGCTTGTCTATATCATCGGTAGTGTGGATTATCTGCCTTTGCAGATTTGAGAGTTCCACGCTGTCGCAGTCGGCTATGCCTATGGTTCCCACACCTGCGGCAGCAAGGTACATTGCGGCAGGTGCGCCGAGACCTCCTGCACCTATGATGAGTACTTTTGCGGCAAGGAGTTTTTTCTGCCCTCTTACCCCAATTTCTTTTAAAGTAATATGCCTCGAATAACGTTCGAGCTGCTTATCTGTTAAAGCCATTTTTACCTCCTGAAAGGAATTTTATATGAAAAGAATAAATGCATCGGAAATATCCGCTCTTGATACAGGAAAAGTGCTTCTTCTTGATATACGAAGCAGAAAAGAATTTGAAAGCAATAGTATCAAGGGTTCGGTAAATGTGCCATTTGACGAGATCTCATCCGGACTCTCAAAGCTGCCGAAAGACAAGCCGGTCTATGTCCTGTGCAGAACAGGTGATCTCAGCGAAGAAGTTGCCGAGATACTTGAAGACCGTGGATATGACGTTTACAATATTGAGGGCGGTCATGCTGCTTATATCGTAAGTCTTGTGAGTTCAAAACTGTAAAAACAATTCCTGTTTATTTAATAAGTATAGCGCATACACATCAGTTTTTCAAGGGTAACGGATATAGCATTTTTCTAGAGTCGGCAATGGATTTTTTGCATTGGACAAGTTCATTTTACGGTGATATAATTAAACCATACCAAACGAAAGGAGCGGTTAAAAAATGAAAAAAACTATTTCCTATATGCTTGATATGCTCCGCTCCATCGTGAGAGGAACAGACCGAATGTGCAGCAAAAGCCGATGTTACATAAGAAAGCAATATTTAGCTGAAACATTAAGTGTATGACCTCCTAAAAATACATTAATGAATGACAAAACAGCTTCTTCTTCAATGAAGAGGCTGTTTTTTTACGAGGTGTTTTATGACTTTACAACAGATAAACTATCTAATTACAATAGCAGAATCACGTTCGATGAACAAGGCAGCTGAAAAGCTGTTCATCGCTCAGCCTACACTGACAGGCGCTGTCAGGGACGTTGAAAATGAACTGGGCATACAGATATTTCACCGTACTCACAAAGGTGTTACCACTACTGTTGAGGGGGAGACATTTCTTGCTAAAATAAAACGAGTCTATCAGCAGTATGAGGAAGTAATGGAGGAATACGGCGAGGAAATGAACTTCCGCAGACGTTTTGCGGTGTCAATGCAGCACTACTCCTTTGCGGTCAAGGCATTTATTGAAATGGCTAAGCACTACGACTCCAACCGGTTTGACCTTGCACTGAGAGAAACTGCGACTGCAAACGTGATAAAGGACGTAAGCTCGCTGAAAAGTGAGATAGGCATAATCTACACATGCGAGGCGAATCAGCGTGTGATAAACAGGCTTCTCCGTGAGAATGAACTGAATTTTACATCGCTGATAGAATGTCCCGCCAGTGTCTATCTTGCCCGTTCACACCCTCTCGCCAAAGAAAAAGAACTGACATTTGAGCAGCTTGATCTTTACCCCTGTCTTTCCTTTGAACAGGAAAATGATACGGAGATATATTTCGCCGAGGAGATACTCATTGAACACGCATATCAGAAAACCGTCAAGGCTACCGATCGTGCAACGATGATGAATCTCATGGCTGGACTTAACGGCTACACGCTGTGTTCCAGTATCTATTCCGAAAAGCTCAGCGGAGACCAGTTCCTTGTGATACCGTTCAAAAATGCAGACAGTGACCAGAGTACAATGAATATCGGTTACATCACGAAGAAAAACAATGAACTCAGCAGTATGGGAAAGCAGTTTATTGACGAAGTGAAACGTGAACTTGAATTGAGAAAATGAGCAGTGCCGCTTGATAGAAATATCAGGCGGCTTTTTTTGTTGACCGTGGTTATCGGGATTTCTGAGAATAGAATCTCGGAAACAAGTATTGGACAAATCACACTTTGCCTATGTATAATATATGCATACCCCAAAACAAAGGAGAACTGATAATGGCTAAGAAAATAAATCTTGAAATGACCAGCGTTGAAAACCGTGAAATGCGTCTCGGTACTATCATCGCATGGGACGGTGCCGCTTCCGAACTTGTTGAAGAATCGGACTATGAAGGCAGAAAAGAAAAAAAGAAAGGCAATGATATTCACGCTCAGAAGCATGGAGGCTGTCCCGGAAACGGCAGTAAAGCCTGTCGTTTGTGCGAACTGAAAACTCCGCTCAATCAGCAGACCATGTGTGCAAATGCAATCGTGGAATGTCAGATAGGAAACCTTACGGACTGTATACTTATACAGCATTCACCGATAGGCTGTGCGGCAGATAATGCATGGTTCAATCTTGCGTTCAAAATGGGACTTACAAGAAGACACAAGCCTGTACAGAATCTCAGGATATTCTGCACCAACCTGCTTGAAAAGGACATGGTATTCGGTGCAAGCGACAAACTAAGACAGGCTATAAGAGACGCTAAGGAGCGTTTCAACCCCAAGGCGATATTCATCTCAATGGCGTGTGCAACTGCGATAATCGGTGAGGATATCGACAGTATCGCCGATGAAATGGAGCCGGAGGTAGGCGTTCCCATAATACCGCTTCACTGCGAGGGATTCCGCTCCAAGCACTGGAGTACGGGATTCGATATCTCACAGCATGGTGTGGCTCAGAAGATAGTTAACAGGAACCCGAAGAAGCAGAAAGACCTCATCAACATTGTTGCACTGTGGGGTACGGACTACTTCACGGATATCCTCAAACCGCTGGGACTTCGCGTGAATTATATGATAGACTGCGCCAACTATGCTGAACTTGAACAGGCATCGGAAGCAGTGGCAACTTCCACATTCTGCCACACTCTCGGCTCATATATGGCGACGGTGCTTGAACAGCATTTCGGTGTTCCGCAGATAGACGCTCCACAGCCCTACGGCTTTGCAGGAACCGATGCGTGGCTGAGAGCAATTGCAAAAATAGTTGGCAAGGAAAATGAGACTGAGGAATACATAAAGTCGGAGCATGAAAGAGTAATGCCGAGGATACTTGAACTCCGTGAGAAATTCAAGGGCGTTAAAGGCTTCATTATGACAGGTTCAGCCTATGCACACGGACTTATCTCCGTACTCCGTGAGCTTGGCATCGAAGTTGACGGCTCGGTAGTGTTCCACCACGATCCTGTTTATGACGGCGGCGGTGAGAATCAGAACTCCCTCAAAAATCTTGTGGAGAAATATGGCGATATCCCACATTATACCGTCAGCAAGACACAGGCATATCAGCTTCCGCAGGTATTCCGCAGAGTCAGGACAGATTTCGTTATCATCCGTCATCAGGGACTTGCTCCCGAAGCCGCAAAGCTCGGCATCCCTGCACTTGCAATGGGCGACGAGCATATTCCCGTCGGCTATGACGGCATGATAAGAACAGGAGAGATACTCCTTGATATACTGGCGAGAAAGCGCTTCAATCAGGTGCTTCAGCGTCACGTTGAACTGCCCTATACAAAGTGGTGGCAGTCGCAGGATGATCCGTTCATCCTCTCAAAAGAGCCCGAAGTGATAGACAAGGCTCTCAGTGAAAAGTTAAAGAAGAAAGGTGCATAAAAATGGCAGAGACAAAGACAAAAAGCGGCACGATAGTTCATCCCCATTACGGTTGTACAGTAGGTGCGGCATATACAGTAGCGGCAATAAAGGGCGGAGTTCCCATAGCAAACTGCGGTCCGGGATGTATGTACAAGCAGTTCTTTCTTATCAGCTTTGATAACGGATTTCAGGGCTCGGCAGGTGCAGGCGGCGGAAACGTCCCCAGTGCAAATGTTGGCGAAAATGACATAGTATTCGGCGGTACTCAGAAGCTTGACGACCTTATAAAGTCATCGCTTGCTGTACTCAAAGGGGACCTTTATGTAGTCCTCACAGGCTGTTCGGGAGAGCTTATTGGTGATGATGTTGAAAGCGTAGTCCGTAAGTATCAGGAAAAGGGATTTCCGATAGTCTGTGCTGAAACAGGCGGATTCAAGGGAACAAATCTTACAGGTCACGAAATAGTTATCGAGTCCATAATAAACCAGTACGTGGGCGACTACGACGGCGAAAAAGAACAGGGACTTGTAAATCTATGGTTCGATGTCCCCTATTTTCATCAGAACTGGCGAGGTGATTACCTCGAAATTGTCCGTATTCTCAGAGCTTCGGGACTTAAAGTCAATGTACTTTTCGGACCTCAGAGCGGCGGCGCAAAGGAATGGAAAAACATACCGAAGGCGCAGTTCAATCTGGTGATATCCCCGTGGGTAGGCTTAAAGACTGCAAAGCTTCTTGAAAGGAAGTACGGTCAGCCCTACCTGCACATACCCGAAATACCCATAGGCGAGGAAGCTACAACAGCATTTATCCGCAAGGTTGTTGAATTTGCAGGTATCAACAAGCGCAAGTCCGAGGCATTCATCAAAGAAGAATCACAGCTTTATTACTACTTCCTTGAACACTTTGCAGAATTCTTCTCGGAGTACTGGTTCGGACTGCCCTCACAGTTTGCAGTCATAGGCGACAGTGCATACACTCTCGCATACACGAAATTCCTTGCATCTCAGATAGGAATGATACCTGTAAAGCAGATAATCACGGACAATCCTCCGCCCAGATACAGAGAGAAAATAGCTGAATACTTCCACAATATCGCAGAGGATGTTTCAGTTGAACCTGAATTCTTAGAAGACGGTTATCTTGTGGAAGAATCGCTGAGAACAGTGGATTTCGGTTCGGGAGTACCGCTTATCCTCGGCACTACATGGGAAAGCGATGTTGCCGCTGAAAAGGGCGGACTGCTCATCGAGGTTGGACCTCCCACAACGGAGGAAGTTACCATAAACAAGACATACATAGGCTATCGCGGAGCGTTCACGCTCCTTGAAAGGATTTATTCAGCCGCAGTCGGCGGTAAATAACGAGGTGATATTATGGCATACAGAATAGCTGTAGCTTCAACTGACGGAATAGTTGTAAATCAGCATTTCGGTCATGCAGAGAGGTTCCATATAATCGAAATAGACGTAAATACGTACAAATACAGCGGTACAAGGGAAGTTGAGCGTGTCTGTCAGGGACATTATCACAATGACTCATCATTTGACAAGGTGATAGATGTACTCAGCGATGTTCATGCGGTAGTTGTAGCAAAGATAGGTTCAGGCGCATCACAGCAGCTTGAAAGCCGTGGACTTACGGTCTACGAAGCACCGTTTCCCATTGAGCCGCTTGTGGAAAAAATAATTGCCGACAGGCTGTGGGAGGTGGACGAATGGCGATATCCTACGAAGAACTGACTGACAAGCACCCATGTTATGCAAGGGGCAAGAAGGGTACAACAGGAAGAATACACCTGCCTATAAGTCCAACCTGCAATATTGAGTGCCGATTCTGTGACAGGCGCATCAACGACTACGAGAAGCGTCCCGGTGTGGCTTCAACGGTCATAAAACCCGAGGAAGCGATAGATGTTATAAGGCGATCGCTTGAACTCTGCCCTGCAATAAAAGTCGCAGGAATTGCAGGTCCGGGAGATACTCTTGCATCAGACTATGCACTCGAAACATTCCGACTGATAAAGAAAAACTTTCCCGACTTGGTCAAGTGTATGAGTACCAACGGACTTCTCCTTGCAGAAACAGCGGACGAGATAATAGCGACTGATATCGACTCGCTGACGGTCACAGTAAATGCCGTTGATCCCGAAATAGAGGCTAAACTCAATCGTGGTATCCTATATCACGGCAAGCACTATACAGGAGTCGAAGCGGCTGAGATACTCATAAAGAATCAGCTTGAAGGCATAAGGAAAGTCAGTGCGGCAGGCATTACTATAAAGGTGAATACAGTGCTTGTTATCGGCATTAATGATGAGCATATCGAGGAGATAGCGAAAACTGTAAAAGCAGCAGGCGCTTCCATTTACAACATTATCCCGCTTATCCCTCAGAATGAACTGAAAGACTATCCCGAACCCACCTGCGCTCAGATTGAGGCAGTAAGGGCAAAGGCTTCAAAATACATAGATGTATTCAGGCATTGTCAGAGATGCCGTGCGGATGCTATCGGCGTTCCAGGCGAAAAGGACTACGGCGATCAGATCTATCTGAAGCGTATCGCACATAAGGATACATTCTCACATGGCTGACAGTTTCATGTCCGCAGGAACTTTATCCTGTACTGTGCCGCTGCAATTTCTCTGCTCGCAGCGGTACAGTTACCCTCAATTCATAGCCAATATTCTTAGCTTTTAGCTTATGATAGCGGCTATTGAAAAAATATGCATAATATAATGTTAGCTAATGGCTAAAGGCTGACAGCTAACGGCTTATATCAAAAATGAAAGGTGTAAATAAAAATGGCTAAGGAAATAAGACAGATCGCAATATACGGAAAAGGCGGAATCGGTAAATCAACTACCACCCAGAATCTCACAGCAGGACTTGTTGAAAGAGGCAATAAAGTCATGGTAGTTGGCTGCGATCCTAAGGCCGACTCTACAAGACTTCTTCTCGGTGGACTTGCACAGAGAACAGTTCTCGATACTCTCCGTGAGAACGGTGAGGACATTGAACTTGAGGACATACTCAAGGAGGGATACGGCGGCACACGCTGCGTTGAATCAGGCGGTCCCGAACCGGGAGTAGGCTGTGCAGGCCGAGGAATCATCACTTCTATCGGACTTCTTGAACGCCTCGGCGCATACACAGAAGACCTTGATTATGTGTTCTATGACGTTCTCGGTGACGTTGTCTGCGGCGGTTTCGCAATGCCGATACGTGAGGGCAAGGCTAAGGAAATATACATCGTTGCAAGCGGCGAGATGATGGCTCTCTATGCGGCAAACAACATCTCAAAGGGTATCGCTCGTTACGCAAAACAGGGCGGTGTGCGTCTCGGCGGTATCATCTGCAACAGCCGAAATGTTGACCGTGAGCGTGAGCTTGTAGCAGCATTTGCAAAGGAGCTTGGTACTCAGCTGATACACTTTGTTCCCCGTGACAATGAAGTTCAGCGTGCAGAGATACACAAGAAAACTGTCATCGACCACAAGCCCGATGCAAAGCAGGCTGACGAATACCGTGAGCTTGCAAGAAAAATCGAAGAAAATACGCAGTTTGTTATCCCGAAACCGCTTACGCAGGATCGCCTTGAAGAAATATTGCTTGAATACGGACTTCTCGATGCGCTGGAAGATAACTACAATATATGAGGTGAGCAATGAAAATAGATATCGACAGAGTTGAAACAGTAACTCCCGATACAAATATCGGTGACCTTGTACTCTTTCATCCCGAAACAGCGGAACTTCTTTTCAGTATCGGTCTGCACTGTCTCGGCTGCCCGTCATCGGGAGTTGAAACTGTCAGCGAAGCGGCAGAGGTCCACGGACTGGATGCCGATGAACTGGTCTCACGGCTGAATGCAATAATTAAAAAGTGACCGCTTATAGCCTGTTTTTATAGATTTTCATAAATAATAGGGATTGGACAAACTGTAAAATACAGGTTATAATATATACATACCACACAGGAAAGGAGCTGTACAAATGGTAACAAGTAAGAATTCCATGCAGCACATTTTCCGCTCAGTGCTCATTTGTACAGAGCGGATGTGGAAAGCCGGACGATGTTGAACTGAACGTTCTAAAATTACCTTCCGTAATAATATGTGCCATAGAAAAAGAAATATAAAAAAGGTGATAGTTATGATATTAAGAGGTTCCATTAGCTTCATTAGAAAGCTGTTTGAAAATGATATGTATTTCATTCGTACAGAAACAGGAAATGTGGTGTTTCATCCCGAAACAGTTTCTAAAGATTATATCGTAACTGATAACGAAGAATGATAAACTCCGCCTGAACTTCCATTTGGTTCGGGCGGAGTTTTTTATAAACGTCCACGAAAACGAAGACGGCAGCCTTGATGTGACACTTGAATTCAACGGTGACTTCAAGGATTCGAGTGCGGTGTGCTTTGAGATCAATGAATAGGCATGAAAACAGCCGCAGGGAGACCTGCGGCTGTAAAAACAATATTTACTGTCCATAAGTTTTAAACAAGAAATTGAGCCGTTCTTCAGAAATTAGCCACTCTTTAGGTATACTGTCTGTTGTACCTCTTCCAGCTGCACGCGGACCCCATGTATGATTCTCATATAGAATGGTTTCTCCACGCCCACCAGCAGATTTTTTGAGTCTATCGGCTATTTCCTTTGGTGTAGCAAGGTATATTCTTGGCATTTCATTTTGTGCGATACCATAAAATTGAACCAAAGAAAAAATTGTCTTTTCATGATGAGCGTCCAGCCATCTGTCAACAGCTTCGTGGTAAGTACACCCTTTCTTATATCCCTGGGTAAGTCCCCAACTTTTATCCTTACTTCCTTTAACAGAAATTTTCAATATTTTATCCCCTGATACGGCAATCAAATCGTATTCTGGTTGATTTGCACCATATTGAACAGAAACATCGTATCCGTATCGAGCTAATATTGCAGCTGTGTAAGCTTCAGCCGCTACACCAACATGCCATGAAGTGAATTCATTCAAGTTAATCACCTACAATAAAAGATAATACAAATTACTCCCCATAGCATGAACTATGAGGAGTTAATTGGTGCGGGTGACAGGACTTGAACCTGCATGCCTCTCGGCACAAGAACCTAAATCTTGCGTGTCTGCCAGTTTCACCACACCCGCATAAGGACAACAAAGCAGCGGCTCGGTCATATGACATGAGCCGCATACTATTGGTCATTTTTAAATTACTGTAAAGGCTGATTCTCGTGTGAAGGAGGAGTAATGTTTCTGAAAGCGCCCTCAGCGGCAGCAGCAGCCTGTGCAAGCTCGTCAACAGAAGCCTCGGCAGCCTGCGAAGCGGCTTCACCAATGGTCTCCATAGCCTCAGCAGGAGCATTGGTCACATTCACGCCGTTAGTAACATTCACGGCATTTGCAGCGCTTGCAGCTTTAGCAGCGGCCTTTTTAGCAGCGAATTCAGCCTCAGCGGCAGCGAGCTTTGCAGCTTCATCAGCCTTAGCCTTTGCCTGAGCCTCAGCAGCCTTCTTTTCCTTTTCTTTAGCCTTATTCTCGGCTTCCTTAGCAGCCCTCTCGGCAGCTTCCTTCTCGTCGCGGTCGCCCTTTGACTCTATGTAGATATCCTCGTCCGCAAGGCTTCCAACGAAATTGAGCTGTTTAACAGGTATTCTCTTAAGGGGAGAATACGCAAACTTATTACATGAGTAATTGCAGTCAACAAGGCCCTTCTTTTCACAAAGAACCTTATTGCCGTCCTTTGCACGTTTACCAAACTGACAGTAATCACACTTAGGTGTGATGTTCTTATCGAAATATTTTCCGCCCCGGAAGAAAGATAATAAATCCATGCGATCACCTCGAAACCATTTCTACTTACTATTATATCACATAATAATAAATTTGTCCAGTATTTTTTTCAAAAAAATTGTAAGTCTTTATGAAAATTGTTTTACCATTGCTATGCCAATCAACTATTGAAGAATTACTGCGAAGGACAGCCAGCGAAAGGCAAGGAAGAAAGGCGCAGGAATACTGTCGTATTTCAAGACTTTCTGACGAAGTATTTCGCTGTCCGGACAAGCAGGAAAATTCAAGAGTTAGTTGGTGGAGCAATATAGTAATAAGTTATTTCAGCTCGGCAATGGTAACGCCGTCCTCGCCCTCGCCGAAAACTCCAAGGCGGAAGCTCTTGACAGAGGGGTGGTTCTTAAGGCGCTGGTGGACTGCCTTGCGGAGGAGTCCCGTACCCTTGCCGTGGATAATAGTTATCATCGATATATTGGACATAACTGCCTGATCGATGAATGAATCAAGCTGGTAAACGCCGTCGTCGCAGGCGCATCCGCGGATATCGAGTTCCATTTTTCCGCGTCTTTCAGCCTTCACGCCGACCTTGTTCATCTTGTTGTTTCTCTTGACGGACTTGTTGCCGTATGTCACCTTCTGAGGCTCTTCAAGACGGAGTCGGCTGATGTTCATTTTTGTCTTCATAACGCCCATCTGTACGAAAACGAAGTCGCTGCCGTCGGGATCGCCGCAGATAATGCCCTTTCGCTGGAGGTCCACAACGTAAACGGTGTCTCCCCTTCTGAGCTTTCTCGGCAGGACATAACCCTCGTTGGGATCCTGTCCCTGAACGGGATTAGCGGTATCGTACATCTTGTTGAAGCTCTGCTTGGACTTGGATTTCATTGAGGAAACATTTGCGCTGAAGTCCTTCTTATCCTTTTCCTTGCGGAGTTTTTCAAGCTCGTCGATAAGCTCGTTGGACTCGGCTTTGGTCTGCTCGATGATAGTCATTGCACGGAGTCTCGCCTTTTCAAGCTCGTCCGCCTTAGTGCGTTCAAGCTCCTCTTTTTCACGGCGGATAACTTCCTCGTGCTGAGCGGTCTCGGCTTTAAGCCTTGTTATCTCGTCCTTCTGACGTTCAAGCTCGATACGTGAAGCCTCCAGCTTTGAGATGACTTCCTCAAGACGGGTATTCGCCTCGCTGACGCTTGCCTTAGCCTCGCTGATTATGTCCGAAGGCATACCGAGGCTCTCGGAGATTGCGAAAGCGTTGGAGCGTCCCGGAGAACCGACTATCAGCCTGTATGTAGGGCGCAGAGTCTCTATGTCAAACTCGCAGGAAGCGTTCTCAACGTTGGGATTGTCCAGAGCAAAGACCTTAAGCTCCTGATAGTGAGTTGTGACCATGAGCTTAGCACCGCTTTTCATCAATCGGCGGATTATAGCCACTGCCAGTGCAGCGCCCTCCACGGGATCTGTACCCGAACCCAGCTCGTCAAGAAGCACAAGTGAACTGCTGTCGGCGGTATCGATTATCTCGATGACCTTGTTCGTATGGGATGAGAACGTGGACAGGTTCTGCTCGATACTCTGACTGTCACCGATGTCCACGAGGATGTGCTCGTAAATGGAAATGCTGCTGCCGTCCGAAACAGGTATGAGAAGTCCGCACATAGTCATAGCGGAAAGGAGTCCCGCAGTTTTCAGTGCAACGGTCTTACCGCCCGTATTCGGTCCCGTGATAACGAGGGACTGGTAGTCCCTGCCCAGTTCAAGGTCGATAGGAACTGCCTTATTGCGGTCGATAAGGGGATGTCTCGCCTTTTTCAGCGAGAGGATGCCGTCGTCGGTTATCTCGGGCATAGTGCATCTCAGTTTAGCCGCAAGCTCGGACTTCGCAAAGTAGAGGTTCAGCTCGGTACAGACCTTGTAATTCTCGCAGAGAATGTCCGCATAGTCGCCGCAGTCACGGCAGAGTTCCGCAATGATTCGCTCAATTTCCTCCTGTTCCTTGCCCTGGAGGATGCGGATATCGTTATTTGCCTCGACTATCGCCATAGGCTCGATGAAAATTGTCTGTCCTGTAGCGGATGTATCGTGTACAAGTCCCGATACCTGTCCCCTGTATTCCGATTTTACGGGGAGAACGAATCTGCCGTCCCTGATAGTGACGTTGGATTCCTGCAAATACTGCTGGGTGGTCTTGTTCTTCACCATTTTGTCGAGAGTCTCACGAAGCTGCATACCTGCACGGTTTATCTTGCGTCTTATAGCTGCAAGCTCGGCACTTGCGGCATCGGATATCTCGTTCTCGGAGATTATGGAGCGGTCCAGCTTTTCAAGGAGCCAGTCGTTCGGTGCAAGACGAGAGAAAAGGTAGTCCAGCTCGGTCTCGACGTTCTCGCAGCTCCTGTACCAGTCCGCAAGGGACTTTATCTGTCTCAGCATAGCCGCAATGTCCATGAGGTCACGGAGCGATATAACAGCTCCCGACTTCGCTCTTGCTGCGGCAGTTGAAACGTCCTTGAAATTGCTGAAAGGGGGCGTTCCGAACTGTATTGACAGCTCCAGAGCCTGACTTGTTTTCAGGTTCTCCATTCTGACAGCCGCAAGGTCCGTATCGGGACGAATTGTGAGAGCCATGCGCTTAGTCTCCTCGTTCGAGGCGATATCCGCCAGCATTTCAAGTATTTTGTCAAGTTCAAGTGTTTTCAGATATTTATTCATAGTCACAACCTTATCTGTAATCCTCCGTTCACGTAACGGAGCGGTAAAAATCAAGTGTAGGGAAATGTCTTTCAAGGTGGGAGGTCAGATAGCTTTCCGCAAATTCCGCAAGGACGTTCATGGAGTCCTCTGACAGGCGGAAGTTGAAAATGCGCTCCATATCCGCAAGTACGATGTGCCTTACTGCGGTGAGGACGGACAGACCGACCTTCATGCAGCCTGTGGAGTCCCTGTCGCCGAAGCAGTCCTCGCAGCAGAAACTACCGTCGGAAATGGAGAAATAAAGGGACTGCGGCTCGTATTTTCCGCAGTTCCTGCAACCTACGATATCAGGCATGAAGCCTGTCTCGGACATGAGGCGGAGCTCGAAGATAGCTTTCAGCTGTACCTCGTCCCTTGTGCCTTTTTCAAGGAAGTGGAGGGTGTTGAGAAAGAGCCGCAGAACGTTTCCGCTGTCGGTGAGTTCGGCGGTGGAGTACCTGAGGACCTCCGCAAAATAGCCTGCAAGGGATATGCGTGAAACGGACTGACGGAGTCCGTAGAAGATATGTATGGGTTCTGCGCTGTTGAGGTAGAATCTGTCCCTGCGCTTGTCAACACAGAACCGTGAATAGGCGAAAAGCTGCGCGGAGCTTCCCGACTTGCCGTTTATCTTCCTTGCGCCCTTGACGGATATCTCCATAAGACCGTGTTCCTTGGTAAGAATATCAATAAACTTGTCCTGTTCGCCGACTATCCGTTCTTTCAGGACTATTCCCTCTGTTATCGTCATTTTCCTTTTCCTTTTCGCTGCGGTAAGCAAGGTAATCGGCAATACTGCCTGTTGCGGCGAACTTCTCCCACAGGTCTGCTGACATGCAACTCACCTCCGTGAGTATTGTCCGCAGAAACAGGAGCTTTATTCACCTGTACACAATAATTCCCGCTGCCCATAACTGCTCCTGCCGGCACTTGTACTGTACGTCCACTTTTATCGGGGCAAACCTTTCTGAGGAAAGGTTCTTCCCCGAACCCCTTTCCAAAGACTTTTTAGTCCAAATTTTTGCCCTACAGGGCGTTCCTCGTAAAAATTACGAACCTTGCAAGAATTGCAGAACGCCCTGTTGGACAAAAATTTAAATTGAAAGTTTTAGGAAGGGAGTTTGAGGGAGAACCCTTTTTCAAAAGGGTTTCCCTCAATGAAAGCGGATGTACCGCACAAATGCACAAAAGGAACAGTCAGGGCGGACGGGAATGGGGTGTTATTTTTCAGACAAGCCGAAGCTTCTGATAAGTCCCTCTCTGTTTCGCCAGTCCTCTTTGACCTTGACCCAGCACTTCAGATTGACCTTTATCCTGAAGAATTCCTCGAGTTCGATACGGGCAGCGGTTGAAGCCTTTTTGAGCATAGAACCGCCCTTGCCGATAACGATGCCCTTGTGGGACTCGCGTTCGCAGTAGATAACAGCCCTGATATCGAGGATATCCTTATCTTCACGTTCTTTCATTTCCTCTACTCCGACGGCAATACCGTGTGGTACTTCGTCGCTGAGGAGCTCCAGCAGCTTTTCACGTATCATCTCGCCTGCGATGACCTTTTCGGGCTGGTCGGTAATCATATCGTCGGGGAAGTAATGTATAGACTCCTCCGACAGCTTCATCATCTCGTCGATAACGATATCAACGCCGTTGTTCTCTGTGACGCTGACGGGTATTACAGCCCTGAAGCTTATCTTCGAGGTAAGCTCGGCGATAACGGGTGCAAGCTCGTCCATACTTCTCAGCAGGTCAATCTTGTTGAGCACAAGGATAACGGGCATATTTGAATCATTCAGCGAGCGGAGCAGAGAAAGCTCCGACTCATTTATCTTTTTTTTGCAGTCCATCACAAAGACTACCGCATCTATATCCGTTACGGACTCTTTAACGGTGTTGAGCATATGCTCGCTGAGCTTGTTCACAGGCTTATGGAGTCCCGGAGTATCGAAGAAAACGAGCTGAACACCGTCGATATTCCTGATGCCTGTGATACGTGTACGGGTAGTCTGCGGCTTGCTGCTGACCGAGGCTATCTTCTCGCCCACGATAGCGTTAAGGAGGGATGATTTGCCTGCATTTGTCCTGCCTGCGATAGTTATGAAGGCTGTTCTGGACATGGTCAGTTATCTCCCTGTGTAACGAAAGTAGCGTCTCTGGAGATACCGAGCTTTTCAAGTACGGATTCTTCCTTTTCACGCATTATGCGCTGGTCGAGCTGACTTGTCTCGTGGTCGTAGCCCAACAAATGGAGCATTGAATGTACTGTAAGGAAACCTATCTCACGCTCCAGTGAGTGGCCGAAGTTCTGAGCCTGTTTTACGGCAGTTTCCAGCGAAATAACAACGTCTCCGAGCTGAACTGCGCCTGTTTCGGGGTTGAGTTCAACGGTACCGTCCTCGCTTGTGAGGGGGAAGGAAAGAACGTCTGTAACGCTGTCCTTATTGCGGTATATCTTGTTAAGGTTCTTTATCTCGTTATTGCTTACGAAGGAAACGCTCACTTCCGCGTCCCTGCCGAACTTCTCGGTAGTAAGCACAGCCTGACAGCATCTTCTGATGAGCAGTCTGATACCGACGGGGACCTTCACCTCGGTCTGGTTATTTTTAACGTATACTTTAAGCTTAGGCATGATTTTTAGCTCTCCCTTCGTTGAATTTTTCATATGCCTTGATAATGTCCTGCACGAGCTTATGGCGCACGACATCCTTTTCAGTAAATCTGTGTATATCGATGTCATCGATACCCTTCAGCACCTTTATCGCCTCTACGAGTCCCGATTTTTTTGCATCGGGGAGGTCTATCTGGGTGATATCGCCCGTAATGACCATACGGCTCTCGTTTCCGAGACGGGTGAGGAACATTTTAATCTGTTCCGAGGTGGTGTTCTGAGCCTCATCAAGGATGATGAAGGCTTCGTCGAGGGTACGTCCTCGCATGTAGGCAAGGGGAGCGACCTCGATTATCCCTTTTTCCATATATCGTGAAAAGCTTTCCGCACCGAACATGTCGAAAAGTGCATCATACAGCGGTCTGAGGTAAGGATCGACCTTATCCTGAAGATCGCCGGGCAGGAATCCGAGCTTCTCGCCTGCCTCAACGGCGGGACGGGTGAGGATTATCTTTTTTATCTTTCTTTCGCGGAAGGCTTTTACAGCCATAGCCACAGCGAGGTAGGTCTTACCCGTACCTGCGGGACCGATGCCGAGAACAATGGTATTATTGGCGATAGCGTCGATATAGCGCTTCTGACCGACGGTTCTCGCCCTTACTATCCTTCCCGACGAAGTAACGCAAACGCCGTCGCCTTTGAGTTCCTCGAGCTGTTCCTCGATGCCCTCCTGCACCATAGAGGTGACGTATCTCACTGTCTGTTCGCTGACGGACTGTCCCCTGCCTGCGATCTTAGTGAGGTGTTCCACAGCCTTAGCGGCTGCTGCGACGTTGTTTTCCTCGCCGATTATCTTTATCCTGCCGTCTCTGTCGACTATAGAGACGCCGTATTCCTTCTGGATATTTCCGATATGTCCGTCGAACTGACCGAATATCTCGGATATCTGTTCGGGGTTTGTAATATCAATGTATCTTTCTGCCATCAGACAACTCCATTCTGTGCTGCGACGCTGATCTTTTCGGGGAATGTGCCTGCATTTGCAAGGGCAGCGTTTGAATACCGCTTATCCCCTGTTATCTCCTTGATGACTTTTACGTTATCAGGGAAGAAGATCTTCTGTGAAGGCTCTTCGAGTTCAAGCTCCATAACGGCGAGCGTGTCCGAAAAGGGGTAGGTATCGAGCTCGAACAGCTGTTCCCTGTAGAGGAAGCAGTGTCTTACTTTGACGATAGGCACGCAGTCTGTCCTGCGCTGTTCGAGGAGAAGTCCGTACTCTTTCTCGCTTACCGAGCGTTCGTCCTCACGTCTTGTAACATCGTCGATGAAAACCTTTTCGGTATAGGTGTAGCTTATCCTGCCGTTTTCTGCAATTCTTCTGACTCTCCTCTGAGAGTCGCCTGCACCGTTTGTAAGATAGGTCTGAATGATGCTGACAGTGCGTTTCAGGTCGAGCTTTTTAAGGTCGGGAAGCTCGACGAGAAACTTTCTTTCTATTTCTAATCCCTCGGGCATTATCACAACTCCTGTACCGCAATGCGGCAAAATTACCTTTCGGCACTCTCGTCCGAAAAGTTTTACATAATATATTATAGTACTTTTTTTGAATATTGTCAACAAAAAATTTATCTGCGGAATCTGCAAATTCATGAAAAGGTCTAAACGATGTTAAAAACAAAGAGAGAAAAGGTTCACACAATGTCCCTGAGTATCATGTTATAGGGAGCATACATAACGTGCTGAGCGACCTGCTGAGGGCTCACATACACCCTTTTTTCGTCGTATTCACAGCGCGGCAGAGTGAAGCAGAGCGCATTTTTCTTTGCTGCGAATTTACCGCCGAGCTTTTCCGCAAGAACTTCAAAGATCTCGGGGTAGAACCTCTCGATCATGCCGACTCCGCTCATAAGAGCATCCTTCACCTCACGGGGATCGAAGCTGTCGGCACTTACGCTGATAGTAACGGACTTCGGCTTGGCTGTACATGAGTAGGTTATCTCCTTTGCGCCGCCCATTTTAAGAGCTCTTACAGCACCGACAAGCATGAAATTGAGGGTTCTGAAGCTTGCATCGATGCAGAGGCTCTTGTCGATCTTTTCGGCTTTGACCGCACATTTTCTCTTAAGCACCTTCTTGCAGCCTTTGACTACCTCGTCGATATGAGCCGCAACGGGAACGCAGTAGAGTTCGGGCTCGTTGCCGCCGCAGTGGTCCGCAAGAACGGCGTTGAGCTCTGTGTTGTGGATGAGAACTCCGCACATCTTTCTGATGCTCTCGATGGCGTTCTCCTCCTTCTTTTTTGTTGTACCGAAGTCCTCACACGCACTCAGGATGCATGTAGCAACGATCCTTGAAGTTTCGCCGCTGAATCTCACGAAATCCAGGGCAAAATCCTCCTCGAAGAATTTTTCCATTGCAGCTTTTTTGTCAGCTTTTTTCTTACTATCCATAATGATTACCCTCCTATCGCTTGGTTACTTTTGTTTTAACGTAACTATATTTGTACCAATGTAACTATTTGATAAGTATATTATACTACATAATGACCAAAAATGGAATACTTTTTCGTGATTTTTACTCCCTGTCATTTTCAACAATTTTCTGCTGTTGAAACTGTATGGATTCTACTTTTCTTTATAAATCCGTTATTTTTTTATCTAACCCCTTGAAATATTTTCCGCAGTGAGTTATAATAAGATTATAAATTTTTTAGGAGGTATATCCACTATGTCAGTTAAAGTTGCTATTAATGGTTTCGGCCGTATCGGTCGTCTTGCATTCAGACAGATGTTTGATGCTGAGGGTTATGAGGTAGTTGCAATCAACGACCTTACAAAGCCTTCAATGCTCGCACAGCTCCTTAAGTATGATACTGCTCAGGGCGGCTACTGCGGAAGAATCGGTGAGAATCTTCACACTGTTACTGCTGACGACGAGGCTGGTACAATCACTGTTGACGGCAAGACACTTACAATCTATGCAAAGGCTAACGCTGCTGAGCTTCCTTGGGGCGAGATCGGCGTAGACGTTGTTCTTGAGTGTACAGGTTTCTACTGCTCAAAGGAAAAGTCACAGGCTCATATCGATGCCGGTGCTAAGAAGGTTGTTATCTCTGCTCCTGCAGGCAACGATCTTCCTACAATCGTTTACAGCGTTAACGAGAAGACTCTTACAAAGGATGACAAGATCATCTCTGCTGCTTCATGCACAACAAACTGCCTCGCTCCTATGGCTAAGGCTCTCAACGACTATGCTCCTATCCAGAGCGGTATCATGAGCACTATCCACGCTTACACAGGCGATCAGATGATCCTTGACGGTCCTCACAGAAAGGGCGACTACAGAAGAGCAAGAGCCGGTGCTGCAAACATCGTTCCTAACTCAACAGGTGCTGCTAAGGCAATCGGCCTTGTTATCCCTGAGCTCAACGGCAAGCTCATCGGTTCTGCACAGAGAGTTCCTGTTCCAACAGGTTCTACAACAATCCTCACAGCTGTTGTTAAGGGCAGCAACGTTACTAAGGACGGCATCAACGCTGCAATGAAGGCTGCTGCTTCAGAGTCATTCGGCTACAACGAGGATCAGATCGTTTCTTCTGACGTTATCGGCATGAGATACGGTTCACTCTTCGATGCTACACAGACAATGGTTTCTGAGATCGGCGACGGCCTCTACGAGGTTCAGGTTGTTTCTTGGTACGACAACGAGAATTCTTACACATCACAGATGGTAAGAACAATCAAGTACTTTGCAGAGCTTGGCTAATAACTGATATTTTGCAATATTTTAAGGGCGTTCTTCGGAGCGCCCTTTTTAATTCGGGATCTAATTACGCATTAAAGGGGCGCACAATGGGCGCCCCTGCTGCTTTCTACTTTCTGCGCTCTGATTACTTTGCTTGACTTTATCGGTTCATTCTGATATAATAAAGGTGTTACTTCGGGCTTTATCATTATAAACCCGACAAAAACAGGAGGATGATTATGAAAAAACATATTTGCCTTATCTGTCTGGCAGCTCTTATGCTGACAGGCTGCGGAAGCAAAGCTTCTCAGGACAACACAACTGCATCAGGCAATACAGCAGGTAACAGCGCCGGCGCCGATGCTCAGAACACACCGGCAGATGATAAGAAAGACGAGACCGCAGAGGAAGAGATCGTTTATTCGGATAATTATGACACAAAATTCTCTATTCCTCGTCCCGCATCACTGAAAAAAATGCCGAATAGAAGCGACATTATATATGCGACAAAGACATACTTGGACGAAGAATTTTTAAGCGGAGAGACATTATATGATGAAAACGAGGTCGTTTTCTTTCACAATTTGATGTTCTACAACAATGATAATGTTGAGTGTAATCTTGATACATTATTGGAGGATCACTTTCTTGACAGATTAAGTACCGCTCTGTGGAACTGTTATGATGAACATGCCGAAGATTTTTCAAGATATACCATTGAAGAGAGCACTGAGGAAGATTTTCTCGGAACACCTGCACGCCGTATTTCTGGTACAGTCAAAGTAGGCTCCGACTCTAAAGGCGATTACACTGACGTTCACTTTATTGCACATCTCTGCATACCTGAGACAAACCGTCCTTTCATGACCTTCACCTGCACAGCTTCAAATGATAAAGAAAAGCTCGACACCATGACACATATCGCAGACCTGATAGTTACGAAAATAAAGAAATACGAAGTCTGATCTCAGCATACACAGTGCGTTCCTCAGGGAGCGCACTTTTTAATTCGGAATTATTGCGTCCCATGACGGGGACGTGTTTAAATTCTGGATAAACGCACAATTCCCCGTAACCCTGATACCTTGTAGGGGCAGCTTTTGGCAGTCCGCAAAATCCAATATATACGGTTAAATACAGCGGAACGCCGAGGGCGCCGTCCCCTACTTAGCTCTTAGCTCTGAACTCTGAATTGTAAATTTTCTGTTAAATGTGGGATTTCATTCAACCTTTTTAGGTTGAACGGCATTCCTTTACACGCCTATTATGAGGGACGTTCACAACAGCATTCCCGATGATAACGTAAAGGGTTACGGAAAACCGTAATTCCCTAAAACGGGAACAGTTACCGAAAACGGGAACCCACTGTTCCCGAAAACGGGAATGCTAACGTTCCTGAAAACGGGAACCATACATATAAAGAAAATAAAAGAAAGATATAAAGAAATTGAAAGAAAGACAGTCCCCCTTCGATACGAAACAAATCATTTCCCTTATAAATATTTTCTGAAATAAACCTGTTTCGGACTTCAATAACTGTTGATTTTATCTGAGAGATGTGTTATAATATAATTATCATTCAGTACGGATATGTACAAGTAAGGAGGTAAGTAATGGAAGCAAAGAAATTAATAAGATTGAGATGTCCTGAATGTAAAGAGAGGTTATATGCTGAGAAAGGCGTTGAACACTGGTACTGCGGTTACTGCGGATTCAGAATAAACGATATTGCCGAGGCTGCGGACAAGCAGCTCAAAGTCAAGGCTGTAATGCAGGCTCCGCCCAAAAAGAACGTTGAAGCACCAAAGCCCCTCCACGAGGAAAAGGCTCTCACAGCAGCAGAAAAAGAAAGAAAGGCTATGGCAGAGGCAGACATCTCTGTGGGAATGTTCGATATCACCGACGCTAATGCAGTCGACGACGACATCACAAAGCCTAAGAACACCAATGTATCATGGATAAAGAGGCCGCACGGCACTATGCCCGGTTTCCCTGATGCTAAGTCCGCTGCAAAGCCTACAGTACCCGATATCGGCATCCCCGATCTCCCTACGACACCAGAAGTCAAGGCACCAGAAGTTCCAAAAGTCCCGGAAGTAAAGGCACCAGAGGCACCAAAGGTTCCCGAAATCAAGGCACCGGAAGCTCCTAAGGTTCCCGAAAT
>FPJT01000003.1:211430-310545 GCA_900119535.1 Ruminococcus sp. XPD3002
AAACCCGAGGCTCCAAAGGTTCCTGAGGTAAAGGCTCCTGAGGCTCCTAAGGTTCCCGAAGTCAAGGCTCCCGAGGCACCTAAGGTTCCCGAAGTTAAGAAACCCGAGGCTCCTAAGGCAGAACCCAGAAAAGCTGTCGTTGCTCCCGTTAAAAAGCCTTCATCCCACATAAACGGACTCGAACCTATCAAACAGCTCGCACCTAAGGAAAAGTTCGAGAATAAGCCGAAATTCGATTTCATAAACTCATTCATCCCAAAGGAGAACGAACCCGAAAAGAAGCCTGAACCCGTACAAAATCCTGCACCTGTTCAGCAGTCCGCACCCGAGGTAAAGAAGCCTGAACCCGTTCAGAATCCTGCACCTGTTCAGCAGTCCGCACCTCAGCCGACAGCAGAAGCACAGCCCGAATCCGAGGAGAAAACCACTGTAGACGATTTCTTCATGGACGGCACTACTCTCGTTAAGTACAACGGCACCAAGACTCGCGTTGAGATACCCGATACAGTCGAGAGAATAGGCTCGGGCGCTTTCAAGAACTGCACAAAGATAGTCTCTGTTATCATGCCCGATTCTGTCAAGAGAATGGCTGATTCCGTTTTCGACGGATGCGTTTCCCTTGAAGAAGTAAAGCTCTCTGCTTCGCTTAAAAAGATAGGCTACAAGACATTCAACGACTGCGAATCACTTAAATCCATAACCATACCCGAAAACGTTTCCGAACTTATGAACAGCGCTCTCACTTGCGGTCTTACCGAGATAACATTCGAGAGCAGCATCACTACATGGGAACTTGAAAACGAATACACCGCAGGTTCGTTCCACGTTGACAGAAAGGGTAACGGCGACGGAGTTTCAAAGCTCATTTTCGGCAGCAATACTTACAGTGCAGCTGAGCTTTACCGTCACAAGAGCATTGCAAACTATCTGATAAGTCTCGATCTCTGCATCCACTGCGGAGGAAAATTCAACATATTCGGAAAGTGCAAGAACTGCGGAAGAAAGAAAGATTATTGATCTACAGGAGGATGATTTATGTCGTTTGTAAAGGTAAAGTGTCCCAGATGCGGCGAGATACTGACCGTAGATGACGAAAGAACGACATGGAACTGCCGTTTCTGCAATTCCGCTTTCAGAGTCGAGGAAGGTCTGAGACTGTATTCGGGCGGCGAACGTGAATTCATCATCAAAAGCGGAGTTCTTACAGGCTACCGCGGCAATTCACAGGAAGTCATAATACCCGACGGCGTGACCATAATCGGCGATAATGCCTTCGAGAACCACTCCGAGATAACGTATATCTTTTTCCCCGAAAGCGTAAATGCTATCGGCTCGTATGCGTTTCTCGGATGTACGGGACTCACCCGTGTGAACATTCCGCGGATAGGCTTCTCTGAAAACATTATGCCCAATAACGGCAGCATCCTCTCCGATATTGCCGATTACCTTACCGCTTTCAGCAAACGCAGATGCTGTATCGGTAAGGGCGCTTTCGGGGGCTGTACCGAGCTTACCGCCCTCGAAATAAACGTCGGCGCAGAGCGTGACAAGGAACGCTATATAAACATCGCAAAGTCCGCATTTTCAGGCTGTCATAAGCTCTCATCGATCACTATCGGCGCAAGCGTTTCAAAGCTTCAGCCGAACATCTTCGATAACTGCGACGAGAACGTGGTATTCGACTGGCCTTTCCTTTACCGTTCAGCCGAGTGCTCAAACGTCATACGCCGCCGTCAGGTCGAAAGACGCTGCCTCTACTGCGGCGGACACTACAAGGGCATCTTCACCAAGAAATGCCGTTTCTGCGGCAGACCGTGGCGCAGCGCCACATAATACAGAAAGAAGAAAGTAGAAAGCAGAAAGCTGTCAGGTCGGCAGTATAAGATTTCTGCAACGCTTTCTACTCTCTACTCTCTACTTTCTCAGACTGAAAGGAGTAACAATGAAATATACGCAAGGTCAATTCATTATAACAGATAAAACTGCTCTCGCAAGAGAGATATACAGCTTCACTATCGCCTGTCCCGAAGTGGCACAAGCTGCTTCACCGGGACAGTTCGTACATATCCGCGCAAAGGGATTCACCCTCCGCAGACCTATCTCTATCTGCGGCATCGATAAGGAAAAAGGCACTCTCCGCATCGTTTTCGAGATACGCGGTGAGGGTACCGAGGAGATCGCTCGTCTCAACAAAGGCGACCTCATCGACATGCTCGCTCCCCTCGGTCACGGCTTCACACTTGATGAAAACTTCCGCAAGGTCGTCCTCATCGGCGGCGGTATAGGTACTCCCCCCATGCTCCCTCTGGCACAGTACTACGGTGAACGTGCTGTTGCTGTATCGGGCTTCAGGAACGCCTCGGCTGTCATCTTACAGCAGGACTTCTCCGCAACAGGAGCCAAGACCGTCCTCTGTACCGACGACGGTTCGGCAGGTATCCACGGTTTCGTTACCCAGCCCCTTAAGGAACTGGCTGAAAAAGGCGGTATCGACGCAGTTTACACATGCGGACCAATGCCCATGCTCAAGGGCGTTTCCGCTATCTGTCAGGAGAACGGCATTTACTGCGAAATTTCACTGGAGGAACGTATGGCTTGCGGTATAGGCGCCTGTCTCGGCTGTGCATGCCGTACAAAGCGCAATGACGAGGAGTATTTCGCTCACGTCTGCAAGGACGGTCCCGTTTTCAAGGCTGAGGAGGTGCTCTGGTAATGGCTGATCTTTCTGTAAATGTATGCGGTATCGACTTCAAGAACCCTGTTATCCCTGCTTCGGGCGTTTTCGGCTACGGCAGAGAGTACGAGGAGCTTTTCCCGCTGAATAAGCTCGGCGGTATAGCTACAAAGGGTACTACACTTAAACTCCGCACAGGCAATATTGCCCCGAGAATAGCCGAAACTCCCGCAGGTATGCTCAATTCCGTGGGACTCCAGAATCCCGGCATCGACCACTTTATTTCCACCGAGCTCCCGAATCTGCTCACTAAGGACCTCGTTATCCTTGCAAATATAGCAGGTGCAACTCCCGAAGAGTGCGCCGAAGTTGCCGCTAAACTGGACTCTACCGACGTTCACATGATAGAGCTTAACATCTCCTGTCCCAACGTAAAGCAGGGCGGTGCGGCATTCGGTACGAGCTGTGAAATGGCGGCTGAGGTCACAAAAAAAGTCCGCGAAGCTACAAAGAAGCCCCTTGTGGTAAAGCTTTCGCCGAACGTTACAAGCATCGTCGACATCGCAAAGTCCGTTGAATCGGCTGGTGCGGACGCTGTCTCACTTATAAACACTCTCCTCGGCATGAGGATAGACATAAAAACACGCAGACCTATACTCCATAACAACGTGGGCGGTCTGAGCGGTCCCGCAGTTTTCCCCGTTGCTGTACGCATGGTATGGCAGGTGGCTAACGCTGTGAACATCCCCGTTATCGGCATGGGCGGCGTTTCCTCAGGACGTGACGCTATCGAACTCATGATGGCAGGCGCTTCCGCAGTTCAGGTGGGCGCGGCGATCTTCACAGATCCCTACGCTCCCGTTAAGATAATCGACGAAATGAGCGATATACTGGACGATATGGGCGTTTCATCCGTCCGTGACATCATCGGCACCGTTCAGCCCTGGTGAGTTTCAGTTAGCAGTAATCAGAAAGCAGAAAGCAGTGTAGTGGCGCAAAGTGTGCGCCCGTGATGACCGCATTATGATGAATCGATCTTAGCTCGGCGTTCCGTATGTATCGTTTTATTGAGTAATGAATAAATAATAATTGTGGTGTCCCCTTTCGGGGACGAATTAAATAATGTAGGGACGACCATTGGTCGTCCGCATGATCCGATATATACGCTTAGTAACAACGGACCGCCAAAGGCGGCCCCTACAGAATATCATGGTTACGGGTAATTGTACATTTACCCGGATTTCAAATACGTCCCCGTCAGGGAACACAACAATTTCGCATCAGATACAGGGGGTGTTTAGAATGATAATAATGTCAGTTGATTTCGGTGATTCCCGTACAGGCATCGCAGTATGCGGAAAAAGCGAGCTTATCGCCTCCCCTGTCACGGTCATCTTTGAAAAGGACTTCAACACCTGTATAGAAAAAACTGCCGCCCTCGCTAAAGAGCAAAGGGCGGAGAAAATAGTAGTAGGATTCCCGAAGAATATGAACGGCTCAGAGGGCGAAAGATGCGAGAAATGCACCCTTTTCGCAAGTGAACTGGAGAAGCTCTGCGGCATCCCCACTATCCTCTGGGACGAGCGCTGTACTACGGTCTCGGCGCATAACTACCTCAACGTTACCAATACAAGGGGCAAAAAGCGCAAGAACGTTGTGGACGCTGTTGCCGCCGTCATAATCCTTGAAAGCTACCTTGAATACAGGAAAAACACCGGCGAGACTAACTGATGAGCTGTTTCAGGTCTGAGATAAGTCCCGAAGCCGCCTTAATGGTCTTTCCTGCATCCTTTTTCAGGTTCATCCTGTCAAGGGGACCTGCCGCAGACAGTACAGAATACGCCATTCCTGCCGCTGCACCTGCCGCCGCTCCCTTGAAAATGGTTTTTATATCCATGTTTTAACACGCTCCGTTAATTTATTGCGGAAAACTCCGCAGTATATTTTCTGAGCAATTACAAAAATTATTCATGAGGCAAAAAAATGCATGAACTTAACATAGTCCTCGTCGAACCCCAGATCCCCCAGAATACAGGCAATATTTCCCGAACCTGCGCCGTTACCGGAGCGAAACTCCACCTTGTTCGTCCCCTCGGCTTCGAGGTCAGCGACAAGCACCTTAAACGTGCTGGTCTCGATTACTGGGACAAGCTCGATATCACCTACTACGACGGGCTCGACGACTTCTTCCGCCGTAACAGCGGAGGTCACTTTTTCTATTTCACCACCAAGGGACTCAACGTCCACAGCGACGCAGAATACCCCGATAATTCCTACCTGATTTTCGGTCGTGAGGACAAGGGACTTCCCGAATCGCTCCTTCACGATAACCCCGATAACTGCCTTCGCATACCCATGCGGAACGAGCTGAGAAGTCTGAACCTCTCAAACTCGGTAGCTATCGCCGTTTACGAGGTCCTGCGCCAGTGGGACTACCCCGACCTCTCCCGTGAGGGTAAGCTCACCCAGTACACCTGGTGATTCAGAAATCAGAGCACAGAAAGCAGTGTAGGGGCGCAAAGTGTGCGCCCGTGATTACCACATTATGATGAATCGATCGTAGGGGCCGCCTTTGGCGGTCCGTATGTATCGTTTTTATTGAGTAATGAATAAATAATAATTGTGGTGTCCCCTTTCGGGGACGGATTTAAAAATGCTAACGATTTGTAGGGACGACCATTGGTCGTCCGCATGATCCGATATATACGCTTAGTAACAACGGACCGCCAAAGGCGGCCCCTACAGAATATCATGGTTACGGGTAATTGTACGTATGCTGACGGACGGCGAACCACATTCAGATACATCGCCGTAAGATGATACAATAATGCCGAATAAAAAAAGGAGAAGAATAATATGTCGAAAATAATGATAATGACAGACAGCTGCTGCGATCTCCCAAGAGAGACCGTTGAAGAGCTCGGTATCACAGTCCTCCCCTTCGAGGTAACTCTCGGAGGCGAGTCTTTCAGGGAACTCATCGACAAGTCCTCGGACGAGGTCTACGAGCTTATGGCAAAGACCGACGAGATACCCAAACACTCCCAGATATCCCCTCTCAGGTTCGCAGAGGCATACAAGAACCTCTACGATCAGGGCTATACAGATATCATCTGCGTTTCTATCAACAGTCAGGGTTCGGGTACTTTCAACAACGCCGTTCTCGCTAAGAACGATTTCTTCGACGAGAACCCCGATGCCAAGGATAAGCTCCGCATTTTCAACGTGGATTCACGCTGTTATACGGTCTTCTACGGCTACCCTATCATCGAAGCTGTCAAGAAAATACGCAAGGGCGCCGAGGCTGAGGAGATCGTGGCTTACCTCGAGGACTGGTTCAACGTCTGCGGCATCTACGCTGTGCCATATAACCTCAAATATGCCAGAAAATCGGGACGTATCTCCGCTGCAAAGGCTTTTGCGGGCGAGGTTCTCGGACTTAAGCCTATCATCCTTTTTGCGGATAATACTACAGTTACCGTTGACAAGATAAGGGGCGAGAAGAACATCGTTCCGAAGCTCATCGAGTGCGCCGAGAAGAATATGACTCCCCAGACTCCTTACCTCATCCTCCACGGCAGGGACGATACTCTCGCTAAGGAGATCGAAAAGGAAATGTACAAGAAAACAGGCCGAAAGGCTGAGATGTTCGGCAAGATAGGCGCTGTTGTAGCCGCAAATATCGGTCCCGACATCGTTGCTATCCTTGTCAGAAGAAAAAACAAGTGAGCAGTGATTAGATATCAGAAATCAGAAAGCAGTAGGGGCGCACAGTGTGCGCCCTTTTAATGCATATACGTAATTGTGGTATCGTCTTTCAGCGATGATTTTAAAATGATTTGTAGGGGGCGATGCCCACATCGCCCCTACAAGGTAACATGCAACAAAATGTAGTGGACGGCGTCTGCGACGTCCCGTTGATAACCGCACATATATGGCAAAATAATTGTAGGGACGGCGATTCGCCGTCCGTTCTTGTTTACCGTATATTTAGGATAATGCGGACGGCCAATGGCCGTCCCTACATGGTATCTGGCTTACGGGTAATTGCGCGTTTATCCCAATTTCAGATCCGTTCCCGACAGGGGACACATTAATTCCGAATTAAAAAGGGCGCACAGTGTGCGCCCGTGATGAACACATCATGATGAACCAATTGTAGGGGCTGCCTTTGGCAGCCCGCAAAAAACAATACATACGGTCAAATAAAACGGACCGCCAAAGGCGGCCCCTACATGGTATCAGGGTATGGGTAATTGTACGAATACCCAATTTCAAATCCGTCCCCGACAGGGGACGCATTAATTCCGAATTCCGAATTAAAAAGGGCGCACACTGTGTGCCCGTGATGAACACATCATGATGAACCAATTGTAGGGGCTGCCTTTGGCAGCTCGCAAAAAACAATACATACGGTCAAATAAAACGGACCGCCAAAGGCGGCCCCTACATGGTATCAGGGTATGGGTAATTGTACGAATACCCAATTTCAAATCCGTCCCCGACAGGGGACGCATTAATTCCGCATTCCGTATTCCGAATTAAAAAGGGCGCTCGGAAAGCGCCCCTACTGATTTCTGATTTCTAATCACTGCTCACTTATTTTTCTTCTTCTTTTTCTTCTCTACCTTCGGGACAGCGTAAATCGGCTTAAGTGGCTTTGCGTGGCTCTTGAAGACTACATACGAGTAAATGCACATCAGTATATATATCACGCAGAGTACCAGCGAGATTATAAGCGCTTTCCTGAACCAGCTGGACTTTGTGAACATCGATGCCGCAAAGAGATTATACTTCGAGGACGAACGTTCAACGTCCGAAACTGCAACAAGCTCCACGGTGGTAAGAGGTTCGCCCGAATATTCGAGAGTCAGCTCACCAAGCGGCTCGCCCTTTTTGATAGGTGCCTGAAGCGTGGTGTTGTACCATTCAATCTTGTTCTTGTTGATAAGTGAGATGTCAATTTCATCGTACCAGAGAAGTGATATTTCTTCCTTCGGCTTTGCAAGAACGTAGTCATTGCCCTCCGCAAGACTTACGGGAAGCTCTCCGAGCTCTGCGGTATCCGCAAGCACTACCTGATAGGAGAAGTGGTTGAACGCCCAGTCGAAAAGGCTTATAGCGTCCTCGAGGTGATAGTAGACGTTGTTGCCGTCCGCATCGCTCATTGGTGCGCGCATGAGGACTACAAGGTAATTGTTGCCGTCCTTGCTTGCGATAGAGACTATATTACGTCCTGCGGCTTCGAGGTTTGCGGTCTTGATTCCCCTTGCACCGGGATAATAGTAAAGCTCGCTCTCGGGATCCATCATGGTGTTGGAGTGAGTCCATATCCAGTTTTCGTGACTTTCATGGCGCTCCATGTTGGGAACTGACGGATTATAGGTGAACGTGGACGAGATAGTGTCGAACAGCGGTACTGTCATAGCGTATTCCGTAAGCTTAGCCATATCCCTTGCTGTTGTGTACTGATCCTCGTCGTACATACCTGTGGGGTTAGTGAAGTGAGTGGATTCGAGTCCTATCTCCTTCGCCTTTTCGTTCATCATGTCCACGAAGGCTGAGACCTTGTGATCGCCGACATGATAGGCTATCGTCTGTGCCGCCTGTACCGAGGATTCAAGCATCATAGCGTAAAGCAGGTCCGTAACCGTAAGGACGTCCCCGTCGGATATATCCGAGATACGCAGGTCATCGGGATACTGAGTGTTGTAGAGTCCCTCATAGACCTCCTGATCCATAGTTATCTCCTCGTCGATGTTCTTGCACTCTTCAAGGCAGACAACTGCGGTCATGATATTGACGAGCGGTCCCGGCATCTGTCTGGTGTCGGCGTTTTTCTCGTGAAGTACCATGTGTGTATCGAGGTTCATAAGCACAGCGGATTCGCTGTGGATAGGTTCTTTAAGTGTGAAATTTATCGCTTTGGCGTCGGTCAAACGTATAAACGGAAGCAGAAGGACTACCGCCGTGAGCAATGCTGATATTCTCTTCATAATAACTCCTCTTTGCGAATAATTAGCTGAAAATACTGTTTTGGACTGTCAATGGACAGAAAAACAGCTTAACGCTTCTATTATATCACACATTTTCCGATTTGTCTATATCAACGGAAAAATTTTTCGTCCTTGAAGTCAGAACTAAAAGCTGAGAACTAAGTGTAGGGACGCATTCCGTGCGCCCTTTTAATGCGTAATTCGTAATGCGTAATTATTGTATCGCCTTACGGCGATGAATTTAAAATGATTTGTAGGGGCACATTCCGTGCGCCCGTCGATACACGTACAATAGCCCACATCCCTGATACCCTGTAGTTGGTCGTCCGCATTGTATAATATTAATGTGGAAGAAACCGGACGGCGAATCGCCGTCCCTACAATTATCTGTGGCACTTATATTTTTACGTGTATTTACGGGCGCTCGGAAAGCGCCCCTACAAAACGATTACAAATAGTCCTCGGAATCGGACGCAATAATTCCGAATAAAAAATCAGCCGCACTTTATGCACGGCTGAAATTTTATATATTGAAGGTAAAATGTACGTTTGAGTCAGATCAGTCCTTCTTGCGTGAAACGATTCCGACTACTGCTGCTGCAAGTGCTGTTAATGTAACTGCTGCTGCAGGGAAAGCGTCGCCTGTCTTTGGTGAACCGCTCTTTGCTGCTGCCTTTGTTGTTGCCTTAGCTGTAGTCTTTGCAGCTGCCTTTGTTGTAGTTGCAGCCTTTGTTGCTGTTGTCTGAGGAGCTGCTGTTGTTACTGCTGCTGTACCGTTATCGCGTACAAGCTGTGCCTGAGCGCCGTTGCCGATAGTAATACGGTTAGTGTCAGCCCTGTAGTAACCGCCGAAGTTAAGAGTCTCGCCTGTGTAGAAGCCTACAAAAGTAAGCGGAGTGCCTCCGATAACATCAGTTTTTATCTGTACAGAACCGTTTGATACATTGCCGTTTGCGTCTGTGTAGCTGTAAGTACCGTCAGCCTTTATCTCTACAGAACCGTTTGGCTTTGTACCGATATCAACTGTATCGCCGTCAGCTAACTGATAAAGCCACTTGCCTGCGATAGTCTGGATGTCAAGTGCGGGAGCTGCCTCTGTAGGAGCCTCAGTCGGTGCCTCTGTAGGTGCTTCTGTGGGAGCCTCTGTAGCTGCCTCTGTTGCTGCTTCGATAGCTTCTGTAACTGCTTCTGTTGCAGTCTGGATAGCTTCTGTAGGCTGCTCTGCACCGTTAAGTGTATCAGCTGCTGCTATCGGGAGTTCTTCCTCTGCGTTTGCACCGATAACTGAACCTGCTGCACATACACTGCACATCATTGCTGTAGAAAGAACTGCTGCTGTAAATCCCTTAAAAATCTTTTTCATAATTTACCACTCCTGTTTTAAAATAGATTGATTATTTTTAACGGGTTATTTCCGTTTTCATAAAATACATTCGTATTCAAAAATACGTTTGTGACAGTCTGTAACGTAGAACAAACAGATTTTTTCGGTCAACTTTTTATGCATAATGTACAAATCTGTCCCCAGCTGTATAGTTTGCCCCCCTCAGAAATCAGAAATCAGAAATCAGAAATCAGAGCGCAGAAAGCAGTAGGGGCGAGTTCCGCTCGCCAGTTGATGTACGTACAATTATCCGTTACCGTGATACATGATTAAACAATTTGCAGCGGCAAATAGCACACGTCAATCTGTTATTGACTAAACCAAACTTAAGAGTTATAATAAATGTGTACTCAGTAACCGCCTTTGGGCGGTTACTGCCCCGAACTTTGTTCGGGGAGCGCAAATTCCCTAAAATATAAAGAATTTGCGCGTCACATTTCTTTATGTCAAGCTCATTTTGCCTGAAAGGGCAAAACAAAGTGCAAGAAAAAACTTTAATATCATTATTTTCTTGCACTTTGACAACTAAAAAATGGCTTTGGAAGCTATAATAAGCCATTTTTTAGTTGTTGAGCAGACATTAATAAGGTATATTATAAATGAAAGGCAGTGAGTTCTATGATCAGTGTTACACAAAAGGATGCCGAAAAGGCTCTTGAAGAATACCGCAAGGAAAGTGAAATGCCAATGAAGTTAGGCGGAAAAATCGGCTCAAAGCTCGGTCCTGTTTTGATTGCAGTGATCATTCTGCTTATACTTCTGCCCATAAAACTGATATACAAGTTCCTTATCCTGATAGGATTTATCCTTGTCATCTTCTTAATACCATTAGTCATTATCTTCATTCATTATTCAGCTAAGATAAAACACACTTACCACGGAAAAAACAAACTTCGCTATACTCTGTCAGCACTCAGGAACAGGAAGTTTTTTGAACTCTTTAAAAATGAGATATGCTCCGATAACCTTCTGAATGCTTGTGACCGTGTCATAGCCTCGGAAACTCTTGAAAACTACCGCATCAGCATTATGTCTGTAAAGTGCAGTATGCTTTCGCTGAGACGCAGATTCACCGAAGCTCATGAGGTCCTGGACGAAATGCGGACGGTAAAGGCAGATGATGCAGTCAGACAAAATGAGATAGCTAGCGCCGAACTTCTCCTTTCAGCCTCGGAGGATCGCAAAGAGGACTTTCTCAATCTTCTGGATAAATACGAACCATGGATCGAACAGATAAAAAACCGCGATATCAACGGTCTTATCTCGGCAGCCTTACTTGTAAACACAAGAGATACCTTCCTCGGTAACTACAGCGAGGCTCTTGAATCCGCTCGAATTATCCGCTTTCTCCGTGATAACCAAAAACAGATGTCAAAGGATAATCAGATAAAGATCCCCACTACTAATTACGATGTTTTTCAGACAGCATCACTTAGTCTTTCAATGGCTGAGTGCTTTCTCGGTATGGGTGACATTGATTCCGCACGCAGTGAACTCGATGCCGCTGACCTCGAAATTTCCGCCCTTACCTGCGATATTCCCGATTCCTACGTGTATAACCACGAGAAACTTATCGCAGGAATCGGTAAAGAATGAATAGTGAATAAATGATAATTATGGATGAAAACGGACCGTCAAAGGCGTACCCTACATCGGTATCTGAGTACAATCAATTGTTCTGACACAGGGGCGAGCGGAACTCGCCCCTACAGGCTGACGGCTGACGGCTAATAGATAAAGGCTCAATTACGATATTGACTATTTCGGAAATATGGGGTATAATATTATCAATACCATTTATAAGGAGATATTAAGCTATGAGTGAATCATGTACAAAACAGGATTGTGCGGGATGTCCAAGCGCAGGCAACTGCGGAAGCAAACCCGAGAGCTTCCTTGAAAAACCAAATCAGATGAGCAACATCGGCAAGGTCATCGGCATTGTCAGCGGTAAAGGCGGAGTTGGTAAAACTATGGTTTCTTCTCTGCTGGCTGTTTCCATGCAGCGTCTCGGCAAGAATGTCGGTATCCTCGATGCTGATATAACAGGTCCCTCTGTACCGAAGGCTTTCGGTATCCATGGTAAGGCTGATGCATGCGAATTCGGCATCATCCCGACAAAGAGCAAAATGGGCATCGATGTTATGTCTATCAACCTTCTCCTGGAGAACGAGTCCGATCCCGTTGTTTGGCGCGGTCCCGTTATTGCAGGCGTTGTAAAGCAGTTCTGGACAGACGTTATCTGGAAGGACGTTGACTACCTTTTCGTTGATATGCCTCCGGGAACAGGCGACGTTCCGCTGACTGTTTTCCAGTCATTCCCTGTTAACGGCATCGTTATCGTAACATCTCCGCAGGAACTCGTTTCCATGATCGTTGAGAAGGCTGTAAAAATGGCTCAGCTCATGAATATCCCGATTCTCGGAATCATCGAGAATATGAGCTACTACGAGTGTCCCGACTGCGGCAAGCGTCACAGCATCTACGGCGAGAGCCATATAGACGAGATAGCTGCACAGTACAACATCCCCGTACTTGCAAAGCTTCCTGTATGCACTGATCTGGCTAAGCACTGCGATCAGGGTACTATCGAGCTTTTCGAGGGCGACTGGCTCAACGAGGCTGTTGAAAAGATAGCTGACATCAGTAATCAGTAATCAGAAAGCAGAAATCAGAGCACAGAAAGTAGTAGGGGCGCACAGTGTGCGCCCTTTTTAATTCGTATTTATACCGTTTGACTGTAGGGGCCGCCTTTGGCGGTCCGCAGATAAACGGAATAAATGAATAAAGAATATTGAATAGTGAATAAATGATAATTGTGGTATCGCCTTGCGGCGATGTATTTAAAAAGGTAACATTTTGTAGGGACGGCCATTGGCCGTCCGCATTATCTAATATATAAGGTCAACAAGAAAGGACCGCCAAAGGCGGCCCCTACAGGCTTATGGCTTAGAGGGCGCACACTGTGCGCCCTTACTGCTTTCTACTTTCTGATTTCTGATTACTATTTACTCCCGCCACATTTTGCGGTAAGAAAAACAGGTTATGTTCTCTGCCTTCTTGAACTGCCTTGCGAAGTAGCTCTGGTCGTTGAAGCCGCAGAGATGCGCTATCTCCTCAACAGACTTGTCCGAGAACCGAAGAAGCTTCTTGCCGTACTCTATCCTTGCGGCTATTATCTGCTGGAATATCGTCCTGCCGTAGATTTTCTTGTACTCCCTTGTAAGGTAGTATTTGCTTATGTAGAACTCCGAGGACAGTCCCTCAAGAGTGATAGCTTCGTTGAAGTGGTCATCGATAAAGGCGTTAACTGCCGCAAGCTTCTGCTTCAGCGCGGAATCGTTCTGGGAGGAGTCACTGCTCTGGGTAAGTGCGATAGTGAGTATGTCCATTATGAGCTTGGAGGATATAACTTCCGCATTTGATAGCTTCTTCTCGTTGGTCTCGATAAGCTCATTCACCGCTGATACTACCTTGTCGATGAATGAGGGACGGAAAACGTTTCTGTTGTCTGCGATGTAATAGTCGTAGTACTCCGCCGAAGTCGCTCCGCCGAAGCACACCCACATAACTTCGGTATGCTCGTCCTCACTGTTGACGGTATAGCTGTTGGCGCAGTCGATGAAGAAGCAGTCGCCCTTGGTCAGAGGGTAGCTCCTGCCGTTTAGGACAAGCTCGGCATTTCCGCCGCTTACCGCACATATGAGGAAAAGTCCCTCTTCATCTTCGCCGCCGCTGAGGCTTCCCGACTTCATGCATCCCGTTTCCTGAACGTAGAAAAAAGTGCGTTTCGTCTCGGGACTCGGTGAGTTCTTTATCCTTTTTGATATCTGGTTATGTGTAGTCATCGGCTCATTGCTAACCATTTTCACTGCTCCTTTTCAAGAAGTGTCACATATGTCACTCAGAAGGGAACGCCCTCTCTTGCAGGGCGTTCCCTCTTTCAAAACAGTCCACCGGACTGTTTTGAAATTCACCCTTTGCTGAGCGCTTCGTATCGCAGGGCTCTGCCCTGCAACCCGCCAAAGGCTCTGCCTTTGGAATCCGCTAAAGGGATGGTATCCCTTTAGAATCCCCGAATTTATGGTTTCAGGCTTTTGGGACACTCTCAATGAATGCTTTGCATTGTTTATACCACAAAAGCGAAGCGCTGCGGTATAATTGCCCGATTTGCGTACCTGCAAGGGAATTCAGATAAAATATAATGAATGCTTTTCATTCATTATACCACGTTTTTCTTCGTTTGTCCATAAAAAATGAAAAAATATTGCTTTATAATGGACATAATATTGCTATGTTTCAACATTCAGACCTCCCTTTTTCTCTTATTTTGACCAGTTTATTCTCGCCTTCATGGATAATATCTGCTTTTTCCACTGTTGCAATGGTTCATTAAATGTGTTATAATATCTTTATCCAAATGGAGGTGTAACTATGTATGACAACGGTTTGATTTTCTGCGCTGTTACCGCAGCCGCTCTTGACCTTTGTATACTTATTCTTATTATTGCTTCTTACAGGGAAAAAAGTTCGTCCAGAAAACGCTGGAAAAGCTTCTCTTCCGATATGGAGCTCTTTGAAAACGGCAGGTCCTATTATCTCGGCTGTGATGAGGTACTTATCGGACGTCACGGCTCGGCGGATATAAGGCTCCACGATATGTCCGTATCGCGCTATCACGCCATTATGACCATTACAGACGGAGTGTGGACTATCACGGATATCGGCTCGAAATCAGGCATCTACGTCAACGGACGTCCCGTGAAGCAGAAAAAGCTCCACGAAAACGATATCATTACCCTCGGAAGTCGACGTCTCGTATTCAGGAAAAGGAGGGACAAGAAGAAATGAGCAATCCCTTCTCTTACATTTTCTCATGTCTGTTCGTGCTTATAGCTCACGCAGGTATGCTTGTAAACGTCTTTTTCAACGGCAAGGAGGTCGATACCAAGGAATTCGTCATCCTCTGCGCCGCTGTGCTGGGACTCGATATCATCTACTACTTCGTGATGCTGTTCTATAAACAGCACACCTATACCGTGGATTTCATGCTACTGCTGGTACTGAATATGAGCGTCATATTCCAGTCCTGTTTCGGCGGAGTCCACCTTTCCATGAAGCACTACATCACCTGTATCGTATCCCTTATCGCAAGCCGTGTGGGATATCACCTCGTCAGGGACCACAGGTGGATACAGTCCAAAAAGAAGTACGTCTGGGTATGCATCGGCATCATGATGGGCGTTATCGTACTCTTTACGGGAAGCCGCAGTATGTGGATAGACCTCGGATTCATGACCATACAGCCTTCCGAGTTCATAAAGCCCCTTCTGGTCATTGCCTGCGCTACTTCTATTACCGAACAGCAGAACAAACACAAATTCCTGCAATTCAACATCGTGTGGGAGAACATCATCCTCTTCGGTATCACCGCCGCAGTATGTCTGCTCCAGTGGTGGTGCAGGGACCTGGGAAGCATCCCGACTTTTGCCGCTATCTACGCCGCAGGCTTCCTTCTCAGGATATGCTACCCCAAGGCTAAGTTCTCCAACAAGACTCTTATCGGCGCAGGTGCGGCAGTACTCATCGCCGCAGGCATCGGCATCTATCTTGCTCCCGATTACGTCCGCGCACGTCTCTTCGTCAATATCTGGGACGATACTACGGGCAACGGTTATCAGCAGTCCCAGGCGCTTATCGCTATCGCAGAGGGCGGCTGGCTGGGAAAAGGTCCCTCAAACGGCTTCCTTCACGAGGTCTTCGCATATGAGAGCGACATCGTTTTCGCTACTATCTGCGAGGAATGGGGACTTGTTATCGCTCTTATGACTGTAGTTGTGATACTCCTTATCGCAGCTTCTCCACTGATAAATCCTCCCCTCTCCTACTTCCACGGAACTCTCTGTGCAGGTGTCTGCGCCGCTTTCACGGTACAGATGGCACTTAACATTTTCGGCTCTTGCAACCTCATCCCCTTTACGGGTGTTACTATCCCATTCATCTCAATGGGCGGAAGCTCAATGGCTACAAGCGGTATAATGGCAGGTATGCTCACCGCCGCTCAGAACCCTGTTTTCGCGAAAATGAAGTCCGCTAAGCCGAAAAAGCAGAAAAAAGTTACGGGAGGTCAGCCTGCATGAAAAGTATCAGACGTACTCAGAGCGTTATAACTCTTTTCCTCCTTGTTTTCATCGGCGGAATGGCTCTGCTGGTTTACAAGATAAACAAGGAAGCTCCCTTCTACATGATGCACTCGGACAATCATCAGCTTGGCAAGGTCTATGACCGAAATGGCGACGTGCTGTTCGATGCGGCAGGCACAGGCTACGACGAGAACCACTTCCTTGACGTGGGCAACCTCATCGGCGACGATAAGGGACAGATGGAAAATACCCTCGTTGCACAGAATATCGACAAGCTCAACAACTACAGCTTCTCAGAGGGACTTGTGAAAGAGGGCGGAAAAGCCGCTATCTACACTACCCTCGACCACGCCGCTAACCGTGCAGTCTATAACGCCTACATGGGCGCAAAGGGATGCACAGTGGCTTACAACTACAAGACAGGCGAACTTCTTGTCTGCACCAGTCTCCCCTCTATCGACGTTACAAAGGGATATGCCAATATCGGCGAGCTGGAATCGGGTACTCTCATCTCAAAGGCTATGTACGGCACAGTCCCCGGCTCTACCCAGAAGGTATCTACCGTCATTTCGGCGCTGGAGATAATGGGACCTGACCGCCTCTTCTCCAAGACCTACAATTGCAGCGGTCAGTACATGAACCGCTCGGGCAAGCCTATCGACTGCCACCAGTCCTACGGTCACGGCGACCAGAACATACAGCAGGCTGTTGAAAACAGCTGTAACCCCTTCTTCGCTCAGCTTGTGGAGGATCCCGACCTGCCTCTCGGCAGACTTAAGGACATGTACAGGAAGCTCGGCTACGCAGTGAACGACGATAAACCGCAATATATCGACATCGACGGCATACAGTGCGAAAAGGCTTCAACTACCCTCACCGATTCCTACGACTTCAATACACAGTGGGGATGCATCGGTCAGGGCGATACACTTGTAAGTCCCATGCAGCTTATGATGTGGCAGAGCGCTATCGCAAACGGTACAGGCAAAATGACCATGCCCCACCTCATCGACCACGTTACGGACGTCTACGGCAATACCACCGAGACCGCAAAGACAAAGGAAAGTGCTCAGTTGTTCACTCCCGATACCGCCGAGACAGTAAAGCGCATACTCCTTACCAACGGCTCGAACCACTACACAGGTTCCATAAGCGGATATGTACTCGGTATAAAAAGCGGTACGGCACAGGTCAAGGAAGGCGCCGAGGAGAATGCTCTCCTTGTGGGATTCGTCAGCGACGAGCGCAATCCTATCGCTTTCTGCGTTGTACTTGAAAACAAGTACAGCACCCCTGTTTACGCCGAACAGATAGTAAAAACTCTGCTTGATTCACTTTGCAGCTGATATGTCACAATATACAAATAATAGAAAAAAGCTTGTACGATTTAAACAAAATTAACATATTTCTCTTGTAATCTCTCCTATTTTATGTTATAATATAACCATAATATTTAAACTCTCTTTTGGGAGAGTCTAAAGGAGGAACCCATTTATGAAAACAACTATCACAGCTAAGAAAATGCAGATCCCACAGAATTTTACTGAATACGCTGAGGAAAGAATAGATACAAGACTCAGTAAGTTTTTCGGCGATGATGCAGATGCTAAGATCGTAATGGCAGAGGTGAAAAATCAGATAGAACTGGAGCTTACCGTTAAATACAACAGCATTATTTTCCGTGCAGAGCGCTCGGCTGAAGATAAATCAGTTGCCCTCGACGATGCTATAGATAAGATCATCAGACAGATCCGCAAGAACAAGACAAAGGTCGAGAAGAAGCTTAAGGATACAGCTTTCAAGGATGCCTTCGCAGAGCCTGTTGACGAGATCGCTGATTACGAGGTCATCAAGCGCAAGAAGTTCAAGATGCGTCCTATGGATGTGGACGAGGCTATCCTTCAGATGAACATGCTCGACCACGAGTTCTATATGTTCACTAACGCTGACACTGGCGAGATAAACGTTGTTTATAAGCGTGATGACGGTAACTACGCCGTTCTCGAACCGGACACTCAGTAATGTTCATCCCATTATTACAAAATGCGGGACTTTTTCAAGTCCCGCATGTTTTTTCTTTAATATCATAAAAGCGAAGCGTTATGATATTATTGTCCGATATGCAGGGAGCAGATCAGAGATCTGCGTATCTGCAAGGACATTCAGATAAATATATAATGAATGCTTTTGCATTCATTATATCATAAAAGCGAAGCGTTATGATATAATTGTCCGATATGCAGGGAGCAGATCAGAGATCTGCGTATCTGCAAGGACATTCAGATAAATATATAATGAATGCTTTTGCATTCATTATATCCATATTATATTCTAAAATAATGCTTTAAGGAGTGGTCACCATAGTTTTCAGTTTATACCAGATGCTCTGGTTCTTCGTCATCTATTCTTTCTTCGGCTGGTGCCTCGAGGTAGTGTATCAGGCTGTGGAACACGGTGTATTCATCAACCGCGGATTTCTTAACGGTCCGTATTGCCCTATCTACGGATTTGGTGTCATTACAGTCATCATTATGCTTTACCCCCTTCGCAATAACATCCTCGTCCTTTATGCCGGATCTGTTCTGCTCACTACCGCTATTGAGCTTGTGACCGGCTTCTTTCTGGAGAAGATCTTCCACCAGCACTGGTGGGATTACTCCGATCAGCCCTTTAACTTCAAGGGCTATATCTGCCTGAAATTCTCACTGTTGTGGGGTGTCGCCTGCCTCGTCACTATTAAACTCATCCAGCCATCCGTTGATGCTTTCGTGGATAAGCTGCCGGAAAAACCCGGCATCATTCTGCTATCTGTGTTCTATATCGGCTTCGCAAGCGACTTCATCATCACAGTTATGGCTATAATGAATATTAAAAAGCGGATCATGCTGCTTGAAGACATCTCAGGTGAAATGCGAAAGATCTCAGATGCCACCGGTGAACGTATTTTTGATACTGTCGAGGAAATACGCGATAAGAGAGATGAACTCAGTCAGAAAAATGCTGAATACCGCAAGCGAATGGAGGAACTAAGAGAACGGTATCGCTCTGAATGGGAAAAACGCGGCTACAGTATGAAACGTATCCAAAACGCCTTCCCAAAACTAAAGCTTGTAAATTCCGAAAACTTCCGACAGCAGCTTGATGAATTACGCTCACGTGTGAACAATATAAAAAACGAAAAAAGGCATTGAGTATTTTACAGAGTGCAGGCACATAATTTGTTTAGCTAAATTTATATAAAAAAGCAAAAAAAGTTGACAATTCCGCGCTCTCTATGGTATAATCTGTACAAGGAGAGATTTCTCCAGAAAATACTGCGAAAGAGGTGGGTATAATGTTAAAACGATTACTGTCATTGGCTATGGCTTCTGCATTGTGCCTGTCAGGAAGTGCGTTCACCGCGTCGGCGGCTGAGGAGTCGGATGTGCTCGATTTCTACCATTACATGAGCGACTACGATTCCCTTTCGGAACTGACAGATACTACCGACGTCCTGTTCGAGGGAGATCAGGCTTTTATCACTGTGCCCTCATTATATTACTATAAAGACGTCGATAAAATAAACAATTTCCTCCCGGGCATAACTTCCGACGGTAAAACCTATATGGACTATGAGGTGAAATGCTTCGGTTCGGCTGAGGAGTCCCATAAATACGACCTTCTTACCAAGGACGAGTACTTTGAAGAGACCTATTATCTCACGAGAGCTGCTGCATACGTCCTTGTTACGGCTAAGTCTCAGGGTACACTGACTGTCGAGCTCGACATTACCTCTGCATACGGCGTCAACCCGTGGTTCTTCAACCTGACAGTCGGTGAGGACGGTAATTTCGTCAAGGAATACACTAATGATCCCCCTGTCAAGGGCGATGTGAATACAGACGGCAAATTCGATATTTCCGACGTTGTAATGCTGCAAAAATGGCTGGTCGGTTCTCCCGATGCAAGTCTTTTCAACTGGACTGCCGCTGACCTTCGCAAGGACGGCAGGCTCGATTCCTTCGACCTGGCATATATGAAAACTTACCTGACAGGCGGTCTGAAAACCACTGATATAACGACCTTCGGTATGTCCCCTTCAAAGGATAACGTTCAGGAGTTCTGGGACAGTAAAATGCCTCTGGTGTTAAAGAACAGCACTGTCGATAAGCTGTATAATATCACTCCGAAAGAGATAACGGATAAGTACGGTTTCCGTCTTTACAAGTTTGAAGATAACTACGAGACATATATCGAGTATAACGACTCGGTTTATCTGGTTGGAGCAGGTATAGGCGGCCGCGGTACCGTATCTTTTGCAGTTGCGGATATAGATATGAACGGTACTGATGAACTGTATTTCACTTACTCCTACGGCTCGGGACTTCATATCGTCGATATCGGCGTTTTCGACCTGTCAACCATGAAATGGGGTTCTTTCTCCTCACAGTTAAAAGATCTGATCACAGTTATTGAGACTCGTGAACTTACATTTGCAGTAAAAGACAATAAGCTTGAAGTTTACACAGCAAAGATACTCAAAGCCGATTCCGTAAACATGCAGACAGCTCCCGATAAACTGCTCGGCGAGATCACATTAAAAAACGGCAGGATCTGCTTTGACTCAATTAAATGACACATATAACGAGGGGAGCCCTTTGTAAGGGTTGTACTCATATAGCAGCTTTATATGTAATTATCGGGGGCAAACCTTTCTGAGGAAAGGTTCTTCCCCCGTACCCCTTTTCCAAAGACTTTTTGCTCCAAATTTTCAGCCTGATATATCCCTTAAAAAAAATTGCTGCTTATCATACATAGCAGCAAAGGGATATATCAGGCTGAAAATTTAAGGCGAAAGTTTTAGGAAGGGAGTTTGAGGGAGAACCCTTTTTCAAAAGGGTTTCCCTCAATATCACGTGTAAAAACTTCTATAAGGGTACCGTCCTTATAAGGACTCCCCTATTATTTTCAGAATCGTTAAATTTTTAGCCTAAGCATGTACGCGCACAACTCAATCGTTCTTCTCGGATGAAAGAAGGCTTCTCAGCTCTGCAAAAAGTGCAAGGTCGTCCGCAGTGAGCTTCAGATTCGAGATGATCGTCTGTCCCTCGGGAGTTGTTACCTTCATTTCAAGTATGCTGTCCTCTTTCATTGCGCCTGCTGCTGCGGAAAGAAACGGTCCGAACTTCGGATGATTATTGCGGAAGCTTTCAACAAGCGGTTTGAGCTTTAATACTGCCATTGGATTTATCATTTTTTACACCTCATATTATTGCTTTTGCATTCATTTACTCCGTCAAAAATGTGTTGATGCATCAGGGAACGCCCTCTCTTGCAGAGCGTTCCCTCTTTCAAAACAGTCCACCGGACTGTTTTGAAATTCACCCTTTGCTGAGCGCTTAGTATCGCAGGGCTCTGCCCTGCACCTGCCAAAGGCTCTGCCTTTGGAATCCGCTAAAGGGATGGTATCCCTTTAGAATCCCCAAATTAACAGTTTCAGGCTTTTTTGATACTCTGTAATGAATGCTTTGCATTCATTATACCACATAAGCGCAGATATTGCAAGTCTCAATCCTTTGAAGGCAGGATACGTCTCAACACGAACTGCGCACAGAGTCCCGTGAAAAGGCCTGCAATACAGCCCGATACGAAAAGTACCGGAGCATAGGCGAGTACGGCGGCAGTACGTGTCATTATAACCGCCATTGTAAGCTGTCCCGTATTGTGGAAAACAGCTCCCAGTATACTGCAAAGCCATAGGTATTCCGCAGGTATGATACGTTTCAGCAGAAGCATACCCACAAGACACAGCAGCGCACCTGCAAGACTGTATATCACCGCCGAGAAATTGGCACTGAAAAACGCTCCCAGAAGTACTCTTGTAAGCACCATGAGCAGTACCTCTTTCCCCTTGAAACGGTACACGCCGTAGGCCGTGAAAATGTTCGCAAGTCCCAGTTTTACGCCGGGTACAGGTGAGAGGTTCGGCAGACGAAGCTCCACTATGAACATGATGAGCGCCGCCGCAGTAAGAAGGGATAGCTCGGCAAGTTTTTTCGTCCTCATTGGCTGTCCTCCTCTGCAAAACGGATAACAAGACGGTGAGGCAGACACACTACGGGTATGGTCTCGGAGCGGAGAACTCCCGTCTTTATGCAGGTATGGTCGGGACAGTCCGCATCGGATATGCAGATAGTACCGCCGCTGATAGTTACCGTATTATAGCCGCCGTCGGGACTGTCGATATTGAAGCTCCTGTCCTTTTCCGAGGCAAGGTCGAGGGTATAGATGACTTCGCCGTTCTGTACTATCTCGACTGTCTTCCTGTCTGCCTGTCGGTTGAAAACGAACATCGCCACAACTGCTGCCGCAAAGAGGATGACCGTAATAACAAGCACTATTTTTACACCTTTAGGCAACCGATATCACCTCCGCAGGCATATTGCTGACATTGCGGAAATGTCCCGAAAGTTCGGGAGTATACAGTATCTGTCCCTCATCGGTCACAAGTATCATATCGAAGCCTTTGTCGTTCTGCCAGTAGCTTACCGCCTTTTCCGTACCTGCCGCAAAGAGTGCCGTTGAAAGCGCATCGCACATGATGCCCCTGTCCCCTATTATGGTCACGGAAACAAGTCCGTTATCTGCGGGACAGCCATCCTTCGGATCGATTATGTGCCAGTAATTGTTGCCTTCGTCGTCGGTGAAGTACCTTTCGTAGTTGCCCGAGGTTATGACAGCCTTCTCGTCTATCTCTACGATGCACATGTCCGTATCGGGTGCAAAAGGGTTGACTACCGCAACGGACCAGTCCGAGCCGTCGGGCTTTTTACCTATCGCCTGAACGTTTCCTCCGAGGCTTACTATTGCGGACTTCACGCCCTCTTCCCTGAAAATCTCCATTACAGCGTCACTTGTATAGCCCTTTGCAAGTGAGCCGAGGTCTATCTGCATATCCTCCGGCACGGTAACGCTGTCGCCGTTAACGGTTATCCTGCTGTAGTCCACATCCGCAAGGAGCGAATCGATAGTCTGCTTGTCGGGGACCTTGTACTCTCCCGTAGTGAATCCCCACTCCTTAAGGACCGGATAAATGCTTATATCAAGGTCGCCGTCGGTAAGTCTGCCGTACTCTATGCCTGCAGCGATTATAGAAGCGGTATCGGGACTTACAGTAAGTGCATTTCCGTTTGCATTATCTAACTTATAGACATCACTTGAGGGCGATGTAACGTCAAGCATCCCCTCCAGTTCGGTAATCCTGTTTGTCGCCGATGTGAGAGCTTTCTCTGCATTGTCTCCGTATGCTTTAAGCGTCATGTAGGTGTCCATAGCGAAAAGGTCGGCTGTATGTGCTTCCGACGCATTTTTCACAGGTGACTGCTGACTGCATCCCCACAAGGACGCTCCCAGCATACAACAGACAAGAGGTATTATTTTTTTCAGCATATATCTTCCTTTCATCCCAGCAGCACTTCGCTGTTAGTGCCGTAGAAAATATCGTCCCTGCCTGAGACTTTTTTGCAGAATTCCTCGATAAGCTCCCAGTTATTGTGGATATCGAATTCGTAGCTGTGTCCCCAGAGACAGAAATATATCGGTTCTTCTCCGTCATATGAGAGGAACTCATCTGTCAGTCTTTCAAGGTCCTCGTAGTTATGGTGACATGTTGCGCCGAAGGCAAGAAGGTCGGTCTGATGTCTGAAATCGTGAACGTCCTCGCAGGTGCGGCTGAACTTTATCCCGCACTCCCCTGCAACACGCATTATCAGTTCACTGAACTCGCCGTAGGGGTAAGCCATGCCCTGTATACTGCATCCGAAAAGCTCTTCAAGTGCGGACTTGTCGTCCATTATCTCATGGCGGAGCTCATCCTCGGGCATATCGATTATGTGAGGATGTGTAACACAGTGAACGGCTATCTCATGTCCCTTATATACGTCCCTAACCTCGTCTCTGCGGAGTCTTCTTATGGCAAGTCCCTTGTCGGTAGTCCAGTCACCGTTGCCGCTCATGAGACCACTGTTGAGGTTGAAGGTCGCTTTCAGACCGTACCTGTTAAGTATCTCTGTGAATCTTATGTCCTGTGCAATGCCGTCATCGTAGCTGAATGTAAGGGCTTTTTTCTTACCGTTCCACATACTATCCTCTCCTTAATTCCAGAACCATGAATACATCTGAAAAGATGCTGTCGTTGTACTTTTCCGTATCTTTGAATCCTGCCGCACGGTACAGCTTTACTGCACGTTTGCTGGTGGAAAGCGAATGAAGGTATATTTTTTTGTATCCGAGCTTCCTTGCATTTTCTATAGCAGTTTCCAGCAGTTTTCTGCCAAGTCCCATGCCGTGGTATTTCTCCAGAAGGTACAGGGATTTCAGTTCGCAGTCCTTATCGTTCATCCGCCTTACAGCAACAGTTCCGATAATATCATCATTGTGTTTCATACACCAGAATCCGTCGAAATGTCCGGGTATATCCTTGTAGAAGCTGTGTCGGCCGTTCAGATCGAGGATACGTCCCGATTCGGGCAGACACTTCTCCAGAAACGCAAACAAGCGGGATCCAAGGCTCGTGTCGAATTCGGTTATAATAAAATTTCTATCCATATTTTATAAAACGACAGATGCCGAAGCAACTCCGTGAACATATAGTCATAAAAATCAGAGGACCGCCAAAGGCGGCCCCTACAAAATAAAGCTGCCGGCCTTATTCTGATTTCTGATTTCTGCTTACTGTGTGGGACGGCGCGGAGGACGCCCCATACACTGCTTTCTGATCTCTGATTTCTTTTTTAAGATCACTTGATGAGGAGTGACTTACCTGTCATTTCAGCAGGCTGAGGTACTCCCATGATATCGAGCATTGTAGGTGCAAGGTCTGCAAGTACGCCGCCCTCTGCAAGCTTAGCGTCAACGCCTACAGCAATAAGAGGTACAGGGTTTGTGGTGTGAGCTGTGAACGGGCTTCCGTCGGGCTCCATCATCTTGTCAGCGTTACCGTGATCGGCAGTGATAAGTGCAGCGCCGCCCTTTGCGAGTATAGCATCTACCATGCGGCCAACGCACTCGTCTGTAGCTTCAACAGCCTTTACAGCTGCATCGAAGATACCTGTATGACCTACCATGTCGCAGTTAGCGTAGTTGAGGATGATAACATCGTACTTGTCCTCGTCGATAGCCTTGCAAACTGCATCGCAAACCTCGTAAGCGCTCATTTCGGGCTTAAGGTCGAATGTAGGAACGTCAGGTGACTTGATAAGGATACGGTCCTCGCCCTCGAACTGCTTCTCCTCGCCGCCGTTGAAGAAGAATGTAACGTGAGCGTACTTCTGAGTCTCAGCGATACGGAGCTGTGTCTTGCCGAGCTTAGCAAGGTACTCGCCCATAGTCATTGTGAGCTGCTCAGGCGGATATGCAACTGATACGTTTGGCATTGTAGCATCGTACTGAGCCATGCAAACAAAGTTTACAGGGAAGAAACCGTTCTTTCTCTCGAAGCCGCTGAACTCGGGATCAACGAATGAACGTGTTATCTGTCTTGCTCTGTCAGGACGGAAGTTGAAGAATACAACGCTGTCATCAGCCTTGATAGTGTCGCCGCCCTCGATAACTGTAGGAAGCATGAACTCGTCAGTTACCTCGTTAGCGTAAGAGTTCTTTATTGCCTGAACAGGATCGGACTCCTTAACGCCCTCGCCGTAAACGAGTGCAGCATAAGCCTTTTCAACTCTGTCCCAGGCGTTGTCTCTGTCCATAGCGTAGAAACGTCCCGAAATAGTAGCTACCTTGCCGAGACCTATCTTTTTGAGCTCTGCAACTGCCTCTTCCATGTACTCTGCAGCAGATGAAGGGGGAACGTCACGACCGTCGAGGAATGCGTGGATGTAAACCTTGTCGAGACCGTTCTTCTTAGCCATTTCAACGATACCGTAAAGGTGCTCCATGTGGCTGTGAACGCCGCCCGGTGAGAGAAGTCCCATAAGGTGGAGAGCGCTTCCCTTAGCCTTGCAGTTCTCCATTGCGCCGAGGATAGCCTTGTTGTTGAAGAAGGTACCGTCCTTGATGTCCTTTGATATCTTAACGAGCATCTGGTATACGATACGGCCTGCACCGATATTTGTGTGACCTACCTCGCTGTTTCCCATCTGTCCGTCAGGAAGACCTACATCAAGTCCGCTTGCGCCGATGATGGTGTTTGACCACTCAGCCATGTATTTGTCAAGATTAGGCTTCTTTGCTGCGGCAATAGCGTTGCCGTATGTATCGGGGTTGTAGCCGAATCCGTCCATGATAATAAGTGCTACGGGTTTTTTTGACATATTAATTATCCTTTCAATAAACATTGCCATTTCAGATAAAGGGCGGAATACTCCGCCCTTTTATGGGTATCTGAAGTTATATCAAACAACTTCTCTGTAAAATACTACGATACAGGTATCTCCTAAAGATACCTTAAAAGAATGGAGCATCCATCCTTCCTCTGCATATTTGTTCAGCAGTTCCTGTAACTGAGTATTGAATTTGGTTCTCGAAGAAAAAGTGCATCCGAATGAATCTACCTTGTATTCGTATTTCATAGTATCCTCGCTTTTGATATCAACCGTTTACAGCAGCCTGTACGATAACGTTGAAGTCCTCAGCCTTAAGTGAAGCACCGCCGATGAGACCGCCGTCGATGTTTGGCTTAGCAAGGAGCTCAGCAGCGTTCTTAGCGTTCATTGAACCGCCGTACTGGATTGTTACAGCGTCAGCAGTTGCCTGATCGTAGAGCTTAGCGAGCTGTGCACGGATGAATCCGCAAACTTCCTCAGCCTGATCGGGAGTAGCTGTAAGACCTGTACCGATAGCCCATACAGGCTCGTAAGCGATAACAACGTTCTTAATCTGCTCAGCTGTAAGTGACCAGAGGTCGAGCTTGATCTGACGAGCGATAACTTCCTCAGTGATGTTGCACTCACGCTCCCACTTGAGCTCACCAACGCAAACGATAGGCTTGAGGCCTGCCTCGAGAGCTGCAACAGTTCTCTTGTTAACTGTCTCGTCAGTCTCGCCGAAGTACTGTCTTCTCTCGCTGTGACCGATAACAACGTACTCAACACCGAGCTCTGTGAGCATGTCAGCAGAGATCTCGCCTGTGAAAGCGCCGCTCTTTTCAAAATGAACGTTCTCAGCACCGATCTTTACGTTGCTGCCTTCTGTTGTGTTGATAGCTGTTTCGAGGTTTGTGAAAGGTACGCAAGCGATGACCTCGATCTTGCCCTCTGCGTTAGCTACGAGAGGCTTGATAGCCTCGAGAAGTGCCTTAGCCTCGGGACGAGTCTTGTTCATCTTCCAGTTACCTGCAATAATTGCTTTTCTTAAATTCTTGTTCATGGTTTATTACTCCTTTTTAGCCGTAAGCCATTAACTTACGTTCTTTTTTATATCGTATGGAACACCGTCAGGGGCGTTCCGCAGTCAGTATTTCAGTGGCGATCAGAAGTGGACAACGTCCTCATCGTCATAATCGTCGTCATCATCATCATCGTCATAGCCGAGTGATTCCCTGTTGACGATGTGGTTGTTGCTTGCGATACGCATGCCCTTCTTTATCGGTGCAAAGCAGAAACCGATAATAATTCCCAAAAGCAGGCTGCAAGCTGCAAGAAGCCATACTGCAACACTGTTTTCTCTTATCTGGTCTGTAAAACTAATCTTTTTCATAAATGATACACCTCATTTATTGCAATAAGGGCGAATATTTCTATCCGCCCTATTATGAATCAATTACTTTTCTGCGATAGCTGCAACGCCCGGAAGTACCTTGCCTTCGAGGTATTCAAGTGAAGCGCCGCCGCCTGTTGAGATGTGGCTCATCTTGTCAGCGAAGCCGAGCTGGATAGCAGCTGTAGCTGAATCGCCGCCGCCGATGATAGTTGTAGCGTCTGCCTGAGCAAGAGCCTCACAAACTGCTACTGTACCCTTCTTAAGAGTTGGGTTCTCGAAAACGCCCATAGGTCCGTTCCAAACAACAGTCTTAGCGTTCTTAGCAGCCTCTGCGAAGATAGCAGCTGTCTTAGGTCCGATATCAAGTCCCATCTTGTCAGCAGGGATCTTGTCAGCGTCAACGTAGTCAACAGAGATCTCAGCGTCGATCGGATCAGGGAATGAAGCAGCGATAGCTGTATCAACAGGGAGAAGGATCTTCTTACCGAGCTTCTCAGCCTTTGCGAGCATCTCCTTGCAGTAATCGAGCTTCTCATCATCAACGAGTGACTTACCGATGCTGCCGCCCTGTGCCTTGATGAATGTATAAGCCATACCGCCGCCGATGATGAGTGTATCGCACTTCTCGAGGAGGTTTGAGATAACGTTGAGCTTGTCAGCTACCTTAGCACCGCCGAGTATAGCAACGAAAGGTCTCTCAGGATCCTCAACTGCATTTCCGAGATACTGGATCTCCTTCTGCATGAGATAGCCTACTGCAGTTTCCTTAACGAACTTTGTAACGCCTGCTGTTGAAGCGTGAGCACGGTGAGCAGAACCGAAAGCGTCCATTACGAAAACTTCGCCGTCAACGAGGTCAGCGAGCTCCTTTGAGAACTCTTCGCCGTTCTTTGTTTCTTCATTGCCGCGGAAACGTGTATTCTCAAGAACAACGATATCGCCGTCGTTCATTTCAGCAACAGCCTTCTTAGCGTTCTCGCCAACAACTGTATCGTCAGCAGCGAATGTTACCTTAGCGCTTACGAGCTCGCCGAGTCTTGCAGCAGCGGGAGCAAGTGAGAACTTAGCCTCAGGACCGTTCTTCGGCTTGCCGAGGTGTGAACAGAGAACTACCTTTGCGCCGTTCTCTACCAGCTTATTGATAGTAGGAAGAGCAGCCTGGATACGGTTATCGTTTGTGATAGCGCCGTCCTTCATAGGTACATTGAAGTCTACTCTTACGAGTACCTTTTTACCCTTAACGTTAATGTCTTCTACAGTTACCTTGTTTAATCCTGCCATTATAATGACATCCTTTCGTTTAAAAATTGACTTATATTAACCGCTGTCATAAAATTAACAGCATACAAATACATTTTACACTATTTCAGAAAATAATGCAAGTGTTTAAGGAATTTTTTTCTGAATAATTTGTAAAATCGTAGCTTTAAGGCTGTTAACCCGATGCATCGTACAAAGAAAAGGCAGCCTATTAAAATAAAATATTTATTTTTCCAAAACCTATTGACAAAATAGTTTTAGCGTGATAAACTATAGACAGTAAAAATCTTCAAACCGTTGAAGCGGAGATAAAGCTGTTTATGGACCTACAGAGAGCCTGCGTTGGTGCGAGTCAGGCGGAATCCCAGTTCAGCAAATGGACCGCCGAGGGCGCAGTCAAAGGGAATCCTTCCCGAGTATTCTGCGACGTATGATGTGCGTCAGTCATCGGGGGTATGACAGTACCCTGCTAAGTGCATGGTCTCTGAACCGTGAATCAAGGTGGTACCGCGGATATCGATTATTCGTCCTTGACAGAAGTTTAATTTCTGTCAGGGACTTTTTTGTTGCCCTGACAGAGAATGATACGCATAGGAGATTTTATACGTATTATCGGGGTGATCTTTCTGAAAACGGATATTCCCCATTTCCTTCTGAAGCTTTACTTTAAATTTTCAGACTGACAGGGTAGTAAAACAAAACTGCATGTTTTATTAATACCTTGAAGAGCTACCCTGTCAGACTGAAAATTTGGGGCAGAAAGTTTTATGAAAGGAGTTTGAGGAAAAACCCTTTTTCAAAAGGGTTTTCCTCAATAACACGTTTAAAAGTTTCCATATGTGTATCACTTTACTACGGAGGTGCATTATTATGAGATTCCAGCCGGAATTCAACAAAGTCAGAGAAATAGCAGCACAGGGAAAATATGATATCCTTCCCGTAAGCTGCGAGATACTTTCGGACATCTGTACGCCTATCGAAGCTATAGCTGCCCTGAAAAACATCTCAACCCACTGCTACATGCTCGAATCGGTAGCAGAAAAGGAAAAATGGGGACGCTATACATTCCTCGGCTTTGAACCCAAGACACAGATAACAGCATGCGGAAGCGACATAACTATCGGCGGACTTACTATGAAGACAGAGAATCCAAGCATCCAGATAAGACAGATACTTTCAAAGTGGAGAAGTCCCAAATTCGACTATCTCCCCTCTTTTACAGGCGGTCTCGTGGGATATTTCTCATACGACTTCCTGGCATATACAGAAAAAAAGCTCCGTATCGAAACAGAGGATACGGAAAACTTCAAGGACGTTGACCTTATGCTCTTCGACAAGGTCATCGCTTTCGACAACTTCAGACAGAAGATAATCCTCATTGCGAATATGTCCCTTGAAGATCCCGAAACAGGCTACAACAAGGCAAAACTCGAACTTCAGCAGATGGCTGACCTCCTCCGCAGCGGCACACGAAAGAAGGAACCTGCGGGACACCTTACCACGGAAGTCACTCCCCTGTTCAACAAGGAACAGTACTGCGAAATGGTCGAGAAGGCAAAGCACCATATCCATGAGGGCGATATCTTCCAGATAGTTCTCTCGAACCGCCTCAGCGCAGGCTTCGAGGGCAGTCTCCTCAACACCTACCGCGTACTCAGAACTATCAACCCTTCACCCTATATGTTCTATTTCTCGGGCACCGATGTGGAGATAGCAGGCGCTTCTCCCGAGACTCTCGTAAAGCTCGAAAACGGCGTTCTCCACACCTTCCCCCTTGCAGGCACCCGTCCCAGAGGAAAGACCGAACAGGAGGACAAAGAGCTTGAAGAAGGTCTGCTGAAGGACGAAAAGGAACTTGCGGAACACAACATGCTCGTGGACCTCGGAAGAAATGACCTGGGCAAGATAAGCCGATTCGGTTCGGTACAGGTGGAAAAGCTCCACAGCATCGAGCGCTACTCACATGTTATGCACATCGGTTCGACGGTCAGAGGCGAGATAAGGGACGAATTCGACGGCCTCGACGCAGTAAGCGCTGTTCTCCCCGCAGGTACTCTCTCAGGCGCACCGAAGATAAGAGCCTGTCAGCTCATTGCAGAGCTCGAAAACAACAAGCGCGGCATATACGGCGGTGCAATCGGTTACATCGACTTCACCGGAAACCTTGATACCTGTATCGCTATACGCATCGCATACAAGAAGAACGGCAAGGTCTTCGTCAGAAGCGGCGCAGGAATCGTTGCCGACTCCGTACCCGAAAAAGAGTATCAGGAGTGCATCAACAAAGCCGCAGCAGTCATAAACGCACTTAAACTCGCAGAGGAGGCTGACTTATGATACTTCTTATCGATAACTACGACAGCTTTTCATACAACCTTTATCAGCTTATCGGGGAGATAAGTCCCGACATAAAAGTTATCCGCAACGACGAAATGACAGTTGATGAGATAGAAAAGCTTGCTCCTGACCGCATAATCCTCTCTCCCGGTCCCGGACGTCCCGAGGATGCAGGCATCATCATCGAAGCCGCACAAACGGTCTGCCAAAGGATACCAACTCTCGGAGTTTGTCTCGGTCATCAGGCTATATGTGCCGCTTACGGCGCAACTGTTACCTACGCAAAGAAGCTCATGCACGGCAAGCAGTCCGTTATCAGCTTCATGAATGACAGTCCCATTTTCAGAGGCATCGACGAAGGCGCTCCCGTTGCAAGGTATCACTCGCTTGCGGCTGACGCTTCCACGATCCCCGACTGCTTCCTCGTTACGGCAGTTGCCGATGACGGCGAGATAATGGCGGTACAGCACAGGGACTACCCCATTTACGGAGTTCAGTTCCACCCAGAGTCTATAATGACTCCCGACGGACGCATAATGCTGAAGAACTTCATAAATCAGTAATCAGAGATCAGAGCACAGAAAGCAGTGTAGGGGCGCTTTCCGAGCGCCCGTTGGTGCAGGTACATATACGATTAAACGATGTGTAGGGGCGCCCTTTGGGCATCCTCGGCAGAGCAATGAAAATGATAATTGGCATTTACGGACTGCCAAAGGCAGCCCCTACGGAATATACCATAAAATACCATTATGTCAGACAGGCAGCAGCTTTCAAGAAAAGCGAAGAAGCCGTAAAAGCTCCCGACAGAGTTGAAGCCGTGATCGTCAAAGTCCGTGATAAAGCGGAAAAATACGGCGCATCTCCCGAAATTGCAGAGACAGTTTACAGAAACATGATAAACGGATTCATCAATATGGAAATGACAGAATATAAAAACTGAAGCCAATATTAAAAGGAGAATCATTATGATAAAGGAAGCAATCGTAAAGATAGTAAATAAAGAGGACCTCACATACGATGAGGCTTATACAGTTATTTCGGAGATAATGTCAGGTCAGACAACTCCCACACAGAACGCCGCTTTTCTCTCGGCGCTCTCCACCAAAAGCACAAAGGCTGAAACGATCGACGAGATCACAGGCTGTGCCGCTGCTATGCGTGACGCCGCTACAAAGTTCGAGAACGATATGGACCTCCTTGAGATAGTCGGCACCGGCGGAGACAACGCCCACAGCTTCAACATCTCGACCACTTCCGCTATGGTCATCGCAGCTTCGGGAATACTCGTCGCTAAACACGGCAACCGTGCCGCTTCATCCTCGTCGGGTACTGCGGACTGCCTTGAAGCTCTCGGCGTGAACATCAGCCTTGAACCCGAAAAATGCCGTCAGCTCCTTGATGAAGTGGGATTCTGCTTCTTCTTCGCTCAGAAGTACCACACTTCTATGAAGTACGTAGGTCCTATCAGAAAAGAACTGGGATTCCGTACTGTTTTCAACATACTCGGTCCCCTTACAAACCCCTCAAATCCGAAATACCACCTCTTGGGCGTGTATGACAGCATACTCCTTGAACCTGTTGCGGAAGTTCTCATGAAGCTCGGTTCAAAGAAGGGCATGGTAGTCTACGGCAAGGATAAACTGGACGAGATATCCCTCTCGGCACCTACCGCAGTATGCGAGTATAAGGACGGCTGGATGAAGAACTACGAGATAACTCCCGAGCAGTTCGGCTTTGAAAGATGCACTAAAGAGGACCTCCTTGGCGGTACTCCACAGGAAAATGCAGAGATAACAAGAGGCATCCTCAGCGGTGACATCAAGGGACACAAGAGAAATGCAGTGCTCCTCAACGCAGGTGCGGCAATATACGTCGGCGGAAAAGCTGACTCAATGGCAGAAGGCGTAAAGACTGCCGCAGACCTCATCGACAGCGGAAAGGCTCTCGGGGTACTCGAAAAGCTCATCGAACTCTCGAACAAATAAGGAGAAAACTATGACAATACTTGACCAGCTTGCACAGCATGCATACGAACGTGTTACAGCCGCAAAGGAGAAAATATCCGCAGATGAGATAAAAAGCATGGCTCTGTCACTCCCCGCAGAAGGATTCGAGTTTGAAAAGGCTCTGAAAAAGGACGGCATCTCCTTCATCTGCGAATGTAAAAAGGCTTCACCCTCAAAGGGCATCATCGCCGAGGACTTCCCCTATCTCCGCATAGCAAAGGAGTACGAAAAGGCAGGTGCGGACTGCATTTCCGTTCTCACCGAACCGAAGTGGTTCCTCGGAAAGGACAGATACCTCCGCGAGATAAGCGAAGCCGTAAGCATCCCCTGCATCCGCAAGGACTTCACCGTGGACGAATACATGATATACGAGGCAAAGCTCCTCGGTGCAAGGGCGGTACTGCTGATATGCTCGATACTTGAAGGTGAACAGATAGAAAGATACATAAAGATATGCGATTCTCTGGGCATTTCCGCACTGGTCGAGGCTCACGACGAAAAGGAGATAGCGACTGCTTTAGCTTCGGGGGCAAGGATAATCGGAGTCAATAACAGAAACCTCTCAGACTTCTCTGTAGATACCCATAACAGCCAAAGGTTGCGCGAACTCGTTCCATGTGATATAATATTTGTATCGGAAAGCGGCGTAAGGAACGCCGAAGATATCAAACTGCTCCGTGAGGCAGGCGCAGATGCTGTGCTTATCGGAGAAACGCTGATGCGCGCGGATGACAAGTCCGCAAAGCTGGCAGAACTGAGAGGTGTAACATGACAAGAGTAAAGATCTGCGGTCTCACAAGAGAATGTGATATCGAGTGTGCAAACGAGATACTGCCCGAATTCGCAGGCTTCGTCTTTGCAGAGGGCAGCAGAAGATGTATCGATGCGGATACTGCCGAAAGGCTCCGCTACTATCTGGATTACAGGATCGCTTCCGTAGGTGTTTTCGTGGATGCAGGTATCTCCTTCATTGCGGACCTCGCCCGCAGGAACATCATCGACCTGATACAGCTTCACGGTCACGAGGACAGCGCCTACATAGCTCATCTCCGTGAGCTTACAGACCTTCCCCTGATACAGGCATTCATCATCAACACTCCCGAGGATATCAAAAGGGCTGAGTACTCAGAAGCCGACCTGATACTCCTTGATTCGGGCAGAGGTACAGGAGAGTCCTTCGACCACTCCCTTATAAAGAATATCACCCGTCCCTACTTCCTTGCAGGCGGACTTACTCCCGAAAATACCGCAGAGGCTGTGAAGCAGTTCTCTCCCTATGCGGTGGATGCAAGCTCCTCGCTGGAAACAAACGGGTTCAAGGATCCCGAAAAGATGCGCGCTTTCGTAAACGCAGCAAGACTATGAAAGGAAAGATAATATGTCATCATCAAAAGGACGTTTCGGAGTTCACGGCGGACAGTATATCCCCGAAACTCTCATGAACGCTATCATCGAGCTTGAAAATGCCTATGAGCACTACAAGAACGATCCCGATTTCAACCGCGAGCTCACTCAGCTCCTTAACGAATACGCAGGCAGACCTTCTCTGCTGTACTACGCCGAAAAGCTCACCCGTGAACTTGGCGGCGCAAAGATATACCTCAAAAGAGAGGACCTCAATCACACAGGCTCTCACAAGATAAACAACGTTCTCGGTCAGGCGCTTCTTGCAAAGAAAATGGGCAAGACTCGTCTTATCGCTGAGACAGGCGCAGGTCAGCACGGAGTTGCAACTGCTACTGCCGCTGCACTTCTCGATATGGAGTGCGTTGTATTCATGGGCGAAGAGGACACTATCCGTCAGGCTCTCAACGTTTACCGCATGAGACTCCTCGGCGCAGAGGTCATCCCCGTAAAGACAGGTACCGCTACCCTTAAGGACGCCGTTTCGGAGGCTATGCGTGAGTGGACTTCACGTATCGATGATACACACTACTGCCTCGGTTCCGTTATGGGACCTCACCCTTTCCCCACTATCGTAAGGGACTTTCAGGCTGTTATCTCAAGGGAATCAAGAGCTCAGATACTCGAAAAGGAAGGCAGGCTCCCCGACGCTGTTATCGCTTGTGTAGGCGGCGGCTCGAACGCTATCGGCAGCTTCTATCACTTCATCCCCGACGAGGGAGTTCGTCTCATCGGCTGTGAGGCTGCGGGACGAGGTATAGATACCTTTGAAACTGCCGCTACGGTCAACACGGGAAGAATAGGCATCTTCCACGGCATGAAGTCCTATTTCTGCCAGGACGAATACGGTCAGATAGCTCCCGTTTACTCTATCTCCGCAGGTCTCGACTACCCCGGAGTTGGTCCCGAACACGCTTACCTCCACGATATCGGCAGAGCTGAATACGTTCCCGTTACGGACGATGAAGCTGTAAACGCATTCGAGTTCCTTTCACGTACAGAGGGAATCATCCCCGCTATCGAGTCCGCACACGCTGTAGCATACGCTATGAAACTCGCTCCGACTATGGACAAGGACAAGATAATCATCATAACAGTTTCGGGCAGAGGCGACAAGGACTGTGCTGCCATCGCCCGCTACAGAGGGGAGGATATCCATGAGTAATATCAGATCCGCTTTCAGAAACGGCAAAGCATTCATTCCATTCATCACCTGCGGTGATCCCGACCTTGAAACTACCGCAAAGATAGTACGTGCGGCTGCCGAGAACGGTGCCGACCTTATCGAACTTGGTATCCCCTTCTCCGATCCTACCGCAGAAGGTCCCGTGATACAGGGTGCAAACCTCCGCGCACTGAGCGGCGGCGTTACCACTGACAAGATATTCGATCTCGTTGCAGAGCTTCGCAAAGATGTCAAGATACCTATGGTATTCATGACCTATGCAAACGTGGTATTCTCATATGATGCAGAAAGATTCATGGCTCGCTGCTGCGAGACAGGTATAGGCGGAGTTATACTCCCCGACCTTCCTTTCGAGGAAAAAGACGAGTTTTCAGCCGTTGCCAGACAGTACGGCATCGACCTTATCTCACTTATCGCTCCGACTTCTGCCGACAGGATTGCTATGATCGCTAAGGAAGCAGACGGCTTCATCTACGTGGTATCAAGTCTCGGAGTTACAGGCGTTAGAAGCGAGATAACCACAAATATCGGCGATATCGTAGAGGTCATCCGTCAGAGCACCGATACTCCATGTGCAGTCGGATTCGGCATCTCGGAACCTGAACAGGCTGCAAAAATGGCTTCATTGTCAGACGGCGCTATCGTTGGTTCGGCAATAATCCGCATCATCGAAAAATACGGCAGGGATGCAGCTCCATACGTAGGCGAATACGTAAAGAGAATGAAGGACGCTGTCAGGTCAGTGGACTGACAAGTTGGTTAAATTATTTTAAAAGATTGATATACTCTTGACAAACGTTCGGAAAAGTGATATAGTAATTTAGTAATGTACAGTTGTTCGTCACTGACGGACGATTTCTCGATTAAGGGTGAACGATTATGAACGACAGATCTCAGCTTATCGTTATAGATTCCAATATTCTCCCCGACGTTTTTACCAAAGTACTTGATGTCAAGAAGCTTATGGCTCAGCGCGGAGAAAAAAGCTTTGCATCAGCCTGCAAGCGTATCGGTATCTCACGAAGCGCCTATTACAAGTATAAGGACAGCGTTTTCTCATACGAGGAGCTGTTCAACCGCAGGATAGTCAATATGTACCTGCTTCTCAGCGACAGTCCCGGAGTTCTTTCATCGGTCCTGGTGTTTCTCCACGATCTGGATGCTAATATCCTCACTGTCAATCAGAGCATTCCCGTTGACGGTGCTGCTGCGGTGAATATCTCTCTCCGCCTTACCGAACAGTCAGAGGCTCAGCTCAATACCCTTAATTCGATAACAGAACTCGACGGCGTTCTGGAGGTCAAACTCCTTTCCGCCGAATAATATCCCGGAGGTTTTTCATTTATGTCAGTTAAATTTGCAGTATTAGGTCACGGTGTCGTAGGTTCGGGCGTCGTAGAACTCTTCTATAAGAACAAAAAGAGTATCGAGAGGCGCGCAGGCACCGAGATAGATATCAAATACATCCTCGATCTGAGAGACTTCCCCGATTCTCCCTATCAGGACAAGTTCACAAAGGATTTCAACGATATCGTCAACGACGACGAGGTAACTGCTGTTGCCGAGTGTATGGGCGGCGTTGAGCCTGCTTTCACTTTCGTTAAGGCTTGTCTGGAAAAGGGTAAGAGCGTTTCAACTTCAAACAAGGAGCTCGTTGCGGAAAAAGGCGACATTCTCCTTGCTGCTGCAAAAGCAAATAACTGCAACTTCTTCTTCGAGGCAAGTGTCGGCGGTGCTATACCGATAATCCGTCCGCTCCACAAGTGCCTTGCAGCTAATGATATTTCCGAGGTTTCAGGTATCCTCAACGGTACAACAAACTTCATCCTCGCAAAAATGCACGACGATTCAATGGACTTCGCTGACGCACTCAAGCTCGCTCAGGAGCTCGGCTACGCTGAAAAGGATCCTACCGCCGATATCGAAGGTCATGACGCATGCAGAAAGATATGCATTATCTCATCTCTCGTTTTCGGCAAGCACGTTTACCCGAAGAGCGTTTACACAAAGGGACTCACTCAGCTTGAACTCTGTGATGTAGACTCCGCTGAAGTACTCGGCTACGCTATAAAGCTCATTGCAAATGTGAGAAAGACTGCCGACGGCAAGATACTCCCGACTGTTATGCCTACACTCGTTTCATTCGATAACATAATGTCAGGCGTAAACGACGTCTTCAACGCTGTTATGGTCAGCGGCGACGGTATCGACAAGGTTATGTTCTACGGACGCGGTGCAGGTAAACTGCCTACTGCAAGTGCCGTACTCGGCGACGTTATCGAGACTATCAAGCAGACAGATACAGAGGTCTCACAGGTCTGGGAGCCTGCTTCCGATGACAGCTTCATCGCTTCCGCAGACGAGTATACTGCAAAGTGGTATTTCCGTGTTCCTCTGGACTGCAAGTCAGTCGGTGAGGGCGCATATACTTCCGACGCAGGCATCTCATTCATCTGCGATAAGGAACTCTCTTTCAAGGAGGCTTCCGCTAAGGCTGCCGAACTTGGCGCCCTCGCTTTCATGCCTGTTATGGACTAACGTATACATAAGTATTATATATTTTCTATCGGGGGAAAACCTTTCTGAGGAAAGGTTCTTCCCCCGAACCCCTTTTCCAAAGACTTTTGCCCCAAATTTTAAGCCTTACAGGGTACTCTCTCATAGTATAACCGAACCGGTAGTTTACATGAGTACCCTGTAAGGCTTAAAATTTAAAGTAAGGCTCCGAAAATGATTAAGGGAAACCCTCGCTCAGAGAGTTCCCCTCAATAAAATACATAAATACTTATATATACATATCAATCATAACGCTCGTCGATAACTCTTGCGGTCTTTTTGGTACTTCTCGGAAGGACGCCCACTTCGACCACCTTTACTATCGGTGTAAAGCCTATGCGGCTCTTGACCTTTTCAGCAATGCGCTTTGCAAGGTCGTTGAAATCGTAATCTCCTGTAGTCTCGACGTAGATACGCATAGTGTCCTTACCGTCAAGATGCGAGATACGTATCTGATACTCGCTTGATATCTCCGCGAATCCGCCGAGTATCTCCTCAATCTGGCTCGGGAACACGTTAACGCCCTTTATCTTCATCATATCGTCGGTACGTCCCATGATGGTATCTATTCTCGGATAGCATCGTCCGCAGCTGCACTTCTCGGGGATGATACGGGAGAGGTCATGTGTTCTGTAGCGGATGAGCGGAGCGCCCTCCTTCACCAGTGTGGTTATCACTATCTCGCCGTATTCGCCGTCGGGGAGATTCTCGCCTGTTACAGGATCGATTATCTCTATGTAGATATAGTCGTCCCAGTAGTGCATACCTGTACCGCATTCGCAGTTTATACCGATGCCGGGACCGTATATCTCGGTAAGTCCGTAGATATCATACAACTCGATACCGAGCTCGTTTGCGATACGGTCACGCATTTTCTGGCTCCAGCGCTCCGAACCGATAACGCCCTTCTTAAGCTTTATCCTGTCACGGATACCGCGCTTCTGTATCTCCTCGGCAAGGAGGAGCGCATAGGATGAAGTTGCACATATAACAGTGCTCTCCATATCCTGCATCATCTGAAGCTGCTTGTCGGTGTTGCCCGGTCCCATAGGAATTACCATTGCACCGAGTTTTTCTGCGCCGTTCTGGAAACCGATACCCGCAGTCCAAAGACCGTAGCCGGGAGTTATCTGTATCCTGTCCATATTTGTGATTCCTGCTGTTTCGTAGCAGCGCTTGAACATTATTGCCCAGTCGTCAACATCCTTAGCTGTATAGGGGATGATAACGGGAGTACCTGTTGTACCTGATGAGGAGTGTATGCGTACTATCTCCTCCTCGGGAGCTGTCATAAGTCCCAGAGGGTAAGCGTCACGGAGGTCCTTTTTTTCCGAGAAGGGCAGGTTTGCGAAGTCCTCGGCAGAATGTATCTCGGTTATGCCTGCTTCTTCAAGCTTTTTTCCGTAGAAGCTCTCAGCAGCAACAAGTGCTCTGATACGGTCATTGACCAGTTTTATCTGTTCATCGGTTATCTGCATAAGTTTTATTCCTTTCAGCTTATATAATTGAGAGCCTTTTTGTTCAGCTCTACGAACTGCGGTTTAACGTTCTTTTCCATAGCTCTTTCCGCATCACCGATCGTGAAGGGAAGGAATCCGCTTCTTATAGCTGCGCCCAGCATCACCATATTGAGTACCTTCGGTGAACCGAGGTCACGGCAGGCTTTAGCGCCGTCAACGATAACGAGGTCGTTAACGCAGCCTTTGAGGTAGTTCATCATTTCCTCGCCGTTGTATGAGGATTCTTTCAGTACGGCAGTAACAGGCATAACGGGATGAGTGTTGACTATAACGCATCCGCTGTCGCTGAGATACGGCAGCATACGTACAGCCTCGGCAGGCTCGAAAGCGATTATGATATCCGCCTGCTTTCTTCCGAACATAGGACTGTACATCTCGTTTCCTATCCTGAGGAAGCTGAATACGCTTCCGCCCTTCTGAGCCATACCGATAGTCTCGGCGCTCATAACGTGGTACCCCTTATCCATTGCGGCAGATGCAGTGAGCTTTGAGGTAAGGACTATTCCCTGTCCTCCGACTCCGCAGAGAAGTATATTATTCGTCATTTATCCATACCTCCTATAGCATCCACAGGGCAGACCTGCGAACAGAGTCCGCAGCCTGTACAGAGTGAACTGTCTATCTTAACTTTTCCGCCCGAGATGATTATTCCGGGACAGCCGAGACTGTTGATACACTTCTTGCAGCCTATGCACTTATCCTCGTCAATAACGGCAGGCTTCTCGGGTTTGATGAGTACCGCACATGGCGACTTGAAAATGATAGCCTTAACGCCCTTTTCCTCGGCTACACGCTTAACTGTATTAACGGCAGTTTCAAGGTCGAGAGGATCGACTGTCTCGACAGTTTTAAGTCCTACTCCCCTGAGTACTGCTTCTATGCTAACCTTATCGACTACCTGTCCCATCATGGTGCGTCCCGTACCGGGATGAGGCTGATGACCTGTCATTGCAGTAGTGGAGTTATCAAGGACGATGAGAGTCATATCCGCCTGATTGTAGACTGCATTTACCGCACCTGTTATAGCCGATGCAAAGAATGTTGAATCTCCCACGAATGCAAAGCATGTGGTACCGGGATCCATTCTTCCGATGCCCTGCGTGATATTGACTCCTGCCCCCATACAGAGGCATGTATCTACCATATCAAGAGGCATTGCGTTACCGAGTGTGTAGCAGCCGATATCGCCGCAGAAAACACACTTCTTGCCCTTCATCGCAGTCTTTACCGCATAGAATGAAGCTCTGTGGGGACATCCTGCACAGAGTACGGGAGGTCTTACAGGAAGCTCGGGAGGAGCGTCCATTTCCTTTACCGCAGGCTTTTCCCAGCCCATGAACTCGGCGATGCAGCAGTATACGCTGTCGCAGGTATTCTCACCTGCGGTCTGAACGTCGCCAGTAAGTTTGCCTCGTATTTTCGTGTTAAGGTGATATTTTCCGCATACGTAAGTAAGTTCACGCTCGATAACGGGATCGAGTTCCTCGATACAGAGCACCTCGTCCAGATCCTTGAGGAATTCAACGGCAGCCTTCTCGGGGAACGGGAAAGGAGTTGAGACCTTGAAAAGCTTCGGAGCGCTTCTGTCCACGATAGCCTCTGAAACGTATGTGAAGCTGATACCGTGTGAAGCGATTCCCTTTCTGCATGAAGGATCAGCAGGAAGAATTATCGCATTGCGGTGGTATTCCGAGAAAACATCGGATAACTCGATATTCCTCTTTTCTATATTCTTGTGTGCATTGTATGAGAGCTTCGGAAATATTACCCACTTTGAAGGATCCTTCTCAAAGCCTTCGGGCTTATGGGTGTAATACTCCTCGGGATCCTTTACATCAATGGAAGCATATCCGTGACAGACTCTTGTGGTAGGTCTGAAAAGCACGGGAGTATGATACATCTCCGAGTAAGCAAAGGCATCACGTATCATATCGTAAGCCTCCTGTACCGATGAAGGATCGAAGCAGGGCAGCTTTGAGAATGCCGCAAAATGACGCGTATCCTGTTCGGTCTGCGAGGAGATCGGTCCGGGATCGTCAGCGACCATTATTACCATTCCGCCTTTGACGCCTATGTAGGCAAGGCTCATCAGCGGATCGGCTGCAACGTTGAGTCCGACCTGCTTCATGGTCACCATTGTACGTGCGCCGCAGTACGCAGCACCTGCACCAAGCTCCATTGCTGCCTTTTCGTTTACGGACCACTCCACGTATATATCGCCTTTATTGTTCTTTGCTGTGGTCTCGAGGACCTCCGTTGAAGGAGTTCCGGGGTAACCGCATATAAGATCAAGTCCTGCGGCAATAGCACCTCTTGCTATGGCTGCATTTCCCATTAAAAATTCCTTATGCATAATGCACCTCTTCAGTCATAAAGATAATACTAAAATCCATTCCGACGTCCTTATACGCACAGTATCAGACATCGGAAAACCTACCTTTTATTTTACTACTTTTTGCGTTTCGTGTCAATGAATAATAAAGCATTTATACAATTCCGACATAACGGCAGTTCTTTTTTAGTACAAAACGTCACCGCACCATAACAGTCAGGTGATAAAAGAGTGAAATACATGTGAAAATACTCTTGTAAAACCGGTAAAAGCATGGTATAATGATATTTACAGTTTTTGCGCAATAAAAATGGAAGGAGGATATGATATCTTCTGCTGTGATAAGCTTCTCTGCAAAGATATCATGATAATCTTATGTCAAGATCTGTAATATGTATTCTCATTACCATACTTGCATACCTTGCAATGATGGTCATCATTGGCTTTGTCTATTCAAAAAAGAACAGCAATGTCAATGACTTCTATCTGGGCGGCAGAAAGCTCGGTCCGCTCGTATCAGCAATGAGCGCCGAAGCTTCCGACATGAGCAGCTACCTGCTTATGGGACTTCCCGGACTCGCTTACCTCTGCGGTACCGCAGAAGTCGGCTGGACTGCCATCGGTCTTGCGGCAGGTACTTACCTGAACTGGCTCTTTGTTGCAAAACGCCTGAGAGTCTATTCCCAGAAATGCCGCAACTCGATAACCATACCCGATTTCTTCTCTAACCGCTTCAGAGACGAAAAGCACATCCTTATGGGTATATCCGCTGTTATCATACTGGTATTCTTCGTACCGTATACAGCATCGGGATTCTCTGCCTGCGGAAAGCTCTTCAATCAGCTCTTCGGCTGGGAATACCACACCGCAATGATAATCAGTGCGATAATCATCATCCTATACACCAGTCTCGGAGGATTCCTTGCAGCAAGCTTCACCGACCTTATCCAGAGCATAGTTATGACTACCGCACTCGCTATACTCGTTATTTACGGCGTTTACACAGCAGGCGGTCTCGACAACGTTATGGATAACGCAAAGAGCCTTACAAACTACCTCAACTTCACCCAGACTCGTACTGCGGAAGGCGAGCCCGTACCGTTCAGCTTCATCAGCATAGTATCAACTCTTGCATGGGGACTCGGATACTTCGGTATGCCACATATCCTGCTCCGCTTCATGGCTATCGATGACAAGAACAAGATAAAGACTTCAAGAAGAATAGCTTCTGTATGGGTAGTTATCGCAATGGGCGTTGCAGTTTTCATCGGTATCATCGGTAACGCTCTTACTGCTCAGGGACACGTAAAGTCACTTCCTACATCAGCAGAATCAGAGACTGTCGTTCTTGAAATGGCTACGATACTCAGCAAGCACAGCATCCCTGCCGCACTTGTTGCAGGTCTCATATTCGCAGGAATCCTTGCCTGTACCATGTCCACATCCGATTCACAGCTCCTTGCAGCTTCTTCAAGCCTTTCCGAGAACCTTCTCAAAGGCGTTTTCAGAGTAAAGCTCAGCGAAAAAACAGCTATGTTGACTGCAAGATCAGTACTCATAGTTATCGCAGTTCTCGGCGTTATCCTCGCCTGGGACAGCAGTTCATCGGTATTCCGTGTTGTTTCATTCGCCTGGGCAGGATTCGGAGCTACATTCGGTCCGCTTATGCTGACTTCTCTCTTCTGGAAGCGTACAAACAAGTACGGTGCGATAGCAGGTCTTATAACAGGCGGCGTTATGATATTCGTATGGAAGTTTGCTGTAAGACCTATGGGCGGAAGCCTTGACATCTACGAGCTTCTCCCTGCATTTATCTGCGCACTTGTTGCTATCATCGTTGTTTCTCTCATGACTCCTGCACCTGACAAGGAGATTACTGACGAATTCGACGCAGTTAAAGCAGAACTCAACAGTTGATTATATGTTTTTTCCGGGGGAAAACCTTTCTGAGGAAAGGTTCTTCCCCCGAACCCCTTTTCCAAAGACTTTTGCCCCAAATTTTAAGCCTTACAGGGTACTCTCTCATAGTATTACTGAATCAGGAACACGAATACCCTGTAAGGCTTAAAATTTAAAGTAAGGCTCCGAAAATGATTAAGGGAAACCCTCGCTCAGAGAGTTTCCCCCGATAAAAACATCGTCTTTTATGGCTTCTTGTTTAAATTGTAATTTACTACAGCTTTACGGAGCGCAACAAGGTCGAAAGTATTAACAGCCTCGTCGTCGTTCATGTCTGCTGTATTGAACATAGTCTTATTGAACGTCATATCGTTGTTGAGCAGATACTTTTCAAGTATAACAAGGTCCTCAACGCCGAGCTTGTTATCAAAGTTAAGGTCGCCCTTAAGGACATCGGTGCTTTCCATTTTCCAGATGCCGTAATCTGTCATACCCTCGATCGTGTTTCCGAATATCGCACCGCTGAAAGGTATCATTTGATAATTGGCCGTATCATCAGCGCTTTTAGCAGGATAGCCTATCCATTCATCACCTTGAAACTTTATTCTTCCGAATCTCTTGTCAATAGTGCCTGTAAAATAATAGCTTCCCACCAAATCATACTTCTGATCCGCTTTATCTGAGGGCGTAAACTTTGCATAGCCCTTGATAGTTCCGTCATCTGCTATATCAGTTATTGATATCATGATATTTCTCCTTACGGCTGTATAGTCAACAAGCTGACCGTCCTCATATGTCGCATCGTTTATTCCGTCATATTCGCCGTACCATTCACGCTTTATCTGTGCAGGATCAATGGAATAGCTGTCATACTTATCCGAAGTCTTTTCATAACTGAAAGAACTCTTTGTATCATTGTTTCTGAAACCTGTCATTGTCTTTTTTTCGGGATCGATCTTTCCGCTGAAAGGGAACATACCATATTTATTTGCGTTTATCTTCCATTCGATACCTTCAAGAGTGAACTCGCCTGTTTCAAAATTACATTTGCCCTCGAAGAAATAGCTTTCATCCTCTGTATCAACAAAGGTAAGAAGGCCGCTGAAATTGCCCTCATCGTCACATTCGTCGATATTGATGACAGTAGGATTCTCTACCATGCCGCCTTTTCCGTCATATCCCATAAAGCTGCCTGTCCATGTTCCCCTGACCATATCCGCAGTAATGGGTGAAACTGCACTTTCCGACGCAGCAGCTGCCGCAGTATCAGCGTTTCCCTCAGCCATAGCGATAGTTGTTCCGCAGGTGCTGAGTATCGACACAGCAGCGAGAACGCTCAATAGTTTTTTGATCTTCATACTAAATACCTCCATCATTACATATCACATCCGATATTAAATTTATATATCGGTATATACCATTATAACTCTATCCACATCTAAAGTCAAGGCGATATAAGCGAAAATGCAGGAACTTTCCTCAACTTTGAAGCGTCGGGAACCCGTCAGCCTGAGCCGAAATATCACTTACATATTAAAAATAGCAGAATCTTTACGCTAAAAACGAAATTCTGTTGACAAGTTCCGCTCTCCGATGATACAATATTACCAAGGGAAAATTTAATGGAAGGCGGCGGTATATATGCTACGTTCAAAGGGATTCCACAAAGGCATAAACCTCGGAGGCTGGATGTCACAATGTGACTATAGTAAAGAGAGACTTGACAACTTCATTACTTCATCCGATATCGAACAGATAGCAAGATGGGGCTTCGATCACGTCAGGATCCCGATCGACTACAACATCCTCCAGAACAGCGACGGAACTATCAAGGAAAATGGTTTCGCACGCATCGAAAAAGCTGTTGCACAGTGCGAAAAGCACGGATTGAAGGTCATTCTCGATCTCCACAAAACAGCAGGCTTCTCCTTCGATGAGGGAGAGACAGAATGCGGTTTCTTCGACAGCAGAAAGTATCAGGAGATGTTCTATCGTCTCTGGGAAGAATTCGCAAGACGCTTCGGCAATGACAGCGATAATGTTGTATTCGAGCTTCTCAACGAAGTTACGGACAAGTCCTACATCAACAAATGGAACTCTATCTCAAACGAGTGCATAAGAAGGATAAGGAAGTTTGCTCCCGATACGGTCATTCTCGTGGGAAGCTACAACAATAACGGTGTGAAAGAGGTCCGATTTCTCGACAAGCCGTACGACAGGAACATCGTCTACAACTTTCATTGTTACGAACCGCTTCTTTTCACCCACCAGGGTGCCACTTGGACTGTAAAGATAGATCCCGAAAAGAGGATGTCCTATGAAAACAGCGGTACATCCGAGGAGTATTTCGAGCAGCTTTTCTCCTCTGCAATAAGCAAGGCTGAAGCTGACGGAACTTCCCTCTACTGCGGCGAATACGGCATGATAGATGTCGCTTCCGCACAGGATTCGCTGAAGTGGTTCAGAGCCATTAACAACGTCTTTGAAAAACACCACATCGCAAGAAGCGTATGGAACTACAAGGAAATGGACTTCGGTATATCCGATCCCAAATACGACGGTATACGTTCAGAGCTCCTCAAATACTTATGATGATATAGTTTAAAAAGATGATATAGTTTAAAAAGATGATATAGTTTAAAAGTCCGCCGCGGAAAATGCTCCGAGGCGGACTTTTTTCATTCTATGGTAAGTTCCCAGTAATACTTCCTTGCGGATACGGGAAAATCATCGGATACACCGTGTTCCGGATCGTAGAAAACTCCCTCGCAGTAAAGGGACCAGTGCCAGCATCTGGGCGTTTCAAGGCTCAGCATACAGAGCTTCGGAAGCTCGCTTCTGTCCTTTACCTCTACCCGCTTATCCGAGACCTTTACCCCCTTGCTGCGGAACATGTCCTTCATTTCCCTGAGAGTGGTCTCACGTTCGTTATCAAGCACTCGGCAGACCTCCTCAACGGGCATATTCAGCACCATTGCAAGCACTGCCTGTCCGCACTGGAGGTCGGTGGGTTCGTGTATGTACTTTATATCCATTTTCTCACTGCTTTCTGTTTACTGCTGACTGCTTTCCGAGTTCTGCTTCCTGAACATAAGTGCGGTTATACCCATTTTGCTCTTGAACTGCCGCATGAAGTGGCTCTCGTTGAAATATCCGCACTGTTCGGCTATCTGACCTATCTTAAGGTCGGTATTCACAAGCAGCCACTTGGCATGGCTGAGACGAGCGCTGATTATGTCGTCCATACAGCTCGAACCGAACTGCTCCTTGTAAAGACGCTGTAAATGGCTCCTGCTTATGCCGATGTCCTTTGATATTGAATCGATGCTCCAGTCCAGCTGAGGGTTCTCCATGAACTTCATGCGTATCTTGTCCAGCTTTTCACGGTAATCCTCGGAATGTGCCGCAAGAGACATCGCCTTACCCTTTGCAGTGCTGCAAAGCTCAGTAAGAGTGTCCTCAAAGGACGCTATATCCTTTTTGCCGAGATACCTGCAAATCACTGCAATACGTTCAAAATCCGGCTTTACCGCACCGTTATACAGGTCATCCATAGTGCGTTTCAGATTCTCTTTGAAAGACTTGATGCTCTCCGCCTCGCCTGCCCTGCGCTCACAGCGCTCCGCGCAGACAATGACGTTTTCTTCGGGTACTGCCGCAATTATATCTGGACCTGTACCTCTGAGCACATTGGATATCGCCGATAAGGGAGAAGTATCTTTGCGCTCCTTATGGTCGACGTAGGCGAGAACGTATACAGCTATGAGACTATTGCCAGTAATCGCAGAAAATCGGGAAATATTCTCGATAAGTCCTCGTCTGTTGAAGAGTCCCGACGAAGGATCGATAACTGTAAGGCTCTCGAACTGCTGCCTGAGATACTCGTGATGCATCTTGTGCTGTATGATGTTCATACCGTTTGCAAGCGCATCGCACCAGTTCACGTAATACTCGTCTATAAATATATCCCTCGGTTTCTTGTAGGATGTGCAAATATAACCGAATATCTGTCTCCGGCAGTGCAGGGACGTTAGCACGTATACCCTCGGCTCGTGTTTTCTGTCCATAGCAGGTATTATCATATCCGAAGAGAAACTGCTGCTGACCTTTCCCGTGGAATAACGTGTCTTTGAAAGGGCAAGTATCATATCATCGCTATAGCCCTTCATCCTGTAGGTCTGTGGACTGTCCATATCGAACTTCCAGTCGGTACAGAGGCAGATATCCATTGATTCCCAGTTCATTAGCATATAGCTGAGTTTGTCCGCTTCCTCCATAAGGCGTTCGATACTGCTGCATGAGGACATCCTGCCGATAAGGTCGGAAGAGATATAATTCCTTCTCTCGGTGTAGATATCCGAGGTCTTACGCATGAATTTCCTTATGGAAGAGTCGTCAGCATTTCCGGACATTACACTGTCCGCACAGCATCCGCAGCTCGTACCGATACGTATCTGCGGTCCCTCGGGTTCGGACCTGCTTACGGAATATCCTATCTGTTTAAGGAGCATATCAAATGCCTCCGCACCGAGTCCGCGTTCATCCGCAAGGGCAGTGGTTATCCGGGGAGTATAAACAAGTGCTTCCCAGCTTCCTCCGTAGCCTGCAATGGCTATCTGTCCCGGAATTTCAACACCGCATTTCTTCAGCGAGTGACAGAGCGAGACCGCCATAGCATCACTCGCACAAACTATACCATCGGGAAAAGGGATTTTTCCCTTTGCGATATCGATACCTATCTGACGGGGGATCTCCTTACAGAAATAGCCGTAAAAGACTGATGAGGAGTCGTAGGCTATACCTGCTTCATCCATAGCGTCTCCGAAGCCTGCAAGGCGTTCAAGTGATACATAGTCCTCCTCCATACCCGTGATGCAGTATATGTTCCTGCATCCGTGCTGCTCTATGAGGTGACGTGTAACGCACTTCATCTGTGCTCTCTGGTCGGGGAAAACACATGAAAGTCCGTCTCTTTTTTCGCCGATGACCACACAGGGAAGAGCTCTCCGCTGAATACTGCGGAAAATGTTTTCTTTGACCTGTTCGCTGCTGAATCCGCCTGCAAAAAAGATAACGCCGTCCAGTTCGGCAGAATCAAGCAGGGAATAGATATTATCAAGGCCGTCCGAATAGCCGTTTGAGAAAAAATCCGTTTTAGCGTTTATGATACCCGTCATTACAACGATATCATAACCGTATTTTTTGGCGGAAGAAAAGACTCCGCTGATAAGGTCGCTGTCCAAGGCGCTTGAAACGTGTGGTAGAACAAGTGCGATCCTGCCGATACTTTCCATAACACTCCTCCGAAGACAATGTCTGCATAACTAATTTTATCATCCGAACCGATCTCTATTAATTTAATTATACTATATAATTTTCAATTAGTCAACAAAAAATATTTTGTTCTGTAAAAAAACAAAATTACCATTCAAATGCGGTATCAGGACGGTCAAAAAGGGATTTTTCAGTGATGTAAATATCATAACCAAATAAGCACTTTATACTGACGACTCAACAGATTTTTTTCATTTTTGAGCAGTTTAACTTTGGCTGTTTTTCGGGTTCTTCGGCTGCCTAATTTGTATGATTTAGCTTAAACGTCTTAACGCACTTAATATTTAATGCATAAATGCAAAAAAGACTTCATTAAGTGAGACATTTTTATCGAAAAACTGCAAATGGGACAAAATGTCATAAAATCTGATACGATATGTAATTGTTACATTTGCTGTAACATGATATAATTTTAAAAAAATAGTTTGTTCAATCCGTAAACAATAAATTTGTTAAGGTTTTATGAAGATGTAAACTTTGTTACTTTTTCGGATGTACCGCAGAACCTCTTTCCGTCACTCGGAGGCTGTGCGGTACACCTGAAATGTACCTTGCATTCTTCATCGTCATCGGAGCTAACGGCGAGAAGGTCTGCTTCGGTGATATTCGCTATAGACCGACAGTATAGGGGGATAATCAGCATATATGCCGCAGGGAGGGAAACCTGTCACATGGACAGGCGCAGTATATATGCTCCCGATACTGTTTACATCGATCGTAAGAATGTGACTGTATGGGGATATAACGGTCATACAAAGATTACTTTGGCGGCTCTTCATCTGCGTGCGGCAGATAATACAAAAAGTCCCGCTATCAGCCGTATTATTTGCTTCGGAACGATTCAACGATCATCGTTCCACTGCTTAAGGAGGCGTGGTACTGCAAAACACATTGTTCGGCGATCACAGGTCAAGTATTTTGAAAGGAATGAACAAAAACATGAAATGGAATTCAATCAAAAGCGCAATTGCTGCTGTTGTGGTGGGAGGTACTGCAATCGTTGCAGCTTCTGCACATGTATCTGCAAGTCAGGAAAAGGTACTGAAGCAGTCTGATTTCGACAGATCAGCAATCAAACCCGTCATCGATGTTACCAAGGAGGTCATCTCCCTTGATGAAGCTCAGGCTTCTCCCACAAGAAAGGTAACTGTAAAGCTTTCGGGCGGAACTTCGTGCGAATGGGGCACACTCGGTCTTCACGTTTACTACGATAAAAGAACAAGCACAAACCTTAACCCATTCGGCGCTCCCGATGTCCAAAAAGGCGTGGGTACAAGTTACATGAACCTGACTGTCCAGGACGATCCTACTGCCGTTGACCAGGATATGAACGGCTTCTTCGTTGCAGCTGCAAGCGCAGGCAACAACGGTATGGACGGAGACCTCTTTACTTTCGACATCAATCTTCCTGCTGACGTTGCAGAGGGAGATGTATTCCCTATCGATATCATTTACAAATCAAATAACAACTGCGAGGATCTCTTCCTTGACGCTTCAAGAAAGAACAAGGCAATGCAGGGATATCTCTTCACAAGAGGTATCTATAACGATACTACAAATCCTTACGAAGGCGATGAGTACCTCCCCGAGGGTTCATCATACGACGGATATATTGCTATCGACAGCTCAAAGGTACCTGACGGCGGTATCTCTCAGGTAGAGGTAGACCAGTGCGAAGAAAAGCCTTCTATCGAGGTAAGCAAGGAAGTTATCTCTATCAGCGATGCTGTTGAAAATCCCGAAAGAGAAGTTACCCTCACTCTCCACGGTAACGTTGAAGGACGCTGGGCTACTTCAGGTATGCACATCTATTACGACAGCCGTTTACAGGTAGTTGCAAACCCATTCGGCGAACCCGATGTCAAGAAGGGCGACGCTACAAAGTATCTCTCAGTTTCAACAAAGAACGACGAGAGTGCAGACGAAGAAGACGGAATGTCAGGCTTCTTTATCACAACTGCTGCCGCAGGCAACAGCGGTATGGAAGGTCAGATGTACACATTCAAGTTCATACTTCCTCCCGATGTTGAGGTAGGCGACGTTTATCCTATCGATATCCGTTACAAATCCAATGCTAATGCAAGCGACCTCTTCATAGACGCTGCAAGAAGCAGAAAACTCATGCAGAGCTACCTCTTCACAAGAGGCATATACAACGAAGACCTCAATCCTTATCCGGGTGATGCATACCTGCCGGCAGGTTCATCATACGACGGATATATAGCTATCGAGTCCAATAATGCGGATCTCGGTTGATGGAAATCGAATTAACTGCGGAGCTTTGGGTAAGGCGTTCCCGAAGTTCTGATCATCCAGGGAAAATTAGTGAAACAGCAGCTGCTTCTTGCGGCTGCTGTTTTCATTATGGCAAAAAAATAAGACGGTCCAGTAAAGAACCGTCTTAGTTCATATGAACTGTAAAATGTACGAGGTGGACGATTAGTCCTTCTTGCGTGAAGCAATACCAGCTGCTGCTGCTACGAGTGCTGTTGCTGCTACAGCCATACCTGGGAATGCGTCGCCTGTCTTAGGTGAACCGCTCTTTGATGCTGCCTTTGTAGTAGCCTTTGCAGTTGTTGTAGCCTTAGCTGTTGTAGTAGCCTTTGCAGTTGTTGCAGGTGCTGCTGTTGTAGCAGGTGCCTCTGTAACTTCCTCAGTAGCTGCCTCTGTTGCAGCCTCTGTAGCTGCTTCTGTTGCTTCCTCAGTAGCTGCCTCTGTTGCAGCCTCTGTTGCTTCCTCTGTTGCTGCTTCAGTAGCTGCTTCTGCTGTTGCAGCCTCTGTAGCTTCCTCTGCACCGTTTGCCTCAGCAACTGCTACTGCAACGGGTGCCTCTTCCTCTGCGTTAGCTCCGAGAGCTGAACCTGCAGCACATACGCTGCACATAAGAGCTGTAGAGAGAGCTGCTGCTGCGATTGACTTGAAATTCTTTTTCATAATAGATCACTCCTGTTTCATATTTTAACGGCTTTCTTTCCGTTTCATATATAACATTCGGGCATGCTGACAATAAAGAGACAGTTTTTTTGTTAGAAGAAACATGCTTTTTTTATTTGTTTTTTATCTGTTATGCACAATTATGTTACTTTTGATGCATTTCCCCTCCCCCTTTTTACGGTTATTGACTTGTTCCCCTTTTACTATTATAATGTTCTTATATGCGAAATATAAAAACCACCCGAAAAGGACACACAAAAGACATACGGCACAGATATAATATAATCATAAACACAAGGAGCTTCTTGATATGAACAAAATTCTACTGATCGAGGACGATCTTCAGATATGCGAAGTTATAACCGAATACTTCACCAATAAGGGAAGTGCTGTTACCGCAGTAAACACGGGCGACGATGCTATCGAAGTCATAGAGAACAGTCTCGGCGACCATGACCTTGTACTGCTCGACATCATGCTTCCCGGTACGGACGGTTTCTCGCTCTGCCGAAAGATACGCCGCACCTGCGATATACCCGTCATTTTCATCACCGCAAGAGGACGCGAGGAGGATGTGCTCTACGGCTACGACCTCGGATGCGACGACTATATAGTCAAACCATTCCTCCTTTCCGCACTCTTCATGAAGTGCGAGGCGCTGATAAGACGTGCAGAGAGACGTCCCGAGTCTTTCACACTGGTCTGCGGTAAGATAACTCTCGATACCCGTACTCTGCGCTGCTTTGCGGACGGAAATGAAGTTGAGCTTCCACCTAAGGAGTTCGCTATACTGCGCTATCTTCTGGATCACGTCAACTGGGTTGTGGACAGGAACAAGCTTCTGGATGTGGTCTGGGGATATGACTATTTCGGCAGCGACAGAGTCGTTGACAATCATATAAAAAAGCTGAGAAAGGCACTCGGTCCCGCAGGTTCTCAGATAAAAACACTTGTAGGAAGAGGTTATAAACTGACCGAATAAGGAGGGGTAAATATGAAAGTGAACCGCTTCACGAGATTCCTCGGCAAACGCAAAAGAAGGACTTTCAAAAACATTTTTCCGTGGTGTATGGTACTGAGTCTGATACTGTCAGCGGTTTTAGCAAATAATTCAGTAAAAAAAGATACGGATTTTAAGGAAGATATGTTGGTAGATTATATTAAAGACGAACGCTCTCGTTGGACAGAGCTTTTAAATCATGATGATTATGATTATTCAGATATCAATATTGATGCGCTCGGTACAAGGACATATCTCGCAAATGACCATATTTGGTTTTTTTATACTGTACCACCTTTATCAACTATGATCATATCTCCATTTTTTCATTACAAACCTTTTTGGATCTGGTGCTGTAAATTCCATGCTAAATTTTTCGAAGTCAACATATTTGATTGTATAATTGTATCCTACATTTCTGATGAACAAGGAAACTATTATTCAGATAATATTAATAAAATGTATGCAACGGTTTTATTTCAGAAACCGCCTGATGCCGACAACAGTGATGATTTTGAACATTATAGTGATTATTATGATCTGCATCGTTATACCTGTGATATGGATAAGCTCGGCAATGAGGAATTGTTTAAAATTCGTGAGGATTTTTATAAATACAATTCCTGGGATTCCTATGCTGAATATGAAACAGGTACTTCTTATCGTTATGAAGTGAACAGTATATATGTAAACCCAAACGATCAAACATTTGTTCCGCACGAAATAGAAGTGATCAAGGGAAAGAGAGTTGTGGATGAAGACGGTAATGAGATCGAACCGAAAGATGCTGTAACAGAAAAAATAGTCATTGATTTTGATGACAGCAATTACCAATTAATAAATAATAAAGTCCTTCAATCAGAAATAGATAATGGTGAAGCCGTATATCCTGCGTTTAACGGCGTATACTTTTCACCATGGCATAATAACTATAAGGAGTTCGTTGATGCGCTCAGGGATTATCAAACCATTCCGAATGATAGGGATAAGTATGAACGGAAGGCTAAGTATGAAGATTTTTTAGCTCTAAAGGAAGATATGGAGATCAAAAACGGTGCATTTAATTTAGGTAAAATTGAAGATACAATAAAAGTTAATGATCAGGAATTTGATTACGTTACATATTATACATTTGAACCGATACTTAAAAACCAAAAGTATGTATTTATCCGTTGTTTGATTGACTATTTTTTATTATTAACTATTATCTCCCTGATATACAGTGTGGTCAAAAGCTTCCTCAACAAGGCTTCCCACGCTATGGAGGACTATCAGCGGACTCTCACCAATAAACTCGCCAACGACCTGAAAACTCCACTTGCGGCCATTGGTGACTATGCCGAAAACCTCATTGAACAGCGCAAGGACAGCGCAGACGAAAAGGAGTTGCGTTATCTCGGCTCGATAAAGGAGAACGTTGCCTATACCGACTCTATGATAAAAAAGACTCTTAAACTCGCCGAGATAGATAAAATGCAGAAGCTTGTGATAAGTAAGGTAAGCTTGCGCGATATCACCGAAAATGCCTTCGGGAAGTACAGATTACAGCTTGAAGAGAGGAACATAACCCTCAGCATCAACGGCGACACCACTGTCGAAGCAGAGGAAGCTACAATAACCGATGCGATCGAGAACCTCGTTTCCAATGCGGTGAAATACACACGCAAAGACGGATGCATAACTGTCAATATACAGGATAGAGAATACCGCATTACAAACGATGTTACCCAAAAAATCGATACAAGTGAGCTAAAAAAACCTTTCGTCAAGGGAGACTCATCACGTCATGACAAAAACAGCAGCGGACTCGGACTCTCTATAGCTGAAAGTGCCCTCAACAGAAACGGATACAGGCTTACCATCTCCTGCGACGATTCACAATTCACAGCAGTTGTAAAGCTGTAATAATCGTTCCGATAAAGCCGTTGCAGGAACAGTATATAAGCGAATAATAAGGAGGTGTAAATATGAAAGTTAACCGCTTCACAAAATTCCTCGATAAGCGCAAAAGAAGAACGTTCAAAAACATTTTTCCGTGGTGTATGGTAATAGTTCTGATAGCATCGGCAATAGGTGCAAGGCGCATTGAAGCACATGATCTTGAACTAATTACAGAAAAATACACAGATTATGTTGAGAATATACATTCAAGAAATATTGAAATTATAAATGAACTAAGTGAATCCGGGGATATTGAAATTACTGATATAAATTTTGATGCATTTCTCGTAAGCCATAGTTATCGAGGTTTTGCTGAAGTAAGTTCCAGTGCTGATATATTCGGAATTTCTATTATGAGTCTTGATACAGAGATAATAAGCTGGATCGCTCATGAACTTGCAAAAAAAGGCGCTGATCTTGATTTTTTATGCGGTAATTTTATATTGGGTTCAGTTATATACAGTAAGGATATTGCAGCCGATAATTCAAAAGAAGTGATCTTTATCAAGTCTGAACCGACTGATAAAAATACAAATAAGTATCATACGATTCTGAACAACTTGTATACTTGTGATTTAGAGAGTCTCGGAAACAAAAAGCTTACAGCCTATTGCATAAAGAAGAGACTATTTGATGATCGTTCAATGCAGACAGGTGAATATTATGATTACAAAATAAAAAGCGCCTATGTCAATCGATCGGACCATACATTTATCCCGCACGAAGTTGAACTATCTACAGGGAAAATGCACTATTATGACGAGCCAACAGAGGACGGCATAATTGCTGAACCCATAGATATAGTAGTAACAGATACCATTTTCATAGACTGCGACGACAGCAATTATGAACTTATTGAACGCAAGGATACATATTATGATCCCGAAAAATATGATGAGCCACCCACAGGTTGGACAACGATGTTCTGCAACTCCGATAAGGAGTTCTGTAATAATATCAAAAACTATTATTATACACGCGAGAAGTATATTCAGGCTCGTGAAGAAGCAGATTCAATGGGAACTGCTGTAGATGAAACTCTTGTCAGAGAATACGGCAATTATGAAGAATGGTATAGCTTAAATCTGCGCTATAACCCGAATATAGCCAAAGCCGCTAACGTTATTGATTATAATGGACAGAAGCTCGTTTACATTACTTACTACAGGACACTGCCTGATAATATCTATATACTCGCCAAGGTGATCTTTATATTTGATTTTATCGTATTATTCATTCTGTTAACCATAATTGCCCTGATATACAGTGCGGTCAAAGGCTTCCTGAACAAGACTTCCTGCGCTATGGAGGACTATCAGCGTACTCTAACCAATAACCTCGCCCACGACCTGAAAACTCCACTTGCAGCTATAGGCGGATATGCCGAAAATCTCATTGACCAGCGCAAGGACATTGCAGACGAAAAGGAAATGCGATATCTCGGCTCGATAATGGAGAACGTCGCCTATACCGACTCTATGATAAAAAAGACTCTTAAGCTCGCCGAGATCGAAAAAATGCAGAAGCGTGTGATAAGTAAGGTAAGCTTGCGCAGTCTCACCGAAAACGCCTTTGAGAAGTACAGATTACAGCTTGAAGAACGTAAGATAACTCTAAGCATTGAAGGTAATTACGGTATAAATGCTGAGGAAGCTACATTGACCGATGCGATCGAGAACCTCGTTTCCAATGCGGTGAAATACACACCCAAAGGCGGAAGCATCAGCGTCACTATGAAAAACAGCGAATACCGCATAACAAACGATGTTACCCGTAAGGTCGATATCAAGGGACTTAAAAAGCCTTTTGTCAAGGGTGATGCCTCACGTCACGACAAAAACAGCAGCGGACTCGGACTCTCTATAGCTGACACCGCTTTAAGGAGAAACGGCTATAAACTAAAGCTTTCCTGTGACGATTCATGCTTTAGTGCATGGATAAAGCTATAAATAAAAACGGCATATCGTTATGATATGCCGTTCAGCTTTTCAAAAAAGAATGGTTTTATCAGGGAACGCCCTCTCTTGCAGGGCGTTCCCTCTTTCAAAACAGTCCACCGGACTGTTTTGAAATTCACCCTTTGCGGGGCGCTTTGTAGATTGAGGGGCGTTGCCCCTCTAACCCCACCAAAGGCTCTGCCTTTGGAATCCGCTAAAGGGATGGTATCCCTTTAGAATCCCCAAATTATTTTACATCTGAGCGTTGAAGAGAGCTGAGAGCTCGTATACAACGTCGTCGTTATCTGCGTCGATATAGACAGCCTCATTTATGGACGAGAGTTCCTTAAGAGAATCTATCTGCTCGTTGTAGCCTATAGTGTAGATCGGTATGCCGTAGTGATTAACTATACCTGCCGAAGTCTTGAAATCAACTCCGCGGTTGCACATTCCGTCACTGAGTACGAATATCATAGTCTTGGCTTCGGGCATATCCTGCTTTGCCTTGTTTATCATGTCTATACCTACAAGCAGTGCGTCATATGTAGCAGTATTTCCGCCTGCACGAAGATTCTCGACTGCACCTGCAAAGTAGGAACGCTGTTCCAGTCCGAACTCACCGATCGGAAGCTCGAGTGTTACATCATCGCTGTATGAAAGAAGTCCAATATGGTTCTCAGCCTTTATGTTCTTGGAGGCTTCAAGGAGTGACTCCTTGAGTCTGAGAAGCGGATCGCCGTTCATACTTCCCGAAACGTCGGCAATGAAGAGTGCGATAGTCGGAGTACCCGAATCTTTTTCCTGCTTCCAGAGACGCTGTGCGTTCATGATGTCGGAACCGCTTATCTGCTTTGTATTGTAGCTGTAGCTCTCGTCCGGATCGAATCCGTACTTCTTTGCAAGCGACTGTGACTGATCGTTAAGTGCATAGTCAACGAACTTCTGTAAAGCTTCACGCTGGTCAGCTGAAAGGTCACCGACGCTGTAAAGAGGATTGCTGTGTTTATAGCCGAAAGGTATGAAATCGTAAGAGCCTTTGAGTACAGGACTGTTTGTGTATGCCTGATACTCAACAACGCCTGCCTGTAATGTACCGTTCTGCATAGCGTTTACCATCTGGTCGGTAGTGTAGCATACGAAGGGAATGCCCTTCTGAAGCTGCTGGAACTTTGAAACAGCACCCTGGCTGAGCATATCGTTTCCGTCGAAATACTGAAGAGCATTTACGAGGAAGTTAAGTCCTGTAGCGGAAGTATAGGGGTAAGTGTAACCCATTTGAAGCTCGCCGTCCACTACTGAATCAACTACGGTTTCAAAAGTTACCGAACCGTACTTGCTCTGTATTTCGGAAGATGCTGTACGTGAAATAGCGATGCCTGCTGTATTGGATACGAGAGATTCTGCCGCAAGATCAAGCTTTGCGCCCTGTGCGACAGCAAGCTCTCCGAAGAGAGTGTTTGAAGGAGTATAAGCCTGCGGAACATAAACGTTATTGGATATGTAATCGGATGAAGCTCCCGAAGGTATGCTTCTTACGCTTATTGATACCGTCTTGCCGTTTGAAAGCTTGTTGTTCTGAGAATTGAACTGCTGTGCTATCTCGTTGAGCCAGCCGTTGTTATTCTTTCCTGCCTTTTCGGAGGTCGAGAATATCTCGATGTCAACATCGCCTGTACCCTCTACCGTAAGAGGATATTTTGTTTCGATATTAGGAAGATTTGCAGCAGCCTTGTCGGAGTAATCAACTGTACCCTGACGCTTTGTAGCTGTTTTTACCTTGATGTCCTTAAGGGACTTTGTAAGTACCTGTTCGGGATTATCGATAGTGATATTGCTTGCCGAACCCCTTGGCTCGTTCCTGTTATCCTTAACAGGCTTTGAGATAAGAGCTATCATGATAGCCATTGTTGCGATAACTCCGACAACTGCTATCAGAAGCGGTGCTTTGCTTGATTTCATTATTCATTTACCTCTCTTTCAAGTTCTTTCCTGTATTCTCTTATGGAATCTATAATGAGATTGAGCGATTTTACCTCGGATTTGCCCGAATCATCGCCTGTAAGCTGTGAAGCTTCGATCAGCAGATTCGTATAGTCGTTAAGTATCTTCTCATTTCGTCCCGTAAGCTCTCTCAGGTAAGCTCTGTGCATGTTTATCTCATCCTGACGTGATGCAGCCTGGAGAATTGCCGAACGCTTCATGAAAAGCGTCATATTGTTCAGCATGACCGATTCAACGTCCTGATTTACAACCTCATAGACGCCTCCGCTGGAGGTTATGGCATCGAGAGCTTCGGACTTCTTCTTATAGAGCTCCCACTGTTCGATCATACGAGATGCCTCCTGACGGCACAGCGGATAGTTCTTAAGGTTCTTCATGACTTCAAGGTAGTCCTTGGGTTCATTGAGATTATCAAATGTCTGCTCGTTGATGACGTAGGAAGGCTGGAAGGCTTTCTTTCCCGTGGAAGCAAGCTTGATGAAGTAATAGTTGCCTCCGCTGAGAAGCGACATAAGCACCAGCACGAAAGCTATAGAAGCTCCCGTTGAATCCCCTATTCCCGCCGCTCCGTAGAGCAATGCTCCCGAAAGAGCAACGATCAGATTGAAGATTATCTGTCCCGTGTATTTTTTCATAGCAGTTTTTTCACCCCGATCAGCTTTAAAGCTGTATTATTATCCTATACATTATATACTATTTTTACATGATTGTCAATCTTGTATACAAATTTATTCGGTTATCAGTGCGCAGAGATCAGAAAGCAGAAAGCAGTGATTTCTGAAAGGAACGCCGCTATTGACATATTCTCATCTTCATGATATAATGTTATATTATGTGTTAGTATGCTCGAATGGCACCTGCACACCACCTTATGTTATTTTTACCTGTCGCTTCCAAACAGGTATATTGGAGGAATAAACAATGAATATCGATTTCAAAAGCTATGAACCCAAGTGGCAGAAGAAATGGGAGACTGCCAATGTTTTCGGCGCTGAGGACAACAGCTCAAAGCCGAAATTCTACGGACTCGTTGAGTTCCCATATCCAAGCGGTGCAGGTATGCACGTTGGTCACATCAAGGCTTATGCAGGTCTTGAAGCAGTTTCAAGAAAACGCCGCATGGAAGGCTATAACGTACTCTTCCCTATCGGCTTCGATGCTTTCGGACTTCCTGCCGAAAACTACGCTATAAAGACCAATACTCACCCGAGAGTCGTTACCGATAAGAATATCGCTCATTTCACAGAGCAGATGAAACGTGTGGGATTCTCCTTCGACTGGAACCGCGTTATCGATACTACAGATGAGGACTACTATAAGTGGACTCAGTGGATATTCCTCAAAATGTTCGAGAATGGTCTCGTTTTCCGTGACAAGACTATGGTCAACTACTGTCCTTCCTGCAAGGTCGTTCTCTCAAACGAGGACAGCCAGGGCGGAAAGTGCGATATCTGCCACAGCGACATCGTACAGAAGTCAAAGGAAGTATGGTACCTCCGCATCACAAGATACGCTGATAAGCTCCTTGAAGGACTTGAAGAGGTGGATTACCCCGAGAACATCAAGGCTCAGCAGAAAAACTGGATAGGACGTTCCGAGGGTGCATTCGTAAACTTCGGCATCAGCGGAAATGACGAAAAAATAAAGGTATACACAACACGTCCCGACACTCTCTTCGGCGTTACTTTCCTGGTAATCGCTCCCGAGCATCCGCTCATCGAGAAGTGCGCTTCAATGATAAAGAATATGGACGCTGTAAACGCTTACAAGGACGAGTGCGCTAAGAAGAGCGAATTCGAGCGTACTCAGCTCAACAAGGACAAGACAGGCGTAAAGCTTGAAGGTCTTACTGCTGTGAACCCTGTAAACGGCGAGGAAGTTCCCGTATTCATCGCTGACTATGTTATGGTCGGCTACGGTACAGGTGCTATCATGGCTGTTCCTGCTCACGACCAGCGTGACTACGACTTCGCAAAGAAGTTCGGCATTGATATCCGCGAGGTAATACTCGGCGGCGATATCTCCAAGGAGGCTTATGCAGGCGACGGCGAAATGGTCAACTCAGGCTTCCTCAACGGCTACAACAACAAGAAGGACTCTATCAAGCGCATGATAGAGGAGCTTGAAAAGAACGGCACAGGCGAAGCTGCCGTACAGTATAAAATGAAGGAATGGGCATTCAACCGTCAGCGTTACTGGGGCGAGCCTATCCCGATAGTTCACTGCCCGAGCTGCGGAATGGTTGCTGTTCCTTACGAGGAGCTCCCTCTCCGTCTGCCTGATGTTGAGAACTTCCAGCCCGGTGAGGACGGTCAGTCCCCTCTGGCTAAGATAGATTCATTCGTTAACTGCAAGTGCCCAAAGTGCGGCGGCGATGCAAAGAGAGAGACCGATACAATGCCTCAGTGGGCAGGTTCTTCATGGTACTTCCTCAGATACATCGATCCTCACAATGACAAGGCTCTCGCAGATCCAGAAAAGCTGAAATACTGGATGCCTGTAGACTGGTATAACGGCGGAATGGAGCATGTTACAAGACATATGATCTATTCACGCTTCTGGCACCACTTCCTCTACGATATCGGTGCAGTTCCAACATTTGAGCCTTACAAGAAGAGAAGTGCTCAGGGACTCATCCTCGGTCCTGACGGAAGCAAGATGAGCAAGTCCAAGGGCAACGTTGTTGATCCCCTTGAAATAGTTGACCGCTTCGGTGCGGATACTCTCAGAACTTACGTACTCTTTATGGGCGAATACAGCGCAGCTATCCCGTGGAGCGACAGCTCACTCAGAGGCTGCAAGCGCTTCCTCGACCGTGTGGCTAACCTTTCGGAATCTGTTCAGGACGCTCCCGTAAGCGGACTTGAAAGCAAGCTCCACAAGACTATCAAGAAGGTATCCGACGATATAGAGAAGATGAAGTACAACACAGCTATCGCTGCTCTCATGACATTCATGAACGATGCCGAGGCTGAAGGCAGCATCGGCAAGGAACAGTACCTCACTATGCTCAAGCTCCTTTGTCCTTTTGCTCCGCATCTCTGCGAGGAGATATGGGAGAGCTTCGGCGGCGAAGGCTTCATATCAGTTGCACAGTGGCCTTCATATGATGAAGCAAAGCTTGTTGATGACGAAGTTGCTATCGCTGTACAGGTAAACGGTAAGCTCAAGGCTACTGTAAACGTACCTACAGACTGCGAAGAAAGCGTTGCTGTTGAAGCTGCAAAGGCTGACGAAAAGGTCGCTGCGGCTATCGAGGGCAAGAACATCATCAAGACCATTTACAGAGCAAACAAGATACTGAGCTTCGTTGTTAAATAAGCTCACAGACAGATGTTAAAATTTCTCCCTGCCATAAACAGGGAGAAATTTTCTTACTGACGGCATTCCGTACATTCCGGCGCTGCCGACAGCTTACACTAAGGAGGATAAATATGCTTGAACTAAAAGGTATCAAAAAGGATTACCTTGCAGGTGAAAACACCGTCCACGCTCTGAAGGGTATAGACCTTTCATTCCGCAAATCGGAATTCGTGGCGATACTCGGTCCCTCGGGATGCGGCAAGACTACTATGCTCAACATCATCGGCGGACTCGACCAGTACACAGAGGGCGACCTCATCATCAACGGCAGGTCCACAAAGGACTTCAGGGACAGGGACTGGGATGCCTACCGAAACCACTCCATCGGCTTCGTTTTCCAGAGCTATAACCTCATCCCTCACCAGACCGTTCTCCAGAACGTTGAGCTTGCACTGACTCTTTCGGGCGTATCAAAGTCGGAGCGCCGTGAACGTGCAAAAAAAGCTCTTGAACAAGTGGGACTGGGCAATCAGCTCAACAAGCGTCCCTCGGAGATGTCGGGCGGACAGATGCAGCGTGTGGCTATCGCCCGTGCTATAGTTAACGATCCCGATATCATCCTTGCCGACGAGCCAACAGGTGCCCTTGATACAAAGACCAGCGTTCAGGTAATGGATATACTGAAGAATATCGCCAAGGACAGACTGGTAATCATGGTAACTCATAACCCCGACCTTGCAGAAGAGTACGCTACACGTACAGTTCGTATGCTGGACGGCGTTATACAGGAGGACACGATGCCCCTTACCGAGGAAGAAACAGCCTCAGAAGCAGAATCCGACAAGTCAACCGCCGAAACAAGCAAGGGCAGAAAGAAAAAGCCTTCCATGTCCTTCGGTACCTCTCTCGGACTTTCACTGAAAAACCTCTTCACCAAAAAGGGACGTACAATGCTCACCTCCTTCGCAGGAAGCATCGGTATCATCGGTATAGCTCTTATCTACTCGGTGTCACAGGGCTTTCAGAACTACATCGATGCGATACAGGAGGAAACACTTTCTTCCTATCCCCTTACTATCGAGCAGACAAATACCGACCTCTCCTCAATTATGGAGACCTTCATGAAACACGGAAAAGAGGAGTCCGACCACGAAATGGACGGCGTCTACAAGCGTTCATCGGTATATGAGATAGTCAACGCCTTCAACGATACGGAAGGCAACGAGAACGACCTCCGCTCCTTCAAGGCTTTCGTCGAGAAGGAAAAAAGCGACGAAAATTCTTCCCTTCACGAGGCTCTCAACGGAGTTCAGTATTCCTACGATTACGATATGCTGGTCTATACCAAGAACGTTGACGGCAGTATCATCATCTCCGATGCTCAGCAGCTTATGAGCGAACTTATCGCCGAAAGCATGAACATCGATATGTCCATGATGAGCGGCGCCTCTTCTTCACCTATGATGGGCGGCGGTATGATGACGAGCAATACCGCAGGAAAGCTCTGGCAGGAAATGCTCTCGGGCAGGAACGGAGAACTCATAAGTCCCCTTATCGAGAAGCAGTACGACCTTGTGTACGGCTCATGGCCTACAAGCTACGATGAGATAGTTCTCGTCCTTGACAGCAGCAATCAGCTCAACGACCTTGCACTTTACGCTCTCGGTCTTGAACCCAAGGAAGAGATAGACACTATCATGGATGCCGCTATGAATGGCAAGACACTGGGCGAGTTCAAGCAGAAAAAATGGAGCTATCAGGAAGTGTGCGATTCAGAGTACAGGGTAGTCCTCAACTCCGACTGCTACAGCTACGATGAAGCTACGGGACTCTACACCGACCTCCGCGAGACAGATACCGGTCTTCAGTACCTCTACGATAAGGGACTACCCGTAAAGATATCGGGTATCATCCGTCCCGACGAGGACGCTACAGCCGCTATGCTCACAGGTTCTATCGGCTATACAAAAGAGCTTACCGAGTATATAATCAGCAATTCCCGTGAAGCTGATGTCATCAAAGCACAGCTTGATACTCCCGATAAGGACGTTATCAGCGGACTTCCTTTCAAGTCCAATACAGGTACTCTCTCCGACGATGAAAAGGAGGAGGTATTCCGCAAATACATCGGCTCTATGAACCAGCAGGATAAGATTGCTGTATTCATGCAGCTCAGCACTATCCCCTCAGAAGCGGAATTGCAGAAAATGACTGCCGACAGTCTGAACAACGCCAAGCGTGAGGATATGGAAAACGCTATGATACAGATGATGTCACAGCAGATGAGCATGTCCGAAAACGATATAAAGAACTACCTTAAAAATATGTCGGACGATGATATCAAAAACGTCTACACTATGGCAGTTCAGGAGCAGATAAAGGCTCAGTACGCACAGGAAGCCGCAAAGGGACTTGCAGCAATGAAGCCCGAAGACATGATAAAGGGACTCGATGCCCTCATGCAGTCCATGTCCACCGCAGACTGCGCTTACTACTATGACCAGATAATGGAGTTCTCCTCCTCTACCTACGAGGATAATCTCCGCTCAATGGGATATATCGACCTTGATGAACCTTCCGCAGTTAACCTCTACGCTTCATCCTTCGAGAACAAGGACGTTATCGAGGACGCTATCAGTGACTACAACGAGGGCAAGGACGAGATGCAGCAGATAAAGTACACCGACTATGTAGGCATAATGATGAGCGGTATAACAACAATCATCAACGCCATAACCTATGTACTCATTGCATTCGTCAGCATTTCGCTCATCGTTTCGTCTATCATGATAGGAGTTATAACACTTATCTCGGTACAGGAACGTACAAAGGAGATAGGTATACTCCGTGCCATAGGTGCTTCAAAGAGGAACGTAAGCAACATGTTCAATGCAGAAACGATGCTTATCGGTTTCTCCTCGGGACTTCTCGGAGTCATCATCTCGGCGCTCCTGACTATACCGATAAATGCGATAATCAAGGCTCTTACAGGTATAACGAACCTACGGGCAGTTCTTCCTCTTCCCGCAGCTCTGATACTCATTACTATCAGCGTACTTCTCACCCTTATCTCGGGACTTATCCCGTCAAGAAGCGCTGCCAAGAAGGATCCTGTTGTCGCACTGAGAACAGAATAATATTGACAAATACCTCCCTTCTGCTGTATAATACTATTGCTCCACCAACTAACTCCTGAATTTTCTTGCTTGTCCCGAAAGCGAAATACTTCGTCAGAAAGCCTTGCAATACGTCAGTATTCCTGTGCCTTTCTTCCTTGCCTTTCGCTTACGGTTCTGCGCCATAATTCTTCAAGAGTTAGTTAGTGGAGCAATAAAACAGGAGGGATTTTTCTATGAACAACATAAAGATCGCCAATGAAACTATCGAGATCACAAAGGCAGGTCAGTATCAGCTTGACGGCAGAACAATAAAGCTCACAACTTCCGAACCGGAAGCTGTAAAGGTATATTCTCCCGATGCAGGTGCAAAGCTGCTGGAAAAATATTCATCCGCAGAAAAAACAGGAGACATGTGCAGCATAACCGTTACTACAGAGGACTCCTACGCGGCGGCTTCACGCTTTGAACATCCCCTTGTAATGAATTTCGCCAACGCTCACAGTGTAGGCGGCGGATTCCGACTCGGTGCAAACGCTCAGGAAGAAGCCCTTTGCAGGTGCAGCACACTTTATGCTTCTATCTCCTCTGATGCCGCATCCGAAATGTATAAATACAACAACACTCACATCAACGCTGTTGAATCCGACTATATGCTCCTTTCGGACAATGTATGCGTTTTCAGGGACCATAAATGCAACCTTACCGACTCCCCTTTCAGCGTCGGCGTAATAACTCTCCCTGCACCCAATAAAAGAGGTGCGGCAATATTCGCATCGGGCAAAAAGATAAACGAGACTATCCTCCGCCGTATCCGCATAATGCTGTGTATCGCTGTGGAAAACGGCTACCGTTCACTAATCCTCGGTGCATGGGGATGCGGTGCCTTCGGCAATTCTCCCGATGACGTTTCAAAGGCGTTCAGGACCGCACTCTGCGATGACGGTCTCGGCAGGTATTTCAGCGATGTATGCTTTGCGATATACGGTCCCGAGGACGGAAAGAACTTCCTTGCCTTCCGCAATACATTCCCCGAATGATACATGCTATTTTAAAGGATTTGACAAAAGTCCACTGATGATGTAAAATAATAACAGGCGCTGTTATTCAGTGCTAATATAATAACGGAGGTGCTTTTAATGAGCAAAATTAACGATTTTCTTACTGAGGCAGGAATATTCTTCCTTGCAACTACCGACGGCAACCAGCCTAAGCTCCGTCCCCTCGGCGCACACCTTGATATGGATGAAAAGGTCATATTCGGAATAGGCGATTTCAAGGACGTCTACAAACAGCTCCTGGCTAATCCTCTCTGTGAGATAGTTGCCTGCAAATCAAACGGACATTGGCTCCGCTATACGGGAAAAGCTGTTTTTGAAACAGATGAAAAGTACGCAAATGCTATTCTGGCAGGTGCTCCCGAGCTCAAAGCTCTCTACAACGAAACAACAGGCAAGAAAATGATGACTTTCCACCTCGAGAATGCTACCGCAGTTGATATCGACGTTATGGGCGACGGCGAATCCCTTATCTGAATGTAGTTTTACAGCCTCCTGTTATTGCATACAGGGGGCTTTTTGTACATAAAAAAACAATGAAACCATTAATTCGGGGATTCTAAAGGGATGCTATCCCTTTAGCGGAGTCCAGAGGCGGCGCCTCTGGCAGGTGCAGGGCAGAGCCCTGCGATACGAAGCGCCCAGCAAAGGGTGAATTTCAAAACAGTCCGGTGGACTGTTTTGAAAGAGGGAACGCCCTGCAAGAGAGGGCGTTCCCTGATGAATCCATACTTTTTTGACAAGCTGAACCTCCTGTTATTGCATACAGGAGGCTTTTTTGTACATAAATAAACATTGAAATCCCATATCGGACGTGATATAATTGTCTTATCTTATTTTTGAAAGGATGGATCTAATGAAAAAACTATTATCACTGGCTGCCGCAGTCTCTATGCTCACCAATATGCCATTTACCTTTGCAAAAGCCGAAGACTCCGCAGCTGTCCCCGTTAAACTCGATAAAGCTGTTTACGACCAGCTTATTGAATACTGCTTTGCCGATGAAAACCTCGACGGCATCGTTACGGAAGAGGAATTCAAAAACACGGTATTTGGATCATTTGATCTTGAAAACATTTCCGACCTGTCATTCCTTAAAGAAATGAAAAAGCTTGAATGTCTCGATCTCAGAGGCGGTGATTTCACCGATCTTTCTTTTCTTGCAGAAATGGATTCTATCAGGGAGCTTTACCTTACAGGAGTTCCCATTACCGATATATCCTTTGCAAAGGATATGGACCTCAGACGTATGCACATCTCCGATATGGACCAGATAACCGATCAGCAGAAAATCGATATCATTAAATGGACGGACGATGTTACTGTTGAAAAGAACTTCGAGGCTATTGTCGGCGGTTCACCTATCGGACTCTTCCTCGGACAGGATGTAAATATTGAGATATCAGGCGACAGCGCTCTGAACCTGCGTAAATCAAAGGACACCGCATGTTCAGCCTTCGGATATAAAGAAGGCGAGTCCACCTATACCGTGACTTATAACGGAAAGGAGATTCACAGCGGTAAAATAACTGTTGTGGACTCAACTCCCGAAGATCCTCCGCTTACAGGAAAAGATCCCGTAAGCATAACTTCGGTAGTAGAAAAACCGGGACTTGAAGATTTTCCCGAATATACGCTCTCGAGCTTAGGCGGAAATGCAGTAATATCAGATAACAAGCTTTACAAATACGATCATATGGATTCGTTTATTATGCAGTATGATGACATAGTTACAGCAGCGCAGGATGCAATATGGATCGGTAGTTCCACATTATACAGGAACTTGGTTATCAAAACAGACGGAAGCATTTATTTCGGCGATAATAAGGTCAACCATAACGGCTCTGAGATAGTCGATATACAGAATCAACGTATGATCTCGGAAGATAATAAACTATACGGACTTACTTACTCGGACGGTGAATATTCTACATACCTGATAACCGATGATTTCAAAGGCTTCATCGAAAACCCGAATAAATTCAGTACGACCGTATATGAGGACAACAGCGGAGAAATGATAGATCTGGACGGCAATTATCATACTGGTATCATGAACGTTAAAAGCGGTTTCGGTAATTTTTATATCGACGAAAACGATGTGCTCTGGAAATACAGCAGCAAAAGTGCGGAAAAAATCGCTGAGAACGTGGAATCTGTAGGCTATCACTACTATCTGAACAATCAAAGCTACAATTCAGACCATACTTCCTACGATGACGTTTACATAACCTTCGACGGCAAAGCACATCTTGCCGATAACGGTAAAGTTGTGGAGCTTAAGGACAATCCGACCTACTATAAGGATTCCGACTTTTTCTATCTCGGATTAAACATCATAAGAGGCGACAGGATGAACGTCATCAAAAATTACATCATTACAGATGATGATGTTCTTACCCTCAATCTTCTGGGACAGACAAAGTCCATTACCCACGTAAAGCGATACCTTTTCAACTACATAAATGAGGAACAGGACAAGGTATCTGTCTATTTCACAAGGACCGATGATACGCTCTGGAGATACAGTACAGAGGACGGAAAATTCGCTCAGGTCGACCTCAGCAGTATCGGCACTGAAATAAAGGGCGATGTCAATAAGGACGGAAATACGGACGAAAATGACCTTATTTGCCTTAACGATTTCCTGCTTTGCAAAACAAAGTCCCTTGCAGGTTCGGGAGACATAAACGAAGACGGTAAAATAAACAGCTTTGATATCGCTGCACTGCGTACTCTCATTGCCGAAAATAAAAACTGATAAGCCGTCCATATTTTACAATCAGCGGTAAAAAATGTAATTTTTGCCTTTTTATTGCAATTTCTGCGGTTTTGTGTTATAATAGTGATGTAATAAACATATGCTCAATAACCGTCTTAAGGCAGTTATTGATAATCCACTAATTATACCGAGGTGAGACGTTATGAATGAAAGCTATGAAAAAAGTATCGCTTCCTATCTGTTCTCTCAGCACGAGGAAAACTTCGAGCATACTTCCTTCGATCGCGAGATCGCTTTCTACGAGAGTATCTGCTCAGGTAACATGGAGCTCGTAAAGGTCTTTATGCAGCCGCTCTTCTTTGAGGGATGCGGTATCCTCAGCGACGATCCCCTCAGAAACCTTAAATACCACCTTATCGTACTTGCCGCACTCATTGCCCGTGCATGCATTAACGGCGGTATGACTCCCGAGGATTCATACAGTCTCAGCGACTATTATATAAATAAGACCGATAAAGCTTCTACCGAAAAAGAGATACGCGCTATCCACCTTGAAATGATCGAGGGTTATACCAATAAGATGCGTAACGTAAAACTCAGCGGCATCTGCTCAAAACAGATAGTCCACGCTATCGAGTACATTATAACACGCCTTCACAGCAGGATACTCCTTGAAGACGCTGCCGAGCATCTTAAGATAAGCTCTGCTTACCTCTCACGGCTTTTCAAGAACGAAACGGGTATGGCTTTCAGCGAATACGTAAACAAGCTTAAGATCGAAGAAGCTTCATCGCTCCTTCTCTTTACCGAGTATACGGACCTTGAAATAAGCAATCTGCTCTGTTTCAGTTCGCAGAGCCACTTCATAAAAGTGTTCAAAAAATTCACGGGTTCAACCCCGAAGGAATACAAAAAACAGTATCAGCTGAGCCATATAATGCCCGAACTGAAATAACAAATAAACATAACTTTAACAGCCGTTGGAACGCTCCGACGGCTGTTTTTTTCTGCTGATACATCATGATTATGCTATTTTTAGCAATAATATAATATACTTATTTTCCTCTTGCGGGTATTATAATTATAGGAAATATTGAAAACGATGCCGCATTGCAAGCACTCAGCGGCTGTCAATACCAACTGAAAGGGGCTAATCAGCATGAAAAAATCATTCAAAAAATTAGCTGCAGCTTTAGCTGCATTTACCATGATATCAGCAGCAGCCTACGGCGGAAGTCTTTCCGCCAATGCTGCCGATCAGAGCGCAACTGCCTGGGGCGATGCCAATCTTGACAAGGAAGTCGGTCTTTCTGATGCTCTCCTCATCCTCCAGTACCTTGCGAACTCTCAAAAATACCCCCTCCAGCCTCAGGGACTGGTGAACGCAGATGTGTACCTCAACGGCGACGGTATAACAGCAAATGATTCGCTTACCCTCCAGCGCTATGATGCAAAACTCATCTCCGTTCTCCCTGAATCTTACATGAATCCTGGTCAGGCAAACGGCGATCAGCCCGTGCAGACGACACCTCCCGTTGTCTACACACAGCCTGTTCAGGTTCAGACAACTACAGTGATCGTTACAACAGCGGCTCCTGTTACTACTGCTGCTCCTGTTGTTAACCCCACTTCAAATATCAAGGACTATGGTACCGCTATGAACGCAAACGCTACTATGGTCGAGGATTTCCGTGACGGCTCATCGAAGTATTTCATTGCTTCCGACGGCTGGGAGAACGGCGATCCTTTCGACTGTGGCTGGTACAAGTCCCAGACTTCTCTCGACACAGGCTGCCTGACTCTCTCTATCGATAAGGACAAAACAGGCAAGTACAACTACGCAGGTGCCGAGTACAGAACAAACGACTTCTATCACTATGGCTATTACGAGACTTCAATGCAGGCTATCAAGAATGACGGCGTTGTTTCCTCATTCTTCACCTACACAGGTCCTTCTGATGACAATCCGTGGGACGAGATAGATATCGAAGTCCTCGGTAAGGATACCAGAAAGGTACAGTTCAACTACTATACACAGGGACAGGGCAAACACGAGTTCATGTACGATCTCGGCTTCGATGCTTCCGAGGGTTATCATACCTACGGCTTCGACTGGCAGCCCGACCACATCACATGGTACGTTGACGGCAAGCCTGTTTACACTGCAAACAGCAATATCCCCACGACCGCAGGCAAGATAATGATGAACACATGGCCGGGACGCGGCGTTGACGGCTGGCTCAACCACTACAACGGCAATACACCTCTTACAGCACGTTATCAGTGGGTAACTTACAACCAGTCGGGACCTGCAAACGGCAACAACAACAACAACAACAACAATAACAACAATAACAACAATAATAACAACCAGCCTAATCCATGGGAACAGTGGCAGCAGCCCGATCCCAACCAGAACAACAACAACAACAACAACAACAATAACAACCAGCCTAATCCCTGGGAACAGTGGCAGCAGCCGGATCCAAACCAGAACAACAACAACAACAACAATAATAACAACAATCAGCAGTCAGGCACAGACTACATGGATGCTACAGCAGACCTCGTAGCTGACTTCAGAAAGGGTTCAACTCCAACATTCATCGCTTCCGACGGCTGGGAGAACGGCGATCCTTTCGACTGCGGCTGGTACAAGTCCCAGACTTCCCTCGACACAGGCTGCCTGACTCTCTCTATCGACAAGGACAAAACAGGCAAGTACAACTACGCAGGTGCCGAGTACAGAACTACAGATTTCTACCACTACGGCTACTATGAGACTTCCATGAAGGCTATCAAGAATGACGGTGTTGTTTCCTCATTCTTCACTTACACAGGACCTTCCGATAATAACCCCTGGGACGAGATAGACATCGAGATCCTCGGTAAGGACACTACAAAGGTACAGTTCAACTACTACACCAACGGTCAGGGCGGTCACGAGTACATGTACGACCTCGGATTCGATTCATCCAAGGAGTTCCACAGATTCGGCTTCGACTGGCAGCCTGACCACATCACATGGTACGTTGACGGCAAGCCTGTTTACACTGCAAACAGCAACATTCCAAAGACAGCAGGCAAGATCATGATGAACACATGGCCGGGACGCGGCGTTGACGAGTGGCTCGCTCACTACAACGGCAATACTCCTCTCACAGCTTACTACGAGTGGGTAACATACAAGAAGAGCGGTTCATCAAACAACAATAACAACAACAATAATCAGCAGCAGCAGAATCCGTGGGAACAGTGGCAGCAGCCCGATCCCAACCAGAACAACAACAACCAGCAGCAGAACCCCTGGGAACAGTGGCAGCAGCCCGATCCTAACCAGAACAATAACAATAACAACAATCAGCAGTCCGGTACAGACTACATGGACGCTACTGCAAACCTCGTAGCTGATTTCAGAAAGGGTTCAACTCCTACATTCATCGCTTCCGACGGCTGGGAGAACGGCGATCCATTCGACTGCGGCTGGTACAAGTCCCAGACTTCCCTCGACACAGGCTGCCTGACTCTCTCTATTGACAAGGACAAAACAGGCAAGTACAACTATGCAGGTGCCGAGTACAGAACTACAGATTTCTACCACTACGGCTACTACGAGACTTCCATGAAGGCTATCAAGAATGACGGTGTTGTTTCCTCATTCTTCACCTACACAGGACCTTCCGATAATAACCCCTGGGACGAGATAGACATCGAGATCCTCGGTAAGGACACTACAAAGGTACAGTTCAACTACTACACCAACGGTCAGGGCGGTCACGAGTACATGTACGACCTCGGATTCGATTCATCTAAGGAGTTCCACAGATTCGGCTTCGACTGGCAGCCCGATCACATCACATGGTACGTTGACGGCAAGCCTGTTTACACTGCAAACAGCAACATTCCTAAGACAGCCGGCAAGATCATGATGAACACATGGCCGGGACGCGGTGTTGACGAGTGGCTCGCTCACTACAACGGAAATACTCCTCTTACAGCATATTATGAATGGGTAACTTACAAGAAAAAATAATGTAAGACATCAACTCCTTTTATCATTGCGGCGCACAGTTTCTTAACTGTGCGTCGTTTTTTTATGTCTCATACACTCACCTGTCTGCGGGAAAAATTTTTTCAGAAAAATAAAAAAAGCCCTTGACAAACACTGTAATACGTGTTATCATATAACTGTAATAACTGTATTACGTGATATAGTACACATTCTACAGAAAGGAGCTGCACTATGTTCTCAATCGACCTTACAAGCAGAATCCCCATTTATGAGCAGATCTACGAAAAAATCATTGGTCTGATCCTCAACGGTACTCTGAAAGAAAACGACCAGCTGCCCAGTGTACGCAGCCTCGCAAAATCCACAGGAGTCAATCCCAATACAGTCGCAAAAGCCTATCAGGAACTCGAACGCAATAAGATAATCTATTCCGTTCCGGGAAGAGGAAGCTTTATCTCAGCTCAGGACAATGACGAGTTTCGGGCAAAGGTGCTTGAAGACTTCGACAGTGCCGTAAACGAAGCACTCGATCGTGGTATCACCACTTCTGAACTGAAAGACCGTCTTGATACTCTCGGTTCAGCTTTCGGAAAGGAGAATAAGATATGATAGAACTAAAAAACACTGTAAAAAAATTCGATGAATATACCGCACTCGACGGCATCGACCTGAAAATAGACAAGGGCGTCGCTTTCGGACTTCTCGGCTCTAACGGCGCAGGTAAATCCACTATACTCCGCCTTCTCTCAGGTATCTACTCCCCCGATTCAGGCGAGGTACTCATCGACGGAAAGTCCGTTTTCGATGATCCAGAGATGAAACAGAAGGTCTTTTTCATCAATGACGAGACCGTTCAGTTCGGAGGATTCACCCTCAAAAAGCTTAAGGACTACTATAGATCCTACTACCCGAACTTCTCCGATGAGATTTTCGAGACTCTCAGGAAAAAAGTGGACCTTCCCCTTGATAAGAAGATAAACACCTTCTCAAAGGGCATGAAGCGTCAGGCTATCGTTATTATCGGTCTCGCCTGCTGCACCGACTATCTCCTCCTTGATGAAGCATTCGACGGTCTTGATCCTACAATGCGTATCATCGTAAAGAAAATGCTCGTTGACGCTATGCTTGACAGAGAGCTTACCACTATCATCTCCTCACACAACCTTAAGGAGATAAACGAGGTCTGCGATACTGCCGCTCTCATCCACAACGGAAAGATAGTATTCTCGCGCGATATCGACGATGTCAAGGGCAGCGTACACAAGATACAGGTGGTATTCCGCAAGGACGAAAACGGTAATATCCCCGAATACAAGGCTGAGGACTTCAATTCAGATGAGCTTCAGATACTCCATTTTGAAAGATCGCAGAGTATTTACTACATAATCGCAAAGGGCGACGAAGATGTTATAAGAGCTGTTTTCGGTTCTAAAAAGCCCGTCCTTCTTGAAATAATCCCGCTTACACTTGAAGAAATATTTATCTATGAACTGGAGGTGCTTGGCTATGACAGCAACAACATCAACGAAGAATAAAAATATGTTTGCTGTTAGGTTCAGCAATGATCTTAAAGACAGCTCAAGACTGTTTTGGGTAAGTGTTTTCCTGAATGTCCTCGGACTCCCTATGGGCGTCATCGCAGTCCTCGTGGAGAGCTACAATCAGCAGCATCAGATCTATACGAACGGAAGCGCTGCTTTCGTCATGATCGCCGTTATCGCACTTATTCTTTATATCGCTATGGGTATCGTTATTGCACTTTTCCATTTCAGATACCTGTATACAAAGTCCATCGTCGATATGAACTACTCTCTGCCGCTGAACAATAAACAGCGCTTTTCCGCAGATTACCTCTCGGGACTCTTTGTTTACTTCGTCCCCCTTGTTGTAGGAATCCTGCTTGCACTGGTGGTTTACGGCATAGGTTCTCAGTTCGTACACGTTATCGAAGAAATATCTGTTATGATACCGCATCTGTTCGTATCAGGCTTCATAGTTGTTATCGGTATGCTGATGCTGTATACTCTTGCCGTACTTGCAATAACCTTCTGCGGAAGTACTTTCGAGGCTATATTCAGCGTTGCAGCTGTTAACGGTATCATTCCCGCTGTTATCGCATGTATATGGCTGACTATAGTAAGAAACAACGGATTCGGACTTATCGACACCGCTGTTTTCCACGGCAATCCCATGTTCGGAACAAGCCCGATAGGTTCTGCCATGTTCTTCGGCAAATACCTTGAAGACGGCTTCGTACAGAGAAACATTTACGATTCTATCTCCGTTTACACTCCCGAGTATTACCACTCTTTATATATACGCTGGCTCGCAATGGCACTTATTTTCACAGTTATTTACCTCTGCATCGCTTTCGTTATCTACAGCAGAAGAAAGGCTGAGGACGTTGCAAAGCCTTACATCTCAAAGGTGTTCTTCTACGGCATCATGTCAGCTGCACTTTTCTGCATCCTTTCACTTATGCTTGCTGTAGACGGCAATCCTCTCGCAGCTGTAATAGTAGTTGCTATCTTCTGGTTCATAATGGAAGTCATCACAAGACGAGGCTTCAAGAAGTTCTGGACAGCTATCGTAAGCTTCGGCATCACGGTTGCAGCATCCTTTGGTTTTATCGGACTCTGCAAAGCTACAAACGGCTTCGGTGCAGTTAACAAGATACCTTCCGCAAACAGCATCTCATGCGTCAAAATCGAGAATAACGACTACTATTCACGTGACTATTACGGTTCTGACATAACCTTCTCAGACAAGGAAGTTATCGATTCTGTAATAGCTTTACATAAAGATATAGTTGGCCACTACAATAACAGAAACAACTACGAATATAAACCCGTATCAGGCACAAGTCAGATCATCGACCAGACAACCATTAATATCTCCTACTGCACAAAGAGCGGTTCAACTATCGAAAGATACTATCAGATACCTTCATATATGATATCCGACCTTATGCTGAAGAAAATGACCTGCGAGGAAAATGCAGAATACCGTTCGGAACAGATGCTTTTAAGTATCGCAAATACTAAATCGGATTATATTGTATCAAACAAGTCCGACGCTCTGAAATACATGAAGAACACACAGCTCCTTGTAGAAGATAAGGTCTACTCCGACAGCAAATACTACAACATCACCAAGGATGAGGCAGTTGAGCTTTATGAAGCTTACAAGAAGGACCTTATGGAGATAACCGAAGATGGCCTTAAAAACAGCGAATTCCTCGGATATGTAAGCGGTGCGTTCGTACTTTCTTCCTTCAGAAATACTCTTGCAGTTCTTGACAAGATGAACGTGGAATTCATTGATTTCAACGCTAAGAATATGTTCGACCGCTACTCTGTATCCAATGTTGAAATTCTCGACGAACCAGGTATAGTTACATATGAGAAATATTTCTATAGCGATCCCCATTCATCAGGATACTTCATTGACTACGGCAGATATTATTATGAAGAGGACAATTATCGCAGCGAAAACTCAGTTGATTCAATGTGCAGCATGAGCAGCGGACAAATCGGTACAAGAGGCGGATACCTTTACAGACTCTATGATACTGACGAATTCAAAGAACTCATGAAAATAGCTACTCCAATAATCATCGGTGAAAAGCCACTCGCTGTCATCAATTATAATAACTTCGGAACTATACTCTATGTACCCGACAGACCGGGCAACCGTGAGATATTCGATAAGGCTGTAGAGTCCCTCGACCTCATCCCCGAGGAAGAACTCGTACAGTATAACAATTACTACGGCTATGACAGCTACGGCAATCCGATGCCGCAAAAGGTATATTGATTTTTTCGGTTTAATAAACTTCATCCTTTCAGGGACGGCTTTAATACAGTATTCAAATAGACGTTTATGTGTATTTATCAGGGAATATCTCCATTCAGAGGGACTCCCCCCGATATTACATAAAACTTCCGTATGAGTACATCAGCAAAGTCGTCCCTGTACTTTTATACTGCAAAATAGTTAAATGAACAAAATATATTCCCTCCTGTTGCTTTTTTTTCTGATTTGTGGTAAAATATATATGTTGTGTCCCAATAGCTCAGTAGGATAGAGCGACTGCCTCCTAAGCAGTAGGCCGGAGGTTCGACTCCTCTTTGGGACGCCAGCGCTGAATACGGCGCTTACAGCTTGCGGTTCGTTTTTTACGGACCGCTTTTTTATGATATACAAAAAGCCATAGTACTTCCGAAGCATTATCAGAAATACTATGGCTTGCATTTTTAAATCAGTATTATCCCCTTTTCCACTCTTACATTGTTACTGTTCCGAGTCGTAAACAGGAGTAAGCTTTACAAGATGCGGCTCATGGGTTGCATCTACTGCCTCCTCCCCTATATTATAGTATCCGAGGAACTCGCCGTTTCCGAGAGCGCAAAGGTTCATTTCGGGAAGTCCTGATTTTTTCAGATCGATTATGGTTTCCATGCTTCCGTCGTCACAAATGCCTGATACATAATTATCCCCGTATACAATGAACTGATATTTTCCGTAACCTGCTACAGGGAAAAATACGTCGATCTTAAAAGTGAAGAATGAATCCGAAAGCGAATCACCTTCTACCTTGCGTATCTTATACACTCCTTCTTCACCGCTTTCGGTATCTGTATATGCGATATACGGATCGCCGTCACGTCCTTTCAGGATATAGGACTCGAAACAATAATTTTCGATCACCTCAGGAGATACACCTTCCGTAAGATCTGCTATCCTGTTTACAGAACCGTCAGCCTTGTTTATACTATAGAGTTCACCTGCACCTATATACAGCATCTGATCTTCAAAATCGGCGACCTGCATCAGATTATCTCCTTCAGTACCCTCAGCGAACTTAAGCGGGATAGTTCTTACAACTTTTCCGTCCTTGTATTCAGCCATGATATACGTTTTTTTGCAATTTTTGTTATAGCTTGCATAGTCGAAATTCTCGTCAAATTCGTCGGGAGCTTTGATACCGCCGTGATCCTGCAGCAGGTAGATGATACAGCCGTCCGAAATTGTTTCCATATCATTCATAGCAACATAAAAATCAACCGAACCGCATTCCTGCGGTACTTCTGTTTCAACGAATGTAAAATTGCTGATATCCCTGTCGGTATAGTATTCTTTTAATCCTTCCTCAAAACCTGCATCGTATGCTAATCTGAACTCATTGCCGCCGACATTTGTGATCTCGTAAATGTAATCAATATCTTCGGGCAGTTTTATTTCTTCAGACGTATAATGGTCGGTAATACCGCTTAAGTCCACAGGTTCGGACTCCGCAGCGGAGGTCTCTGTCACGGTGCTCTCGCTTAAATTTGCGGTAAGCTGTTCTTCCGTAACGCTTTCTGTATTCATTGCCTGATTTTCTTCAATGCTGAATCCTGTCTGTCTGCCGCAGGATGAAGCACATATGCATGACACCATTATAACAAGTGCTGCTGAAACTGATATTAATTTATTCATAGTTAATCCTTTCTTGCATCTGAATTGAGCCTGATATCATCGATCTTCCATTGTGTACCGTCCCAAACAAAATCGAATACATATTCCCTATCCTTATCGACATAAGCAGAAAAATCATGACTGCTGCTATCGAATATCTGCGGCTCTGAAAGAGTTTCCGCAGTATTGTCGGTATTTCCTTCTCTTGTGTAGAGTTTACCGTTGTATTCGATAAGGACAGGAGCAGATGAATTTTCGTTCCCGTTGAACGCTTCATCTATACTCGTACCGATATATGGACTTTCGCTTTCTTTGAGCCTGTCGAAGTACTCGTCGCTGACAGTTTCACGGAGAGCATCATATATTTCCGCAAAGCTGTTAAAACGGTCGCCGTCTGTCAGATAATAAGCCACATCCTCTCCCTGCCATTCGGGAGAACGTGAACTGTACTGATAGAAATATCTTACGCTGCTGTCTGAAGCGGCTCCGCCTTTTAAATAGTCCGAAACCGAGTCGAATTCTTCGGCAAGCATTCTTGCAGCAGCAGGACGGTCGGAATCATCAAGTGAATTCAGGACCGGTTTTATATTGTTGACTGTGTTATGTCTGCTGCCATAGAATGACAGTGAACCCATAACAACAACAGCGGCTGCGGCAACTGAAACGGAAACTCCGATGAATTTTGTCAATATCGGCTTTCTGTACTTCTCAACGCCCGAAACACTGCTGTTATCTGATGATCCGTCCTGCTGAGAAGCTAACTTTCGCTCTATACGTGAATATATCCTTTCCCTTATCTCGTCGGAAAAAGCTGTATCAGGGACGTTTTCAGACATTTCCGATACATCGTCTTTGAATAATTCTTCGATCTTCATTTTCACCACTCCGCATCTACTCCTGCTTTACAAAGCAGGTCTTTCAGTTTTTTTCTTGCTCGCTGCATCCTTTTCTGAACCGATACCGACGTCATGTTAAGTTCGGAAGCTATCTCTTTCGCCGTTCTGCCGTAGTAATAATGACTCATTATAATGGAAGAATCGGGATCTCCGAGTTTTTTCACGCAGTCAAAAAGAATCCTTTTCAGCTCCTTGCGCTCGGAAGCGCTTTCAAGCCCGTTATCGGAAGGTTCTTCATTCGGTGCAAGTTCTTCGATCGGTATTATCCTGTTGTTTTTCAGCGAAAGCTTCCTGAACAGGTCAATGGACCTTCTTTTTGCGATAGTGGATATTATCCCTTTAATGTCGCCGCTGTATTTTTTTCCGGAACGCAGTGAACGGAATACGTCAATAAAGATATCTGCCACACATTCCTCGATATCCTCGGCAGTTCCGCAGGACCTGAGTTTATTTGCAGCTATCGCATAGACATAGGCACAGTATTCATCATATAATATACGCTGCCATGTATCAGGAGAGTCTTTCATAAGCTCCCTGAGCTGAATGTCAGTCATATTCCTTTTTCACTCCTTTTGAACATGTTCATAATCATAATCGCTCCTTCCGAACTAAAGTGGACAATAATTTTCCATCAGCTTTCTCTTGATTTTTCTTGCTTTTCCTGACAGCGAACCACTTCGTCAGAAAGTCTTGAAATACGATCAGTATTATACCACAGTCCGACTGAAAAAACAAGTTTTCCGCTGACATAGCAGCGTACAAATATATTAATAATCTGAAATATCGGTGTATTCTGTCAGCATTATCTCCGCCTTTTTTGTCTATCATTACAAAAATAGCCAAATTACTGCTTTTCGTCCTAAAAAAGGTCAATTTGGATTGACACGCATCATTCGATTATGCTATACTGTTTAGTGGCAAAAAAACAGGGCGTTACAGAGGCAAAAACTCAAAAGATCGTTTTTGCCGGACACGCTTACAGAATGGAGTGATCTGATGCAGGCTGTTATACTTGCTGCCGGTATGGGAAAAAGACTGAAGGGACTTACTCGCAGCAATACAAAATGTATGGTGAAGGTCAACGGAGTTTCCCTCATCGACAGAATGCTTCACCAGCTTGAAAAGAAATCCCTTTCAAGGATAGTTATAGTTGTCGGTTATATGGCGGAGGAACTTATAAGCTACATCTCAACCCTCGGCATAAAGACTCCGATAGAATACATCGAGAACCCAGTCTACTACAAGACGAACAATATATACTCCCTCGCACTGGCAAAGAAACACCTTTGCAGCGATGATACACTTCTCTTTGAATCAGACCTGATATTCGAGGATGAGGTAATAGATCTTCTGCTGGAGGATCCGAGGGATACACTCGCTCTCGTTGACAAGTACGAGAGCTGGATGGACGGCACCTGCGTTAAGCTCGACGAGGACGATAATATCGAAGCCTTCGTGACAAAGGACAGGTTCCGCTTCAACAAGATCAGAAGTTACTACAAGACGGTGAATATCTACAAATTCAGCCGTCATTTTTCTGAGACGCACTATGTTCCCTTCCTTGAAGCCTACTGTGCTGCCCTCGGAAACAACCAGTACTATGAACAGGTCCTCAAAGTCATCACTATGCTCGATGATCCTGTCATCAAGGCAAAGCGCCTGAACGGACAGCTCTGGTACGAGATAGACGATATACAGGACCTTGATATCGCCGCATCAATGTTCGCTCCCGACGAGGATACAAGAGTCAGCCTTGTAACTTCAAGGTACGGCGGCTACTGGAGATACCCACAGCTCCTCGACTTCTGTTATCTGGTGAACCCATATTTCCCGCCGCAGAAGCTCATCGATGAGATCAAGGCAAGCTTCGAGACTCTCCTCACACAGTACCCCTCGGGCATGGGCGTAAACTCACTTCTTGCGGCAAAGAACTTCGGCGTTGCTCAGGAGAATATCATCGTGGGCAACGGTGCAGCGGAACTGATAAAGTCCCTTATGGAGAACATAAGCGGCAGGACGGGCTTTATGCGTCCGACATTTGAAGAATACCCGAACAGATACAGCAAAGATGAGTCGGTCTCGTTCTTCCCCGATGATCCCGACCTCTCATATACTGCCGATGACCTTATGTCCTTCTTTGAGGATAAGGATATACGAACACTTGTTGTCGTAAATCCCGATAACCCCTCAGGCAGCTACATACCGAAAAAGGATATGCTCAGGCTCGTGAAATGGAGCGCTGAACGTGATATCCGTCTTGTTATCGACGAATCCTTCGTTGACTTTGCAGACGAGGAAAATGCTACCCTCATCGATCAGGATATACTCAGTGAAAACAGGCATCTTTATGTGATGAAGAGCATATCCAAGTCCTACGGAGTTCCCGGACTTCGTCTGGGTATACTCGCTTCGGGAGATACCGAAACAATATCTGCTATGAAGAAGGATGTTGCTATCTGGAACATCAACTCCTTCGCTGAATTCTACATGCAGATAGCAGAGAAATACAACAGTGACTATACAGAAGCTCTCCGACTCTTCCGTGAGGAGCGCAGACGCTTTGCCGCCGCACTCACAGAGACAGGAGTACTGCGTATTATCGACTCGCAGGCAAACTACTTCATGGCGGAGATCACAAACGGCATGACTGCTCATCAGCTGACCAAATACCTGCTTCTGAAACACTCAATACTTATCAAAGACCTTTCAAAGAAAATGAAGAACGGTCGGTATATACGCATAGCAGTCCGCGATCAGCATGATAACGACAGGCTGATATCTGCACTCAGAGTCCTGACGGAGGAAGAATGATATGGTGATAACGATAATAGGCGGCGGAAATATCGGAACACAGTTCGCCGTACACTGCGCCGCAAAAGGTCATAATGTAAGGATACTGACCTCCGCACCCGAGGTATTTGAAAAGTGCCTCACCGCAGTGGATGAGAACGGAAATGTCACTCTTTCAGGAAGTATAGACTTCGCATCAGCCGATCCCGAAAAGACTCTTTCCGACGCTGATGCCGTGTTCGTGACCTTTCCCTCAAACCTTATGAAAAAAGCCGCAGATCAGGTTTACACCTACTGCGGAAATAACACTCTTATAGGTGTAGTCCCAGGCAACGGAGGAAGTGAATGTGCATTCCGCAAATGTATCGGAAAGGGAAACACATTCTTCTGCATCGAACGTGTTCCTGCTGTGGCAAGACTCGTAAAGAAAGGCAGCATAGTACGCTCCGTCGGTTACAGGTCGGAGCTCCACGCAGCAGCTATCCCTTCTTCAGAGGCGGAACGCTGTGCTTCATTCGTGGAAGGGATATTCGATATCCCCTGCAAGGCGGTACCCTCAATGCTCGCGCTCACTATGACTCCCTCAAACCCCGTACTCCATACCACTCGCCTTATGACGATATTCCGTGATTACCACGAGGGAATGGTATACGACAGACTTCCGCTCTTCTACGAGGAATGGGACGATGAGACTTCCGAACTGCTCTTCCGCTGCGATGAGGAGGTCAGGAAGATATGCCGCTCACTGCCTGCGTTCGACCTCTCGGGAGTCAGATCCCTGAGAGAGCATTACGAGAGTCCGACTCCGCATCAGCTCACAGAGAAAATACGCAGCATAAAGGCGTTCAAGGGACTCGGAACACCCTCTGTCCGCACGGAAAAGGGATTTATCCCCGATCTTCATTCAAGGTACTTCACAGCTGATTTTTCCTACGGTCTTTCTGCTATAGTACAGATAGCACATTTCGCAGGAACAGATATACCGAACCTTGAAAGCGTCCTCGCATGGTATGACGGAATAAAAAAAGAAACAGACATGTTCAGATACGAAGACTACGGTATCAGTGATACCGCTGATTTCCTCGCTTTCTACTCTTTATGAGCGAGACTTCCGCTCCGCACAGCAAGCGGAGCTTATTTGCATATAAAACAGGAGGCAAGTCTGATGAAGACATACGGACAGCAGGATTACCGGAAGAAAATGGACAGGGTTTTTGCCCGCACTCCCGGCAAGACTGCTATTGTAAACTGCATAAACGAAAACGAACAGCGTCGGTACACATACCGCAAGCTTCAGAAAATGACGGAGCATATCAGGCGCGTACTTGAACACAGCGGCATCCGTCCCGGAGAGCGCATCGCTGTATTGACAAGACCTTCGGCTGACATGGCGGTAACTCTCCTTGCGCTCGCATATCTCGGCTATACTGCCGTGATACCTGACGTACTGCTGCCCGAGGCTGAACAGAAACGTCTGCTGCGGCTGACCGAACCCTCGGCTGTGATAACAACTGATGACCTCTGCGGAAAACTCGGCAGGGAGCTGACGGAACATATACCCGTATTCAGGCTTATTTCAGGAAGATCACCTATGGTACCGCTGAACGGCAAACTGAAAAAACGCAGTATCTCAAAGCTGCCCTGCAATAAGGACATCATCGCCATACTCTTTTCATCGGGAACGACAGGAAGCGTCAAGGGCGTTGAAGTTACATACCAGTCCATATTCTACGCACATAAGGCAGGTATCTCATACGGCAACTATGTTGATAATTCGCCGCATTTTCTCCAGATACTCCCCCTCTCCCACGTTGCAGGCTTCACGATGCTCCACATCAACCTTACACTCGGTGCCGAAATGGGATTTGTACCCGAGCTGACAGCGGCAGGACTCACCCTCGGCCTTAAGGTCTATCAGCCGACGCACATGATAATGATACCGAAGGTGTACGAGACCATACACAAAAAGATGCTGGCAGAGATAGAAAAGCGTCCTGCACCTGTGAGAACTGCTTTCAGTGCATGTAAGGGCATCACCTCGGCAGTACGCAAAAAAACAGGCATCAGGCTCCGTTTCCTGACGAGACCTTTCTACTCGCAGGCACTTGGAAGCCGTATCATCATACTCGGCTGCGGCGCTGCACCCTGCGATCAGGAGACTGTTGACTTTTTCCTCGATCTCGGCATAGAATTCCTCAACGCCTACGGCTCGACTGAAGCTTCCTTCCCGATAACCGCTTCGTCCATGAGGGACAACTATCCGAACAAGGGCGCAGGAAATGTACATCAGTTCCCATTCATCGATATCCGCATCGAAAACGATGAGATACTTGTAAGATCGGAACTCATGATGAACGGCTATTTCCGCGATCCCGAAAGCACAAAGAACGCCTTCACAGAGGACGGATATCTCAAAACAGGCGACCTCGGCTATATCGACGAGGAAGGCTACCTCTACATCACAGGAAGGCGCAAGGAGACTATTCAGCTCAGTAACGGCAACAAGGTCTCGGCACCGGATGTTGACAGCTACTATCAGGCTCTTTGCGGCGATATCCCTGTTGCCTGCTGCGGAGTTCCCGACGACTATATGGATACGGAACGACTCGTGCTCTTCATCGAGACCGACAAGCCCGAAAGTCAGGAGATTGTTAAACTGAAAGAAACGCTCAGGAGCCGCTCAGAGTCCGCAGGAAGTCTTTACAGGCTCGCTGATATAATGTGTATCCCCGAACTTCCCCGAACTACTCTCGGCAAGATACAGCGTTTCAGGCTCCGTCAGACAGCCGAGTCTGCTCTGAACGAACCTGACGAGGATATCATTCTTCCATGTACCCTTCGTGCCGAGACAAAGGACTACCCCACATTCACAGAGGGCGTTTGCAGTATCATAAGCAAGTATGTCCCCGAAGGTACTGCCGTAACTCCCGATTCCCTCATAACCGAGGAGCTTTTCATAGACTCGATAACCATGTTCGAGATTTGTTCGGAATTACAGACAGTTTACGGTACCGACTTCATGGACCGGCTCGACAATGTACGTACAGTTCAGGACCTTATCAATATCGTCGGTATCAGCGGATGCTCACCTGTCCGCCGTGCCGCCGGCAAAAAGACGGACGTCCGCAATTATCCGCTGAAACGCAATTCCTCGGACATCTTCCTCCTTGACGCTTTCATGCGCCTTTCGGATAAGGTGTATGACATAAAGGCTTTCGGTACCGAGAACCTGCGGCCTGATGGTCACTATATCTTCTGTCCGAACCACGAAAGTCACCTTGACGGTCTGTGGGTAATGACTGCACTGCGAAAGCACCTTTACTGCACCGCTCTCGCCTGCCTTGCAAAGCAGGAACACCTCGACAACGCAGTATCACGAAAGATGATACGTATACTCGGCGGCATTCCTATAGACCGGAGCGGCAACCCTGCACCTGCCCTCGAACAAGCTGTCAAGGTCATCAGAAAGGCTGACAGACAGTTCCTCGTTCACCCCGAGGGAACACGTACAAGGGACGGCTCAATGGGCGAATTCAAGAAGGGCGTTGCGGGACTTTCCATAGATACGGGAGTTCCTCTCGTTCCCGTCTATATAGACGGAGCATACCGCATTTACCCTGCGGACAGACTTCTTCCGAGAATACATGACTCGGACACACATAAGCGTCTGCCACTGCGGATATTCTTCGGTGAACCCATATACCCGCAGAAGGACGATACCCCTGATACGCTGACGCAGAAACTGCGGTCCGCAGTTGAGGCACTGAGAGACGGAACAGGAGCTGATAAGGGATGAATATAGGAATAGATGTTGACGGAGTTCTGCTCAATACGCACAAGTTCATGCTGAAATACGGACAGCGCTTCTTCAGGAAGAAGCCTGTTGAACCCTCGGGCTATACGATAGAGGAGATGTTCGGCGTGGACGGGATACCCGTACTGCTGTTCGGAATGAGGTGGTTCCTGCCATACTATTGCAGGAAGTTCCCCCCTTACCCGAATTCGGCAAAGGTATACAAAGAGCTGAAAAACAGCGGAAACACGATATGGCAGATAACTGCACGAAAGTTCGCACTTCAGCATTCTCCCCTCGGCAGATACAGTTACAATGCGCTGAAAAAATGGCTCAGCAGGAACGGTTTCTGCTATGACAGGCTTCTGCTCTGCGATGAGCACAGAGCGGCTCAGGAAAAGCTGAGCTTCTGCCTTAAGCACGGCATTGACATAATGATGGAGGATAATCCCGATACTGCCATGACACTTGCAGGAAACGGTATAAAGGTGCTTCTCTTTGATGCACCCTATAACCGCAAGGCGGTATCCGAAAACCTTATAAGAGTAAAAAACTGGGATGAAGCCGAAAGGTATCTCAGGGACCAGAATATAATATAAAGGAGCATATTATCATGAGCGATAATAAAAAAGAAGAAAAACTCAGAAAGAAACAGGAAAAGGCTGAAAAGAAAAAGGCAGAGAGCATAAGACCTGACCAGTCGGGCGCAAAGAATGCACCGCTTAAGACAGTTCCGAGCCTGCTGGAGAGAAAGTTTGCGGACTTCAACTACAAGTTCGCCTATCTCATACCCGAGACCGTACATCCCAACGTTGTAACTACCTTCGGTATCATCGCAGGACTTCTCGGTTCGGTGTGTTTCTTCCTCGGCACGTTCTCAAAGCTGTTCTTCATCGGCGCAATAGTCGGTCTTCTCATTCACATCGTATGCGACAACCTTGACGGATATATGGCACGTACACGTAATCAGAAATCGCTCCGCGGAGGCTTTTACGATATCATGTCCGATACCCTTGTATGCACATTCACTCTGCTGTTCATCGGTCTCTCATCCTACGGACACCTTGAATTTGCCGCTTTCGGTGCGCCGCTCTACGGAATACATATGCTCTGCACAATGCACTACATAATGATCTACAACGAGTTCCCCTTTCCGCCATTCGGTCCCTTTGAGATACACCTTACATACATAATCGTGGCTGTACTCAACATGATCCTCGGACCTGTAACCCTCTTCCACATCGGCTCGTTCCCGATCATGCTCCTCGATATCATAATGATACCAATGCTTATCGGTGCAGCCGCTGAGATATGCAGAATGGCGTTCACGCTGTTCTTCAGACTCAAGAAGGAGGGAAGATGATCGTGCAGAAGCATCTCGTCCGTGATCTGATGTACCTCTACACCTCCATAATTTCGGCAGGCATGAGAAACATCGTTTCACAGATGTTTTTTGACAGCTACTACCCTGAGAACAAGGAAACACTCGTCTCGCTCTCGCTGTTTTTCAACGCTCTGTTCACTATGTTCGGCATCATGGCTTCAACTCGTATGCTGCGCTCAACAGAATGGACAAAGGGACTGAAAAAGAGCATTGTAACTGTCGGTATGTCTTTCATATTCTGCATGTCCTTCGCCTCGATGTTCATGGTAAAGAATTTCGCAGCATATACAGCCATGTTCTGCATTACCGGTTTCGCACTTAATTTCCTGTACAATGTATTCGACGTTTTCATATCAGGCGATACTGCACCCGAAGAAAAGGAAAAGAACGTCCGCATCCTGCTGACCTATCAGATGGCAGGATACATCATAGGTCCTCTCTTCTTCTCTCTCTTTGAAGGTTCATCATTGATGTGCATGTGTATCGCTGTCGGTCTGCTGCTGATATGCTATCTGCCTGTGAGCAGCAGCTATATATCATCTTCTGTCGCTGTACGTAAAACCGCCGAAGCTTCAGCTGTCCGTCACTCCTCCCTTTCGCTTAAGGACAAGGATAACATAGTTATGCTCTACAGCTTCATGATGTCCTGCGCCACGAACGTTCTTATGACTTCCGTTGCCTACACAATGAAGGACTACCTGCTCGTTGAAAATTATGCGCTGACAAGCAGTCTTTTCCTTGCGGGAACAGTTCTCGTTTCGGCAGCTGTAATAGCTCTGATACCTGCAATGAAGCTATGGAAACTGCAATGGGCGGCGCCATTGTCTATCGCTCTGGCTCTCGCACTTATCATGATACTGAAAAGCAGTTCCCCCATTCTGCTGACTATTGCAGCAGTCCTGAGCGGTGCAGGAAACAGTATCTTTCTCTCGGGCAGCCGTTACTATGTAAATTCCGCTGAACCCGAGCGCGGTCTCGTTCAGCGCTATAACAGGACAATGACCGAAGCAACACTCATCGGCTTCATGGTCACAGCTGCCATAAGCTGGCTGTGTGAAAGGAACGGCTTCACGGTAGTTCCCGCAAAACTGACGGCAATTATCATCATGCTTGCAGCAGCATTGTTCTTCGGATGTTTCCCGACGGAAAGAAAGAAAACTGCCTGATAATGAGCTTATCCATATCAGTGCAGAGTTACATTTCAGTTACAATTTCTCTTTATGCTTGACAAAATCCGCATATAGGTTTATAATAATCCCATATTCTACGAAAGGATGGTGAACACCATGACATTTATCAGCTATACACACAAGATGCCGAAATCAAATAATAATTTATGCAAGCATGGAGTTTGCCCCGTAAGCTCAGCCATGTGCTGATTTTGCGTATATGAAAAGCGAATGCACTCCTGCGGGAGTGCTTTTTTTGTCTGTATACGGGGGCAGCTCGGAAAGGAAAGACCATGATAGAATTAAAAGGAAAATATAACTCAGCTAAGGTCTTTACGGATGTTATCGAACAGGATGCTGTCGCTCAGATAATATCATTCTGCAACCAGCCGATGAGCGCAGGCTCAAAAATACGTATAATGCCCGATGTTCACGCAGGTTCAGGCTGTACCGTAGGTACTACCATGACCATAACGGACAAGATAATCCCGAATCTCGTAGGCGTTGATATAGGCTGCGGAATGGAGACCGTAAAACTGAAGGAAAAACACATTGAACTGCAAAAGCTTGATAAACTCATTTACGAGAAGATACCTTCGGGCTTTGCCATTCGTGAAAAACCCCACCGCTATAACGGAAAAATTGATCTCACCGGACTTTTCTGCTATCCGCACATTGATCCCCTTCGTGCGGAAAAGAGTATCGGTACTCTCGGCGGCGGAAATCACTTCATCGAAGCTGATAAGGGTGAGGACGGAAGCATATACATCGTTATCCACTCGGGCTCCCGTCATCTCGGAGTTGAAGTAGCAAAATATTACCAGAATGAGGCTTACAGAAGGCTCAACAAAAGCTCCGACAAAGAGATAAACGAACTTATTGCAAAGCTAAAAGCAGAGGGAAAGCACAGGCAGATACAGTCAGAGCTTAAAAAGCTTGAAAATACCAAAACAACAGATGTTCCGAAGCACCTTGCCTACTGCGAGGGCGAACTCTTTGACATGTATATCCACGATATGAAAATCGTTCAGGAGTTCGCAATGCTGAACCGTCAGGCAATGATGGACGAGATCATCAAGGGTATGCATCTGCACGTTACTGAGCAGTTCACAACCATACACAATTACATCGATACCGATACAATGACACTGCGAAAGGGTGCAGTATCCGCACAGGCAGGTGAGAAGCTCCTGATACCAATAAATATGCGTGACGGCAGTCTTATCTGTACAGGCAAGGGTGCTCCCGACTGGAACTGCTCAGCGCCGCACGGTGCAGGAAGACTTATGTCCCGTTCACAGGCGAAGCAGAGCTTTACGGTGTCCGAGTTCAAAAAGCAGATGGACGGTATCTACACTACATCGGTAAATGCACAGACTCTGGACGAGTGTCCGATGGCATATAAGTCAATGGAGGATATTGTGGATAATATCGGTGATACAGTGGAGATAAACGAGGTCATCAAGCCGATATACAACTTCAAGGCAGGCGAGGAATAAGCTGTAAACAATATTGCATGTATCATCCGTATTTACTTTGAATGGAGGAAACTATGGAAAAATTTGTACCTTATGATAAACTAAGTAAAAAAGAGCAGAAAAAGATAAATGACAAAAAGCGCGGCAGCTGGAATGAGGTGGATCCTGCCACAAAGGTCGTGGATACCGACAAGAAGCGTTATAAGCGCAAGCCTAAGCATCCGAAGAACTTTGATGAATGATCGGTTCTCTGTATTTCAGCATATTCCATATTGAAACATAAAATAGTCCTGAGATCTGCATAAGCAAGTCTCAGGACTTTTCTTTTCGGAGTGCATTTTATCTGCATCAGACTTGTAAACATCTCTCCGGCATCGTATATTGCATCATGTCAGGCTATGTAGTCCCTGACATTAAAGCTTTCATCTGTACGCTGCTCTGCGTCCATGATTCCCGGAACGAACTCGGTAACATATGTTTCTCCCGAAACAGGAGCAATGTAATAGCGTATCAGTGCGCCTGTGTATGACCTGTAGAGAACAACTATCTCATCAGCCTCGTTTGAAACTACCTCCCAGTAAATATTGTATTCGCCCGAATCTGCCATGTTTTTCAGGTCGGGGTTATTATCGTAACAATACTTTTTTATCGCATCCAATGCCTGCTCCGCTGTAACAGCATCTGATACACTTTCGGTCTGTTCGGTAACTTCGGTTTCGTCCGACTCGGCAGCGGCGGTCTGAGATGTCTCATCAGCTTCCGTATTTTCGGGAATGACCGTTTCGGTATCCTCAGAGGGAGTTGTCTCGGTCTGAATGGACTCTGTCGGTGGGTTAGTCTGCACGTTTGAAGCCGCAGAGGTAGGTTCGGTTTTGGGTGCATTTGTCTCAACGGTTTTCGTGCCGCAGGATATCAGACTAACGCACAAAAAGCATAAAGCAAGTAATGTGATTTTCTTTTTCATTGTCGTTGTTCCTCCGTTTTTTCGATTACACTGCAAATCAATCGGCACAGTTCCGCAGATAGTCTTCTATCACGGGAAGTGCCTCATCAAACCGCATTGGCAGTCCGTGTCCGCAGGCTAACCACTCGGGAGACAGTTTCACTATCCGTTCGAGAGAGCCTTTCATCAGCTTCGGACTGACAGCGTGAGGTGTGATGTCGGGACGCTTCCACATGGCTGTAAAGGCATCGCCGCAGTAAAGTACTCCCTTGCTGTAGACTCCGACAGAACCGTATGTATGTCCGGGAAGAAGTACGATATCCGCATCAAATCCAAGCTTCCGCAGAAGTTTGCTGTCCCGTCTTCCGAAATAGATGTCTGCATCGTAATGCGGACTTTTGAACAGGCTTCCGTTTATCCACTGCGTGTAATTTCTGAAAGTATATTTCGGCATTGTCGGTCTGACTCTCTGGGAAAGATAATTCTGACGCAGGTTTTTATCGTCCGCAGAAAGCAATATCTTAGCTCCCGACTTTTGCAGTTTGGCTGCGTTCCAGTCGTGGTCGGCGTGAGCGTGAGTCAGCAGTACGTATCTGATATCAAATTGTCCGATCCATTTGTGAAGTCCGTTCCATATATGAAACAATCCCGTGTCTATCAGAAGATCACCCCGACTGCCTCTCAGGACGTAACAGGTCATATCGTTCTGTGCATAATAAAGTATTTTTCCGCGTTTCTTTGTTTCGTCAGTAACGACGGGAAACAGTCTCTGTATCATATCCATCTCTGTTGCTTCCTTTCATGTGCAGATTCCTTATTTTAATCAGTAAGCTGCTCTCTATATTATACATCATAAACCCTCAAATAGCAATGCCAAAAAAACTACTCCTGTATCAGTTTTGTATTTGTACGCTTTTGTTAGTTATCAATAACAAAAATGCATAATTATGATGAGAAAAATACATTCCTCATCCGTCTATTTAATGAAAGGTGAAGATATCGCCGAAAAAACCAGACTAAAGGAGGCTTTACTATGAAAAACAGATTATTTGCATTAGCTGTATCAGCTGTTATCCTCGGAACTTTCGCTCTTTCTGCTTCAGCATACATCCATGCAGAGGATGCGTCAGCACCGACAGTTACAGCTGACGAAAAAACCGAGATACAGAAATATCAGATCTACCCCGAAAAGATCGATGTGCCTGCTATCATGGAACAGGCTGAGATCGAATCATATGAATATGCTGCTTCTCTCGACAGAAACGTTTACACAGAGGACGATATAGAAATGATGCGAAGGAAATTCTATAATGACCTCACCCAAGAGCGTCAGAGCAAAGCTATGACAGAACGCTGCGAAAAGGTGCTTGAGGCTATAGGCATTGCAAAAGAAGATGCGGAATATCTTGAGCATCCCCAGGTCATCTATGCCGCACTCACTCCGGAACAGATGAAAGCCGCTGAGGAATGTGAGCTTGTAAGGGAATTCTACGAGTATGATCCTCCGCAGAACCCCGACTGGGACAGCTATGAATATCCATTGGACGTCCTCATATGGGGCAAGACCACACCTCTGATAACAGAGGAACAGGAAAATGAGATAAACTACGAAAGCATCAAATACGCAGAATCATTCGACAGTTCACAATACACTCACAACCAGCTGGAGAACTTCCAGATCGACTACTATCGTAAGAAACGCACTGAACTGATAAAGAAAGCTGTTGCAGAACAGCAGGAAAAGATAATTGCCGAACTCGGTATAAAAGACACCGTAAAATCACGCAGTATGCTCACTCTCACAATGACAGCAGAGCTTACCCGTGAACAGGTGGCAATTGCAGAGAACAGCGAACTGATAGATACTGTGATACCGGTGCAGGATATACCTACAGCAGAAAACGCCGGTTATCCAGTGCCTGCTGCAACAATGGATACATACACAGAGGACTTTTTAAAGTCTTTGGCTCCCGGTGATGCAAACATGGACTATGTGACAACATTAGCGGATTCACTGCTTATCCTTCAGTACATCGCAAACAGCGACAAATATCCCCTTGAAGGTCAGGCACTTATAAACGCCGACTGCTGCGATCCCGGTTCGGGCATTACTCCTCTGGACGCACTTGCTATCCAGAAATACGATGCCAAGCTTCTTTTATACCTCCCCGAGCACACAACTCCGCCCACTGCGGAATGACAACCTACCTCCTTAAGTTACCCATAGAAAAGAAATGCCGCGGATCCCTCCGCGGTATTTCTGTATGTTTAATCTGCTTCATATTCCCTCATGCTGCGTATTCCTATCGCAAGAGTTGATGCGTTATGCAGGAATGCAGATGTTGCAGGGGGAAGTATTCCCATGACTCCAAGTACGATAAGTCCGAAATTGAATCCGATTATCGTCCTGTAGTTCCAGTTGATGCGCTTTATCAGCGAGTCGCTGAGCTTTTTCAGTGTCACCAGTGAATAGAGGTCGTTTGCCGATATGGTTATATCCGCTATCTCACGGGCAATTGCCGCACCCGTACTTATGGCTATGCCTGCATCGGATTCGGAAAGTGCAGGTGAATCGTTCACGCCGTCCCCTATCATTATGACCTTTCTGCCAAGCTCATGCTCACGGCGTATGAATTCCGCCTTGTCCTCGGGAAGAACCTCGTAGTGAAGCTCGTCAACTCCCACACGCCTGCCTACTGCTTTTGCTGTACGCTTGCTGTCTCCCGTCATCATGACTATCTTGTTTATTCCGAGATTTCGCAGGGTTTCGATCACCTCGGCAGCTTCCTCACGGAGAGGATCCTCGATGCATATAACTGCCGCAAGCTTTCCTCCGCATGCAAGATACAGATGCGAATACTCGCCGTTCAGTGAAGCAAACTTTTCCTCGTCACCCTCTGGGATGACGCATTTCTCGTCCTCGAATACAAAGTGATAGCTTCCTATCACTACCTTTTCACCGTCCACCGTACTTGAAATGCCGTGAGCCACAACGTACTCAACTCTCGAATGGCGTTCCTCGTGGGTAAGTCCACGCTTTTCGGCTTCGCCCACAACTGCATTTGCCATAGAGTGTGGGTAGTGCTCCTCCAGACAAGCCGCAAGCCGCAGCATATCCTCGGGATCGTTATCACCGAATGCAACTACCTCACGGACGCTCGGTGAAGCGTAGGTCAGTGTACCTGTCTTGTCGAAAACAATGGTATCCGCCTCGGCTATGTTTTCGAGGAACTTGCCGCCCTTTACGGATATACCGCGGCGTGTGCAGTCCCTCATCGCTGAGAGCACCGATATGGGCATTGCAAGTTTCAGGGCGCATGAGAAGTCCACCATGAGAATAGCTATCGCCTTTGCCGCATTGCCTGTTATCAGGTATGTCAGGATAGTCGCTCCGAGACTGTAAGGAACAAGGCTGTCAGCTATGTGTGAAGCCTTATCCTCTGCCGCTGATTTAAGCTTTTCGGACTCCTCTATCATCTTCACTATGCGGTCGTATCTTCCTGTACCTGATACCTTTTCCACGCATATTACGCACTCGCCTTCCTCAACGACCGTACCTGCATATACGGGGCTGTCAGCGGTCTTTCTTACGGGAAGTCCCTCCCCTGTGATAGAGGACTGGTTAACTTCCGCTTCACCTGATACAACTCTGCCGTCCAGAGCTATCATACCGCCTGTGCGTACCACGATGCAGTCGCCCTTCTGCACCTCATTTACGGGAACAAGTAACTCCTGACCGTCCTTTCTGAGCCATACCTTATCAACTCCCAGGGACATTGCTCCTGCAAGGTCGGCTACGGACTTCTTGTGAGTCCACTCCTCAAGCAGCTCACCAACTCCAAGAAGGAACATGACAGATGAAGCCGTACCGAAATCCCCTCTTATCATGGATACGGTTATAGCTGTTGCGTCAAGGACTGATACCTCCAGTTTACCGTGAAGGAGAGTCCTGAGACCGCTGAATATATACTTCACCGACCTTAAAAGACAGAGTATCGTTCTGACAGACACGGGAAGGACAGTATTGCGGACTATCCTGCCGATTATCTTCCATACCAGTTTATCCTCGTATTCACGGTTAAGCGCTCTTCCTGTCTGCTCGGGTACAAGACTTACCGCCCTTTCGTCACTGTAATAGAACCTTGCAAGTGCAGATACTATATCGTTCCTGCACCCTTCATATATTATAACTGCGTCGCATGTACGGTCGAACACCTTGACGTCTTTTACGCCTTTCCCGGAGCGCAGATAGTATTCAAGGATATCCGCCTGTTCGAGAGTCATATACTTCTGCATCAGATGAACTCTCATACGTCCGCAGCTGTCATGCATTATCTTACATTTCATATGTTTCACCTCGCAAAAAGAAAGACATGATGCAGGAGGAACGCTCCCCGCTGCTCATGCCTCCCATTATTTTATGCCTCGGGCACTGCCTCTTCAGCAGCATCCTCGATTATTTCCTCAGCCTCTTCCTCGATGCGCTGCTTGTTTATCTCCTTTGCGTCTGCGAGGATATCTCCCGCATTCTCTCTGACTGCTGTAACAGTCTCCATGATGTTTTCCTTTGCACGGAGTGCAGCCGCTGTAGTCTGGGTATAGACCTTCTTTGCGTCCTTACTGCTGAGTATTCTGATACCTGCTGTACCGCAGAGAAGTCCGCCTGCAAATATACCTATTTTACGCCAATCACATTTCATAGTATGACCTCCTTATATTACAGCTTTCGCTGATTTCTTTCTACATTCAGTATAGCACCAAAAAGCTTTATTTTCAGCTCCATTCGGACATATTCCGACTTATATCGTTAATTACAGCTAACGTCTGACTGTAGGTCAGCTGCAAGGGTACTCGTCCGATTCACCAAAAATATACAGGTATCATCCGCTGAATAAAGGCATTACAGACAATTCGGTTCTACCCGCAGTTATCTTATATTGACTTCTTGAAGCGGTTGATATAAAATAATAGAGTAGACTAACAATGCCGCGTATACTCTCGTTGTATATGGGCATAATAAAACGGAGGTATCGTTATGACAAAAACAATTGTAAAAATAGACGGCATGATGTGCGGTATGTGCGAGGCACACGTAAATGACGCCATAAGAAAAGTTTTCGACGTTAAGAAGGTAACTTCTTCACACAGCAAGGGCGAAACAGAGATTATATCTCAGGAGCCGATAGATACAGACAAGATAAAGGCAGTTATCGACGAAACAGGCTATAAGTTCATTTCAGTTGAGAGTGAACCATACGAGAAAAAAGGATTCTCACTTTTCAAGAAGTAATCCACGATCACAAAATTAAAGGAGTATGTACCATTTCAGGTCATACTCCTTTTTTCTATCATTTATTTGCCGAATTATTCAGCTTCATCTGCAGGCGCACATCATCCCCCACGAATTCAAGACATGTGTAAGTCGATGTAAGCCTTGATACAACTCTTTCATCGTATCGTCCGCTGATGCCTTTGAAGTCCAGATTCGTGCTTATTATAGTCGGCTTTCTGCGGTTAAGACGGGTATTTATTATGTTGTAGACCGTAGAGCTGTAAAACGTCGAGACATATTCCGTACCAAGATCGTCCATGATAAGAAGCTCGGTATTCATAAGCATATCTATCATTTCCGAGGAATGATCCCTGCTGAAATGCTCGTTCTCCACTATCCTCAGAAGATTGATAACAGAATCGTATATTACACTGTAGCCCTTCTGTAACACTGCATTCGCTATCGCAAGGGAAAGGTGAGTTTTTCCCAGTCCCGTTTTGCCGAACATCAGTATGCTCTCGGAATTAGGTGTAAACTGCTCGGCGTATCTGCGGGTGTAGTTATAGATGCGCTCCATAGTGTAGTAATCGTCGCCGTGGTAGTAGCTCAGCTTGAAGGTATCAAAGCTTGAAAGCTCCAGCTGTGCTTCACGGTTCAGCTCGTCCGCCGAGAGCTTTCCGATCACCTTTCTGAGGCAGTCGCAGAAGGAATATCTGCAATAGCCTGTATCGTTGCATTTCTTACAGGTATAGTGTATATCGAGATAGTCCTCGGGATAGCCGTTTGCGGTAAGAAGCTGACGCGCCATTGCCTGTGCGCCGAGATTGTTCCGCTTTATCTCCTCGACCTTTGCCGAAACGTCGCTTCCCTTGGCTTCGGAAATAAGTCTTATAAGGTCTCTTCCCGTATTGAAAAGTGTATCGTTTATTTCCTTTATCTGAGGTATACGCTGATTTATCTCGTTGATACGCATTTCGTTCTCCGATAATGCCTTATGCCTTCTGTCGCTTATTATCGCCTGAGCTTTTTCAAGAAGTTCGTTATCCAAATCCTTACCTCACTATATATTATTTATTACGAATTTATACTTTTCCATGTCGAAATCATCGGACTTCTGCTCGTTCTTCCTGCGGCGTCGGAAATCGGTCTCTGCGTTCTGAACATCGGCAACTGTAGCGTATCCGCTTTCCTTCCACGAGAGAAGTATCTTGTTAAGGTAATCGAAGTTCAGCTTGTCGATATTCTCGATAGTTTTTTCATAGGCAAGGTGTATCAGTTCAACACTGAACCCCTCACTTCGCCACTGTTCTATCATTTCAAGCTGCTTTGTAGTCGGACGGCGCTTCATCTCGAAAGCATTCATTATCTTGTTAACGAAGTTGTGACTGTTTGTAAGACGCTCGACTTCCTCCTGAGCGATACTGAGAGTGTTGATATCCTTCTCGGACCAGCTCCACGCTATTTTTTCGATGTATGCGGAGTTGGTCTTTTCGATGCTCTGACAGTACACGAGAAGTGTGAGAATCACTTCTTTTTTGAGTCCAAGATAGTTATGCATCCATATCAACGAATTCTGCATCGTATAGTTAAGATTACCCATTGTACATTCTGCAGCCTTTACCAGCTCGGCAATATCCGATGAACCCTTGATTATCTCCGATATCTCTGAAGGAGTCAGATTCTGTTTTTGTCTTGCAGGCTGATGCTCGATAACGGCAGGTGCAGCGGTCTGCTGTACAGGCTGTTCCTGTGGTGCGCTCTCTGTGGGAGCCGTCATTATACTGCTCTGCTGAGGAACTGCCATATCAGTTGTAAGAACATTTGCCTGCTGCCAGAAAAGTACGGCATCCTCTGCCTGCTGTATGCTTACTCCTGCTGCAAGGGATATCTCCTCTGCGGAAACGCTCCTTCCCGAGCATCTCAGCAGGTAAAGCAGTACCTTTATCTGTTCGCCTGTTGCAAGCTTAAGGAAATTATCTGCAACTATACAAGGAACTCCGAACATAGTTCCCCATATACCGCTGTTTGCTTTGAAGTCCAAACCATTCCCCTCCGTAAAAATATTGCTCCACATAACAAAGCGAAGCAATTTATAATGTGTTTAATATTATACCACATAAGCGAAGCGTTGTGGTATAATTGCCCGATATGCAGGGAGCAAATCAAAGATTTGCGTATCTGCAAGGGCAT
>FPJT01000003.1:310904-312169 GCA_900119535.1 Ruminococcus sp. XPD3002
TTATACCACATCTTGCGTGATTTGTCACTATGTCATTTTCTACAATCACAAGGACAAAAAATAGTGCATTTTTATGTCCTGAGTATCTCCATAGCTTTACGGTATTTTTCAAGGCGTTGACTGTCCTTTTCGGACACGATGCAGCCTGCAGCTTCGATACGGCTTATATCCGAGTTGTGTTCAAGGTCCGCAAGCTTGACCTTCCTTGCAACAGCGTCCGTCTTTATCCGCATAACGTATGAAAAGTAGTCCTCGTCATCGGAGTGGGTAAGGAGTTTTACCGCATCTGTTACCTCCCTCGGGAATTCCTTTTCAAGCTGTTCTATCGTAACGGAAGTATCCTCAACGGTATCGTGTAGAAGTGCGGCGCACACAGAAAACTCGTCCGACATCTGCTCTGCAAGGTGGAAGGGATGAAATATGTAGGGAACTCCGCTTTTGTCGTACTGACCGATGTGGGCTTCGTATGCAAGCTTCATAGCTTTTACAGTCAATGGAGTATATATCATGACATTACCTCCCTATGTTATTATATACATTATATAATATATCCTCAGAAAAATCAATTCTGCTGCATGAGATCCCTCAAAAAAATTTTTTCAGAAAAATTTTTCTTCTACCCCACTTTTTTATTCCCCCCCTTCGTATGCTATAGACATAAGGCAATAAAGTCTTAACTCTTCGTTAACGGAGTTTAATAAAAATCTATTTAAAAAGGAGTCTTTTATCATGAAAAGCAGAAAGCAAATCATCGCAGCTGTAGCAGCAGTATCTGTACTCTCAGCTGTAACAGGAACAGGCGTATTCGCTGCAAACCGTTCAAACGAGAAGCTCATCGAGAAGCCAAACAGCATCTCTGAGGAAGAGCTCACAGTAACAGAGGCTGATGTCACTGCTGAGGCAGAGGAGACAGCTGAAGAAGTTAAGGAAGATAACAAGGAAGAGGCTAAGCCTGCTCCTGAAGCTCCTGTAAAGCCTGAGGACGAGAAGAAGGTTGAGGAGAAGGAAGAGGCAGAGACTGCTGAGGACACTGAGAAGGAAGAAACTGAAGTCAAGGAAGACAAGTCTTCTGATGCAGAAGAGAACGCTGAGAAGGAAGAGCCTGTAAAGCCTGCCGGTCCTAAGGAGATCAAGGGTATGATCAAGAAGGCATTCGATTTCGACGTTCGTGACTTCAAGGACGGAGTAAAGAACGAATGGTTCGACTTCTGCATTGGCAGACTTGAACTGGACAAGCTCGAGGACGAGAACAATAAGCCTGAGCC
>FPJT01000003.1:312324-318930 GCA_900119535.1 Ruminococcus sp. XPD3002
TAAGCCTGAGCCACCAGCACCTCCTGTAGCTCCTGAGGCTAAGGAAGACGGCGAAGAGGCTGTTAAGCCTGAGCCACCTGTACCGCCTGTAGCACCTGCTGACGCTCCTAAGCCCGGCGAAGGTCCTAAGGCACACGAAGAGCACGAGCATCCGCTTCCTCCGCACCTCAGAGACAAGGCTGCTCAGACTGCTGAGACAACAGAAGATACCGCTGCTGACTCAACAGAGGTTGCTGAAGAGGAATAAGCATATACACGGTCATCAGAATGACCTCCCCCCTATAATAACCACCCCCTTGAAATAAAGCAAACCGAAAAAAACCGCACAAAATACGGTCCCTCCGCCTTATGGCTGTGAGGGACCGTATTTTTTATTCACCAAGCGCAATGCGTTCCGCAAGATCATTGAGGTATACCCAGCGCTCCATTTTGTATTCAAGCTGTGCATCAAGCTCAGCTTTTTTATCGGTAAGCTCCTGAAGTCTGACATAGTCCGATGAATTCAGAAGTATCTCCTTTTCGGTATCGGCTATCTCCTGTTCGAGAGCTGCAATTTCACCGTCTATTAGCTCATACTCCCTCTGCTCCTTGAACGAGAAGCGGAGCTTTGTTCTTACTGTGGGAGTGCGCTCCTTTTTTTCCTTCTTTTCCTGCTTTGAAGCGTTCTGTGCATCCCTTTCACGTACCTTTTCTGCATAATCGCTGTAGTTGCCGTTGTACCTGATACACTCGCCTTCCCTGAACTCGAATATCTCCTCTGCCATTTTGTCAAGGAAGTATCTGTCATGGGATACTGCTATAACAGCTCCGCTGAAATTCTCAAGGTAGTCCTCAAGAATGGTAAGGGTAGCTATGTCAAGGTCGTTCGTAGGCTCGTCAAGAAGGAGGATATTAGGTGCAGTCATGAGTATCTTCAAAAGGTACAGGCGCTTTCTCTCTCCGCCTGAAAGCTTCTCTATCCTGTTCCACTGAAGCTCGGGAGTGAAGAGAAAACGCTCCAGCATCTGTGAAGCCGTTACCGTTCCGTCGGGAGTCTGTACTCTGTCGGCGGTTTCCCTTATGTACTCTATAACACGCATGGTAGGATCCATAGACTCACATTCCTGCGAGAAATAGCCTATATTTACGGTATCTCCGATAACTATGCTTCCCGAATCGGGATGTACCGTTCCCATTATCATCTTAAGGAAGGTACTCTTTCCCGCACCGTTCCTGCCGACTATTCCTATCCTTGCATCACGGGAAATGATGTAGGAGAAGTCCGTGATGAGCGGATTGCCGTTAATGCTCTTGCTGATGCCCTCTATCTCGATAGTCTTTTTTCCGAGTCTCGAAGATACTGACTGAAGCTGTAACTTCTCCGCTTCGACAGGTACCTCACGGTTTTTCAGAGTCTCAAAACGCTCTATCCTGTCCTTGGATTTTGTCCCTCTTGCACGGGCTCCCCTGCTTATCCATTCAAGCTCGCGGCGGTAAAGGGACTTGTTCTTGCGTTCTGCCGCAGCAATATCCGCTTCACGCTGCGCCTTCTGTTCAAGATAGGTGCTGTAGTTGCCTTCACATGCGTAAAGCTTGCCCTTGTCTATCTCGACTATCCTGCTGCATATCTTGTTCAGGAAGTATCTGTCATGCGTCACCATAACGATAGCTCCGCGGTACTTCATAAGGATATCTTCAAGCATCTGTGCGGTCTCGTTGTCGATATGGTTGGTAGGCTCGTCAAGAAGCAGCACATCGCTTGGCTGTATAAGTGCCGCAGCTATACCTGCCCTGCGCTTTTCGCCGCCCGAAAGGGTACCTATATCCCTGCTGTGGTCGGATAATCCCAGCTTATCGAGTATGGACTTCGCCTCGTACTCCTTTGATTCACGGAGGTCCTTCGGAAGATGCAGAAGCACCTGTTCAAGTATAGTTCCATGGTCATCGAATTCGGGTATTTGCGGAAGATATGATACCCTTGTACCCTTGCTCCTTACTACTTCGCCGCTGTCTGATTCCTCCGCATCCGCAAGTATCCGCAGAAGTGTGGACTTGCCTGTGCCGTTTATTCCGATAATGCCTGTTTTATCGCCTTCATTGAGGAAAAATGAGACATCGTCAAGCACCTTTCGTTCCATATAGGTCTTTGATATATTCTGAGCTGATAGCAGTATCACGGTATTACTCCTTAATTTTATTATTTCGGATATGTACCATTATATCATAAAAGCGAAGCGTTATGATATAATTGTCCGATATGCAGGGAGCAGATCGGAGATCTGCGTATCTGCAAGGACATTCAGATAAATATATAATGAATGCTTTTGCATTCATTATATCATAAAAGCGAAGCTATTTCAATACTGTGATACTCTGACACACGAAAATCAATTTTCAGAATCATTTGCAAGATGTAAATAGATTTTTGTAGGGAACGCCGCCCTCGGCGTTCCACAAGTCACGTAAAATGCTGCAAAAAGGAACGGCGAGAGCGCCGTTCCCTACAGATCAATTATTCTGATAAACGAAATTGGATCTTGCGACTCTGACAAACCGCATCTGTTTTCTGATTTGTGTGTAAAGACTATTATCATGATTGACTTGAGAACAACAACTCAGTATAATAAATAATGTATGCCACACAGGAACATTAATTAAAACAAAAAAATATATTTTTCTTTGCAGCACTTTTTATCTACGCTCCGATTGTAGTTTATGAAAGACATGAGAAGGAGGTCAAATCAATGACTGACACCGAAATCATTTCCTTGATGAATACCGATCCCCATGAGGGACACCGTTCAATTATCAAGGAATATGGACGTTATGTGTATACCATTGTATACAACAAATTAAGAAGCTGCGGTACCGAAGAGGACGTAGAGGAGTGCATAAGCGACATCTTTGCAGACGTTTTCATCGCTCTTGATAAAAACAATACCGATAAGCTCAAACCGCTTATCTCTACTATCGCAAAACGCACCGCTATAGACCACTACAGAAGCCTTTCCGTGAAAACAGGAAGAACTACTTCAATCGATAACGAATCTATGGGTGAGCTTGCTTCGGATTTCAATGTTGAACATATTTCCGATACCAATGAACTCCGCCGTATTCTCCTTGAAAAAATCGAACTTCTCGGCGAGCCTGACTCGACCATACTTATCCAGAAGTTCTACTACAACCGCAAATCCGCCGAGATTGCCGAAGCTGTCTCAATGAACGCTTCATCGGTACGTGCAAGAAGTACAAGAGCATTGCAGAAACTGAAACAGCTTCTCACCGATGCAGGAATAACAAGATAGGGAGGGATAAATATGAAAAACAAGAATTTATTTGATTATCTTGAGAATGCAGAGGATAACGATATCATGAAACTGAACGAAAAAGCTCCCGAACTCAATAACACACAAATAGAAAAACTCCTTGAAATGAGCGAAAGAAAGTATAATATAAAAAAGGATAACGCAGATTTTGATGAAGAGAACTCCGTCAAGGGCGTAGAAAAGTATTCCCGTCCGTGGCTGAGGACTATGTATGCAGCAGCTTCCGTTGCATTGCTGTTAGGCGGTGCAGTCCTCGGAATAACACTGCTTCACAGAAGCGCAACTACCGTTCCGAATGATCCCATACCGCCTATCATAGCTTCACCTACAGAGGAGAATACACAGTCCACAGATATAGTCACATCTGTTGTATCTGCCACTGAATTCACAAAGCTCGGTACGGGTACAGGTACAGTCACAACTGTTGTTGAAGGCGTAACACAGAGCGCAGTACCGGACTACTCTACAGCTGCCGCTGCACCAAATGCAGAGACCAACGCAGTACAGCAGAAAACTGCGGCACCGAACAACTCCGAAACACAGACCGTAACTACAGCAGAGAATGGATCAGATGAAGCTTTAAAGGCAAAACTCATAAGCGTCTATGAAGATTACCTCGAAACCACAAACATCTTCAGTGATCCAAGCAAAGTTGACTTCGATGACGCATTCTATGTAACTGACAGATATATGGACTACAGCGATATTAACGATCGTGAAGGTCATGTTGCTGAAATGCAGTACAAGTATGTACATTATGATGATCCAAGATTCCATTCATTACAGGATATACGCGATTATCTGAAAGATCCCTTCGTATATGAGATGGGAGGAAGCGACAAGTTCGCATGGTATGACGACCTCTACCCCGGAAGAGTTATCGATGATACCAACAACATGATCGGTACATCAGGCGGTCAGCCATACTGTGTATACGATGACAAGGTATATGTTCTGTCATTTATGTTTGAATCAGATACACCTTATTACCGTCAGAGAGAACAGTTAGCTGATAAAAATAGTGTTGAGATCGTATCAGTAGGAGAATACGAGTATGATCCTTTTGTGGGATATGAGTTCGCCGAAATAAAATGCAACTGCATAGTAGATGCGTACACCGCAGGTATCACCCATAACGTGACAGGCAGGATACAATTTCTCAATGTACCCGGAAAAGGCTGGAAGATACTGCAATACAGCTATGAGGATCCGGAACAGAACCAGTAAATCCCACACTCCTTAAATACACGAAAAGGACTGAAGCTCATTGAGCCTCAGTCCTTTTTTATCACTTCTTATCGGGACGTACAAGGAGCATTGGTCTGTTGGTATCAAATGCCCATTCCCAACGATATCCCGTTGCAGGATTATCATACTGCCTGTCACCGACTTCCATGCCGTAAACTATGCCGTCTATGTTGAGCTCGAACCTGTAATGAAGATATCCGCCCTCTGAATAACAGTGGAGCATATAAACATCGTAGCCCATAAGTGCCATAAGCTCGCATGCTGAACCATTGAACTGCAAGCACTGTCCCACTTTGAGATTAACAACATCGTTGACGAAATTGCCGTCCCACATGGTATACTTCTGGTACTGATCGTTGGTCGCATAGGAATTGTTGTCATGTACCCACTTCATGAAATAAAGTACCTTGTCATAATTGGTCATGCCCTTGGTGAAATGCTCGTCAGCAAACTTCTGAAGAATTGCCTTTTCGTTGTCATTGATGTAAAGTGCATCACCGTCGAAAGGTCTGTCTCCGATATCGACCTTTACAGCCGCGCCGTTCCTGATATCGTAGATCGGATATGTGTCATGGGGTGTAAGGTCCGCAGTATTTACCTTGAACTTAACGCTGTTGTAAGCTCGCTTGCCCGTTTTGAAGTAAGCACCTGTTGAACCGTCTATATAGCGGACTTTACTGTATGTGGTCCTGTAGCCGTCTGCCTTTGCGAAAGGTGTTATCTTATATCTGTAATTGTGATTGTCACCTAAAGCAGAGGGAAGCTGTGCCGTACAGGAAGTACCCGTAACATCAGCAGAATACTTGAAGGGCTGACCTTCATCATCGTAATACTGATCGGTATAGATGTCAACGTGATAGCCTGTAGCTACAGGGAGACTATCCCATTTAAGGGTGAACTGCTTCTTTCCTGCATCATAGCTTTCCTTGACATTGAACATTGCAGGATCAAGAACACTGAAATCAGCAGGTGTAGGTTCAAGCTGAGATTCGTCAACTTCACCTGTTGCAGGTACCTCAGGTTCAAGTCCGAAATATTCGGTAATACTCTCATCTCCGCCAACCGACAGATAAGAGTAGTAAACAAGTACATCCGAAGCGTCAGAAGAATTAACCGAACCATCCGCGTTGATATCCGCAGCGGAAAGCTGTTCCTCACTTAGATCAGGAGTCTCGTTAACGGACAGCGCCGAATAAGCCATGAGAATTGCCGAAGCGTCAGAGGAATCTATCTTGCCGTCCATATTTACATCACCAAGAGATACCTCTGACGCAAACGTGGACAAGGCAGATGAAGCCATGACGCAGACAGTGCCCATAACAAGGGAAGCTGCCATTTTTAAGATTCTTTTTTTCATTGAATTTCCTCCTTATAACCGAATCTGTTACTCCACAAGGTATAAACCTATAACAATAAGTATAATACATTTTTCGGCAAAAGTCAACAGAAATCACAAATTAAATCGTTATAAAACATTTAAATATATATAAAACAGACAAGACTGATACATATATATGCATCAGTCCCGAGAATATAAATAAAAAAGCGATCCATATTTCAGGATCGCTTGGTGGGCCAACAGGGACTCGAACCCCGGACCGTCCGGTTATGAGCCGGATGCTCTGACCAACTGAGCTATTGGCCCATATGAGTAAACGGAAGCACATGACTTCCGTTTAATATTGTGTCGGCATTGAAATAGTTTCCCGGGCCGTCACCAGCCAAGTATCGTCTTCGCGGCAGAGCTTAACTTCCGTGTTCGGAATGGGAACGGGTGTGACCTCTGCGCCATAAACACCGACTTTGAAAACTGAACAGCTTTTGTAATACTTAGAACTCTTTACATGAATCAAAAGGAAAAGCCCTCGACCGATTAGTACCTACAAGCTGAACATGTCACCATGCTTACACTTCAGGCCTATCAACCTCATAGTCTTTGAGGGGTCTTACTCTTACGAAGGGATATCTTATCTTAAGGTCGGCTTCACGCTTAGATGCCTTCAGCGTTTATCCGTTCCGCACATAGCTGCCCAGCTGTGCCACTGGCGTGACA
>FPJT01000009.1 GCA_900119535.1 Ruminococcus sp. XPD3002
TAATGTTAAAATAATTTACGGAGATGTAGACTGTGACGGAGATGTTGATTTCAATGATGCTGAATTACTCAATAAGTACCTCTCAGATTCGTCGAAATATCCTCTTACAGAACAGGGATTTGAAAATGCACGTGGTGCATATCCGGGAGGAGCAAATCCTGATGCTGATGATCTTCGGAAGATTATAGAATTTCTTGCAGGCAAAGGTTCGCTGGGGGTAAGTGGGGTTAGTCTAAAATCTGAGAATATTATCAACGATCTTGATAAGCCTGTCCTTCCGGGAGATTTCAACTGCGACGGAGTAGTTGATATCGTGGATGCAGTAGGTATCGTGTCTTGGCTCAACGACACCGACAGAAACAGAAAGATATCCCTTCAGGCGCTCAGAAACGGTGATGTATACGATCCCGGTACAGGTCTGACAGTAGAAGATGCAAAGGCTATTGAAGCCCAGATCAACGGTGAGAGGAGTATTCCTGTTTATTCAGATGATTATCTGGAACAGCACTACCTCTTGGGCGATTTCAACTGCGATAATGTAGTTAACACAAAGGACGTTATGCAGCTCAACAGCTATGTACAGGGTTCGACCGATTACAAGCCTTCCGAGCAGGGACTTAAGAACGCAGACGTATACAAGAAGGGTTCAGGTATAACCTTCGAGGACGTTGCTGCTATTGCAGAATCAATAAAGGGCACAAACAAGCTTCCAACAGAAAAGATAGTCAACGTAGGCTCAAAGACAGTTCTCGGCGATTTCAACTGCGATAATGTAGTTAACACAAAGGACGTTATGCAGCTCAACAGCTATGTACAGGGTTCGACTGATTACAAGCCTTCCGAACAGGGACTTAAGAATGCAGACGTATACAAGGAGGGTTCAGGTATAACCTTCGAGGACGTTGCTGCTATTGCAGAATTCATAAACGGCACAAATGATCTTCCTACAGAAAAGATCGTCAACGTAGGCTCAAAGACAGCTCTCGGCGATTTCAACTGCGACACTGTATTCAATGTTGCGGACGCAGTAATGTTCCAGAGATACATTGATAGTACATCAGACTATGTACCTTCAGAGCAGGGTAAAATAAATGCTGACATCTACGAGCCCGGTAAGGCTCTTGACTACAAGGACCTCGAGCTCATGCTCAACGCACTCAAGGCAGGTGTTGAACCTATAATCGAAAACCCAGTTGTTACTACAACAGTACCTGCACCAACAACTACAAAGCCTGCAACTACGACAAAGGCAGTAGCTACTACTACAAAGGCAGCTGCTACAACAGCTAAGCCTGTAACTACTACAAAGGCAGTTGCTACAACAACAAAGCCTGCTGCTACTACCGTACCTGCAACCACAACAGCTCCTAAGGCTTTACAGGGCGATATCAACGACGACGGAAAGGTTAATGTTGCAGACCTTGTAACACTTAACAAGGCTCTCGCATGCTCAGGCAAAATAACCGCAGCTTGCGATGTAAACGGCGACGGACGTGTAAACCTCTTCGACTCTATCACATTAAGAATGATACTCTTAAAGCTTATATAACTACAATATAAGAACCGCTAAAACAGAAAGCCGTTCACCTGAAATACATTCGGGTGAACGGCTTTTCTCGTATGGTATAGGACAGCTTGTGGGGTGCATATTATCTCACGGGAGGTGAATGGCATGATAAATATAAATAGACTTGAAACGCGGTATACAGCCACAACTTATTACACGGACTCAAAGGACAAAGTACATACCGTAACGCATAAGGTCGTATTGACTGATGATGCATACGATACCGAAGAACAGATAGCAGAGGAACTGTTCATTGTCCTTGCAGGCAGAAAGTGAGCATGTACACGGCGCTGTATGCAAGGCAGAGCATAGACAGGGACAATTCTGTGAGTATCGAAACTCAGCTTGAATACTGTAAGGGAGCGCTGCGTCCCGATGAACAGCAGTATGGTGTAAGGTGTTTCTCGGACAGGGGATATTCGGGCAAGAATACGGAACGTCCCGATTTTCAGCGGCTTATGAAGGAGGTCCGCAGAGGCAGAGTAAGAAAGATAATCGTGTATAAGCTGGACCGCATCTCACGTTCGATAGTGGACTTCGTTGATATGCTTCGGGATTTCAGGCGATACAATGTCAGCTTTTCAAGCTCGCAGGAGGGATTTGATACAGGTTCAGCCTACGGTGAGATGATATGCAAGATACTCATGGTGTTTGCGGAGTTTGAACGTGAATCCATTGTAAACCGTGTTCGGGACGCATTTGAGAAGCGCAGTGACATGGGACTCTATACAGGTGGAAGGCAGGTTTACGGCTACAGGCTCTGCGAAACTGTCATACACGGCATAAAGACGAAGTATTTAGTACCCGAAGAGAACGAGGCAGAACAGGTAAGGTACATATTTGATGCATATTCACAGCCTTCCGTTACTCTCAGGACACTGCAGGCTGAACTCCTTGCAAATAACATCGTTCCCCTGCGAGGCGCTGACTGGACTACGGGAAAGCTCGGTTCGATGCTCCGCAATCCTGTATACGCAAGAGCGGATGCGGATATCTACAGCTATTTTGAGCAGAAAGGTACACGCATAGTCGGCGGACTTGAAAGCTTCAGCGGCAGGCATAATGTTCAGCTGTACGGCAGGACTGTACACGATGCCTCACTTGATGACTGGAGCGATATGAAGATAGTCCTTCTTGAAAGCGAGGGACTGGTTGATTCGGAAACGTGGCTGAAATGTCAGCATAAGCTGGAGCAGAACAGACAGATTGGCAACTCACTTAGCAACCGCACATCATGGCTTTCGGGAAAGCTGGTATGTTCCTTGTGCGGACATACAATGACAACTGTCAGGAGCGGTTCAAGGCGGTATTTCATGTGCAGCGGAAGGACGAACAAAAAGACCTGCAAAGGAATAAAGCCGACGATATACGTTTCGGATATGGAGGATATGATGGACGGATATATCTCGGAAAAGCTGAAAAACATCCGCGGAAAAAACAAAGACCGTTCAGCAGAGGATACCGCACGGCTGAATGAACTGAAGCTGAAATTGAAATCGGCGGAACAGAAGCTGGATTCTGTTGCCGAAGCTGTTATGAACAGCGGTGCAGTATCCGAGCTTATATCGGTTCTGAACGAAAAAGCCTTAAAGCTGACTGAGGAGAAACGGCATTACCTGAGTGCTATTGAGGTACTGGAACGTGCTTCCTCAGCGGAAACTACCGACCTCTCGAAGAAATGGGATAAAGCGGCCTTTGCGGAGAAGCGCTCGGTGTGCAGCATACTTGTAAAGGCGGTGAGTCTGTACGAAAACGGCGATGCTGAGATAATATGGAATATATGAATAAGGCAGCACCGCACAATGCCTGCGGTACTGCCTTAAAGATCACTGCATTATATAACAGGAATATTATTTGCCTGTTTCGTGGAAGAAGTAAGGCAGAGCATTGTATATATAGTGCCTTACCTGACGCCATGTGTGTTCATATCCGTTAGCTACAAGGAAGTAAAGGTTGCCTTCTGAGAAATCCGAGGTGTATATGAACTGGTCATACTTCTTCATAGCTTCGATCTGAGGATTCTCATTCTTGAAAGCTATATCATTTGAACCGGTTGCGGCAAAGATGAAATATTGATTCTTCTTATACCCGCCGCTGTCAACAGCACCTGCTATCTCTGCGGCTTTATCGCCGTTTGTCCAGTGATCGCCGCTGAGAGGCATGAAGTAGCCTGCAAGATCAAGATCGTTCTTGAATACAGCCCAGGTCGATACCGCACCCATTGAGAATCCGCCGTATGCTCTGTGCATTCTTGATGCACGGATATCATCTTCAGAGGTAGATTCTGCATAAGTGGAATACTTACCCTCTACGAATGGGATAACGCTCTCGCGGAACTCCTCGTAGAAGTTCTCTGCCTTACTGCCGTTGCCGTTGAAGGTAGGAGTTACAACGATCAGCGGTTCAAGCTCACCGTTCATTATCATATGATCGAGAAGATTCTGTATCATTGTATCGTTCTGGAAGAAAAGGGTATTTTCGTTTTCGCTTCCGCCGTGCATCAGATAGAAAATATTGTATTTCTTTGATGGATCGTAGTTGTATGGGGTATATACATTAAGCGACTTGTTGCCTCTGATACCGTTGTAGGTCTCCTTTGTGACTTTTCCCTGCTGTGAGCATGTATTGAAATAGCTGTCAGGTGCAGCCTTGAACTGCTTATTCTTTTCATAAGCAAAGGGAGTCACTTCCTCTATCGGCTCCGGAGGCGGCTCAGGACTGTTATCAGGGAACTCGCTTATCTTTCCGAACAGGAACTCCTGCAGGAGTATGACATCGTTGATCTCAAATTCAGTGCTCTTATCAACATCAGCAAGCTTTACGAGCTCCGCATCCTTTTCGGAAGCTGTAAGAAGCTGTCTTGCAGATACAACATCAAGAGAATTCAGGCACTCGTCCGAATTCACATCACCGAGGATGAATTTCGGAACTTTGATGATAACACCTTCCTCAGCGACCTTTACTTCGTCCAGATAGAAGTTAGGTATTACGCTGCTTGCGCTGTTTTCCTCTGTCTCTACATAGATGTACACATTTTCCGCACCTGCAGGGATAGTAAAGCTTGTATTTGCAAGCTGAGTCCACTCTCCCTTTTTCAGTTCGGCGCTTGCTATTTTTTCATACTTTGCCTCACCGTCGATGTCGTACTGCATGGTAAAGTGGAACAATTCGCCGTCCATACCGCCGTTATACATAACATTAGCGCTGAAGCTGTAAGCAGTACCCGCAGTAAAATTGCTGCCGAGCTTATAGGAAGCGCCGTTCCATGCGCTGTCTCTGCCTGTGCAGTAGAGTGAACGGCTTCCCGTCAGTGCAGCAGAGGAAGAAACAGCAACAGATGCATTTCCTCTGCCTTCCCAGTTTTCGTCTCCGTCCTCAAAGGAGAAGCTGAGCAGATAACCGTTATCTGTATCAGCACAGTCAGCCGTGAGAGCAGAGGACGTCACTGCGGACACAGTCATAGCAGCCGCAGCGATCACAGGTAATATCTTTTTCATAAGTGACCCCCGTTTCAGGATTATTTATCGCCGTTGAGCGATATGGTTCAATTCCGCCTTCGTAAGTTATGAAATTACTGTTTTTTCTTTATTATATTTATTAATGTCTGCTCAACAACTAAAAAATGGCTTATTATAGCTTCCAAAGCCGTTTTTTAGTTGGCAAAGTGCAAGAAAATAATGATATTAAAGGTTTTTCTTGCACTTTGTTTTGCCCTTTCGGGCAAAATGAGCTTGACATAAAGAAATGTGACACACAAATTCTTTATATTTCAGGGAATTTGCGCTCCCCGAACAAAGTTCGGGGCAGTAACCGCCCAAAGGCGGTTACTGAGTACACATTTATTATAATGGTAAAGGGGGATTATTCATAACAAAATCATGATAAAAATAGCATTTTCTTGACATTTGGACAATATAAATAACGATATATCGCCGATTCAGGAAGCTCCTGTATGAGTATTGCTCCACCTGATAACTCTTGAAGTATCGGGTGGAGCAATAATGTCCTTTGTATCTGTTTACTGCTGTGAAAGCCTGTTCCGCATAAGGCAAAGGTCGAAAGTATCAAGACTGCCGCTGCCGTTCAGGTCGTAGTTTTTATCCTTTATATCTTCCGAAGTCTGTTTCGTAAGGAGAAAGTCATTTAATGCAAGCATATCCGGTTCGGTATATGTTATGTTGTCTGACTGAAATGTCAGTGTAACGCCGCCTTTTCCGAGAGCTTCTTCAAGTTCGCTTGTATCGCTTATATGTCCTATCTTCGTGTAGCTGTAAGGCGTTGAGAAACTCTTGTAGAACACCACAAGGCAGTTATTTCCGTAAAGCATGATATCGCCTTCGTTGATATTTCCCACTTTTTCGGAAGCTGAGGGCAGTTCCGTATCAAGGTAATAATATTTCTCGTTGCCGTTGAGTTCGGACATATCAAGAGTCATTGGTATAAGTTCTTTCAATGCCGTAACTGTATCGTTATTTTCAAGGGTGATCTCAAAGTCTTTTCCGTTTACAGTCATTTTCATGGTATCACCTGCTTTTTCCTGCGGCTGTATCTCCGAAGTCACAGCTGAGGTGATGTCCTGTGCAGCCGCTTGTGAATATTCAGTGGTATGCTTTTCCGTAACCGGATTCTCAGCAGACTCCTCAACATTTCCGCAGGCACTTGTAAATATCATCAGGGATGAAAGTACAACTGCCGATACAATTTTATTTTTCATAGATACTCCTTATCACTTTTGCAGGCGAACCAACAGCTATCATGTTTTCGGGGATATCCTTTGTTACTACCGAACCTGCGCCAATTATAGCGTTATCGCCTATAGTGACGCCCGAAAGAACAGTGGAGTTCGAGCCTATCCAGACGTTTTTACCGATGTGTATGGGACGGGGGATAAGGTCATGGCGTTCTTCGGGAAGAAGCCCGTGGTTTAGAGTTGCGAGTACGGTATTGTGTCCTATCAGCGCACCGTCACCGATATATATGCCGCCCTGATCCTGGAATTTGCAGCCTGCATTTATGAACACGCCTTTTCCGAGGTGTATATTCTTTCCGCAGTCGGTATAGAAGGGAGGAAACAGTCCAACTTCCACAGATTCGCCGATAAGCTCAGACATAAGGGCATTTATCTCCTCGGGAGTGTGATAACGGTTGTTTATCTCCATAGTGATGCGGATAGCCTCCTGACTGAGTCTGTGCATGGTCTGATGGACTCCGCACTCTGCCGTGACCTGCTGACCGCTGTTCATGAAGCTGATGAATTCCTCTGTTGTCATGTATGTTTCCTCCGTGTATTGCTTATTTAAGGTATTTGTTGTAGAACTCTGCAAGCTTATCGAACGGGATAGCATTGTTTTCGCCGCCGTCGTAAAGGTCGGTGTGAGAAGCTCCCTCAATAACAAGAAGCTCCTTGTTGTCGGTGTATTTGCTGTCCTTTGTCATGTTCTCGAATGCATCCTTGCCGAAATAGAATGAATGAGCCTTGTCGCCGTGCATTATCATAACTGCCGAGCGTATCTCATTGCTGTACTTAAGGATAGGCTGATTCATGAAGGACATACAGCCGATAACGTTCCAGCCGCCGTTGGAGTTGAGAGAACGGGGATGATATCCTCTGTCAGTCTTGTAGTAGCTGTGGTAGTCCTTTACGAAGAAAGGTGCATCCTCTGGAAGGGGATCGATAACTCCTCCGCCGAGTGCATACTCGCCCGACTTGTAGTCCGCAATACGCTGAGCATTGAGAGCGACTTTCTTCTCGTAGCGTTTCTCCTCACTGTCCTCCGAATCGAAATATCCGTTTGCATTGACTCTTGTCATATCGTACATTGTGGAAGCAACGGTTGCCTTGATGCGTGTATCAAGTGCGGCAGTATTAACAGCCATACCGCCCCAGCCGCAGATACCGAGTATACCGATTCGGTCGGGATCGATGTTTTCCTGCACGGAAAGGAAGTCTACTGCAGCCATGAAGTCCTCGGTATTGATATCGGGAGAAGCCATATATCTTGGCTGACCGCCGCTTTCGCCTGTGAATGAAGGATCGAATGCAATGGTCAGGAATCCGCGCTCTGCAAGTGTCTGGGCGTAAAGTCCGCTGCACTGTTCCTTTACTGCGCCGAAAGGTCCGCATACTGCGATCGCAGGAAGCTTTCCCTCTGCATTTTTCGGGATGTACATATCCGCCGCAAGAGTAATGCCATAGCGGTTGTGAAAGGTGATTTTCTTGTGTTCGGTCTTGTCGGACTGTGGGAAGGTCTTATCCCATTCCTGTGTTAATGTGAGCATTTCTTCTTTCATTTCAGTGTACCTCTTTTCTTAGATTATAGGTGAAGTAGTCCAGGCAGTCCAGCTGTGAGGTGTACTTGTGAACGCCTTCAAGCAGTTCTCTGCGGTGGTCTGCAAGGAGCTTTTTAAGGGCAGTTATATCGCCGTTATCAAGCATTTTCATGCATTTATCCGTACATTCCTCGGAAAGTCCTGCATCAAGAAGATTTTCCCTGATACAGGCATTTTTGTCTGCTGCGTTTGCCATACTGTCACCTCTGTTTTCTGTAATTACAGTATAGCACATCATTGTTGAAATGTAAAATACCTATTTTTCATAGCTTGCCATTCTTACAGAGAATCACAAACTGCTCCGATTACAATATCATCAAGGACTTCAAGTCACATTGCACAAGTTTTATCGTGAAAATTGTGCATGTCTACAAAGTTGGCTTCGGAGTATTGACTATGACGTTACGTAATAGTGTATAGTATATACAGCGAAAGACAAAGGAGGTCGTTTCAATGGTCGCAGACAACGGAACTTCAATGACAGTCAATGAGGTCAGCAGGATAACGGGACTCAGTGTGCGCACACTGCAATACTACGACAAGATAGGACTGTTATCACCAAGCGGATATACCGATTCGGGCTACAGGCTGTATGACGATACGGCACTGGAAAAGCTACAGCAGATAATGCTTTTCAGAGAGCTTGCATTTCCTCTGAAGGAGATAAAAGCGATCATCTCGGATCCGCATTTCAACGCCGAAAAGGCACTTGAACAGCAGATAGGACTTCTGAAGCTGAGACGTGATCATCTTGACAAACTCATTGCTTTCGCGGTTAAGATCAAAATGTCAGGAGTGAACGATATGAGTAATAAAACAGATTTTTCAGCATTCGACAAGAGCAAGCTTGAGGACTACAAAAAACGTGCCGCAGAACAGTGGGGCGATACTGCGGAATACAGGGAATACGAGGAAAAAGCGTCAGGACGAACAGTTGATGACGATATCAGTCTCGCAGAAAAGACAATGGCACTGTTCGCAGAATTCGGCGCTATGCGTGATCACGCTCCCACCGACGATGCAGTTCAGGCACAGGTAAAAAAGCTTCAGGACTTTTTCTGCGATAATTTCTACAACTGCACGAATGAGATACTCCTCGGACTCGGAAAAATGTACGCAAGCGGCGGCGAATTTACCGGGAATATCGACAAGGCAGGCGGTGAAGGCACTGCTGAATTCGTACATCAGGCTATAGAGGCATACTGCAAATAGTGTAAAGATAATGCCATTCACATGAGGTTTTTCATGCGAATGGCATTTTTTCTGTATTATGTCAGATATCCCGAATTAGCGGACAGGTATTTTACTCCATACCCTTGAGGACTTCGACCATATCTATCCTTTTTATCCTGCGTGAGAAAAGGAAGCTTACAAGTACGGATACGGTCATAACAAATATCGCTGCAAGTAAATACGATAATGGTGAGATATAGCACGGCCAGTCCACTGCATCGCCGTTTGAATCCATCATTGCCTGAAGCGGTGCTCTTCCGATAGGTATACCGAATATTACTCCCAGTATCGAGAGCCACAGGTTCTGAGTTGAAAGGAGCTTTCTTATTGCACCGCTTTTAAAGCCGAGCACCTTAAGTGTAGCGAACTCCTTTTCACGCTCGTTGAAGGACAGATTTCCCGAATTATAGAGAACTATAACAATAAGCAGAACTGAGAATATGACCATGAAATAAACCAGAAGATCCATGATTTCCATCATCTTGTCAAAAGCCGCAATAAGGTCATCCATGCTGTGAACTGCGGAAACATAGTCCTTATCCGCTGCATTTTCGCAGTTGTTCTTTGATACGAGCATAACGGGACGGAAGGTCAGGTCCGTTTTTTCATAATCTTCACGGAGCATTGTTATACCCGTAATATTCGGATGACGTGAGATAAGTCCTATCTTGCTTTCATTCCATTTTGTTCCTGTAGTGGTTTTCCAGTAGACATTGTCTCCCTCTGAGAGACCGAGTTTCTTTGCCTGTTTCATGGTAAGGGCAACTGTACCCTTTGGTATAGGGGTTGTATCAAGTTCTGTATCCGATACGCAGTAAAGCTGTTCGCCCTCTGTGACCGCAAGTCGGCATGTGATAATGCCGTCCGAAGTGGGATGGTCCTTTGCTGCGATAGAGATAGCTTCCATAGCGACAAGCTCGCCGTCAGTTTCTTTTTTCAGCTCCTCTGCCTGTTCGGGAGTGCAGCTGTCATTCAGCAGGACCTGATATTTATAGTTCTGTATATCGTTGAAATACCAGTTGCGTACATAGTCTAAAGTATCGTATGCACCGAGTCCAAGCGACATTATCATCATACCCATGCACGTTCCGAAAACGCCCATAAAGGCTCTCATTTTCGAGCGTGAGATATCACGGAGATTATATCTTGCGTTGAAGCTCAGCTTGTTCCAGAATGGCAGCTTTTCAAATATACAGGGTTTTGCAGTCTTTGCCGCAGCAGGTCTCAGGGCTTCGGAAGGATGTATCCTGAGTATCTGCTTGCAGCTGAAATATGAAGTTCCCGTACATATGAGTATGAGAATTGCCGCAACTATGATGCTCTTGTAGTTGAATCCCGGCTTCCATCCTGGTATGGTATAGAACTGGCTGAACATATCGACCATCAGTCTGCCGAAGGTAAAGATACCGAGTATTATTCCAAGCAGGCAGCCTATGAGCGAAAGTACAAAGCTGTAGCTGAGGTAGTGACGGAGTATCTTTCCCTTTTTCATACCGAGGGCATTGAGTGTACCTATCTGCGTTCTCTGATGAGCTATCATTCGTTTCATTGTCGTGATAATTACGAGAAGCGCTATCGCAACAAAAACGAAAGAGAAGATATACGAGAAGCTGTTGTGCTGTGCAAGTTCGTCCGAAAGCTGATACCAGCCGCGGATACTGTTCCTGTCGGCAAGATAAGCGTAGTTATCGTCAAGAGCCTTTGCAATGTCATTTTCATAGCTAAGAGCCTTGTCATCGCAGGTGAATATCATCTCGTTGTTTATCCGCATCTCTTCGGGAAGGACCTTCTGTGACAAATAGGCAAATCCTATGTTATGAAAGTCCGTATCCGTATCTGTAGAGGCACAGGCAAATTCGTATTCGGGAGTTACTATAAGTCCCTTGACTTCTTTTTCGATATCAAGTCCCATAACGTGAACGGTGAACTTATCGCCCACATGTATTCCCCATGTCTCCGCAAATTTGCTGAACAGCCAGAGTCCCTCCTCATCGTCGGGGTCAAAATCCTCGCCCTCTGTGGTAAGGGGAATGGTAACGTCTGTGTTCTTCTGGAAATAGCAGTACATCTCGGCGGTATTGTATTTTTCGTCCGCTTTTCCGAGGACCTCGGTACGCAGCTGAACTTTATCTATTCCGTTTATATCGGATATCTTTTTAAGCTGCTCCTCTCCGAAATCTGCACCGTATATCCAGCCGTCCGCAAATACGGCATTGTCCTCAAAAGTCTTTCTTGCCTTTTCTCCGCCGATAACATTTGCCTGAAATCCCGTATAGCACCACATGGCTATGAGAGACAGAAGCATTATCGAGAAAAACTGTGCAAAGTTCGCCTTAATGTCCCTTAGCATTTTACGTTTCAGCATCGCCGTCACCTCACCATTCGATATCGTTGACGGACAATGGCTTGTCGTTGGTCTTTATTGACTTTATCTTACCGTTTCGCATATGTATTATACGATTTGCACACTTCGCTATATCTGCATTGTGTGTAACGAGTATAACGGTATTTCCGCCCTCGGTGGAGAGCTTCTGAAGCAGGTCTATTACCAGCTTTCCTGTTTCGGAGTCCAGCGCACCTGTAGGTTCATCGCCGAGGATTATCTTGGGATCCTTTGCAAGAGCTCTTGCGATAGAAACTCTCTGCTGCTGACCGCCTGACATCTGTGTGGGAAATTTGTTCTTCTGGTCTGAAAGTCCCACACGGTCGAGCATCTCATCGGGACTGAGCGCCGACTTTTTGATATCCTTTACTAACGCAACATTTTCGTATGCTGTAAGTCCCGGAAGCAGGTTATAGAACTGGAATATGAATCCTATGGTATCAGCACGATACTCTGAAAGCTGTTTATCGTTGTAAGAGGATATCTCCTTGCCGTCAACCATTACCTTTCCCTCGGTGGGAACGTCCATACCTCCGAGCATATTGAGAACTGTGGACTTACCTGCACCTGACTGTCCCAGTATGACCACGAATTCGCCTTTCTCTATGGTGAAGCTTACGTGATCCACTGCTATCTGCATACCTTCGCCCTTGCCGTAGGTCTTGACCACATCCTTGAATTCAACTGCTGTCATTTCAATTCCTCCCTTATAAAGTTAGTTTATACAAACTACATTTATATTATATCATGTGCTAACTTATTTTACAAGCTGTTGAAACGATTTTCATTACAATATGCTCAGTATTGCTATAGAAGTTCATACTTTTTATTACGTATTACCATTTCTGAGGCGGAATAATCTTCCGATACTGCTTTAATCACTTGACAATAAATGGTAATTATGATATAGTATAAACGTATTTGATTGTAAAATAATGCAAGTTTTTGTCATAGCTGACTTTCATGAGGTGAGATTTATCTTGAAGCTGAAAAAATTATCATCGTTTTTGCTTGCATCTGCAATAATGCTCGGTTTGCCTTGCCTGACCTCCTATGCAGCGGAAAAAACACAGGATGGTATTACGCTCTCTGTTACGGCAGACAAAAGTGTTTACAGCAAGGATGATAATATCACCGCAGATATCACTCTTGAAAACAACAGCGATTCGGATATTACAGATGTTACTCTCGAAGGTATCATACCTGACGGTTATCACCTGTCTGAAAGCAGTCAGGCAGTTCTGCGGGCGACCTATATAATGTCAGGCGATTCGATAAGCTCGGAGCTCGTTTTTGTTCCCGATAAAATGGTGCAGGTGACCACTGTTCCTGCCGCTTCGTCAGAAGAGACAGTCGTTACCGAATCGGTCACTACTTCCAAAACTGCCGTGAATACTACTGTTACAGAACCATTGTCCGTATCAGCTGACAGCGGAAATGATAACGGAGATACTGGAAATGGGATGAAACTGCTTATAGCAGGTCTGCTTGTTCTTACGGCAGGTGTCGGACTCATTGCAGTTAAAAAGAAAGGCAGAGGTAAAATTACGGTGATACTGCTCTGCGCTGCCGCATCGGGTAGTTTCATAACGCAGACGGATGCAGAAGCTGAAGGCTCGGGGACTTATACTTTTTCAGTCAGCGAGACTGTTACTGCTGATGGTCAGACATACGATATCACGGCTTCCGTAAAGTACACTATGGAAATATCGGATATGCAGGCTGCTGTTGAGGAATACTACGAGGACAACTCGGAAGAGATAGTAGCGGTGGAAGATGCAAAAGAGACTGAACAGGTTTTCTCTGAAAAGGAAGCCATAAGGTTTATGTCCGAGAGAGGCTTTAACGAGTATCCGCTTACCTATGACTACAATATGGACGGCACTTACACCGATGAAGCCGAAGCTTCTCCCGATTCAGACGCAAAGCATCCTATGTATCAGACCTTCTATGTTGCTTCGGACGGTTCGATATGGTCTGTATTTATCGTGGGAAGGACTATAGCTGCAAATCCTGCATCATATAATCTTGAATCGGATATCGATGCGCAGATACTTGTTTCTGAGACCGATACTCTTACAAGCTATACAGAAATGGGCAATAAGTTTTACAAGACAGTACCGAAGGAATCCGCGGTCCTTTTAAAGGTCGTGGAAAAGATCACGAGTGAAAAACTCGATAAACTGAATTATGACGAGGTGACCAGAAAATGAAAAACAAATTTATGAACAAATGCATTTCTTCCGCACTTGCATCAGTAATGATGCTCTCAGCTGTCCCTTTCTGCACGTCTGCTGCAAATGATGATACAATGGTAGTTGTATCGCTCGGAGATTCGTATTCATCAGGAGAAGGAATCCCTGCATTCTACGGACAGAACAAGGCGTGGGAAGACAGAGTTTATGACGAGGACTGGCTTGCACACAGATCCACAAAAAGCTGGCCGGGTATGCTCGAAATACCTGACATAAGCGGCAAAATGAAGGACTATAACGTAAAGGAAACAAATTCGGCGAAGTGCAAGTGGTATTTCGGTGCTGCTTCGGGTGCCGAGACAAAGCATTTCAGTCAGGTGCGCCAGAGAAAGGATACCTACAAGCGACTTTCTTTATTCAAGACTTTCAAAACAACTTCATACCTTCCGAAGCAGATGGATATTTTCAATAAGGCAGGCAATGATGTTGATTATGTCACACTTACCGTCGGAGGAAATGATGTCGGATTCCAGGAGATAATCACTACCTGCGCTACAGGAAGTACATACCTCCATTTCGGAAGCGATAAGCTCAAGCTTGAAAAACAGATGGACAGCGTATGGGAAGGATTTGATTCCATAAGAGCCAATATCAAGGACGTTTATACAGATATACAGTCTGCTGCAGGCGATCAGGCGAATATTATCGTAGCAGGCTATCCTAAGCTTCTTGATAAAGAGGGAAAGGGCGTTCTTATCAGCAAGAAGGAAGCCACTATCGTAAACGATAACGTTACGAAATTCAATAACAGCATACTTGATATAGTCAACGAGTGCAGAGATCAGGGAATGAATATCTACTTCGTTGATGTAGAGCCCGAGTTCGATAAGGACGGAGGACATCAGGCATACTCCGACAATGCATGGATAAACAAGATCATACTCACAAAGCAGGATCAGGATCTTGACCAGAGCGGTATTGCAAGTTCTTATTCTATCCACCCGAATGAGGAAGGTGCGAAAGCATATGCAAGATGCGTAAATGCAAAGATAAAAGAGATCGCAGACAGCATTAAGGCAAAGAAGGCTGCTGCAAAGCTTCTTAAGTCCGCAAGCGCACCTGCTGTTGAAGAGACAGTTCAGTCTGTTGCTGTATCGGGAATCATTTATGATGCAGCTGATGAGACAACTCCCGTTGCCGATGCTGTTGTAAATGTCTACAGCGGAGATGAGCTTGTTATGACTTCAAAGACAGATGCAGAAGGAAACTATTCATTTGAACTGCCTGAGGGTGAATACAGGCTCGAGATCATTGCTGAAGGCTTCAAGGCATCCGAGATAAGCATAAGCGGCGAGACAGTGCCCGAAGCAATAATGCTCGAAAAGGCTGAGACTGAAGCTGATGAAGAAATAGTTCAGGCAACAGAAGCTGCTGAAAAAATTGCCTGATATAACGGAAAACAGCATCCTATCGCATACACATAAATCGTCGGGGGATACCTTTGAACAAGGTGTTCCCCGATTTTTTCTTAGCCTTTAAAATATAGTTCTCACCATGACAGGTAATAAAAAAACTTCCGCACTGTGAACAATGCGGAAGAATGATATATAAGGTTATATCCGTAAGACTGTGTGTTTTACGAATTTGATGAAATGACCAGTCTGCGGAGGAGTACCAGGTCGAAGATATCGACTTTTTTGTCTTCGTTGAAATCGAACTGGTCTGCAACTTCCTTACTGCTGAAAGGTGACTCGCCGTGAAGCATCTTGCTGAGACGTACAAGTTGTGCTGTCTTATAGACCTTTGCAGGCTTTGTGCCGTCAGGTTCTGTACCGCCGATGAGCTTGCCGTCGGCATAAACGCAGACATTTTCGCAGCGCTTTGCAAACTCGACTCCGCCGACGATATTATCGTAGTCCTCACCTTCCTCGGTAAGGTCTATCATGCCTTTTTTGCTCCAGTCGTTGGATGAATCCCAGTTTTCACCGTAATAGTTGCCTATTACGAGCTGATACTTCTTGTTTGAGTTTGCTATAGCGTAATCAGGCCATGATATTTCGATATACCAGATATTATCCTTGAACTGCTTCGGCTTTGAAAGCACCGCTGACCTGTCAGCTACTTCGGTCTCTACCTGATCGTATGTTTTCTGAAGCACGAAGCTTCCGGGGATGGTCTTGTTCTCGAACTCGTCAATGCTGAAATAATAGCGGATCGAGATATCGTCGTGAGGTTCGAGGGAATCGGTATTCACGAAGAATGTGAGCTTTGTAACGCCTGCGCCTGTAGCTTCGGGAGCGTCCGAACAATATCCCGAAACCCAGAAATCGTCACCTGAGAATATCTGTGAATCGTCCGTTTTCTCGGCAGGAGGGAAGTTCTCCTCGGGCTTCATGGTATCGTCGTTCTTATAGAGGTAGAAACCTGCTGCCGCACCAACGATCGCAGCGTTGTAGTCGATAGTTACCTCGTTGTAGATGTAGTCCTTAGTGATGTCGTTATGCTCATCGTTTTCATCGGGACCGCCTGCAAGAGCGCCGTAAAGAACGTGCTTGTGTTCAGCAGGATCCTCGCACTTTGTAAGACCTGATGCCGCACGGTGATGCGGGAACTTGACCGCATTGTCTCCGAAGCCCACAACATAGCATCTGTTCAGCGGATTATCACCGATGAGGTATTCCATCTGACCGAGCGCCCAGTTAGTGAAGGTATAGTCGGGATTCTTTTCATTGTAGCGGTCTTTGCCCTTCTGATACTTGTCATATACCAGCGCTGTGAACTGAACTGCGGTATTGTATCTTGCGCTTCCCCATGTATCAAGGTGGAAATAGCCTGCGGGAGTCATATTCTTGGTCTTGGTCATGACTGTATTGATAGCCTTTGCTTCCATTTCCCAGAAATCAAGCTTTTCATAGGGACCTCTGCCTATTGCTTCACGAGTCTCCTCGCAGACTTCGGGATAGATATCCTGTATGCGTCCGAAAACTATGCCTACGCCGTTCCACATATCGTTCCAGCAGAGAACATATCCCGGAGGTGCATAGTAATCGATATAAGGCTCGCAGGCTTTAAGGTAATCGTGATCCTTTGTAATGAGGTAGAGCCAGCCTGCCGCGAAGCAGAAATCGTCCTCCCACTTGCTTGATGTATAGAAGCTCATGGGACCTTCACCGGGAGGGCCTACAGCTTTATCGTTCTTGTTTGCAAAATCGAAAAGTGCCTTTGCATAGTCGAGGCATTTTTCCGCATACTCGGGATCGGTATCCTTGAAGTTGTAGTAATTGATAGCCAGTGCAGCAGCGCTTTCGGATACGTCATCCGTTGTGGGAAGCTCTGATGTGGCAAAGAATGCGGGACGTCCCATAGCGTCTATCTCGGGGGACTGCCAGTATTCGTGGTCTACGCTTCCGTCGCCTACCTGATAGCAGAAAGCAACAACATTTCCGTCCTTGTCACGGAAAGTGCTGTTCATGAAATAGTCGCAGAAATAGCGGCAGATAGTTTCAACGTGCTTGTCCTGACCTGTTTTTGTGTATGCATCGCGGAATTCGTAATAACCCCACGATACTACCGAGGCTGCATAAGCTTCGGGAAGACCGAATTTAACGTGGTCGCCAGCATCATGGAAACCGCCTGATACATCGATATAACCGTCACCGTCGGGATCGAGGATATCCTTGTTCTCCTTGATGAAAGATGCAGGAAGATTGGTTCCCGTGTGGTTAGTGTCTATTGACTGCATGGGGACTTTTGCATCGTAAGTATGACAGTTGCCGCGCCATGACAGCAGGGTGTTGTCGGCTACCTTCGTTCCGCACATATTGGCATCATAGAAGTAAAGCGTATACTGAAGAAGCTTCGCCCAGTTGTTGTCCGTCTCGTAGTAATCGGCAACATCGGGATTTGTCTCCGCAAATGACTGCATTACCGGCTGCGGTAAGCTGATTGCAGCAGAGGCAGTTACCAGTGCAGCAGCCATTGCGGATATACGTCTGAATATTTTCATGACCTCATTCCTTTCCGAAAAATATTTGTCATCTATATTTTAACGCATATAGTCCAAAAAGTCAACGAGATACTTCATTTATTTCATCGTGTCAATGATATGATGTGAGAATGTTTGAATCAGTACGGTTCCCTTCACCGAATCGCTGATAATGGACTATCTCGCGCTGACGCAGAAAACGTATGGGATCCCTTACATCGGGATCGTCCGCAAGCCGAAGGATGTTATCGTAAGTTGTACGGGCTTTTTGTTCGGCAGCCATGTTTTCATGGAGATCGGTGATTATATCGCCCTTGGACTGGAAATAGGCTGCGGTGAACGGTTCGCCCGATGCGGCTACAGGATAGATACCCGTTGTGTGGTCTACGAAATACTCGTCAAAACCGCTTGCCTTTATTTCTTCTATCGAGAGACCCTTGGTGAGCTGGTAGAGTATCGCAGATATCATCTCTACGTGGGCAAGTTCCTCTGTGCCTATATCCGTTAGCAGTCCCTTGACCTCGGCATAGGGCATCGCAAACCGCTGGTTCAGGTAACGCAGGGATGCAGCAAGTTCTCCGTCAGGACCGCCAAGCTGAGTAATGATGACTTTAGCGAGCTTGGGGTTGGGATTTTTGATATTGACGGGATATTGAAGTTTTTTCTCATACTGCCACATAAATTAGCTCCTTTCCCACGGCCATGGATCGTCGATCCAGTCCCAGTGATCTGCATCGTTGTTCTGTTCTGGCATAAGGGGACCGTACCTGCTGACGTATTCGTTCACAGCATTCATGCGAAGCTGTTTATATTTTCTGAACATAGCAAGCGCCCGCGGACAGTTGGGGTGAGTGTCGAGATAGAGGTTCAGCTCTTTAAGGGTGAAGTCGTACTGGCGTATCTTATTGAGCAGTTTTCTTTTTTCGTTCATGATCTTTCTCCTTTCCTGAATGGGAAATTCAGCTCGGGGAAAAGGGTGCCGTATTCCAGAGCATCGTCATGCTGATAGGTCTCGCCCCACTGCTGGAATGGTACATAAGCCATAGCAAGCGGAGTGTTTTGTGGAAAGCGTGAAGTTGCGTCTGCTGATACGGGACGTTTACGTTCCTGATCGGTCTCTGTGAGGACAGATTCGCGTTCTCTCAGCACAAGACCGTCGATATCATCGAAAAGATTCAGATTCATATTGCTCCTCCTTTCATGCAGAGGAGATCGTGCAGACCTCTTCTGCACAGTTTATATTATGTATCTATGCAGGGAAGCGTTACACTGACCTTTTGTACCTTTTGAACCTTTTGTACCTTTTTTACCTGTACCATATCTGACAAATCAATAATAAGCTGTTTGGGGTAATAGTTAATTTTTTTAATCGATACGTGAATATTCTGTGTAACAGCATTTTTCTGATGCAGCAGCTCATGGACGGTGGGACAAAAGGTACAAAAGGTTCATAAGGAAAAAAGGTAAAAAAGGGGTGCTTGAAGAGCGCAGAAAGCAGTTGAAAGAACTCGGAGCTTAGTGTAGGGGCGAGTTCCGCTCGCCCGTCGATACACGTACAATCGCCCACAACCCTGATACCTTGTAGGGACGGCCATTGGCCGTCCGCAGATGACCGTACATATATGGTTAAACAATTGTAGGGGCGCTTTCCGAGCGCCCTCAGATAACAATATAATTATGATGAACAGATTGTAGGGGCTGCCTTTGGCAGCCCGCATGATCCAATACATACGGTCAAATGCAACGGACCGCCAAAGGCGGCTCCTACACGGTATCATGTTTGCATGTGGATGTACGTGTATTAAAGGACGGCGAATCGCCGTCCCTACAATGTTCTATTCATATTATTAGGGTTAACAACGGGCGCACGGAATGCGCCCCTACACTGCTTTCTGCTTTCTGATTTCTGTGCGGACGACCAACTACAGGGTATTAAGGTTGCATGTGGTTGTACGTGTATCGACGGGCGCTCGGAAAGCGCCCCTATACTGCTTTCTGATTACTTTGTTTAGTTCTTTGCGGAATTCATTGCTTTTTCAACGGCTTCCATAATTGCGTTTGAGCTGTATGTAGCTCCTGAAACGGCATCCACATATGTGTCCTGAGCGGAAATAATAGAGCGGATGACTGCGTCCTTAGCCGAGTTGAAGTAAGAGAGGTCCTCTTCCTCAGACGACGCTTCGATAGAAACGACCTTGTCATTTTCTATGGTTATCTTTACACTTACGTCACCGTCATAGCCGTAAGCCGAAGCCTCGTAAATGCCGTCCTTATAGATGTGGTTTTCCTGAACAGGTTCGGGAGTCGGTGCGGCTTCCTCTTTCTTTTCTGGTTCGGGAGCGGAGTTGTTCTCCTCTTCCTTATCGTCGGACTTGTTTTCGGATTCGGACTGTGTATCGTTCTGCTCGTTCTCTTCCTCAGCGGCTTCTGTAGCTGATGCAGTTACGGATTCTGTTGCAGTCTGTGCAGAGGATGAAGCGGCGGCAGTACCCTCGCTTCCCGAAACTGCTGTGGTATCGGACTTAAGGTCGGTGCCGCTTACAACTGCAGTTGTTGCTGTATCGGTACTTTCTTCCTTCTGCGCCTCTGTAGTCTGCTGTGATTCGGTTATCTGCGGACGTTCACGGCGCTTGCCTCTCTGAGGTTCTGCGGCAGTCTGTGACTTAAGTGAGATACATACTGCACCTGCAAGGACAGCAGCTGCGGCAACTGTGCAAATACTGTTTATGGCAGCCTTGCTTTCGGGCTTTTTCTTTGCGATGTACCACTTTCTGATACGCATTGCCGCATACACTGCAAACACCAGTGTATAGACTATTATGCTGAACATATAGCCTTCCTGACCGAGCTTTGCCTTCGGTACGAAAAGCACCATGATATGAGCATAGATGAGCGCATAGAAGATATAGGCGAAAGGCTGTATAGTCTTCCATTTCTTCGGGTTTATCTTCTTTCTTATCGCCTTGAAGGAAATAACGGTAAGAGGAAGCATTATAAGTACCATTACAAGTGAGATGATACTTGTTGCTGTGAACTGAACAAGTGCCGAGCCTGTACCTGTACGCTTGTTTATGAGCGAATTAATGTACTTCATACCGTAGGTAACGATGTGGGAAAGAGTTACGGCAGCGGCGAAAATGGATAGCTCTCCGCGTATGGGCATGAGCTTCTTTATTGGTGCAGAACCGTTCGGAAGTGCGCCTGCGTACATGACAACTGCCCAGAGTGCGGCAGCAAGTGCGCCTCGTGAAAAGATGCCGAGAACATAGTTCTTTACGAACGGACTGCTTATGACTATATCACCGTTTGAACTCATCTGAGATATAACGATGACTGCGACTGTAACAACGGATGCGGCTATGTAGAAGGGGACAGGATGTTTTTTCAGAATTTTGTCACACAGGAATGAAAATAATAATGCTATTACAAGAGAGACAAGAAATAACATAAAAAAGTTCCTTTCCGTTTTTTGCCCCCTGTGCCGTCGGGACGCAGGGGGCAAAAACTTACTAAATTATCTATTGACCGCTATATCAGTCGTTTTTCTTTCTTGAAATGAATGCTGCTGCACCTGCAAGAGTGAGTACCGATACAGGGATAGCTGCACCGGGAACGCCTGTCTTAGGGCTGTTTGAAGCCTTAGCTGTAGTCTTTGCAGTTGTTTTTGCTGTAGTCTTAGTAGTAGTCTTTGCTGTTGTAGCTGTAGTCTGAGTTGTTGCAGGAGCTTCTGTTGCTTCCTGTGTAGGCTCTTCAACTGCACCCTTTGTAACCTCGAATGAGTATGGAGTTGTATATCCTGTTGCAGTGAGAACTATCTTATACTTGCCGTCCTCTGCGAATACAGGAGTGCCTTCTGAACCTCTGCCTGCACCTGCTGCTGCCTCGAAGTTAACGGTTCCGTCCTCGTTTATTACCTTGACAGCGCCTCTGCCTGATGCATTGTATGTGTTGTCGTTAACAGCAGCTGTTGCAAGGTTCTTGATGAAGTTTGCTGCATCCTCGTCTGTGAAGCCGTCAGCAGTTGTTAGCTTGCCGTCCTCATACTTAATGGGAACGTCAGCTGTTTCGAGTGTGAATGAAGCTGAAACAGGAGCGTACTTGCCCTTTGAATCGTTAAGAGTGATATTGTACTGACCGGGCTTAGCATCTGTGTATGAGATAGTGCCGTCAGCAGCGCTCATGCCCTCGTCAACAGAAGGTGCTATCTCGAAATCGGAAGGAACAGTTGATGTGTATGTTGTTGAACCTGTTCCTGCCTTGCCGTTATCAGCAGTTACACCGCCGTCGAACTTTACAGGTACATAAACAGAGCCTGTATTTACTGTTGTGTAGCCGTCGAGAGTGATGAACTTGACACTTGTGATAGTCTTGCCCATGATGCTTACGAAGTCCTCATACTTAAGCTCGTTTCCGTGAGCTTCGGATGTCTTGAAGCCTGTTGACCATGAGTAAGAACCGTTTCTCCAGATGTTTTCAAGGTGACGGAGCGCATATGAAGAACCGTCTGAAGTATTTACTGTGATACCGTAGAGGTCACAGTCTGTAGGATAGCCCTTTACAGATATCTGATAGTCACCGTAGTTTGAAGTTGTAGCAAGAGTGAGTTCGCCGTCAGCAGTCTGCTCACCGTTTGTATCCTTGACTGCTGAAACAGTTATCTTTCCGTCGCTTACAGAAACTACCTTGTAAGCTGCAGGAGCGCTGTCCAGTGCAGTGAAGCCGTAGTTTTCTGTGAGGAATGTAACATCATCGGATGAAACAGCAACGGGATATGTAACACCGAGGATAGTACCATTATCGTCGTTGTAAGTACCTGCAACGAGACCGCCGTTCTGCCACTTGCCGTCCTCGCCGACAGAACCTGTGTTGTTGCCCTTCCACTTTGTAGCAGTTGCGGAAGAAACAGCGTCAACTTCGTAAGCGTTGCCTATTTCAGCTGCATAGAAGTCTGCGTAAGGGATGTTCATAGTACCGTAAACGGTATCAGCAGCAGATGCGCTGAAAGGTACAGCTGCAAGAACAGCAGCTGCACATGTTGAGATGCTGATAAGAGATCTGAGCTTTTTCATATCAATATACTCCTTTTGTATATAAAATTTGTTGTTAACGGTTACGTATCGCTAACTATAGCATATAAAATAAAGGCATCAAGTGCCTTGTTGTCATAAGGATATTACCATAATACGGGTATTTTGTCAATAGCAGAACGGACGGTTTATTGCTTTTTTCACTAAGTTTTGCGGTGCTAACATCCTAATTTGTTGCTTATATCTAAAGTGCACTTCTCAAAATGTTAACCTAAGCTAACGCAATGATTAAAAAACTGCCCCGAAGTATGTGGCTTCAGAGCAGTTCACTATTATATACTGTATCGTCCGTTAAGAAATGACGAGCTTTCTGAGAAGCAGGAAGTCGTAAATATTGATCCTTCCGTCCTTGACGAGGTCTCCTGCATTCCAGTTGTTCATAGTGCCATTGTTGAGCAGATAATTCTGCATCATTACAGCATCTGCAATATCACATTTTCCGTCCGAGTTCACATCGCCCTCGATTGTTGACTTCTTGGTTATCTCGTCGGGAGACAGTGCGTGGCGGTATACGGCAACGTTATCGACATAGCCCTTGAAATAGTCATCCTCGGGGTAATAGGACTTTCCGATGTATGAAGTGATACCGCTTCCGAGGTCGGACATCAGTGTAGCTATCTCCGTTGAAGTGTCAACAAGAGTGCCGTCCACATAGAGCTTTGCATCCGAACCGCTTACCGCAAAGGTGTAGTTGTGCCATGTGCTTCCGTCGAGACCGTACTTCATCTCGCTCTCACCGCGCCATGTATCGGTAGTTGCAGCGAAGCGGAAGTGGTCATCAGCCACACGGAAGAAAGCGTACTTATCCTTGTCCTTACCTGCGGCAAAGGTAAAGAAGTTGCCCTGTGATTCGGACTTTACATCCATTGAAACGGTGTATTCCGTGCATCCCTCCAGCATACCCGAGGGGAATTCTGCGTAGGTACCGTCCGAACCGTTGAGATAGAGGACATTTCCCTTCTGTGGATCGTTTACTATCGAAGCTGAACCGTTTAAAGTGAGGTCCTTTTTCAGGCTTCCGCCGTTATCAGGAACGGAACTGCCGTTTGAGGTCTCGAAATCGTAGTTCACAGCAGGGGGGAGCTTGGCAGGGATCTCACCTGTGGGAGTTCCGTATATCTTAACTTCGTATACCGTAGGAGTATACCAGTTGTTTGTTGGGTTATTCTGGAGAGTTGCATTCAGTACATTCAGACGGACGTATCTGTATTTGCCCGAGAGCATATCACTGTTGAAACCGTAGGTCTTGCTTACGACCTCGCTGTCCTTGTTGGTGTGGTCGAGAATCTTCACCCAGTTTTCACGGTCATTGCTGCCCTCGACGGTGTAGGTGTAGTAGCCTTCTGAGCCCTTGCAGATGTACCACGAGGTCTGTATGTTTGCAAGGTCGCATACCTGACCGAGATCCACTTCAATGTAGAAAGGCCATCTCTTGTGGTCGCCTATGGCTGTGAAAGCGGTCCTGTAAGAGCCGTCGAAAGCCTTTGCTGCGGAATCCTCCCACTTTGCAGCTATGGAAGCTGATGCAGGCTTGTCCTGTGAGAGGAGTTCGCCCTGCTGAACGGGGAAGAGGTCGCCTGTGGATGTATTGTACTTGAAGTAGGGGTAGTAGTCATAGAAAGCGAAGCTGTTGTCAAAATACAGCGGACAAAGTGTAGTGCCGCTTGTTTCGGAGGCTCTCAGCCAGCGGTAAGCATGCATGAGATAGTTCTTGTCCTGTAGGTTAACTATCCAGCCGGACTGTGATGAGAAAGTGGAGGTGTTTCCGATATCGCGGAGCTCGCTCCAGCTGCCGTAGAGGTCCTTTGTTACGGTATATGCACCGCTGCTTGGGTACCAGCCTGCCGCCTGTGATGTGAACAGGAAGTAGTAACCGTTCTGTTTTATCATGTTGGGAAATTCACGGTACTGGTTCTCGTGGAGAGTCTTGACTACTTCGGTAACGCCGCTGTAGTCCTCGTTCATTTTAAATATGTAAAGGGTAGCGTTTGCGCCCTGACCTTCCTTGTTTGCGGCTGCGATGAGGTAGCCTGTACCGTCGTCGTCGAAGAAGATAGCCATGTCACGAACCTGTATATCAAGCGGGTTGTATACATGGTGAACTGTGAACTGTCCGCCGGGAGTACCTGTTATTACAAGTGCCTTACCGTCACTGTATCCGCTGGGTTTCTCCCAGTGCGCCCATACAACGACTTTGTTTTTCTCGGGGATGTAGTCGATATGAACTGATTCTATCTTGCAGCTTTCCAGTGCTGAGTTCTGGGACTTGTCGGCAACATTGCGCTCATTGCCGAAGTGTTTTCCGTCCGATGAGGAGGTTTCCGCAAGGTAGATGTCACTTGTTCCGGGGTGGGATTTGAGTGAATAGCTGTAGTAGGTGTTTCCTACCTTGTAGCCGTTGGTCTCGTAGACGAGACTGCTGCCCTTCTGGTTGTCGTAGGTGCTGAGTCCCTGCGGCAGGACGCACGGTGATACCGACTTCACGCCCGAATACCATTCGCCCTTGCTGCCTGAAGCCTTCAGCTGGTAGTAGTAATCGTTACCTGTCTGAAGGTCGTCATCCTCGAATGAAGTGCCGCTTCCCTCGTATATCGGGACGAATCCGCTGTCGGGGTTAGTGGAGCGGTAAAGGGTGAACCTGTCAGCCGAAAGAGTGGTCGCCCACTGGATAGCGGCATGTTCGGCGGAATCGCTGCCTGCAACTGTGAAAAGGTTCGCAACGAGACCGATATCGGTCGAAACGTTGTCCGAGACTGCCTGCTGAGGAACGGCTTCGGCTGCTGAGACAGCTTCGGGATCCAGAAATACCGCAGAAACAGGAAGTGAAGCTGCTGTCTGAGAGCAAACCAGTACCGCACCGAACAGTGCAGAGACCAGTCGGGATGCGACTGATCTGCCTGATGTTTTTTTCATGAATATTCCTCCTTGAAATAATATAGTTACGTTCAACTATTTGTTAATCTGATTGTAACACATATTTCACAGAATTGCAACAGTTTTCGGAATTTGCCGCATAAAAAAGCTCAGGCAAAGGGAAGCATGAACTTCTCTTTGCCTGAGTTCTCCTTTGGTGATATGTTCCGTCGGAGGATGAGGTTTTCTCGACGCTATTGCAAACGCAGCAGTCAAGAGCCTGCTGCGCTCGGAATAACACCGTGTGTTGATCCCATTTCCATAAAAACAACTTTGATGAATTAACGGTCGTTTGTCCCCCTCGGACCGTTTGCTTCATATGCGTATCAGCCGCCGTTTCCTGTAAGCCATTTAATGATCTCACTCCAGAAATCAACTGACTCTGAAGCAGCGAATACGCTGGTTATAAGTCCATATAAATTCACGATATGTCCTCCCTTTATCGTTATATAACATGTGCCGATGTAACTATTATATTCAAAACATAAACAATAATCAAGTGCTTAACGGTGAACGGTAGTAAAAAAACGGTAAACGGTCGCTATACGGGCTGCATTGCATTTTCAACCTTTATAGCGGAAGGAAGGATGACTTCCGTCCTGACGATGCCGTTTTCGTAGTTCATAAGGAACGAACCGTTTTTTGACTCGATGACCTTTTTTGCATTGCTTATGCCGTATCCGTGTCCGCCTTCGGACTTTGAAGATACGAATTTTCCGTTGTGCTTTACGGGCTCTGTGAGCGATGTGTTTGATACTTCAAGTATAAGCGAAGAACCGATGTTCCTTACCGATACCGATACATTTTTTTCCTCGGTCTTGACGGCTGCTTCAAAGGCATTTCTCAGCAGGTTCGAGAAAACCGTACAGAGGTCCATTGACGACAGCGAAAGCTCCATAGGCAGATAGCCGTGCCAGTTAAGAGTGACATCACTGTACTGCGATGCTATATCGTTGACAATGGCGTTTATAAGGTTGTTGCCTGTTTCGGTAGAGGTAACTATTTCGTTGAGCGAGGTCGTGAGGTTGGAAAGATAGTCCTCGAATTCCTCGTATTTGCCTTCTGAATAGAGCGTTTTAAGACAGTATAGATGACTCTTTATATCGTGGCGGAACGCTCTTGTCTCGTTCTCGCGCTTAAGGAGCATGGTGTAGTATTTTTCCTGTATCTTCATAAGCTGATTGGCTTCTGCATTTGCTTTTTTCAGCTTGTGGTTCTGTGCCTTGTTGGAGATAAGTGCCTCGCAGATGAATACGAAGAACAGACAGCTCAGACTGACTCCGAGTATCACTACTCTCATTATGTTTCCGTTGAAAGAATCCGAAGCTGAAAGCTGTATCGCTCCGAAAAACAGTCCGACGGCTATACCGCCTGCGATAAGCAGGACGGTTGTTCTGTTGGACAGACCGTTCTTAAGCTCATTTCGCTTACGTATGTTGTGTATCATAAGCGGAAGCAGCATTATCAGCGAAAGAGAATTCATCAGCAGATACTCGAACCTGTTTTCAATGACTGAATTGAGGTTTATATCGAAAAGAGATACGCATATGCCCAAAAGCACCATATCCATTATGACGATATACAGATATCCGAGAACTGCCGCGACGTATTTCTTCTTTTCAACGGTCATTACGCATACCGCAGCTATGGAAAGAAGTCCCACTATCAGCGAATACAGCGAATGATACGCCCATACCGACAGCGCGCCTGCAAGTATGCATGAGACTGCACCGACAGTCAGCATCGTTTTCAGCGTTCGGCTCTTTATGCGGAATATGCCGAACTGAAGCATCATCAGTTTAGAAAGCTCGATGATGAAGAAAAGTAGATTAAAAAACAGATTGGTCATACGTCCTCCGTTCTCACATAGAGCTTGCGTTCAGGCGTATGAAGTCGAAAAGCGCCTTTCTGAACTGTGCGTTCTTGCGACGTGAGATAGGAATGGTGGTTGATATGTAGTTCATCTCTATCTCATTCTGGAGTATATTCTTGACATGCTGGAGAGATACCGCAAAGGACTTGTGAGTCTGGAAGAAGCTGTTCCCCACGAGTTCAAGGAGATACTTCATCGCAAGCGAAGAGGTTATCACGCCCGAACGGGTGTATATGTATGTTCCGTCGCCGAAGGCTTCAAAGCAGACGATATCGTTCTTATCGATGAGAACGGTCTCGTGACTTGTTCTCACTGCTATCTTGCAGTTCCCGAGGAGCTCTTTATCGGCGGCATAGATAGCCTCTGCAAGCTCGTTGGGGTTTATGGGTTTAAGCAGGTAACGATAGGCTCTTACTTTAAAAGCGCTTCTTATGAATTCCGTATGACTGGTCAGGAAAATAATATGTGCAAGGCTGTCTTTTTCTCTGATGATCTTAGCGGTCTCCATGCCGTTGATATCGGGCATTTCTATGTCAAGGAAGTAAATGTCGAATTTTTCGTCTGCTTCAAGCAGCTCGCTGCCTGATGAGAATTTTTGTATCAAGTAGTCTGACTTTATACTGTGTATTTTGCTTTCGAGTGTGTCTCTGATGCAGGCTTCGTCATCGCATATTGCAACTTTTAACTGCATTCAAACGCCGGTGGATGTTTCCGGCTTCACCTCACTTTCCCTGTTGTGATCCATTTCCGTTTCAGCGGATTCTCATACCCGCTGTATATTATCCCTGTTTGATTAATGCAAAGTGTTAAATCAAACTATTTTATTATATCATAACTTTATGCATTTTGCAATAGCTTTTGAAGAAATTTAGATAAAAAATATTATTTTAATAAACTAAATGTATATTGTTACTAACGTATTGCTTTTTGTAAATTAAATTATGCCGAAGCCTGTCGTAATATGCAGTTAACTGTCGTAAAAGTCGGCGGTGCGAGAATATTGACGATTTTACTTGACAAGTATTTGGTAAAAGTGATATAATATAGTGTATTTGTATTATGAATTAAAACTGCCCTGCGGCGGTTATGATCAACAAGAGGTGAATTATCAATGAAATACGAAGAGCTCGCAGGTAAGCCCGATATAAGCGGGATACAGGAAAGCGTCCTGAAATTCTGGAAGGACGAGAAGGTGTTTGAAAAGTCTGTTGATAAGGAAGGCGCAAACGAAGTCGTCTTCTATGACGGACCTCCTTTCCCGACAGGAAAGCCTCACCACGGTACCATACTTGTATCATTCATCAAGGATATGATCGCAAGATACTGGACTATGAGAGGCTATAAGGTGCCCAGAGTATGGGGCTGGGACTGTCACGGACTTCCTATCGAGAACCAGGTCGAAAAAGACCTCGGCATCGATGACAAGAACTATATCGAGAATACCCTCGGTATCGACAAGTTCAACGACAAGTGCTTCGAGCTGGTTTCAGGCAATAACGAGGCATGGAAGGAATACGTTGAGCAGATGGCGCGCTGGGTAGACTACGACGGTGCTTACAAGACCATGAATTTCTCATTCATGGAGAGCGTTATGTGGGCTTTCAAGCAGTGCTACGATAAAGGACTCATCTACCGTGATTACCGCGTAACTCCTTACTGTACACACTGTGAGACTTCGCTTTCTATCTCAGATACAAGAGAATCGGATTCCACACGTCCCCGTCAGGACAGATGGATAATCGCAAAGTTCGCTACAGACGAGAAGATAAACGGCAAGCCCGTATTCTTCCTTGCATGGACAACAACTCCGTGGACTCTTCCTTCAAACCTCTGCCTTGCTGTAGGTGAAGCACTGGATTACTCCTTCGTTGACGTAGGAGAGGAAATATTCATCGCTTGTACAAACGTACTTTCAAAGTATGAAAAGATATTCGGCAAAGAGCCTGTAATAGTCAAGGAGTGCAAGGGCGCAGACCTCGTGGGACGTACTTACGAGCCGCTCTTCCCCTACTTCGCAGACCTCAAGGATAAGGCTTTCAAGGTAGTTACTGCCGATTACGTAGGTTCTGACGAGGGTGTTGGTATCGTACATACAGCTCCTGCCTTCGGTGAGGACGACTACTGGACCTGCAAGAACAACGGCATCCCGCTTGTTAATCCTGTTGACGCAAAGGGACGCTTCACCGAGGAAGTTACAGACTTCTATGAGCCCGACGGCGACAAGAACGTTATCGAAATGAACCCGACTGTTATCCGCTTCCTCTATGAGCAGGGCAAGGCTGTTGCAGACGGCACCATAGAACATAACTATCCGCATTGCTGGAGATGTAAGAGACCTCTGATCTATAAGGCTATGGATGCATGGTACTTCGATGTTACAAAGATCAAGGACAGACTCATCGAGTGCAATGAGGAGATAAACTGGGTTCCCGAGACAGTAAAGCACGGACGTTTCGGCAAGTGGCTCGAAAATGCACGTGACTGGAACATCTCACGTAACCGCTACTGGAGCACACCTATCCCGATCTGGGAGTGCGATAAGTGCGGCGAGAGAACTGTACTCGGAAGCGCTGACGAGATCGAGGAAGTAAGCGGAGTCAAGCTCACAAACCTCCACCGTCAGTACATGGATAAGGTTACATTCAAGTGCAGCTGCGGCGGCACAAAGAAGAGAGTTCCCGAGGTTCTCGACTGCTGGTTCGAGAGCGGCTCTGTTCCTTTCGCTCAGAAGCACTATCCATTCGAGAACAAGGAGTGGTTCGATTCACACTTCCCGAGCGACTTCATCGTTGAGTATACAGGTCAGATACGCTGCTGGTTCTATTACCTCCACGTACTTTCAGTTGCGCTCTTCGACAAGCCTTGCTTCTCAAACTGCATAGTTCACGGTACGATACTCGCAAAGGACGGAAAGAAGCTTTCCAAGTCCTCAAAGAACTACACAGATCCTATGCACCTTATGAAGAGCTTCGGTACAGACGCATTCCGTCTCTACCTCTATCAGACAAATGCAATGCTCATCGGCGATCTTCTCTTCGATGACAACGGTATACAGGACGCTTATCAGCAGATAATCCTCCCTTACTGGAATGCCTGCAACTTCTTCATAAGCTACGCTAATATAGACGATTTCAGACCTGAAAAGCTCACTCCGCCTGCATCCGACAATCAGCTTGACAGATGGATGCTGGCTAAGCTCTATGAGGCTACCGATACAATAACCAAGAATATGGATGCATACTTCGTTAACAAGTATGTTGACAGCCTTATCGAGCTTGTGGACGGCCTTACAAACTGGTTCATCCGCCGTTCAAGACGCCGCTTCTGGGAGAAGGGCATGTCTCAGGACAAGAAGAACGCTTACGAGACACTTTACTACGTTCTCGTCAACATGACAAAGCTGTTCGCTCCTGTTGCTCCTATCATCTCGGAGAAGATCTACCAGACTCTTACAGACGGCTTTTCTGTACACCTTGATTCATGGCCTGAGATACCCGAGAGCTTCCGCGATGACGAGCTTCTCGATCAGGTAAAGCTTGTACGCAATGTTATTTACCTTGCACGTTCTATCAGAAGCAAGAACAACGTAAAGAACCGTCAGCCTCTCAGCAGACTTGGCGTTGCACTCTCCGATGACAGCGGAATACCTGTTATCAAGTCCTTCAGCGACATAATCGCAGAGGAGCTGAACGTTAAGACAGTTGAGGTACTTGAAAGCGTTGAGAGCGTTGCAGAGGTAAAGTATGCACCTAACTTCAACGAGATAAGGAACCGTTATCCCGACAGAGTTCCCGATATCATCAAGGCTGTAAAGAGCGGCAAGTTCCGTCTTGCAGCAGAGGGCGCTGTACTTGAGATCAACGGCAGTGAAGAGACATTCGATCCCGAGATCATCCTCGTTACCTACCAGGCTAAGGAAGGTCAGCACGTTGCAAGCGAAAAGGGCATCGTTGCTGCTCTCGACCTTACTATCACTGACGAGCTCCGCGAGGAAGGCTTCGCAAGAGACATCGTCCGCAGCATCCAGGATGCCCGCCGTCAGCTCGACTGCGAGATAATGGATCACATCAGCATCCAGCTTGAAGGTGATATCCCTCAGAACTGGGTAGACTATATCTGCGATGAGACTCTCAGTAAGGTGGCAGATGTGGCTTCACCTGATCTCACTCTTGAAGTCGCTTTCGATGACGACCGCAAGGTAACTGTTAAGATAAACAAGTAATAAATAAAGGACAGGCGTCCCGAGATCTGCGGCTGCGGATAACGAGGGCGCCGTCTCCGCGCATTGAACCGAAAGGAAATTGTAATGAAAAGAGACCTTCCAAAGACCTATGATCCCAGCAGTGTTGAAAAGCGGATCTATGAAAAGTGGGAGAGCGACGGCTGCTTCAGAGGCATCCGCGATCCCGAAAAGAAGCCATATACCATATCCATGCCGCCCCCGAACGTAACGGGACAGCTCCACATGGGACACGCTGTTGACAATACCCTTCAGGATATCCTCATCCGTTTCAAGAGAATGCAGGGCTATGCTGCTCTCTGGGTGCCCGGTACTGACCACGCCGCTATAGCTACAGAGGCTAAGATAGTTGAAGCTATGCGTCAGGAGGGACTTACCAAAGCTGACCTCGGCAGAGATAAGTTCATGGAAAGAGCATGGGAGTGGAAAGAAAAGTTCGGCAACCGTATAGTTAAGCAGCTCCGTACACTCGGTTCTTCCTGCGACTGGGAGAGAGAACACTTCACTATGGATGAGCAGTGCTCAAAGGCTGTTCTTGAAGTATTCGTAAACCTCTATGAGCAGAAGCTCATCTACCGCGGAAACAGAATGGTAAACTGGTGCCCTAAGTGTCAGACATCAATATCCGATGCAGAGGTAGAGTATGAGGAGCAGAACGGACATTTCTGGCATATCCTCTATCAGGTAAAGGAAACAGGCGAGTTCCTTGAAATCGCTACAACACGTCCCGAGACAATGCTCGGCGATACTGCAGTTGCTATAAACAGCGAGGATGAGCGTTATAAGCACCTTCACGGCTGCCACGTTATCCTTCCTCTTATCAATAAAGAGATACCTATCGTATGCGATGAGCATGCCGATATGGAAAAGGGTACAGGTGTAGTTAAGATAACTCCTGCACACGATCCTAACGACTTCGAGGTAGGTCTCCGCCACAGCCTTCCTGTTGTACGCTGCTTCACATATGACGGTCACATGACAGGTGAAGCTGATGTTAAGGAGTACCGTGAACTGGTTGAAAGCGGAAAGGCTGCTGACGACGAGCCCGAGGTACTGGACTGCGGAAAGTACGCAGGTATGACTACCGCAGAGGCAAGAAAGGCTGTTCTTGCAGACCTTGAAGCTCTCGGCATCCTCAAAGAGACCGAGGACCTTAAGCACGATGTAGGTACTTGCTACCGCTGCCATACAACTATCGAGCCAATGGTATCAAAGCAGTGGTTCGTAAGAATGAAGACTCTCGCAGAGCCTGCAATAAAGGCTGCTGAGGTGGGCGATATCAAGTTCGTTCCCGAGCGCTTCACAAAGACATATCTCAACTGGATGAGAAATACACGCGACTGGTGCATTTCACGTCAGCTCTGGTGGGGACACCGTATACCTGCATGGTACTGCGCTGACTGCGGCGAGACAAACGTTGCCAAGGAAGCACCGTGCAAGTGTGCTAAGTGCGGAGGCACAAACCTCTCACAGGATCCCGATACACTGGATACATGGTTCTCATCAGCACTCTGGCCGTTCTCTATTCTCGGCTGGCCTGATAAGGACTCTGAGGACTATAAGTTCTTCTATCCTACAAGTACACTCGTGACAGGCTATGATATCATCGGTTTCTGGGTAAGCCGTATGATATTCTCGGGCCTTGCATATACAGGCAAGCTGCCATTCGATACTGTAGTTATCCACGGTATCGTAAGAGACAGTCAGGGACGCAAGATGTCCAAGTCTCTCGGCAACGGCATCGATCCTCTTGAGGTCATCGACCAGTACGGTGCTGACGCTCTCCGCTTCATGCTGGTACAGGGAAGCTCTCCCGGAAACGACATGCGTTACAGCGAAGAAAAGATCGTTGCAATGAGAAACTTCACCAATAAGATATGGAACGCTTCACGTTTCCTTCTTATGAATATGTCCATAGAGAAGGTCGAGCTTCCGAAGGAGCTTGAACTCGAGGACAAGTGGATCCTCTCCAAGCTCAACAGCCTCATCAAGGACGTTACCTACAACATGGAGAGCTTTGATACAGGTGTTGCAGCTCAGAAGATATACGACTTCATCTGGAGCAGCTTCTGTGACTGGTACATCGAGCTTGCAAAGATACGTCTCAACGGTGAGGACGAGCAGAAGAAGAACAACGTTCAGAACGTTCTCTGCTATGTTCTTACAGATATACTCAAACTCCTCCACCCGTTCATGCCTTTCATAACCGAGGAGATATATCAGGCACTTCCTCATGACAGCGGCTATCTTATGATGCAGAGCTGGCCTGAGTACAGCGAGTCGCTGAGCTTCCCGGAGGACGAGGCTAAGATGGAGAAGACAATGGAGACCATCAAGGCAGTACGTGAGTGCAGAGCAGAGCTTAAGGTACCGAATTCACGCAAGGCTAACGTAACTATCGTAACAGCAGTACCCGATATGTACGATGCTGCAAAGAGCTTCCTCGTAAGAATGGCAAGCGCATCCGAGGTCGAGGTCATCACCGAGGAGAACGATTCGCTTACAGGTATGGTAAGTACAGCAACAGCTGACGCAAAGATATTCCTTCCTCTTAAGGAACTTGTTGATACAGACAGCGAAAAGGCAAGGATCAACAAGGAGCTTGAAAAGGCTTACAAGGAAATGGAATTCGTTAACAGCAAGCTGAATAACGAGAGCTTCATGTCCAAGGCACCCGAGAAGGTGGTAGCTTCTGTACGTGAAAACGAAGCTAAGACAAAGGCACTTATAGAGAAACTCCAGGAGATGCTCGCATCACTTGGCTGATAGCAAAAGGGACGCAATATGCGTGATACATATAAAGACATTTCATACGTATTCATCGGGGAAAACCTTTCTGAGGAAAGGTTCTTCCCCGAACCCCTTTCCAAAGACTTTTGCCCCAAATTTTCAGCCTGACAGGTCATTCTTCCGCATTGATTTTAGTGCGGAAGTTTTTTTATAATGACCTGTCAGGCTGAAAATTTAAAGTAAAGGCTTCAAAAAAGAATTGAGGAAAGATTCAATTCAGAATAGCTTTCCTCAATGATTAAGTGTAAATATCTATACATGTATAATCATAAGTGAATCCATAAAAATCATTCTATCATATTTTTTATGCTCTGCATACGCATGTCCCATGAGGCGCTTTCGTCCGCACACTTTTTCATATCACTTGCAAGCAGGTCGAGCTTCTCCTGCGGAAGGTCCTTCTTGTAGCGGAGCTTGTGTTCGAGACTTGCCCAGAAGTCCATAGCTATCGTGCGGAGCTGTACTTCAACCTTGACCATGCGCTTTTCGTTTTCAAGGAATATAGGTACAGCCACTATCAGGTGGAGACTTCTGTAGCCGTTCGGCTTAGGGGACTCTATGTAGTCCTTGCGCTCGATGAGGGTTATGTCGTCCTGACTGAGAAAACAGTCTGCAAGGCGGTAGATGTCCTGTATGAATGAGCATATAACTCTTACTCCTGCGATATCGTGGATGTTTTCTTCCAGCGCTTCGAGAGTGTTCGGGATATTCTTCTTCATGACCTTGCGGAAGATACTGCTGTAGCTCTTTATCCTCGACTGTATGAACTCAATGGGGTTGCTTTCACCGTTTATCGAGAACTGCTCGTTGAGCACCTTGAATTTGGTCTCTATCTCCATGATAGCGCACTTGTAGTATGTGAAGAACTGCTGGAGCGGTATCATGCTCTCTTCGAGCATACCGATGAACTCGCTTTCCGTCATGTCCTGATCGGAGAGGTTTATCAGTTCGTTCATTACCTGTCTTCTGCTTGAATTATCCATTATTTATCATTCCTTTCGGCGAAAAAACGCTTTTCAAATTCGGGAGTTCCTGATGTTACCTTCAAACCGTTAAGGTAGCTCATAGGCGAATCCTCAGGGAGGTCGAAGATGAGGGAATAGGCGCAGAGTGCCTGTCTGAACACTCCTCTCCGCTTGTTGGCTGAGGGATCGCCGTATTTGCCGTCCCCGAGAAGGGGAGCGCCGATGTGTGCAAGATGTGCCCTTATCTGGTGAGTCCTGCCCGTATAGAGTGTCACTTCGATGAGATACAGTCTCGAACGCTCTGCAAGTACACGGTAACCCGTCTTGATCTCTCTGAATCCCTCTTTCGGCTCGTCGGATATGCGGACTATATTCCTGCCCTCGTCCTTGCGGTGATAGGCGGTGAGTATGTCCTCCTGGGAGGGCGGTGCCGAAACCGTGATGCAGTGGTATATCTTATGGAGCTGACCGTTTTTTACTGCGGAGTTTATCTCCCTCAGTGCGGCAGCGTTCTTTGCGGCGGTAACGAGTCCCGAAGTGTTCCTGTCAAGGCGGCTGCACAGCGCAGGTGCGAAGGAGCTTTCCTCCTGTGGATTGTATTCGCCCTTTTCGCAGAGATAGAGCTTTATGCGGTTTATGAGGGTATCGCTGCTGCTTGTTGCGTTGGAGTGGGAATCGAGTCCCACAGGCTTATCTGCAATGAGGATATTATCGTCCTCGTAAACTATGTCGAGCTCCCGTGAAGCGGACCTGAACGATAGGTCGTGCTGTTTTTCGGCTGCAACTTCGTCCTTGACGTAGACTCTTACCACATCACCTTCTGAAAGGCGGTCGGATATATCGCAGCGCTTGCCGTTGAGCTTTATGTCCTTTTTGCGGATCAGGCGGTACATCATACTTTTAGGCAGCTCGGGCATTGCCTTTGATATGAATTTATCTATTCTCTGACCGCTGTCATTATTGTTGATAATAAACTCTTTCATATATATACTCCGTGGAAAACTGGTGTGAAAATAAACAGTTTTTTATATTTTTGTTAGTGCACAACGCACAATGTTTCGGACAGGCTATTGTTTTTTCTGCATAAAGCTTGCGTTTTTCATTTAAGTATGTTATACTATATACACAAACCCATCGCAGGAGTTTTCAGTGCGGTTCTGAATGCGATGAGGAAACCGATCACGGATCAGGTGCATCTGTAAAGCCGTCAGTCCTCTTACGACAGTGTCATGGATGTGCTGAATGATCCCTTAATAATTGAATAGCAAGGAGAATGATTGTCATGAGCATATCCAAAAGGCTGATCAGTGCTGTTATGTCAGGCATACTTGCCCTCGGCACAGCGATCACCGCAGCTCCCACAGCTTTTGCTGCAACGCTGCCTGCCGATGCTTCCGCTGAGTTATATGATAGCACAAATTCAGCCGAAAGTAAAGACTCTGAAGGAAAACCTTTCGACGTATTTGGAATCTACAATGCTTATCAGGAGCTTGTACCCGCAACAGCCCCTGCAACTACATCCACTACCACCACAACCGTTCCCAAAACTACAACGGCTGCAACTACAGTAACTACTACTGAAGAGCAGACTACCACTGCCGAGACCACAACTACTGCCCCTGAGGTGCCTCTTTACATCACAAGACGGGGTATAGACGTATCCAAGTTCCAGAATACAATAAACTGGCCGCAGGTAAAGGCAGGCGGTATAGATTTCACTATAGTACAGGCAGGCTACGGACGTGAACTCTATCAGAAGGACTATAAGTTCGATGAGAACGTACAGAACGCCAAGGCTGCCGGTCTGGACGTAGGTGTATACTGGTACAGCTACGCTAATTCACCGGAGGATGCAGTAAGGGAAGCAGAGACCTGCTACGAGATCATAAAGAACTACGATTTCGAGTATCCTGTATACTACGATGTTGAGGAAAAGTTCCAGAGCTACTATTCCGCAGCTTATATGTCACAGATAGTTGACGCTTTCTGTTCCACAATTGAATCAAAGGGCTACAGGGCAGGCGTTTACAGCTATGCTTGGTTCCTTGAAGCGAATATCTACAGAAGCGTTCTTGATAAATACGAGGTATGGGTCGCACAGTATGCAAGTTCACCATACTCGTTCTCAGGCGAATACGGCGTATGGCAGTATTCGGGTACAGGCTGGGCAAGCGGTGTACCTACACAGGTCGACCTGAACTACTCCTATAAGAATTATCCTTACATACTTTCTCCCGAGACATATTCAGGTCCCACAGGTACGGTAGCTACAGCTTCGCCTGCAACTAAAAGTACGACAACGACTACAGCATCCTACAAGAAGGGCGTTGATATATCGTCCCTGCAGGGTGATATAGACTGGGGAAAGGCTAAGGCGAACGGTGTTGATTTTGCGATACTCCGTGCAGGATACAACGGTATCGAACCCAAGACTGATGCGAACTTCGCAAAGAATGCTGCGGATGCAGCTGCGGCAGGAATGCCGATAGGCGCTTACTGGTACGCTACTTCTACCACCGTTGAGGGAATGCTTAAGGAGGCAGAAGCCTTCTATAATACGATAAAGGGTATCAAGTTCGATTATCCGCTGTATCTCGATATAGAAGATCCTGTTTACTCCAAATCGGAGCTGACTCCCGAAAAGATAACAGAGCTTGTAAAGGCATTCTGCGGATACTTCGAGGATAAGGGATATTACATAGGAATCTACAGCTATGAATTCTTCCTTACAAACCACGTTGATCCTTCACTCTTTGAGCTCTATGACGTATGGCTCGCAAATTACGGAGTTGAAAAGCCTGCGTTCAGCAGTAAATACGGCACATGGCAGTATGATATCGATGTCAGCATAGACGGTATCGGTGCTCCTGTTTCTGTAAGCTACTGCTACAGATCGTATCCTTCGGTAATGAGGGAATATCATCTTAACGGTTATTGATAATGTCAGATATGCATATCGGTCGTTCCGATATGCATATTTTTTCAGGAATGAGGAATTATGGTTGAATTTATAACAGGCGCTGCGGGAAGCGGTAAAAGTACGCTGATGTTTGAGCGCATAAAGCAGGAATCGGAAAATGCCGACAGGGTATGTATCATCGTACCAGAGCAGTATTCCTATGAATTCGATAAAACTCTGTACTTCTATCTCGGTGCGGAGCGCTTCAACGAGCTGATGTCTCTCAGCTTCACCAGCCTTGCACGTCAGCTGTTCCAGCTGTTCGGTGAACCCGACAGAAAAGGCGAGTACGCCGATGATCTTGCACGTATGATAATCATATATCAGGCTATCTCTGCCGTAAGAAACGATCCCGCTTCATTCAGCTACTTCCGCCGGACCAGTATGCAGAACGGCTTCGCAGAGGAGATGCTTAAGCTTATAAACGATATGAAGCGTTCGGGCATAGCGCCGAATCAGCTTGCGGTAAAGGCTGTTATGCTGGATAACAAGCTCAGGGACAAAACGGACGATGTGGCTTCGGTATACTTCGAGTACGAGCGCCTTATGGAGGAATACGGCTATAAGGACGAGCTGGAAAACGTCCGTGAAGCTGCAAAGACAGCTAATCTGAACAGATATTTCAAGGGCAGGAAGGTATTTATAGACGAGTTCGAGAGCTTCACGGGAGATCAGATAGAGATGCTCAAGGTCATGATATCATCTGCGGATGATGTGGTCATAACTCTCAGGACCGATGATCCCGATGCAGGTGAGTTCACCTTGTTCGAGACCGTAAACCGTACCTACAGGACAGTCAGGGAGATATGCCGTCAGGAGAACGTGCCCGTTAAGGTGACTTCATGTGAAGGATGCTACCGATTTGCAAAACCCGATCTGGAGTACCTCAGCAGGCATATTATGCGGAATTTCCGCTATGAGCCGCAGAATTCCCCGAGTCCCGACAATATAAGCATTTTCGAGGCAAGAGACATGTACAGCGAGGCGGAGTATGTCTGCGCCGAGATAAAGAGGATGATATATGCCGACAGTTCCCTCAGATTCAGGGATATTGCCATTATATCCAATGATATCGCACAGTATTCCGAGGTGCTTAAGGCGGCATTCAGAAGATATGACATACCATACTTCCTGAGCATCGAAAAGCCTGTTGACCACACTTCGGTAATGGTATTCTTTACGGCGCTTCTGGACCTTATGTCCTCAGGCAGGTTCCGCACGGAGCAGATGTTCAGACTGATAAAGTGCGGAATACTTGATATATCCGTTACGGACTCGTCGCTCCTTGAAAACTACTGCTACAAGTGGAGCGTTGACGGCGATATGTGGACTCGTCCCTTTACTGCCGAGGATGAGGGCGTTGAGGAGCTTGAAGAACTCAGAAAAACCGTAGTAAAGCCCCTTGTACAGCTCCGCAGGAAGCTTTCGGGAGAAAATACCGCTCAGGAGGTCTGCGGACTGCTTTACGGCTATCTTACGGACTGCGGTGCGGATAAGAGCCTCGGAAGACTCATGGTACGCCTTATCCGTCAGGACAGGGACTACGAAGCTGCCGAGCTGAAAAGGCTCTGGGGCTGCCTTATGGAGATACTGGACAGCGTGGCATCTGCTATAGGTGACAAGATCATACCGTTCCCCGAGCTGAGCCGCATAATCCGCTCCATGATAGGCAGACTGACCTATTCCGTACCTCCCCAGACGCTGGACGGCGTTATCGCTGCATCTGCACGTACCGCGCGTCTCAATGCACCGAAGGTACTCTTCGTAATGGGAGTGAACGAGGGCAGCTTTCCGCAGAATGTGGATCTTCACGGACTTTTCTCCGAAGCCGACAAGCAGAAGCTTGCAAATGAGGGCATAGAGATAGCTCGTCCCGTTTCTGACCTTATCGCAGCGGAGCGCCTTATAGTGTACAAGTCGCTGTCTGCGGCTTCACACAGGCTTTATGTGACCTATCCGCTTTCGGACCTTTCGGGACAGGTCCGCTACCCTGCGCAGGCAGTGGACAGCATCATCCGTATGTTCGGACGTCCCGATATACGCATCACCGAGGATATGCTTACTCCCGACCGCTATGCGGTGACGCTCCACTCTGCCTACTATCACTATATGCAGGACAGAAAGCTGAATACAAGGGAAACTGCATCTATCAGGAAAGTGCTTACGGAAGTGCCGGAATACAGCAGACGCATATCTCAGGCACTCAGCAGGTCCGGATTCTCGCACGACTATAAGATAGACCGAAGCATAATGGAAAAGCTGAAGAACTTCGAGCCTCTCAGGGTATCTCCATCGGGACTTGAAAACTATAACAGGTGTCATTTCATGTATTTCTGCGATTCCTGTCTGAGACTTCAGAAGTGCGAAAAGGTGGAGCTTGACAGCAGGATAGCAGGGGACCTTACCCACAACTGCCTCAGAAGCGTACTTGCTTCACGAACAAAGGATGAGTTCGTGGGACTTTCCTACGACCAGCTGTGTGGAGAGATACGCCGTGCAGCGGACAGTTACCGTGAGGAGAAGCTTGGGGGAGACTTCGGCAAGACTCCGAAATTCGGACTTATCTTCAACAAGCTAACCGAGCGTCTTGCGGATGTATTTCTCTATACACAGCAGTCCCTTATGGCAAGCAGCTTTGTGCCTGATGCCTTTGAGCTGGACCTGCGTGACAAGCGTCCTGCGGAGATGTCCTTCGGTGACGGCAAAAAGCTGGTATTCGGCGGCATAGTGGACCGTATGGACGTTTGCACAATCGGCGACAGCAGATACCTCCGCATAATAGACTACAAGAGCAGCAGAAAGAATATAACTTCAAAGACGCTTGCAGGCGGACTCAATATGCAGATGCTGATATACCTGTTTTCGGCTACGGAAGCGAACGGGTTGTATTCGGACTGCAAGCCTGCGGGAGTTCTCTACTCGCCTGTGCAGATAAACAGTGTAACTGCGGAGGAATCCAAGACTGACACCCTCAACAGCAGCGTTATAGAATCGGGACTTAAGGGCAGCGGTCTCGTACTTAGTGATATGGATGTCCTTTCCGCTATGGAGAGCGGAGTGAACGGTCGTTTCATTCCCGTAAAGACCAATAAGGACGGCGCAATAGACAGCCGTTCAAGCTGTATATCTTCCTCGGGAATGGAGCTTCTCAGGGAGTACACCTACGGCAAGCTTAAGGATATGGCGGAGTCGCTCCTTTCGGGCGATGCCGAGGCACTTCCGCTGGTAATGGGGACTGATATTCCCTGTACCTTCTGCGATTTCGGCGATATATGCGGAAACTCCGAGGCAGAAATATTCCGCGGTCCCGACGAGTCCGAAGTGGAAAAGGCAGATGAGATATTATCAATGAAAACGGAACGAGGTGAGGGATAATGGCATGGACAGAACAACAGAATAACGCTATCGAAGCGAGAAATTCCTCCGTGATAGTATCTGCGGCGGCAGGAAGCGGTAAGACTGCTGTACTCACCGAGCGCCTTGTGAAGCTTCTTGCGGATCCCGATTCCGGAGTACGTGCGGACAGGCTTGTTGTGGTAACGTTCACAAATGACGCTGCCGCAGAGCTGAAAAAGCGCCTTGATATGAAGCTCAGGGCACTGATAAACGACGATCCCTCCGATCAGCACCTTCTTAGACAGCAGGTACTCCTGCAAAGCGCAAAGATATCCACCATAAACTCCTTCTGCTTCGAGCTGATAAGGGACAATCTTACCGAGCAGGGTATAACCTCGGGATTCGGAGTTCTTGACGAGGCGGATGAAGCAGTGCTCAGGGCGCAGGCAATGGAGGAGCTTTTCAACTACTACAGCGAATCGGAGTATGAGAAGATATCCTTCCTCTATGACCGTTTCTGCATAAAGAACGAAAAGCCCCTTATGGAGATAATCGATAAAATGGACAGATTCCTTGCATCTGCGGCTTTCAGGGACAAGTGGCTGGACGATGCTGTAAGCGAATACAGCAGGGATTTCAGGGACTCGGCTTATTGCAGGACATTTATGGCAAGCTGTCTCCGTCAGATGAAGAGGGCATACCGTATTGCTAAGGAGAACATTGACCTTATCACCGATGCATTCCCCGATGTTACTGGAGTTCCTGCGGCGGTAAAGACTCTTGCACAGGTACAGGACGACTGCGAATCGGTATTCACCTGTATGAGGGCATTTGAAAGCGGAAGATTCCCCGAGGAAAGTGAGATACCCGTATTCGGCAGGCGAGTTGCAGTAAACAAGAATGTTATCTGCGACCACTCGCTTCTGGAGGTCTATGCCGCAAGGCGCAAAATGGTAATGGACACCGTCAAGAGCGTAACAGCAAGCTATTCAAGGGCGGAAGCGGACTTTGCGGAATCAGGCGAGGTAACACAGGTCCTTGCAGAGGTGCTGAAAAAGTATCAGGAGATAATATGGCAGAGAAAGTGCGAAAAGAACGCAGTCAGCTTCGATGACGGCGAAAGACTTGCTTTGGAGCTTCTTGCGGACTTCGACGAGAACGGAAATATTGTACAGTCCGAGACCGCTCTGAGAGTTGCGGAGATGTACGATATCATAATGATAGACGAGTATCAGGACTCCAACAACAAGCAGGACCTTATCTTCAAGCTCATGTCAAAGAATTTCGGAAGAACTGCCGACGGACAGCCTATGTACGGCGACAATGCCTTTCTTGTGGGAGACGTAAAGCAGTCTATATACGGCTTCCGACTTGCAAACCCGAAGAACTTCATCGCAACATTGAAGGCTTCCGAACCATACAGTGCTGATAGTCAGGCGAAAAACAAGGCTATTTTCCTGAACAGGAACTTCCGCAGCTCTCCCGAGGTCATCGACACGGTAAACTATATATTTTCGCGGATAATGTCTGAGGACTGCGGAGATATAGCCTATGACGACAACGAGAAGCTGTATTTCGGAGCGCAGGAATACTCGTCACATACAGGTGACAGACTTACCGAACTGCGTTTCATACCGGATGCTGATGAGGAAGTACCTTCGGGAAATGCCGAAGCTGCCTGCACCGCAAAGAAGATAGCGGAGATGCTCCGCACAGGTGCAGAAGTCGTGAAAAAAGAGGGCGGCACCCGTCCCTGTACTCCTGCGGATTTCTGTATCCTTACCAGAAGCAACGGCATTACTGCCGATTTCGTAAAGGAGCTTGAACTCCGTGGCATACCTGCAAAGGGAAGCGAGGAAAAAGGATACCTTAAGTCGAGGGAGATAACCATACTCCTTGACCTTCTGAGGATAATCAGCAATCCCCTCCGGGACATCCCCCTTGCGGCTGTACTGACTTCGCCCATGTACACCTTCACAATAGGCGATATAGCGTACATACGCTCATTTGACAGGAAAAGTCCGCTGTTCTCGGTCATCAGGGACGTGGTAGGCGGTAAGTACGAGGACTTCACGGATATGTTCCTTATAGAGCGCTGTGCCGACTTCATGGAGGCTCTGGATGCTTTCCGTCTTGACTCCGTAACAATGACCGTAGGGGAACTGATAACTTCCATATACGACACCACCGACTTCATATCCGTTATGCAGCTCTACAGTGACGGCGAGAAGAAACGTGCAAATCTCAGGGCGCTGGTTCAGTATGCGATAAACTACGAAACAGCGGCTTCTGCCGAGGGATTCGGTGGACTGAACGGTTTCCTGCGTCATATTGACAGGATAATGGAGAACGGCGACTACGCACAGGGCAAGGTCTCGGCAAGCTCGGGCGACTATGTATCGGTACAGACCATGCACAGCTCCAAGGGACTTGAATATCCGTTTGTATTCATCGCACAGACAGACCATAAATTCCGTTATGATTCGGACACCGTTATGTGTTCCGCAGACGGCAGGGTAGGCTATATCCTCTACGATCCGAAGCTGGTAAGGAAGTATAAGACCTTCCAGCAGATAATGCTTGCAGAGGAAAAACGCAGGGATGCACGAAGTGAGGAGATGCGCCTGTTGTATGTTGCCCTTACCCGTGCAAAGCAGAAGCTGTTCATAAACCTTAAATGCGGCGAGGATGCTGTAAAGCGCATAAGCGGTCTGACTGAGGAGTGCGTCATAAACAACAGCAGTATAGCCTCTCAGGTGAACAATGCAGACACTTATGCGGACTGGATATGGGCGTGTCTCATGAAGCACAGGAGCTTCGGTGAGATAGCGGAGAAAACAGCAATTGATACGGAGCGTTTCGGATTGCCGAAGTGGGATTCTGAGGACGAACTGTTCAGCTGTGAATACTGCGTTCCCGACTGCTCAGATATCATAACAGAAGCCGCAGAGGAGCGTGAAGCCGAGCCTGACGAAGCACTTTGCCGTGAGCTTCGGGCACTTATAAACAGTACCTACGACAGGGAGCTTTCACAGATGCCTGCGAAGCTCAGCGTAACACAGCTGACGCATAAATTCACCGATACCGAAGAGCCTGATATGCAGCTTCAGCGTCCGAGGTTCATAACGGGTGTTGAGAAGCTGACAGGTACCGAGCGAGGTACTGCGATACACACCTTCTTCCAGTACTGCGACCTTAATGCGGCAAGGATTGAACCCGAAAAGGAGATACAGCGGATGATATCTGCGGGATATCTCACCGAGGCGCAGGGCAGGGCTATAGATACAGACAAGGTCGGCGCATTCTTTGATAACGAGCTGTACGGACGTCTTATTAACTCCGGGAGCTATGTCAGGGAGAAGAAATTCATGGTTGCCGTAGCACAGCTTGATATCAGCGGTCCCATAATAGTGAAGCTGAGACATTCCGACGGCATGATAAAGGGTATCATAGACCTTATGTTCGAGGAAAAGGATGGTCTTGTGATAGTGGACTACAAGTCCGACAGAGGAGCATCGGCGGATGCACTCAGGGAGCGCTATACGGCGCAGATACAGCTTTACCGTGCGGCGGCTGAACTGACCACAGGCAAGAAGGTCAAGGAAGCTTGTCTTTACTCCTTCGAGCTGAAACGTACAATAAATATACCTATATAAAGGGACATGCCCGACTCTTTGCGAGTCGGGCATGCTCTGTAAGGAGAAGATATGAAAGAATGAAGATGATTTCAGTTGTTATAGGTAGGATCTTCTGCACTGAATGGGATATCAGCCTTTGCAGTTTTGTTTGTGACGTCCTCTTCAAGGGTGAGTTCGAGTTCGATCTCTTCGCCGTCACGGTAGATCTTCATGGTGATAGTATCGCCTGCCTTGTGCTGATCCCTTATCTTGTGCATCTCATCGGCAGTAGTAACAGCTTCGCCTTCGATCTCGATAATGATATCGCCGTGCTTGATGCCTGCCTTGTCAGCGGCACCACCCTCCGATACAGACTGAACGTAAAGTCCCATAGGTGTATCATAGTATTTTGCATATGCTTCAGTTATATCGTAGGTAGATACGCCGATCTTCGGACGTCCCGTAACGTATCCGTTGTTGATGAGGTCATCTATAATTACCTTAGCCTCTGTTATCGGGATAGCGAAACCGAGTCCCTCGACTGTAGCCGAACCGTAGCTTGAACCCATTTTTGCGGAGTTGATGCCGATGACCTGACCGCAGCTGTTAAGGAGCGGTCCGCCTGAGTTACCCTCGTTTATAGGGGCATCGGTCTGGATGAGAGTCATATCCTTATCGTCTATGGAGATCTGACGGTTGAGTGCTGAGACTATACCGCTTGTTACTGAACCGAAAAGCTCGAATCCGAGAGGGTTGCCGACTGCTATAACAAGTTCGCCTACACGAAGGTCATCACTGTCGCCGAACTGTGCGGGAGTGAGGTCTGATGCATTTATTTTCAGTACGGCAAGGTCTGTTTCCCTGTCGTAAGCGATTATTTTTGCCTTATACTCGGTCTCGTCGCTGAGAAGTACAGAAACTTCCTTTGCTTCGCCGCCGCCGTACTCCGATTCGTAGATAACATGAGCGTTGGTGATGATATAGCCGTCGCTTGTCATAACGATTCCCGTACCCGTACCCACAACGTTCTGTGTCTGAGTTTCGGGCTGCATACCGAAGAAGCTCCATGTGTTATAGGTCTTGGAGATCTCGAAGTTTGATGATATGCCGACTACCGAAGGCATTACCTCGTCCACGATATCAGGAAGGTACTTTGCATCCTTACGTGCAGCGATACTGATAAGGCTCGGGAGGTTTGAAGAAGCGTTCACAGCCTCTTTATCCTCGGGAGCGGTCTCGGGATCGTTTTCCATTTCGTCTTTTTTCTCGCGGAAATTATTCTGAGTCTCAGCAGCTTCTGTAAGCTGTGAGGAATCGAGCTTGGTGTCGTTCATGAATTTATAAAGCTGTACTGATCCGCCGCCTACTATAGCAAGGCAGAGCAGAAAAGCGATAGCTTTCAGACCTCTGTGCTTCTTTGGCTTTTTGGGCGGATCTGTTTCGTATGAGTATTCCGACGAGCTGTCGGTGTATTCATTATAATTATCAGACATTTTATGAAATCCTCGCTTTCATATTATCATCATATTTTATATACTCTATTTATTATGCCATGTCCTCTGAATATTATTATAGCATCTATTGTGATGAAATTATGATAACATACAGAAAAAATCGTGGTATACTTTTCTGTGGCGGCAGACGTTCAGCGTAGGGAGTGATATTGACTTTTCGGGCGTATCGGGTTATAATTAATGTGTACTCAGTAACCGCCTTTGGGCGGTTACTGCCCCGAACTTTGTTCGGGGAGCGCAAATTCCCTAAAATATAAAGAATTTGCGCGTCACATTTCTTTATGTCAAGCTCATTTTGCCCGAAAGGGCAAAACAAAGTGCAAGAAAAAACTTCTATATAATTTTTTCTTGCACTTTGACAACTTAAAATCGGCTTTGGAAGCTATAATAAGCCATTTTTTAGTTGCTGAGCAGACATTAATTAGTTAACTATACTGCTGCCTGATGCTGTACAGCGGAAGTATCTGCGGAGGGCCGTAAACCTGAGAGGTGCAAAATGGATCAGAAGAAAATCGATCGTATAAACGAGCTTGCAAAAAAATCAAAGGCAGAGGGACTTACCGAAGCTGAAAAAAAGGAACAGACCGAGCTGAGAAACGAGTACAGACACGCAGTTGTGGGAAATCTCAATGTTCAGCTTGAAAATACATACATAGTTACTCCCGACGGCAAAAAGCGCAAGGTCGGAAGCGGAAGCAAAAGGTGAGATATGACTAACGGTGAACTTTTTAACGCAGCTGTAAAGGCTGCCGAAAATTCATACAGTCCCTATTCGCATTTCAAGGTCGGTGCAGCTCTGCTGACTGCCGATGGGAAGGTCTATACGGGATGCAATATCGAGAACGCTTCGTATTCACTCACTAACTGCGCCGAGCGTACCGCCGTATTCAAGGCTGTATCCGAGGGCGTTAAAGATTTCAAGGCTATAGCTGTTGCAGGAAGCGGAAACGGCGATTTCAGCCGTCCCTGTACGCCCTGCGGTGCCTGCTTGCAGGTGCTCAGCGAGTTCTGCGGAGACGATATGGTGATAGTCCTCTCAAACGGCTGGTACAGGCTTGCGGACTTCCTTCCCATGCGTTTCACAGAGGAGAGCATGAAATGAGTTCACTTATTCCCGTAAACGAAAACAAGGAGCAGTATATGGAGCTCCTTCTCATCGGTGACGAACAGGAGAATATGATACTGCGGTATCTGGAGCGCTGTGAGCTGTATGCGCTCTGCGATGAGGACGAGGTATGCGGCGTTTGTGCCGTTACGGACGAGGGCGGAGGAGTTCTTGAAATAAAGAATATAGCCATACGTCCCGAATGTCAGCGCCGAGGTCTCGGAAAGCTCATAATAGAGCTTATAGCCGTGAGGTACAGCGGTCGGTATTCCGTACTCAGGGCAGGAACGGGGGACAGTCCCCTTACAGTGCCGTTTTATGAGAACTGCGGATTTACAAGGGCGTATACAATTCCCGATTTCTTTACGGATAACTACGATCACCCTATTTTCGAGGGCGGAGTTCAGCTTCGTGACATGATTTATTTTGAAAAGGAAATTTAACTTTCGGAGGAATTATGCTGAAAGACAAGATAGAAAAGCACCTTCTTGAGGTGCAGAAGCCGTCAAGATACATTGGCGGAGAGGTGGGCAGCATCATCAAGGACAAGTCAAAGGTGGATGTCAGGTTCGCATTCTGCTTTCCCGATACATATGACATTGGTATGTCACATCTCGGAATGAAGATACTTTATTCGCTCACAAACGAGCGTGAGAATTACTGGTGCGAGCGCTGTTTTGCTCCGGGGCTTGACTTTGAGGAGATAATGCGTGCAAACGATATCCCCCTTTATGCGCTGGAGTCCCTTGATCCTATAAAGGACTTCGATTTCATCGGCTTTACTATGCAGTACGAACTGTCATACACAAACGTGCTGAATATGCTGGACCTTGCAGGCATTCCCATATTCGCAAAGGACCGTACAGAGGAGCTTACACAGATAGTTGTTGCAGGAGGTCCATGCGTCTGTAACCCCGAGCCCCTTGCGGATTTCTTCGACCTGTTCATACTCGGTGAGGGCGAGGAGGTAAACCTCGAACTCATGGACCTCTACCACGAAATGAAGCAGCAGGGCGCAAAGCGTATCGATTTCCTGAGACGTGCTGCACAGATACAGGGAATATACGTGCCGCAGTTCTATCATTTCAGCTATAATGAGGACGGCACTATCAGCGGAGTTACAACAACGGACGGCGCTCCGCAGACCGTAAAGAAGCGCATAATTAAGGACATGGACAGCGTTTACTATCCCGATAATTTCGTTGTTCCGTTCACTGAGATAGTTCACGACCGAGTATCGGTGGAAGTCCTGAGAGGATGCATAAGAGGATGCAGATTCTGTCAGGCAGGCTTCATTTACCGTCCATTCCGTGAAAAGTCCACGGATACCATATGTAAAGAGACAAAGGCACTTTGCGAGAATACAGGCTATGATGAGGTATCTCTTGCTTCGCTCAGTACAAGCGATCATTCGGACATCGATCCGATGCTTACCCGTCTTATTGACTACACAGTAGGCGAGAGGGTGAATCTTTCGCTCCCTTCACTGCGAGTGGACAACTTCTCGGAATCGCTTCTCAACAAGATAAAGAAGGTTCGCAAGAGTGGACTTACCTTTGCTGCCGAGGGCGGCACACAGCGTCTCCGTGACGTTATCAACAAGAACGTCAGCGAGGATGAGATAATGAACACCTGCCGCATTGCTTTCGAGGGCGGCTATTCCACAGTAAAGCTCTACTTCATGATGGGACTTCCCACAGAGACCGACGAGGATATAGTCGGTATCGCAGACCTTGCACAGCGTATAGTGGATCTGTTCTACAGCATTGAGGACAGACCTAAGGGCAGGGGAGTACAGGTATCTGTAAGCTGTGCCACATTCGTGCCGAAGCCCTTTACTCCGTTCCAGTTCGAGCCCCAGGATACCCGTGAGATGATAGAGCATAAGCAGAAGCTGCTCCTTGACTCGGTAAAAACCAAGAAGGTCAAGGTCAGCTACCACGATCCTAATGTAAGTATGCTTGAGGTCATCCTTGCAAAGGGCGACAGACGACTTTGTCAGTCCATATACACCGCATGGAAGAAAGGCTGTAAGTTCGACAGCTGGGAGGAGCATTACAAGTTCGACAAATGGCTCGAAGCCTTTGCGGAGTGCGGTATAGATCCTTCATTTTACGCCAACAGACGATTTGAATACGACGAGATACTCCCGTGGGATCACCTTGACTACTACGTTACCAAGGAGTTCCTCATAAGAGAGAACAAAACGGCACGTATGTCCGTAACAACGCCCCATTGCCGCCTGAAATGCTCGGCATGCGGAGTAAGCAAAGAGATAGGAGGCCCTTGTTTTGCAAAGAGTAAGAGCGATATTTGAGAAAAAAGGCAGAGCAAAGTACATCTCCCACCTGGACCTTAACCGCTGTATGCTGAGGACTTTCCGACGTTCAAGGCTGCCTATATGGTATACCGAGGGCTTCAATCCGCACCCCTACTACAGCTTTGCACTCGCCCTTTCACTGGGGTTTGAGAGCAGCTGCGAGATACTCGATTTCAACATAACCGATGATAACATGTCGATGGAGGAGATAAGGGACAAGCTCAACGCAGTTATGCCCGAGGGCATGAGCATCGTGTCTGTGGCGGAGCAGAAGCTCAAGATAACCGCTATTGCAAAGGCTGAGTACAGCTTCTCACTGGTGAGCGATGATGTTCAGGGACTCTATGACGCTGTACAGAAGCTTCTTGCACAGCCTGAGATAAACATAGAGAAAAAGACAAAGAAGGGCATCAAGACTGTAGATATCAAGCCCGATATGGAGGTACTGTCCTGCGAAAAGACCGATGATTCGGTGGATATGAGGATGTATCTCCCCGCTGGAACACAGACTAACTACAACCCGACTCTCTTCTTCGAGGCTCTTTCAAGGACTACAGATGTGGCGTTCACACCGGAAAAAATACTCCGTACCGGTATTTTATGCGAAAATAATGAAATTTTTTCTTAAAAACACTTGCAATTTCTTTTAAAGTGTGGTATGATATAAAAGCATTTGAAATTCCGTCTGTATATCTCACATACAGATGAGGGTTAATGCCGAAAGACATTAAATCGGATAGTCCGCTGCCCGTATCGTCCCAAAGGGATTTTCGCGCCAAGGCGCATGTTTTACGTTTTTTCTGTATATGCTGTTTTGCTGGACGGTGTATGCGGAACGGGTATGAATGTTCGGAAATTTTAGGAGGAAATAAAAATGGATGCACTTAAGTTAATCAGCGAGTCAAGCATGAAGCAGGATGTCCCACAGTTCAACGTCGGCGATACTGTAAAGGTACACGTAAGAATCAAGGAAGGCGACAAGAGCCGTATCCAGGTATTCGAGGGTACTGTTATCGCTAAGAAGCACGGCGGCATCAACGAAACTTTCACTGTAAGACGTGTAGCACACGGCTGCGGAATCGAGAGAGTCTTCCCTGTACACTCACCTGTTGTTGACAAGGTTGAGGTCGTAAGATACGGTAAGGTTCGCAGAGCTAAGCTCTACTATCTCCGCGACAGAGTTGGTAAGGCTGCTAAGGTTAAAGAGCAGATCCGCTAAAAAGCTGGTTGACAGAGTCGGGCGGATTTTCTGCCCGCTCGTCATTTCCTTAAATCAGGGACTTAGAAGTCCCTTTTTTGCTACATGGAAATTTGTGAAAAAACTCACGAACTTATGAAATCAAAGCGGAATGAGGTGCTTTAAATGGAAAATAATACAGAAATGAACAACAACGCAGAAACTGTTGAAGAAGTTAAAGAAGCAGAAGATACAGCAAAAAAGCCGGAAGAGAAAAAATCGTCCTTTCTTTCCGATGTTATAGAGATAATGGAGTCTACACTGATAATGGTATTCGTTATCGTGCTGGTAGTTACTTACCTTCTCCATCCTGTAAATATTATCGGACTTTCTATGTATCCCACACTCAACAAGCATTATGACGCTTCAGATCCTAATTCCATTTCGGACAGGATCTTTATGACTACTGTATACGGCGACATAAAGTACGGAGATATACTTGTTATCGACAAGAAAGAGAACTATCTCCTTGATGACAGCGGAAATGTTTACGTTCCCGATGATTACCAGTCCTTCAACGAGTGTATAATCAAGCGTGTTATCGCTGTTGGCGGACAGACTGTCGATATCCATGACGATCAGGTATACGTTGACGGTCAGCTTATCGACGAGCCGTATATCGCTGCAGGTTCAACTACATACGATACAGGCGCATTTGACGGTCAGTACCCAATAACTATCCCCGAGGGATACTATTTCGTAATGGGCGACAACAGAAACCACTCCGCAGACAGCCGTAATCCCGGTGTCGGACTTATCAAGGAAGACCAGATCTACGGTAAGGCACTTGCAAGATACTATCCTATAAAGGATTTCCATATCCTTACCGATTCATGGAAAGAGTCTGCAAATGACTGAGAACGAAAACAAGAAAAGTCTCTTTAAAGAGATATTAGGCTTTACAGAGACACTTATAGTAACGCTTTTCTGCGTTTCTCTGATATTCACCTATCTGCTGAGCATCGTCACAGTGGACGGCGATTCTATGGAGGAAACTCTCTTTTCGGACGAACGTGTGCTTGTTTCGCAGGTTAGCCGTCATCCCGAAGCTGGGGACATCGTTGTGGCTTATGCCGCTTATGTGAACGTTTTCAACGATAACGGCATAATGTTCAGACATACGGGACTTCAGAAGAAGATAATAAAGCGTGTCATAGCAGTCGGCGGTCAGACCATCGATATCGATTTCAAGCGCGGTGAAGTCTTTGTGGACGGCGAAAAGCTGAAGGAGGACTATGTCACTCTCGGACTAACACATAATGACGACGGCGCTTTTTCGGGGAAATATCCCCTTACTATCCCCGAGGGATACTACTTCGTTATGGGGGATAACCGTCCCGTATCAAGAGACAGCCGTTCAAGCTATCTTGGACTTGTCTCGCAGGACGAGATAATGGGAAAGGTGCTTTTCCGCATTTCGCCCGTAAATAAGATCGGCTCTGTTGACTGAACAGGAGGAGCTTGTGGAAAATAATACAGATATGAAAGTGATACAGTGGTTTCCCGGCCATATGGCGAAAACCAGACGAGCTATCAAGTCGAATCTGTCACTTGTGGATGCTGTTGTCGAGATAATCGATGCACGTACTCCCATGAGCAGCAGGAATCCCGAGATAGACTCGCTGACCTCGGGAAAACCCCGTATCGTACTTCTCAATAAATGCGACCTTGCCGATGCGAATGCTACTTCGGCATGGGTGAACTATTTCAGCCGTGAAAACGTGACTGCTCTCGCAGTTGACTGCAAATCGGGAAAGGGACTGAATAAGCTCCTTCCCACCATGAAGGCTACCGTGCTTAAGGAGCTTATGGAAAAGCGCAGTAAAAACGGCATGACAGGCGCTGCTGTGCGCCTTATGATACTTGGTATACCTAACGTCGGAAAGTCCTCGCTGATAAACCGCCTTGCAGGTTCAAAGCGTGCAAAGGTTGAGGACCGTCCGGGTGTTACAAGGACAAAACAATGGGTAAAGCTCAAGGACAATACCGAGATGCTTGATATGCCGGGTGTGCTCTGGCCAAAATTCGAGGACCAGTCCGCCGCAATAAGACTTGCCTTCACAGGCGCTATAAGCGACGATATCCTTGATATCGAGACACTGGCAATGAAGCTTCTTGCGTACCTTGCTGAGAACTACCCCGAACCGCTGAAGGAACGCTACAAGATAGATATCGATGAGGCTGATGACGGACTTGCCCTTCTTGAAAAAGTCGGCAGGAAGCGCGGCATGATGATATCGGGCGGAGAGATAAACACCGAAAGAGCGGCTATAACCGTTCTGGACGAGTTCAGGAGCGGCAAGCTGGGACGCATAACTCTCGAGCTTCCGCCTGTAAAGGAGTAATTATGGCGAGAGTTGTTCTTCATAAGGAGCTTTTCGACTACGACTCCGAACGCCGCAGGACATTTCCCGTTATATGCGGTGTGGACGAAGCTGGCAGAGGTCCTCTTGCAGGGGACGTGTATGCGGCTGCTGTCATTCTTTCCGACGGAGTCCTTATCGACTACCTTAATGACAGCAAGAAGATATCCGAGTCCCGCAGGGAGAAGCTCTACGATGAGATAATTTCCCGTGCTGACGCCTATTGCGTAGCAACTGCAAGCGTTCAGGAGATAGACGAGCTGAATATACTCGGAGCTACCATGCTTGCAATGCGCCGTGCAGTTGAAGGACTGGGGAAAGTCCCCGACCTTGCACTGGTGGACGGCAACCGCCTTCCCGAACTTCCCTGCAAAGCAGAGTGCGTTATCAAGGGAGATGCAACATCCGCTTCCATAGCTGCAGCATCCGTACTTGCCAAGGTCTCACGTGACCGCTATATGAAGGAGATAGCCGTGAAGTACCCTCAGTACTGCTTTGAGCAGCATAAGGGCTACGGTACTAAGCTCCACTGCGAAATGCTGAAAAAGTACGGACCTTCCGAGGTACACAGGAGGACCTTCCTGAGAAAGATACTCGGTGAGGACAATGACTAAAAGCGAAACGGGCAGACTCGGCGAGGAAAGCGTCTGTGCCTACCTGACCGAAAGAGGCTACACTATAGCCGCGCGGAATTACCGCATAAAAGGCGGCGAGATTGACATAATCGCCGAAAACGGCGACTTTATCGCGTTCGTTGAAGTCAAGGCAAGAAAGCCAGACAGTATGGTAAGCGGCTTTGAAGCGGTCAACAAACGCAAGCGCGGTCTCATAATAAAGACTGCAAGTGATTATTGCTGCAAGCATCCGAGCGTACTGCAGCCGAGGTTCGATATCGCAGAGGTGACAATCGACAGCGGCAGGGTGCTCAGCATTGATTATATACCCAATGCCTATGATACATCAGGCTACAATTTTATATTCTGAAAGGTGATTCTATGTTTTACAACAGCACAAGAAACAGTGGAGTAAAAGTAAGCAGTGCCGAGGCTATAACTCAGGGAATATCCGCTGAGGGCGGACTTTTCGTGCCTGAGGAGATACCTGCTGTCACACTTGACGAGATAAAGGCTATCGGTGATATGAAGTACGCCGACAGAGCTGCATACATCTTCTCGAAATACCTCACCGATTTTTCTGAAGCTGAGATACATTACTGTACCGATAACGCTTATTCGGTAAAGAACTTCGAGACTGAGAGCATCGCTGAGATAGCTCACCTTTTCGACGGTACATATATGCTGGAGCTGTGGCACGGTCCTACATGTGCATTCAAGGACATGGCTCTCCAGATACTTCCTTACTTCCTTACAACTTCCGCAAAGAAGATAAACCTCGATAAGAAGATAGTTATCCTCGTTGCAACTTCAGGCGATACAGGAAAGGCTGCTCTTGAAGGCTTCAGGGACGTTGAGGGTACTTCCATCATGGTATTCTACCCCGAGGAAGGCGTAAGCCCGATGCAGAAGCGTCAGATGAAGACTCAGGAGGGCGCTAACGTAGGAGTTTGCGCTATCAAGGGCAACTTCGATGACTGCCAGAACGGCGTTAAGGCTATTTTCACTGATGAGGACGTAAAGAACCAGCTCGAAGCAAACGGCATGATATTCTCATCTGCAAACTCTATCAACTGGGGACGTCTTGTTCCGCAGGTCGTATACTACGTTTCCGCTTATGCAGAGCTCGTCAAGGACGGCGAGATAGCTCTCGGAGACAAGATAAACATAGTTGTTCCCACAGGAAACTTCGGAAACATCCTTGCAGCTTACTATGCTAAGCACATGGGAGTTCCCGTAAACAAGCTGATATGCGCTTCCAACATCAACAACGTACTCACAGACTTCATCAACACAGGCGTATACAACAGAAACCGTCCTTTCCATGCGACAGTTTCACCTTCAATGGATATCCTTATATCAAGCAACCTCGAAAGACTTCTCTACCTCATGACAGGCAGGGACGATGCTCAGATACGTGAGTGGTTCGGCAAGCTTGCATCAGAGGGCTGCTACGAGGTTAGTGACACTGTAAAGGCTAAGCTCAGCGACGAGTTCTGGGCAGGCTTCTGCGACGATGCTCAGACCAAGGAGACTATCCACGATATCTACACAAAGTACTCCTATACATGCGATACTCACACTGCTGTTGCAGTTAAGGTATACAACGACTATAAGGCTGCAACAGGCGATACAACAAAGACTGTTATCGCTTCAACAGCAAGTCCTTACAAGTTCAGCGCTGCTGTACTTGAAGCACTTGAAGGCAAGGCTTCCGACATCGACGAATATGACAAGGTGGACCGCATCGCAGAGCTTTCCGATATACCTGTACCCGCTGCTCTTGCGGACCTCAGGAACAAGCCTGAGCGCTTCAGCGATGTTATCAGCAAGGAAGAGCAGAAGCAGTACGTTCTGAAAGCATTAGGTATCTGATGAGCCTGTATGTAATAGGCGATCTTCATCTCAGCTTCTGCGATCCTGCCAAGACAATGAGCATTTTCGCAGGCTGGGAGAACTATCAGGAACGCATAGAAAAGCACTGGCTCGAAAACATAAAAGAGGATGATACCGTAGTTCTCGCAGGAGACATCTCCTGGGGAATGTCACTTCAGCAGGCAGTTCCCGATTTCAGCTTCATCAACTCTCTCCCGGGAGAGAAGATAATCCTGAAGGGAAATCACGACTATTGGTGGACTACCAGAAAGAAAATGGAGGACTTCTTTGCTGCTGAGGGCTTCGGTACTCTTAAGATACTTCACAACAACCACTACCGCTATGAGAATTACGGCATATGCGGTACACGCGGCTGGGTGAACGGTACGGACGGCAGCAGGGACGTTCAGGACGAAAAGGTACTTAAACGTGAGGTACAGCGCCTTGAAATGTCGATACAGTCCGCACTTAAAGAAGAGCTTGAACCTCTTGTGTTCATGCACTATCCGCCGATATTCGCTTCCAACTTCAATTACGATATACTGGAGGTCCTTTATCGGTACAACATCAAAGCTTGCTACTACGGTCATATCCACGGCCGTTCTGCCCACGAGCTTTGCGTCACAAACACCTATGACGGCATTGATTTTCACCTTATCGCAGGTGATTATCTACAGTTTGTCCCCGAGAAGGTATTGTGAAATTGTAAAAAATGTAGAAGTGGCGGAAATTTGTGGAAAAAAATTTCTGAATGTGGTATAATGTACCAAGTATGTTATGTACGGTTCTTTGCCGTTTCAAGGGACGTACCGCTTCTCGGCAGTATGGCTGCCCGCTGTTAAAAACGGCGCATTGCAATGTATATTTGCGGTGGAGCTTAGTATATATTAATTATGGAGGATTATCATGAGCTTAAAATCATCAAACAAGACAGATGTTAACACTACCGAGTTAATTATCTCTATCGACCCCGAAACATTTGAGGCTGCTGTTGAAAGAGAATACCAGCGCCAGAAGAAGAATATCCAGATCAAGGGATTCAGAAGAGGAAAGGTATCTCGTAAGCTTGCTGAGAGAGAGTTCGGCGAGGGTGCTTTCTACGAGGGTGCTATCAACGCTCTTCTCGGACCGGAGCTCGATGCTGCTGTAAATGAGACAGGTCTTCAGCTCGTTGACAGACCTAACGTTGAAGTTACTTCTATCGACAAGGAAAACGGCGTTGAGATCAAGGCTGTTTGCGTTACAAAGCCTGTTATCGAGATCACAGACTACAAGGGCATCAAGGCAAGCAAGAATGTCAAGGAGATCACAGATGAGGATATAGACGCTCAGATCAATATAATCAGAAAGAAGAACGCTCGTATAGTTTCAGTTGATGACAGAGCAGCAAAGGAAGGCGACGAGGTTATCATCGACTTTGAGGGATTCTTCGGCGACGAGGCTTTTGAAGGCGGCAAGGGCGAGGATCATCCTCTTGTTCTCGGCAGCGGTCAGTTCATCCCCGGCTTCGAGGATCAGATCGTTGGACACAATATCGGCGATGAGTTCGATGTTAACGTAACATTCCCAGAGGACTATCAGATGGCTGATTATGCCGGCAAGGCAGCTGTTTTCAAGACAAAGCTCAAGGCTATCAGCTTCGAGGAGCTTCCTGAGATCAACGATGACCTTATCAAGGATGCTACAGATTTCGAGACAGTTGACGAGTACAGAGCTGACATCAAGGCTAAGCTCGAGGACGCTGCTGTAAAGCAGGCTGACGCTGACTTTGAGAACAGCATCATCAACTCTATTATTGAGAAGGTAGACGCTCCTATCCCGAACGTTATGTTCGAGCAGAGAATAGATTCACTTATGCGTGCATTCGATCAGCAGCTCCAGTCACAGGGCATGAGCCTTAAGCTCTACAGCCAGTATACAGGCATGGATGCTGACGCTCTCAGAGAGACATACAGAGACAGAGCTGTAAGCGAAGTTAAGCTCAGACTCGCTCTCGAGAAGGTTGCAGAACTCGAGAACATCGAGGTAACTCCTGATGAGATCAACAACGGACTTGCAGATCTTGCTGCTGCTAACAACGTTGACGTTGAGACTATCAAGAGATTTATTCCTCTTAACGATTATATCGAAGACCTTAAGGTACAGAAGGCAATTGACCTTATCAAGGAGAATGCTGTTATCGAGGATGCTCCTGCTGAAAAGGCTGAGTAAGATATATTTTATCAGACAATAATACAATAAAGGCGTCCCGCAATCGCGGGACTGCCGTTTTTAAAGAAAGGGCGATGAATATGAGCAGTTTAGTACCTTACGTTGTTGAACAGACAAGCAGAGGTGAAAGATCATACGACATTTTCTCACGTCTTCTTAATGACAGGATCATTATGCTGTCAGATCAGGTGAACGATACTACCGCAAGTCTCGTTGTGGCACAGCTCCTTTACCTTGAAAGCCAGGACACTGAAAAGGACATATCCCTTTATATAAACAGTCCCGGAGGTTCTGTTACAGCAGGTATGGCTATCTATGATACAATGAACTATATCAAGTGCGATGTATCTACTATATGTATAGGTATGGCTGCATCTATGGGTGCATTTCTGCTTTCATCGGGTGCAAAGGGCAAGAGGATCGCACTTCCCAACAGCGAGATCATGATCCACCAGCCTCTCATCGGCGGCGGACTCGGCGGTCAGCAGACCGATATCATGATCCACGCCAAGAACCTCGAACGCACAAGAGACCGCCTCGAGAGCATAATGGCTGCAAATGCAGGAAAGACTGTTGAAGAAATGCACAATGCCTGCGAGCGTGATAACTATATGACCGCTCAGGAGGCTCTTGAATTCGGACTTATCGATAAGGTAATTGAAAAGAGGTAAGTGTAGATATGGCAGAATTTAAGACCTGCAGCTTCTGCGGCAAGGGCGAAAACAGAGTTCACAGCATGTTCTCGGCTGGTACAGCCAATATCTGTGATGAATGCGTCTGCTACTGCTATGAAATGATCTTCGGACCGGGTATCACAAAGGCTCAGAGAAAGGCTGCAAAGGGAAACAAGGAGTATTCTCTTTCTTCCATGAAGCTCCTTAAGCCTGTTGAGATCAAGAAGTTCCTTGACGAATACGTTATCGGTCAGGACGAGGCAAAGATATCTCTTGCAGTTGCTGTTTATAACCACTATAAGAGAATAATGAGCCAGGATGAATACAACATAAAGCATGTTGACGATGTAGAGCTCCAGAAGAGCAACGTTCTCCTTCTCGGACCTACAGGTGTCGGAAAGACATTCCTTGCACAGACTCTCGCAAAGCTGCTCAATGTACCGTTTGCTATCGCTGATGCTACTACTATCACCGAGGCAGGCTACGTCGGAGATGACGTTGAGAACGTTCTCCTCAGACTGATACAGGCTGCCGACTTTGATATAAAGGCTGCCGAGCGCGGTATCATTTACATCGATGAGATAGACAAGATAGCAAGAAAATCCGAGAATACATCTCTTACCCGTGATGTAAGCGGTGAGGGAGTTCAGCAGGCTCTGCTTAAGATAATCGAGGGAACTGTATCAAACGTTCCTCCTCAGGGCGGAAGAAAGCATCCGAATCAGGAGGTAATCCAGATCGATACAAGAAACATCCTCTTTATCTGCGGAGGCGCTTTCGACGGCCTTGAAAGACAGATACAGAAGCGTATCGGCAAGGCTCCTATCGGCTTCGGCGGAGAGATCAAGACTGCTGCCGAGGAGAAGGACAATATCTTCAAGAAGGTAATTCCGAAGGACCTTGTAAAGTTCGGTATGGTGCCTGAATTCGTGGGACGTCTTCCTGTTATAACAGTTCTCGAGGAGCTTGACGAGTCGTCACTGGTAAGGATACTTACAGAGCCGAAAAATGCTCTTATCAAGCAGTATAAGAAGCTGTTTGAGTATGACGATATCGAGCTTGAGATAGAGGACGACGCACTTATCGAGATCGCTAAGAAGGCGATAGCTCAGAAAACAGGTGCAAGAGGACTTCGTTCAATACTTGAAGGGATCCTTAAGCATTCTATGTATATCGTTCCTTCGGATGGAAGCATCTCAAAGGTAACTATCACAGCGGACTGCGTTGTGAATAACAGTGAACCTGTTCTGACGGACAAGAAAAACAACAGGATCAATATAGCATAAAGCGAAGTGTTATGCTATATTGCCCGATCGCAGGGAGCAGAACGTTGTTCCGCGTATCTGTGAGGGCATTTTAATTGTAGCATAAAATATGGGACGGACTGAAAAAGTCCGTCCCTTTTTGTGTACGGCGGAAGCATTCCGCCATTACTGTGGAGTTATCAGCATCCGCAGCCGCATCCGTTATTGTTGCCGCAGTCGTTGCATCCGCAGGATGAGAAGAGAAGAATGAAAAGAAGGATGAGAAGGATGATCCACCAGCAGTTGTTTCCGTCGAAGCATGAGTTACACATAATTGTTATCTCCTTTGAAGATATATTTGAATCGCTTTGTGCGTTTCATAGTACATAATATGCCGCAGTGGAAAAAGTGTTACTGATAAGGGTGGTGCATTTATGAGTTTGTATGTATTATCGGGGGAAACTTATCTGATGTAAGGTTATCCTCAGCCAGTCAAAAAATATCGTTTCTTGACGGAGCGCTTCGTATCGCAGGGCGCTGCCCTGCACCCGCCAAAGGCTCTGCCTTTGGAATCCGCTAAAGGGATAGCATCCCTTTAGAATCCCCCAATTAATGGTTTCAAGCTTTTTTGGCACTCTCAAGAACCTTGCATCGGAAAGTTTTTCACAACAGACATACAAAAAACTCCGATACACGTATCACCATTATGTACAAAAGCTATTTCCCGACAGTTATCGCATGAAATAAGTGGCATAATAATATAAGTGTCAAGTCCGCACGGACGTTTTTTTCTGGAGGTAACTATGATAAATACGGATAAATTCACTAAAAAGGCAGCGGAGATCATAGACGGAGCCGTTGTCTGCGGTTCAGAGATGGGACATACCTACGTCGGAAGCGAGCATATTCTCCTTTCGATAGCTGCGGACGGTACTTCTGCGGCAGCCGAGATACTCATAGAAAACGGCGTTTCCTACGATGATATCAGGCGTGAAATGACTAAGCTCGTGGGACTCGGTTCACCTTCAACGCTGAACCGCCGATGTTTTACAACTGCATCAAAGCGCATACTTGAAAGCGCGTACTCTATTGCTGCGGCAGATAAACGCAGACAGGCAGCTCCCGAACACATTCTTGCGGCGATAATCAGGGAGTCCTCTTGTACCGCATGTACCGTTATAAGAAAAACAGGGGGAAGCCTTGCAGGAATATGCAGCGGACTGGAGATGATAGCTTCCTCGGAACTGAAAAGTGAACTGTATGACGCCATAAAGCCGAAAATATCACATCTTCCTAACCTATTCAGGTACGGCAGGAACATAACGGATATGGCGCTTGTAAGAAAGAACGATCCTCTCATCGGACGCAGTACCGAGGTTGAAAGGATACTTCAGATACTTTCACGCAGAAGCAAGAACAATCCGTGCCTTATCGGTGAGGCAGGTGTGGGAAAGACCGCTATCGTGGAAGGAGTTGCAGAGCTGTTCGTGCGTAATCTTGTACCTGATACGCTGAAAAACAAGTTCATTTTCTCGCTGGATCTTGCACTTCTCCTCTCAGGTGCAAAATACAGGGGAGACTTTGAGGAGCGTGTCAAAGCCTGTATAGATGAAGCGGTCAACGCAGGAAATATCATACTCTTTATAGATGAGATACACACGATAGTTGGCGCAGGTGCGGCTGAGGGAGCTATAGATGCGGCGAATATAATGAAGCCGCAGCTTGCAAGGGGCGAGATACAGGTGATAGGTGCGACGACCTTTGCCGAGTACAGCCGGACTATCGAAAAGGATCAGGCACTTGCAAGACGCTTTCAGCCTGTACACGTAAACGAGCCTTCCGAGGAAAGCTGTACCGATATGATACGTGGACTGAGAAACAGCTACGAGAGCTATCACGGAGTCAAGATAGACGATGATATAATATCCCTTGCAGTATCCCTTTCGGTAAGGTACATTCCTGACAGATGTTTGCCCGATAAAGCTATAGACCTCATAGACGAGGCATGTGCATGTGCGAAGATACGCTGTAATTCGGGGATATGCAGGAGCGATACCGAATATATAAGTCTGCGGGATACTCCATCTGCACTGAAAAGGGTAAGGCAGGCTATAAACGCAGTAGAGCCACGCAGAGTTACTGAGGAGGACGTTCTGTCCGTTGTATCCGTAAGGACGGGTATACCTCTCAACAATATAACGGCGGAGGAATCGGAAAAGCTGGACCTTCTGGAGGATAGACTCAGCGAGAGAGTGATAGGTCACAGCTACGCCGTAAAGAAGATAACAAGCGCCGTATACAGGTCCCGTTCGGGACTGAGGGACGGTAAACGTCCTGCGGCATCTTTTCTGTTTGCAGGCCCTACGGGAGTGGGCAAGACCGAGCTTGCAAAAGCGCTTTCGGACTGCCTTTTCTGTTCGGAAAACTCCATGATAAGAATAGACATGTCGGAATACATGGAAAAGCACTCGGTGTCAAGACTTATCGGAGCTCCTCCCGGATATGCTGGCTACGAGGACAGAAACAATTCCCTGTGCGAGAAGATACGCCGTGAACCCTATTCCCTTGTGCTGTTCGACGAGATAGAGAAAGCGCATCCCGATGTGCTGAATATACTCCTTCAGATACTGGATGACGGAATACTGACAGACACCTCCATGCGGCGTGTGAGCTTCAGGAACAGTATGATAATCATGACCACAAATATAGGTGCAGAGGAGATAAGCGGAAGGACTTCCCTCGGCTTCGGAGGAGATGAGGAACCGCAGGAGAGTATGCGTGTTACGGAGAGAGTAAGGGAGCATTTTTCGCCTGAATTTATCAACAGGATAGATGATATCATCGTTTTCAGGGCACTCGAGACCGATGACCTTATGAAAATAAGCCGTAAAGCACTTGATAACCTCAGTTTACGTGCAAAGGCACTTGGTATCGGTCTGAGCTATTCCGATGCGGTAGTAAGAGCGGTGGCGGCATCAAAAGAAACGGCAAGGTACGGCGCAAGACCGATAAAACGCCGTGTTACGGACCTTATCGAGAATGAACTGGCGCTTATGATAATCAATTCGAGAGTGCGCCGGGGGGACGATATCGCACTTGATATGAAAGAAGGAAGGATAAGCTTTTCAAAAAACGTTGCGGAGACCTGTCACTGATATGATCAGTTTGGGTGAGAACTGACGATGTAAGATTAATTTATACGGGAATAAGCGGGGTGCAGGGTTACTCCCTGTTGTACAGGGAGATGTCAGCGAAGCTGACAGAGGGTACGGGCGACCGTTGGGAGCCGCTCGCTCCCTGCCGGAGTCCGGAGGCAGAGCCTCTGGTGGGGTTGAAGGGGCAACGCCATGCAAGAGAGAGCGTTCCTTTCAGACATCTACAGAACAAATATCCTACAAATTTTAGTACATTCTGTTGCCGTGTGCAGCTGATAACAGATACTTGACTTTATCGCCGTAAAGTATTATAATGTAATATGTCAGCAATGACTGCTTATGGTGGGTATTACCCTGACATTAATAATTATATACGCTGTTAAATCTACTATTTTTATATCATACGGAGGATAAGATGAAGTCAGGTCTTGTTATGGAAGGCGGCGCTATGCGAGGTCTGTTTACCGCAGGCGTTACAGATGTACTAATGGAAAACGGAATTACTTTTGACGGCGCTGTGGGAGTCTCTGCAGGTGCATGCTTCGGATGCAACTATAAGTCCCATCAGCCAAGAAGAGCAATAAGATACAACACAAGGTTCTGCAATGACAAGAGGTATTGCAGTGTTCATTCCCTTATCACTACAGGTGATATGTTCGGAGCTGAATTCTGCTATCACACCATTCCCAATGAGCTGGACCTGTTCGACCACGAGACATTCAAAAACGAGCCTATGGAGTTCTTTGTAGTTGCAACGGATATCGAAAAAGGCCATGCGGTATATCACCGCTGCCGCAGTTCCGAGGACAGCGAGCTTGAATGGATAAGAGCGTCCGCTTCTATGCCCCTTGCAGCACGTATCGTTGAAGCGGAGGGCAGAAAGCTTCTGGACGGCGGTATCACCGACTCTATACCACTTCGCTTCATGGAGAAAACTGGCTATGACAGGAATGTTGTAATACTGACTCAGCCGAGAAACTACACTAAAAAGCCGAGCAAGAGCCTTGCACTTATCAAAGCTGCATACAGAAAATATCCCGAACTCGTCAGGGCATATGCCGAGCGTCCTAAGATGTACAACGACCAGCTGAAGTACGTCCGCAGGTCGGAAAGCGACGGAAGAGCACTGGTGATCGCACCTGCTGAAAAGCTTCCTGTGGGACATATCGAGCATGATCCCGAAGTTCTTCTGGAGGTCTATCGCCTCGGACGTAAAGCAGCAAATGAAAAACTGGAAGAGGTGTTCGCGTTCCTCGGACAGGAAGAGACAGTGAACTGAGGAGCAGTTCAGAAAAGAGGATGAAAATGATAATAGATATTTCTCAGGAGGTATTCTCCTGTAACGTGTTTGAGGGTGATCCATTGCCTGTACGCAGACAGGTCAGAAAAATGGACGAGGGCGAGCTGTATAACCTTACTGAGCTGTCAATGTGTGCTCATAACGGAACTCATACAGATGCGCCTTACCACTTTATAAACGACGGTAAAACGATAGATCAGGTGTCACTTGATCACTTCATAGGCGATTGCTATGTAGCCCGCCACGAGGGTGACGTAAGTGCAGAGGATGCTGAAACCATAATGAAAAAAGCTGAGGCGGCAGGCGCTTCCAAGCGTATACTCATAGCAGGAAAAGCCGTAGTTACTGCGGAAGCTGCAAGAGTGTTCGCAGCTCACGGGATACTGCTCATCGGCAACGAGAGCCAGACTGTAGGTCCTGAAAATGCACCTATGGAAGTACACCTTATCCTTCTCGGTGCGGAAGTGGTGCTTCTTGAAGGCATAGTGCTCAAGGAAGTTGAAGAGGGAAAATACTTCCTCAGTGCCGCTCCGCTGAACCTCGGAGGAAGTGACGGTTCTCCGTGCAGGGCGGTACTTATTCGCTGAGCTTGACTTGATGTCAGCAAAGTGGTATAATATCATCGTAGAATCGAATATAACTGCCACCGGGCAGAGAAATGCAGAAGCATTCGTCCCACATCGTTAGGTCTTTGAAGATGTGAGGGCGGATGCTTTTTTTACGGAGGATAATATGAGAAAGATACGTGACTATTTTACAAGGGGAGAGCTTATGCTGTGGGGAGCGTCGGTATTGTTTATAACCGTATCCTTCCTGCTGTTCGACAGGAGCAATTATCTGACGTTTACCGCTTCGCTTATCGGAGCAACATCACTTATACTTAACGCCAAGGGAAATCCGCTGGGACAGCTTCTCATGGTGATATTCAGCATCCTTTACGGCATCATATCCTACTCATTCCGCTACTACGGAGAGATGATAACCTACCTCGGGATGACTGCGCCAATGGCTGTATTTGCGCTTATATCATGGCTTCGTCACCCTTATAAGGGGAATCGTTCGGAGGTCGCAGTGAATGAGATATCCTCTGCTGAAACTGTGTTCATGCTGATACTTACGGCGGCGGTCACTGTGGCTTTTCGTTATATACTCGGTTATTTCGGAACGGCAAATCTCATTCCGAGTACACTTTCGGTAACAACGAGCTTTATGGCGGTTTACCTTACATTCCGCAGAAGTCAGTACTATGCGGTTGCTTATGCCGCAAACGATGTGATACTCATAATCCTGTGGGTACTTGCTTCTGCCGCTGACAAAAAATACGTATCTGTAGCTGTATGCTTCGCGATGTTTCTTGTCAACGACATTTACGGTTTTATAAGCTGGAGATGGATGCACAGGCGTCAGCTTGACAACTATTCGGCGATGTGATAATATAGTGTTATACTACTATTCAAGGAGCGTGAGTTTTATGAAGCTTGCAGAAGCTTTACAGGAAAGAGCGGACCTTGCAAGACAGATAGACCGTCTCGCAGGAAGACTCAATCTGAACGTTATCTATCAGGAGGGCGAGAAGCCTGCCGAGGATCCGAAGGAACTGTTCAAGGAGCTCGATGCGGCTTCGGACAGACTACGTGAACTTATCGGACGCATCAACTCTACCAACTGTCAGACCGTATGCGACGGAAAAACTCTTACACAGATGATAGCTGACAAGGATGTGCTGGTGAAGAAACTTGCATGTTATAAGAACGTGGCAATGTCAGCAAGTCAGACAGCCGCAAGGGCAAGAGGTACAGAGATAAAGATGCTCAGTGCCGTAGATGTGAAGAAGCTTCAGAAGCAGATAGACGATATGTCAAAGGAGCTTCGTCAGCTGGATAATAAGATACAGTCACTTAACTGGACTACCGAGCTTATCTGACTATTTAAGGTGTAGCCTGCAAGCAGGGCGAACGTGCTTTTGCCTGTTTCAAGTAAAACATGCAGCTTCAGAACGTTAAGGGCGGCGTATTATTTTATCGTTAGTGCCCCGATAGCTAACAAATGTATCGTTATAGCTTATCTTATGTTTATTACCATACGTTGACTGCTGCGGCGAGGGTGGGCCGTGGGATATTTATACAAAAAAGTTTATATGTTTTATCGGGGGAAAACCTTTCTGAGGAAAGGTTCTTCCCCCGAACCCCTTTTCCAAAGACTTTTTGCCCCAAATTTTCAGCCTTACAGGGTACCCACTCAAAGTATTACTAAACTGACAGTTTTACATGAGAACCCTGTAAGGCTGAAAATTTAAAGTAAAGGCTTTGCAAAAAAATTGAGGAAAGTCCTTCTCAAAAGGGCTTCCCTCAATAACACATATTAGCTCTCTTGTATAAGTATCACTGTTCCAGAAGGACGGCATCGGTGAGCTGGCAATAGGTATTTACGCCTTCCTTATAGTAATTGAACTTGCCCGAAACAGTTATCTCGGTATTAAGCGCAGGGTAGTCATCGGGGTACTTGTATTCGTCACCAAGTACGAACTCTATTCCCTGACTGCAGCAGGCAGTCGCATCTGATATGAGAACTGCGAAGTACTCCTGCTGAGTCTGAGGATCCTGATAGTAGCTGAATGGACCGCGTACCTTTACGCTCTTTCCTACATAATCCTCGGAGCTGTAGACCATATCGTATACCTGAGAATATATCATCGTTGAACTGAGTTTTGTAAGATCAACATCGTATTCTTCCTCGAAGTAGTTCGATGTATCGAAGTCTGAAGCGGCATTGCTCTTGCTGCTTGCTTCGGAAGAGCTGCTTCCGTTCATCTGCGACTCTATGACTCCCGAGACATTTGCGCTTCCGCAGGCTGACAGCAGCATAGCGGCACATAATACGGCAGTTGTTTTAATTAGTCTGTGTTTCATTTGTGTTTCCTCCTGCGGGAACGACCGAAACGATCTCGGCGTCCAGAAGCTGGCAGTATATAGCGTGGTATTCGTCGTATGCATTGAATGTTCCTGTAACAGTTATCTCGTCGCCTATCTGCGGATAATCATCGGGGTAGGTGTGTTCGCCTTTCAGTACGAATTCTATTCCCTGATTGCAGCACTGTGCGGCATCGGGGATGAATACCGAGAAGTAGTCCTTGCCTGCGGGATCCTTATAATACTGGAAATTGCCCTTGACTCTCACGGAAAGTCCCATATACGGCTCGTAGTTATTGACCATATCGAAAATCTGACCGTACATCATATTGGAATTCAGCTGAGTAAGGTCGCAGTCGTAGCCGTCATTAGCGAGGGCGAGTATATAGTCGGGGAGTTGTGAGGAGCTTTCGCTTTCCTGAGAAGAGCTGCTGTTTCCGCAGCCTGTAAGCATAATGCAGGCAATACCTGCGGCGATGAGCCTTTTCATGCCTTTGCCCTCCCTGTAAACGCTGAGGTTATCCAGAAAATGAGGAATACCACTATATCTGCGGTAACTATTGTTGAACCTACGGGAGTGGAGAAGAGTATCGAAAGGAGTATTCCAACTGCGGCGCATATTACGGATATGACTGCCGAGCAGATGATAACGCCGCGGAAACTTTTGAAAAGACGCATTGCAGAGAGTGCAGGGAATATTATGAGCGCGGAGATAAGAAGCGAACCAACAAGGTTCATTGCAAGTACTATGATAAGTGCGGTGATAACTGCGATAAGAAGGTTGTAGGCATCGGACTTTATACCCGTAGCCTTTGAGAAATTCTCATCGAAGGTAACTGCAAAAATTTTGTTGTAGAAGATAATGAATACTGCGATGACTATGGCAGCCATAATAGTACAGAGCCATACATCGGCTTTTTTCAGGGTAAGTATCGATGTGGAGCCGAACAGAGTGCTGCAAACGTCCGCAGAGATGTTCGAGGACGAAGGGAAGAGGTTCATGAGCATATAGCCTATGGCAAGCGCACCAACGGATATCATGGCGACTGCCGCATCTCCCTTTATCTTGGTGTTCTGACCTGTTCTCAGCAGGAGTATCGCTGAGATAACAGTAACGGGGATAATGAGGTACATCTTGTTGGTGAGCCCTGTAACAGCGGCAACAGCCATTGCTCCGAAAGCGACATGTGAAAGACCGTCGCCGATGAACGAGAAGCGTTTTAGTACGAGAGTAACGCCGAGAAGGGACGAGCATAATGCAATGAGAAGTCCCACTATAAAAGCGTAGCGTACAAACGGATAGCTGAAATACAGCTGGAGCTTATCCATAATATCAGTCATTGTCCTTCACCTCCGCATCGATGAACGAGCGTCCTGTCTTGCTGTTCATGTATTCTTCTTTAGTACCGAAAAACAGCTGCTTCTTACCGATATGAAGTATATGGCTCGCATATTTGAGCGCAGCTGCAAGATCGTGGGATACCATTATTATAGTGATGCCTTCCTTGTTAAGTGAGGCGATAAGGTCATAGAGGTCTGTCTGAGCGCGGGGATCGAGTCCCGTAACAGGCTCATCAAGAAGGAGCATCTTCCTTGTGGCACAAAGCGCACGGGCAAGGAGTACCCTCTGCTGCTGACCGCCCGAAAGGTCACGGTAGCATCTGCCTGCAAGTTCGGTAATGCCGAGCTGTTTCATAGTACTTTCCGCAAGCTTTTTTTCCTCCTTGTTGTAGAAGGGACGGAAGCCTGTCTTTGAAAGACATCCCGACTGGACTATCTCCCTTACCGATGCAGGGAAGTCCCTCTGTACGGGAGTCTGCTGTGGAAGGTAGCCTATTTCTGTAGCCTTGAAGCCTTCGCACCATTCTATTTTTCCGCTGACCTGCGGTTTAAGTCCGAGAAGTGCCTTTATCAGCGTACTTTTTCCCGAACCGTTCTCGCCGAGTATGCAGAGATAATCACCGCTGCTCACGGTGAAGTTCAGTCCCTCGGTAACGATGCCGTCCTCATAGCCGAGAGCGGCGTTTTCGCAAATTATCTGTTTAGCCATTATTCAAGCGCCTCTTTCAGAACTTCGTAATTCTTTTCCATTATAGAAAGGTAAGTTGTGCCGCTGTTTATCTGGTCGGAAGTGACCGACTGTGCGGAATCGAGAACAGCAATCGCTGCATTTTTGTTTCTGGTGTTCTCAACTACCGAACGTGCGATCGAAGCATCCGAATTTTCTATGGTGAAAATGGTGTCGCATCCGAGCTCATCCATTTTCTGAGCGAGGAAAGCGATAGTCCCGAAGCTTGCCTCTGTTTCTGCGGAGCATCCCACAAATGCCGCATAGTAGTCAAGACCGTAGTCATCTGTCAGATAGCGGAAGGGGAATCTGTCTCCGAAGATGAGAGTGTCATTCTTTGCGGAGGATATCATATCTGCGTATCTGGTATCGAGAGCGCCGAGCTGTTCGGTGTATGATGCGAGATTTGCACGGTATTTGTCTGTATTCTGCGGATCTGCGCTGCAAAGGGTATCGGCTATTTCGGAGCAGAGCACCTGTGCATTTTTCAGCGAGAGCCATATATGCTCGTCGTACTCGGGACCTTCTTCCTCAGCTTCATCGTCCTCTTCCTCGGCTTCCATGCCTTCCTTGACTTCCTCTTCTTTAGCGCCGCTGCCGATAACGTCCATGAGTTCGATGACCTTCATATCCTTGTTTACGGCTTCTTTCAGGGCATCATCCACCCACTGGTCGGACTCTCCGCCCACATAGACGAAAACATCGCAGGTCGATATTTTTATCATATCGTCTGCGGTAGGCTGATAGTTATGAAGGTCTGAGCCGTTTTGCAGCAGATAGGTTATGCTGACATTTTCCGCATCGCCTGTGATATTGCGGATCCAGTCGTATTCGGGGAAGATAGTGCAGACTATATCGAGCTTTCCGTTATCGCCGCCTGTGGGAGCTGAGCAACCTGTAAATGAAGAGAGAGCAATGACAGCAGCTGCGGCTGCGGAAGCGAATTTCATATTCATATAATTTCTCCTGTAATAAAATTGATAATCATTTTCAATTTAATATTATATCACTTCGATTTCCCATTGTCAAGCGTTTTCACACAGCTTTTACATTACATTTTTTACCTACATAAATATGTATAAAATTGCAGACCTTTTCTCATAATTTTCATATAACTTTAAGATTCTTTTAAGCTTACAGCCGTATAATCATACACATAGAAAGCATGAAGGATCCATAAACATGCAGATTTAAGGAGTTTGATCTATATGAAAAAATTTGATAAGAAAAGAGTAGCAGCCGTACTCTCATCAGCTTTCATAGCTGCTTCGGCTGTGCCATTTACAGGTTTATCCACTGCTTCTGCTGCTGATACTGTAGTATACGGCGATGCAACTCTCGACGGCGACGTAAGTCTTGCCGATGCTCTGCTGATACTCCAGCACGTTGCCAATGCAAGCAAGTACCCTCTCAGTGAAAAGGCTGCGGACAATGCGGATGTTTACTCAAGAGGCGACGGTATCACCGCTATGGATGCACTTTCTATCCAGAAGTATGATGCAAAGGTCATAAAAGAGCTTCCCGAGTCGTGGAAGGACGGCGCTCCTTCAACAGATACTCCTGCGGCTGATGCGGTAAAGATACACCTTAAGGGCGATTCTATCACTGTAGAAGGCGATAACGCAACAGTGAACGGAAATGTAGTAACTATCAGTCACTCGGGCGAGTATTACATTGACGGTACTCTCAATGACGGACAGATCAACGTAAATATCCCCGATGAGGCAGCTGATCCTGAAACAGTCAAGATCTTCCTCAACGGAGTTAATATCACAGGCAAGAGCGCACCTGCTATCCTTGTTACAAATGCCGAGAATACATCTATAAATATAGTTGACGGCACAGAAAATACCATTACCGACGGCGATACTGCTTATGCAGGCGATTACCTTGACAGCGCAGTTATCGAAGCTAAGGACGATATCACTTTCAAGGGCGGAGAAAAGGGCGACGGAGTCCTCAATATCACCGCAAATACTCAGGACGCAGTATCCTGCAACAATGATATCAAGATAAACGGCGGCGTTATCAACGTAACAGCGCTCAATTCAACAGATAAGACAGCAGGTATCAAGGCAAAGAGCTCCATAACCGTCAAGGACGGCACACTCACAGTAGATGCTGAGGGTGACGGAATCAAGTCCAACAAGGATGCAGTTTCATTCTCGGGCGGTATGACATCTATCAAGGCAGGCAATGACGCTGTACAGGCTGAAACTACTATAGATATCAGCGGCGGTACTCTCATTGCAGGCGGCGACCGCGGACTTACAGCTGTAACAGGTATCAACATCACAGGCGGTATAGTATACGCAACAGCTACCGATAATCAGGTCGATGAAAAGCTCCTGACAGGTACTACACAGACTACAGTTCTCCTCAACTGCATCGACGATGCTGCAAACGAGAAGGACGGCACATGGAAGAAGGCTAACGCAATAAGCGGCGGAAGCAAGATAGAATTCACCAAGAAGTACAAGTATGTACTTATCAGCGGTGATACAGCTATAAACGGAATGCGTTCGGGCGTTCTTACAAACCTCTCTACAGGCAATCTTATCACTCACACTGATGGTAAGCAGACACTGTTCCAGCTCAATACAGGCGTCAATGTATTCAACAACGTTGATCCTTCAGGCGTAGCTGCAACGGGTACAGAGGATTCACCTGCTGTCAATACAGAGGGTACAAATATACTGCTCGGTTCAACTATGACGACCGATGCGGCAGCAGATGTTGCTTCAATAAGCAATAATATCTGCACTATAAAGGCACCCGGTGTTTTTACAGTAACCGGCGGGATGACCGGCGGACAGATCGTTGTTGATGTTGACAAGACTGTCTATCCCGACGGCGTCGTTGAGCTTGAGCTCAGCGGTATGAGCCTTACAAACACTACAGATTCTCCTATATACGTAGCATCGATCGGCGACGAGGTAATTATTACCGCTAAGAACGGCACAGATAATACTATCTCTGACGGTACGGACTACACCAATGCAGACGGCGATACGGGAGCTATCTACTCCAAGGACGATATAAAGTTCAAGGGCAAGGGTACTCTCACAGTAAACGGCAATGCAGGCGATGCTATCGTAGGCAAGGATGATATAAAGATCTACAACGGCACTCTTATCGTTAACGCCAAGGATGACGGTATCCGCGGCAAGGACAGTGTTACAATAGGAAACACTTCCTCGGACGGTACAGAGGTTGACTATTCAAACCTTTCCGTTAAGGTAAAGACCGAGAACGGTGACGGCATAAAAGCTACATCTACCGACGAGTCAACAACTGCAAAGCGTGTTGGTATCGTTACTATCAACGGCGGAACTGTTAACATAGATTCCTATGCTGACGGTATACAGGCAGAGCAGTTCTTCGATATGACAGGCGGAGATGTTACCATAAAGACCTTTGAGGGTTCATCCTTCACAGGTAATGGAACTACAGGCAACACAGGAAATACAGGCGGCTGGGGCGGCGGCTTCGGCGGCATGGGCATGGACGGCAATTCCAACAAGACCGATATCTCCGCTAAGGGAATTAAGGCTGTAGGTATTTATGATGCGGCAGGAACTACATGGCAGAGCTATGGTGATATATTTATCAGCGGCGGTAATCTGACTATTGATTCTTCCGATGATGCTGTTCACTGCGGCGGCAGCATGAACCTCTACGGCGGTACATACACCATTGCAAGCGCTGACGACGGCTTCCACTCTGACCACGAACTGAATATCGGCAAGACAGCTGCAAATACATTCGATGATGTACAGATCTACATTTCCAAGTGCTACGAAGGTGTTGAGGGTGTGACCATCAACCAGAACAGCGGTACAGTTTACATCATCTCAAGCGATGACGGCTACAACGCAGCAGGCGGTGCTGACGGTTCAGGCTTCGGAAATACAGGATTTGGCTTTGGTCCCGGAGGTATGAGTTCATCCACAGGTACACTTAATATCAACGGCGGTCTCATAGTAGCCAACTCTTCCAACGGCGACCATGACTCTATCGACTCAAACGGCGATATCAACCTTAACGGCGGATATGTCTGCGCAAACGGTCAGGAACCTCTTGACTGCGGCGACAACGGTAACACCATCAACTACAAGGGCGGAAGCGTTATCACCATGACAGCAGGCAATACAAATCTGTCACAGAGATACAGCTTCGTTGACAACTCAGGAAACGTTATCGTATCCTTTATCGCAGCAAGCGGCAATCCCGGTCAGAACTGTACAAACTGCACAGCACAGTCAGGCGGTACAGTATCAGGCGGTAAGACAGTTAATGCACAGTCGGATAAGTATGCCGTAACAGTAGGCGGTACTATTTCGGGCGCTACCCAGATAACAGCAGCTGCATCATCAGGCGGCATGGGAGGCTTCCAGCCAGGTGGCCCCGGAAGAAACAGATAAGCTAACCACCAATAATACGTTGGTTCAATTCTCTCTTGAGGAAGGCGATCCGGACAGGACCGCCTTTTTCTCTGTCTTGACTTTTATTTCAGAACATTTTATAATAAAGGAGTAATTACGGAACGCCGAGAGCGGCGTTCCCTACAATTGTGCTGGGTAAAATAGATGAATTGTAGGGGGTGTCCCCGACATCTTTTGTTTTGCAATAAAAGCGACTTTTTTGAACGGACTGAAAACAGTTTAAAGGCGGTTATTGTTCCGAACTGTGTTCGGGGAGCGCAAATTCGCTGTATAAAGGAGTTTTTTCATGGAGCGTATCAGACGTATCGTATCTGCCGACAAATCAGCCTATGGTGCGGCTAAGAGAAAATGGGATTCAATTGCCAAGCCTCTCGGAAGCTTCGGAGTTCTTGAGGAACATATCTGCCGTATTGCTGCGGTACAGGGGACGGATTCGCCTGATATACCGAAGCGGTGTGCAGTGATAATGTGCGGAGATCACGGGGTATGCGAAGAGGGCGTTACGCAGTGCGGCATGGAGGTGACAGCAGAATGTGCTGCGGATATAGCCTGCGGACGTTCCAATGTAAATGCAGTTGCAAAGGCTTACGGTGCTGATGTTCTTGCCGTTGATGTGGGTATAGCTTCAGACGTTAAGTGCAGCAGACTCCTGCATCGCAAAGTTTCATACGGTACAAGGAACATGACAAAGGGACCTGCCATGACTCGGGAAGAAGCGGAAAAGGCGATAACTGCGGGACTTGATATTGCAGGACAGCTTAAGTCCGAGGGAAACAGGCTGATAGTTGCAGGCGAAATGGGAATAGGAAATACTACGTCGGCAAGTGCGATAGCGTCGGTTCTTACGGGACTTCCTCCCGAAAAAGTCACAGGCAGGGGAGCAGGTCTTTCCACTGAGGGACTTATCCGCAAGAGGGAAGCGGTACGCCGTGCAATAGAGGTCAATTCACCCGATCCCTCAGATGGGTTTGACGTTCTCTGCAAGGTGGGAGGACTGGAGATAGCAGCTATGACCGGACTTTTTCTCGGCGGCGCATATTACAGAGTCATGACCGTTATCGACGGAGTGATATCATCAGCTGCAGCGGCTCTTGCAGTCCTTATCGAACCGAAGTGCCGTGAATACATGCTCGCATCACATTGTTCTGGGGAACCTGCAGGAAAGGGACTCCTTGACATTGTGAGACAGAGGGCAGTTATAGATGCAGGACTGCGGCTTGGTGAAGGTACAGGCGGACTTCTGCTGATACCCCTTCTGGACGGAGCGCTTTCACTTTACAACAATGCACGAAGATTCGATGATACAACGATAGAAAGGTATGTAGAGCTTAAATGACTACACTAATAACAGGCGGTTCAAAGTGCGGAAAATCACGCTTCGGAGAGAGAATACTCGACCTGTACAGCGGACAGAAGATATATATTGCGACCATGCAGCCATTCGGTGAGGAGGCTCACATGGCAATAGAACGTCACCGCAGGCAGCGTCAGGGCAGGGGATTCACCACAATGGAGGTTTATAGGGACCTCGTTTCTGCGGAGCTGCCCGATAATTGCGGAGTTCTTCTGGAGTGTCTCGGCAATCTTTGTGCCAACGAGATGTTCTCAACTGGAAAAATGTCGGGAGCTGCGGACAGGATAATGGACGGTATAAAGCATGTGGCTGAACATGCAGAGGAGCTTGTGATAATAACGAATCAGGTTAGCAGCGACGGTATTGACTACCCCGAGGGTACTGCGGAATATATAGCCGTTCTGTCGGAGATAAACCGCAGAATTGCCGTACTTGCGGACTGCGTTATCGAGTGCGTTTACGGCATACCTGTAATGATGAAGGGGGAGCTGCCGTGCTGAAGTCGTTGTTCTCTGCATTTCTTATGTATTCACGCATACCAATGCCCCATGTTGAATGGAAAGAGGAGAACCGCCGTTACGCTCTGGGATTTTTCCCTCTTGTAGGAGCAGTAACAGGTCTTATTCTCATACTATGGAGGATGATTTGCAGCGCTCTCGGATTGGGACAGCTTGTATTCGCAGTCGGAGCGGTGCTTGTCTCTATAGTGGTAACAGGAGGCATACATCTGGACGGATTCTGCGATGTTACGGATGCGCTGTCCTCCTACGGAGACAGGAAGAAGCGTCTCGAAATAATGTCCGATCCCCATATAGGCTCATTTGCAGTGATATACCTTGTGGGACTTCTTTTTGCTCAGACAGCGCTGTTTACGGAGATTAATACCATGTCGGCGGTCATAACTGCCGCTTCGTCCTATGTGTTTTCAAGGGGACTAAGTGCGCTTTCTGCACTGTATTTCCGCTCGGCAAAGAAAGAGGGGACACTTGCAAGCTTTGTGAGTCCCTCCCACAGAAATATATCGGCATTTCTTGCAGGACTGTTCCTGACCGCTGCGGCAGTCCTGATGCTGATTTTCGGAAAAACTGCGGGACTATCGGCGATTTCTGCGGCAGTTCTTGTATTTCTGTTCTACAGGTACACGGCGTACAAGCACTTTGGCGGAACTACGGGAGACCTTTGCGGCTGGTTCCTTCAGCTCTGTGAGGTCTGGATGCTTGCGGCCATAGTCATAACTTCACGTATTGCGGAGGTGCTAAGATGATACTTATAACAGGCGGCGCATATCAGGGCAAGAGAAAAGCTGCTGAGGATATTTTCGGTGAAGGTGTCTGGACGGACTGTTCTTCATGCGGATTCGATGAGGTATATAAGTGCGGAAGGATATACGGATATCATCGGCTGATAAAGCGCCTTATGGAAGCAGGGATATCTCCCGACGAGTTCACGGAAAGACTGTGCAGAGAGAACGGCGGTGCTATCGTAGTTATGGACGAGATAGGCTGCGGCATAGTTCCCATTGATAAGGAAGAACGGCGCTGGCGTGAAGCTGTGGGACGCTGCGGATGCATGATAGCTGACCACTCGGAACGTGTCATGCGTGTGGTATGCGGCATCTCCGCTGACATAAAATAACGATACTATTGGGAGGTCAACTATGGGAAAACTGCCTGCTGATAAATTTGATGTTGAAGCTGTTGAAAGACTTTCGGAGCTGTCTGATGACGAACTCCGTCCGCTTATACCCGAACTTCTCACATGGATTCAGGATATGAACTGGCCCGTTGCAGGACCTGCTGCGGAGCTGCTTTCCGAACGTAAGGAGCTTGTTGAGCCGTTTATACCGCCGCTTCTACGTGCGGAACAGAAGGACGAGTTATGGAAATACCAGATAATAAGTACGCTGGTGAAATCGTGGGGAAACAGTGCTTCCGACAGCATAAAGAATGAGGTGATGCGGATCGCCGCTTCGCCTACGGAAACCGAGAAAGCCGAAGAAGTGAACGAAGCGGCAGTACTTGCGGTTGATACATACACAAAATGAACGACAGGATGTGAAATGATGCAGAAAAAAACTACCTACCGTCAGGACGTTCTCAGCTATGTCAGGGAAAAATACGGCACAGCTCCCGATTATCCGTGGATGAGCACTCCCGATGCTGCTGTACTTCGCCATAAGGACAACAAGAAGTGGTACGGACTTATAATGAACATCCGCCGTGACAGACTCGGACTCGAGGGGACGGATACCGTAGATATCCTCAACGTTAAATGTGATCCGCTCATGACAGGTTCGCTTCTGATGATGCAGGGGATACTGCCTGCGTATCACATGAACAAAAAAAGCTGGATATCCGTGCTTCTGGACGGTACAGCAGATCACGAACAGATATATTCACTCATAGACATGAGCTTCACTATGACGGAGTGGAAAGCTTCGGGAAGAAAGGGGAAAACAGGAAAATGAAAAAGGCACTTGTAACAGGCGGTTCGGGCGGCATTGGTGAGGCTGTTTGCCGAAAGCTTGCCGAGGACGGCTATTTCGTTTATATAGCGTATTCGAGCTCGGAGGAAAAGGCACGGAAACTTGCGGCTGAGATAGGCGGTGAGGCTGTAGGCTTCGATGTTGTGGACTCGGCAGCAATAAAAAAAGCTGCTGCGGATATCGGAGCACTGGACCTTCTCGTGAACAACGCAGGGATCTCGGAGATAGACCTGTTTACATCCATATCCGAGGAAAAAAGCAGCCGTATAATGTCCGTGAATCTCATAGGAGCAATGAACTGCGCAAGGTGCGTTCTCCCCGATATGATACACAGAAAGTCGGGATGCATCATAAACATCTCCTCTATGTGGGGACAGTGCGGAGCTTCCTGCGAGGTGGACTACTCCGCATCAAAAGCAGGACTTATCGGCTTCACAAAGGCTCTTGCAAAGGAGACTGCACCATCGGGCATAAGAGTCAACTGTGTGTCTCCGGGATTCATAATGACAGAGATGAACAGCCGATTCTCGCAGGAGGATCTCGAACTCATCCTTGAGGACATCCCTCTCGGCATATTCGGCGAGCCCCGTCACGTTGCGGATGCTGTATCATTCCTTGCTTCGGACAGAGCGGAATATATCACAGGTCAGATACTTGCAGTAAACGGCGGAATGGTCATATAGGAGGTAAATATGGTAAGCGAAAGACTGAAAAAACAGCTTGATTTCATGCTTGAACTGGATAAGATGAAGAACCTTTATCGTCAGACTTACGTTCTCCACGAGGACAGAAAAGAAAACGATGCCGAACACAGCTGGCATCTTGCGATAATGACGATGCTCCTTTCGGAGTATTCTGCGGAACCTGTGGACGCTCTCCATGTAATGAAAATGGTGCTTATCCACGATGTTGTAGAGATAGATGCAGGGGACACCTACTGCTATGACGCTGAGGGGAACAAGTCCAAGGCTGAACGGGAGGAGAAAGCTGCACAGCGTATCTTCGGTATGCTGCCCGATGACCAGAAGAAGGAGTTCTATGAGCTGTGGAGGGAGTTTGAGGACTCTGAGACAGCTGATGCGAGATTTGCGGCTCTTATCGACCGTTTGCAGCCGCTTATGCTGAATTATACAAAGGGCGGCATATCGTGGAAGGAACACGACATAAAAATGGAACAGGTAATGGCTCGGAACAGTGAATATTTCAGTTCATCCGAGGCTCTTGCGGAGGTCATAACGGAACTGATAAACGATGCAGCAGAAAAGGGCTGGCTGAAAAAATAGTGAATCTGCGCTCCCCTAACAATGTTCAGTGCAATGACCGTCTAATGAGGGTTACAGCTTGTCAAAAAGCCTGAAATCATTAATTTGGGGATTCTAAAGGGATGCTATCCCTTTAGCGGATTCCAAAGGCAGAGCCCTGCAATACAAAGCGCTCAGCAAAGGGTGAATTTCAAAACAGTCCGGTGGACTGTTTTGAAAGAGGGAACGCCCTGCAAGAGAGGGCGTTCCCAGATGATTCAATACTTTTTTGACAGACCGTAACCGCCTAATGGCAGTTGTTGAGCTGCATTCGTTATAATAACCAAAACCATCCACGCATTTCAGTACACTATTACCAAAGCGACGAAAAAAGTGAAAGATTGGTGAATCTTCGTGTATACGCCTTGAAAGTTGATATTTCTTATGTTATAGTATAATTAGCGAAAAATAGATTATTAACGTACTGTTTTGATGTACTTTTTATGATAGAAGGATGGGTTAAATGAGTAACATAAATAATAAGACAACAAGTATGATATTTGAGCGCATACAAAAGCTCAATGATAAACGTGAAAAAAATTCGGAAAAATACAAGCTGCTGAACATATTCCTGCTTGTTGTATTTCCGCTGTTTATAAGCTGTATGGCAGAGATAAACCAGTTCAAGAAGGTCGGTTCATTTGCAGCCTTCTTTGCAGGTCATCCCTCCATAATGGTATTTGATTACATAGTTGCGGCGGTTGTATTCGCATTCCTGTTGGCATTGTTCAGAAAGGGCTGGATAGCTTCGGTGATACAGAGCTTCGTGTATATGGCTCTGAGCATTACGGAGCTTTTCAAATACGGCACCAACGGAAATCACCTGATACTTTCGGATATGAAGCTTTTCAGAAGCGTGAAGAGCCTTAAATCCTTTGCGTATATCAGGATAACACCGAGACTTATAATCTACTGCGCTATAGTAGTGATATTTGCGCTTATAATATTCTATCTTAATCCCAAGCTGCCGCGGCATATACCGATGAAGCGAACCATTGCCGCACTTATGTGCGTGGTAGTATCGGCAGGAATGATCATAATCCCCGGATTCTATGATCCTGTATACCGCTTTTTCAAGCTTGATACCACTGCGGCTACAAATGCTTTCATACTGAACGAGAAGTTCGATAAAAACAGCTTCCTTGCATTCATAGTCGAGACGGCTTCGGAAAGTTATGCGAACCGACTTGTTACTCCCGATAACTACAACGAGGAGTATGTGGAAGAGATTACAGATGTATCCGTTGATAAGAATGAGGACTTCAACGGCGGCGTGAAGCCAAATGTACTTGTGATAATGAGCGAGTCATACGCTGATTTCAGAGTTTTCGACCAGCTGAACATCGATCCTTCATACTATGCAGGCTTCGATAAGGCAAGGGAGGAAGGTTACGGCGGAACCGCGATCTCGCCTACATACGCAAGCTACACAGTACGTTCCGAGTTCGAGCTGCTTTTCGGACTTCCTGTAAAGGGACTTAATACACCTAATATGCCTCAGCGTGAGCTTGCAGACCGTGAACAGCCTGCAATGGCTCAGTACTACAAGTCATGGGGATACAGCACAGCTTATGTACATCCTTTCCGTCCGTCATTCTACAGCCGTGAGAGGATATATGATACATTCGGATTTGACAAGATGATATTCCATGATGACATCACAGGAGTAAGCGATTTCACAGTGCCTGTTGAGCATTACGGTACATATGTGGACGACAGCACCGTATACAATCAGCTTCTCAATCTCATCGAGACAACTGACGATCCGCTTTATGTACATACAACAACTATGCAGAATCATCAGCCTTACGATCAGGGACCTGATCCTACAGACGAGTTCGGCAACTATCTTGACTGGGTACGCCATACAAACGAGGGACTTACAAATTTCCTCGCCAAGCTGAAGACTCTTGATGAGCCTACACTGGTATTCTTCGTAGGCGACCACTTCCCGTCCCTCAGAGGAGAGACAAGTGTATATAACCAGCTTGATCTCAACGGCGATAACTGCGGAGTTCTTTACGAGCAGAAGTATTTCTTCTGGAGCAACTACGATGCAGATTATGCCCGCGTTCCGAAGAATAAAATATCGTTCTTCTATATGCCTTATGTGATAATAAATATCATTGATGCACCTCATGATGCATTTATCGAGAAAATGCTCGGATTCATGAAGACTCTGCCGATCTACTCTACGGACTATGATAATACCATACCCGAAAATGAGGAACTTAACGTACTTACCTATGACAGAGTTATCGGTGATGTAATGTCACCATGTCCGATACCTGAAGAGGTACTTGTAACAAGCAAACAGGTCAAGGAGAAATAATATGAAGGAAATCAATACAGGCATAACAGGAAAAGCTGAAACTATTGCGACCGATGAGCGCCTTGCATCAAGTGTCGGAAGCGGAAACCTGAGAGTCTTTGCAACTCCCGAAATGATCGCACTTATGGAAAAGTCAGCATGCAATGCGGTTGCGGACTACCTTGAAGGCGACGAAACTACAGTGGGTACAGAGCTCAATGTTAAGCATGTATCTGCAACTCCCGAGGGTATGAAGGTATGGGCAGAGGCTGAGCTTACCGCAGTAAACGGACGTGAATTCACATTCGCTGTAAAGGCATATGACGAATCGGGACTTATCGGCGAAGGCGAACATAAGCGCTTTCTCGTATACGGTGAAAGATTCACAGCAAAGGCCGAGTCCAAAAAAGCGTAATTACAATACGTTTATAGAAGATTTATATTGCATTATCGGGGGGATCTTTCTGATGAGAGATTTCCCCTGATTCTTTCCGGAGCTTTAATATGTCAAGGAATCAATTTTATCTATCTGTTGGGAACGGCGTTCCTTACACTACTTTCTGCTGATTACTAAAAAGGGCGCACAGTGTGCGCCCCTACACTTAGTTCTGAACTCTTATAACTGCTTTCTGCTTTCTGATTACTGATTCCAGATTTAATATGATTTTTACTGGACTTTTTTTCGTCACCGTGTTATAATATCAGTTGTGACTATTTAATTAAGGAGAATAATATGCATTATCTTGTTGCTGCAGCAGTACTTCCTGCTCTGATACTATTGTTTTACATAAGAAAACAGGACAAAATAGAGGCTGAACCTCCGGGACTTATCCTTAAGCTGTTCCTGTTAGGCGCTCTCACCGTTATCCCCGCAGGCATTATCGAAGCGATACTTACAACGATATTCGGATATGTGCTGAATGAATCGAGTATAGCATACAAGTTCATAGAGAACTTCCTTTTTGTTGCCCTGACAGAGGAATGGTTCAAGCGACTCGTTACCAAAAAGGTAACATGGAAGTCTCCCGAATTCAACTATACCTACGATGGTGTGGTCTATGCAGTTGCTGTTTCACTGGGTTTTGCTGCGGCAGAGAATCTTTTATACGTATCTGAAGGCGGTTTGAAAGTTGCTATTCTTCGTGCTCTTACTGCTATCCCGGGACACACTATGTTTGCTGTATTTATGGGACTGCAATACGCACTTGCCAAAAAAGCACACTCAGCCGCCGACGGTCCGCTCATGAGGAGACATCTGCGCCGTTCTCTTTTCTTTCCGGTGCTTATACACGGATTCTATGATTTCTGTATTTCTGTGGGCAATGTTTTTTCGATCCTCCTCTTCTATGCATTCTTCATTATGATGCTTATATTTGCGATTTTAACTGTCAGGAGGCTGTCGCGTGAGGACGCACCCGTTTCAAATGAAGATATTTTTGTCTGAAACAGCTGTTGCTACGCCGATCAGACTTTGCTAAAAAAGCTAAGAAAAGGAAGATTAAATTGAGATCAGATTTCACAAAAGGCATTTCACACGGCATACCAATAGCACTCGGCTATCTTTCGGTATCATTCGGTTTCGGAATAGCAGCTGTACGCTCGGGGATATCACCTCTTGCTGCGTCAGTCATTTCCCTTACTAACCTTACCTCGGCAGGTCAGGCGGCAGGTATCGACATAATTGCTGCATGCGGTACCCTGCTGGAGATGATACTCGTACAGCTGACCATTAACATCCGCTATTCACTTATGGCACTGTCACTTTCGCAGAATTTGTCGCCTAAGTTCACAACGGGACACAGACTTCTCGCTTCATATGGTATAACCGACGAGATATTCGCAGTTTGTTCCGCACAGAAAGAGCCGCTTACTCCGCTTTATATGTACGGTATGATATTCATTGCTGCTCTCGGCTGGGTAACAGGTACCGCACTCGGAGCAAAAATGGGACAGATACTTCCGCAGAACATATCGGATGCAATGGGAATAGTTCTCTACGGCATGTTCATAGCAATAATAATCCCTCCGTCACGAAAGGAAAAGAGCGTACTCTGTGTAGTTGCGGCAGCTGCTGCAATGAGCGTGGTGTTCAAGTACCTTTTAACGCAGGTATCAGGCGGATTTGCTATCATAATATGTGCTATAGCCGCTGCTGCTCTCGGAGCTGTATTTTTCCCCGTAAAGGAGGATGAAGCAGAGTGAGTATCGCTGTATATATCGCAGTTATGGCAGGAGTAACATACATAATACGTATGCTTCCGTTCACATTTTTCCGCAAGAAGATAAAGTCGAGATTCATAAGGAGTTTCCTGCATTACATTCCCTATGCTGTACTGAGCGCAATGACTATACCAGCAATATTCTACAGCACAAACAGCGTGATAACGGCTGTTGCAGGTACTGTTACAGCATTGGTTCTTGCATATTTCGACCTGCCTCTTATAGTCGTGGCACTTTCTGCTTCGGCAGCAGCCTTTATTACAGGCCTTATAGAACGAAGCTTATAGGATGCACTTTACTTGATATGCATATACATAGACTTTTACGTACATTTATTCGGGGGAACCCTTTTGAATAAGGATTTCCCTCAATTTCTTTGTAAAGGCATTACGTTATAATTTCAGCCTTACATGGCACTCACGAAAAATTACGGTTTCAGATAACTGTAATGGAGTGACATGTAAGGCTGAAAATTTGGGTAAAAAGTCTTTGGAAAGGGTTCCCCCGATAAATACACATAAAACTTTTGTGTGAGTATTAATCTTACGGTTATTCCTTTTTATAAGTAAATGCAAAACATCTCAGAACTGCACGTATTTCAGGTAATCCGCCATCATCATAGAGCTTTCTGCAATAGGATAGTTGTATACATTAGGCAGCTTATGGTCGGAGTCCATTTTGTTGGTATATGTTCTGCTCTTGTTGAAATAAGTCCATTCATCTGGTTTAGAAGCATTGTCATCGTATGTGCAGTCAAACTCGTACCACTTGTCATCCAGTTTTATTGCGTTCCAGCTGTGAATGTTCGGATTGACGAAAGTGCGGACTTCAAGGCCTGCAAGAGTCATCAAAAGGCTTGCTGCATCGGCATAATGACGGCAAATAGCCTTGTTCTCAATAAGAGCCATATAAGTCGGGTGGTCTGAGTCGTCTGTATCGACGATATCGTTCTCATAATCGATATTATCCATAACCCACTGGCTGAGCCGAACCTCTTTTTCAAGGTCGGACATACTGTCATCCACAGTCTCGCTGACTACTTTCTTAGCCTTTTCCAGTGCCTCACAGTAGTGGGAGTATTCGTATGAAAGCGAGTCGCACAGAGCCTTGTTGTCCTTAATGACCTCCCAGTCGGTGACGGGGTTATAGCCGAGATTCAGGGACCTCAGGTTTTTCATGTCCTTGATCGGAGCAACGCTTGTGATATGATTTCCGATAAGTCCGAGATACTTAAGCGAGCTTATGTTTGTTACAGGTGAGATATCGCTTATATTGCCGTAGCCTAACCATAGGTCGGTGAGCTGTGTAAGAGCGCTCAGATCAGGTATCTCCTCTATCATGCAGAATGAAAGATCGATGGATTTTAGCTTTGTCAGACCTGCAATGGGCGTTATATCGGTAATATCGCTGATAGCAATGGATAAATACTCAAGGTTCGGGAAGTACTCTATACCGTCCAGTGAACCGATACCCGTCATCCATAAACCTGTTACCTGCCTGCACTCTTCCTCGGTAAGAACGTGGTCGATCGGGAAACCAAGCTGTTTTTTTGCGAAATATGAGATGTTTTTTTCAATTTCTCCGTTAGGCGAATTAGGATCGTGTTCATTTGGGATGCTGTTTACTGTTGATACTGCTTCATCCTTGCGGATATATTTTTCGGTGAAGGTCTGGTTGTCCCGTCCTTTGTGGACGATTTTGAGCGTATCGCCGTCGCCTGATATTTCGAGCTGTTCGTCATACAAGTCCTCATAGGCGCTGAAGCGACCGTATTCAATATTGAAGTTGGTAATGAAACTGTATTTTGTATAGCCGCCGTTTTCGTATCTGTCATTTGAAATGAAGAACAGCTGATCGTTTGCGGTCGAAAGTTCAGCGGTCACAACCGACATCATGGGAGAGGGGGTAGTAAAGCCGTTCAGATAGTAGGTTCCGTCAATGAGATCGTGTGAGTCACTGACATTTATAAGAAGCTTCTGCATAAGGCAGCGATCGAAGGTATTCAGCTTTCCGTCGGAATTGAGGTCAGCGTTCTCCCAGTCGGAGATATCTGCGGAAGCATCGCCCATAAGCCACTTTTCGAGCAGTGTCATGTCAGCAATGTCCATTTGTCCGTCGCTGTTGATATCGCCTTTAACGTTCTTGTCGGGACGCATTATATCTGCCTGTTTTTGCAGATAATCCATTGAAGCATAGCCCTTTTGTCCGTAGTAATCGAGGTATGCCCATTTGCCGTCAGAGGAAATGACCTCTATCCTCATATCGGGATAAAGTCTTCCGATTATCTCACTTGATGTATCAGGCGCTCTGCGGACGTTCAGCCAGTCCTTTACGCCCTTGGTAATGTAATAACCTGCGTAGTCAGAGGACATTTCCGCAGCGTATGAAGTGATACCTGATTCCGATGATACAGGCTGTGCGGCAGGAAATGCAAAAGCAGCTGCCGAAATTGCAGCAATTGAGAATGATAATAATTTCTTGATGATCATTTAGTACCTCCGATCTTAGCGAGAGTTGTCTTTGACTTATTTTAACATTTCCGAAATAATTTGTCAATAGAAAAACAAAAGTATATGTATTATAATCTTTTTTTTAGGCAAAGAAGATAATAGTGTACATTTCTTGAAAAGATTTGAGAGAAAAATGCAATAAAACGACACGATTGTTCATTGTTATTTTGATCTTGTTAATGTATAATGTAAACAGGGAAGATCAGTGGGATTTGTTCCCGCACGAATAAAATACAGAAGAATAAAATGAAATCAAGAAAACAGGAGGATCAGAGATCATGAAAAAATCAGCAGCGTTCCTTGCAGCAGCTCTGGTAACAGGCTGCGCACTGACTTCGCCGTTTGCAGGAGTCAACTACGGAAAAGCAAATGCAGCAGACGGTTTCGATATGAACATTACCGTCGACCTCAAAGGCGAGCGTAAGGAGATAAGTCCCCTTATCTACGGCGTTAACCAGTATACCACAAACCTCAAGGACGTAAAGGCTACAGCAGTACGTCAGGGCGGAAACCGTATGAGTGCGTACAACTGGGAGACTAACGCTTCAAACGCAGGTTCAGACTGGAAGCACAGTTCTGATACAAACCTCTCCGAGTCCACAAGTCCTGCGGACTGTGTACAGAAGCTCTCAGCAGAAGCTGCAAAGTACGGAGTAGGCTATAAGTTCACAACACTTCAGCTTGCAGGCTATGTTTCCGCTGATAAGGACGGTACAGTAACAGAGGAGGAGAAGGCTCCTTCAAAGCGCTGGAACGAAGTTAAGTTCACAAAGGGTGCTCCTTTCGCAGACGAGCCTGATCTTACAGACGGCGTTGTTTACATGGACGAGTATGTTAACTACATAATCAAGAAGCTCGGCGATTCACAGTCACCAACAGGTATGCAGGGTTACAGCCTTGATAATGAGCCTGTACTCTGGGATAACACACATTCAAGAATGCATCCCGAGCCTGTTTCTATCGAGGAGATGCGTTCAAAGTCTGTAGAAGTTGCAAAGGCTGTCAAGAAGCTCGATCCTAAGGCTGAGATATTCGGACCTGCACTTTACGGTTATACTGCTTTCGATCACCTTGATGACGATGATGACCACGATGAATGGGAAAAGATAAAGGCTGACAATAACTACCACTGGTACCTCGACTGCTACCTCGATCAGATGAAGAAGGCTTCAGACGAGGAAGGCATCCGTCTCCTTGACGTACTCGATATCCACTACTACTCAGAGTCCGCAAGAAAGGGCGCAGAGGACAGAGTTCAGTCAGTACGTACACTTTACGAGAAGGGCTTCTCAGAGAACAGCTGGATAGGTGAATGGTGCATGCAGAATGTTCCGATCCTTCCTACAATAAAGAACTCTATCGATAAGTATTACCCCGGAACAAAGCTCGCTATCTCAGAGTATAACTTCCAGGGCGGAGAAGATACTTCAGGTACTATCGCACAGGCAGAGGCACTGGGATGCTATGCTGATCAGGGTGTATACCTTGCAACTCTCTGGGGCGGAGAACCTTTCATCCTTGCAGGTCTTAACCTCTATACCAACTACGACGGCAAGGGCGGAAGCTTCGGCGATACACTCATCCCTGCATCTACAGAGGACGTATCAAAGTCCAGCACATATGCAGCAGTTAACGCTGACGATGATTCCAAGGTTACAGTAATGATAACAAACAAGGATATGAAGGCAAACGAAAATGCGGTCATAGACCTTGAAAATGCTGAAAAGGATTATAAGGCAGCAGCAGTATACGCAGTATACGGCGATAACGACAAGGTAAGACTTCTTGACATCGTAAAGGATGTCAAGGACAACAAGGTCAAAGTTGAGCTTCCTGCATTCTCAGCAGCTATGGTAGTCGTTTCGGACGATGCAGCTGCTTTCGACGGCCTCAAGAAGGACGAAGAGATCAAGAAGGAAGTCAAGACAGAAGTATTCGATGATATCGAGTCTATGACTGATGCCAAGGGCTTTGTTACAATACCGATCAGCGATGCAAAGCACCTTTCAAAGATAGTTATCAACGGCGCAGTTACAACAGAAGGCGGTTCAAGCTGGGGTACAGCAGGATGCGCAGTCTGCATCAATGCAAAGGATACTGCCGGCAACGATTTCTGGACATACAAGGATTATTCACTCCCGCTTGGTGCAAAGTCCACTGCAACTGTAAAATTTGACGGTATACTTACAAAGACCACAGGCGAGGGCGATGACAAGGTATCAGAAGACCTCGAAGCTTATATCGCAGACGGCAAGGTAGAGCTCCAGAAGTGGTGGGATGCTTCCGAGAAGGACGAAGAAGTATTTGTAAAGTATTCAACTGTTGAAGTTGTATACGAGTACGATGCTGAAGATACTCCTCAGCCAACAACAGCACCCGTACAGCCAACTACAGCTGCTCCGGTACAGCCTACAACAGCAGCACCCGTACAGCCGACAACTGCTGCACCTACAGCTCCTTTAGGAAAGGTCGTTTACGGTGATGCGAACCTCGACGGTGAGGTATCACTTACAGATGCACTGCTCATCCTCCAGTATGTTGCAAACAGCAACAAGTACAAGATCGACGGACAGGGACTTATTAACGCAGACTGCTGCAATCCCGGTGACGGAGTTTCAGCTCTTGATGCACTTGCTATCCAGCGTCTTGATGCAAAGATGATAAAGTCACTCCCTGACAATTCCTCAGAGCAGTAATCGACAGGATGATATAACAATAACACCCATAAAGAAGCGATTCTTTATGGGTGTTTTCATTTTATTCAGTTGCCTTGCGGATCACGGTACCGCTCGGGAATTTTGTGCTGCATGGGAAATAGAACTCCATCATTGCGTGATTTGCAGTTTCTATCTTTTCGCCGTCGGCATTGTAAAGCTCATCAAGTGTGAGAGTTACAGGCTTCTGCGAAGGTGCAAGCAGTTCAACGGTATCTCCTGAGAAGAAACGGTTTCGCTGAGTGCAGTAAACAATACCGTTTTCACAGCGGTCAACAACTGCAACAACGTCATAATTGCGGATATAACCGCTGTTTTCGTAGTACTGTGATTCCTCGGGAGTACCGAAGAAGAAACCGTTGCAGTATTTTCTGTGGCTTACCTTATAGACCTCGTCCCTTATCCAGTCGGGAAGCTTGAAGTTGTAAGGATCGCGGTAATACTCGTCCACAGCCATGCGGTAGGCATTTGTAACTACGGTAACGTAGTAAGCGGACTTTGCACGTCCCTCTATCTTCAGGCTTGTTATGCCTGCCTCTGCCAGCTTATCGATGTATTCTATCATGCAGAGGTCCTTGGCGTTGAGTATGTAAGTGCCTTTTTCGTCCTCAAATATAGGGAAATACTCTCCGGGACGCTTTTCCTCCATAAGGTGATAACCCCAGCGGCACGGCTGAGCGCACTCGCCCCGGTTTGCATCACGGTGTACAAGGTACTGTGAAAGCAGGCAGCGTCCAGAGAACGAAACGCACATAGCGCCGTGAACAAAGCACTCGATATCAAGGTCGGGACTGTTCTTGGCACGAATCTCAGCTATCTCGTCAAGGGAAAGCTCACGGGCGAGAACTACTCTCTTTGCGCCCATGTTGTAAAGCTCACGGGCAGTTACATAGTTTACTATGCCCGTCTGAGTTGAGATATGTATTTCCATATCGGGAGCAAACTTCTTAATGAGCATCAGAAGGCCGATATCCGCAACGATAAGTGCGTCCACCTTAGCCTCAACAGCCTCTTTTACGAAGCGCTCGAAGAATGGTATCTCGTTGTTTCGGGGGAGGGTATTGCAGGTCACATAGACCTTAACTCCCTTTGTATGTGCATATTCAACAGCCTTGACAAGCTGTTCAAAGTTGAAGTTTCCCGGCGAAGCCCTCATACCGAACATCTGACGTCCGAGGTATACCGCGTCAGCACCGTAGCTGACAGCGGCATGGAATCGCTCCTCGTCTCCGGCAGGAGCGAGAACTTCAAGGTTATGTATCATTGAAGCTCCTCCTTGTATTATTCTGCTGCAGCCTCGGCAGCGGCTGCTGCTGCTTCTGCGTCAGCGTACTGCTGATCGATCATTGCCAGATTAGCTTCATGCTCCTCAAGAGTTTCAGCGAAATAAGTTATCTTTGTGTTGATGTTAGCAGCGAAGTAGTAGTAATTTGTCTGGACATCAGCAAGAACGGCATCTATAGCTTCGAGACCCGGATTGCAAATAGCTCCCGGAGGAAGTCCGCCTGATTTGTAGGTATCGTATGATTCAACCTTTGTCTTATCGTAAACTTCCATGTTGTTCTTGATGAGTGTAGCGTAGTTGCTGGTAGGATCCGATTCGAGTCTCGGGAATGTATCGGGATCTCTCAGACGGTTCCAGAATACAGAAGCGACCTTTTCCATATCCTCTGTTCTCGGAGCCTCACGCTGAACGATAGATGCGAGTGTGATGACCTGATCGAGAGAATATCCCAGCTGTTCCATCTTCTTGTATCTGTCCTCAGTCATCTTGTTATCGAAGTTGAGGTATATCTTCTGGCAAACCTGTTCAGGATCCATATTCTCATAGAAGAAGTAAGTATCGGGGAAGAGATAGCCTTCCATACGCATATACTTAACGGAGCTGTCAGTAGGAAGACGATTCTCGAAGTCGAAGTCGAATCCGCCTGAGTTGAAGTAGAAGAGGAAGTCATCAGCCTTGCATATGCTGTTCTTTTCAAGGAGCTGAGCAGCTTCGATGAGGTTGATGCCTTCTGGGAATGTGACCTCAACAGACTCGCCCTGTTCCTCTTCCTTGACTGTAGTAAGCTCGTTTATGATAGTCTCGTATGCCATGCTCGGACTTAGGAAGTGTTCGCCTGCGATGTACTGTGTATCAGCTTCTCTCAGACGAGAGAACAGCTTGAATGCATCGGGCGAGCGGATGATATCGTTTTCCTCGAGCATATTGGCTATATCTTCGGTTGAAGCGCCCTCGGGGATAACGATGAGCTGAGTCTTGTCGCTCTTTCCGATACCGAACATGTCCTTACCGTAGCCGATAATGATCATAGAGAGAACTATCGAAAGTCCGAATATGAAAGTTGTAAGAATGAGAACGCCCGGGATCCTGCTTCTCTTTTTCTTATGCTTTTTCTTTTTGCGTTTTCTCTGCGGACCATTAGGTGCATTGGGATCACGCTGAGGAGAAACGGGATTTCCGTAGTAGCCGTTGTTATTCTGAGCGAAATTCTGTGCAGGACGCTGCTGCTGCGGATTATGGTAGTCGGCAGAATTGATCAGCGGTTCCTGTGGCTGCACAGGCTGCTGAGGAGGCTGAACTTCCTCGGGAGTCGGTTCAGGACTGACAGGCTCCGCATTCTGTGGGGGAGCTTCGCCGTTGAGCTGATCGAGTATATCGTTGACTGAATCCTTGTTATCGGTCATTACAAAATACCATCCTTTCTTCTGATGCTATAGCTTTAACTTTAATATCATGCTGCAAAAGCGGCAGCGAATCGGTTATACATGCTTCATAGGCGAGTGCGATAGTGTAGATATCGCTGTGCTCAGCGATAAAGCGGTCATAGAAGCCGCCTCCGTAGCCGAGTCTTCCGCCTGAAGGGGTGAAGGCGAGTCCGGGGACTATACAAACTGTACGTTCGGTGATGACAGGCTGAGGGAGTAAAGGATCTGGTTCATGGATGCCGAAAGAACCTTCTTTTCCGTTCCTGATAGAGCCGATCGAGTCCACGATATGGAATGTCATGACACCATGCTCGTGACACAGCGGAAATGCGGTCTTTATGCCGCTTTGAAGGAGCTTTTCCGCAATGAGCCACGTATCGGCTTCAGAGCCGAAGGATGCGTATATCAGTACGGTATCCGCATTTTTCACATGGTCATTCAGAAGAACTCTTTCCGCTATTTTACAGTCTTTATCCTCGCTTTTGGCAGCCTTTCTGACTGCCGAGAACTCTTTGCGCAGAGCAGCTTTATCTTTCGCAGAGTATTGCATTGAACTGTCTCACGCTTTCTTCCTTTGAAACAACTGCTTCTACCAGTGCAAGGCCGAACTGTACGGCAACTCCGGCACCTCTTGCAGTGATGATGTTTCCGTCCACAGCAACGGGAGCGTTCAGGACTTCTGCGCCTTCAAGCTGAGCCTCGAAGCCTTCATAGCAAACAGCCTTTCTGCCTTTGAGGAGTCCCTTGTGGCCGAGTATGGAAGGAGCGGCACATATTGCGCCGATGTACTTGTTGTTAGCTGCGCAGAAATCGATCGCAGCCTGAACGTACTCTGATTTTTCAAGGTTGAGAGTACCGGGCATACCTCCGGGGAGGATTATCATTTCAAGTTCGTCTGTCAGTGGAGCTTCCTGAGCGATAGTATCGGTCACAACGGGGATGCCGTGGGAACCCATGATGATATTATCGCCTACTCCGACGGTAATTACTTTTTTACCGCTTCTTCTGAGCAGATCGATAGGAGTTACAGCCTCGGTCTCTTCAAAGCCTTCGGCGAGAAATGCGTAGATCATAATATAGTCCTTTCATTTAAAAGTAACGATATATTTTTCGAGGATGAAAACGGGGTGATATGAGAGCTTGGCTTTTCTGAGCCCTTCAAGTCCGAGGTCCTCCTCGCGGTTGACGTATTTATATCCGCTCATGCATGACTGAGCGAAGAGATTATTTATACCTGCGTAGATGCCGTTTACCGAAGTATCGGCTTTTTCAATGTGTACGCAGTAGGTGTCGGAGCAGAGTCTTTCGCCGATAGTAACGGCTTTAACCTGTCCGTCTTTTCTTATGATGCCGCCTTGCAGACCGAGTTCATCGAAGTGGGTGAAGAAGGTATTTAGGGCGAACTGTTCAGAAATGAAGGAGCTGTCTGCCTCCTGGGATTTGCTGTTGTAGGTCTCGGTGCAGAACAATATACAGTCATCGAGGTCCTTCTCGGTGATGAGCGAGAACTGACAGTCCTGTTCCTTGTATCTGGCAAGGTGATTGCGTTTGCCGTGGTATTTTCTGCCGGGAAGCTCTATCAGGTCCTTTGATCCGTAGATATAGTCGGAACCTTCCCTGTTGGGAGCAACTGTATACCCGTCGGGGAAAAGCTCCCTGAAAATGTCCAGCTGTTCAGCGGTGACACTGCCTATCCTCAGCGGAACACCGAAGCCTTCGGCAGTCCGTTTCATTTCACTCAGGACATCACTGTAGCTGCCGCTGCCTGCGGGAAAGGTGAAGGAGATATCGTCCTTACTGTTACCGAAGGCACAAAGCAGGTAGAAATCTTTATAGAAAGTGCATTTCGTATCTGCGAGACGTCTCCAGGCGAGGTTATTTGCGAATGAGTACTCGCTGCCTCTGAAGTCGGAAGCGGCGAGGGCTTTATCAGCCATAGGTTTATCGGAGATAGATAAATCCCTGAATTCCAGCATTAGTGCCTCCGTTTACTTTTGTCCGAGATTTGCGTATTTTGCCTGAACTTCCTTCATTTTACCGCAACTCATTTTGCCCTCGGGACATTTTCCCGATACAACGCATGAGGGACCTGCATGGCAGAAGATGTTCGGAGCGGTCTCCTTGCAGAGCCTCAGCATTTCCTCGGCCACAGCTCTTATCTCCCACTGTGCGCGGTTGCAGCAGCGGTGCTCGAAGAAATTGAACAGTGAACGGACGTTCATGGTGACAACTATCTTAGTCTCACATGCGTTGGGAAGTACGAATCTGGCATCCTCGTTAGCGAGCTTACGTGCTTTTGAAGCGGCAGTCTTTTCGTCCAAACCCTCTGCGGTGAGTCTGGCTGTATGATTTGCAGTGAGCAGATCGGCTATTTTGTCATAGCTTTCTGTTATCTGCTCCATGAGCCTGTCAAACTCCGCCTTTGCCTCGGGAAGTTCCTCGATTTCTGGCGGTGTAATGAACTCGAAGCCGTTCTCGTTTACGTATCTCTGACTCTTCTGCGAGTAAGAAGCGATACGGTGGCGGACAAGCTGATGTGAACAGGCACGGGATATGCCTTCGATGCCGAAAGTGAAAGAAACGTGCTCGAAAACGCTTTCGTGGCCTATCGATGCCAGCATTTCTATGAAGCTTCTGGTTTTGTCCTCCGTAAGACCTTCCTTAAGCGAAGATATATCACTGCTGGAGTAGCAGAGCTTTGCGGCAGTTGCGACTATCTTCTCGGGTTCTGGAGTATGAGCGATGAGCATAACTTTCAAGTATCAGCATCTCCTTTTTCTATAGACATATATTATTATTCTATCATTTTTTTAAGTATAAGTCAAGGAATACGGGAAAATAAATTCCCGTTCTGTACTTATTTGTGACAGAACGGTAAAAATTTTCTTTAATCTATGGACAAAACTGAAATTATATAGTATAATAAATAAGTATTGGAATTTTATTCTTAATTGGAGGAATCATATAATGATTAGTTTTAAGAAGCTTGCAGCCGCAGCAGCATCATGTTCACTGGCTGCTTCAATGTTCGGCTGTTCGGCGTCTATAGGAAACGGAACTCAGAAGGCTCTGAGCGCTGACGGTTATGATGTCAGATCAGGCGTTTTCATATACTACACACTTCAGGCATATGACGAGGCTGTATCTGTTCTTTCAGAGCAGAACAACAACGAGACACCTACTCTCAAGGACGTAAAGGGCGCTCATATCGATGAGCTTGATGCATCCGAATGGATACAGGACAAGGCTACCGAGAATTGTACTGCTTTCGCAGCTACAAAGAAGGAGTTTGACAATATCGGCGGAAAACTCAGCAAGGAGGACCTGGATCAGGCAGCAGAAATGGCTGAGTATTACCTTTCTTACGATCCGAGAAACGAAGCAAACGGCGTCGGTATAGAGTCCATGAAGGAGATCGCCGAGAATACATATAAGGAACAGGCTATATTCGAGCATTACTACGGTATCGATGCTCCTAACGGCTGTTCAGAGGACGAGCTTAAGGACTACTTCGACGAGAATTTCGCACGAGTTAAGTATTTCTCCATTAGTCTCACTGATTCGGAAGGCAACGAGATGAATGAGGACGACAAGAGAAAGATGCATCAGAAGGCTGAGGAATACGCAAAGAAGATCAACAAGAAGTCGGGCGACCTTGAAAAGATGCTTGAATTCGATGTGGTCAACGAAGAGTATAACGATTACGTTGCAGCTCAGACAACTGCTGCCGAGGGCGAAACACCTGTTGAGACAACTACTACAGCAGTTTCAACAGAGACCGACGAAAGCGGAAAGGTCGTAACAACTACAACAAATCCTTACGAGAAGGAACGCCTTATGCAGAAGCAGACTACAACAACTGCAGAGGCAAATGCAGATCCTACCGTAACAACAACCGCTGAAACCGAGACATCAAAGCAGTCCCGCCAGTTCAATGAGTATGTATTCAATGAGCTTACCAAGTATAAGGCTGAGGTTTACGACTATTCACCTGATACTATCTATGTTGTTATCAAGGGCGACCTCAGAGAGCGTATGACAGAGGATGATTACTGGACTGATGATTATAAACTCCAGCTGCTCCAGACTCGCTACTATGATGAATTCATCAAGATGATGGAAGGTATCGCAGATAAGATGAGCGTAGAAAAGAACAGTGCATCCTACAGACGATATTCGCCGTTCAAGCTTGAACTTGAATCAAGCAAATAAAAGCTTACCTGCGGTGTTGATATGAAAAAAATAAGCCATAGCATTTCTGATGTTAGTTCAGAGATGCTATGGTTTTTCTATTGCTTTTCAGCAGTTTGATGAACTATCCGCTGAAAAAAAGTCGGCACAGAGGGCGCACTCCGTGCCGTTGCAATATCAAAGAATGATAATTATTGTCAGCCGACCGTCATCATAGTCCGCAGTGATCGTTCCGCCCATCCGCTCAACAAGAGTTCGGGCGATGGACAATCCCAGTCCGGTAGAATGGTGGGCTGTTTCAACCGTATAGAACCTGTCAAAGAGCTGTTCCACTTCGACTGTGGACAGCTCTTTTGCAGTATTTGAAAATTTGATCTCGCCTGTATCGGACAGTGTGATCTCCAGATCACCGTCACTGTATTTCACGGCATTATTCAGAAGATTGGAAAACACCCTTGCAAGTTCGGAGCGATTCGTATTTCGCACGATACGGGTATCGGTCATATTTATTTGCGGCGTGATGCCCTTTTCGGTCAGTACAGGATAAAAGCTGCTGATACTTTCCGCAAGCAGCTGATTGATGAATATATCCTCGGTTTGCGGTTTGTTTTCATCGGATATAATGATAGAGTAGCGAAGCAATTCCTCAGTAAGCTGCTTCATAGTTTCAGTGCGTTCCTCGATCGCATTGACATATGCCCTTATTTCGGAAAGATCATCTGTTTTCCCTATCATGTACAGATTTCCAGCTATTGCCGTCAGCGGAGTGCGTATATCGTGGGATACATTTGTTATTGCATTTTTCAGTTCAGTATTGCCCTGATTATATTGCAGATGCTCTTTCCTTAGTATCTTTAACTGTTTGTTGATACTGTCAGAAAGATAACGCATATCTTTGTCATGAGAAGAAATATAGATCAGCGTATTAGTGTCGGTTTTCAGTCTATCGGCAAATTCATTTGCTATATCTCGTGCAGATCTTTTCATCAGATAGATTTTCAGACACAGGACAATGATAATAATGCCTAACAGACCGTAAACCATATTAACACTCCTTTATTTCAAATCTTTTCTCTTAAACACAAACAAACCAACACCCGTCAGAACGACACATTCTGCCAAAGAGCAGATCGGTATTTTTGCGAATGGCTTGTCAACTATCTTTGAACGCTCACAGTATATTTCATCATCGTACTGCATCTCGCCCTCATAATATGATACAGCGATAGGGTCGAGGATATATAACATTTCTGTCACTATCCGTTTTCCGTCTCCGATATAATACTCATTTTTATATACACTGTCCTCTCCAATAGTTTGACCGTTTTCATCAAACAAATAGTTTATCCTGTATTCCGGCTGTTTCAGACTTTGATACAGTTGATTTCCCATCAATGTCAGCATAAGCATTACCAAAGCAGCTGCTATAAGCCCCGATACCTTGGTATGGAGATTGAGTGAAAAAAGCACAATGACCGCTGCAGCCACCAAAGATGTAAACAGACAGCAGACAAACACCTTAATAAGCACAAGCCTTTCGGTATTGAAGCCGTAGCCACGTATAACGCTGCATACCAAAGCAGTCAGCATACAGATACACGTGTTGAATATCATCATTCCCGAACATAGTGAAAGCTCGGTCAGATATACGCATGAGCGTGTGTGACCTGTCGATATCTTGTTTCGGATAGCACCGCAGGAGTATTCCTCTCCGATAAAAAGCGCAGAGGTCAACCCCGTCAAAACAAGAATTTGAAAAAGATTACCGAACATAAAGCTCTCTATACCCGGCGAGTTCTCGAAATCCTCACACATTACATTATACACAACCCATAGGACAGAAAAGACCGTGCCTGTCCAGAAGGAGATATTTTTTATAATTCGATGAAATTCCGCATTTAACAGATTACTCATGCTTTTCACCTCCCACCAGCGAGATATAAAAGCTTTCTAAGCTCTCATCATGCTTTTCCAACGAGAGTACCTCGCAGCCGTCCTTTGCAAGTGCTAAGGAAAGCTGAGTGATATTAGGATTTGCGTAAATATCGGCTGTCTTATCGTCAATAACTGAATATTCAAGCTTCATTTCGTCAAGCACACTCGCCAGCACCGCAGTATTGCTCACAGTAATTCGCATACACTTGCGGCAGGCGGCTTCAAGCTCCTCCGCACTCATCTCACGAACGATACGCCCGCTGTCGATAAAGCCGTAATGCGTGGCAAGCCGTGACAGCTCATCAAGGATATGCGATGAGATCAGCACCGTGATCTTCTGCTCTCGGTTGAGTTTGAGTATCAGCTCACGGATCTCAATAATACCCTGCGGGTCAAGTCCGTTTATCGGCTCGTCCAGTACAAGGAAATCAGGATTTCCGCAGAGTGCAACGGCAATTCCCAATCTCTGACGCATGCCGAGGGAGAAGTTTTTCGCCCTTTTCCTGCCCGTATTTTCAAGACCGACCAGTTTCAGAAGCTCCGAAATTCCGTCAAAACTCGGCATACCCAAAATGCGGTACTGCTGTTTGAGATTGTCCTCCGCTGTCATATCAAGATAGATAGACGGCGTTTCCACGACTGCACCCATTCTGCGTCTCGACTTTGAAATTGCCTTGTCGGAGTGCTTGACTCCATACAGTTCAAAATCTCCGCTTGTTGGGAGCTGCAATCCGCATACAAGGCGGATAAGTGTTGTTTTGCCTGCGCCGTTCCTGCCGACAAAGCCGTAGATAGAGCCTTTCGGGACATTCATCGTCAGACCGTTGAGGGCTTTGAAATTTTTGTAATGTTTGCAAAGATTGGTTGTTCTCAGAACATAATCCATATTTTGACCTCCTTTATGTTTCTGAAAACATTATAAAACAAAAAAGTAAAGAAAACGGTAAAGAAAAAAGTGAAGAAAAAGTCAAGATTTTTCATTCAGCATAAAACCGATGCCCCAGACCGATGAAATATACTCCTTGCCGGTCAGTGCTTTCAGCTTTTTCCGCAGATTATAGATATGGCTTTTCAGGGAATCCTCGGTGCAGTCAGGCGTGTCAAGGCTGATACGGTCTAATATGGTAAGCTTTGCAACTACCTGTTCGGGATCACGTATCAACAGCTTCATGATCGCAAACTCTGTTCTTGTGAGCTTTTGTTCACTGCCATTTGCGGAAACGGTATGTTTATCCGTATCGAGGGTGATCTCCCGATAAGTAAGAAGTGATTTGTCGGCATAGTTTTCGTTCTTCCGAAGCTGCACCATAATTCTTGCCAGCAGTTCCTTCATATCAAACGGCTTTGTGATATAGTCCGCAGCACCGCCTACCAGCAGTTCGACCTTGTCTGTCACATCAGCTTTGGCACTTACCACTATCACGGGAATATCCTTTATCTGTGGCAGAAGTTCCTCGCCTGATAATCCAGGGAGCATAAGGTCGAGCAATATGAGATCGGGCTTGTTATGCGAAAGCAGCAGCAAAGCTTCTGTTCCCGAATAGGCGCTTGTTACGTTGTATCCCTCGGCTTTCAAAGCTTTTGAGACGATATCGTTGATATGTGCATCGTCATCTATGATCAATATGTTTGGCATAGGTTCACCTCATGGCTTTTTATGATTAATGTCTGCTCCCCGAACAAAGTTCGGGGCAATAACCGCCATAAGGCGGTTATTCAGTACATATTAATTAATGTCTGCTCAACAACTTAAAATCGGCTATCTCAGCTTATTATAGCCGATTTTAAGTTGTCAAAGTGCAAGAAAATTTTATAATATAGAAGATTTTTCCTGCACTTTGTTTTGCCCGAAAGGGCAAAATGAGCTTGACATAAAGAAATGCGACGCGCAAATTCAATAATTTATGAAGAATTTGCGCTCCCCGAACAAAGTTCGGGGCAATAAACGCCATTAGGCGGTTATTGAGTACACATTAATTATAACATTTATTGAGGCGGATTTCAAGCTGTACAGTGATTCATTGTTGAAAGTATAACAGGCAGATACTTCCTGTAGAAATATCTGCCTGTTTTGTTTAATAGCTTGCTGTTTCTGCCTTTGCAATAATTGTTTGTATTTCTGTATGAGTGAAAAATTCAAAGGTGGATATCTATTCTGTGAGTTCGTCCGTATCATCGGTAATTTCGTCAAGGAGATCGTCCGACAGTCTTATAATGTCATTGTACAGCAGGAAGAATTTATCGTCACATATCAGTGTCTGGTGGTAGTGTCCAGAGAACCACAGCTTGAAATCAAGCTTAAGACTTACCTCCTCAAAGAAGTCTGTAAGGCGGTTCGCAGGAAAGTCCGATTCGCCGAACAGGTCTGCCTGTATATCCGTCGGGAGCGAATGAGTTATAACGTAATCCACATGCCAGCCGGCATCTTCAAGCACCTTTCTGCCATGTGCTATCTCCTCTTCCGTGGGGAGCTCTGCCGTCCAGTAGGACTGTCCCTCTATGCGGAATTCCTTGTCGTGGCTCTCAGCACCGCCGAAGGCGAAAATCCGTTTATCCTCGATAGTAAAGATATGACCTCTGCAAAGATGAAATATATTGTCGGTTATTTTCTGTATCATTCCGCCGTTCCATTCCTCAACGGGATAATCGGCGATTATGTCGAAATTTTCATGATTACCGTCTATCCACAGAGTAGTCCAGGGCATACTGTCGAGCCAGCCGAGCCAGTAGTGTTCGATATCGGAATCTTCCCACAGAAGTCCGAAATCACCGCAAATGATGACGTAGTCATCACGGGTAAGCGCTGAACCTTCGGGGAAATTCTCGGGCAGCAGCTTGTCAATGTCTATATTGCCGTGTATATCACCTGTAACATATATCATATCTTCACTCCTTTCCTTAGTTTTTTGAGGAGTATCAGCTGTTGAAGCGCTGAAGGAACTGCTTTACACGTTCGGAAGCATCCTCGCCGAAGAGCTGTTCGGGTGCGCCCATTTCAACGATGTAGCCGTTTTCCATGAATATAACTTTATCCGCAACATCACGGGCGAAAGCCATTTCGTGAGTTACGATAACCATAGTCATTCCCTCTGCGGCGAGTTCTTTGATAACTTTCAGTATCTCGCCTGTAAGTTCGGGATCGAGAGCGGAAGTAGGTTCGTCGAAGAAGAGTATCTCAGGCGAGAGTGCAAGAGCTCTTGCGATGGAAACACGCTGCTGCTGACCGCCTGAAAGTTCGCAGGGGTAAGCGGAAGCCTTGCTTTCGAGTCCCATTTTCTTAAGGAGCTCCATAGCGTTTTCCTTAGCCTTTTTCTTATCCTGCTTAAGTACGCATACGGGAGCTTCTGTAATGTTTCTGAGTACGCTCATATGGGGGAAAAGGTTGAAATTCTGGAAAACGAGACCGGTTTTCAGTCTTATATCCCTGAGAGTTTTTGTATCTGTATAGACAGTTTTGCCGCTGCTGTTTTTTACGAGCATATCCGTACCGCAGACCTTTATGGTACCGCCGTCCGCTTTTTCGAGCTGGTTCACGCAGCGCAGCATAGTGGATTTTCCGCTTCCCGAGGGACCGATAACAGCTACTACCTCGCCTTTTTCCACATTGAAAGATATATCCTTGAGGACTTCCAGCTTATCGAAGCTTTTTGAAAGGTTGTTGACTTCAAGCATTGCCATAATTATGCCTCCTTACTTGTAGTAGCTTAGCTTCTTTTCGATAAAGGCGAAAAGAAGCGTCAGAAGCGTTGCTGCGATGAAATAGAACAGACCTGCAAGGAAAAGAGGGACAAGTGAGCTGTAAAGGCTCATCTGTTTCTTGGCGATGTACATTATCTCCATGTAGCCCATAGCATAGGCGAGAGAAGTGTCTTTGACGAGTGTTATTATCTCGTTGGAGCTTGCAGGGATGACACGCTTGAATACCTGTGGGAGGATTATGCGGAAGAAGGTCTGGAGCTTGCTGAATCCCAGTGCTCCAGCGGCTTCATGCTGTCCCTTTGGTATAGCTTCGATGCCGCCGCGGAATATCTCCGCAAAATATGCGGCGTAGTTGAGGACGAAAGCCACAAGTATCATCCTGAACATATAGCTGTCTCGTATCTCAACTCTGTCCAGGAGAGATTTTAGACCTGCGGGACATTTTTCGTTCATCCTGAGTATCGGGACTGAATAATATACCACGATTATCTGGAGAAGCAGGGGAGTGCCTCGCATAATGAGTATGTATAGGTTGGTGAGCCATGATATCGGCTTGAAACGGCACATTTTAAGGAGTGCGACTATCATGCCGAGTGGTATGGAATAAAGCAGGGTAAAGCCGAATAGTTTAAGGGTAGGTGGGATGTACTCCAGCATAAGTGAAGCCAGAGTTCTGATCTGTTCGCTTGTCATAGGTAAAACCGCCTTTGATTATTTGTCATTGAACCATTAGTTTAAAATTCCGAAATAATTATATCATATTTCTGATATAAAATGCAATAGTTTATTGCAAAGAATGCAAGAAAAAAGCGGCTGAAGATCAGCCGCATGAAAAGCAAAGATGTAAAAAAGTCCGCCTTGCCGTCATATAGTGCATAAAACCCGCACGAAGCAGGTGGGTAAACGCCCGGATGTTTCACGCTCCCTTCTTCCGAAAACGGGAGGTCTGCAATCCGCAGCCGGAGCTGAATTCCCTTGAGAAATGTGTTGGATTATAAAAACTATAATTACTCGAACAAGGCAGATGTTTTTTATCTGCTATTATTATAACACATCTTTTTCAAAAAATCAATACCTTTTTTATGTAAAACCGAAAAAAATTATTCTTCCTCATCATCAGGTTCAAACTGATCGAGAACGTCAGCCATTCTCTGAAGGAAGTATTCGGATACCTGATCGAACTCCTCGTCATCGTCTATAGAAGCGAGAATTTCCTCGCCGTCCTCTTCGATAGTCTTAAGGAAGATAAGATCGCAGTCTGCATTAAGGAAGTCGTCATCCTCGGCAGCAGGTACCATAGCAAAGTACTGTTCACCGTTTATTTCAGCGCAGTCGATAAGTTCAAAGTTCTTTTTGTTTCCCTCGTCGTCGATAAGCTCGAAGAGCTCGGGAGTGTATTCGTTCATATCAGACATAGTATTCTCCAATCCGGCGTACGCCATATAGTATAGATATTATACAACATATCAGTTAAAAAATCAAGCGGTAAATAATAACACATAGTGATTTGTGCAAGATGCTCAGATGAAAAATATTCGTATTGTACTATTCGCCGAAACTTACTAAAAAAATAATAAATATTGAAAATTACTATTGACTTTTGCTAAAGGATGTGTTAATATAGACTCAAGGAAACGGAGAGATCATAAAAGATACTCCAAGCTGGATTTACTTGGACTGAGAGTAATATCTCAATGTAAATGATTTTATGCGGAAAGGAACGTGAGTCCGATGGAAGAAACTATATCACAGCAGCGTGAAGTCGGCGGACTTGCTGAGTGACTTGAATAATTTTCAGGGAATATAGGTTTATATAACTTGTTCCATAGTTGTAAGCTACAGAATTAAAGAATTCGTGTCATCAGGCTGACGCATTGCTGAAATAAAACGACTTCATGTCTAAACTCAGTTTCGATACAGGATTATCTGAAATTTCGACGATGAGTCTTTAGATATATTGTCAAAAAAATAAAAAGTAAAGGTTGAGTCCGATGAGAAATTGATCTTCATTAACCTAAAGGTTAATATATGCTGCATAAGCGGTGTATATGAAAATAATTTCTGAAGGGTGAATCCAATGGAAGTTATGTAATTTGATGCTGGGAACCTTCGGGGTACAGAGTGCTATGTGCATGATGTGAACTCGGCATATAAAACCTGAAAGGAATGATTCCAAAGGGTAATATGGTAAAGTGATGAAAGTCGCTTTAATTATGAAATAACGATACTTGAAAGTATCTTGAACGTGCATTGACGAGAGTCGAGGTGCGGAAAATATGTCTGAGGACCTTCAGGCGCATGGATCTCATGTGCAGGATGTGAGCCCGGCAGTAAATAATTCTGAAAGGAATGATTCCAAAGGGAAATATAGTAAAGTGATGAAAGTCGCTTTAATTATGAAATAATGATGCGTAAAACGTGTCTTTAGTGTGCATTGACGAGAGTCAGAACGCAGAATATGCCTGAGGACCTTCAGGCACAGAGTTTTCAATGTGCAGGATGTGAGCTCGGCAGAAAATAAGTCTGAAAGGAATGAGTCCAAAGGACAGATCCGGTAAAGTGATGAAAGTCGCTTTGAATAGACTTCAAAAGGCGTATAAAACGCTGAAAATAATTTCTGAAAGGTGAATCCAATGGGAAATTAAATGATCAAAAGCTGGGGTGATGCTTCGGGATGCCGAAAGGTGTGGAAGTATCATGGGTCAGCAAATCGAACCAAACCTATGGATGGATCAATTATATGATAGCATACCATATGGTATTACATGCACAACAGTGCAAATAACTGCGAAAGGTGTATACCAATGGGTATTATATAACTAAAGACCGGAGTGATTGCTTCGGGGCATCACAGATGCAGCAGCAGTCAGGGTCCGGCAGGTTCATTAAACTTGAAAGGAATGAGTCCAAAGAGAAATTAAGCTAAGTGATGAAAGTCGCTTAAAACAATAATAAATAATCAAAAGCCTCAGTTGTCCGCTGAGGCTTTTTCGTTATTCTGCTTCTTCGAGTATCTTTCTGCGGTACTGCAAAGCAGCCTGTTCCTGCTTGTTATCGCCGAATTCATAGTAAACGTGGTCCTTCAGCGCATCGGGAAGGTACTGCTGACGGACGTAATGATTGTGGTAATCGTGAGGGTACTTGTAATGCTGTCCAACAACAGCGGCACCCTGTCCGTCGAAGTGCTTGTTCTGGAGATGACGGGGATAATCGAGGGCATCGCAGCTCTGAAGGTCCGCAAGGGCTGCATCTATAGCCATACATGCACTGTTGGACTTGGGAGCAGTCGCAAGGAGGATAGTTGCCTCGGCAATAGGGAGCTTCGCTTCGGGAAGTCCCAGCTGAAGCGCCGAATCCACACATGCCTTGGTTATCTGTACTGCCTGAGGGTAGGCGAGTCCTACGTCCTCACTTGCTATACACAGAAGCCGTCGGCAGAGTGAGATTATATCTCCCGCTTCAATAAGACGTGCAGCATAATGCAGAGCAGCGTTCTCGTCCGAACCTCGCACAGATTTGTGGAAGGCTGAGAGGATATCGTAATGCTCGTCGCCGTCGCGGTCATAGCGCATATTGCTGCGTTGAGAAAGAAGCTCCAGCGATTCGGGAGTTATAGTTATCCTGCCTTCTGAAACATCACCGCAGACGGTACAGAGCTCGGCGGTATTCATGGCTTTCCGAACGTCTCCGCCGCATCCGTAGGCTATAGTACGGCAGATAGCATCTGTATAGACCACTTCGCTGCCTGATTCTTCGCCTATCAGCCTGAATGCACGTTTTATGGCAGGAATTAGCTGATCCGCTGTAACAGGTTTGAACTCGAATACAGTACTTCGGCTGATGACGGCGTTATATACGGCAAAATAGGGGTTCTCGGTAGTACTTGCGATAAGGGTTATCTCGCCGTTTTCTATGTACTCCAGGAGACTCTGCTGCTGCTTTTTGTTAAGGTACTGTATCTCGTCCAGATAAAGGAGGATGCCGTTCTCGCTTCCGAAAGTGCCTATCTGCGATACAACGTCCTTTATATCCGATATCGAGGAATTCGTACCGTTGAGCTTATACAGCGACATTCCGCAGTTTTCGGCTATGATACGGGCAACAGTAGTCTTTCCCACGCCTGACGGACCATAGAATATCATGTTCGGTACTTTTCCACTTTCAATTATACGGCGCAGGGGCTTGCCTTCCGCAAGGATGTGCTCCTGACCGACAACGTCATCGAGAGTTCGCGGACGAATTTTATCTGCTAATGGTGCAGCCATAGTGACCTCCTACATAATTATCTCTGATTTGAAGTATTTCTCCTGAAATTCGATTTGTTTCATTATCTCATCTTTGGTAAAAGTTGTATTTTCGGGACAAACTACCCATTTTTCTTCAACGTCATCTGCGCGTCTGATTATGGCAATTATCTTTCCCGTGAACGTATCAACAGGATGGTCAACACCGAGGATGTAAGCGTCCTGTTCTTCACCGTCAGGAGCGATAATTCCTGCAATATAACCGTAATTTACGGGATAGACCATGTCCGGGTATTCGGGGTGACAGCTTCCGAGAGGACGGTCGACCGTAACTTTTACTTTTCTTCCTATCACCATGATTTTCTCCTTCTGAAAATACTTTTGTCTGGTACTTGGTGTATTATTCTTTTATCAGCATGGAGAAAACGTTTTTGCGGTCGAGTTCCTCCACAATTTCTTTAAGCATCATTTTTCTGCACTGTTCCTCGTCAGCCCAGAGGTAGTCCATATGCTCCTCGCTGAGTGTTACGCTGTATGTATCGGAATGACAGAGGTATCCGATAGAGAGGAGTGTGTGTCCGTTATGTTTAAACAGCGAAACATCGAGCAGTTCATCGACATTATCTATCGATATGCCTGATTCTTCCTGTATCTCACGCAATACCGCTTCTTCGGGAGATTCGTTCTCCTCTATTTTTCCTCCCGGAGGCTCCCAGCAGTAAGCTCCCGTATCTTCAAAGCTGCTTCGCTGAAGCAGAAGTATCTTTTTCATGTCGGGCGAAAAGACGATGCCCTTGACGATCAAAGTTGCTGTCATAAGCTCAACCCCCTTGGATATCAGTTAATTACGGCTTTCTCGCAAGCTCCAGGTCTATGGTGTCGTATATCGTTATAGAACCGCCGTGAGAGTCTATAGCGTTTTTTATTTCAGAGAAGAAAGCTGTCCTTATATCTTCGTCCATTGCGATATGGTCTGAATATGTGCCGAGCAATTTGCAGTATTCATCTGCGGAAAAAGTCCTTGTACGGCGGAAAAGTGTGTATTTTATATCGGTAAAACCGTACTTTACGGCAGTTTCTGCAATATCCGAAGCCTGTTTTTCGGTGAATTCTGCGGACGGTCTGCGTTTTTTGCCGTGAAACGGATAGTAGTACCTGTCATATAGCTCATCGATCTCGCAGGAAAGCTGAGTGTTGCCCTTGTCACGGTAAGGACGATTTGCGAAACGTGCAAAGGCTCCGCCTTTTTTCAGCAGCGAGAGTACTTTCGGATAGCCGATGTCTTCGGGTATCCAGTGGAAAGCGGTCGCAGAATACACAAGATCGAATGTGCTTTCGGAAAGACCGACTTCTTCAAATCTGCCTGTAATTACCGAGAAGTCAGGATAGTTCCTGAACTTCTCTCGGCAAATGGCAGAAAGCTCGTCTCCGTATTCCACGGCAGTAAGACTGCATCCTGTACTGAGTATCGGCGCAGAAGCCTGACCTGTACCTATTCCGATCTCCAGCGCCGTTGAAGTTTCGTTCAAAGGCATATAACCGAAAATTATTCTGTAGAGTTCAGCAACGTAAGTGGGACGGTATTTATCGTAATCGGATGCAACTGTATTAAAGCTACTTTCTGATGCTGCTGACATTTTCTCTTCCTCAAAAAAATAGCGGGACGGACAGTCTTGTCCGTCCCTTTTGCAATATTATTACTTGTAAAGTGGGAACTTCTCGCAGATAGCGTTAACGCCTGCACGGATCTCGTCAGCCTTGTTCTCGAAATCTGTAGCGCAGAGGTAGATGTACTCAGCGATCTTTTCCATTTCCTCAACGCCGAGACCTCTTGTAGTAACAGCAGGAGTACCAATACGGATACCGCTTGTTACGAATGGCTTCTCGGGATCGTTGTGGATAGCGTTCTTGTTAACAGTGATATAAACCTCATCAAGTCTGTGCTCGAGTTCCTTACCTGTGATGTTGAAAGGACGGAGGTCAACGAGCATGAGGTGGTTATCTGTACCGCCTGAAACGAGGTTGAAGCCTCTCTTGAGGAGTCCGTCAGCAAGAGCCTTAGCGTTCTCAACTATGCGCTTCTGATAGTCCTTGAACTCAGGCTTGAGAGCCTCACCGAAGCAAACAGCCTTAGCAGCGATAGTGTGCATGAGAGGACCGCCCTGTGTACCTGGGAATATAGCGGAGTTTATCTTCTTAGCGAGGAACTCGTTGTTTGTGAGGATAAGACCGCCTCTTGGTCCGCGGAGAGTCTTGTGAGTTGTAGTTGTAACGATATCAGCATAAGGTACAGGTGACTCGTGGCAGCCTGCAGCAACAAGACCTGCGATGTGAGCCATATCTACCATGAGGAGCGCACCAACAGCTCTTGCGATCTCTGAAAGACGCTTGAAGTCGAGAGCGCGTGGATAAGCAGATGCACCTGCAACGATAAGCTTTGGCTTGTTCTTGTTAGCGAGCTTGTAAACTTCATCGTAGTTGATAGTCTCTGTTTCATCGTCAAGACCGTAAGAAACGAAGTTGAAGTATTTACCTGAGAGGTTAACAGGTGAACCGTGTGTAAGGTGTCCGCCGTCTGCAAGGCTCATACCGAGAACAGTATCGCCGGGCTGGAGAACAGCGAAGTAAACAGCAGTATTAGCCTGAGCACCTGAATGCGGCTGTACGTTAGCGTACTTAGCACCGAAAAGCTGACATGCGCGCTCGATAGCGATAGCCTCTACCTCGTCAACGCACTGACATCCGCCGTAGTAACGCTTTCCGGGGTAACCCTCAGCGTATTTATTGGTAAGAACAGAACCCATAGCAGCCATAACTGCGGGAGAAACGATATTCTCACTTGCGATGAGTTCGAGGTTTCTTCTCTGTCTTGCAAGCTCCTTATCCATTGCAGCACCCACAGCAGGGTCATACTTTGAAACGAAGCCGATAGAATCCATGAGATCATTGTACATTGTAGTTCAGCACTCCTTTAAAATATTTGATTTGCTCAATATATATCGACCGGATACAGATCCGGTGATGAACGTGTTTGGAGAAGGCGGAAACCTTCCTGCGGCATTATTTATTTCTTTAATATCTCATTCCAGCTCGGATGCTCTGTAACAGATGCATATGTATAGAACTGGAGTATCATTGTAGCGTCATTTGAATCGATCGAACCGTCTCCGTCGATATCACAGCGCTTTTTCTGTCCCGGAGCGTAGCTCAGCGGCGAACCTGTAGCGGCAGACGAGTATGCCATAAGGATGTATGTTGCATCAGAAGCGTCGATAAAGCCATTCATATCAGCATCACCGAGATAGGGATAATAGCTGATATCGTATGTAGCTATCGGCACATCACCGACAATGGGGTAGACCTTAACCGTAGCGCTGTCTGAATTTGCGAAGGCGTTTTCGAGCCTTGAAGGTTCAGATGTACAGTGTTCACCGATATTGACGGTCTCGGTCTTGGTCTTGAAATGGCCGTCTTTGTCCTTTTCGGGAAGCTGAGTTGTCATGGTAATTGTGACATTGAGTCCCGAAAGGTCGATGTCGCCCCAGTTATCAAGGTATTCCTTTTTAGTGGGGAGGCTGTCCAGAGAGATGACGGCTTTTTTGTAAAGCGCCTGGATAGTTACGTCGCTTGTCACCTTATCGGGAACATTTCCCCAGGAGCTGAAAGCGATCTGAGTGTATATATCCAGGTGACGTTCAAGCTTTGAGGTATCGATCTTTGAAAGGTCGACAGGTTTACCGTCCTCGACGGAAAGAGTTTCCATTATCCTGCCCTCGAAATCGAGGACGATAACGTTATGTTTTTTTGTATCCGCTGCGGAAGCACTGAAAGGTACTGCCGATACTGCAAGAATGACAGCGGCAGTCGCAGCGGAGATAAATTCAGAAAACTTCATGTTAATTCCTCCTGTCTGCTTCTGAAGAAGAACAGTCTGCAGGTAGACGAGATCTTTTCTGCAAGCTCCGAATATTTCTGGTATGGCATTCTCAGCAGCATGAAATCTGCTGAAAGAAGTGCGTTGCCATCCGGTTCATACTGATAAACGGCGTAGAGCAGAACTTCATCCCAGTCAAGTTCATGAGAGAGCTCTTCGGCGGCAGAGCGGTATTCGTCGAAATGAGCCTCGATAACATCAAGAGGAAAAAATCCCTGAAAAACAGAGTGTATATAAAGATCGGCGTCATAGTTCATACAACTGCCTCCTTATTGGTCTTTGCTGTTTTTATCCTTAGGATCGCTTTTGTTGAAGCGTTTCATTCTGGTCTTGTATGTGATCATGGCTGTAGCGACAGAGACTGCAAGGAACACGATGATAAAAACAGCTATCACAGTTCCTTGGGAAATATCTTTTGTCTGCTCCGCAAGAGGGAGCAAATGATCAGTTATCGGAAAGGTCATAGCTTACCTCCTCGTTGGAAAGAGCAAGCTCTATCACTTTTCCATAGAAACCCGAAGGGTTGAGCATTATCCTTTCACCGATAAGCTTAGCCTGTTTCATATCGGGTGCATACAGTTTAAGGTCCATAAGGTCGTTCTGTATATCAAGGCAGCGGATATGAGCATAGCAGCCTTTTTCAAGGGGGATATACTCTATCTTGATCTCCTGTTCGAGTTTGAGACGTGCGAAGTATCTGAGAGCTGCAAGAACGAGCTTGTCCCTGTATGATTTTGGGGCATATTTTTTCAGCTCCTTGGCACATGCCTCGCCCTTTGGAAGGAGAGCATAGCAATCCGTACCCTCGGCGTCCTTTTCCTCGCCTATCAGCTGATTTTTCAGCAGATAATCGAGGGAATCCTGATAGCAGAAGTAATTTACGACACCTGTACTGATAGCGATATCATAGAGATGCTCCGTACAAACAGGTCTGCCGATCTTATAAAGCAGATAGCAGAGGAGTATATTCAGTGTAGGAACGTCCTTGATCTCGGTATCAGCCATTTCGGACATTTTGAAAATATTTTCTTCCTGCATATAACCACCCTAACAGAAATTCGGATAATCAAGCATATGTGAAAGAAGCGCTATATTTACAGCTGCTTCCACACAGGGAACCGCCTTTGGAACAAAGCAGGCTTCGTGATCGCTTGAAGAATCAGCGGCGGAAACGGGCAGGGCAGGTACGAATCCCACCTTCAGCGTTATTGGCATACCTGAGGATATGCCGCCGATGATACCGCCGTGATTATTGGTTTTTGTGAATGATCTGCCGAATTTGTCGGTGCAGAACTCGTCATCGTTCTGACTTCCGAGCATTTCAGCCGAACCGAAGCCCGTACCGAATTCGAGTCCCTTTACACCGGGGATGCCGAATATCAGCTGAGCTATAGTATTTCCGAGACCGTCGAATAAAGGCGAGCCGACTCCTGCGGGGACATTTATCGCCGCACATTCGACAATGCCGCCGAGGGATTCGCCTGTTTCACGGGCTTTTTCAACGTCAGCGAGCATGTCCCAGCCTTTTTTGTCATGAATAACGGGGAAGTCCTTGCTGCGGACGCTGATGACTCCGTCTCTGCTTATATTGACGGGATCGAAAGGATTATCTTTGATGTTGTGGAGCTGAAGTATATGAGCTCCTGTATAGATGCCGCGCCTTTCAAGTATCTGACCGCAGACAGCGCCTGCAAAGCACAGGGGAGCGGTAAGGCGGTCGGTGAACTTATCAAGGTACATGACATCTGTATATCCGCGGTATCTCACTGTACCCGTATAGTCGGAAGTACCGACACGGTCTGTGGGAACTTCAACGGGGTATTCGATATGGCGTATTTCAGCATTCTGTATGAGGGCACACAACGGCGCACCTGTTGTACGCTCGTTCAGCACACCTGATATTATACGGGGACTTGCCTGTATACAGGGCTGAGAGCTGTTTCTGAGTGCAGAAGGGTATCTTCTTGCCATAAAGGACGAAACTTCCTCGGCATCGATGAATTCGCCTGCGGGAAGACCGCTTATGGTGATACCTGCTGTGGGATCCTGTGACTCTCCGAATATAGAAACAGAAATGCGGTTATTCCATATCGATGACATTAACTTTACCTCCGAGTGCTGTGAGATCTTTGAAGAATTCGGGATAAGATTTTTCAGCAGCTTCAGCGCCCTTTATAATGACGTCTCCGCTGCAACCGAGAGCTGCTACAGCCGCAGCCATGACGATACGATGATCGCCGCAGCCGTCAACAGTGCCGCCTCTGAGCTGACCGCAAGGTCTGATGATGAGTCCGTCATCAGTTACCGAGACATCTCCGCCGAGAGCATTTATCATAGCGGCAGAGGTCTCAAGGCGGTCGCTTTCCTTAATCCTGAGCCTTTCAGCGTTGTATATGACCGACTTTTCCGAGCCGTAAGAAGCCAGTACAGTGAGTATCGGCACAAGGTCGGGAATATCGGAACAATCTGCGCTGAAGCAGACTCTATTGCCATTATAACACATTTCACTGATAATATCAAGGATTTTCTTGTCACCCTGAACGCTTTTTTCGTTCAGATTTCCTATATCGACCGAACTTCCTGTTGCATTGGCAACATAGAAGAAGGCAGCCTGAGAGTAATCGCCCTCTATTTTCTCGTCGTGGGGAGTGTAGGACTGGCCTCCGTGTATGGAATACGAGTCCTCTGTTTCTGTGACAGAAATGCCGAAACGGCGCAGTATATCCACGGTTATGTCCACATAGGGACGGGATTCGAGGTGAGAGGTGAGCTTTATGACAGAGTCGCCTTCAAGGAGGGGCAGGGCAAAAAGGAGTCCCGTAATGAACTGTGAAGATACGTTGCCTTCAACTTCATAGACACCGCCTGTGAGCTTTCCGCTGATGTCATAGGGCATTTCCTCTGTGATGAAGCGGACTCCGTGCTTGCTGAGTTCACGCTTGTATATGTCTATGGGACGCTGAGGGAGCCTTCCACGTCCGATGAAACGGGAATCGGTACCGAGTGCAGCAGCAACGGGGATAATAAAACGAAGGGTAGAACCGCTTTCGTTGCAGTCGATAACTGCCTTTTCCGCAGGCGAGCCTATTCCCGTAACTGTTATATTGCTGCCGTCTATTATGAAATCAGCGCCGAGAGCTTTCATAGCGCCGATAGTAGCTTCTATGTCCTTGGACATGGTAACGCCTGATACATGTGAAGTTCCGTTTGCAAGTGCCGCACAGATGATAACTCTGTGAGCGCAGCTTTTTGAAGCGGGGATATCAAGGTGTCCGCTGAGTTTTGAGGGAGAGATCCTTACGTTCATATCAACCCTCCATAAGTGCAGCGAATTCGCTGACTGTAACTCTCACTATATCTGCCTTGCCTATCTCAGGGCAAACGATGTAGCTGATAGAATCGTGTTCACGCTTTTTATCGGTAGAGCAGAAGGGGAGAAGCTCGCTCATAGGAGCTTCTGTATCTGTTGGCAGACCGTACTTCTTTACGCAGTTTTCCAGCCTTTCGGTAAGTGAGGCATCACAGAGTCTGCGAGTCATGATGCACATTCCTGCCGAAACGCCCATGCCGTGAGTGTAGTCGGTGTAGTTATGCCAGCCCTCGATAGCGTGACCGATAGTGTGGCCGAAGTTCAGTATCATACGTTCACCGCGGTCGAATTCGTCGTTGACAACTACAGCCCGCTTTATATCGATGCAGGTATATACCATTTCATCCATTACCTCGTCGATATTGTCTATATTGTGAGCTTCGATGAGCTCGAAAAGGGACTTGTCCCTTATCATACCGTACTTTATGGATTCAGCCATGCCGTCCGCAAGAGTCTCCTTTGGAAGGGACTTAAGTGTGTCGCTGTCGCAGATAACGAGAACAGGCTGTTTGAAAGCTCCCACGAGGTTCTTGCCGCCCTTGATGTCAACGGCAGTCTTTCCGCCAACAGAGGAATCTACCTGTGCAAGGAGAGTCGTAGGAATCTGCACGAAGTCTATGCCGCGAAGATACGAAGCCGCAGCAAATCCGGTGATATCGCCGACTACGCCGCCGCCGAGTGCGATGAGAAAGTCGCTTCTTGTAAGGTTCTGTTCGCAAAGAAAATCGAAAATATCGCTGAGGGTAGAGAGAGTCTTGGACTGCTCACCGTTTCTGAAGGTGAAAACGGCAGCTGAGATACCTGCTTTTTCGAGGGAATCAACGAGAGTATCAGCATATAAGTCCTTAACGATATCATCGGTTATAATAACGGCTTTTTTAGAGTCTGTGACCGTCGAGATAAGCTCGCCGCTCTTGCTGAGAGTGCCTCTTTCGATCAGTACATCATAGGGAGTTCGTGTATCGACGTGTATCTTCTTCATAATTCTTTATCCTTTCAAATAAAAATACCGCAGCTGATCATTGCAGACCATGCAGCGGCTTGAATTATGTCATAACAGCGCAGAAGTTGACAGGCTGATTAATCCGATTAAATGATCATTTTTCTGACATTGATATTATAACATATAATAAGTATCTGTGTCAAGGGAAAATCATTCTGATAACCTAAGCTTAAAAACAGTATAGGCAACACCGCACAGAGATTGTGGTGCAGATGCGTAGTCAGATTTTACGGCAGATTGTGCATAAATTTCGCAGGCATACTGACGTATGTCAAGGAATTTGTGTGCAAGATGCCGGAAAATATGCAAGCAGATGTGCCACAAAGCCGTCAGGCGGTCTTTGTGCGGTGTTGCCTATAGAGTATAAAAATGGTTGACTTATAGTGTAAAATGAGTTATACTTAGTATAAAGCGGATGAAGGGGTAATAATCCGCTTAAACAGTCAAAAACAATGATATAAGGAGGAATTATCATGCCACATTCATCAGGCGGAGGTTCGCACGGAGGCGGATCTCATCACAGCAGTTCACATCACAGCAGTTCGAGCCGCAGCAGTTCATCGGGAACAAGATCCTACAGTTCTGTCAGAAGCTCATACTATCCCGGATCAAGGCGATACCGTTACAGCAGCTTCGGAAGGACAAGGTATATCTATTCATCCAGCGATCCAAGATCGGAATTCTCGCCGCTGCGTCTTTTTGTACTTATATTTTATCTGCCGTTTTTCCTGGTTTGCGGCGCAATGATCGTTGCTTCGGTGAAAAATATCAGACCGAAAGTAGTAGATAAGATGATAATTGCCGATGAGGCAAGTGTTATCAGCAACAGCAGTGAACTTGAAGCCACATTCAATGAGTTCTACAAGAAATCGGGAATACAGCCTTCGATAGTAACTGTATATAACGAAAAATGGAATGAGCGTTACGGCGACCTTGAAAGCTATGCATATGACAGGTATCTCGATGAATTTGACGATGAAATGCACTGGCTGATAGTGTATTCGATCCCGAAGTATGACGGTTCGGAGAACTGGTCATGGGAAGGTATGCAGGGCGATGATACGGACAATGTCCTCGATGCACATGTTACAGCTCGTTTCACAAATTCGATGCAGAATAAACTGGAAAACTCCAACAGCGATGTGGGACAAGCAATAAATGATTCGCTTCAGATGATACTTCCTGATGTAAAGAAACCCGGCATCTTTTCCGCATTGGGAAAAATGGTGCCAAGTCTGCTCGTTTTGCTTTTTGTTACATTCCATGCCTACATTATGACGGGTATCGGTAAGCTTAAGTACAGGCGAGCTGTACTTGATGAGGATGACAGCAGCTACTATTCAGGCGGTTCCGGTTATACAGCTGACAGGTTCGGAACGTCATCGGGATACGGCTCATCCGACAGATTTGGAACATCGTCAAAGTACGGTACATCGGACAGCTTCGGAACATCATCGAAGTATGGTACATCCGACAGATTTGGAACATCGTCAAAGTACGGTACATCGGACAGCTTCGGAACGTCATCGAAGTATGGTACATCCGACAGCTTCGGAACGTCATCAAAGTATAGTACATCAGGCGGTTATGAAACTCCTGTGAAGTATAGCTCGGATGATGGACTTACATGTTCTTACTGCGGAGCAAAATATCACAAGGGCGACAAGCGGTGTCCAATGTGCAAGACAAAAATAGACGATTTTTAAGGTGATTTAATGAAGGATGATCTTAAGAAAAAACTGAATAAAAGGTTACATCCGGCGCTTCTTCCCAGGAAGAAGCGCTTCCTGTTATTAATATTCACAGGTCTGCCTGCGGGTTTTGTGTATGCATTGATAAGCGGCACTGGTGTGAAACTGGCGGCTTTATTTACTGCACTGGCAGGAGTAGTAGTATTGGGAGGCTTTGCACTGGAGATAGTTTCGGAGAAAGGTCAGAACAACAAAAAAGCCGCTATAGAAAGCGGCGAGTACTACACAAGTGATAAGTGGCGTGAGAAGTACGAAAAATACGCAGGTTCACATGAATTTGAAACAGTAAGGACAAAGACCATGAAGGCGGACCTTGACAGGCGCTTTCTGAGACCTGCGGGAATTGTCTTTATACTGTTCTCACTTGTTTTCTTTCTTCCCTCTGTGTTCTGGAAAAGCGGGGATATCGCCATTAACGTGATACTTGCGGTAACAGGCGGCATTTTCCTCCTGTGGGGGATAATGAAGCTTAAGCGTACTCCTGTGAGGGCGTTTCTACGTTCCTGCGGAGATGAACTTCCCTATATCGAACGCTCTTACCTGAACGGCAGGATGCTTTCATTTCACTATAACGGACTTAAAAGCGAAAACAGCGGTATCAATATCGGCGGAAATTACACAGTTGTTTACAATCAGACTGAGATACGCGCGATAGATAACCGCTGTATAAAAGATGTAAGTAAAAAGATACGCCATATAAAGAACTACAAGGGCGGTATCTATGCAGGTTCAGAAACCGAAAACTACCTGATGATCGGATATACCGATTCGGAAGGCAATGAGTTGAACTTCAGGATATGGATGAACGAATTCCAGGTAGAAATGGCTTATCGTGCCCTCAGTTCAGCACACTCCGAAACAAGCTATGATGAGCACATCAACAACGAGATCTGAACGTTCAGGCTTTATTAGCGGACTCTTTGGTGATCGCCTTTTCAGAATTATCATCTGTTTTGCTGAAAAGCAGCTTAAGGAATATCGGAGTTACGATGCTGGATACGATTATCAGAAGGATAACTGCTGTGAAGTAGGAAGAATCGATTATACCGAGTCCGAGACCTTTGTTTGTGATGATGAGTGCAACTTCGCCTCGTGTCATCATTCCGACGCCTATTTTAAGGCTGTCAAGCCATGAATAGCGGCAGAGCTTCGCAACAGTTCCGCAGCCTATTATCTTGCTGAGAAGTGCGACAACTACGAATCCCAGAGAGAATACTATCATGCTGGAGTCTACTCCGCTGAAATCGGTCTTAAGTCCGATACCCACGAAGAACATCGGAGCAAAGAACATATAGCCGTTGATGTTTACTCTGCGGTCGATATATTCAGCGTCACGGACATTGCAGAGGATGATGCCTGCAATATATGCACCTGTGATATCTGCGATACCGAAGTATTTTTCGGCAACATAAGCCATTGCAAGACACAGTCCCGTTGCGATGATAGGTATACGGCGTGTGTGTGTGTGGCGTTCGTCGTAGTACTTGAAAAGGCGATAAATAATATAGCCGAGTATTGCCGAGAGTACCAGGAAAAGCACTATCTTTCCCGTAACAAGGAGGGTGTTGCTGTTCGGATCCTTGAATCCGAGTACGAATGTGAGTACAATGATACCGATGATGTCGTCTATAATAGCGGCGCTGAGTATAGTTTGTCCCACGCGGCTTTTAAGGTAGCCCATTTCCTTCAGCACCTCTACGGTTATACCTACGGAAGTAGCTGTCATGATACAGCCGATGAAAACAGCCTTGAAGAACTCGTCACTTCCGAAAGAAGCGAATCCGTAAACTGCCATATACATCAGACTTCCGCAGACAAGGGGGACGAGTACTCCTATGCAGGCTATCAGCAGCGCGATAAGTCCCGACTTTTTCAGCTCCTGAAGGTTTGTTTCGAGTCCTGCCGAGAACATGATGAGAATAACACCTATCTCAGCCATTTTGTTGATGAAGTCGGTAGGCTCCACGATATTCAGCAGGCATGGTCCGATAATAAGACCTGCGATTATTTCTCCGACTACCATAGGCGCTTTACATTTTCTTGCGAGAAGGCCTCCGCCCTTTGCACATATCACGATGATGGCAAGGTCTCTGAGAATCTCATAGGTTTCCATTTTAAAGTTCCTTTCCTCATAAATAAAGAGAGCCTGTAAGCTCTCAACTAAGACTATTATAGTACGTTTTTTGATCTTTGTCAATATGTTCAGAAAGCGGCATGGATGTTTGTTGGTTATTCACAAAAAAGTTGTCTGAAAGCAGTAGTGTTGCCTTATTTTTTTATCCGGATATTATCAAAGGCAAAATTCTTTTTGGCTATGAAAAAGGCAGGTCACACAATGACCTGCCTTATATTTTTGAAAGTCATAAGAAACAGTGTTAGGTTATGCATCTTTCTGACCGGCGATAGCCTGACGCAGAAGGACCTCATCATATACGTTTATTTTTTTGTCATTGTTGAGGTCAGCGGCAGATGCAAGAGTTATTCCCGATTTATTGCCGAGAAGCCAGCTGTTAAGAGCTACACAGTCCGCAATGCCTATTTCCTTGTCGCAGTTGACATCACCTTTTTCAACCGCTTTCAGTACTACTTTAGTACGAAGATAATCCTGATTCTCATCATTAGAGTAAACACAGCAAAGTATTTCTCTTCCGTCATCCTGGGCATTTAGTCCGCCGTCATTCAGTCCGCTGTAAGTGTAATAACCGTCCGTAGAGCAGTCCACCCATGTTGTTACGCCGCCGACCGAAACGAAATCTGAAAAACATGTATATCTCTCATCGCCCTTTGGTTCTGCATCTGCACGGAAATTGACCGACTCATCGCCTATAACGAAATAAACTACAGAAGATATTTTATCTGTGAAATGCAGTCGCTGTTTTTTAGTCGGGAAGACGTAGTCAAAAGTCTTTACGGGAGAAACACATTCATCTGTAGTCTTGTCAAATGCAGTTACGTTAAGGGCGAATCTCTTTCCTCCAAGACTGTCATTTTCATCGTTCAGTTCTAAGATCTTTTCGTATATATTACAATAATTATCTGTGTCCTTATACGAAACGAGAACATTACCTTCTTCGTCAACTATTTCTATTTTGTACTCTGTCCAGGTCTTTTCGGTGTATATATCATAAAAATCCCATGAGACCTCACCGCACATCATTCTCATATCAAATAAGTCCCAACTATTCGGCTTGGGTTTAACGATATCATCTTTATAGACAAATGGCTTGGAACGGAAACTAAGAGAATAACCGTCCTCACTTACTGAAAACTCGGTATCATCTGCCGGACGTACAAGTGTCTCGTTAACGTAAACCTCAGTGTTCTGAGAAAGCTTGGCATCAGGATAATTTTCCTTATCTACGGTCAGTGTTCCGACAAATGTGTATTCCGCATCGATAAAGGGTACGTCTTTATACGGCACCCATTCTTTACCGTTCCATGATTCCCAGTGACAATCTGCATTATTCAGTCTGTCATCGCGAGCATAAATATCAAAGGAATCAGCTATCTGATCAGGATAGAACCAGTTTTGCAGAAAGAACATTGAAATGTCCACGTATTCTATAACATCGCCCTGAACTGTGTCAACATCTGTATCTGAGACAACAGTAACGTCATCTGCGGCAAAAGCAGTGAGCGAAGAGAGCGGAGCGAGTGCAAGGCAAGCTGACAAAAGTATTGCATTTAGTTTCATCATTATTATTCCTCCTTAAAATTTAATTCATTACTTATATTATAATCGAATTAAGTATGTGTTTCAATCGGTATAAGTGACAAATACTGACAGAGTTTTTTAAACATAATAGCTACTCCTGACTGCTGTTCATTCTTATCGTGAAAAAAGCGGGATTAACGGAAAACATCATGATTGTGCTATAATTAAATCGATTGTGTTATCTTTCCGCGGCTGATTCAGATATAATAATATCAGGGAAAATAAATCACACAGGAGGAATTTTATGAATATCAAAAAAACTGTTTCCGCTGCGGCTGCTGCTTTAATGCTGATGAATGCTGCATCATGCGGAGAAAAAAACACTTCCGAACCCGCTGCTTCATCCGAACAGCCTGAGACTTCCGCAGCTTCCGAGACTTCTTCGGAAACTACCTCAGCGGTTGAGGAAAACAGCGATGTACCTGAGATCTCGGGTTACGATCTGCTGTGGAATGACGAGTTTGACGGTGCGGAAATGGACGAGACAAAGTGGAATTACGAACCCCACGAGCCCGGCTGGACAAACGAGGAGCTTCAGGAGTACACCACTTCAACTGACAACGTTTTCGTCAGGGACGGTAAACTCGTTATCAAGGCGATAAAGTCCGAAAAAGACGGCAAGGACTACTATACATCGGGCAAGGTCACGGGACAGAACAAGACAGATTTTACCTACGGAAAGGTCGTTGTAAGTGCCAAAGTTCCCGAAGGACAGGGACTCTGGCCTGCAATATGGATGATGCCGAAGGATGAGAGCTACTATGGACAGTGGCCTAAGTGCGGAGAGATCGACATAATGGAAGTGCTTGGAAGCAGTGTGGATACTGCATACGGTACCCTTCACTACGGTGAACCTCATGCGGAACAGCAGGGGACATACGTCCTTGAAGGTACGGACTATTCCAAGGATTTCCACGAGTATTCGGTAGAATGGGAACCGGGAGAGTTCCGCTGGTACATCGACGGTGAACTCTACCACACCGTAAATGACTGGTTCACTGCGGTAGAGGGCGAGGACGAAAAGCCTTATCCTGCACCTTTCGATCAGCCGTTCTTTGTGCAGATGAATCTTGCAGTAGGCGGTACATGGCCCGGAGATCCTGATGATACCACTGATTTCGACAAGGCAGAGTTTGAAGTGGACTACGTAAGAGTTTATCAGAAACCGCAGTACGATACCAATGTTACAAAGCCTGAGAAAAACTACCGTGAACCTCTTGAGGACGGAAACTATATCTACAACGGAGATTTCGCTGAGAACGAGGACCTTACCGATGACGTGAACTGGAAATTCCTTCTGTTTGAAGGGGGCGAAGGTTCAGCAGAGATAAGCGACAATACAATGATAATCAAAACAGAGAATGAAGGTACTGTTGATTATTCGGTACAGCTGGTACAGCCTGAACTTCCAATGATAAAGGGTAAGAAGTACAGAGTCACATTCGATGCAAGAGCAGATGAGGAAAGAGATATAGTTGTATGTGTATCTGCACCGACTGCCGGATGGATACGCTATCTGGAAGACACAAAGCTCACTGTTCCCACAGAAAAGACCACTTTCACATACGAATTTGAAATGAAGGACAAGGATGATCCTAACGGACGCCTTGAATTCAATCTTGGACACAGAGGTTCTTCCGCAACTGTATACATTTCAAATGTCCGTGTTGAAGAGATAAGCTGACAAGTAAATATAAAATAAAGAGGGTACTGCCGGAGCAGTACCCTTTTCTATGGAGATTGTTTGAAAATGTCTTGTAAAAATCAAGCAATAGCAGCGCCGAGTGCCTTGCACTGAGCAACAGCATCGTCGTCGGGAGCTTCGTTTACTGTAAGTGAATCAGCAGCGATATCTGCTCCTGCATTCTTTGCATCGTCCTCCCAGTTACGCATCCATTCGCCGTCGCCCCAGCCGTATGAACCGAAGAGAACTACCTTCTTGCCTGCGAGACTGCCCTTTACAGCATCCCACATAGGCTGGAATTCGTCTTCCTCAAGAACCTCTGCACCCATTGCAGGGCAACCGAAAGCAAATGCGTCATAATTTGCAACTGAATCGGCATTGAAGTCAGAAGCGCTGATGAGCTCAGCCTCTGCACCCTTCTCCTTAGCTCCGTCAGCAACGGCATTTGCCATAGCCTCTGTATTGCCTGTACCGCTCCAGAAAACAACTGCGATCTTACTCATGATTAATTCCTTTCTGTTAGCCTTGGCTAACCCTTGATCAAAATAAAAAGTGCTGTATACACTTTAACATTGTTATTATATCAGATGCAGAAGGCTTGTTCAACTCCATTGCGGCTTCTTCTGCTCCATAAGGACTTTCGTTATTGCTCCGCAAATTAACTCTTGAAGAATTATACGAATGACAAGCAAGAAAAAACATGAGTTTGTCGTGGTGCAATACTGAAAAAAACTATATGCCCCGCTCATTTGAACGGGGCATATATGGATGAGAGAATGTTGGAAAATTTCCGTAGTCAGCTTAAGTATTATTCGTATCTCAGAGCATCGATAGGATCCATCTTTGCAGCCTTTCCAGCAGGATAGAGTCCGAAGAAGATGCCTGTGAGAGTTGAGAATATAAGCGAGATAACTATTCCGCCGATAGAAGGTGTAATAGATACGTTTCCGAGGAGATCCGCATAAGTCGGATCAGACTGGATAACGCTGTTTGCGATAACTGCAACGATCTCGCCGTTGAGGAGTCCTACGATGATTCCTATGATACCGCCGATAAGGCAGATGATAATAGCTTCTGTAACGAACTGTGATTTAATGGTACTCTTTTTAGCACCGAGTGCTTTTCGTATACCGATCTCACGTGTTCTCTCTGTAACGCTTACGAGCATGATGTTCATAACTCCGACACCGCCAACGAGAAGTGAAAGTGCAGCGATAACAGAGATGATAACTGTAAGGATAGAGATAGCAGATGACATAACCTTCATTACCTGTTCATTTGTAACAACTCTTACACCGCAACCCTTTATCTGCTCATACTGCTCATTAAAGTAGCTTTCCATTTTACTCTGTGCTTCGCTTGGAGTGAGAGAGTTATCAAATGTAAATACACAGTAATAGAAGTATTCATCATAATCTGATGTGCCCGAAAGCTCGCTTGCTATAGTGTAAGGAATGTACATAGGAGTTTTAATATCCTCTTCCTTAGTGTTTCCTGTACCCATACCCTGAAGCATTTCGTTATACTTGTAAACACCGACGATAGTGAATTCTACAGGGAGAGATTCGTTGACAGTGAGACTGATCTCCTGTCCGATAGGCTCTTCGTTGTCCTTGAAATACTGCTTTACGAATACATCTGAAACAACGCAGGTATGGCGGTCTTCAAGGCTGTCTCGGAAGGATATCTTTCTTCCTGAGAGCATTTTTACACTATAGTAATCAAAAGTACCTTCTGCACCACCGGTGAGAGAAACGTTTACTGTCTGCTTCTGTGAGTTGATAAGGTTTCCTTCACCGCCCTGTACATCCTGACCGAAATAGAATTCGCCGGGATATTTATCAAGGAATCCCTTGATCATATCCATTGTTATCCAGTCTTCAACATCGGGTTCTTCATCCGGATTATCAGGAGCAACTATTACTTCCATAAGGTTTGAAGCACCGAGATTCTGGAATGTATTGCTGAATGTAGAGCTGAGTGTATTACCGAGTGTAGTGATAGTTATAACGGCGCTGATACCGATGATGATACCAAGCATTGTAAGAAGCGAACGCATCTTGTTGGACCAGATAGAGCTCAGTGCCATTTTAAGGTTTTCCCAAAACTTCATTATGCGTTCACCTCCGTTTCCGTGCTGTCGGGATCCTTATATCCCGTATCGGAGACGATGTTTCCGTCGCTGATAGTGATGATACGATCAGTTTCAGCGGCAAGCTCCGGGCTGTGGGTGATGAGGACTATTGTTTTGCCCTCTTCCTTGTGGAGCTTATGGAAGATATCCATAACAAGGTGACCTGTTTTACTGTCGAGAGCACCTGTAGGCTCGTCGGCGAGTATTATAGAAGGATCGTTAGCCATAGCACGTGCGATAGCCACACGCTGTTTCTGACCGCCTGAAAGCTCATTTGGCTTATGGCTCGCACGATCGGACATTTCAACCAGTTTGAGAAGCTCGAGAGCTCTCTGACGGCGTTCCTTACGTGATTTTCCTGCATAGAGCATAGGAAGCTCAACGTTTTTCAGTGCATTTGATTTTGAGATAAGGTTGAATGTCTGGAAAACGAAGCCTATCTCCTTATTTCTTATCTGACTGAGCTGCTTATCGTTAAGACGGCTTACGTCAGTACCGTTAAGGTGGTATGTACCTTCGGTAGGTCTGTCGAGAGCGCCGATTATGTTCATAAGAGTACTCTTACCAGAACCGGAAGCGCCGACTATAGCTACAAACTCGCCCTCATGAACGGTTATATTCATGCCGTTGAGTATCTGAAGCTCATTAGGCTGACCTATATAGTAGCGTTTGATGATGTTACTCATCTCAATGACTCTTTTGCTCATAATTACTCACCGTCATCCTCAGCTTCCGTAGTTATAGCTTCATAGTAGCTTCCTGAAACTCTGACGCTCTTTCCGTCCTCGACATTCTTTGGATCAGTGAGGATGCGGTCGCCGTCCTTGAGTTCGGATGAAGAAATTTCAGTGAGATAAGAAGTCTCCATACCTTTTTCTACTTCGACCTTCTTAGCAGTGCATTTTGAGCCTGTACCCTCAGCGAGGTATACATAGCACTTGTCGTCCTCTTCGATGATAGAATCATAAGGAACAGCAAGAACATCGTCCTTTGATTCGAGAGCGATCTTTACCTTTGCGTTCATACCGATAAGAAGGCCTGATTCAGCATTGTCAACAGCGATCTCAGCTTCATAGCCGTTGTTCTTTGTTTCGCCTGTGATAGCGTTTGCGGAAGTGCTTGAGATGTTTATAACTCTTTCGACTTTACCGTTGAACTCCTTATTTCCTGTAGCGTTTGTAGTGATAACAGCGCTCTGTCCCTCGTGTACGCTGAGGATATCTGTTTCCTTGACAGTAACCTTTATGCGGAGTGAAGAAGTATCTTCAAGAGTCATGATAGCGTCTGTAGTAGGGATGCTTCCCTCTGAAACGCTGAGTGTAGTAACTATACCGTCCTTAGGAGCCTTTACTGTACACTTGTTGATCTTGTCCTGAAGCTTGTCGAGCTGAGCCTGAGTTGAGCTGTCTGTTTCAAACTTCTCTGCGTTGATAGTATCCTGAGCAGCCTGTACAGCCTGATCTCCGCTTGAAACAGCACGGTCATAAGCAGCATTTGCTTCGTCGATAGCGCTGTCGTAAGTGCTTAAGCTGTCGCCGAGAGTATTGTATTCGCTCTCAGCCATTTTGTACTGTTCATACAGTGCAGAAGCCTGAGCCTCGGCAGTTGCATCGCCTGTTGAGTAAGCAGCGTTGTAAGCCTGTTCATACTGTGAATAGAGCTCGTTCTTTCTGCTTTCAGCCTGATTGTATCTGCTGTAAGCCTTGTCACGGGCACTTATTGCGTTGTCGATAGCACGCTGAGCAGCGTTGACAGCAGCATCTCTGTCTGACTTTGCAGTGTTGAGAGCACGCTGATTGATCTCGTGGAGACTCTGCTGTTTCTCGCCTGTCTTGTCAAAGCTTGCCTTAAGGTTGTCGTACTCTGTCTGAAGATCGGAGCTGTCGAAGACGCATAATACGTCGCCCTCCTTGACGCTGCTGCCGACCTCAACGTTCAGCTGCTTGACCTTTGTATTAAGGTCGCTTGTGATCTTTACTTCGTTTGAGCCCTCAACTGAACCTGTAACGTTGATATAGTTCTCAACTGTCTGGTGCTCGAGCGTGTAAGCTCCTGATGTAGGACCGAGGTCAACGGTCTGTGAAGCGCAGGAAACTGCGCCTGAAAGCATTAAAGCAGAGGCAGAAACTACAGCCAGTGCCTTTAAGATGTACTTATTGTTCATACGAACAATTCTCCTTTCCAAATCCAACATTCGTTTTAACATTAGTTTTAATGTATGAAGCGCTATAGTTCAAACAGTTCGCAGTTCGTTGATGCTTAGTGTAATATGAACTAATATCATTGGTACGATTTGTAAGAACTGCTGAAAAACCAACGCAAATTGTATCATACGCTTAATACACTAATATATTAGCACATAAATTCAGTTTTGTCAATAATTATTTGCATAAGAATTTCTGAAATATTTCTTAAGCTAAAAAAATATAACTTTAAGAATTGTCAATGAAAGGATAATATTTGTGCGTGTGTAACGGATGAAGATTGAAATGGAACTGCCTGAATGTGAAATGTGACGAATAATAACATTTTAGAATTTTAATATTACTTTTTTGTAATATTAAAGGAATCCCCCTGAAAGATACGAAATAATCGTTCTGACAGGGGGAAACTGTATTAATCTGTTATTTTTCTTGCCTCGATATAGAAGCGCTTGTCGTCAGCGTGTCCCATAGAGAAAGTCTTGCGCGGGAGAGCGCCGTCCTTGATGACTGTCGGGAAGAGCTGTGACTTATCCATGTCTGGGAGTATGAAGGCGATACCGTTATGCTTTGCAGCAAGTGACTTTACGTTCTCTTTACCGTGGATATAGTCTATCTTACCGCCCTTTGACTTTATGTATCCGTCAAGGAAGTTCTGGAGTGAGCCTACAGAGAGGTTCGATGAGGTCTTTCCGATGAAATACTTCTTTTCACCTTCTGAAGTACAGCAGGTGAAATACTGCTCGGATGCATTTTCGCTGAGAGCAAGAGCAGAAGTCATCTCACTGATGAGCCCGTTTACGTCAACATCGTATACAAGGCGGTGTATAGCCTCGAATTTCAGAGCGTCGCTGTGGAGGTTCACTATCTCGGCAAGAGCATATCTTGCAGGGTGGTTGGAGAAGTCCTTGTCGGGAGCGGACTTCTTAAGCTGTTCGTAGTATTCCTTAGCAGTTGCAAGGGAGTGGTTTCCGTCGCCCATAGCGTAAAGGAGTACAGGTGTATTTTCAAGGCCGTACTTCTTATTGAATACATCGGGATCAGCAAGTGAAGCAAGAGCCTTGTCGATGCACTCCTGAGTATCCTTGTCAACGAGATAACCGCTGATGCTTCCACCGTTCTGCATGAGCTCAGTTGAATAGAGCTGCTTCATATCTGAAGGCTTAAGCTGGCCGATGACCTTATCCTCGGGATCGTCAATAAGTATCATTATGTGTGGAAGCTCCAGTGCGGCACCCTGTCTGACCTTAAGACGGGGAGGTATACGCTCGACTACAGTTGCCTCGGTAGCACGAACCTGTGAAGTGCTTCCCTTTGAGAAGTCGTACTGTTCAAGGTCGATAGCACCTACGATACCCTTACGGATTATGCCGTTGCTCTGAACTCGCTCAACGTAGATCATTGAGTCTTTATACTTGTCGAATATGTTTTTTGCGAGGTAATCATCCATAGCGGAATGAATCTTGTCGATACGCTGAGCGACATCTTTATCCTCCAGGAAGATCTCGGGAAGGATGAGACGCAGTGTGGAGCGGGCATCGCCTACTTCTTTTTCGGCAGCCTCCCAGTATTCGGGTTCGCTTGTGTACTGATCGCATGCGATAACGGACCATTTATGCATGTCGGCAGTACTTTTCGGGATAAGGATATCCGCAGAGTGGAAAGCAGTTGAATTCATATATATTACTCCTTTACAGAATTTATGAACGAGTTTAGTTCTCGGTTGAGCATGGATACAGGAAGTCCCACAACGTTGAAATAGTCGCCGAAAATGGACTCGATAAGAAGTGCGCCCTTACCCTGTATACCGTATCCTCCTGCCTTGTCGAAGGGTTCTCCCGTGGCGATATATCTTTCGATATCATCATCGGAGAGCTCCAGGAAGTTAACGTCCGTAGAGCAGCTGAATGTGCGCTTGTTGCCCTTATATATAAGAGTGCATCCTGTAATTACACGGTGGGACCTGCCCGAAAGCAGCGAAAGGAACTCGCGGCACTGAACTTCTCCTACAGGTTTTCCGAGGATGAAGTCATCCACGATAACAACAGTATCGCAACCTATGACAAGGGCGTCAGGGTACGAAGCAGCGGCAGCCTCGGCTTTAACGCAGGACAGGTATTCGGAAGCCTTGTCGGGCTGTATTCCTTCGGGGAGAGTCTCGTCGGCGTCAGTTGAGACAGCAGTGAAGCTCTCGGTTATAAGCTTCATAAGCTCGCGTCTGCGCGGAGATGCAGAGGCAAGTATAATATCCATAACATCATTCCTTTGTTTCTAAGATCCTACAAAACATTTTAACATATTACATCATTAGTGTCAACAGAAAAAGTTAACGGAAATAGAAACTTATTTCCGCATATAGTTGACAGTGCTTTATTAAAATGATATAATTGAACTCAAATAAGGAGGATAACATATGATAAAAAATAAAAAACTGACAGCCGTACTTATTATATATACGGTATTGTTCTACGGTGTATGGGCGTGGTTCGAGCTGTTTGCTGCTGAGAAGCTGTCAGCGCATTTCGGAACGGAGTTCATGACCGAGCTTGCAAAGTGCGGAGTAAAGCTTGCAGTATGGGCACTGCCTGCATTTATACTGATAAAGATTTTCAACAAGAACATGTATATAAAGATGCCGAATATGTTCAGCAATCGGTTTATGGCAAGGTGGTGGCTGCTGTTTGCGGCAATGGTGGGATATTTTCTGTTTGTATCCTACAGGGCACACGGCACTGTAAAGCTTGCCGACAATATCCGCTGGGAGATGCTGATACCGTATATTCTGGTTGGACTGTCGGAAGAACTGGTATTCCGCGGCTGGCTTCTCAACGCCACTATGAAGGAATCGGACAAGCTGATACTTCCCGTAGCAGTAAATGCAGTGATGTTCACCCTGATACACTTCCCGATATGGTATCATATGGGCGTTCTCGAACAGAACCTGACGCATTTCCTGTTCCTTCAGATCATCGGACTGAGTGTACTTTTCAGCTGGACATTCATACGAAGCAGGAATATAGTTTTTACTATGCTTCTTCACTCGGCGTATGATATTCTTGTACTGCTTTTTCTGGGTTCGTGATAAAAACTTTCAGCCTGACAGGCTGCTCCGCAGATCATGTATGGAGCGTCCTGTCAGGCTGTTATCGTTATATAGGTTTTCAGGTGGTCTCTTCGGGAACGAGGTCTGCACGTACAGTAACTCTGCTTTTACCGCTGAGCGTACATGTAAAGAGCGTAAGATCCCATTCTTCCGACTGACCGCTGAACATCTGGGTGATATCTTCACCGTCAATGACTTCGGTATAAGCAACGGTGTAGATGTATTTTTTTCCGAGTGTATTTGTGAATACTATCCGGTCTCCTGAAACAAGGTCATCAATCTTGCCGAAATGCGAATAGAAGTTGTGTGCGGCGATGATGAGGTCGTTTGTTTCTGCCGAACCGCTGTACCTGCATGGCGAGATATTGAGCTTATCGTAGCTCCAGTCGCTCATTACGGGAAGTTCAAGTCCGAGGGAGGGGAGACTGATATATCCGCAGTAGGAATTTTTGTCGATAACGATACCTGCATCAGACTTGCTTTCGGGTTCGTCTTTTTCGTATTCTGCGAACAGGTCCTCTTCGGTGCTTGGCGGAGTGGCTTCGGTGATATCGACGTATTCATCGGGTATCTTGTTTTTCAGTATCTCGATAACGCTTTCGGAAGCATCTGCGGCGTCTTTACTCTGACGGACGTTGTGCCAGCAAAGCAGGAATGCTGAGAGGATGCATAATACTCCCAGTGTTACGACTAAGATCCATGAATTACTTTTCATCGTTTTTCTTTCTGCCGCGGAGTGAGATACCTGCGCCTATAAGCAGGATACCGCCTAATGAAAGAGGAAGTACAGGCCACCAGAGCTGTCCTGTCTGAGCCAGTTTTCCGCTTGTTGTGGTAACTGTTGTCTGCGGAGGCGGTGCTGTTGAAGAGGGGACGGTCGACTTCGGAGGCTCTGTTGTTCCGGGAGGAGGCGTTGTAGTCTCAACATTTGTAGTAACGGCAGTTACTGTAGTTTCAACGTGAGGTATGGTAGCCTCGGGAACTGTTGTTGTGACTTTTTCGTCTCCGCCGTCAACTACTAAGTTCGGGTTGTAGGAGTTCTTTATAAGGTACTGAGTCTGGTTGTAATCGATAATAACTTCGTAATGAACGGGTATCTCCCTTTCGACTACCAGCCACTCGGACATTTCGTCCAGAGTATTCCACGTATATTTCCAGTCGTTTTCTTCGCTGAGAGTTACGGTATCGTTAAGAGCACCGTCCTTATAGAGGTCAACTGTGATGTCCACGGGACGCTTCAGATAGGAGTCGTCATCGTCCACCCATACCTTTTTGACAGTGTATACTCTTGCTTCACCGCTGAGTGTAGCGTAATAGAACTTAGGGTATGCATCATAGCTGAAATCAGTATCCGAGCCGTCAACATCGATAAGCAGAGTAGAAGGAACGTAGTATTTTTCGTTGACGCGGGTAGTCTTACCTCGTGCAAGATAGAGACCGTTATCAAGTCCGTCGAATACGAGTTCGCCCTGAGTATCGGTAGTTCCGACCGCTGTAGGGGCAACATCTGCGGCTACGATATAGCTTTCGATAGTTTTAGCGGCAGCGTTTACTCTTTCGGCTGACATATCTCCGAGACTTATAAAAATGTTATTAAGTTCGGGGATGAATTTTATTTTATTGCCGTTTCGTTCGCCTACCCGATACAGAGTCCACTCCATACCGTTTAAAATAGTATCATCCTGTCTGCAGGAAAGGGTTATCTTTTTATTGCTTTCCGCTGCTGTCTCGTATGGGCGGAACATGGGAACAATAAGCAGGATCCCTGCTATAATTGACAAAGCAGATAAAGCTTTTTTATTTTTGACCTGCATCTTTTTCACCGTGCCTTTCATTAATGTCTATATATTTTTTTACAGTATATCCTGACATATACTTTTTATTTTTATATTTGCCTTGTTTTATCCAGACGAGGATAAGGATAACTATCAGAGGAATGATAATAAACGGAAGTGTGGTCATATTATCGATGATAACAGCATCCGCAGGTATCCTTACAACTTCATGGTTCTCGTCCTCGGCAGTTACTGTATCCACACGGCGTCCTCTTACGAGAAGTCTGTGGGTATTGATGCCGTAAGGAGTACAGGTCATCAGAGTTACTATATCCATATCGGGTTCTGCCCTGAGAAGGCTGTTTTCCGTAGGGAGTACCACGTTTATCTGGTCTATTTCGTAAGTATACACCTCATCGAGGATAGTGATACTGAATCTGTCGTCTTCTGTAAGCTGGTCGAGGTCGGTAAAGAGCTTTGCTGAAGGAAGACCTCTGTGAGCTGATATTACCGAATGGTGACCGATCTCACCGATAGGGAGATACGAACCCTGAAGATGTCCTACCGCAACGTTGAGCACCTCGGGACTTGTACCGTGGTATATAGGGAGATATACGTTTATCTTAGGTATCTCGATATATCCCATGATGCCTGTGCCTGTGATATCAAGGATATCTTCATAGCCTGAAACATTTTCGTAATCGGCAAGAGGATCTGCAAGTTCGTCAAGAGCAGAATTGTATTCCCTTGCCTTTTCGAGCAGTTTCTCCTTCTCCGAGTTATCGAGGTTTCCGACGGCTTTGTTGTAGTTATCGATGATCTGAGTCTGAACTCTTGCATTCCACCAGTTGCTGAAAGCTGGATAAAAGAAAACTGCAACACCGATGAGCATTATAACGACAAGAAATATCGTTATGAGGATATCCGATCGCTTTTTTTTCATTTTAACCACCTGCATCCTCAAGGAAGTGCGGCTGATCGAAAGGAAGCATTCTGAATTCGACGACTCCGAGGATATTCTCATCGGGCACACAGCCGAAAGCGGAATATCTGCTGTCCACGGATAGTTCGCGGTTATCGCCCATTACGAACCAGCGGTTTTTCTTGACGGTGTATGGGAATTCGATGTCACATTCGCCGAGAGCCTGGGCTGAAACGTAAGGTTCATCGAGTGTTTCACCGTTAAGTTTTACTGCACCGTTTTCGTCGATATCAATGGTGTCACCTGCAACTGCAATAACTCTTTTAAGGAGCAGCTTCTTATTATAATAGAGAGCGATTATGTCTCCCCGTTCTGCTGTTCTGAATTTATTGCAGAGGACTATCTGTGAATTGGAAAGCACAGGTTCCATGCTCGAACCTGTGACTCTGACCACTGGCAGAAAGACCTCCGACAGAATTATAGCTGCTGCAGCGGTAACTGCCAGAGAACTGACTGTACTTTTCAATGTTTTGAAAAATCCTTTTTTATAACGTATCCTGTTAAGTTCGCGTTTGAACTGATCGGCGGAAGGTATGTCTTCGAGAGAATTAAATCTGTTCATTGTCTTCACTGGGAGCAGATTCTGCGATCAGGAGCTTTGCCCTGAGTGCAGTATTTTCTTCTTTCAGTTCGTCTACTTCTTTTCTCAGAAAGTAAAGCATCTCAATAAGCTCATCCTTTTTTGCTTTGCGAAGTTCTTTATTAGTCATACATACCTCCGATGGGATAACATATATAAAAATAGAAATTCTCTTTACCCATTATACAACCAAAGGGCGGATAAAGTCAATCAAAGTGGGAAAAACACTTTGTTAAAATTAAAAAAACTGTCAAATCTGATAAAAACGAGAGTGATGAGTTGTGCACATTCACGTTGCGGAATGGTACAAAATGTATGTTTAATGTTTTTATATACCAATTGTAATACTAACTAAAAGGCTTGTAAAGTCAACTGCATAGCACTATATATACTATTTGTAAATAATCTGTGCGCGTAGACAGATTGTAAATTGATTTTTGGTGAATCGGAAAAACATATAGTCATGTTGCACAACAAGCGGCGTTTCTATTGGTATGTAATGCATTAAATTCGGTCGTAAACGTAAAAAAATGCCAAAATAAATTGACAAAACATAGCGTCGGTGATATAATGAAAAAGTAATTTAAGGGGGAACAAGTAAACAATCTGTAGTAAAACTTTAATCGTTCAGCTTTTTGTTGATGAGTAAACAAAATCACGATTTCTACAAATTGTAAACAGTCTCTCCTAACATCATATTATTTTTATATAGGTGAACCACATGACTGATAAGGAATTCAAGAAACTTCGCCGCTCTGAACTGATAGAGATCATTTATGAGTATCAGAAAAATGAGGAGCAGATGAAAGAGGAGATAGATTCTCTCAGAGCCCAGCTTGATTCCAAAGAGCTTAAAATAAAGAATTCGGGTTCTATCGCAGAGGCTGTTGTAAGTCTTAATGAACTATTTGAAACAGCGCAGAAAACTGCTGATGATTATATCGATCAGGTGAAAAGAAAATGCACCGAAGAAATAACCGATGCAGCAAAAAAAGAAGCTGATGATATTTTGAGCAATGCCAGAAAAAAGGCCGACGAAATACTCGCTAAGGCTCGTAAGAATTCTTCTAAAAATAAAAAATAGACATATCAGAAAAAGGTAATGTTGAATGTCATTGAAAAAGAAAGCTGATGTCACGCTCCCATCTGTTGAACAGGTGGAATCAGAGCTTAATAAGATAAAATACAGGAAAAGATTCGTAAGGACTCTCATCAATACTCTTTCAGTGCTGATAGTCGTTGCAGCGGCTGCGGTCCTTGCATCTACTTTGCTTTTCCCCGTTGTTCAGGTTTCGGGAGACAGCATGAAACCTACACTGAATGACGGCGATATCCTTGTCACTGCAAAATCAAATAGCGTTTCATACGGAGACCTTTGCTGCGTTTCGTGGCAGAACAAAATGCTCCTGAAACGTGTTATCGGAAAACCCGGAGATGTCATTTCAATAGGTAATGACGGCAGTGTTTACGTTAATGATGAACTTATCGATGAACCTTATGTTATAGAGAAAAGTATGGGAAAATGTGATCTCACTTTTCCTTATGAAGTGCCTGATAACAAGTACTTCATTCTCGGAGATAACCGTTTGCTTTCTGTGGACAGCAGAAATGCAGACATAGGATGCATCGGTAAGGAACAAATAGTCGGAAAGGTCCTCTTCAGGATCTGGCCGATGAATTCAACGAAGGGAGGGACGGATTCTCAATGAAAAATAATTTTTATGAAGGAGTGAGTAAGAAGAGAAGCAGACGACGGCGCTTTACTTCGCTTGTACTGGTGCTTTCACTGTTTGTAACTTCCGGAGTTTCATGGTCGCTTCACGGCGTTGGTATTACAATGGCTAACGAGTCGGAATGCGGTCAGGAAGAACACAAACATACCGATGAGTGCTATGAAAAACAGCTTGTGTGCGGCCTTGAAGAGGATGAAAACCATATTCACAGCGATGAATGCTATGAAACCAAACTTGTCTGCGGCAAGACGGAACATGTTCATGATGAGGAATGCTATATTGATTCTGAAGGACGTGAACTGTTGAGCAATGACGACTTGGATGAGGTCGTTATCGAAGGTGCTGTTATCAATCCAAACGGCGATATAGTGATAGGCGATAATAAGGATGAGGAAAACAGTCAGGCTGAAGAAGCTGCTGTTGAAGCAGCAACCGAGTTTGCAGAATCGTCTCCTGAGAATGAGATAACTGCGACGGATATCGCTGCTGAGAATATTCAGCCAATGCTTCTTTCAGATTCTGTTGATATCCCGAGTATGTTCGCTGAGGGCGATTCAACAAGTCTTCCTCCTACTATTAATACGGTGGATAACATTGCAGAAGGTATCAAGTTCACACTGTTTGATTACGGCGACTCCAATTTGGAAGCCAAGACGAACAGCTATGAGTGGCAGTGGGTTGAGCCGGTAAAGAATGATGCAGGAGAAGTAATTGAACCGGGATACTGGACGCATCCAAAATGGTCAAGTGACAATGTGGATCGGAACGGCTGGAAAGATTACGGTATCAACAGTGGAAGAAATCCCGCAGATGATATCCTGTTCTTTGCTTATGGTACACCTGTAAGCAGATATTGTGGCGATCCTGATGTCCATAATATTAATGTACCTGTCTATGATGACGATGGTAATAAAATCGGATATCGAGTTACAGATTATTTGCCTGATAAAAACAGCTATGCAGGCGATTATAATGCCAATCCTCAGTATTCCGGAAACAGAGCTGTTCAGGGCATAGTGCAGTCTGATCTCGGAGCAGACGGTTATCCTCATATAGTAGGTTCGGATAACAGTCTCAAGTACCTCTTTTCTCCCGATACTACCGTAGACGGTGTGAATATGAGCGAATACAAGAAGGTATATAACGGAGTAAAAGATCAGGGCGTAAATCATCTGCTCAGGAAAGAGACAAGCGTAAACGGCGTAGATCATCTTATATTTAACAGTAACGAGAATTACGCTTACTTCAATAAGGATACCAATAATTTTGAAGTATACAACACCACTTTTGATATCGTCAATGACGCTCACCATAAAGCCGGTGATGTAAACAACATCAAGTTTGACACTAACGAAAATCCGATCAAATATGATAAAGACGTCAATCCCGGATTCAAGATAGGCTTCTTCCCGTTTGACGAATATGATGAGAGCAGAAAAGACCCTAACTATGACGGTAACGGTTATAATCATCATTTCGGAATGACTATGGAAGCTTCCTTTGTCAACAACAAGTTCGACAGAGTCAATGTCAAGGAGCCAATAACTTTTAAGTACAGCGGCGACGATGATATGTGGGTTTTTGTTGATGGAAAACTTGCACTTGATCTGGGCGGTATCCACGAGCCTGCAGGCGGTATGATAGACTTTTCAAACGGCCTTGTATGGACACAGGATAACGGCGCCGCAGGCGACGGAGTGCCCTTGAATGAATTAAGGGGCAGGCTTACTGATTCTGATCCTGATGCGGATAATTCACTTTATAGTTATTTTCTACAGCATTCACCCGAGCTCATCGATGGATATATAGTCTATGATGAGCATGGAAATAAGGTAGGCGAGAAAACTGCTGAAGATGCTTGGGATGAGCTTCCAAAGCCCATCAGCATAAATACTTCTCAGACGAGCAAAGATAAATGGATAGTAAAGCCCATAACGGATTATATACCGAAGTGGTATGAAAATGCCAATGGCGAACACGATATTAAAATGTTCTATCTTGAGCGAGGAGGCTGTTATTCAAACCTTGCAATGGAAATGAACCTTCCTACACTGAAGCCACTGTCGGTAACCAAGGATGTTGATTACAAGCAACACCTTGACAAGACATACGATAATACCTATTACTGGTTCCAGGTATATGAATGGGATAAGACAAATGAAACGTGGGTAATACCACAGAGCGAACATCCCGATTCTCCTTTTTATCTGAAAGACAACCGTTTCAAGATAAAGGCAGGAGAAAGAAAGAAGTTCGATGATCTCGGACAGGACAGAAAGTTCAAGGTCGTTGAAATAGGTTACGGTAACAATCCTCAGAACAACGGACCTGAAGTTGAGATGAGTTCCGAGGTATTTGAAAAGGTAACTGTCACAGATCAGAACAATGAGGAAACAACGCTTTCGATCATCGACGGTGCAGCCGAAACAGAAGGAGCTGCACTGAAGGATATGAACAGTTATAATTTCAAGAACACCATTCAGGAAGATTTTACCAATATAAACGTAAAGAAGAAATGGTCACCTAATCTTAAACCGGAAAGCTCGCTTAATGACTTTGTTGTAAAGTTCAAGATCATGCGTACCGACTCCGTTACAGGAGAGACCAAGCAGGTAGCGCTCAAGAAAGACGGCGTTAAGAAAAGAACGTTTACGATATCTTCACAGGAGTGGGACGAAGGTGTCACTATCACGAATCTTCTTTCACGCTATGGTGATCACATTTACACATACACTGTTGAAGAACTCAATGTTCCGAAGGGATACAAGGCTTCATACAGTGAAAGTACAGAAATTGTTGATGGCAAAGAAGTTAAAGTGCTTCAGGTGACCAACACAGACACAACAAAGACTGATATTTACGTCAAGAAGGAGTGGGAAAACACTTCTTCTAATGATAAGAAGGTAAAGCTTCGCCTGACACGTCAGAGAGTCGGTTATAAGGACAGCACTCCTACATGGGTAAAGGTAAATATCGTTGATGAAGCAGGTAATCTCATACAGAGCTACTCCACCGAACAGTATGACGGAGTGGATATTAAGAAATACAAGGGCGTATATGCAGGAGGAGCTGCGGAGATAAGGTGCAAACTTCCCGAGGGAGTTGAGGTCATTGATCCCGATAATCCCGTGAAGAGCCCGAGCACTCTCAGTGCAAAGTACGACGACGGATTTGTTGTTCTCGATAATCTTGCTCTGGAGAATACAGAAGATCCTGCAAGCACTGCTCCCAATGAAGTGACTATAAAGGTAACTTCAAACACGGCGAAGGATGTAAAAATGATACTGCATCATTCCTTCACACGGGGAGAAAACGGCTGGCTGCCCAACGGCAGTACCTTATCGTATACCTCTGATGCGGGAGCGTATGCTAAGCAGGATTGTCTTGAAGTAACGGACAGATACAAGGCATGGAGCGGCGCAAGACTTAATCTTGATCCGGCGCTGTTCAAGGTAAACAAGACATATACCTTCAGTGTGTATGTCAAGAGCCCGGCAGCAACGCGCTTTAAGATGACGTTCAATAACGGACTTGGTCATTTTGAGCCGATCACAGACCCGTTTGTTGACGCCCCGCGCAATGGATGGGTACAGCTTACAGGAACCATAAAGCTTCCTGCTGAGATCGACCCGTATGGTATGTACCTGCTTGTAGAGACTGTTCCCGTGGGGGATGATTATGATAATTATCCTTGTGAAGCGGATACCTTCTACATGGATGAATTCATAGCCATCGAAGGCAGAGACGGTATCAGAGTAAACAGTCCCGACAAGACAGACGAACCTGACGGTACAGTTGAGATAATTCCCGACAGAACGGTTTACAGTATTGCATTCAACGATACTATTGGTGACTGGGAGCCGAGAGCAGGCAGTGAAAAACTGACAAACGATCATAATAGCGGATTTGATTATATGGTAGTAGATAATAGAACCGCTGGCTGGCATGGTGCAAAATTGAATGTACCTTTTTTACAAAAGGGACATACATATCTTGTTGAAGCTACTGTTCAAGGAAATGGAAGTAGCAATATGAGGAATGTAGATTTAAAGCTTGATACAGTGGACCATCCCAATGGTAATGAGCAATATATTCTCATTGGTTCTGCGGCTGTAACGGATAGCAGTGCGCAGTATCCTAATTATGTAGTTAATCATATCAGTGGTTCTTTATTAGTTCCTTATTATGCTAAGCCAAATGAAATGAATATCTTCTTTGAAGCTAATCCCGCTAATAATCAGATCGATACATTTGGTTCGTTCAGAGTCCATAATATCACCATCACAGATGTCACCGAGCCGTTTATACCGCCTGCAATGGATGGCTATCATGTGGCAAACGGCAGGTATTATTCCGATAACAGCTTGTATGAATTAGAGCTTGAAAAGGCTTCGGTAACCAATCCTATGCATCTTCTTAGTGATTACACTCCTGACAGAATCAATAATGATGATCCAACTTCACCACTATGGGAAAGAGTTGTAACTCTTGATAACACTACCGGCTGGAAGTACTACTGGAATAATACGACTGATGATCGTAACCATCGTATAGATGAGGATGCACAAAACTACCTCTACAAGTACTACATCGAAGAGGTGTCTATCTACGATGAAGCAAAGGGTCAGTGGATAAATGTTACCAATGATGCAAAGCTTTTGACAGGTGAATCCAATGATACGGATAAAAGCTATCTCGTTTCCTACACAGGTAACGGTGTAGCAACAAATGATGCTGCTAATCCGATACTTATCAAAAACAAATACATATGGTACAAGCTGCCTGCAACAGGCGGAATAGGAGTAGACTTTATATATGCAATAGGTTTATTCCTTATGATCACAGGTTTAATTGGCGGTACAGCCTTAATAAGACGTGAAAGGAGGTCCGATTGATGTGGCCTTCTGATAACACATCAAAACAAAAGACGTCCGCTGACAAAAAATATATTTATAATGGAGGAAAATATTATGAGAAAAAATAGAAGAATAGCTGCTTTATTAACAGCCGGTTTATTAGCACTTACCCCTTGCGTTTCTGCTGGAATGATGTTTGCATCAGCTGCAGATGATAACTCAATCTCAATTACACCTGCAATAAAAGGAACACATAATTATGCCGCTTATCAGATTTTCAAGGGAACACTGAGTGGAACAGGTGCAGTTGATAATCCTGCTACAACAGATGTTGATGAGTCGGATCCTTATGTGCTTTCTGACATAAAGTGGGGCGATAATGCCGCTGATGATTTCCTTACAAAACTGAAGGCAGACACAGTATTTAATCTTGTTGCTCCTGCTGAAGAAGGCGGTGCTAAGACAAGCATATTTGCTGATGCAGAAAATGCAGAAGATGTTGCTAATGTTCTGGAGCAATATACCGATAACAGCGATGTAGCAATTGCGTTTGCAAAGTTTGCAGGCAATCACCTTAAGGGTGATGTTAAGGGTTCGGCTAATTCATCTCCTTATCAGATAGGTTCTCTTGCAGCAGGTTATTATCTTGTTGAGGACACAGCGACCATAACAGACGGTGAGAATGCTAATCCTCGTACTCTCAATATGCTCAGGGTAGCTGGTGCAGTGTCAATGACGACTAAGGAAGATCTTCCTACTATCGATAAGAAGATCGATGAAAAGGGTGGAATTGCTGCTAATACAGCAAGTGTTGGTGATGTAGTTCCATATATCATTACATCACATGTTCCTGATATGACGGGCTATACCAAGTACTTCTTTGAATTGAATGATACTCTTTCAAAAGGTTTAGATTATAATTCCGACAGTTTAAGTATAACGATTGGTAATAAAACATTAGTAGAAGGTACCGATTATACTATAGATACAGAAAAGGATGATTCAACTAATGTTACTTCGATTGACATTGTATTTAAGAATTTTATTCAGTATGATGATGACAATCTTGATATATTCTTCAATGAAGACGATGCAGGTACATATTATAAAGTTGATGGAAAATATACAACAACCGCACCTGATCCTCTGTCTTCTTCAGAGAAAAAGTATACTAAAGATACTGGTATAGTTGTTAAGTATACTGCAACAGTAAATGAAAATGCAGATATGACACAGACAGGTAATATCAATACCGCTCAGCTCACATATTCAAATAATCCTAATCAGGATGCAACAGGCGATCCAGGTAATCCTGATAAACCAAAGCCACCGGTAAAGGATGATCCTTCCACTCCTGATGTTGATGAGTCAGAGCCAGGCGATCCTACAGGTCAGACACCTGAGATCAAGACAGTAACATACGTTACACAGATCGACCTGACAAAGACAAAGGCTGATGGAACAACACCGCTTGCAAACGCAACCTTCACCCTTGAAGGCTACCTGAAAACAGTAGGCGTTGCATCAGGTAAGTATTATGTAGAAGATGCAAGCGGCACATTCTATCGTCTTGCTGACGGCACATACACAGAAACAGATCCTACCACTAATAGCAAAACAGCTTATGAGAGTACAAACAAGAAGTATAAGCAGGTTGAAGCATCAGCTATTCCACCAGCTTCTAAGATATCCAAGGAAGTAACAACAGGTACTGATGGAAAGATCAACTTTGCAGGACTTGGTGAAGGTACTTACACAATCACCGAGAAAGCAGCTCCTTCTGGTTTCAACATGCTTAAAAAGCCTATAACTGTTACTATCACAGCTTCAGGCGTTTCTATCACAGGTTGTGAATGGGGTTATGACTTGGTTGATGAAAATAACGCAACAATAGAAGCTGATTTTGAACAGGGCGATAAGGATGGCAATGCGTCTTATCTTCCACTGACAGTTAAGAATACCGAAGGTTCAACCCTCCCATCAACAGGTGGCGTAGGAACAAAGCTGTTCTACCTCTTCGGTGGAATGTTAGCAGTTGGTTCAGGCGTAGTTCTGGTAACAAAGAAGAGAATGTCATACGAGAAGTAAAAAACATTCATAACCACAAACCATAAACGCTAAATTGCAGCGGGAGGGGAAACTCTCCCGCTGCAAAGTCATATCCGAAACAAGGGATCATAAATGAAACGGAACATATTGAAATACCTGCTTATCTTCATATTTTTCTTAGGCATCGCACTATTGTTATATCCTGCGGTAAGCGACTATGTCAATTCGAGGCATCAGTCAACGGTGATACAGAGCTATCAGGATGCGGTGGAAAACATAGGCGACGATGAAAAGGAGCGGATGATAAAACAGGCTGAGGAATACAATAAAAGACTCGCTCAGACGGCAGGAGCATTTTATGATCCTGATCTTGTTGAAGGGTATATGGAAACGCTTGATATTACGGGAACGGGTATAATGGGTTATCTTAATATAGACAAGATAGACCTTGAACTTCCCGTATACCATACGGTCGGCAGGGATGTGCTCCAGGTAGCTGTGGGACACCTCCCAGGTACCAGTCTTCCCGTAGGCGGAAAAGGCACTCATACCGTACTTTCGGGACACAGAGGACTTCCGAGTGCAAAGCTGTTCTCGGACCTTGACAAAATGGAGATCGGTGACCGCTTTACAATAACGGTACTTTCCGAGGTCTATACATACGAGGTTGAACAGATAAAGACTGTTGAACCCTATGAGGTAGATGATCTTCAGATAGATCCCGAAAAGGACCTGTGTACGCTGTTTACCTGTACGCCTTACGGAATAAACACTCAGAGACTTTTCGTGACTGCTGTACGAGTTCCCACGGAAAAGATCGATGAGGTACGTGTTCATTACACTAATGAAGCCTACAGGGTAACACCTGCGATAGTTGCGCCGATAATGGCGGTGCCTGTTCTGCTGATACTATACATAATAATGCTGGTATCAGGAAGAAGGAGACGCAGGTCGGGAAGTAACGAACACAAGAATTGATGAACGTGGTATTTATGCCGGAAAAAAGCTCTCCGAAGCGCTTATAATGCTTCGGGGAGCCTTTTGTTTATCTTGCTTTAACTGTTATAAGAGTAACTTATGGCTTACAAATATTGAAATAGTCCGTCTGACGTGATATAATAGATGTATAGTTTTACGTAAAAACTGTTTAGGGAGGTACTAATCATGAAACGAACACTGGCACTTATATTATGTATGACCGCACTTGCTTCTTCGGGTACAGCCTATGCTGAAGACAATACAGTAAAAGCTGCAGATATCGATAAAACTGCATATGAGTACATGCTGAAGAATCCGAATTTTGACTTTGAAGCTGATACAGACGGGGACGGGATCATCAGTGAAAACGAACTTAAAGCGATGCCAAAGCTTCTTCTTGATCTTACGGGAGTAAAAGATATATCATGGCTGAAAAGAATGGATTCGCTGAATACTCTGTACCTCGAAAACGGAGATTTCACCGATCTTTCTTTCCTGACCGGGATGAGTTCGCTTAAAAGTCTGATACTATCCCGTGTACCTGTTGAAGACATAAGCTTTGTCAAGGACATGGAACTTGACGAGTTTGTCATTCAGCTTGATGATGATTATCCTCCTGAGAAGCTGTTTGATATTATCAGGTGGAAGGACTGTCAGGTGGATGAGGGATATGCTGCACTTGCGGGAGGACTTCCCGAAGGAATTATCGATTACGGATACGGCGAGAAAAATGATATCGTTTTCAAGATAGAGGATACTGAGATCGCAGATATTCTCTCAGGTACATCATCACCGTGGCGTTACGCATCTGCTCAGATATTCGGAAAGAAAGCAGGTACTACGAAGTACACAGTGGAATGCGGCGGCAAGGCAGTACATACGGGAACAATAACCGTTGCTCCTACGAAGAATACTTATGATCCTCCGCTGGAAGAACCGAAGGACATAAAAGTCTATAATGAGCTTTCAATTGTGATCGGTGACAGCATTTACAACCTCACTGAGAACGGCTGGGAGAAAAAATATGATGACGTTCTGTGCAGGACTGATCTGAGATATCTTAACCTTAAAACTCTGGCGACACCTAACGTTGATGTACTTGTTTTCAAAGACGGAAAAGTACTGATAGAGGATAAACCTGTTGAGCTCGGAATCGGAAAGATAGTGTATGCTGATAGGAGTTTCCTTGTGGACGAGAAGGGAAGTGCGTACATTCTCGAAAAGGACGAATCAGGCGAGTTCAGAACTTTCAAGGTCGGGGATAACTTCGAGTGCCCGATAAAGGGGACGGATAAGGGATATCTGGACAGATCGGGCAAGTTAGTATACGTTGACAGACAGGAAGAAAAAGGCTGGCCGACTTCCATAACATCGCCAATATCCGCTTTGAGCGATTATTTTGTGGACGATAAAAACATACTGTGGCATGTTGAACCAGGTGTTAAGGGAGCTATAGTTAAAAAGATAGCTGAAAATGTGGTATCGGTGGCATATACACATTATGACAACAAGTACTACGGTCCGCTTTATACCGATAAGGACGGTATCAGCTATACCCTTGAAAAGGGAACTGTCGCAGTACCTGACGGTATTTCTTCATCTTCCCGTACAGTACGTGTTTGCGGACTATTTATTCCTTACCAAAAAGGTCCGGTTAGTTATCAGACTGCCGGCGGTTCGGGCGGAGTAACATATGATTACATTATTTCAAATGACGATGTGATGTATATCAATAACGGCGAAAAGAAGAACTCAATAACCAACGTGGAGCGCTATATCAACTGCATTAATAACGAAAAAGGGAAAACTGTATTCTTCATGCGCAAGGACAATACGATCTGGCAGTATGATACATATACCGACGAATTTACCAAGACGGATATCACTGTTTCTGTATCAGATAAAAGGGGAGATATCAACGGTGATACTGCCCTGGACGGAAAGGACCTTGAACTTCTTGCACAGTTCATAACTCAGCCGCAGTCTACGGTCAGAGCAGAAGATATCAACGGCGACGGAAAGATAAATACATTCGATATCGTTGCCCTCAGACGCATGATCGCAGAGGCAAAATGATGTATACAAAGGAAGAGATAAGAGCGGTACGCTTTTACACAGGTGACGTCGAGGGCAGTGAACCTTTCTGGAGTGATCCGAAAGCGTATGTGGTGCTGAATTCGCTGTTTTTTGACGGGATCGGAACAGAAACAGCAAGGGCAGGTGAGGGAAAGTACCTTGATCCCGACATAATTGCGGATATTCCTCGACTTGCAGGCTTTTTCAACGCACTGTTCTCTGTATTCGGGAAGAACCGCTCCGAAACAGAAAGACATACTTTCCGTGTTGAGCGTTTTTCGGACTACTCGGTAATGAAGCAGAAAGGACACACAGTTTCTTTCACCTCCACATCCGAGGCAGGCTTTCTCAGCGAGTACCGTGACAGGACTGGTATCGCACTTATGAAGTTTATCATACCGCAGGGAACTCCATGTATACCGATGGGAGAGGTACTGAGCGAATACGTTAAATCCTCCGAGGCGGAGGTCCTTCTTCCGCCGTTTATGGAGCTTGATATTACTGAAAGTGCAGTGAGTCCCGGGAATATGTGCATAACCGACAGGAACGGCGCTCCTCCTGTAACGGAGTGCAGGGTGTTATGCGGAAAGTACCGCCGTATTACCGTGAACGAAAACAGTGATAAATACGGTGCAGAGGCAGGGATCAGGGTATTTAACGCACTGAACGAGGGCAGAGAACCTTCGGCTGAGGATATAGCCCTGTACATCGCATGGAAACGTGAATTGTTCACGGTATCAGAAAGGACAGATAATGACTAAAATAGACCTTATTACGGGTATACTCGGTTCGGGTAAGACCACATTCATACGCCGATATGCAAGACACCTTATTGACAAGGGAATGAGGATAGCTATACTCGAAAACGATTTCGGAGCGGTAAATGCTGATATGCTGATGCTTCAGGATCTGAAATGCGATAACTGTCAGCTTGCAATGATAACAGGCGGCGGTGATCCCGACTGTCACAGAAGACGTTTCAAGACTCAGCTCATATCACTGAGTATGCAGGGATTTGACCGTGTTATAGTCGAACCTTCGGGCATTTTTGATATGGACGAATTTTTTGACACCCTCCACGAACCGCCTATAGACAGCTGGTTCGAGGTAGGATGCATACTTACCGTTGCGGACGCCGAGACCGATGACATCCTAACCGATCAGATGGAGTATTTTCTTGGTTCAGAGGCGGCATGCTGCGGAAAACTTCTTCTCAGCAAGTGCAGGGAAGGGGACAGGGAGGTGGCTTCCGAGCGTATACTTGCACATATAAACCGTGCCCTTGAATTTATCCGCTGCGACAGAAGACTTTCTTCAAAGGACGTATTCTCTGCGGACTGGGAGAATATGACGGATGCGGACTACGAACTGCTGATGAATTCGGGTTATCGCAATTCGGCATACGTAAAGCAGTTCAGCTTCGAGGACATACACAGTGAAGTACACTACTTCATGAATATAAGAGTTCCTGAAAGCGAAGCGGAGAAGATGATAAACGGTATAATGGCGGATGAGCGCTGCGGAAAGATATTCCGCATAAAGGGCTCACTGCCTGCTGAGAACGGCGAGTGGCTGAGGATAAATGCCATGAAGGAAAACACCGTTATCAATCGTGTGCGAGAGGGGCAGGCAGTGCTTATAGTCATAGGCGACGATATCGACCGCAGTGCAGTTGACAGTCACATTGTTCCGCTCAATACCGACAGTGAATATATATCGATATGACATAAAAGATTGAGATCAATAATTCGGGGATCCAAAAGGCAGAGCCCTGCGATACGAAGTGCCATGCAAGAGAGGGCGTTCCCCGATGAAGCCATACTTTTTGATAAACTGAAGCCATAGCATTATGTCAATGCTATGGCTCAATTACAGTTTGCGGACTGAAAAAAATTTTTTCGGCTCACAATGAAAAAAGTCCCGGAAATGCCGATTTTTCGGGAGAAAAAATTTTTTGAAATTTTTTGTAACGAATCCTTGCTTTGTCCGTCTAACCTACAGAAGCAGGAAAGGAGGTGTGATGATTGGATAAAAAGACTGCAGAACAACTGTATGAGACCTGCTATATGAAAGTCTACTCTTATGTGATGACTCTTGCAAAGGACAAACATGCTGCTGAGGAGATAACGCAGGAGACCTTTTTCAAGGCAATGACTACTCAGCATACTTTCCGCGGCGAATCGGAATCGTATTCATGGCTTTGTGCTATCGCCAAGAACGCATTTATAGATTCAACAAGAAAGCAGTCCCGTTTACAGGAAGAACCTGATGAACCTCAGGCTGATATAGGTACCGATATCGAGCAGAGCATAACAGATCAGGATACATCATTCCGTATACATCTTCTGCTTCATTCAATGGAGGAACCATACAGGGAAGTCTTTGAACTAAGAGTGTTCGGGGAACTGTCCTTTACCCAGATAGGTGCTATTTTCGGAAAGACAGAGACCTGGGCGCGAGTCACCTATCATCGTGCCAGATTAAAGCTTAAGGAAAGGATGGATAAAAATGAAATATAATTGTGAAATGATACGTGATCTGCTTCCGCTTTACAAGGATCAGGCTTGCAGTAAAGCCAGTGCAGAAGCGGTTGAAGAGCATCTTGCAGAGTGTCCCGATTGTACGGGACTGCTGGAGGAAATGAACAGCTTCAACATCGAGGAAACAATAAAACAGGAACGAAACGACGTTATCAAAACTCAGGCGAAATACTTCAAGCGCAAGAGTGCGATCGTTGGAACAGTAATAGGTGCGGTATTTTCGCTGCCTATACTTATCTGCCTGATAGTGGACCTTGTATCGGGTTCGGGACTCAGCTGGTTCTTTATCGTGCTTGCGGCAATGCTGATACCTGCTTCGTTGATAGTAGTGCCGCTTATGGCTGAAAAAAATAAGGGACTCTGGACTATCGGCAGTTTTGCCGCAAGCCTGACCGTTCTGCTTGCCGTGTGCTGTATTTATTCTGGCGGAAGCTGGTTCTTTACCGCAGCATTTTCGGTAATTTTCGGATTAGCGCTGATATTTACTCCGTTTATCGTAAGAGCGGAGCCTGTAGCGAAACGACTCGGTAATAATAAGCTTTTCACTGTTGCTGCGGTCTATACTCTAACTTTTGTATTGATGATGTTAAGTATCGGACTTAGCTACGGTAAACCGGGATTCTTCCGTACAGCTGCAGCTTGCTCGCTGCCTGCACTGGTATACGTCTGGGGAATGTTCCTGCTGATACGTCTGCCAAAGTGGAACGGTTATCTTAAAGCAGCCTGCTGCATAGCATTCTCGGCTCTGATGTATTTCTTTTCGGATGCACCTGTGCTGATGATGCTCGGACAGGAACCAAGACTGCCGCAGTTCGGAGCAGGATTTACTTCGGCAAGCGGCATTAACGACAGCATAAGCTGGATAATATTGATATCGGGAGCAGTTATAGCAGCTGTAATGGCTGTTATAGGTGCAATTAAAAACAATTCTGGGAGGAATAACAAATGAAAATCATTAAAAAAATATCGGTGACAATCGCTTCTTGTATTATGCTCAGCAGCCTTGTAAGCTGCATGAATATCGGTTATTCAACAAATGGGGTTTACAGCAATCCTGATAAGTATACCGCAGGAGACTGCGAGATCAGTCAGACAGTGAACAATATAGACATAAACTGGACTTCGGGCAAGGTTGACGTTTACAGACAGGAGGAAAATACAGTCAGCATCGTTGAGACTGCTGCCCGTGAACTCAGTGAGTCCGAACAGGTACATACATGGCTGGATAACGGAACTCTCAGGGTTCAGTACTGCGAGTCGGGATATAACTGGAAAGGATCCGAAGCTGATAAGCACCTTGAGATAAAGATACCAAAGAACATTCAGCTTTCTTCACTTACGATCGACGGAGCTTCCTGCGGATTTGATGCCGAGGAAATAACGGCTGATACTATAAATGCGGATATGGCATCGGGTGCGGTAAAGCTCAATAACTGCTCTGCGAAAAAATTTGATGTTGATACTGCTTCCGGTACTGTCGATATCATTCAGAATGGTGAATCCGAAAGCATTAAGGTTGATACAGCGTCAGGTGCTGTAAATATAACAGCAGATCAGGTGGGAGAGATCTCAACAGATACTGCATCAGGAAAGCAGACTATGACTGTATCTTCCGCTAAAACCGTTAAAGCCGGTACTGCAAACGGAAATGTTACTCTTACTGCTGCTGAAATGCCTGAAAATGTATCGATCGACAGCGCTTCAGGTGACGTTATGATCTATGTTCCGGAAAATTCAGACTTTACAGCTAATATAGATACTGCTTCAGGTGATTTCAACACGGATATCCCTCTTACACATAAAGGGGATAAGTATATCTGCGGCTCAGGTAATAATAAGATCAATATAGATACTGCTTCGGGTGATGTTTCAATAAATAAAACAGCCTGATGTCCATGAATTGATGTTTGAGCCGGAAGGCAGATAAACATCGCGTGTTATTGCGCTTTAATGACTTGAGATCGGCTGGAACTGCTATCTACAGCATGTTTTAGCCGATTTTCAGTTGTTGTGCAGAGTTATGTAAGGAGAACAGGATATGAAAAAAGCATTGAAACTCACAGGGAAGATATTACTCGGAATACTGATAACACTTGCGGCAGCAATAATCATACTGCTTGTTGTACGGATGATCGGCAAAACGGTAAACAGCAGAACGCCAGACGGCGGCATCAACGAATCTATGTATGTCGATATAAACGGAACGAAGCAGTGGATAAACATCTACGGGCAGGACAAGGATAATCCCGTTCTGCTGTATCTGCACGGAGGGCCCGGTTCCGCAACAAGCCATCTTGACTATGCGTTCACAAGAAAGTGGAGCGACGTTTATACGGTGGTAACGTGGGATCAGAGAAACTGCGGAAAAAGCTACGACACCTCAAAGACAGATACCATAACCGCAGACATCATGATGCAGGACGGCAAGGAAATGACCGAATATCTGCTCGACTACATGGGCAAGGATAAGATTACCCTTCTGGGACATTCGTGGGGTTCGCTGTTCGGTGCAAACTTAGCTCTCGAATATCCTGAATACTACGATGCTTTTATCGGCACGGGGCAGTTCATCGACGATCAGGAGAATGAAAAGAGGCTTTACGAAGCGGCGCAGAAGTGGAGCGAGGGCGACGAAGAGGGAAAGGCACTGCTTGCAAAATGGTCTCCCGACAATGCAGATACAGTGGAGGCTCTTATGGCAAGAAACGAGATCATGGACAGATACGGCTACGGCGCGATGAAGGATGGCACAGATTATAGCGTATTCACTACGATACTGTTCAACCCGAACTATACGATCAAAGATTTTATCGGGTATGTCAAAAACAGCGAAGTATCATTCAAGCCGTATATGGATTTCTTCACAGGCGATATGGCAAAGCTGTCACTGACGGGTCAATACGATTATCAAGTACCCTACTACAATATAAACGGAGATATGGATTATCAGACAAATTACTGGCTTGCCTGTGAATACTTCGAGCAGGTGAACGCTCCCGAAAAGGAAATGTTCGTGATGAAAGATGCGACACACGGTCTGCTTGAATCCCGTTCGGAAGAATTTTCGGAGATATTACATAAAATCGCAGAAAGGCAGAAAAACTGACAATACGATAGGAGAGTACACATGAAAAAAGCATTGAAACTCACAGGGAAAATAATACTCGGACTTCTGATACTGTTATCAATATTACTTATCATAATGACGATCTACAATCAGATAATGCTGAGAAAGAACAAAGACCTTTACGAAACACCCCTCGGACAGCTTGTGGAGGTGGACGGTCACAATATGAGCATATACACCGAGGGCGAAGGAAAACACACCATCGTGTTCATGTCGGGCTGGGGTACTTCCTCTCCTATACTTGACTTCAAACCTCTTTACAGCAGGCTGAGTGATGAAAATAAAATTGCCGTTGTGGAGAAATTCGGTTATGGATTCAGCGATATCGTTGAGGGCGAGCGAGATTTTGATACCATACTCCGCCAGGACAGAGAGGCTCTGCAAAAGGCGGGGATAGAAGGTCCCTACGTGCTGTGCGCACACTCTTTCTCCGGATATGAAGCTACTCTTTGGGCACAGAAATACCCCAACGAGGTAGAGGCTATATTCGGACTGGATATGTGTACAGCGAACTGCAAAAGCGAGGAGCTTTACAAAAAAGAGCAGAGTCTTATGAAGCTTGCTATCGGGATAAATAAATTTGAAAAAGCAACGGGACTTTTACGTTTGGGAAGTCTCGACCAATCCGGGACGCTGACAGAGGAAGAAAATAATATATTCACCGAGATGACCTGTCACAATCTGCTTAACGAAACGATCATGAACGAAGGCAAACAGGATATCGAGAGGGCGGTAAATGCAGAGATAAACGGTTCTGCGCTGCCGACTGTACCAATGATACTGTACCTTTCTCCCGACAGCACACAAGCCGATGAAAGCTGGGAAAAGGGCGCACAGGCAATGGTGGATGCTTCCTCAGACGGAAAGCTCATAAAGCTCGACTGCGGTCACTATGTTCATGACTTCGAGTATGAACGCATAAGCAAGGATATGAAGGGATTCATCGAGGGACTTGACTGAAAAATGATCATCTGTAAAAGAAGCTGATCGTATGTGAACATAAAGGGATGAAAAATGAAAAACAAACCGTTTAAATCGATGAAGACTTCGTTGGGGAATATGACGAGAAAAAGTTTTTCATTTCAATAAAGATTATTCTAAAGTCCGCCATAGTTAACTTACGTTAGATACTATGGCGGTACTTTATTGCATGAGTTACGACTGATAAAAGTGATTGATAACAATTTATTTCGTTATTCAACGAGCAAATATGTCTTGTTTTTACGAAATATAGTTAAAACAAAAAAATAACTCCGTTTCTCTTGACAGATACTCCTTTATATGATATAATAATTAAGTCGTATGACGAATGTATATCGCGGTGTGGAGCAGCTAGGTAGCTCGTCGGGCTCATAACCCGAAGGTCGTTGGTTCAAATCCAGCCGCCGCAACCAAATTGAAAAGTGCTATGCAATTGTTTTGGGAAATGGCAGTAAAAACCCGCAACTTTTGCATAGCACTTTCATACAATAACTACTCAGAATACAATAGTTTGTGTGCTGGGTACTTACTATATTAAGAAAAACAATTGACATTAGGATTGTTTCGTGCTATAATAATTTTATGCATGAACATGTTTAAGGTTCAGAGGTCTATGATAAAGCAGTTAATAAGCTGCACAATAAGTACAGCTTATTGTTCAACTACTTTAAATCTGAATTGATAACTCTTGTTTGTACTCGGTAAGCGTTTACGCTATTTCACATCACGCTTCCGCATTACTCATAACTTCGTGGCTTGTGAGATCAGGTTGATATTTGTATCAACGAGACTGCTGCCTTATCCTGACAAACACAGGAATTGATTCAGTTATCTGAACAGGCTCACATTAACGGCTCACTCCCCCGGTTCGTCCTCTCTCCGAATGGTTACGGATTTGAAGAAATCGAACAAGAGTAAGCATGAGTAAATTCGCTTCAAATCTTGGTATTCAGTTATCAAGATTCTATACTACAAAAAACAAACCTTTCAGACGATGCGGACACATTCCTGAAAGGCTTGACAATACTATATTAAACGTGATATAATAATACACGCAAAATAGTCATCTTGCTAAGTCATTCAGATGCTCACTACATCTGTCTGATTACGGGGAGTGTCGGGATTGCCGTCCTTACGCTCCCTGCGAGGTGATTTTTTATTAAGTATGTAACCATTATATCACAAATAAATGTGATTGTCAATAGGTTTATATACTAATATATGAAAAAATAATATCTCTATTTTTTGAGTTGAATTCAAATTATTTCCGATCTTTTCATCCTGAAAATTCAGCTTAGAAACGTTTGATCGTTGATACAAATATCAACGCTGTTCCTAATTTAACACTATAAAAATAGCTTGCTTTCGGCAAGCTATTTTTTATGCCTCTTCAATGTCTATAATGCTATTTAGTTTTTCTCTTAAATCCGGAAAATCCATAACAACGGTATTGTATACATCCTCCATTCTAAGAGTCTGATACTTATGTGCTGCAATGTCCCTCATCCCAGCAATAGCCTTCCAAGGAATTTGATTGTAAGATAGTCTTGTTTCCTCAGTAATGTTTTTCACAAGTTCACCTATATTAATAACCGTCATTCCGACAGCTCTTTTCAGCTTTTCGTCAACAAGAAAGCTGTCTAAATCCGCATTGCCCAGCATTTCAAATGCAATATCTATTTCTGAAAGTATTTTCTTCAGAATAATCAGATCTCTACGCTGCATATATCTCTATCTCCTTATCTATGTCCAAAAGGTCAGTGCTTTGGATCGGTCCGTGTATAACGTCGACATTCTTGTTCAGGAGATTTTCTAAAAACTGTGTGACTTTAGCTAAAGTGATTAGCGTAACAGGCTTACTAAACTCTACTATTAAATCGATATCGCTTTTCTCGGTAGCAGTCCCGTTAGCCTGTGAGCCGAAAAGAATAACTCGTTTAATAGGAAACTCTTCCGCAGCTTTCTGTACAGCTAATTTAATTTCATCGAGATTCATAGTATTTCCTCCTTTTGGGATCTATAGTTGATATTTGTATCAACGAACTATTTTGAAAAAAGAAAATTACTCGCATTTAGCTCTGAGTTCCTGATTCTCCCTTTTCAGCTCGTCTATCTCATTTTGTTTTTTCTTCAAAAGTTGAACAAGCTGTTCTTGATTCTGCTTAAGGAACTCCTGATCTGAGTCAGTAAGATTATTTTCTGCTGATATTTTTTCAATATCAGAGCGATTATCTAATTCCTGAACTACTTCTCTGCCCATGATGTAATCAAGGGATACGTTATAATAATCCGCAAGTTTAGTAAGAACAGAGAGTCCTATTTTCCTTCTGCCATTCTCCAAATCAGATAGGTTCGTTTTATGAATATCTAATTTCTCAGAAAGTTCTCCAAGAGTTAATCCGTTCTCAGTTCTAAGTTTCTTTAAAATATCATTGGTTTCCAATTATGAGTTCATCTCCATTCTAATAAATGGTATTATTCTATTTAATTGTACCATGTATTTTCTTATAATTCAATATTTTTTTTGAATTTTGTAATTATCTACAGATTTTGCTTTTTTGAGTATTTGCGTAATTGATAAGAATAACAAAAAACTCATTTTTGAGCATTATTTTTTTAATTTTTATTGACACATACTCAAATTTGAGTATAATATAAAATATCAACTTCCATGAAAGGGTGGTAATAAACATGGCAGAATTAAAATACATCACACTATTTCTTGACAGGCAGAAGGAATTCAATATGCTGTCTGATGAACAGGCAGGAAAGCTTATAAAAGGCATTTTTGAATACAGCGCAACAGGGGAAGAGCTGAATTCCGATGATCTTACTGTCAATGTACTTTTCAGCGTTATCAAGGCACAACTTGATGAAGTGGCTAACAAGTATGACGAGAAATGCAGGAAGAACAAAGAAATAGCCACTACTCGTGAACGGAAAAAACGTGAAGCCAAAAACACGAACGTTGACGAACGTGCTTTTGATACCACGAACGTGAACGAGCGTGATTATTCAAGCACCAGAAGCACCAATACAAAGACAAAGACTAATACAAAAACAAATACAAAGACAAATAATGCTGGCGCATTAATATACGGCGAATACTCACACGTCACACTCACAGATGAAGAATACAATTCTTTGCTCGCTGACTATGGCAAAAAAACAACTACAGACTACATAGAACGTGTTGATGAATACTGCGAACGCACAGGAAAGAATTATAGCAACTGCTATCTTACTATCAGGGAATGGCTCAGAAAAGACGGAATCAAGGCTGATGATACATGGAAGTATGAATTCGTCATTAATCAGTTTCCTGATGTTGTGTAAGGTTCCTGATGTTGTGTAAGGAGGGGAGCTGCCTATGGATGAATATATCTTCTTTGCTGTATTTTGGAGTTGCTTCGCATTTCTTGTGTGGAAACACTATAAGCGCAAACAGAAGCATCTATCACCACGTCAGATCATACAGTATCTTGACAGCATCGATGATCTTTATGATACGGCACAGAAATACAGAACTATAGAGAACATGATCATTGATCTCAATAACACTGACTGTCGGCATCTGAAGAATGTCACCATTGACGTTCCAACACTGTATGACGGAAAGGGAAGTAAGTATGACTTTCTGTGCAACGGAAAGAACGTCAGCACCAAGCAGCTGAAAGTCATTGCTGAGAACGAACGAGAGCAACTCCTTATTGACCTGTTCGAGAAGTCAGAGCAGTTGCATAAGAGACACGTTACTGCTGTCACTCTTAGACGTTGGGGAGAGCTTCCGTATGATTCAGACGATGATGAATCAGAGGAAACTGTTACAGAATAACAGGGGAGTTGCCCTCCCCTTGATGTACCTCTCTCCCCTGCCGGGAAGAAAAAAGCCTTCTCTGTATACCAACGTAACGCAAACGTAACGCAAAGGTTGAAGAAGAACCTTTGCGTTACATAACGGAAAGGATGATTTGTATGATTAAAAACAACAGGAAATCCGCTGACCACTTCTGCATTATCTGCGGTCAATGGATTGGCAATCATGACACAGGAGCGACACCTTACGGAAAGAAAAGTTACTATAGCATTATCAGAGCAAAGTATTGTGATGAGTGTAGACCTATGATAATCGATCAGCAAATGAACATCAGATTGCATAATCTTAGACAACGGCAGAAGTATGAAAGAAGAGAATTGAAAGAAAAATTATCTCTCACACAGGAAGAAAACGAGCTTCTCCGCAAGAGAGTAATGCAGCTTAACGCTCTGGTTTATGGTTCAAAAGATTGACACCGTTCTGTTTTGCTGCTATAATAATAGTATTCCATAGAGACATATACACCACCTTCATAAAAAGCTCCCTGACAGATTTAATCTGAAAGGGAGCCTGTTTCTACGTTGATACAAATATCAACTATGGTTATTGTTCAATTGAGAAATATTCACTTAACGAAGTGATAGGAACTTTATTTGTACTATTATATGCATATATACTCAATATAATGGAAGCGTCTGATGCATCGACTTTTCCATCGCTGTTCGCATCAAGTCTGTCTATATCATCCAGTATAGAACTTGGTTCAGCTTTTAAGCGTTCCAATTCTTCTGTAAGTTCACGATTTTTTTGTTCAAGCTCAGCAATATATTTTTCTTGTTCAGTTAATTGAGGCGTTGCAACGATATGAGAAGAAAGAATATCAGGTGAAACAGTAATATCATGTCCGAGGAATCTGATATTATAAGTATCAAGCGGATCAACATTTGGAGTAAAAACGACCATAGATTTTTCACCAACAGCCATTTGGGGGAGCGCTCCTTCATAACCATAATGCAACAGACATGAACTTACTCGACTTCCCAATTCCGAATAGAAATAATATCTTTCGTTATTGCTGAATCCAGTCTTATGAAAATTACTTAGGCACTCGTACACACCATAACTTTTAGGATTAGAGCTAATATCCTGGTGTTGCCAAAAAGAATAATCTTCAATAGGATCTTGTATTTTATTTTCATAGCTCTCTTTTGATATAGCATACTCTTTATTTTTCCCATTTGTTGAATAATAAGCATTCTGATTTTTAAACGCATATTCCCTTGAATTTTCACTTACTGGCACAGAATTAATTATTATAGCGCGATGACTAACAGTTGCAAATCCATCCCACTCATGTGTATTCCAAAAATAACATTTTACGGTACCGTCATTATAGATATCAGCCTGACAGTCAATATATGGATATAATGTATCAATATCATCATCAATATAATATGAAGTTGTCCACGTTTCTGTCTTTACAATTTCAGGTTCTATAACAGCTGCATCTGAAAAAGAAAAATTAATTCCCATAGTTACGAATAATGCTGATAAAACAGCGGATATAACTTTTTTGTTTTTCATGATAATACCTCCTTGCGTTGATACAAGTATCAACGGCTTTATTTTATAAATAATTTGAAGTCCATATCTCCACCTGTAGAGAGGTACGAATAGTACTGAAGAATCAGAGTAGCATCAGAAGCATCTATCTTTCCGTCGCCGTTTACGTCTGCGGCTTTCTGCTGACTCTCTGTCAGCTGCATCTTTTCACCCGTTGACAGCAGCGAGTAGTTGACAAGGACAAGTGTAGCATCGTTTGCGTCTATTTTGCCGTCGCTGTTAAGGTCGCCTGACTCTGTTACGGTATTTGTGGGAGCTGCGCCGAGGGACTCGAATTTATAGTTGTATTTCTCTGCATAGGCTTGCGCTGTGGAGTTGTCATAGCCTTTTATTATGCCTGTAAACATCTCATTTTTATTTTCATCAATGTAATTAGTTATTGTATATGCATAATCAGCTATTTCACATTCAGGATTCAGTATGGTTATTGATTCAAGGGAAGAACAATGTAAAAACGCGAGTGTTCCGATGTTTGTAACTGAACTTGGAAGAGTTATTGATTCAAGAGATTCGCAACTAGAAAACGCATAATTTGCAATTCTTGCAACAGAATCGGGAATTAATATATCACCAGAGCATTTTTTTCCGTCGATAAGAATACCATTAACAGCAAACAGAGGCGTTTTATCAGTGTTCTCTTTAAGCCATTTTGTTCTATAAAATGGATTATCGCCAATGCTTGTAACAGAATTTGGGATAGTTACTGATTCAAGAGATTCACAATCGCTAAATGCAATACTACCGATATGTGTAACAGAATCAGAGATTGTGACTGATTCAAGAGTGGAATTGTCAAGAAATGTGCAGTCGGAGAATACCCAAAATCTTGGATAGGCAGGAGTCAGGCGGCGTGATGAGCCAGCCCAGTTGAAGTTCTTAGTGCCACAGGTGGGAGGCCGCCCTCGTTGAAGCTGTTGATCCTCTGGGTGTTGTAATAACCGAAGATGTATCGAAATATGACAGTTTTGACTTCTTCACGTTTCATTCTGTAGGTCGGGATCTGATACAGCTTTTCTTTTTTCAGCGTGGCAAAGAAGCTCTCCATACGAGCGTTGTCATAGCAGTGAGCAGTACCGCTGAGGCTTTGGATGAGCCCATTTGTTACAAGTTCCCTGCGAAAAGCGTAGCTTGTGTACTGGCAGCCACGGTCGCTGTGAAGAACAGTTCCTTCGAGTCTGCCGTACTTTTCACGCAGCTGTTTTACGGTGCCTATGCAAAGTTCCTTCTTCATGTTATCACGCATTTCAAGAGCAATGATCTCACCGTTGAAGCAGTCGAGAATCGGTGAAACATAGAGCTTTCCGTCAGCGCACTGGACCTCGGTAATATCAGTCAACAGTTTTTTCAGCGGTTTGTCTGCAGTGAAGTTTCTTTTGATCAGATTCTCTCTGTCCTGAGTTTCAGTATCAGCTTTTGTGATACCGTGAGGTCTGCGATGTCTGTGGATAAGCCCGACTTCGCTCATAGTCCGGTATACTGTTCTGAGACTGACATGAGTGCCTTTCTGTGCAAGAGCTGACTGCATCCTTCTGACTCCGTAATTCTTATTGTCAGGATGCTCTGAAAGAATTTCCTGTATTTTGACCAGAAGAAGCTGCCTTGCACCTATCTTGCCCTGATTCCTGAGCCAGCGATAATAGCCTGATTCGCTGATTTTCAGAAATCTGCATATTGCTTTCGCTCCGTACTTGCTACGGAACTCATTGACGAACAGGTGACGTTCGCTTGTCTTTACTTCTTCCGGTCTTTTGCGAAAAAACCGAGTGCGTCCTTGAGAATATCATTTGCTTTGCGAAGCTCGGCATTTTCGCGCTCAAGCTCAAGATTACGCTGCTTAAGCTCTTCGTCGGTCATCTGATACTTCTTAGCTTTGGCAGCGGCATTTCGCTTTGTACGCCAATCAGACAGTGTGTAATACTGGATACCTAACTGCTGAGCAGCCTTTTTCAGTCC
>FPJT01000002.1 GCA_900119535.1 Ruminococcus sp. XPD3002
TATGCACCAAGTGCAGCAGCATCAGGGCCCATAGGATTGCCGTAGAATGTGCTTACAACGCCAGCAACAAAGAGAGCAGCACCAGCAACTCTAACGTACCATCTACCACCCTCGATAGCTTCGATCTCATTCATTGAAAGTTCTGTAAAATTAGTGTTCATTATGATTTCCTCCATTTTAAATATAAATTTGTTTTAATGTATTTATATCAAAGCTTTACCATACTACGCGCGCTTGACGGTTCGGCTGAGATACCTTAGAAAAGGAATTTCTGAGGTGTTTTCTTTCTTTGTGCTCACCTCATGATTCTATTATAGCATGATGTCAAAAAAACACAATAGTTTTCCGTTAAACGGTAGGTGAAAACGGGTTTTCGGGGGAACGGTCGGTGAAACCGGTTATTCGGTATGCAAAAAGGTCACACGGAACTGTTTCTGTAGCTGTTGGGAGTGGTACCAGTGAACTGTCTGAACTGCCGCATGAAGTATTTGTCATCCTCGTAGCCGCACTTGAATGCGATAGCGGGGAGGCTGAGACTTGTGGTGAGGAGGAGGTATTTTGCCATAGAGATACGGCTTCTTATAAGGTCCTGGTGGAAGCTTATGCCGAAGATATCCTTGTAGGTAGCACGGAAATGACCGTAACTCAGTCGGAAATCACGGCAGGTTTTCTGAGCATCCCATTCGTTTCCGGGATCGCTGTACATAGAGTTCCTTACCTTTAAATAGTCATTATAATATGCGTGACGGCGTTCCTCGGAAAGCTCCTTTATCTTAGTATTTATTTCTTCGCTGAGCGTTAATATGCACTCATCGTTATTGGAGCCTTCCGAGAGTATCCTTGAACCCATGAACAGCGTATCAAGGCCTCGTTCCTGACTGTAGAGCGGTGAATGTGAGATTATAACATTCAGCTTATCCACGATGAGGTCAGCTTCTTCTTCGGTAAATTCGCCTGAAGCTGCGACAACGTACAGCTTATCCGAGATCTTTCCACAAAATCCGTTTATATCGGCGGCGAGGCGCTTAAGACACTCGGATATCTCGATATCCAGCCTTACGGAGAGATTTTTTTCGTCTATGCGGCTGTCATCGGAGTAAACACCCGTCCGCACCATTATAAGAAGTATATTTTCCTGTTTGCTGAGAGCTTTTGAGGTGCTTGCGAGTTCGTTCTCGAAACCGCGCTTATTATAGAGTCCTGTAGCAGAATCGTGATATTCCGAGAGACTGCTGCACTCGAGAAGAGTGTTGATATCGTTCTTCATACGAAGCACCTGCAATGCATTTACGGCTATTTTAAGCCAGTCTATCATTACAGCATCGTAGGTATCGGGAGTTGTATACTGCAAAATGAAATGCCCGTACTCTTTTCCCTCTGAAAACATAGGTATGAAGAACAGGAACTTTTTATCACCTGCACCCGGAAGTTCGGGCGGGAAGAGCTGACCTCTTATGAAGAACTTAGGATCGCTTGTTGCCTGTTCGGGACTTATTATACGGTAGCATATCATCGGTTCGTTATTAGTACATTCATGTATGGAATCTTTTCCCGTTCTGTTGCACCAGTTCTCGTAAAGGCAGAGATACACTCCCGAAACGTTCCTTATTAAATAGGAGAACTCCTGAAGTGTTCGGATATAGTCCGAAAGTGAGCGGCAGGCAGCGGACTGCTGTTCAAAATTGCCGCAGAAGTTCATATCGTTGTAGAACTGTATCTGTCTTACTTCGACAAATTCCTCGCGGAGGTATTTTTTGTCCACACCGCAGGAGCAGGTATCACCGCATATCATATATCCCGAAATATCGATGTCCTGGGGAGGAGCACCCGTTATCTCCGAATAGATGAGTGCGGCGGCTTTTGCGCCTATAGCCGAACGTGTGCGCTGATAAGTAGTCAGCACGGGGGAGTGGTATATCCTTTCTCCGACGTGCTCATATCCGATGACTGTAATATCGTCGGGCGGAGTTATATCGTTATCGAAAAGTTTGTCAAGAAGTCCGAAAGCCATGTAGTCGTTGGCGCAGATAACAGCCTGAGGGATTCGGCGCTTGCCGCTTATGTAATCAACGGCAAGGTCTTCGCCTGTATTTATCCAGAAATTGCCGTAGATGACGTTTCCCTCGCCGAAGGGGATGCCTCTTTCGTCCATTACCTGCTTTACTCCTGCAACACGCAGGAGCGAGGTCTCGTACATATCGGGACCTGTAATGATATCGATATCGGTAAAGCCGTGAACGTCAGTGAGATGACGAGCGATATCGCTGAAATCACGTTTTACATCACTGTTTATGCAGGTGTATCCTTCGACCTCCGCATCTATTATGACGATGGGGATATCCATTTCGCTGAAATAGTTGTAGATATTCTTTCTGAGGTCCGGATAGATAAGCGATTCCGAGGCGAGGATTATCCCATCGAGACGTTCGGATTTGACAAGCTCGTATATCTTGTTTTCAACGTCGACGTCTGCGAAATACTCTACGAAATTATATACGTTTGAAAATACAGCGGTATCCATACCCAATTCTTCGGCTTTTGAAAGTATGCCTTTCAGAAGCTGCCGCTGTTCACTCTGAGATGCTCTGGCGGTAATGACGCCTATGAGCGGACGATCGTTGCCATTCATGATTATCTCCTTTTGTGTTCCGCAGGCGGATGTTTAATGCGGCTGAAACAGTGCCGTAAGCCGCCCTGACGGATGATCATTATTTTCCCTTACCCTTATTAATGTCTGCCTGACATAAAGAAATGTGACGCGCAAATTCACTATTTTATGAAGAATTTACGCTTTCCCGAACATAGTTCGGGGCAATAACCGCCTGATTGCGGTTATTGATCACACCTTTATTAATGTCTGCTCAACACCTTAAAATCGGATAATACAAGCTGTAGATATCCGATTTTAAGGTGCCAAAGTGCAAGAAAAATTATTATATAGAAGTTTTTTTCTTGCACTTTGTTTTGCCCGAAAGGGCAAAATGAGCCTGACATAAAGAAATGTGACGCGCAAATTCACTATTTTATGAAGAATTTGCGCTTTCCCGAACATAGTTCGGGGCAATAACCGCCTGATTGCGGTTATTGATTACACCTTTATTATAACATAGAAAATTCAAAAATCAATAGGTTAATCTGCATTTTTTGCACTAAATCTGCAAATTGTGGGTTGAAAACTCTCGTTTTAGCGTTGTATAATATAGTCAGAATAAATGATCGGACGTTATAGTGATTTATTCAAAAGGACAAATAGGGTAATCAATGTTAAGATCTAATGAGGAGATGATCAGTTTATGAAAATGAAAAAAATGCTTGCGGCACTAACGTCGCTTACCTGCTGTGCAGGTGCTATGGCGGCTTTCCCACAGCTTGCAGCTCCGACTTACGCTGCTGAAGTTGTTTACGACAGCTTCGAGGTAAACTACGACGGCTGGCACGGTACGGACGATTCTATCGTGCTCACTGCCGAGGATAACGGCGGTTTCGGCGCTTCAAGAGGCATGAAGGTCACAGGACGTACCTCCACAGAGGACGGTGCTGCTTCTTCAAAGGGATTTTACCTGACAGGCGGAGTAAAGTATGACTACTCAATGCAGGTGTTCAGCGAGAAGGACAGTACATTCAAGCTCACACTTCTTTATATCGATGCAAAGACCGATAAGGAAACAGTTGTTGAGCTTGCAGAAAAGAAGGTAAAGGGCGGCCAGTGGACCGAGCTTTCCGCAGATTATAAGGCTCCCGAGGGAACATACGAGTATATGCTGACTCTTACCAATGATTCGACTGATGATTTCAGCTTCGATGAAGTTAAGGTAACTACCAAAAAGTCGGCAGCAGATGTCTATGCTATTCCTTCAGGCAAGGGACTTAAGGACGAATTCGCTAACTACTTCCGTGTTGGTAATATCCTCAACGGCGGTACTGTAAATGATTCGGGAATCAAGGCAAATATCACAAAGGACTGCAACGTTATCGAGTGCGAGAACGAGACAAAGCCTGACGCTACACTCGTTTTCGACGGCTCTACAGATACAAATGTAAAGGTATCACTCAGCAGATGTTCTGCTATTGCCGATTTCGCTGCAAAGAACGGCATCGGCTTCAGAGGTCATACTTTCGTATGGCACAGCCAGACTCCTGTTCAGTTCTTCAAGGAAGGCTTCAATTCCAACGGCGCATGGGTAAGCAAGAGCACCATGGACAAACGTATGGAAAGCTACATCAAGAACATGTTCGCAGCTTTCGAGAGCCAGTATCCTTCACTTGAATTATTCGCATACGATGTCTGCAACGAGTGCGTTTCAGATGACGGAAACCGTCAGGCAAACTACGGCGGCGCAAGAGAGCCCGGCGACAATAATGTTCAGGGACAGGGCGGAAAGTCAGGCTGGGTTCAGGTCTACGGCGACAACAGCTTCATCGAGAAGGCTTTCACTTACGCAAGACAGTACGCTCCCGACGGATGCAAGCTTTACTACAATGACTATAACGAGTTCGCAGAAGGCAAGCAGAACTGCATTATAAATACTATCCTCAAGCCGCTCAGCGCTAAGGGCGTTCTGGACGGAATGGGAATGCAGTCCCACATCAGCGCTGCTGCAAGCAACGCATGGGGCGATACAAATTCATACCTCAAGGCTATGGACAAATACCTCAACCTCGGCATCGATGTTCAGGTAACAGAGCTCGATATCTCTACTGAGGGCGGAAAGTTCTCGTTACAGGATCAGGCTACAAAGTATAAGGCTATCTTCCAGCATGCTATGGAGTGGAACGAGAACCACCCGAACGGCAACAAGGTAACACTTATGCAGATCTGGGGACCTAACGATGCTAACTCATGGGTAGGTACCGACAAGGCAACTGGAAAAAGCAACGATCCGCTTCTTTACGATAAGAACAACCAGGCAAAGGCTGCATATACCGCTATTGCTTCGCTCGTACCCGACAGTGAGTGGGGCGACGGCAAGAACCCTAACATCGGCAGTGCAACAGCCACACCTGTTGAGCCTAACCAGTACGGCTGGTACTTCCAGTGCGGATTCGAGGGCACAGAGGACGGCTTCACAACACGCGGCGCAGACTCGGTAAAGTCCAGCAGCGATACAGCATTCGTAGGAAGCAACTCACTTTATGTTTCTGACCGTGAAGCTTCATGGAACGGCGCTTCTTACACACTCAATACCCGTGCTTTCAAGCCCGGCGAGGAGTACAGCTTCAGCGCATGTGTATCATACCTTACAGGTGATGCTACAGATACATTCCACCTTACACTTCAGTATGACGGTTCTGACGGAGAGCCTCATTATGACAAGATAGCTACAGCTACAGGCGTTAAAGGCGAGTGGGTACAGCTTGCAAATACAAACTACAAGATCCCTTCAGACGCATCCAATATGCAGATCTACGTTGAGACAGAGGATTCACTCACTTCATTCTACGTTGATGAAGTTATCGGTGCTGTAGCAGGCACAGGCATCCTCGGTCCTGATCCTGTAGAGATCCCTTCACAGGGCAATGATCCCGTACCTTCAGGCAAGCTCATCAGAGGCGACATCAACTTCGATGGCAAGATCACTGCACTTGATATGCCTCTCGCTCGTAAGGGCATCGTTGACGGCATAAGCGATTCCGACACCAAGAAGGCTGCTGACGTCGATCAGAGCGGTACTTTCGAGATGAATGACGTGGTACTCCTTAACGAATACCTCGTTAACAAGATAAAGGAATTCCCTGTTTCAGCAAAGGCAGTTGATACATCACTTATGGAATCACTTTTCAAAAATGTTAAGATAGGTTCAAGCTATAAGAAGGACGGAGAGAACAATCCGATCTATACACAGCGTTTCGGCGCTGATCCCGGCTGGCTCGTATACGACGGAAGACTTTACGTTTATACAACAGCTGATGAATTCGCATACAAGAATAATCAGATGATCGAGAATGACTATTCTTCAGGCTATATCAACGTTTTATCAACAGCAGACCTTGTAAACTGGACTGACCACGGTCAGATCCCTGTTGCAAAGACAAGAGTAAACGGCACTCCTATAGCAAGATGGGCTAATAACGCATGGGCTCCTGATGCTGCATGGAAGAAGATAAACGGACAGGACAAGTTCTTCCTTTACTTCGCAAACAACGGTTCAGGTATCGGCGTTATAACTGCTGATGATCCGACATTCAGCAAGAATGTAAAGGATCCTCTTGGTCACGAGCTTATTTCAAGAAGCACACCTAACAGTAACGTAACATGGCTCTTCGATCCCGGCGTTTACTATGATCCTGACACAGATACAGGTATCATTGCATACGGCGGCGGTGTTCCGGAAGGACAGGCTGCTAATACAAAGCAGGGACGTATCGCTAAGCTTGGCAGTGACATGATATCTATCGTAGGTACACCTATCGATCCCGGCACACCTTACCTCTTTGAAGACTCAAGCATGATAAAGATCGGCAGCACATGGTACTATTCATTCTGCCACAACTGGAATGTTCCGGGCGGTGCAAATGTAAACGGCAATTCATTCGGCAATGCTGATATCGGTTACATGACATCAACAGATCCTCTTAAGGGTTACCAGTATCAGGGCGTTGTATTCAAGAACACAGGCTCACAGAGACTCGATAACGGCGGTAACAACCACCACTCGATTATCGAATTCAAGGGCAACTACTACGTACTTTATCACTCACGTCAGCTTGAAATGCGTATGGGCGTTAATGGCGGCAAGGGCCTTAACTACAGATCACCCTGTATCGATAAGGCAACTTTAAACAACGGAAAGATCACATGCAGCGGTTCACAGAACGGCGTAAGCCAGCTTGAGAGCCTCAATCCATACGAAACTGTACAGGCAGAGACAATGTCTAACCAGTCCAACGATATCAAGGTCAACGGACTCGGCAACACAACTGTTTCAATGAAGGCAGGAAGCTGGATCAAGGTCAGCGGAGTAAACTTCAGCAAGGGTGCAGATACTATCACACTCAGAGCTTCAGGCAGCGGCGCTATAAAGGTTTGCGTAGGCAGTCCTACAGGCGACGTTCTGGGTTATGTAGAACTCGGCAGCAGCATGGACGATATCACAGTATCCACAGTCGGCTCAGTAAGCGGACAGAAGGATCTCTATTTCGTAGCAAGCGGCAACGCAGAGCTCGATAGCTGGAGCATTGGCTGAGCTCCATAATTGATAAAGCATATTCCTTATATATCATCCCTCATAAGGCGGCTGTCATTTGACAGCCGCTTCCGTTTTATACAGAACATTGATTTTTCCCAAAAATTAGCGATATATCAGCATTTGCGGAGAAGGCATCTACTTTAAAGGATACTTAAATTATGCATTTTTTGTGATTTTTGCACAATTTGCACCAAATCTTGCGGATTGCTAATCAAAAATTGTGGAGTTATTCACAGTTACTTTACAATTTGGATAATTTGCGTTATATTTTAATTGGAATATAGCCACGATCGCTACATAGCCGAACAGAATATTATGGAATAAGTATAGAATCCGTTCTTTTGCCTGTCAGTTTCATAAGGGGGAGCTTTCAGGTGTATAAAGGGCGGAGTACGGAGGGATTAATAATGAAGTCCATAAAATTCTCGTCGCTGTTATTAGCGGCGGCCGTGACGGCATCAAGTCTCGGCAGTTCAGTAGTAGGCAGTGGTCTGGCAGCCGACGAAAACGAGATCGTTACTTTGTTGGAAAGCGGCTTTGAAAGCGGCGCAGACGGCTGGACCGGACGCGGTTCGGCATCGGCAGCTGTCACCAAAGACTACGCAAACAGCGGTAATTCATCTATTTATGTTACCGACCGCGCTGCGGAATGGAACGGCGTTACAAAATCGCTGGGTCCATCTTTCTCTGCAGGGAATACCTATAGCTTTGAAGCCCATGTTATGTACCGGGAGGGTGCGGCTTCAGAAAACTTCAAGCTTACATTGCAGTATTCCGACGCGAGCGGTGTTACATCGTATGATCAGATAGCTCTGGAATCGGCATCAAAGGGTGAGTGGATAACACTCGCAAACAGCAGCTATACGATCCCGTCAGGAGCATCGGACCTTCAGGTCTATATCGAAGCTCCCGACAGCCTTGTAAATTTCTATGCAGATGATATTGTGATAAAGGGTTCGGCATCTTCAAAGCCGTCAACTCCTGCCACACCGTCAACAAAACCAACAGTAAAAAATATAAGAGGCGATCTTAACGAAGACGGCGTTATAAACGTTTTTGACGTCGTTCTTATGCGTCAGACTATCCAGATCGGATCACAGGAAAAATCACTTTTAAAGCAGGCTGATATCAACGGAGACGGCGAGATCACGGCAGAAGATATAAATTATGTTGCTGATTTCTCAGGAGGCGCTATCGAGGAATTCCCCGAGCTTCCAAAGCCTGCAATACCTGAACCGCAGGATTATCCGAAGTCTTACGACTTCCCGTCTGTCGGTTCACTGCAATCCAAGAGCGATATACCTGATCCGTTCATTTTCATGGACGGTTCTAAGGTAGAATCTCAGGAAGACTGGTACAGACGTGCCAGCGAGCTGAGATGTATGTACGAATACTATATGTACGGAATGTACCGCGACGGTTCTGATGAAGAGGTATCCTACAAGATAAGCGGCGATACCATGACAATTACCGTAAAACGCCTGAGTACAGGTAAATCTGCGTCATTCCCTGCAAAGATCACACGTCCTAACAAGGTAAGACATGAGGGCGGCGCTCCTGTAATCGTAGGTATGCATACAGGAATATCCGAGAGCACTGCAAAGGGACTCGGCTATGCCGTTATAACCATTGATGCAGGTATCTTCTCAAACCCTGTAGCATCGGATAATACAGCTCATCAGGGCGCATTCTATACCCTCTATCCTTACGGAAACAACTGGGATGAACAGACAGGCGCACTGCTTGGCTGGTCATGGGGATGCAGCAAGATACTTGATGCTCTCTATGCTGGTGCAGGCGAGGAACTGAACATTAATCCCGACAGCTCTATCGTTACGGGCGTTTCACGCTGGGGCAAGGCTACTGCTGTATGCGGTGCTTTCGATACCAGATTCAAGATGGTAGCTCCTTCCTGCTCAGGTGCGGGAGGACTGGCACTTTACCGCTATATGTCTGAGGGCAAGACCTACGACTTCTCATCAAAGGGCGCTTCTTCAAGCTACAGATACGGACAGAACGAACCCCTCGGAAGCTTACAGTCCATGGATGAAAGAGGCTGGTTCAACAACCGCTTCCTTGAATTCAGAAACGCAAACCAGATACCTATGGATCAGCATATGCTGGGCTCACTCGTTGCAGATCCGAACAGATACCTGTTCATCATAGGCTCATGCGTAAGTGAGGACTGGGTAAACGCTCCGTCAATGTGGGCAAGCTATCTCGGAACAAAGCATGTATTCGACTATCTCGATCTCAGTGATCATATTGCGATCAATATACATAAGGAAGGTCACGCTGTCATAGAAGAGGACGTTAAGTATATGGTCCAGTATTTCGATTATCATGTATACGGAATACAGCCGACTATGGATCTCGGACAGCTCCAGACATCAGTATTTGATCTTCCAAAGAATAAGGATCCTTTCTTCGATACGTTCGCGAATAAGTGGCTGTATTGAGAAACAACTGAATAAAAGCGGCGCCGCATCTCTGGGGGGAGGTGCGGTGCTGTAAAAACTGTTCGGTTTTGTAAATGCGATCGAAGGGCTATATCAGCTATTTAAGGGACTATTCTCACGCCTGCTTAAAAAAGTTAACAGAACTAAATTAACAGTATGTTAACACTTAAAAACATTAAGATTATTTTAAGATTGTTTTAAGGTATGGACTTTATGATTAAGCTAAGTATTAATACCCTATACTTCATCTTATTGTAAAGGAGTCTGGTCATTATGAAAAATCATCTGGCAGGTAAATTGGGTGCGGGTTTATTTGCTGCCTGCATGCTTATCTCTGCTTCGTCTGCTGTATCAATGTCTGCACAGGCTGCGGAAACTGTTTATGGCGACGCTTCTCTTGACGGTGATGTAACTATCGCCGATGCGCTTTCAATACTTCAGTATGTTGCAAATTCAAAGAAATACGATCTTTCACCTCAGGCTCTGGATAATGCCGATGTTTATAACAGAGGCGACGGCGTTACCGCTATGGACGCTCTTTCCATCCAGAAGCTCGATGCAAAGGTTTTAGCTTCACTTCCTGAATCATGGCAGGAAGGCAGTCATGGTTCAGTTCAGCCTGTAACAGAAGCTCCTACAGCAGCTCCTACAGAGGCTCCGACTGAAGCTCCTACAGAGGCACCAACTGCTGCTCCTGTTCCTGTTGAGGACATTGAGACCTATATCCACCTGAAAAATAATTCTGTATCCGTAGAAGGCAAGTACGCAGAGGCTAACGGTTCAAAGGTAACTATCAGCCACTCGGGAAGCTACTATATCGACGGTACTCTCGATGACGGACAGATCTATGTTGAAGTTCCCGACGAGAATGCTGATCCGGGTACAGTTAAGCTGATATTCAAGGGCGTTAAGATCACAGGCAAGTCTGCTCCTGCTGTATTCATAAAGAATGCGGATAAGACTTCCATAACCCTTGAGGACGGCACAGAAAACTTCCTCTCCGACGGTGAAACAGCTTACGCCGGAGACTTCCTTGATACCGCTGTTATCGAAGCTAAGGACGACCTTACTATCAAGGGCGGCGATCAGGGTACAGGTAAACTCGAAATAAACGCAAACTATCAGACCGCTGTTGTATCAAACAATGATATCAAGATCACAGGCGGTGTAATAACAATAAATACTCTTGATGCTGAAAACGGCAACGACGCTGTAAAGGGCAAGAAGTCGGTAACAGTAAAGGGAGGAACTCTCAATATCGATGCAGAGGGTGACGGAATCAAGTCATCCAAGGGCAATGTTGATATCGAGGGCGGTACTATTAACATCAAGTCAGGCAAGGACGCTATCCAGGGCGAGACTGCTATCAACATCTCAGGCGGTAATACTATTGCCTGCGGCGACAGAGGTCTTACCTGCGAGCTTGAAGTTAATATCACAGGCGGCGAGCTCCTTGCAACTGCTACAGACAACCAGCTTGCTACATTCACTAACGTAACTCAGCCGACTATCGTTCTGGATTACGTAAAGGAATGGTCAAAGAACAACCCGATAACTCTTACAAGCGGCGGAAATACTGTATTCGAGGCAAACAACCCGAAGAAGTTCAGCTATGCTCTCGTTTCTTCAGCAGGCTTCGATCAGTCCGCAGGCTATACTCTGTACACAGGCGGAATACAGTGCAGCTCTGCTCAGGGCGATTCCTTCAAGGCAGGCACTCCCGCAAAGTACAGCGATGTTAACAACAAAGAGGACGGAGAGCTTCTCTACGGCGATCTCTTCGAGAAGACAAACGTTCACAAGATAGACGTTCAGATGAGCGAGGCTCAGTGGCAGGATCTCATCAAGAACGCTGAAAGCGAAGAATACTATCCATGCGATATCGTCATCGACGGCGAAAAGATCGAGAACGCTGCTATCAGAACAAAGGGCAACAGCTCACGTATGATGGTAACACAGTCCGGCAAGGATAAGTACAGTCTCCGCATAAAGCTTGATAAGTATAACAAGCTCAACAACTACCACGGTCTTACAGAATTCTGCATGAACAACATGTTCGGCGATCCTTCATGCATGAGAGATGTTCTCTGCTATGATGCTCTTGATGAGATAGAAGGTGTTGGACCTAAATGTGCATACACAGATATGTACCTCAACGGCAATCTCTACAGCTTCTATTTCCTCGCTGAACAGCCAGGCAATACTCTTGCAGAGCGCTATGCAGTTGATAATGATTCCGTTCTCTACAAGGCTACCGATAAACAAGGCGGCGGCGGCTGGGGCGGCTTCGGCGGTCAGAACAACGGCTACTGCTCTTTCACAGAGAATATGGAGCTGAGCAACTTTGATGTCAAGTTCGGTACAGATGATAACTTCCAGCATATCGGCGACATAAAGACTGCTATCAATCAGCTTACATCCACAAACTATACGTTCATTGAGGACTATATCGATGTTCCGAGCTTCCTTAAGGGCTTCGCAGTAAACTCGGTTATGTGCAACTACGACAGCTATAACGGCACACTTGCTCATAACTACTACCTCATGTTCACAGGCGGCAAGGCTTACTTCGTAGGCTGGGACTACAACCTTTCAATGGGTAATTTCATGGATAACGGCGGTTCTGTTGAATCTGATGTTACAACTTCACTCTATCAGGTAACAGTTGCTGACCGTCCGCTTGCAAAGCTTCTTCAGGTTCCTGAGTATTACGATATGTACAAGGACTATGTAAAGACTATCTACAATATGTACAGCGATCCCGGACAGTCTATCAACAGATATGCTTCTATAATCCGCGATCACGTAAAGGCAGATCCAAGATTCTTCTTTACAGCAGACCAGTTCGAGTCCAACATAGCAAAGTCTGCAAACGGTCTCTCAACAGGCAACAACAATAACAATCAGTGGGGACAGCAGCAGGATCCTTGGGGACAGCAGCAGAATCCATGGGGACAGCAGGGTAATAACAACCAGTGGAACCAGTGGGGCGGCTGGAACTTCGGCGGAAACGCAGACGGCGTTGCAGGCGGCAACGGCGGCTGGGGCATGATGGGCGGCATGTGGGGCGATGCTCTCGGCATGTTCGGCGGCCAGAATGTTTCTATCTACGATTTCCTTGAAAAGAGAATGGAGATCGTCCGCAGCAAAATGAATTTTTGATAAGGTCTGACCTTTATCAATAATCAATTCTAAAAACTATAAAGCCATAGTATTTCTGATCTGATCGGAAGTGCTATGGCTTTTTTATACGCAGGACTGAAATAGGGTGGATACTCTATTGCATAGTGTTGAAAAACCTTGACAATCGACGGAAAAAGTTATATAATAAAAATGTATAAATTGTCTGAGAAACATAGCGACATTTATATAAAATATGCCGCAAGGCAGATTGGAGACTACTATGGAATACCTCGAAAACAGGGAGCTTTCATGGCTTAAATTCAACAGCCGTGTTCTTGAAGAGGCGGCGGATGAACGTAACCCACTGCTTGAAAGACTCTCGTTTTCTGCTATATATCAGAGCAACCTCGACGAGTTCTTTATGGTAAGAGTCGGTTCTCTGACGGATGCAGCAGTCAATTCCCCCAAGCGTCCCGACAGCAAGACGGGTATGACTCCCGCTCAGCAGCTTGACGCCGTATTTACTGCTGTCCGCCGTCTCAGACCTGCTGTTGAAGAGACCTTCACAAAGAATATGCAGGAACTGAAAGCGGTCGGATACGAACACGTTAACTTCGGAAATGCGACCCCGGAGGAACTCAGCTTCCTTGAACTCTATTTCAAGCGCGAGTTGAAGCCTTTTATCACGGGTATCGTCATAAATGATGCACTTCCGTTCCCGTTTCTGAAAAACAAGGCGATATATGCCGCAGTACAGCTTGCCTCGAAAAAAGGCGTAGCTATCGGAGTTATCCCCATAACCCGTGACAACAGCGAGCGTATCATCCCTCTCGGAAACGGCGGAAAGCGCTTTATACTCGAAGAAGAGGTCGTGCTGAAATACGCTCATCTTATGTTCAAGGGCTATAAGGTCCTTGACAGAGCGCTTATACGCATCACAAGAAGTGCAGATATCATGGTATCGGGCAAGGGTGCGGAATTCCGCGAACGTATGGAAGAGCTTGTGGCAAAGCGCAAAAAGCTTGCACCTATGCGCCTTGAAGTCTTCGACGAGTTCAGCCGTGACGCTACGGACTATATCTGCCGTAAGCTGAAACTCAAAAACGACCGTGTGTTCCATTCGCATATACCGCTTGACTTATCCTATCTCTTCGAGCTTCAGGAAATGGACCTCTCCCCCGAACTTCACTACGTTAAGAGAGTTCCGCAGAAGTCGGCGATGCTGAGCGATACAAGGTCCGTGTTCGCACAGGTGAAAAGCAAGGATATACTCCTCAGCTATCCGTTCGAGTCCATGACCACATCCTTCATCAGACTGCTGGAGGAATCCGCAGTTGATCCGAAGGTCACTTCCATAAAGATAACCCTTTACCGTCTTGCACGCAACAGCAAGGTCATAAGCGCATTGTGTACTGCTGCCGAAAACGGCAAGGATGTACTGGTAATGATAGAGCTTCGTGCGAGATTCGACGAGGCGAATAATATCGAGTGGTCCAAGATACTCCAGAATTCGGGCGTCAATGTTATATACGGGCCGAAGGACTACAAGGCACATTCAAAGCTCCTGCTGATAACAAGAAGGGCAAGAGGCGGCGGATTCGAGTACGTAACACAGGTCGGTACAGGCAACTACAACGAAAAGACCTCTGCACTCTATACGGACCTTATGCTCCTTACCGCAGACAGAGATATCGCTGCCGATGCCGAGGATGTTTTCACAGCGCTTCAGAACGGCACATTCGTAGAGGATACAAGAAAACTTCTTGTGTCTCCCCTTGCACTGCGCCCGCAGGTTCTCGCACTTATGGATGAGCAGATAGATATTGCACGTTCGGGCGGTTCGGGATACATTGCTGCAAAGATAAATTCCCTCAGCGACAGGACTATAATCGATAAGCTGGTGGAGGCATCACAGGTAGGAGTGAAAGTTGAACTCGTTGTAAGAGGCATATGCTGTCTCGTTCCCGGAGTTCAGGGATACACCGAGAATATAACCGTAAGAAGCATCGTCGGACGTTTCCTTGAACACAGCCGTATATTCATATTCGGCAAGGATTCCAAGGCTCAGAAGATGTATATAGGTTCTGCGGACTACATGAGCAGGAATACTATCCGCCGTGTGGAGGTGGCTGCACCTATAGAGGATGAGCGCCTTAAAAAGCGCATCCGTGAGCTGTTCAGAACTCTTATGGCGGACAATGTAAAGGCAAGAGTCATGAACAGTGACGGCAGCTACAGCCGTGTGGCAATGAGAAGGGCAAGCGATGTTCCGCTGAATTCTCAGGAGGCACTCTACGATGACGCCTACAAGAGACTTTCGGACCGTCAGGCTCGTCAGGAGCGCCTTAAGACAAACCTTGAAAAGAGAACTGCAAAGAAGCCTGCATCAGGCAGAAAAAAGTCAGCTCCGAAGACATCAGCTAAGAAGAAAAGCAGTAAGTGACCTATTTGGCATAGTTTCATCAAGCAACGGAAATGAACACACCTCAAAGGTGTGACATGTATCATATTAAATAAAGGAAGAGGAATTAACTATGAACATCATCAATCTTGAAAATGACAACCGCAAATTCATCAACTCACTCGGATGCTTCAAGGTACTGGAGTATGAAAGGGACCTCAGCGTAAATACTTTTACCGCACAGAACGAGTTCTTTATGAGCAAAATGGGCGTCCGCAGACGTCAGGTAGTTATCGGACTCAAAGGAAACAGCGCTGTTATACAGGCAGGTGCTATGCAGTGGACTTCGGGTGCTATACAGGTAACTACAGGAGTCAAGGGCGTTGGCGACCTTATGGGCAAGATGTTCAAGGGCGCTGTTACAAAGGAATCTGCTGTAAAACCCGAGTATAAGGGCACAGGTGTCGTAGTTCTCGAACCTACATATAAGTACATCCTCCTTGAGGACGTAAGCAAGTGGGGCAAGGGTATGGTCATAGAGGACGGCATGTTCCTTGCATGTGACGGTACGGTAAATCAGAACGTTATCGCAAGAAAGAACGTTTCTTCCGCAGTTCTCGGCGGAGAGGGCATGTTCAACCTCTCACTTTCGGGTGCAGGTGTTGTCGCTTTAGAGAGCATTGTTCCTGCTGAAGAGCTTATAGAAGTACAGCTCAACGGCGACGAGCTGAAGATAGACGGAAATATGGCAGTTGCATGGTCCGCAGAGCTTGATTTCACTGTTGAGAAGGCAGGAAGCTCACTCATAGGCTCGGCTGTAAGCGGTGAGGGACTCGTTAATGTTTACAGAGGTACGGGAAAGGTGCTCATGAGCCCTGTTGCACCTACAAGCGGCATACTCAACGCTGCTGCAAGTGTGGCTGCAAGACCTGTTAAATAATCGGGATAATACTTCACAGCGGAAAGCCGGTAAATGTATCGGCCTGTAATGGACTGATATGGCGGCTTCTGAATTAAAGTAAGAAAAATGTCTTGAAAAAGATAAAAAAATGTGTTATAATTAATGTACACTCAGTAACCGCCGTCAGGCGGTTACTGCCCCGAACTTTGTTCGGGGAGCGCAAATTCTCTGAAATATAAAGAATTTGCGCATTACATTTTTTATGTCAAGCTCATTTTGCCCTTTTGGGCAAAACAAAGTGCAAGAAAAAACTTTAATATTATTTTTCTTGCGATTTGCCAACTAAAAAATGGCTTTGAAAAGCTATAATAAGCCATTTTTTAGTTGTTGAGCAGACATTGATTAGTAAATATCAATTTTACTAAAGAGGATCAAATAATGATAGGTTTTTACAACTATACGGTCATTCTGACATATATGAGCCTTGTCTCATCCGTTCTCGGAATGTTTTTCGCATGCGGATTGTGCGGAGGACAGCCGCATCCCGAATATGCCATGATATGTCTTATGGTCTCGGGACTGTGTGATATGTTCGACGGCAAGGTGGCACGTACCAAAAAGGACAGGTCCGAAGCTGAAAAGAAGTTCGGCATACAGATAGATTCCCTTTGCGATGCAGTATGTTTCGGCGTTCTGCCTTCTATAATCGGCTATTCTGTGGGACTCGATTCGTGGTGCGATATGCCTGTACTGATACTCTTCCCCTTATGTGCCGTAATACGTCTCGCGTATTTCAACGTTGCAGAGGAAGAACGTCAGCAGAAAACATCGGACGTGCGGAAAGTCTACGAGGGACTTCCTGTTACCAGTGTTGCACTGATACTGCCGCTGGTTTACAGCTTCCATAAGGATATCGGAGCTGAATGGTTCCCTGCGGTCTATGGCACGGCACTTTTCGTAATAGCTATCGCCTTTATTACCCGTTTCAAGCTTAAAAAGCCAGGAATAAAGACGATGTTCAGCTTTATAGGCATTGGCGTTCTGGAACTGATATGGCTTCTTTACAAGACCAAGACCAGATGACTGTCCTAAAAGGAGGTATACTATGTCTACACCACATAACAGCGCAGCAGTCGGCGATATAGCCGAGACTGTCCTCATGCCGGGAGATCCGCTCAGAGCGCAGTTCATTGCAGAAAACTACCTTGAGGACTATGTCTGCTACAATAAAGTAAGGGGAATGCTCGGCTTTACGGGAAAATACAAGGGCGTTCCTGTTTCGGTACAGGGAAGCGGCATGGGTATGCCTTCTATCGGTATTTATTCATGGGAGCTTTTCAATAACTACGGTGTAAAGAATATTATCCGCGTAGGTACAGCAGGTGCTATAGCTGATAATGTAGAGCTCAGGGACGTTGTTATCGGTATGAGCGCAAGCACCAATTCCGCATATGCAAGTCAGTACCGACTTCCCGGAGATTATGCTCCAACTGCATCATGGTCACTGCTTTCGGCTGCGGTAAAGGCTGCCGAGGCACACGGAAAGACATTCCACGTTGGAAATATCTTCTCCAGTGATACATTCTATGACGATGCGGACAGCCTTGCTGAGTGGAAGAAAATGGGCGTTCTTGCAATTGAAATGGAAGCGGCTGCACTCTATATGAATGCCGCAAGAGCAGGAAAAAATGCACTCTGCATCCTTACAGTATCGGATTGTCCCCTGAGAGGACTTTCCACAACTGCCGAGGAGCGTCAGACCACATTCCGTGATATGATGGAGATAGCTCTTGAAGCAGCAATAAACGTTTGAACGCATAACTGAATAAAATGATAAGGGGACTCATAAGGACGGTACCCTTATAGAAGTTTTTACACGTGATATTGAGGGAAACCCTTTTGAAAAAGGGTTCCTCTGACGGAGGCGGTCCCCTCTGTCACTGCGTGACATCTCCCCGCACTGCGGGGAGTCACCCTCAAACTCCCTTCCTAAAACTTTCGCCTTAAATTTTCAGCCTGATATATCCCTTAGATGAATATTAAAATAAAAAGCAAAAAATCAGCAAAGGGATATATCAGGCTGAAAATTTGGAGCAAAAAGTCTTTGGAAAAGGTGTACGGGGGAAGAACCTTTCCTCAGAAAGGTTTGCCCCCGATAATTACATATAAAGCTGCTATATGAGTACAACCCTTAAGAGTCCCCTTTTTAATGCACTATTTAAACTGCGAAATATCATTCGTCTTCGGAATAGTCCTCGCTGTCTTCGCTTTCCTCGGACTCTTCCGTTTCTTCGCTTTCGTCTTCATCGTCGGAGCTCTTTGTGGGAGCTTCTGTTGTCGGCTCTGCGGACTTTTCTCTGTCCTTGTATACCGTTACTATAAAGCCGTCCACGTTGTTTCCCGATATCTCGTACTTCTTATCTGTGGGTACGGGTATAGCTGTTGTCTCGGAAGAATCATCCGACGGATAGAAGTACACTTCGTAATTCTCGCCGTTGTCATCTGTGAATTCAAGGTGAGTGCTGTCATAAGGATTTGAACGGATTACGTCGATATATTCCTCAAGACAGAGATTGTTCTTGGTCATGTAGTAAGCATGAGGTTTGCCTACATAGCGGAAGTGCCACGGCTCGTACTGTATGTCCGTGATCTTCTCCTTGCTCTTGGGATAGCGGACAACAAATCCGTATTTATAGCAGTTTTCGCCGAACCACTTGAAGTCGCCCTCGTCCTGGAAATCATAGCTTTCGGTCTCGCTGAAATCAAAGGCATAGCCTGTTTCATGCTCGCTGAAGCCGGGTTTAGCAACACGGGTAGAATCCTCCGAACCCTTGTCTGCAAGGTCAGCCTCATAGAGTTCCTGCTGGAAATCGTTAGTTCTGTAGCTTCCGAATATGATAAGCGTATCGTTGTAATACTTGTTGTAGAAGTCGGTTATCATTTCAGCCATAGGCTCATAGACGGGACGGAGGATAGTGTAGCTGTAATCCACAACGTTGAAATCCCTGCCTGTTTCGTCGTTCATTTCCATGATGCTGACGAGGTCCTCGTCGCCTGAGGTGAAATACTGATGATCGTTGTTTACGAGTATGAGGTTGCCGTAGAACTTATCCTTAGTATCCGCAACAAATGTGGAATACTTCATTTCGTTCTTATCTTCTTCGGAAGGCTCTGTAGGCGTTTCTACATCTTCTTTGACTGCAAACTCTGTAGAACCAACGGTTTCTGTTCGATCGTAAGCGCCCTTTACTACAGATCCGCATACAAACACAACAGCGGCACTGAGGATGAGGTCTACGAAAGTTTTGGTTCTTTGTATACTCTTTGCTTTGCTCAGTTTATTCTTTGGCATTGTTGTTAGCTCCTTCTGCCGTATGATACGGCGCACGAGTTCTTTAGGATGCACATTTGTCTTTATTTATATGTGCGCATTAACATTTATATTATATCACATCGCCGATGAAAAAAACAGCCTTTTTTCAAAATATTCGTATATATGACAAAATATTACATGGACAGAATTGTATATTTTGTGCTGTAGGACGAAAAATACGGTGCATCGGTACTAAAACTATCTTTCTTTAAGTAAAATGCTTTGTACAGCTTTAACAAAAGGACTGAATGATTATTGTACACCTCGTAAAATATGTACAAATCATTAATAAATAATGTAGATAAGTCTACAATCTTACAAAAAAGCCTTGAAAAAAAATATTTCCGATGTTATAATAAATGTATACCCAATAACCGCCATTAGGCGGTTATTGCCCCGAACTCTGTTCGGGGAGCGCAAATTCTTCATAAAATATTGAATTTGCGCGTTTCATTTTTTATGTCAAGCTCATTTTGCCCTTTCGGGCTGAGCAGACATAAATAAATTATAGGATTGTATTTTGAAAATGTTTGATAGAGTCGCTGTGATCCGCCGTTCAATGGGAAAATCGGGATACAGAAATAGATTTGCGTTGATATGATTTCAGGGGGGATAAGGCAGATCTCAGCTATACATGGTTTGGTCTTTATGCTGTACTCACGCGACACAAAGGAGTGATGTTTTGTGATTTGTCCTAAATGCGGTACAGACAATGATAACGGATTCAAATTCTGCGTTAAATGCGGAAGCAGCCTAAGTGATCCCCGGGCTGAAAGCTATGATCAGATCGATATGGGCGGCTATCATACTGAAGAGGAGTTCAATGCCGACAGTAATAAGGGATTTACTATCGGTTCCGGCACTTTTACTATCAGCGATCGTCCGCCTGCTAATGACACAGGTTCGGTTTTCTCGGCAGATGAACTGAATGAATCGGATGAGGAATTCGATTTCAGCGACCTTGAAGAACCGTTCATCCCTACTCTCGATGCGGAGCGTATTGCAGTTCCGCGCCCTGCACAGGAACAGCAGCCTCAGCAGAGACCTGCCTATCCTCAGCAGCAGAATAATGCACCACAGCCTTACAGCGGAATGCCTCAGCAGCCCGTTAATAACTACGGCGGTCAGATGTACCAGCAGCCTGTTATGTACGGTCAGCCGCAGGTCATCGGCTATGATAAAAGCGGTATGCCTATCTACGGACAGCCAGCTGTATACGGTCAGCCACAGGTCATCGGCTACGATCAGAACGGTACGCCTGTTTACGGACAGCCTGCTGTATACGGTCAGCCGCAGATCATCGGCTATGATAAAAACGGTATGCCTATTTATGGGCAGCCAGCTGTGTTCAGTCAGCCGCAGGTCATCGGTTATGACCAGAGCGGTATGCCTATTTACGGTCAGATACCTGTAGTCTCGGAACCGCCTGCACCTCAGCATCAGCAGGGTATGCAGAGTATTCCTCCCATACGTCCTCAGCAGTCTGAACCACTTCAGGAAGCAGAAAAGCCTGAGGAAAAACGTGTGGATATGCCTGACGAGTTCTGGTCCTTCTTCGACGGAGGAAAGTCTACCAGCAGACGTTCACCGGATGACGATTTCTTCGGAAAGTCCGAGCATGTTACGGGAAAAAGCGAGTTTCCTCCGCTGGATACCTCTGCTATACCGCGTACAGAACGTAAAAAGGTCTACATGAGCGATACTCCTATCGTGAATGCAGAGGACCTTGCGCCTAATCAGGCTACAAAATACAATGAGCTTGCAATGCGTAAGACCAGAATGGTAGATGCTTCGGATATGGAGTATAATCCCCGCAAACAGGTCAAGGACAGCATGCAGGTTACAAAAGAAGTCGATGCTGCAAAGCTTAACCCAAAGCTTGAACACAGATCGTATATACATATGAACAACACTCAGCAGGTAAGGGCGGAGGATCTTGAAGCCTATAAACCGAAGCCTGTGAAAAAGAAGAATTATATGGCTGCGGCAGATCATGCTGTCGAGGCTATGCCGAAAAAGAAAGAGAAATATGTCGACGAACTCGATAAAATTGAGCTTCCCGAGTATATGAAGGCTAAGAAGACCAAGAGAAACGAAAAGGTAGAGATACCGTCGCTTCCCGAGGTTGGAATAGAATAAAAAAAGAAAAGGAGATGTAAAAAATGAAGAAGTTTTTGGAAGAATTCAAGGCATTCGCTCTGAAGGGTAACGTTATGGATATGGCTATCGGTGTTATCATCGGTGCTGCATTCGGTAACATCGTTACTGCGCTGACTGACAACTTCATCAATCCTCTTATTGCTGTTATTACAGGCGGCGCTGAGAAGGACGAGAATGGTGTTATGCAGCTTGTCGGAGGTACCTTTACTGTAAGAGGTGTAGAATTCTCTTATGGTGCTTTCATTTCCGCAGTGATCAACTTCCTGATCATCGCACTCATCCTCTTCTGCCTCCTCAAGGCTGTTAACAAGGCTATGGAACTCGGCAAGAAGAAGGAAGAGGAGAAGCCTGCTGAGCCTCCAAAGGAAGAAGTTCTTCTTACAGAGATCAGAGACCTTCTCAAGGAGAGAAAGTAATTCTCTGCATGATAAAAAGGAAACGGCTATCCGTGAGGATGAGCCGTTTTTTGTTTTTTCTTTATTGAGTTCAGCGCAGTTACTTGCTGTTACTTTTGCGGTTAGCACACAGGTTTATGATGCTTGCCGTTAGCAGAGAGATGCCTCCGAGCGCCATAAGTGCCGATTTCTGCTTTATAAGGTATAGTACAAAAAAGATTATCGCCAGAGTGTATATGACCGTTGAAACAGTCATGAGCGGCTTTGAATTTTTCATATCATCCTCTCCTCAGAAGTTTTTGTGCAGTTGTAAGCATTGCTTTGTAATTAAGGAATAATATTATTCCTGTGATAATAAGGCTGATGACGATGCCGAAGGGAACTTTCGCTATTATTACCCAGCACATAACGAAGAGCAGTCCCGTGTTGAGAAGCGAGCTGAGTCCGTTGAAGCGGAAGGGTACATAGTATCTTGCGTCGATTATTCTCGACCAGAAGCAGATGAAGTAGCTGAGGAATGTTGCGGCTGCTGCACCCTGTATGCCCCACTCGGGTATAAGGAAGAAGTTCATTACCAGATTGACAGAGCAGGCTATCAGAGCGGTCCAGAAGCTGTTTTTTGTGTGCTTTGTGGCTGAGTAGATGCTTCCGAGAAACTGGTTGAGACTCATGAACAGTACCGCTATAACAAGTATCGGCGTATAGATATAAACGTCGCCGTACTCGGAATACTGCGACGAATCCACGAATACTGCGGTTACAGGCTTTATCAGCAGAAGGAGTCCCGCAGAAGCTATGAACAGCATCGATTCGTATGCCGAGTATACCTTTTCGTAGAATTCACTTCTGTCCTTTGAATCGTTTTCCGTTATTGCGGACATGTTCCACGCCTGGAAGAATATTGTCGATACCATTGATATGAGGTTCGGTATCTTGTTTGCATAGCCGTATATACCTACAGCACCTGTACCGAGTTCGTGGTAATCGCTGTGCATGCTGTTGATGAACATACGGTCCGAAAGGCTTGTGATAGTCCACATAACAATGGTCGGTATAAGAGGACCTGCAAAATACATCATTTCCTTGCCGAGTTCCTTGTCAAAGCAGCGGATATCTGTGTATTCGTGGAGTCTTGCTACTATGAACAGGAACAGCGATGAACCGAGGTCCGAAAGGATAACTGCAAGCATGAAGCCCTTTACGCCCATGTGAAGCCCTGCAATGAATATCAGGTTGAAGATGAGAAGAGTCAGGGTAGCGAGTATGCCGTCCAGAGAGAAGAGCTTGACCATATCCCTCGCTCTTACGAACTGCTGACACAACATTCGGAAGGACGATGTTATAACGTAAACTATCAGCAGCAGGGTGTAGCCTTTAAGGTAGTTCAGCGCAGGTATGAAGCTCAGCAGCGGTACTATCAGCGTCATTATCGCCATACCCGAGAAGGTTATTATTCCCGATGTGGTAAATACCTTGCGCTTGTCGTAGTTCTTGTCCAGACCGAAGCGTATAAGGTATTCCTGAAGCGCAAAGGTGAATATCGGCTGAAGGAACAGCGCCGTAGGTTCAAGAAGTTCCTTGATTCCCGAGGCATCTGCGCTGAGATAATGGGTATAAAGACGGTTCAGCAGAAGTACGAGGATCTTTGAGCCGAAGCTTCCGACAGCGAAGACCATCGTATTCAAGGCCAGCTTTTTGTATTTGTTCATTTTTTCACACTCCGAAGTATCAAATGCATAATGTCCGATTATGAATGCTTTGCATTCATTATACCACAAAAGTGAAACGTTGTGGTATAATTGCCCGATATGCAGGGAGCAAATCGAAGATTTGCGTATCTGCAAGGGCATTCAGATAAAGTATAATGAATGCTTTGCATTCATTATACCACATAATTTTGCATTTGTCATCTTTTTTGAAAAAAGTGTTATCGGAAAAGAAAAAATCGGATACGGTGAGAGGGTGAGGACCGTATCCGACAAAACTTATTAAGTTTCTTACTTGTTCCAGAAGTAGTGTGCCTGTCTGAATTCGTATTTGGCTTTTGCTGTGTTGAATGTAAAGTAATCAACAACTCCATTGCAGTAATATTCTACTGCTCTGCACTTGTTTCTTACCTTGTCAACAAGAATGTTTCCTCCGTTGATGTCTTTTAATTCGTTGTCTGAGAGATTTTTAAATTTGTTATCCATTTTTATTCCTCCATTGTTGTTATCAGCTTTTTGTCTTTGCTGTATGACATGATTATACGCCCGATGAGGAATAAATTCAATATTTTTCCGTTTATCGGCAGGTGAAATCGTGTTAACGGTAAAATAAGCTCTTTTTTTTGTGAGGGTGTAAAGTTTTTTTGGTTTACCCCCTTGACAAACAATGTTATATGGTGTATAATATGTAAAGTATTTTTGGATTACACCCACTTGACAGGTGATATCTATGGCTAAAGAACTTAAATTCGTTATGCTGCTCGACTGCTACGGCGACCTTCTCACCGAGCATCAGCGCAATATCATGGAGATGTACTACTGCGAGGACCTTTCCCTTGCGGAGATAGGCGAGCCACTCGGCATTACACGTCAGGCTGTTAGAAGCCTTATCAAACGTACCGAGGAACTGCTTCTCAACTATGAAAGCAAGCTCCACTTCGCCGAAAGGCTCCGCTCAATGAGAGAGTGCTTCGGGAATATCGCTGAGCTCTCAGAGAACGTCCGCGACAGTGTACTGAAAGAAAAAATATCCGCCGAGATCACTAAAGGACTCGGTTTGTTATAAAGGAGGCCGATGTATGGCATTTGAGGGACTTTCCGAAAAACTCAATAACGTCTTCAAAAAACTGAAATCCCGCGGCAAGCTTACCGAGGCCGATGTAAAAGAGGCTATGCGTGAGGTAAAACTCGCACTTCTCGAAGCCGATGTAAGCTATAAGGTCGTTAAGGACTTCGTGGCTAAGGTCTCTGAAAGAGCCGTCGGAGAGGATGTTCTCGCAAGCCTTACTCCTGCACAGCAGGTAATCAAAATTGTTAACGAGGAGCTCGTTGAGCTCATGGGCAACAGAAATGCCCGTATAAATTTCGCTTCTAAGCCGCCGACAGTAATCATGATGTGCGGACTTCAGGGTTCAGGTAAGACCACACACGCTGCAAAGCTCGCCAAGATGCTTAAAAAAGAGGGACACCGTCCCCTGCTTGCAGCCTGCGATATCTACCGTCCTGCTGCTATCAATCAGCTTCAGGTCGTAGGTCATAAGGCAGATGTAAAGGTCTTTGAAATGGGACAGACAAATCCTGTTACCATTGCCGGCGAGGCTCTTAAGTACGCTAAGGATTACGGTCACGATGTCCTTATTATAGATACCGCAGGACGTCTTCATATCGATGAGACTCTCATGCAGGAGCTTAAGGATATCAAGGAGCTTACAAAACCCGACGAGATCATGCTCGTTGTTGATGCTATGACAGGTCAGGACGCTGTTAACGTTGCCAAGGCTTTCGATGAGGCCGTAGGCATCACAGGCGTACTTATGTCAAAGCTCGATTCCGATACCAGAGGCGGTGCTGCACTTTCAGTACTCTCTGTTACGGGTAAGCCAATAAAGTTCGTTGGTATGGGCGAAAAGCTCGACGATTTCGAGCAGTTCCACCCCGAGCGTATGGCTTCACGTATCCTCGGTATGGGCGATGTTCTTACCCTTATCGAAAAGGCTGAGAACGTTATGACTCAGCAGGATGCGGAAAAACTCAGCAAGAAGTTCAAGGAGAATAAGTTCGATATGGACGATCTCCTCGATCAGATGAAGCAGATAAAGAAAATGGGTTCGATGAAGTCCATAATCGGTATGCTTCCAGGCGTAGGCGATAAGCTTAAGGACGTGGATATCGATGACAGCCAGCTTAACCGCATAGAGGCTATGATAACTTCCATGACAAAGGCTGAACGCGCTAAGCCTTCTATTATAAATCCGTCAAGAAAAAGACGTATCGCTGCAGGTTCGGGCACTAAGGTAGAGGAAGTTAACCGACTTCTTAAGCAGTTCGACCAGATGCAGCAGATGATGAAGAAGTTTACAGGCAAGAACAGCAAGATGAATATGCGTAAGGCAAGAAAAGCTCTTGCAGGCATGAACTTCGACAAGTATACAGGAAAGGGCGGCGGAGATCTGCCGTTCTGATAAAATGCTTTCAATGCGGTCTCCCGCCGCTTTGATATAAAATTTTTTGGAGGTGAATATACAATGGCAGTAAAGATCAGACTCAGAAGAATGGGCGCTAAGAAGGCTCCTTTCTATCGTGTAGTTGTTGCTGATTCAAGATACCCAAGAGACGGTCGTTTCGTTGAGGAGATCGGTTACTACGATCCCACAAAGGAGCCATCAGTTGTTAAGATCGACGCTGATAAGGCTAAGGAATGGATCGCTAAGGGAGCACAGCCTACAGATACAGTAAAGGTTATCCTTAAGAAGGAAGGCATCCTTTAATTATTAAACAGAAAGAGCAGCCGCTCCGATATGTACGAAAGTGACCGCTGCTGAGCTTTATGCTCGGTGGCCGAGCTTGCTTTCAACGGGGAAGATGCTGCCCGCAAAGAGTCTCTATGGAGGACGACTTATGAAAGATTTACTTTATGCAATTGCAGCAGGTCTCGTTGAGGACAAGTCTGCTATCAAGATCGTAGAGGATGAGCCTGACGCTGAAGGCGTTATCGTATTTCACCTCTCCGTTGCTCCCGATGATATGGGACGCGTAATTGGTAAGCAGGGCAGGATCGCAAAGGCACTCAGAACTATCATGAGAGCCGGCGCTGCTAAGAAGGATCTCAAAGTTTCTGTTACTATTGAATAATTGGAAAATAACTTATCCGCTGATCGCTCAGCGGATTTTTCTTTTTATAGCCATTTTTTCTTTCGGAAGAATACAAGGCTTACTATCACTATGATCATACTTATCGCTATGACTATCGGATAGGATGCCTTGTATTCAAGTTCGGGCATGTATTTGAAGTTCATTCCGTACCAGCCTGCAATGAGAGTAAGAGGCATGAAAATGGTCGTAACTATGGTGAGTATGGTCATGATGCGGTTCTGCTTTATGTCCAGCTGTGACTGGTAAAGCTCGCGTATCTGTGCGGTGTAGTCGCGGAGTGCGGCTGTTGTATCGTGCAGACGTACTATGCGCTGTGTGAAAAGATGGAAATAGCGTACATTGTCGTGGCTGAAGAAATTGTTCTCGTTTTCTTCGAGCTCCTGCCCGAGGTCCTCCAGCTGTTCATAGTGGATACGCATATCACGGAGGTTGCTCCTTATTTCGCTGAGACGCTTGGGGTAGTTATCCTCGTTGCCTGCAAGGATATTGTCCTCCATTTCGTCGAGCTCTGCGTCAAAGCGTTCAAGGATAGTCTGGTCGATACTGATTATCTCTTCAAGGAAATCGTATATGAAGCGTTCGAGAGAAGGCTTTGTCCAGCGCTTTGTTTTTATGATGCCCTGTATTATTTTTTCTGCTGTACCGCTGTCATCTATGAAAACGATGCCTTTTTCGTCGAGTGCGAAGGCAAAACGACTGTTCTCGCCTGATATGTCCTTTCTGTCGGGAATGGAGAATGTACCTGTAAGGGAATCGTAGTTCACTTCGGCTTTGGTGCTGTGTATCTCGGAGGTTATGTCAAGTTCGATGCCCATATCGAATTGTGAACTTCTGCTGAGCCATTCCTCGGTAGTAAGTACTGCTACGTATTTCTCCTTTTCGTTTTTTGGATGGATATCCTTACGCTGTTCAAGCGTATTTTTTATTATATAGTACATTTCTTTCATCTCCTGAGAGTTAGTGGAATATGAACATTCAGATAAATATATAATGAATGCTTTTGCATTCATTATATCATAAAAGCGAAGCGTTATGATATAATTGTCCGATATGCAGGGAGCAGATCAGAGATCTGCGTATCTGCAAGGACATTCAGATAAATATATAATGAATGCTTTTGCATTCATTATATCATATAATTAAGTTTATGTAAAGCCGCTTCATAGCTGATTGTATTGACAGCCGTATACAGGTCTGATATAATTATTGTGTTTGCAGGAAACAATAAGATGAAATGAGGATGAAAATGATATTCAGAATACCGGAGTATTACAGAAAATTCCGCTGTATTGCCGATAAATGCCGCGATAACTGCTGTATCGGCTGGGAAATAGATATAGACGATGAAACAGCAGACTTCTATCGTACTGTGAAGGGTGAGTTCGGGGAAAGACTGAAAGATTCGATCAACGAAGGTTCTTTCATACTTACAGAGGATGAACGCTGTCCCTTTCTCAGCCGCAGTGGACTCTGCGATATATTCACTTCTCTCGGCGAGGAGCATCTTTGCCAGATATGTACGGATCATCCGCGTTTTTTCGAGTGGTTCGGTGCAGTCAAAGAGGGCGGCACGGGTATGTGCTGCGAGGAAGCAGCAAGGCTGATACTTTCAGAGGACATGGTACTCACGGAGGAGGTTGTCCCCGACGAGGAGTGTGACGAATGCGATGAGGTACTGTATGATCTGCTCTTTGAAGCGAGGAACGCTGTTTTCGGCATACTGAAAGAGCGTCCCCTTGCGGAGGCGGTAAGCTGTATACTCGGATTTGCGGAGGAATTACAGATACGTATGGATTCCGGGGAATTCTCTCTGCCCGAAGATATCGTCTGTATAGCTCCGGAAGTCCCTGATATACCGTCGGTCATCGGTTTTTACTCGGAGCTTGAACCCATTGATCCTCAGTGGATACCTTTCATCAGTCGGCTGAATGATAAAAATGAGGGACACTGTCCCCTTCCCGGGCATGAGATAATGCTGAAAAGAGTTGCTGTGTATTTCATATACAGGTATTTCATGAAGGGAGTTTTTGACGGCGAGATACTGTCCCGTGTCAAGCTTGCGGTACTGAGTACCTGGTTCATAGGCTTCATATGGCGGAAAACAGGTTCATACGGAGACGATGCCGCATGGCTTGCGAAGAACTACTCCAAGGAGATAGAGTATTGTCAGGAGAATATCGATGCTCTTGCCGATGCCTCCTACACTATGCCCTGCTTTTCTTCCGAGAGACTTGCAGGAATGTTTTATGAATAAAATAAACGAGCTGTTCACAGTAATGAACAGCTCGTCTTTTTATGTCTTTATGCCTGTGGTGTTATCAGCCGCCGTTTTTGCGGAATGAAAGGAAGTCTGCCTTTCCGCCTACGGACTGATATGAGTAGAACATGAGGATGAGAGATGCATCAGATGCGTCTATCTTTCCGTCCTCGTTTGCGTCAGCAGCCTTTAACTGTGCTTCAGTTGCGTCCGGCTTGTCGCCTACTGAAAGTGCAGAATAGATCATAAGAACTGCGGATGCGTCGGATGCGCTTATCTTGCCGTCGCCGTCCATATCACAGAGAGTGATCTCAGGCTCGGGTGCCTTTGTTGTTGCAGGGATCGTTGTAGTTGCAGGTGCTGTAGTTACAGGTTCAGTTGTTGAAACAGCAGGTTTAGCTGTGGTCTTTACAGCATCAGTTGTTGAAACAGCAGGTTTAGCTGTGGTCTTTACCGCATCAGTTGTTGAAACAGCAGGTTTAGCTGTGGTCTTTACCGCAGCAGTTGTTGATACTACAGGTTTAGCTGTGGTCTTTACAGCAGCAGTTGTTGATACTACAGGTTTAGCTGTGGTTGTTATTGTAGTAGTGGCTGTTGTAGCCTTGGTAGTAGTTGTAGTTGTTGGCTTGGTGGTTGTGGTAGTAGTGGTAGTTGTTGTTGGCTTGGTAGTTGTGGTTGTAGTGGTAGTAGTTGGCTTGGTAGTAGTTGTAGTAGTGGTAGTAGTAGTAGTTGTTGTTGTGGTTGTCGTAGTTGTAGTTGCCTTTGCTGTAGTTGTTACTGCACTCATGGACTTCAGCTCTTTCTCGTTGATAGATACGAGCAATACTGATACGCTGAGGTCTGAACCCTCTGCTGCAAATGCAATGTCTGATGTCTTTGTTGATATCGGGATGATAGTGATAACTGCCTTGCCCTTTGCATCAAATACAGCTTCTTCCTTTACCTTTACAGAGTCTGCGCCCTTTGTTATAACGAGCTTCTTGCCCTCTGCCTCTGATGCAGGCTTTGCTGTTATCTCTATTGCAGTTTCTTTGCCGCGTGCTGTAAGGATGCGGCTGCTGTCTGCATAGATGGATACGATGTTATCAGGTACGATTACCTTTGTTGTCTGCGCCTTTACTGAAACTGCACTGTAGCTTCTGCATGAATCGGTTATCTCAAGTGTGAGTGAACCTGAAGGAAGTGCGCCCTTTGAAGCCTGTACAGCGAATGTGTTGGTATAAGGCTCATCCTCTGTGATTATAGGTGTTACAACGCAGTCAACTGCCTTGTCACCTGATTTTACGATAACGCTCTTGTTTGTAACCGATGTTACATCCATGAACTTTGTGAATGTGAGAACGATATTTCCGTCGATAACAGCTGCACTGTCTATCTCAGGTGTTTCAAGGCTTATTGCCGAGAAGTTAACGTCTGTACGTATCGGAGGAACGTCCATCCAGTCACTGAACTGAGTCTCATAACCGTCCTTTTCAAACTTGACTCTCCAGAGACCTTCCGGAACATCCCATGCGTATTCACCGTTTTCATCGGTGGTCAGCGGATTCTTCTGGTCGAAGTCCTCCGAATTCCACTCTGTCTCCTCGCCTGATTCTGGATCCTTGTAGTATACCGTCATTTTCGCTCCCGCGACTCGATTCCGTCTGACGGCTTCGTAAACAAATCCGCTCGGATCGATGAGTACTCCGATATAGCCGTTTTCTGCGTATGCGATCTCTTCATCGAGTTTTGCATTGAGCCACTTGAAGATTCCGCCTACTATAAGATGTGCGGTTATAGCGCCGACTATACCGCCGACCACAGCTCCTACAGCAGTTCCTGCACCGGGGCAGATGAATGTACCGATAGCTGCGCCGATCTTGGAGCCGATAGCTGTACCTGCCTTGCCTACGAGTGCTGAGCCTACCAGTGTATAGCCAACTTCTGCGGCAGCAAGTCCGAGAGTCTTTGCAGCAAGTACACCGCCGTTGTCAAGCTTGCTTATACGCTGCATTCTGTCTACGGTCTTTACGCCTGTGTCGATAAGGCTGATAGTCTTTGATACAACGTCATAGCCCTTCCATAACTTGTCTACAGCAGCGCCTGACGGGTTGTTCTTAGCCCATTCAGCGATCATGCTCTTATCGGATGGCTTGCCTGTTACGAGGTCTATAACGCCGTCGATTATGTCTTCGCCTGATGTAACGAATATATCCGAGAATTCAGGTTTTGCTGCATCCTTGAAGGATACGCCCTCTCTCTCGGCAGGTACTCTGAGTGTCTGTGTACCTGTTGCACCTGTCCAGTTGTATACATCGCTGTGTGAAACAGAGGTGTTGTCCTCGGACATAGCGCCGTTTCTTTCGTATGTGTCGAATACATGCTGTGCGGCATCGGATGAAGAAGGAGTACGTACATAGAAATCGTATTCATTGCCGTTCTCGTCAACTGTTTTTACAGGTGATCTTTCAAATCCGTATGCTGCGGGATCCTTTGCAACGGTATCTGCATCGACTAATTCGCCGTCTACATATACCTTATCTGTGGTATCAGTATAGATAGAAAGTGATGTATCTGTCTTTCCGTCTGAAACATTTACCTTTGAGATGAACGATGATTCGTCCTCGAATACAACGTCCGCAGTTGAATTCTTCTCGATATTGTCGGGAAGATCGATGAGTCCTGCATCGCTTATCTTGTCGGGAGTTTCGCCGTTTTCGTCTGTAAGGAAGTCACTTGCAATATCATCGGGGATATCGATCTTGTCCTTGCTGAAATCGAATGTAGCCGAATCGTTTGTTATGAAGCTTATGTTCAGTGCGCCGGGAACATAGGATCTGTTGCCGGGATCGAAATATCCGTAAGCTACCCATGCTTTTCTTTCGGGTACCCAGTTTGCCTCGATAGACTTTGTATCATCGCCCTTTCTGCTTATAACGAAGAGCTTGCTGATATTGTCCGAATTGGACATCTCTATCTCGAATTCAAATGGATATGAAGGATTGAAGCTGATAACGGGACGCGAACCCTCTGTGAATACAGGGGTTATATCCATATGCTGACCGCCGCCGTTATAGCTGAGATATACAGCCTCTACCATAGGCTTTGAAGGTGCGTAGTTTACTGTTATGGTCTTTGAATTGCTGTCGCCGATAGCTGCATATATCTCGTAGTTTTCACCGCTTTCCTTCTTTGGAAGTTCAAGCAGTGAGGAGTATTTTCCTGTCTTTTCGTTTGACTTTACGGTTGTGAGCTTCTCGCCGTCAACGAAGATGTCAACATCCTTGTCGGGAGCAGCGATACCTCTTACTGTAAGTGAATTTGTGTTTATGCTGTTCGGAGCACTTACTGTTACGAGAGGAGTCTTTACGTCAACAGTACCGATGCCCTCACGCCATGTTTCGTCATCGTATGTGAAAGTAAGTGAAGCTGTTACTCTGTGAGTGCCGTATTCTCTTACCTTTGCGGCGAATTTGACTGTATCGCTGATCTCGGTAAGTTCCTTTGTAAATACCGTAAGGTCGGGATTGCCCTCGTCGGAGATGCTTGTGTATACAAGCTCCATGCCCTCGGGGAGATTTACCTGAAGTACGGGCTTTACGTCCTCTTCAAAGAGGAAAGGTGTGAGCTGATAGGTGAGAGAGAAGTTTACAACTCCGTCAACACCGATGCTGTCAGTGTTTGCAGAGAGGTTGATGTTTCTCTTATCAAGTATCATGAAGCGCGGATCATAGAGCGATACGCAGTTGGTGAATGAAGTTGATCTGAATCTGAAATCCTTGACAGGTGAAATTACCTCGCTGAGGCTTGTGCAGTTATAGAATGAAGAATCAAGGATACGATCTACCTTTGAAGGAAGCTTTACTGATTCAAGAGCGGTACAGTTGTAGCACATGCTCTTGCTGAGCTTTGTGAGACTGTCGGGAAGTTCGAGTTTCTTAAGTGATGAGCATTCAGAGAATATGCCGTTTCCGATCAGTGTAACTGATTCGGGCAGAACAGCTTCTTCAAGCTTTGTGCAGTAGCTGAATGCAGATTCTCCTATCTCCTTGACTGTATCGGGGATAACTATATTTGTGATATTTTCTCTGAAAGGCGAAATCATATCATAGGTTATCTCTTCTGTATCGTCCTTGAATGTAAGAGTTCTGCTGAGGATAGTGCCTTCATCAACGTAGAATGCATAGCTTTCTATATTTGTAAGAAGGCCTGATACGGATATCTCGGAAAGTGAATTACAGCCTGAGAATGCAGAGCCTGATATTTTCTTTACGCTCTTTGGGATATCAACAGCTGTGATAGATGAGCATCTTGCAAATGCATCCGAGCCTATAGTTTCGAGTGTTTCGGGAAGTGCTACGTTCTGAAGCTTTTCACAGCCGTTGAACAAAGAGTTCGGTATAGCAGTGAGTTTAGCCGGGAGAACAGCTTTTTTGAGTGAGATACAATTGTTGAAAGCGCTGTCTCCGATAGTTTTTACTGTATCGGGGATTGTTATCTCTTTGAGCTTTTCATCGTATTCAAAAGCATAGTTGCCTATTGATGTAAGTGCTGATGAGAGAGTTACGCTTTCAAGAGCATCACAGTATCTGAATGAACCGTTTCCGATAGTCTTTACGCTGTCGGGGAGAACAATGCTCTTTATCTTGTCGAGGTCATAGAATGCCTCATCCTCTATCGATACTACTGTATCGGGGATAGAAACAGATGCAATGTAACCTGTCAGGCCGTAGAACATTGTCGGGGTTATCTTCTTTGAACCCTCTGATACTGCGATATCGATAGTTACGTCATCCATTGAATATGCCCAGGTGTCTACAGATTCAACAGTATCGGGGATAGTAAGCTTTTTGATAGCAGGGCAGTTTGAAATTACGTAACTGCTAATGGTCTCTACGCCGTATGGTATTTCAAGTTCAGCAAGTGAAGTACAGCCGCTGAACAATGAAGAGCTGATCCTCTTAAGACCTGATGAGAGCTTGACATCAGTAAGAGCGGCACAGTCAGAGAATGCGCCCGAACCGATGACCTTTACTGTATCAGGTACGGATACCGCCTTGACGGGAGTGTTTGCAAATGCGTTTTCTCCTATCGATGAGAGACCTTCGTTAAATGTGACTGCTGCAAGCTTTCCGCAGGAGCAGAATGCTTCATTTCCGATAGTATTCACGCTTGCGGGGAGTTCTATGGAAGTGATGCCGTCGCAGTCATAGAAGGCCGATTCGCCTATTGTTTCTGTTGTATCGGGAAGCTTTACAGCTGTGAGCTTATCGCAGTCATAGAATGCTTCTTCGCCGATAGTCTTAAGTGTTGAAGGAAGCTTAACGGCAACAAGTGTGTTCCTTAAAGGAGATACCATGATGCTGTTTACCTTTTCGGAACCTTCACTTATTATAAGTGTTCTTTCAACAACTTCGTCATCCTTGTCATAGCTGTATTCAAATGCATCGTAGTACACATCCTTAAGCTTATCGGAAAGAGTTACATCCTTAAGAGCCTTTGTATTATAGAACGCACAGCTTCCGATAGTCTTTACTGATTCGGGGATAACTATCGATGAAAGTGATGTACAGTTGTTGAATGCGCCTGACGGTATGTCAGTGAGAGATGATGAAAGGGTTGCGGAAGCAAGCTGAGGGCACTCCGAGAAAGCATATTCACCGATCTTTGTAACGCTGTCGGGGATAGTTATGCTTGCAAGGTGTCCGCAATTATTGAACGCATTGTTTCCGATGGATACGAGACTGTCCGGAAGCTCGATAGCCGCAAGATTGTCATATCCGTTGAATGCGTCGTCGGATATCTCTGTAGTGCCTTCCTTGACCTTGATAGTGGTCTTTTTAGGCATCTCACCCTTGTATCCTACAAGAACCTTTCCGATGTATACGAGACCGTCCTTGACATTTTCCTCCCATTTTGTATTGCAGAACGGTCTTGCGCCGAGATGTGTTATATTATCGGACATCTCTACCTTTTCAAGATCATAACAGCAATCGAATGCATAGCTTCCTATGGATTCCACTGAATCAGGGATAGTTATGCCTGTAAGTCCGGTACAGTTTTCAAATGAACGGTAGCCTATGCTGATAAGGCCTTCGGGAAGTGTAACTGATGCGATATCACTGTTGCCTGAGAAAGCGTAATCTGCGATACCCTTTGCCTGCGAGTCTATTTCAAGGTCGAATGCTTCGGGGATGCGTCCCTTATATCCGAGTGCAACTCCGCCTGCATAGACAACGCCGTTATCCTGTGATTCAAACCATGAGGTGCTGCCAAGCGGATTGCTTCCTGCACTTACAAGGCTATCGGGGAATGTCACATCTGCAAGCGCATTACAATCGCAGAATGAAGTACTGCCGATACGTGTGATGCCTTCGCCGAGGACTACCTTTTCCAGTGAGTCAACGTCATAGCAGTAATCATCGGGAATGAAAGTTCCGCCTGTGATCTCCAGATATGTAAGTGATTCGGGGATATCATAGAACAGAGCGCTGAGACTCTCGGAACCGCTCATGGTGTTTCCTGCGAAAGGAAGTGTGAGCTTTTCAAGTGAAGAATCGCCGTTGAATATGTTCGAGCCAATTTCCTGAACGCTGTCAGGGACCTTTATCTCCTTTACAGCACTCATGTTCGAGAATGCATATTCACCGATCTTCTTAAGTGTTGAGGGAAGTCCCAGTGAGACTGCTGCCGAGCAGGAATTGAATGCGTTGTTTCCTATTGAAGCGACATTTTTTCCTATAACGATCTTAGATGCACCTGAACACTCACTGAACGCATAGTCGCCAACGGATGTTACGCTGTCGGGAATGATGATCTCGCCGAGAGAAGTACACTTTGTGAATGCGTTTCCGCCTATCTTTGTCAGCTTATCGGGCAGCTTGGCAGAAGAAAGGGATCCGCACTCAGCAAAAGCGCTGTCGCCTATTTCGGTTACAGATGATGCGATAGTAACATCTGTTATACTTGTCCCGTAAGCAAAGTAAGGGGAAATGATCTTGCCGCCTGTTACCTCTATCTTTTTGAGAGTTTCGGGGACAGAATAGAATATGTCGTCGAGGGCAACGGGTTTTCCGTCGGAATTATCAGCGCATGGCAGAGAAAGTGATTCAATAGCGTTGCATCCGTAGAAAACATTGTTTCCGAAAGACGATAAGCTCGGTATACTTACTGAAGTAAGGCTTTCGCAATAGCTGAAAGCATCCGAACCGATAGTCTTGAGGCTTGAAGGAAGACTCAGTGAAGTTATCTTACAGCTTGCAAAAGCATTGGTGCCTATATCTGTGATGCCTTCGCTGAATTTTATCTCTGTAAGACCTGTAGAGTTGAATGCACTGGTTCCGATAGTTTTCAGGCTTGCGGGGAATTCAACAGATATGAGCGAAGAACAGCATGTGAAAGCGTTGTCTCCGACTGACTCCAGAGAAGCAGGGAGGGTAACGCTTGTCAGCATCTCGCTGTACGAAAAAGCATTGTCGCCTATGCTTGTGATAGTGTCTCCGAGGACGAGTGCGGTCAGCGACTTGCTGCTGTTGAAATAATCGGAGGGGATAGATGTTCCTCCTGTTATTTCAAGTGTTTCGAGAGATTCGGGATAAGAACCGTTAAAGAGGTGTATGAGCCTTGATTCCGAATTGTCGCCGTCTGCTTTGAGTCCTGCAAACGGAAGGACGAGCTTCTTTACCGACATACAGTCCTGAAGAAGCTTTGCGCTTAATGCAGTTATCGTACTTTCGATGACGATAGTTTCGATATCACTGCTGTAATCCAGTATCTTGTCTGACTTATAGGTCAGATCTACTGCTGAGCCTGTACCGCTGATCACCAGTGTGTGAGAGTCGAGATCATAGGTCCAGACAGAGTCTTTGCCGCAGGCTTCGCTTATTGTGTTCTCGCCGAGAGTAACAGCTGAAGCATCCGAAGTAAAGACGGGATCGCCCGAAGCCGCTTCTTTAAGGTCTTTTTCAGAAGCATCGGACTTTTCCTCCGCTCTTTTGGTACCCGATGTCGGGATCGTAAGAGCGCCTGCAGGAAGTGTCTGTACTGCCATATTGCTCAGCATCATTGCCGACATTACAGCAGAAAGAATCTTCTTGCTCTTCATGGGATATCACTCCTTTGAAATAAATTTGAGAGGGAAATGAGATGAGTGCTGATAAATGGTCAGATAACAGAATGGGGAGCTTTCATATTTTCATCACATATCCAACATATATTATACTCTTTTCTATATTTAATTTCAATAGTGATATAGCCATTTTATATATTAAAAAATAAATATATTTTGGCAAATCGGGAAGGACTGGTATTTGATTGTTGAACAAACATTAATTAAGATAAAATTAAGCTGTGAATTGTTGACGTTCGGGCATAATTATGGTATAATATCTATGAACATATACATTTTATATTTTAGTGCTCCGCATTTTGTATGCGAAGCCGGCAAGGAGGAATATACTTATGCCGACACCTGAAACACTTTATATGGTCGTACCATGTTACAATGAAGAAGCTGTTCTTCCTGAAACTTCAAAAAGACTTAAGGAAAAATACCAATCTCTCATTAGCCGCGGCCTTATATCAGATAAAAGCCGCGTCGTTTTTGTTAATGACGGTTCCAAGGACAAGACATGGAGCATGATACAGGAGCTCCATGAATCCGATCCGCAGTTCTTCTCGGGCATAAATCTGGCTCATAATGCAGGCCATCAGAACGCTGTTCTTGCAGGCCTCATGACTGTAAAGGATATATGCGATATGGCTATAACTATGGATGCGGACCTTCAGGACGATATCAACACCATAGACGCTATGGTCGAAAAATACTATGAGGGAAATCAGGTCGTTTACGGCGTCAGAAGCGCACGAGACACCGATACCTTCTTCAAGCGCTTTACCGCCGAGGGCTTCTACAAGTTCATGAAGGTAATGGGGGCGGATGTGGTCTATAACCACGCCGATTTCCGCCTTATGAGCAAGACCGTCCTCAAAGAGCTTGCAAACTTCAAGGAGGTCAACCTCTTCCTCAGAGGAATGGTGCCCCTTATAGGCTATCAGAGCTGCAATGTTTACTACGAGAGAGCAGAGCGCTTTGCGGGAGAAAGTAAATATCCGCTGAAGAAAATGCTTGCTTTCGCTATAAACGGAATCACTTCATTCAGCGTGAAGCCTCTTAAGCTGATAACCAATGTGGGTATGATAATGTCGATACTCAGTGTTATTGCGATAATCTGGTCCATCGTTGCAAAGATAGGCGGATTCTCCGAGATAGGCTGGTCAAGCACTATGTGCTCGATATGGTTCATCGGCGGACTTCAGCTCCTTGCACTGGGAATAATCGGCGAATATATAGGCAAAATATACGCAGAAGTTAAACAGCGTCCGAGATTTATAATTGCAGATTTTATAAACAATACCGATAAATAACAATATTTCAGAATAAAGCATTGGAGGTGAGCTTATGGCAAAACGCAGAAATATCGCTCTTATCACGGCATTCCCCGAAGCAGTACACGTTAAAAGAGTTGTATCAGGTCTTATAGAGCAGTGCAGAAAGTACGATTATAATCTTGCGGTTTTCTGCCCTATGTCTCATCTCGATTCTCCCCGTGTGAACTATTCCCACGGCGAAATGAATATTTTTAACCTCATCAATATGGAGTATATCGACGGAGTTGTCCTTGATACAACTGTCCTTATGAACGAGTATGAGGGGAATGCACTGAAAAAAGTGTGCGAGAAAATGAAGCGTGAGAGCAAAGTGCCCGTTGTTTCACTGGATACGGCTGCGGATGATTTCCCGATCATCACAAGCCGCAATGACGATATCCTCCGTGAAATGGTCAGGCACTGCGTAAAGCTCCACGGCAAAAAGAAGCTCTGTGTGGTAACAGGTCCCGAGGGGAATCATGTTGCCGAGCAGCGCCTGAAAGTCATTCTGGAGGAAGCCGATGCCATTGGTGCGGAGGTAGCTCCCGAGCATATCATCTACGGCGATTTCTGGTATTCCTGCGGCGATAAGCTTGCAAGAGAACTTGCGGACAGGACTATTTCCATGCCCGAAGCTATAATATGTACAAGCGACCACATGGCTCTGGGACTTATCTACCGTCTGGACAGACTTGGCATAAGAGTTCCCGAGGATGTAATCGTTATCGGCTATGAGGCTACGGCAGAGGCTGCGGCAAGCAGGATATCGCTTTCTTCCTTTGCTTCAAACGACGCCAATACGGCTGCTGACGCAGTGGACTATATACGCCGTATAATAGAGCCCGATGCCCCGATAGAACCCTATGATATCGAAGCTTCAAGACTGTTCCACCCGGGCATGAGCTGCGGCTGTGAGCCTGATTTCCTCTATTCTGCCTACTCTCTTTATGAGAATATGTACTTCACTACACGTAATTACAATATGGACGATATGGAGGAGAATATAGATATCGGTCAGCTTATGGAGAGCTATGCCCTTGAACAGCTTACCGCTTCCGAGACTCCCGAGCAGTGCATAGCCGATATCCACAGCCTTACGTGGCTGATAAAGCCTTTCCGCAGACATTTTCTCTGTCTCAGGAAGAACTGGCTCGATGCGGATAATGATATAACCTGCGGCTATCCGCAGCAGATGCGTATAGTTTCTGCTTTAAGTACCGAAGATGATTCGTCATATGCAGGTAATGATGATGAGCTTCTGTTCGATACATCGCTGATGATACCGCAGATGCATGACGAAAACGAGGAAGCTTCGGTTTACTACTTCTCTTCAGTACATTTCAATGAGATAATGCTGGGATATTCCGTGCTGCAGCGCTCTTTCTCGGATGAACACAGAATAAGCCTTGTTTACCGCAACTGGCTTAGATTCGTTTCAAACGCCCTTGAAATGATACGTTCAAAGGCTAAGCTCTTAACGCTTTCAAGGCGTGACGAAATGACAGGTGCCCTTAACCGAAGGGGTATGTACAACGCCATAGAAAAAATGATAGATTCCGCAAGCGATGACAGTACGGTTTTCGTAGCAGTCATCGACATGGACGGACTTAAGTTCATAAACGACAATTACGGACACAGCGAGGGCGACTTCGGTATAAAGCTGGTAAGCTCGGCAGCTGCTTCGGTCACTCGCAGCGATGAGATACTTGTCCGTGCAGGCGGAGACGAGTTCTATATTATAGGTATAGGCGAATATGATGAGTCGGAGTGCGAAAAGCGTTCCGATGAATTCAACCGCCTGATTAAAAAGCTGAGTTCGGCTTACAGTAAGCCTTATACAGTATCAGCAAGCATAGGATGTGCCGAAAGAAAGCTTAACGGTTCGCGCAAGCTCGATGATATCATATGCAAAGCCGATGAGATAATGTACAGGGACAAGACGAATAAAAAGTTACAGCGCAAAGATTGACTGACGCCGTCGATTACGGCGAATTGCAGAATACTTTAATGGATATTCTGCAACAGCGCAGATTATAAAGGAGTGATAGATTTGGATGCAGCAGAGTACAAATGTCCCAATTGTAATGCGGAACTGAAATTTGACCCTACTACTCAGAAGTTAAGCTGTGATTATTGTCTGAGTTCCTTCACTATAGATGAAATAAAGGAAATATATGCTGAATCAGTGACAGTTATGCCTGATGAAGCAGAGGAAACAGAGGACGAGTTCGCTTCACACACTTCACTTTACCACTGTGCAAGCTGCGGAGCGGATATAATGGCGGATGAGCATACTACTGCACTTTTCTGCTATTACTGCCATAACCCCGTTATACTTTCGGGTAAGCTTACGGGCGATTATAAGCCGAGCAAGATAATAGGCTTCAAGATAACAAGAGAACAGGCGCTTTCCAAATTTAAACACTGGTGCTCCGGACGAATGTTTGTGCCAAAAGACTTTAATTCGGATGAGCAGCTTGAAAAAATGACGGGACTTTACGTTCCTTTCTGGGTTGCAAACTGTGATATAAAGGCGGATTATGCTGCGGTCGGACGCAGAGTCCGTTCGTGGACAACAGGAAGTACCGAGTATACGGAAACCAAAGAATACAGCGTTGTGCGTTCGGCGAATATCATTGCAGAAGGCATCCCTGCTGACGGCGAAAGCAAGATCGACGACCTTCTTATGGAGTCTATCGAGCCTTTCAATTACAGTGAGCTGAAGGACTTCTCTATGTCATATTTCAGCGGATTCTTTGCTGATAAGTATGACGTGGATAAAGCTGCTGTGTTCCCGAGGATTCGCAGCCGTGCAACAGATGCGGGCAGAGCGATAATCAGAAAAAGCGTTTCCGGATATACCTCGCTTAAGGTCATGAACGAGACCTACAGCATAAAAAAGACCGACTGGCAGTATATCATGCTTCCCGTGTGGTTCATGACATATCGCTATAACGGCAAGGTATACGAATTTGCTCTGAACGGTCAGACAGGAAAGCTTGCGGGTACTCCGCCGCTCAACAAAATGAAACTCAACCTTGTATGTGCGGCAATAGGTCTTGGCATCACTATTTTAGGCTATCTGTTAGGAGTGATATTCCTATGAGAAAGATAACTTCAGCTATTGCAGCTATATTGACTATCATTGCCGTTCTTCCTTTCTGCACGATCCGTACATATGCCGTTGAAAACTATGCGGCAGGCTGGGACGGCAATTCGGAAAAGTCCATGATCTATGACGACTGCGGACTTTTTACAGATTCTGAACTTGATGAACTTGATGAACAGGTACGAAGCTGTTCGGAAGATCTTGAAATGAATATATGCATCTTCCTTGCGGGAAGCTCATATCGCGGATACGGTGAATACAAAACAGAGCATTTCGCAAATTCAAAGTATGATGAGATATACGGAGACGATACCGACGGTATCTTCTATTTTCTCGATTTTTCGGGAGATTCTCCCGCATACGACTACATATCGGCAGCAGGAAAAGCAGGCTATATCTACGGTGATCGTATCGATACCATAAACCGTTCGCAGAATAACTATCTCCCTGCATCGGGTAAGGAGAGCTACGCTGATGATAAGGACGATATCGCAGCAGCTATAATCAATTACCTCAATCTGCTCAGAAGATACGGCGAAAACCCTGACCAGAACAAGTTCAAGTATTTCTACGATGAGGATACAGGCAAGTATTTCTACTACAGCCACGGAGAATATATAGTCTCAAAGAGAAAGCCTTTTTTCATTACCTTGAAATACCTGCTTTTTTCAGCTCCTGCCGGATTTATCGTTTCGCTGATCGTGTATCTTGTTACAAGAAGTAAATACAAGTTCAAGGAATCTGCAAGCGCAAATAAGTATGTCTCAAAGAAAGACACCAACTTTATTGTTAAGGAAGACAGATTCCTTCGCTCCCACACAAGCAGCCGAACTATATCACGTGATTCCTACAGCGGCGGCGGTGGCGGATTCAGCGGAGGCGGCGGCGGAGGCGGCCATATCGGCGGCGGAAGCTATCGTTGATACTCTCAGGGCGGATCTTATCCGCCCTTTTTCTTTTATTCAGGCTTTATGTGCCGAACCGGTAAAATAGTGCTTGACAAAATCATCGTTTTGTGGTATTATATTATACAGAGCGTATGTCTGCTCAAAATTCAGTTTCAGAAGGAAATTCCGAAATATAGATGTGCGGGCCCTGTGCAACGAGACCCCGTGAACCATGTCAGGCGGGAGACCGAGCAGCATTAAGCGGATCGTTTTGTGTGCCGCAGCAAGCCTGCACATCTATGTTCCGGAATTTTTTTAAAGCGGAGGATATAAAGGATGAAAAAATTAACTGCCGCTTTCGTGAAATTTGTGAACAGCTTCCGCGAATCGATAATCGTTGGTACTGCCTGCGGAGTTCTTATATTCTACGGCTGTGCAGTGGCTTATGCTCTGCTTGAGAACGCAGGAGAAATACTGCCTTTTCTGGGAATGCTCGTTTTCTGCAATGTGGTCTCGGTTATAGGCGCTCTTGTTACTATCATCAGAAAAGGCTATCATAAGTATGACCAGGATATAATCGGCAACGCTTTTGTGGGATTCAGCAAGAAATGCCGTCTTTTCCACAGATCGGTCTCTGACCTCTTTGAACGCAGAGTGAATCACGCTCTTAACGGCTTTAAAGAGCTTGAAGCGAACTATACCGATTCTATGCGTCAGGATGAATGTGCCATACTCGATTTCTACCTCGGACGCTGCTATGATATCATGGATTATTCCCCGAATGCTTCTATGTACTACACAAAGGCGAAAGCAAAGGGCTTCAGAAATGATATACTCATGCTGCTTCATGCAAGATGCTTTGCGGCAATGGGCGACACAGACGAGGCTGTGAAACTTTACGATTCCATACTCTCGGATGACAGCAACTACTTCCGTAAGTATGTCAGGACCGATATGGGAAGAATGTACCTGAAACTCAATGACGGAAAAAAAGCCCTTAAATACTTCGATGAGGCTATAAATAACCGCGAATGTTATGCGGATGCCCTCGGAGGAGCGGCTATCGCTCACCTTATGCTCCATGAAATGGATAAGGGCGAGGAGCTTCACCGTACTGCGCTTCTCAACGGTATCAGGGACTCGAAGGGCTATATAACCTACTACCACGAGATAAAGAGTGCTGTTCTTGAGGAAATGGACAAGGAGGAACGCTCCGCTAAAAAGGAGGATATCAGGAATGTATAAGGCGCTGTACCGTAAATGGAGACCGCTGACATTTGATGACGTGATCTCGCAGCAGCACATTACAGATACTCTGAAAAACCAGATAATCAACGATAAGACCGCTCATGCCTATCTGTTTACAGGTTCGAGAGGTACCGGAAAGACCACCTGTTCAAGAATACTTGCCAAGGCTGTTAACTGTCCCGATATGAAGGACGGCAACCCCTGCCTTGTATGTGATATCTGCCGCGAAGCCGATGAGGGTTCGCTTACCGATATAATAGAGATCGACGCCGCTTCCAACAACAGCGTCGAGGATATCCGTGATCTGCGCGACGGAGCTGTATATTCTCCCGAAAGATGCAGATACAAGATTTATATTATCGACGAGGTGCATATGCTCTCCCCCAGTGCTTTCAATGCGCTGCTGAAAATAATGGAAGAGCCGCCGCCTTATGTCAAATTCATTCTCGCTACAACCGAGATACACAAGGTCCCGGCAACTATCGCTTCACGCTGTCAGCGGTACGATTTCCGCAGGATACGTCAGGAGGATATTGCGGCAAGACTGCTGTATATCGCTCAGCAGGAGGAACTTTCGCTTACAGATGACGGCGCTGCTATGATCGCTAAGCTTGCGGACGGCGGTATGCGTGATGCTGTATCGCTCCTTGACCAGTGTTCAGTATCTGCTGAGGAGATAACCGCTGCAACTGTATCTGCAACAGCAGGCATTGCAGGCAGAGACCACCTCTATGAGATACTCGAAGCCGCTGTTGACGGAGATTCCCCCGCTGCACTTGCAGTTGTGGACCGACTCTATGATATGTCCAAGGACCTTACAAGACTCTGCGAGGAACTTATACTCCAGTTGAGAAATATCATGCTTCTTAAGGCTTCACCGCAGACTGCCGATAAACTTATAGTTTGTATGCCCGATGAGCTTGAAAGACTTAAGGCTATAGCCGAAAAGACCGAGCTTCAGAAGGTCATGGACAAGATAACCCTGTTCCAGCAGTGCAGGGAAAGGATGATGCGCGTCCTTAACAAGCGTGTGGAGTTTGAAATGACGCTGATACGTGTCTGCAATGGTGCGGGAAGCGCTCCTGCGGCAGCTGCGGATAATTCAGATATATATGCCAAGCTGAAACAGCTTGAAAACAAGCTCGCTCAGGTGAATACATCGGGAGGCAGAGCCCCTGCACCTAAAAAGGAAGAGGTGCTTACGGCAAACAGTCCTGCGGCAGAGGCAGAGCCTGCACCTAATGTGGATCTGAAAAAGCTCAGCGGCGACCAGATAACTCCCTGCGATAAGTGGGAAGAGATACTGGAAGAATTCGCTAAGATAAGTCCCTCTGTGGCAGGAAGCCTTGCGGATTCCTATGCGGCTACAGCAGGCAATGTAATGCTGATAACCTCTAAGAACCGCTTCTTCATAACTCTGTTTAAGCAGAAGGAACATGCAGTTGCGCTCGGTCAGGCGATATACAACGTTATGGGACAGCGCTACGTTATACGTGCAAGATGCGAGACATCAGAACATGAACAGAAAAGTCTGGCGGAAAGCCTGATAAAAAAAGCTCAGAACAGCAATATTGAAACAGCTGTTGATAATAAATCCAATCAAATATAAAGGAGAATTTTAAAAATGAAAGCAAGAATACCAAAGAATAACGGCGGAGCTCAGAATATGAACCAGATGATCAGACAGGCACAGAAGATGCAGGATCAGATCACAGAGCTTCAGGAAGATATAGAGGCAAGAGACTTCACTGCTACAGCAGGCGGCGGTGCAGTTGAACTCGTTATGACAGGCAAGAAGACTATCAAGTCCCTTACACTTAAGCCCGAGGTAGTTGATCCCGAGGATATCGAGATGCTTCAGGACCTCATCATCAGTGCTGTAAACGAGGCTGTTAACAACATCGAGTCTACTACAGAGGAAGAAATGAGCAAGATCACAGGCGGCGTTTCTCTCCCCGGACTGTTCTGATAAATGGCAGATCATAATGCGCTTCCGCTGGTCATACTTGCGGAAAAATTCGCTTCGCTCCCAGGTATCGGGATGAAGTCCGCACAGCGTCTTGCATATCACGTTATGTCTATGGACAGAACTCAGGTTGAGGACTTCGCTCAGGCACTCATCAATGCCAAGGATAATGTACACAGATGCAGTGTCTGTCAGAACCTTACCGAGCGCGAGGTGTGTCCCATTTGCAGCGACGATTCCAGAGATAAGAGCGTTATCTGCGTTGTTGAGAGTCCAAAGGACGTTACCGCTTTCGAGCGTACAAGAGAGTTCGGTGGAGTATATCATGTGCTTCACGGACTGCTTTCACCTATGGACGGCATAACGCCTGATAAGCTACGCATCAAGGAACTCCTTGCACGTATTGCAGATGGCGGAGTGGAAGAAGTCATAATGGCTACCAATCCGACTGTTGAGGGTGACGCTACAGCGCTGTATATAGCAAATCTGCTGAAGCCGCTCGGACTAAAGGTCTCGCGCCTTGCCTTCGGCTTGCCCGTTGGCGGTATTCTCGAATACGCCGACGAAGTCACACTGTATAAAGCACTTGAAAACAGAAACGATATGTAACCGCAGGGTTATACAGATATCAATATGCAATTATTCGGGGGAAAACCTTTCTGAGGAAAGGTTCTTCCCCCGAACCCCTTTTCCAAAGACTTTTTGCCCCAAATTTTAAGCCTGACAGGGTACTCACTCATAGTATTACTAAACCGATAGTTTTACATGAGTACCCTGTCAGGCTTAAAATTTAAAGTAAGAGTTCTGAAAATGAGTGAGGGAAACCCTTACTCAAAGAGTTCCCCTCAATAATGCATATAGATCTTTATATAAACTTACAGGTATATCAATCCTCTATTTTTTCATCAGGATCTGCTTCAAACAGTTCGTGAGAGTTTGTTTCTTCCCAGTCTATTGCGAAGCTTTCGCTGTTATACCATGTTATACGTGCCTTTGTTGATTCATCGGCAGAACCAAAATGGAACACAGCGTGGTCTTCCTCTGCGTCGACAGTGAACGAGAGTCCCGTACCTGTTTCAGCAAAGTGGAACTTTCCGCCGCTTCCGTCATGATAGAACAGCCAGTAGCGCTCTCTGCCGTCCTCCTCGGACTTCCAGTAGCCTACAGGAAGCTTTACTGTTACGGTCTCTGTATGAGTTTCGGTAGCAGGCTCTGTAGCTGCGGCAGTTGTTTCCGTATTCAGCGGATCAATGGTAGTTACGTCCGTTTCGGTAGTTGTTTCTGTAGTGGAAGAAGTGGTCTCGGATGAAGTTGAGGATGTTTCTGTAGTATAAGCCACATATGGCTTTTCTGTAGCTGTAGTTGTGGTTACGGGCGCCGAAGTTACCACAGCGGTATTGGTTTGTTCGTTTTCCTTTACATGTTCGGTTATCGTGTATGAACCTGCAGCAGCACCCTGTGCAGATGTGCTCTGATTCTGCTTGTCGGAAGCCGAAGGATCACTCATATTTCTCGTCAGGTAAACGGTACCGCATATGCCTATGGCTGCGATCGCTATTGCAGCGGCAGTTGCAGCGAATTTATACCACTTAGGACGTGAGTATATCTCAGTTCCTGAAACGGTCTCGCCTTCTGCACCGTCGGTATCAGTAGTTTTATCGAGGCATTTCTGTATGATACGAGATTTGTCCTCATCGCTGAGAGGAGGAAACTCCTCTGATACCTTTTCGATTTCGTGATCTTCAAGTCCGCCGAGCTTATTTAACAATTCTTTGTTATCCATTCTCTTCACCCTTTCCAATTAGGCTCTTTATCTTATCTCTTGCTCTGAGACTTCTTTTCTGTACAGCGGCTGCTGTCATTTTCAGCCTTGAAGCTATATCTGCAACGGTCATACCGTAGTAATACTGATAGACAATTATCGTAGAATCAGGCTTGCCGAGAGACCTTACAGCCTCCCAGAGTTTACCGCGGAGTATATTCTCTTCCGCTTCGTTCTCGGTATCATCGGGAGAATTCGGAAGGGGAGCACAATCCGGGTCATCTATGTATTCCGTAGTGCTATACTTCCTTGAAAGCTGGCGGAACGCATCTATTGCTCTGCGTTTTGCTATGGTGCTTATAAATGTCTTGATATTTCCGTTATCAGGGGAATATTTATCCGAAGATCTGAAAATTTCCACGAAAATATCGCTTACACAATCTTCTATATCGTCTTTTGAGGCACATCCTGCGAGTTTATCCGCAGCGATAGTGTAAACAAGTCCTCCGAAGCATTCAACGAGCTTACCATAGGCTTCTTTTGGCGAAGACCTGAGGATATCAGCCCATTCTGTGTCTGTCAATATTATCACCTCGGTTTCCGTCCTTTGATCGATCACTTATTACATTCGTTTCGGGATTAGATTTAAGGACAAATTAATGCAAAAAAATGAACAGTTGTCAGAATATTATCCGACAACTGTTTTATAGTTCTCAGAAATCAAGCTTAGCTTTCAGCTTCTCGAAGAAGCTCTGACGCTTTGCATAATTCTTATCGGAAAGGGATGCTTCAAATTCTTTAAGCAGGTCTTTCTGCTTCTTAGTGAGATTTTTTGGAACTTCAACATATATCTTAACGTACTGATCTCCGCGTTCGGAACGGCGTATCTTCTTTACGCCCTTGCCTTTAAGGCGGAATACTGTACCTGTCTGAGTACCTTCGCTTATGTTGTATTTAACGTCGCCGTCGATAGTCGGAACGGTTATCTCAGAGCCGAGAACGGCTTCCATATAAGTAACGGGGATATCGCAGTGGATGTCGTATCCTTCTCTTGTGAATAAAGGATGAGCCTTGACATTTACGTTGAGGAGAAGGTCGCCTGAAGGACCTCCGTTTATACCGCAGTCGCCCTGACCGCCGAGACGGATAGTCTGTCCGTTATCGATACCTGCGGGGATATCGAAAGAAACCGTCTTCTGAACGCGCATTCTTCCGCCGCCGCGGCACTTTGGACATGGGTTCTTGACGATCTTGCCCTTGCCTCCGCAGTGAGGACATGGCTTTGTTGAGGAGATAGCGCCGAAAGGTGTACGCTGAGTTGTCTTGATGCTTCCTCTGCCCTGACAGTCGGGACAGATCTCAACAGATGAACCTGCTGCTGCACCTGTTCCGTTACAATCCTCGCATATAGTCATGCGGTTGAGCTTGACCTCCTGCTTTTTACCCTTGCAGGCGTCCATAAAGCTGATAGTAACAGTCTCCTGTATATCGGAACCGCGGCGCGGAGCGTTGGCAGTGTTTCTTGTTGAACCGCCGCCGAAGCCGAAACCGCCGAAGATGTTTTCAAGTATATCACCCATATCGCCGAAACCGCCGAAGCCGTCCATACCGCCTGCGCCGCCGCCGTAGCTCGGATCAACGCCTGCATGTCCGAACTGGTCGTATCTTGCACGCTTTTCGGGATCGGAAAGCACCTCGTTGGCCTCGTTTATCTCCTGAAACTTCTCAACATATGAAGGATCATCGGGGTGAAGGTCGGGGTGGTTTTCTCTTGCCTTTTTACGGAAGGCTTTTTTTATCTCATCCTCCGAAGCACCTTTCTGGATGCCGAGGATTTCATAATAATCTCTTTTTTCAGCCATATACTATTCTCCTTGATCAGAAAGCAGTATTTGTTACATTAGAAAATAACCGACCTCTGCTTGCTGATTTCAACTTTCTGAATAATACACCATTAGGGCGAAACGGATTTCGCCCTTTTTTGGTGATGTTATTTTTTTTATTATCAAACCTCTGTGAAGTCTGCATCAACTACGCCGTCATCGTTTGAAGATGAAGTGCCTGCATCAGCAGCTCCGCCCATATTAGCGAACTGTGAAGGATCGATACCCCCTGCGCCGCCGTTTGGATTAGCCTGCTGGTAGACCTTTGCAGAGAGGTCATAGAATGCCTTCTGGAGCTCTTCCTTAAGGCTCTTGATCTCGTCGTTGTTGTTAGCTTCGATAGCTGATTTCAGTGCAGCGCACTTGCTCTCGATATTGGACTTCTCATCAGCGGAAACCTTGTCGCCGAAGTCTGCAAGAGCCTTCTCGCACTGGAATACGAGGTTCTCAGCTTCGTTCTTGTTGTCAACTTCCTCACGGCGCTTCTTATCCTCAGCAGCGTACTGCTCAGCTTCCTTGACAGCCTTGTCGATGTCCTCCTTGGACATGTTTGTTGAAGCTGTGATAGAGATGTTCTGCTCCTTGCCTGTACCGAGGTCCTTAGCGGAAACGTGAACGATACCGTTCTGGTCGATATCGAAAGTAACTTCGATCTGTGGGATTCCTCTTGGTGCAGGAGCGATACCGTCGAGACGGAAAGTACCGAGCTGCTTGTTATCTCTTGCGAATTCACGCTCGCCCTGGAGTACGTTGATATCAACTGCAGGCTGATTGTCTGCATAAGTTGAGAATATCTGTGACTTCTTTGTAGGGATAGTTGTGTTTCTCTCGATCATTTTTGTGCAAACGCCGCCTGCTGTCTCGATACCGAGTGAAAGCGGAGTTACATCGAGGAGGAGGAGACCGTTCTTAACGTCGCCGCCGAGAACGCCGCCCTGGTATGCAGCACCGAGTGCAACACACTCATCAGGGTTGATGCCCTTGAAAGGATCCTTGCCGATGAGCTTCTTAACAGCTTCCTGAACAGCAGGGATTCTTGAAGAACCGCCGACCATGAGGACCTTGTTGATCTCTGAGATAGCAAGTCCGCTGTCGCTGAGAGCCTGTCTTACAGGTCCCATAGTAGCCTCTACGAGGTCTGCTGTGAGCTCGTTGAACTTAGCCTGTGTAAGAGTAAGGTCAAGGTGCTTAGGAGTGCCTGAAGCATCAACAGTGATGAACGGGATGTTTATGTTAGATGTTGTAGTTGAAGAAAGCTCGATCTTGGACTTCTCAGCAGCGTCCTTAAGTCTCTGAGCAGCCATTTTATCAGTTGAAAGGTCGATACCCTCAGTCTTCTTGAATTCGTCTACCATCCAGTTGATGATACGCTGGTCGAAGTCATCACCGCCGAGACGGTTGTTACCTGCTGTAGCAAGAACCTGCTGAACATCTTCGCCCATTTCGATGATAGATACATCGAATGTACCGCCGCCGAGGTCGTAAACCATTACAGTCTGTTCCTCTTCCTTGTCGATACCGTAGGAAAGAGCAGCAGCAGTAGGCTCGTTGATGATACGCTTAACTGTAAGACCTGCGATCTGACCTGCATCCTTTGTAGCCTGTCTCTGTGAGTCTGTGAAGTAAGCAGGAACTGTGATAACAGCTTCTGTAACAGGCTCGCCGAGGTAAGCCTCTGCATCAGCCTTGAGCTTCTGGAGTATCATAGCTGATATCTCCTGTGGAGTGTACTTCTTATCGTCGATAGATACCTTATAATCAGAACCCATGTGTCTCTTGATAGAAGAAACTGTTCTGTCGTGGTTTGTGATAGCCTGTCTCTTAGCCACCTGACCAACAAGACGCTCGCCGTTGTTAGTGAAAGCGACTACTGAAGGTGTAGTTCTTGCGCCCTCGCTGTTGGGGATAACTACAGCGTTACCGCCCTCCATAACAGCTACGCAAGAGTTAGTTGTACCAAGGTCAATACCAATAATTTTGCTCATAATATATTCCTCCCTATTTTAAGCCATTAGCCGTCAGCCTTAAGCCTTTAGCTAATGGTGTCCGCTTTGCGGACATTTTTGAATTTTCTTATTAACTGTAATCTGCTGCTTTTAGCTAAAAGCTAACGGCTAATGGCTAAAGGCTTATACCGCAACTGCTACCATAGCAGGTCTGATGAGTTTATCGCCCATCATATAGCCCTTCTGGAAAACCTGACATACATGATTGCTTGCGTAATCTGTGCCGTCAAGCTGTTGTATAGCATTGTGGAAATTCGGATCGAATTCTGCGCCGAGAGCATCGATCTCGATAACGTTCATCTTATTGAGGAACTCCTTGATCTGTCCGAATATCATGCTCATGCCGTTTTTGAAGTTCTCGTCGCTGCACTCGAATTCAAGTGAACGCTCGAAGCTGTCGATAACGGGAAGCAGATTCTCAACGCATTTTGCGGAAGCGTTCTGATAGGTCTCTGTTTTTTCCCTTGCAGTACGCTTGCGGTAGTTATCATATTCCGCAAAGAGTCGGAGGTATTTGTCATTTGCCTCTGAGAGGGCGTCCTCAAGGTCTGAGAACTGTGTAGCCGTATCGTTGTATTCGCTTACGGCATCCTCTTCGTCGGTATTCTCATCTTCGCATACATCTGTATCTTCTGTATCTTCGATGACTTCCTCAAGCTCTTCAGCGGACTCGTTAGCAATATTCTTTTCGTCCATAGGTGTACTCCTTCCTGCGCTACGTATCGGTATGCTCATCCGCAGCGTTTATGATATCCTCGTCATTGCCTGACATAAGATATGATATCTTATCCGTCAGGTATTCGACGTATGGGATTATTTTTTTGTAATCCAGTCTCATAGGACCTATTATGCCTATTGAGCCTGCGTCTCTGCCGTCCTTGCGGTAGGTCGAGACTATCATGCTGGAATTTCCTATTGCGAAGCTGCCCTCGGCTCCGAAGCGTACCTGTATACCGCTGAATGTATCTTCGAGTATATCGGTGACTTCGTGCTTCTGACCGATGAATTTGACGACCTCCATTTTATCAAGTTCGTCGCAGGACAGGAGCTTTTCGCCGCCTTTTACGGTCATTTCCTGATGTCTCAGGTCTTCCGAAAGCTCACATATTCCTTTTACCAGCGGTGAAAGAGATACCATATATGCGCTTACTGCGGCAACCATTTTATCGAACATTTCCTCGGAAAGCTCTTCGACTGAAACACCGTTGAGGTTCTCCTCTATATAATGTGTAAAGAAATCGAGCTGTTCGTGGCTGAGGTCAAATTCGAGCCTGCAAGCCTTGTTCTTTATGCTGCCGTTGGAAGTTATAAGGAGTATAACGTACAGCCGCTTTCCCGTAGGGATGACCTCGACCTTTGATATGACCGAGAATTTCGGAACGGAATCGGTAACGACCGCCGCACACTGTGTAAGCTCTGTAAGAGCGGTAGCGGCATTCTGTACCAGAAGTTCCTCGGGAGTATTCTCGTCGCCCAGCATGTCATCGAGCTTTGCTTTTTCCTCGTCCGAAAGATCGGGATGAGTTATAACATTGTCGACGTAGAATCTGTAGCCCTGAAAAGTGGGGATACGACCTGCTGAGGTGTGGGGCTGTTCGAGGTAGCCAAGCTGTTCGAGGACAGCCATATCGTTCCTTATGGTAGCGGATGAAACGTTGATGTGCTCCAGCTTAGAGATCGCTTTCGAGCCTACAGGTTCGCCTGTTCTGATATACTCATCCACGACTGCTGCGAGTATTTTCATTTTTCTGTCGTCCACGATCTTGCACATCCTTTCTTTCTTTTTTAGCACTCCTACTCTCCGAGTGCTAATTATAATTTACCACTATTGTACGGCTTTGTCAAGTGGTTTATCCATTTTCGTCACTTTTAACAAAATATACCATGCTATGGGTGCAGTATTGACGTTTAATGTGGACTTAACCTGAACGGTCAGCGCCTTGTAAATCTGATTGAAAACTATTATTATATTATGTAAATGGAAAAATATGGCAGTACACTTCTGATAAATTAAGTTGTTTTTACTTAAATTATCGATTCGGAAGTTCATCCTGGGAGCAGTTTTTCTATATTTCAGCCAATTAGTCTGCGGCCGTGGGTATTGAAATTTGAATTATACACAAATATTGAAAAAATTCCTTAAAGTTACTTGCATATTAAAGAAAGAAATGATATAATAAAAATGTATGAGTATTAATAAAAAATAATATTTAGGGATTGTTAAACTTAGGGGATCACATTGTAAACAAGGAGGGGACGGATTTGTCCCAAAGGATGAAAATTTTTATTTCGGAGAGATCACTATGAAATTACAGCATCTTGAATACGTGATCGCTATAGCTCAGGCAGGCAGTATTACAGGAGCTGCAAAAAAGCTCTATCAGGCACAGCCTAACATAAGCATAGCGCTCAAGGAACTTGAGGCGCAGCTGGGTATCCAGATATTCTGGCGTACTCCAAACGGAATGATCCTTACCCCCGAGGGCGAGGAGTTCTTCCTGCGCGCAAAAAAAATCGTAAGCGAGGTTCACGCACTCGAGTCCGAGTTTATCGACAAGACCGAGTCTACGGTATCCTTTAAGGTAGCGACTACACGTTCATCCTATGTAACGGCAGGTGTTGGCTACTGGATAAATCAGATGAATAAAGAGGGAAAGAAGTACAGTGTTCATTTCCTTGAGACCAATACGCACCAGGTCATCGAGGATGCAGGAAGCGGAAAGGCTGATATCGGAGTTATCCGTGTTCCTTCGGGACAGACCGAGCTTTATGCTCAGCAGCTTGCTTCAAAGAACCTTACAGAACAGGTACTTATGGAATTCCCCATGCGTATCCTTATGGGCAGGAATCATCCTCTTGCACAGTATGATGATGTGCCCTTCGAGGAACTGAAAAAGTATCCAGAGATACTCCACGGCGATGAGGACGTTAATCTCTTCAGAAAGACCTTCATCAACCCCGAGTATGAGGCTGATTCGTCGGACAAGGTAATATACGTATACGACCGCGGAAGCAAGATAACCATGCTTGAAAACGTTGAGAATTCGTATATGTGGGTGTCACCTGTGCCGATAAGCAACTTCGATGACGGTAAAATGGTACTCAAAAAGTCCTCGTATGCATGCATACCGAACCGTGACCTTATCATCTTCAAGAAAAACAGCGCAAATGACAAGCTTATAAAGTCTTGCATCAAGGCTTTGGGAGACTTTACCAATAAGGTAATGCATTTCCCTGACAGTGAATAAAACCAACAGCCCCGCAGGTCCTGTGACTTGCGGGGCTGTTCTGATGTAAATTATCTATATAAAAGAATAAGGACCTCTGTTCGCAGGAGGCCCTCACTCTTTTTATAAAGGATGAAAATTGAAAAAATCAAATAGAATTGATGGTTTTTATGTTCGCCATACTTTCTGATTATATTATAGCACCTGTATCGTAATAAATCAAATATTTATTTTTTATCCTGATATAAATTTTCTATATGCTGAAAATAGACATTTTTATTCGTTTTTCTTTGCATCAGTTTCTTCGGTTTTTGCTGGTTCGGTGGGTTCGTTATCATCCTTATCGGAGTCATGCTCCGTATCGTGCGTGAAGTATTCTTCGGGGGATTTCTCTCCGCCTACTGACAGATATGCGTAGTATTCCAGTATCAGTGAGGCATCGGCTGAATTGACAGCGCCGTCCCCTGTTACGTCGGCGAATTTCAGCTGTTCTTCGGTTAGTCCCGAATCTTCTCCTATCGAGAGAAGCGAATAGGCTTCGAGGACTATGGAGGCGTCTGCCGAATCTATCCTGTTGTTGCCATCTATGTCGCCGAGCGAAGGCGTACCTGTAACGGGAGTAGGTTCGGCAACTGTCGGAACAGTGGTGCTTACAGGTTCTGTTGTGCTTGCAGCCTGAGTTGTGTCTGCGGCAGGCTCAGTTTCACTTGCTGCGGATGTGGTCTCGGAAGGTGCGCTTGAAGTTGACGATTCTGCTGTTGAAGTGTTTATAGCAGTAGTTTCTGCTGTGGTTTCAACGGTGGTTGTAGTAGTTGTTGAAACGGTCGGAGCAGTTGACGTAGTTGTTACAGCAGGCACAGATGCCGAGCGGTCCGATGAGAACGGTATAACGACATAGGTGTTATCAAGAGAGCAGCCGTATATCGGATTGACCGAGGTTTCTGCCGTATCGTATCTGCCGTCGCCTTTGGTCGGTCCCGACTGCCACCATTGGTCGCTCCTGCCGTCACCTGTGTAGATGCCGATGTGATGGTCGTCCGCAAGCTTAAGGAGTCCGCTGAATCCTGTTCCAACTTTTCCGTCGACGGTCCATATGATATCGCCCTTGCAAAGGATTCCGCTGGACAGCATTTCTTCTTTGGTGTCGAATTCGTAGTACATTACATTATAGTATGAAATGTAATTCGTCCAGCCCGAACCTGCGCTCCAGCACTGACGGTCTGGGAAATAGGTATTGAAGGCTGAATTCAGCGGCACCCATTGTCCTGTTACCGACATAGGAAGTCCGAAGGTGTGAGACAGGCCGTTCGACAGCGCATGCCATACGAATCCCATACAGTTAAGGCCGCCAAGCTCCGCTGAACCGCCTGCGCCTGTTATCATACCTTTTGCGTATTCGTTTTCAAGCTGCCACAGGTCACCCTTCGGTGAGGCTGCATAAAGCCAGTAAGCGTAGGGAGTACCTTTATAGTAGTCATTTGCGGAATACTCATCGATGAAATCCTGCCACTGCTCTGCTGTTTCGGTGTATGTACCGCCCCCTGCCATTGCCATTGCTTCGTTGAAGTAGTGACCGTTGGGATTCTTCGGTTCGGGCGGCTCATTATTCACAGGCTGAGGCTCCTCGGCAGTCTTTTCCCCTTCCCACGGAAGTACGATATATGTGTTGCTTTTTGCACAGCCGTATATGGGGTTCACGCTGTTATAGGTGTATGCGGGTGCGAGAACTCCGTCCCCCATTGTAGGTCCCGACTGCCACCAGACATCGCTGGAGCCGTTTCCGTAGTATATGCCTACATGGTGATTATCGGCAGGGATTGCGAGTCCGTTCATTTTTCGACCTACTGAGCTGTCCACAAGCCAGATTATATCACCCTTTTTAAGGACTCCGCTGGCAAGCATCTCTGCTTTTGTGTCGAATTCGTAGTAGTGTACGCCGTACTGCCTGATGAAGTCGTACCAGCGGCTGCTTCCGTTATTTCCTGTCCACACGCTTCTGGTGAAGCCCTGTTCGTTGAAGCCGCTTAGGTTTGGTACCCATTCGCCTGTGTCGCTGATAGGTATTCCCGAGTAGATCGAGAGACTGTGGGCGATTGCATGCCACACGAATCCCGTACAGGTCATGCTTCCGTCGGTGGAGTTTCCGCCTTGTGAAGTCATCATGGCTATGTGGCCCGGTGTATCGAACTGCCACATATCACCGCGGGGAGAAGCTGCGTATGAGCCTGCTGAGTAAGGCGTAAGCTGATAGTAGCCGCTTCGGCAGAATTTATCGATGAAATCGCACCATTCTTCACGGGATTGTTTATACTGTCCGTAACCTGAAACGCAAAGGGCTTCGTTCAGGTACATTCCGTTTTTGTTTTTCATTTCAGCTTCGGCTGAAGCTGTAGGGTACACCTGTATAAAACAAAGCGCTGTCATAACAAAAGCTATGAACAGCGCAGATAATCTTTTCTGAAGTTTACATGTTTTCAAATCTGCACTTCCTTAAGTTTATTTCAGCTTTCCGTGATGTGTTTCAGAAGTGCATGTGGAAAGCGGTATATCAGTGTGCGGCTCTGCCTATTTTTTCGCCGTATTTGACTACTGTCTCGAATCCATCACGGGTATTGAGAGCAATGTCCTTGTCTATGAGTATGCTGTCCTTTTCAAACAGTAATACTATTGTGGAGCCGCCGAACTCGAACATTCCCTTTTCTTCGCCTCTGAGGAAATCGTGTTCGCCGTGGCGGTTCTTTATCCTTCCGACCATCATAGCGCCGACCTCTACCTGTACAACGTCGCCGAAGTGTACAGTGTGGAGAATAGTGTATTCACGGCTGTTGCGCTTATATATGTTATAGCGCCTGAGTGCGATAGGGTTGACGGTGTGAAGGACTCCGCGGATGAAGAAGTTGCTCGTTTTATTTCCGTCATCGATGTAGCAGTAGCGGTGGTAGTCATCCACTTCAAGGCGGAATATAAGGCAGACTCCGCCTTCGTACCTTCTTGCGAGGAAGCTGTTACCGAGGAGGTCCGCAACGCTGTAGTAGGAGTCCTTTATCCTGAAAAGACTGCGTCCGTTTATCCTGTATGCGGAAAGCTTCGAGTCGCATGGACTGATAAGGTGGTTCGGCTCGGTATCAATGGGACGCTTCTCGGGACGCACTCTTCTTGTGAAGAAGTCGTTGTATGAGCGGAATCCGTCCATGATGTACTGTGAGGTGTCTATTCCGCCCGACTTTATGAACCTGTCGATAAGCGGCTTTGAAAGGGGCGAATCCATGTATGCTCCAGCAATTTTGGATACTATCGGAGCGGTAAGAACTTTAAGTGCCATACGTCCGCCGACAGTTCCGTAGAGCTTTTTAAGGAACTGCCCCTGTTTTTCGTTCGTGACGATTATCTCGCCGTTTCTTTTCTTTATCATAGGACTATCTTCTTGCATTAGCCAGCATGAGCTTTATGCGGTTTTCCTGATTGACTCTTGTAGCGCCGGGATCGTAGTCTATAGCAACGATGTTAGCATTCGGATTGTCCTGCTTTATGGCACGGGACATGCCCTTTGCCACGATATGGTTAGGAAGGCATCCGAAAGGCTGAGTGCAGATGATGTTCTCTACGCCCGACTGTGCGAGAGCTGCCATTTCGGCAGGTATCAGCCAACCTTCGCCCATAACTACGCCCTGATTTATGTACTTGTCGGCAAGTGCGCGGAGATGCTCGAAATCGTGGAGCGGCTCGAATACACCGTGTTCCTTCATAACGCTGATAAGCTCCTTCTGCTTTGAGTAGATAAGGTCATAGCCTATCTTGTTGAATATGGAGCTTTTTGTGACATGGTCGTATATCTTTGCATCGTTGAACGTACCTGCGGCACAGTACATTACGAATTCCAGAAGGGAAGGAACTACAGGTTCACAGCCCTCCGATATAAGGAAGTCTTCAAGGTGGTTGTTGGCAAGGGGAGAATATTTTACGTATATCTCGCCTACTATTCCGACTTTTACCTTCTTTTCGCCCGAAAGCTCAACAGAAGCGAAATCGTCGAGTATCATGCGGTATATCTTCTTTGTTTTGAGGAACTCCTTGCTGCCTGTGCGGAATATCCTTCCGAGTATGGTCTGCCATTTGTTGAGGTAATACAGTGAACGTCCCTTTTTTACCTCGTATGCACGGCACTTGTTGTAGCAGGTCATCATAAGGTCGCCGTAAAGCACCGCATAGAGCATCTTCATGAACATCGGTGCGGTTATCCTGAAGGCACTGTCCTTTTCGAGTCCGCTGAAGTTCAGCGAGCATACGGGAACCTGCGGATAGGTCTTTGCGAGAGCCTTCCTGAGCAGGTGGATGTAGTTTGAAGCACGGCATCCTCCGCCTGTCTGAGTTATAAGGAGCGCAGTCTTGTCGGGATCGTATTTTCCGCTGTTCAGCGCATCCATGAACTGTCCTATTACCAGAAGTGCAGGGTAGCAGGCATCATTGTGTACATTTTTAAGTCCCTCGTCAACTACAGCCCGTGAATCGTTCTGAAGCAGTTCAAGCTTATAGCCCTGTGCCTCGAATATGGCTATCAGGAGCTTGAAGTGTACCGGGAGCATATCAGGTACGAGGATGGTATGGGTTTTTATCATATCCTCGGTGAATTTTGCGTATTCTTGCATTTTTTTACCTCCCTGAGGGCGATTATTTCTGTTCCATTGCCGCAACAAGGCTCCTGAGCCTTATCTTAGCGGCGCCGAGATTGTTTATCTCGTCTATTTTCAGCTGAGTATACAGCTTGCCTTTGCTTTCAAGTATAGTACGAACCTCGTCACCTGTAACGGCATCGATTCCGCAGCCGAAGGATACGAGCTGGATGAGCTGCATATCGGGCTGAGTTGTTACGTACTCTGCGGCACGGTAAAGTCTTGAATGGTAAGTCCACTGGTTGAGGACTCCGAGCTTTGGTGTGTGGGACAGCTGAGCAACGCTGTCCTCAGTTATAACAGCCATGCCGAGACTTGATACCAGCTTGTGTATGCCGTGGTTTATCTCCTTGTCGATGTGATAAGGTCTTCCTGCGATGACGATTATCCTTCTGCCCTCTTTACGCGCCTGACGTATTATCTCTGCGCCCTTTGCGGATATATCGGCGTGGAAGCGGTCAAGAGCAGCGTAAGCTTTGTCGACTGCGGCAGGTATCTTGCCCTTGATGTTGAATCTGCTGAGGGACTTGGCAAGAACCTTTATCACGTTCTTGCGGATATTGAGGTCCATATACGGATGTATGAAGTTGTTGTCGTTAAGACGGGGATTATTGGCTAAAAGAAGCTCGGGGTAGTATGCGACTACGGGACAGTTGAAGTGGTTGTCGGAGTTGCCCTCGTCCAGATTGTAGCTCATGCAGGGGTAGAAAATGAAGTCTGCGCCCTTGTCGAGAAGGTTCTCGATATGACCGTGAGTGAGCTTTGCAGGGTAGCACACGGTATCCGAAGGGATAGTGTGCTGACCGAGGTAATACATATCTCGTGAGCTTTCGTCCGAGAACACGGTACGAAAACCGAGCTCGGTGAACAGTGTATGCCAGAAAGGCATCTGCTCGTAGAAGCTGAGTGCAAGGGGAAGTCCCACTGTTCCGCGGGGATACTCGGGCTGTCCCTCGTTTTCAAGGGCAAGTATGCTGTTGTACTTGTACTCGTAGAGGTTCGGGACTGTATTCCTTCCTGCCTTTCCGCCGCCCTTTTCGCAGCGGTTGCCTGAGATGAAGTTGCGTCCCTTGCCGAAGCTGATGATGTTGAGCTGACAGTTTGCGGTACATCCTCCGCACTGTGCGGAGCGTGAGGTATAGGAGAAGTTGTCAAGTTCGGCTTTGGAGATAAGTGAGGAGTCTCCGACGGAGTGCTCCTTTGCGTAGAGAGCGCATCCGAATGCGCCCATAAGTCCCGAGATAGCTGGACGGATAACGTTTCTGCCAAGTTCCTTTTCAAAGGAGCGGAGCACGGCATCGTTCAGGAAGGTACCGCCCTGAACTACTATATTCTTACCGAGGTCGTCGGGAGAATTTGCACGTATTACCTTATATATGGCATTCTTGATTATTGAAGATGAAAGACCTGCGGAGATGTCCTCTACTGTGGCGCCGTCCTTCTGAGCCTGTTTTACGGAGCTGTTCATGAATACGGTGCAGCGTGAACCGAGGTCAACAGGGTGCTTTGCGAAGAGTCCAAGCTGTGAGAACTCCGCAATATCGTATCCGAGAGCCATAGCGAAGGTCTGTATGAACGAACCGCATCCCGAGGAACATGCCTCGTTGAGCATGATGCTGTCGATAGTCTTGTTCTTTATCTTGAAGCACTTGATGTCCTGTCCGCCGATGTCTATGATGAAATCAACGTCGGGACAGAAGTAAGCAGCAGCCTTGAAATGGGCAACAGTCTCGACTATACCGTGGTCAACGGCAAGACCTGCCTTTATGAGATCTTCACCGTAGCCTGTTACTGCACTGCCCTTTATGACGATATCGGGGTTCATCTCGGAGTAGATGCACTTTACCTGATCGGCGATCTTGTCCAGAGGCTGTCCCTGATTTGAGGAGTAGTGGTGATAGAGGATGCGTCCGTCATCGGTGATGAGTACGAGCTTTGTGGTTGTAGAGCCTGCATCTATACCGAGGTAAGCATCGCCCTTGTATGTACGTATATCGGCGTAACCGAGGTCGAATTTCTTGTGACGGCTTATGAACTCGTCATACTCAGCCTGAGAAGCGAAAAGAGGTTCACCTGTAACGATGTTGTCCGAAGCCTTTGCGTTGATTATCTTGTCGATAAGGTCGGAAATACCGCATGGCTGTGAAGTCTCACGGGCGTATATCGAGCATCCGTAAGCTACGAAAACAGGAGCTTCATCGGGGAATACAGCGTGTTCCTCATCAAGACCGAGAGTTCTTACGAAGGCTTTTTTCAGTCCCCGCAGGAAGAAAAGAGGTCCGCCGAGGAATAGCACCTTTCCCTCGATAGTACGTCCCTGAGCGAGTCCCGAAACGGTCTGATCCACAACTGCCTGGAAGATACTTGCGGCAACGTCCTCACGTCTTGCGCCCTGATTGAGAAGCGGCTGTATATCGGACTTTGCGAAAACTCCGCAGCGTGAAGCGATAGGGTATATCTTCTGTGCACGGAGAGAAAGCTCGTCGAGTTCGTCTGCGGTTATGCCGAGAAGTGTAGCCATCTGGTCTATAAAAGCACCTGTACCGCCTGCACAGGAGCCGTTCATACGCTGTTCCACACCGCCTGTAAGGAAGATTATCTTTGCATCCTCACCGCCAAGCTCTATCACAGCATCCGCATCAGGCTGTTTTTCCTTTACCGCAAGGAAAGCTGCATGAACTTCCTGAACGAATGGTATTCCGGCAGAATTAGCAAGTCCGAGACCTGCCGAGCCTGTTATACATACAGTGAATTCCTCATCAGGGTAATCCGCTCTGATTATTTTCAGCTGATCTGTCACGGTCTCTTTGACCTTTGAAAGGTGACGCTGATATTTAGAATAAACGATATTTCCGTCGGTATCAGTTATTACCGTTTTGACGGTAGTAGAGCCGACATCGATCCCAAGTGAGTATCTGTTCGCCATATTACACCTCAATAATTATATTCTGAGCATAAAAATACATAATACATTATACAACATAATTCTGAAAAAATAAAGGGTTTTCACACAATTTTCGTATTTCCCGATATTACGTTGATAAAGCTGTAAATTTTTTGTAGTTTATGACGATATGGCGCTGAAAAAATGTATTCAAGGGGATTTTCTGCAAGAGAAGGCGTCCCTTCCGGGTTCTGTGATGATCATGAGGAAGAGCGGTTACAAACAGGGAATTTCTGTTACAATTTAAATTTGATGTTGCCAAGCACCGTTAAAATATGTATAATTATAAAAGAAAGAATAACTATCCCCATGAAGCGGAGGTAATAAAGATGAATATGAACAGGGTTAAAGCCTTTGCAGGTTCGGCACTTGTACTGATTTCGGCAGTTCTTTGCAGCTGCGGAGCTAAAAATACAGAGAGAAAGCGTCCCGTGACCGACAGCGGACTTGCTGTATTTACGGATGCACCCACAACTGCACCGCAGCAGACTGTTCCGCAGGTCGATAACGACTACGATCAGACAAAGGACGACTACTATTACAATGATGAGAGCGACTACTATCAGCAGGAAACTACTGCCGTGACCACTAAGAAGAACAAGAAAAACAAATCATCGTCCACAACAGCGGCAGCTTCCAAGAATAAAAAGAACAAGAAGAACAAGAATACCACTACTGCCGCAGAGGAGTATGAGTCTGCCGAGACCTACACCGAAGCATGGACTGAGTTCGATGATAAAAACTATGTGGAATATCACTTCCGCAATCAGAAGCTCCTGAACCAGCATTTTGAGAAGCACGGCGGAGAGTTCAGGAAGGACTTCGGCTATCAGAACGCCGAGGAGTACGAAAAGGGTGCAAGCGACGTTATCAACAATCCCGAGGCTCTCCATAAGACAGAAGCTGAGGACGGCGACGGAGTTTACTACATCGAAGCTACCAACGAGTTCGTGATACTCTCCACAGACGGTTATATCCGTACTTATTTCCGTCCCAACGGCGGACTTGATTACTATAACAGACAATAGCAAGAGGTGAGAAAATGAATCCGAGATTGCCGTATCTCCGAGATAAGACTTCAAAGCTGACTTCCTCCCCGGGAGTCTATATAATGAAGAACAAGGAGCTTGCTATAATCTATATCGGCAAGGCTAAGAACCTTAAAAACCGTGTTACCAGCTATTTCCGTGAGAATCCCGACCATACCCCGAAGGTAGCTGCTATGGTGTCGAATGTCTACGACTACGACTTTATAGTTACGGACAGCGAATTCGAGGCGCTGCTGCTGGAATGCAGCCTTATAAAACAGCACAAGCCGAAGTATAACATCCTCCTCAAGGATGACAAGGGCTATCACTACATCCGCATCTCCGACGAGGAGTATCCCCGTATCACCAACGAAAAGAACAATAAGGCTTCGGGCAGATATCTCGGACCGTACACCAGCGGCTTCATCACCAAAGAAGCTGTAAGCGAGGCGAACCGTGTTTACATGCTCCCCACTTGCCGAAGACGTTTTCCGCAGGATTTCGGCAAGGAGCGTCCCTGCCTCAACTATCATATCAAGCTATGCATGGGAGTCTGCCGCGGAAAAATTTCCGCAGAGGACTACCGTGAGACTGTGGAACAGGCAGTGGACTTCATAAAAACAGGAAGCGCACAGTCCGTTGAACGCATGGAAAAGGAAATGGAAGAAGCTGCCGAACGCCTTGAATTTGAAAAGGCTGCAATGCTCCGTGACCGCATAGCAGCTGTCCGCAAGGCTTCCGAGAAACAGAAGATGATAAACAGCGGTGTGGACTCCGCCGACGTTATAGGTATTGCCGCATCTGATGAGGGACTTTATATATCCGTCCTTATGTACCGCGAGAACCGCCTTTTCGACAAAGCGGTTTTCCAACTCGGCAGACCTGAGGAGGGTGAGGACATACTCTCACAGTTCATGATACAGTATTACCACGGCAGGGATGATATCCCGAAAACTATAGTTGTGGACCATATACCCGATGAGGAGGACCTTATAACCGAACTTCTCGAAAAACAGGCAGGCAGAGGCGTAAAGGTACATGTTCCGCAGAAGGGAAGACTCAACGACCTGCTGCGTCTTGCAAAGGACAACAGTGCGGAATACGCTGCAATAAAGCGAAGCCGTACTGCCAAAGAGGTCATTGCACTTGAACAACTGGGCAAGAGTCTTGGACTTGAAAAGCCGCCAAAGTACATCGAAGCTTACGATATATCCAACCTTTCTTCGGAATCGATGGTTGCGGGAATGGTAGTGTTCGAGGACGGCAGACCGCTGAAAAAAGCTTACAAGCGCTTCACCGTCAAGGAACAGGAGTACCAGAACGACTACGGCAGTATGCACGAGGTACTGAAACGCCGACTTATGCACATTGTAACTCAGGAGGGGGACGAGTATTTCACCCGTAAACCCGACCTCATCCTTCTTGACGGCGGCAAGGGACACGTTAATGCGGTAGTCCCCATACTCCGTGAGCTTGAACTGGATATCCCTGTTTTCGGCATGGTCAAGGACGACAAACACCGTACCCGTGCCATTGCAACAGGCGGACGTGAGATACAGATAAACGATATACGTGCGGCTTTCGACCTTGTTACAAGGATACAGGACGAGGTACACAGGTATTCCGTCAGCTTCATGCATACCCGTCACAAGAAAAAGACCTACAGCTCCGAACTTCTTACGGTAAAGGGCGTAGGCGAGAAAAAGGCGGCTAAGATACTCATGAAATACAAGACGAGGGACAAGCTTCGCTGTGCAACTCCCGAAGAACTTGCAGTTACCGCAGGAGTAAGTCTTGAAACAGGGGCGCAGTTATGGGAAGTTATACAGCACATGTAGTATATACACCACGTCAAAATGAACAAAAAATCAACTTTCTGTCGATTGCGGATTGTCAGGAATAACCTATCTTTTTAAAATGATATAGACAAGCTTTCGGAAATAGGTTATAATAGCTTATGTATAAAGTGATTTCGGCTTCCGTATGCCGTAAATGCGGAACAGCACGTTTACTGCTGCGCAAGGCAGTGTGAACAGCGGCTGCGGAGCTTTTGATGAGAGTTATTACAGGTTCTGCCAGAGGCAGGCGTCTTGTTGCGCCCGAAGGACTCGATGTGCGTCCTACGAGCGATAAAGTTAAAGAGGGCATATTCTCCGCCATACAGTTCAGAGTCGAAGGCTCTTATGTTCTTGATCTCTTCGCAGGAAGCGGTCAGATGGGCATTGAAGCACTGAGCAGAGGCGCAGAAAGAGCGGTGTTCGTGGATAATTCGCTCCGTTCCATAAGGTGCGTGAACGAGAATCTCAGGAATACCAAGCTTGAATGGCGTTCAGAGGTCATAAACCGTGACAGCTACGACTATATCAAGCTCACTGCCAAGAAATTTGACATCATCATACTCGATCCCCCTTACCGTCACGGTCATATAGCGAATCTTCTTCCCCTTGCGGCAAAGAAGCTCAGCGACGGCGGCTGCATCATCTGCGAGTATGAACAGGAAGCGGAAGAACCTTCTGCTCCCGAAGGAATGGTCCTCAGGAAGATCTACACTTATGGCAAGATAAATGTTGCCATTTTTGAAAAGCCCGACGCTGAGGAGGCTGAGGAATGAGAAGGATAGCTGTTTGTCCGGGAAGCTTCGATCCCGTAACACTGGGACATCTTGATATCATAACACGTGCTTCAAAGCTGTTTGATAAGGTGATAGTCCTTATATCAAGGAACGCAGGCAAGGCTCAGCCGAGCTTTACCGCTACCGAGCGTATGCTCATGATACAGGCTGTTACCCGTGATCTGGATAACGTCGTTATAGATATTCTCGACGGGCTCCTTGCGGATTACGTACAGAATGTCGGTGCGATAGCTATAGTAAAGGGACTTCGTGCCGTCAGCGACTTTGAATACGAATTTCAGATGGCTCTTGCCAATAAAAAGCTCTATGCAGGGGCAGAGACCGTCTTTCTTACTACTGCGGCAGAGAATATGTATCTCAGCTCCAGTGTTGTAAAACAGATAGCATATTTCGGCGGAGACATAAGTCATTTTGTCCCCGAACAGATACTTGGCGATATAACTCAAAGACTTGTTAAAGAGAGGTAAAAGATATGAGTATTGATGAGATCCTTGATGAAATGGACGAACTGCTGGATAAGGCTCCTTCAGTTCCATTTGTTGCACATAAAAAAGTGGTCGACGGAGAAAGACTCCGCGAGCTTATTAACGATGTAAGACTGAATATGCCTCACGAACTGAAAGAGGCTAAGAAGATAGAGTTCGACTGCCAGCGCATACTCAACGAGGCTAAGCTCAATGCCGAGGGTATCATCCGCAAGGCAGAGGAGCGCGCTCAGCAGATAGTCGGCAAGGAAGCTATCGTTGAGGAAGCAAAGAAGAAGGCTATGGAGATCATAACAAAGGCTCAGACCGCTGCTGCAAATCTCCAGAAAAGCGCAGCTTTATCTGTTGCCAAGATGCTTAACGATACTGAGACACAGTACAACAAGAACCTTCTTGACATAAAGCGTACAAAGGAGAAGCTTCAGATATCACTGAAGAATTCACCTGCACTTAAGCAGCCTGCACAGACTGCACAGGAGATGCTCCAGAGTTCTCCTGTAAGAAACCAGCAGAACAACATGGTAAGAAAGTAACAGTAAAGGCGTACAGTGATGTACGCCTTTGTTTTTGCTATTTATCCTGATTTGCGGCGAATATGTCCGCAACTTCATTCAGCGTGATATAGGCGAGAGGATCTATCTTCTGTACTATGTCACGCATTTTTATGACCTGAAAGCGATTGACCACGAAGTATACCACCTTGCGGTCCGTTCCCGAGAAACCGCCTTTTGCGTCGAATATAGTCATTCCGCAGCGGAATTCCGTTTGCAGTGCCTTGCATATCTTCTCGGATTCGGATGTTACTATGAAGGCTGCTTTTGAACGGTCGAGACCATCCACGATGTAATCTACGGTCTTTAGTGCGGCGGCGTAGGTCACTATCGAGTAAAGGGGCAGTATCCAACTGTGTATGACCGCACCGCATATGATGTAAAGGATGATGTTGTATATCATCACGAAGGTGCCGACTGACAGTCCGAGCTTTTTTGCGAATATAACTGCCATGACCTCGATGCCGTCCATAGCTCCGCCGAAACGCAGAGCGAGTCCGCTTCCTATGCCGGATATGACTCATCCGAACAGAGCACAGAGCAGCAGGTCGGTACCTGCAAGGGGAGATGCGATGCTGACATCCAGAGGCAGAACATCGGTTATCAGCCACGCTGATACCGAGTAGACTATTACCGTATATACCGCGCTGAATGTGAAATCCCTGCCCTGTTTTTTCAGTCCATAGAGGAAAAGCAGGATGTTGAGCAGTATAAGGAAAAATGACAGCGACAGGAAATGGGGCGTTATCTGTGAAAGCAGCATAGCTGTGCCCGATATGCCGCTGTCGTAGAGCTTTACACAGGCGTAAGGAACAGTGTGATGCCTATTGCGTTTATTATGCCTGCTGCGGTGAGCATGAGTATGTTTATGGGGCGGATGCTTTTTAATGTATCTGAGGCCTTTTTCAAGATTACTCCTTTCGTTATGCGTTAAAACAGGGGAGCTGTCCATCGGACCGCTCCCCTTTGAGTCTTACTTGTTTAAGATCTTGTTGATTATACCGCCGAGGCCGCCTGCCTTTTCGGTAAGCTCGTCGAGGTTTATCTTAGCCTTTATGCCTTCGATGATCTCGTTGATCTTTTCATCGGGAAGATCGATGCCAACTACACTTTCAACAGCCTTTACAGGATCGCTCTTGAACTTGCTGCCGAAGTCCTTATCGTCCTTTATCTTAGCGATGAGTTCTTCAATAATTTTTTTGATATCCATAACAGGTTACCTTCTTTCAAAAATAATATGTACATATTATACCATACTTCCTTTGAAAAATCAAGTATTTTGGACAAAAAATAACAGATATCAATATGAGAGCGCACCCTGATATCCTGCAAGGCTGACTGACTGTGAAATATATTGTGCAAATTGACATATTTGCTGGAAAGGACCGCTGAAATGGCTGTTATTCTATTGACATAGTTACGCGTATTTGTTATAATGACTTTGTACTGCTTTTTGCAGACATAGTGCGGAAAGCATATAATTATAAGGAAATAAAGCTCCGTTGAATGAACCTGTTTTTTCCTGATGATACGGGGCAATAAATACAGACAAAGAGGAGACCTTGCAGCTTGGACTGCTGTGTATTATGGTAAGTAAAAGAGATAAATATAAACGTTTTATATCCTTCGGCTCTGCGGTAGTGCTGCTTGCGGCACTTTCGGGAAGCTTCGCCTTTATCTGGTACAGGTATTACAGCGATACTATCGTTCTGCCTTACTACAGGCGAGGAAACTGGGTGCTGATAGGTATATATGCGCTGCTGGTATGGCTGTTTTTCAAGGCATACGGCGGCTTTAAGATAGGCTACCTGAAAAAGACGGACATGCTCTATTCACAGATGATATCTATGGTATGCGTCAATGTTGTGGGATATTTCATGGTAAGCCTTATCGGACGTGACTTCATGAGAGTAAGTCCGTTCCTGCTGCTGACTGCGGTGGATTTCGCATTTATTTTCGTCTGGACACTTGTTACTGCAAAGCTTTATTTCATGATATATCCCCCGAGGAAGCTCATCATTATTTACGGCAGTCATCAGGCTGCTTCACTGGTTCTGAAAATGAGTCAGCGTGTTGATAAGTATATGATATGCGAATCGGTAAGCGTAAATGAAGAACCCGAAAAGATACGTGAACTCATAAACAAGTATGAGGGAGTCATAATCTGCGATCTTCCTGCGGAATCACGTAATGATTACCTGAAATACTGCTTTGAAAATTCCATACGTGCGTATATCGCTCCGAAAATATCAGATATTATCATAAGAGGTGCGGACGATATAAGACTTTTCGATACTCCGCTCCTTCTTTGCAGAAATTACGGTCTCGACTTCGAGCAGAGACTTGTTAAACGCATATTTGACATCGTTTTTGCTTCGATCGGACTGGTCGTTTCCATGCCTTTCATGCTCCTTCCCGCTATTGCGATCAAGCTTTATGACGGCGGACCTGTGTTTTTCAGACAGAAACGCCTTACTATCGACGGCAAGGAGTTCGAGGTATATAAGTTCCGCAGCATGATAGTCGATGCGGAAAAAGCAGGCGTTCCCATGCTTGCATCCGAAAACGATCCCCGTATAACTCCTGTGGGCGCTTTCCTCAGAAGAACTCGTCTGGACGAGCTCCCTCAGCTGCTGAATATACTCAAAGGGGATATGTCCATTGTGGGACCTCGTCCCGAGCGTCCCGAGCTTACGGACGAATACGAGAAGGATATGCCCGAGTTCAGCTTCCGCCTTAAGGTGAAGGCAGGTCTTACAGGCTATGCTCAGGTAACGGGCGTATACGATACAACTCCATACGATAAGCTGAAAATGGATCTGATGTATATCGAGAACTACTCGATGCGTCTGGATCTTCAGATAATATTAATGACACTTAAAACCATGCTCTTCCCCGGAAAGACCAATGAGGCTTCTGAGGAGCTCATCCTCCACGGCGGACAGAGCAATAAAGGAAAAGAGGACAAATAAATATGAAAACAACAGCAGTTATCATGGCAGGAGGCAGAGGAGAAAGATTCTGGCCGAAAAGCCGAAATAACCGTCCGAAGCAGTTCTTATCCCTTACATCCGACGGAGAGACGATGATACAGAAAACTGTAAAGAGACTTCTCCCCCTTGTGGATATGGAGGATATCTATATCGTTACAAATGCGGCTTATACCGAACTGGTGCTGGATCAGCTCCCCGATCTTCCGAAGGAGAACATCCTTGCCGAGCCTTGTGCAAGAAATACAGCTCCATGTATCGCGTTTGCAGCGGCAGTTATAAAGCAGAAGTATGACGATGCAGTAATGCTCGTGCTTCCTTCGGATCACCTCATCGGATATGAGGATATCTACATCAATACACTGAAAAAGGCTATACGTGCCGCAGAACAGGGCAAGAACCTCGTTACTATCGGTATAACACCCACATATCCCGAAACAGGCTACGGCTATATCAACTTCGGCAAGGAGTGCGGTGATACCTACGAGGTAGAGAGATTCGTTGAAAAGCCTGACCTTCCAACAGCCAAGGAGTACCTTGCTTCAGGAAAATATCTCTGGAACAGCGGTATGTTCGTATGGAAGGTAACATCAATACTTGCAGATATGAAGGAATTCATGCCTGATATATATGACGGCGCTGTACGTATAGGAGAAGCTTTCAATACTCCAGGATTTGAAGATGTACTGGTCAAGGAGTTCTACGCTTTCAGAAGCGAGTCTGTTGACTTCGGCATCATGGAGAAGGCTGACAATATCTACACTATACCCGGAAGCTTCGGCTGGGATGACGTAGGAAGCTGGCTTGCTGTAGAGCGTATCAACGAGACCGACGATGACAAGAACTACATCGAGGGAGATGTTATCTCAATAGGCTCTGAGCGTACAACTATATGCGGCGGAAAGCGCCTTGTAGCTGCGGTCGGACTTGAGGATATCATCATTGTCGATACTGACGATGCAGTGCTTGTATGCTCGAAGAACAGCACACAGGACGTCAAGAAGGTCATCGCACAGCTTAAGGAAGCCAAGAGAGAAGAATTGGTATAAATTCAATGTCCACGAAATGCAGTCTGAATAAAACTGCTTTATATACACAATAAATTTTAAGGAGTCAAGGATAATATGAAAAACGCACTTATTACAGGAATCACAGGACAGGACGGTTCTTACCTTGCAGAGCTTCTGCTTGAAAAGGGCTACAACGTTTACGGTATCTGGAGAAGAAAGGCTACTGCTGATTACGGCAATATCGCTCACCTTAAGGACAAGGTAACTCTCATCTATGCAGATATGACTGATCCTGTTTCACTTATATCCGCTATGAAGATATCTCAGGCTGACGAAGTTTATAACCTTGCAGCTCAGTCCTTCGTTGCTACAAGCTGGGATACTCCCCTCGGTACAGCAGATATAGACGCTATTGGCGTTACAAATATGCTGGAGGCTATCCGCATCGTAAAGCCCGAGGCTCGCTTCTATCAGGCTTCAACTTCCGAGATGTTCGGTCTCGTTCAGGAGATCCCACAGAAGGAGACAACTCCTTTCTACCCAAGAAGTCCATACGGCGTTGCAAAACTCTATGGTCACTGGATCACAAAGAACTACCGTGAGAGCTATGGCATGTTCGCTTGCTCGGGCATCCTCTTCAACCACGAGTCTGAGCGCCGCGGAATAGAGTTCGTTACAAGAAAGATAACAGACGCTGTTGCACGTATCAAGCTTGGCGTTCAGGACTGCGTAGAGCTCGGAAATATGGACTCTAAGCGTGACTGGGGCCACTCCAAGGACTACGTAAGAGCTATGTGGCTCATGCTCCAGCAGGATAAGCCTGATGACTATGTTATCGCTACAAACGAGACAAGAACTGTACGTGAGTTCGTTGAGACTGCTTTCAGGCACGTTGGTATAGACGTAGAGTGGAAGGGTGAAGGTGTTGACGAGATCGGTATAGACAAGGCTACAGGCAAGACTATCGTCAAGGTAAACAAGAAGTTCTTCCGTCCTGCAGAGGTCGATATCCTCCTCGGCAACCCAGAGAAGGCTGAAAAGGCTCTCGGCTGGAAGCGTGATATCAGCTTCTCTGAGCTCGTAGAGCGCATGGTAAAGAACGATCTTGCACTTGTTGAAAAGGAAATAAAGATAAAGAGCATCACTGACTGATAAAAGGTGAACTGATATGCAGACAGAAGTTCTGAGAAGCGAAAAAGGCGGCTATGTTAAGGCGGATGTCCTGCATAAACTGGACAGGATGAACGCTCTGCTTATGGCTGTCAGAGGCGGTATGCGCCGTGAAGAGGCAATGGCTGAACTTGAAAGCATAAGAGAAACGGAACTCAGAAGAGAAAAGGCAGGTCTGTTCGGAAAAATCGGCTTTTCCGTTGAAGATACCGACGCATATCTGGAATCGGTCGGACAGATGATACTTGAAGCAGTATATTAATATAAAAGGTGGGAGAAGTTCAATTGAATATCGCTTTTGATGCAATACCCCTTATCAGCGACCGTATGACGGGAATAGGCTGGTGCGAGGCGGGACAGACTACTGCAATGGCTCGTCTTTACCCAGAAAACAAGTACACTTACAACTTCTTCTCACGCAAGGACGATAATATAAAGCTTGAAAGGCTCGCACCTTTCACAGCGGCGGGCATCGGTACGAATATGGCTCATTTTTCGGGCTATATCTACCGTGCTGCCTCCACTTTTGTGCCTGTTCCCTACAGTGCTTTCTTCGGCAAAAACGACGATGTTACCCACTTTTTCAACTACATCGTTCCCCCGAAGGTACACGGCAGGACGGTAGTTACCGTACACGATATGGTCTATAAGGCTTTCCCCGAGACCGTTCGTGCAAGGACAAAGTATATGCTGGATTCGGGACTTAAACAGTCCATGAAGCGCGCAGATATGATAGTTACGGATTCGGAGTTCTCAAAGAGCGAGATACTGAAATATTTCCCGCAGCACGAGAAAAAGCTCAGGGTAGTCCCCTGCGGTGTGGACCTTGATAAATTCCGTCCCTGCGAGACTCCCGAACGCATACCCGAGGTCAAAAAGTCGCTGGAGATAGAGGGGGATTACTTCCTGTATCTCGGTACTATCGAGCCGAGAAAGAACCTTGAACGTCTTATCGAGGCCTATCATATATTCACTCAGCGCAGCGGCAGTGATGTGCCGAAGCTTGTGCTTGCAGGCGGTAAAGGCTGGCTGTATGACAGTATTTTCCAGAAGGTCAATGACCTTAAGCTCAGCGACAGAGTTATATTCACGAAGTATGTTCCTTCAGAGGACATGAATCATCTTATGTGCGGAGCAGCAGCATTCGTGTTCCCGTCGATATATGAGGGATTCGGTATGCCGCCTCTTGAAGCGATGGCGTGCGGAGTTCCCGTAATAGCATCTGATGCCGCTTCTCTCCCCGAGGTCACGGGAGACTGTGCAGTCATCTGCGACGCTTATTCTCCCGAAAGCATTGCCGACGGACTTGAAAAGCTGTACACCGATACTGCACTCCGCAGTGAACTCAGTGTACGCGGAAGACAGAGAGCCGCTTCATTTACGTGGGAGCGCTCCGCAGAGATGCTTTATAATATTTATAAGGAGCTGTTTTGATGAAGGATGATTTCGTTGTAAAAGGTCCCTATGAGGACTTTCTTACGGACAGGGACAGATTTCTTATCGAATTTGATAAATATTATCCCGAATTTATGGATCGTCTTATGACAGACAGGCTCTATCAGGACGGCTTCAAGGAGCGTACCGAGAAACTTGAACTGCTTGCGGCTTCGGTAGGTATCAACCTTGAAAGCTATATAAGAAAAACTGCGGAAGAGAACGGGATAGAGTGATATGAACAAGGGAATGTTGAGGGTATTGGAGGTAAATAAGGCTTATTATCCCCATATTGGCGGTATCGAGAGCCTTGTCAGACAATATACCGAGGAGCTTGGCGCACTTAAAAACGTACAGCTCAGAACTCTTGTCTGCCGTGACGACAGAGGAAGTACCTACAGTGAAAAGGTCGGCGGCAGAAATATAGTACGTGCAGGAAGTCTGGGAACTTATTTTTCTTGTCCCCTGTCGCTTTCTTTTGTCCGCCTTTTCCGAAGAATGGCTAAGAATGCGGATGTGGTGCATATAAATGTACCGTTTCCTCTTGCTGATGCCGCACTTCTCCTGTCTGGCTATAAGGGCAAGGTAGTGGTATCGTGGCACAGCGATGTGGTCAAGCAGAAAAAGCTGATGAAGTTCTACAAGCCCTTTATGGACAGCTTGCTGAAACGTGCTGATGTGATACTGACGGCAACTCAGGGACATATCGACGGTTCGGACTATCTGCCGCAATACCGCAGTAAATGCAGGGTGCTTCCCTATGGTATAACTCCGGAGGACTATCTTTCCGTTGAACGGAAGCCTGTCCTTACGGAGAAGCTGAACGATAAGAACGCTGTGAAGGTGTTCTTTACGGGAAGGCTTGTTTACTACAAAGGCGCGGATATCCTGCTTAAAGCCTTTGCTAAAGCTGAGAACTGCGAGCTGTTCATAGCAGGTACGGGCGAGCTTGAAAAATCCCTGAAACACTATGCGGCTGTGAACGGACTTGACAAAAAGGTGCATTTTCTGGGGTTCCTGCCTGACGAGGAGCTGAAACAGGCTTATGCCGACTGCGATATATTCGTGCTTCCCTCTGTAGTAAAGAGTGAGGCTTTCGGCATAGTCCAGCTTGAAGCTATGGTCTACGGCAAACCCGTTATCAATACCGACCTGCCTTCGGGAGTACCTTACGTGAGCGTACACGGAGAAACAGGGCTGACTGTTCCGCCATCCGATCCCGATTCGCTGGCAGCGGCTATAAACCGCCTTGCTTCCGACAGGGAACTGAGGGAGACATTCGGCAGGAATGCGGCAGAACGTGTTGAGGAACAGTTCAACGAGAAGAACATAATAAAAGAATTATACAGGATACTTTCAGAATGAAAGGAGTGAGCGCTTTGAAGTCACTCATCATAGGCGGCGCAGGCTTCGTAGGGGGATACCTTATACGTGAGCTTGCGGAAAACGGACACGAGGTCCATGCCACCTGTCTCGCAAACGAGACTATATCTGCGGAAAACTGTACTGTCCATACCCTTGATATAATGGACAAGGAAAGAATCGGCAGACTTCTGGACGAGATATCGCCTGATACGGTCTTCCACCTTGCGGCGCAGAGTTCCGTGTCCGTATCGTGGAAAAAACCTCAGCTTACTGCCGAGATAAACGTTGTAGGCACCATAAACGTCCTTGAAGCGGTGAAGGATGCTGAAAAAAAGGATATCCGCATCATCCTGATAGGTTCGGGCGAGGAATACGGCTTTATCCGTCCCGATGCATGTCCCCTTTCGGAGGAGGAACCACTTCACCCGGGCAATATCTACGCTGCAACAAAAGCCTGCGGCGAGATGATAGGCAGTATCTACTCACGGGCTTACAAAATGGACGTTGTAATGGTACGTGCATTCAATCATTCAGGTCCAGGACAGTCAACTACCTTCGTTATATCCGATTTCTGCAAACAGATAGCAGATATAGAAAAAGGCATGGCAGAACCTGTTATATCAGTCGGCAACCTCTCTGCAATGCGTGATTTCACAGATGTCCGTGATGTTGTAAGAGCCTACAGACTGCTTGCGGATAATGGCGTAAGCGGAACTGTATACAACGTTGGCAGAGGAAAGGCAGTTCCCATAAGCATGATATTGGAAACTGCACTCAGCTATGCAGAATGTGATATAGAGACAGTAACAGATCCGAAACGTATGCGCGCTTCGGACATCCCGATAATAGAGCCCGATGTATCACGCATCAAGGCCGATACGGGCTGGAGCGCAGTTATAACCGTAGAACAGACAATAAAGGACACCCTCGATCACTGGAGAAATAACTGAAAGAGGGAAAAGGAGGCGATCGGTTGGAAGATATCAGACTTACAAACGAAAAGATGCTCACATTCGACGGGCATGATAAGATAGGCACTCTCAAGGCTGCCGAGAAGCTTATGCAGTTCGGTGAAAAGCAGAACAACGCCAACGAGATGCTTGCGGCGAATATCAACGATCTTATCAAAAGAGTCTGCGCTCTCGAGGATCAGCAGATCAATAATGCCGAGGTCATGCGGAAAATCGCAAATGAGCTTATGGCAGTCCGCAAGGAACTGGACAGGGTAAGGCTTACAGAAAAGCTGAATTCAGGCGCTATAGAGCGTCTCGACAAGGCTATGCGCCTTGCTCAGGGAGATACGGAAAGCTGATAAAAGTATATGGGATTATAGACAAAAATATATTACTGTTTTTGTGCAGAACCCTTGACTTTGTTAAAGTTTTGTTATATTATTATTAGTGTCGGTAATTGAGTTCCGTTTGCTTTTCAGAGCCATATCAAAAGCTTCGGAACGTGTATCAAGTACGCTGATCATTTTTTATCAACGGAGAGATGCGGCACAATCGCTGTCTCCGTTTTTCTGTTATTACTATATGAAAGAAGGTGTTATCATGGACAATATGATGGAAGAGCTTGCGGCTAAAACGGCGTTTACCATCCCGATATTCGGCGGTATACCCATTGCTGATTCCTGTGTTGTCACATGGATAATAATGGCAGTGGTCGTACTGCTGTCCATGATTTTTACACACAAGCTGAAAAAAGTACCTACAGGCTCGCAGTGCATACTGGAAGGCGTTATGGACTGGCTGGATAATTTCTTTACGGATATCCTCGGTCATAAGGGAAAAAAGTATCTCCCCTTCCTTGAAACTCTGATAATCTACATAGCCTTTGCAAACCTCATCGGTCTGTTCGGCTTTGTACCGCCTACAAAGGATATCAATGTAACTGCGGCTCTTGCAGGTGTGGCTATAATATTCGTTCAGGCTGCATTCGTTATCGAAAAGGGACCTTTAAAGTGGCTTAAGAGCTTCCTTAACCCTATAAATCTTCTGGACCTCATAACCCGTCCGCTGTCACTGTGTATGCGACTTTTCGGTAACGTACTCGGGGCTTTCGTCGTTATGGAGCTTGTCAAGGGACTCTGTCCTATCGGTGTTCCTGTTATCGCAAGCGCATACTTCGATATTTTCGACGGCCTGTTACAGGCTTATGTATTCGTATTCCTTACTTCACTCTATATGGCTGAAGCCATAGAAGATGAAGAACAACACTAACTTCACGGAGGTATATCATTATGGGAATGATAGCATTAGGTGCGGCAATCGCCGTTCTTACAGGTGCAGGCGCAGGTGTCGGAATAGGCATCGCAACTGCAAAGGCTACAGAGTCTATCGCACGTCAGCCCGAAGCTAAGGGTGATATCAGAACAGCGCTCCTTCTCGGATGTGCTCTCGCAGAGGCTACAGCTATCTACGGTTTCGTTATCGCGCTTCTTATAATCGGTAAAATGTAACAATACATACTTGGAGGTATATTAATATGGGAATGATAGCATTAGGTGCGGCAATCGCCGTTCTTACAGGTGCAGGTGCAGGTGTTGGTATAGGTATCGCAACTGCAAAGGCTACAGAATCGATCGCACGTCAGCCCGAGGCTAAGGGCGATATCAGAACAGCACTTCTTCTGGGTTGTGCCCTCGCAGAGGCTACAGCTATCTACGGTTTCGTTATCGCACTCCTTATTATCGGCAAAATGTAAGCCGTTTGAAAAAGAATATATATAAGGAGGACACATAATGCTTAAATTTGAATTCTGGAGCATTTTCGAGGCTGTTGCAAACGTTATCATACTGTTTGTACTGCTGAGGATTTTCCTTTTCAAACCAATAAATAAAATAAAGGATGAACGTACACGTACTGTACAGGATGACCTCGATTCAGCTAAAAAGGCAAAAGAAGAAGCCGAAGCACTCAGACAGCAGTACGATGATTCTATCAGCAGCGCCAAGGAAGAGGCTAACAAGATAATCATGAAGGCCCACGAGGACGCTGAGGCTGATAAGACTATGATAATGAAGAAGTCTCAGGAAGAGGCTGAAGAAATAGTTACAGCAGCAGGCAAGGCTGCCGAGAATGAGCGCAAGCGCATCATACAGCAGGCTCAGTCACAGATCGCCGACCTTGCTATCGCAGCTGCTTCAAAGGTTGTAGGCGCTAATCTCGATGACGAGAAGAACCGCCGCCTTGTTGATGAATTCCTTTCCGAAGAGGAGGGTGAAAAGTAATGAAGGACACAGATAAGGAGCTTCTGAAAGAGCTGGTCCGTCTTGATATCTCCCAGGAGGATAACGAGACCGCAAAGGGCGTTTTTACTGCTTGTCCCGATGTTGCTGAAACACTGGCTAATCCCCTTGTCACTCAGGATGAGAAACACGGCATAATCAAGCGTCTTTTCCCTCAGAGCATGGAAAGATTCCTGATGACTGTAATAAAAGAAGGCGCTATTGGAAGGATAAGTGAGATACTCGAGGAGTATACCGATATCCTCATCGACAGACAGGGAAGCATAAGAGCTGTAGTCCGCTATGTAACTCCCCTTACAGATTCCCAGCAGGCAGACCTCAAGCAGTTTATCATGGATAAATTCGTCAAAGAGGACGTTGCTATAGAGTACAGATACGATCCCGATATCCTCGGCGGCTTCATCCTCAATGCAGGTGATGAGGAGTACGATAAGAGCTATCGTACAGCCCTTCGTGCAATGAAGGATACTCTTCAGTCAAAGGCTGCTGAGGTTGCTGACGAGGACGGAGAGTACCAAGAAAGCGATATCATATCCGTACTTAAAACAGAAGTAAGAGATTTCAAGCTTAAATCAGGTGCAACAGAGACAGGATTCATTACCCGTCTCGGTGACGGTATCGCAAGAGTTCGCGGTATGAACAGCGTTATGTACGGCGAGCTTGTAGAGTTTGAAACAGGTGTCAGAGGCATCGTTCAGAGCCTTGAAGAAAAGACTGTAGGCGTAGTTCTCCTCGGAGACGACCACGGACTTACAGAAGGTTCATCGGCAGTCCGCACAGGCAAGAGAGCTGGTATCGGTGTAAGCGATGAGCTCCTTGGCAGAGTTGTGGACGCTCTTGGTGCGCCTATCGACGGAGCAGGTCCCATAAAGGCTGATGATTACTTCCCTATCGAGCGTGAGGCTCCCGGAGTTATCGAACGTAAATCGGTAAATGTACCGCTCCAGACAGGTATACTTGCCATAGACTCGATGTTCCCTATCGGACGCGGTCAGCGTGAGCTCATCATCGGCGACCGTCAGACAGGTAAGACCTCTATCGCTCTTGATACCATTATCAACCAGAAATCACAGGACGTTATCTGTATCTATGTTGCCATAGGTCAGAAGTCCTCTACAGTTGCTCAGGTAGTAAATACACTTAAAAAATACGGCGCTATGGATTACTCGGTAGTAGTATGCGCTTCTGCAAGCGATCCTGCACCTTTCCAGTATATCGCTCCGTATTCGGGTACTGCTATCGCTGAGTATTTCATGTCCAAGGGCAAGGATGTCCTGATAGTATACGATGATCTCTCGAAGCATGCCGTTGCATATCGTGCAATGTCGCTTCTGCTCCACCGTCCGCCGGGACGTGAGGCTTACCCTGGTGACGTATTCTATCTCCATTCAAGACTCCTTGAACGTTCCAGCCGTCTTGATGACGAACACGGCGGCGGTTCACTTACCGCACTGCCTATCATAGAGACTCTTGCAGGCGATATCTCGGCTTATATCCCGACTAACGTAATTTCCATTACCGACGGTCAGATATTCCTCGAAAGCGAGCTTTTCAACAGCGGTCTGCGTCCTGCGGTCAACTACGGACTTTCCGTATCCCGTGTCGGCGGTGCCGCACAGACAAAGGCAATGAAAAAGGCTGCGGGAAACCTTCGTATCGACCTTGCACAGTTCAAGGAAATGGAGATCTTCACACAGTTCTCCTCAGAGCTCGACCAGTCCACTACCGACCTTCTGAATCACGGTCATATGCTCACCGAGCTGCTGAAACAGCCGCTTTATAATCCTCTTCCGCATGCGGAACAGGTTATAACCCTCCATGCCGCACAGCACGGTCTGTTCGACGGCATACCGCTTAAGGAGCTCCGTGAATACCGTCAGGAGCTTATGAGCTATATCAATACCTACGGACAGGATATCATCAATGAGATAGATGAAAACAAAGTTATGACTGATGACCTTGCAGAGCGCATCGAAAGGATCATAACTGCATTTGAGGAATAAGGGGTGAGGGTATGCCCAATATGAGAGAGATACGTGATCGTGTATCAAGCATACAGCAGATACTCAAGATCACAAACGCTATGTACCTTATGTCCTCATCAAAGCTGAAAAAGGCGAGAAATGCACTGGATTCCACAGAGCCTTACTTTTACACACTTCAGGAAACTATCGAAAGCGTACTGGAGCATACTCCCCATACACGTCAGGAGTATTTCGACAGACGAAGCGATATCCCCGAGGAAAAGCGTAAAAAAGGCTACATAGTCATCACTGCCGATAAGGGACTCTGCGGAAGCTATAACCACAATATCCTTAAATATACCGACAGCAAGATAGATGAAGCTGCCGATCCCGAAAACTGCTACCTGTTCGTTATGGGACAGGTTGGACGTATGTACTTCCAGAGACGTATCCGCTCGGAGAAGAAGGGTTCACTGGACGGAGAGTTCCTGTATACCACCCAGAACCCCACACTTTACCGCGCTCAGGAGATCGCTGATCTGGTACTTGCGAAGTTTGAAAAGGGCGAGCTGGACGAGGTATATCTGCTGTATACGGATATGGTGAATTCAAGCCTTCAGGAAACACGAACACTGCAGCTTCTGCCCTTCAGCAGACGACATTTCGGTAAGGCTCCCGACGGCAAGATGAAGAAGCTCCCCAAGGCTTCGTTCATACCGTCGCCTGAGAAGGTTATGGAGTACCTTATACCGCAGTACGCCAAGGGTATCATCTACGGTGCTATGGTAGAGGCTTTCTGCTGCGAGCAGCAGTCGAGAATGACGGCTATGGACGCAGCTACTACCAGTGCAAAGGATATGATACGTGAGCTTTCGCTGATGTATAACCGTGCAAGACAGGCGGCTATCACTCAGGAGATAACCGAGGTCTGCGGCGGCGCTAAAAGTCTTGAAGAAGATGAAGATTAGTTTTTGAAAGGGACATGGGGAAACACTGTTCCCTGTATAAAATGTCAGGTCCCAAAATTCTCTTAAAAAAGGAGAAAAAAATGGAAAAAGGAAGAATCACACAGGTCATCGGACCTGTTATAGACGTTGAGTTCCCCTCGGGAAAGCTCCCCATGATAAGGGACGCTCTCACCGTTCAGGTGGACGGCAGACAGCGTGTAATGGAAGTCGCTCAGCATATGGGCAACCACATAGTACGCTGCATCATGCTTGCTACCAGTGAGGGACTCAGCAAGAATATGGAGGTTACAGCTACAGGTTCCTGCATAAAGGTGCCTGTCGGCGAAAAAACTCTCGGACGTATGTTCAACGTTCTCGGCGAGCCTATCGATAAGCAGGGCGAAGTCGAAACAGAGGAAAAATGGGAGATACACCGCAAGGCTCCTACATTCCAGGATCAGAGCCCTGTTGTCGAAGTCCTTGAAACAGGCATCAAGGTAATCGACCTTATCGCACCTTACGCAAAGGGCGGTAAGATAGGCCTTTTCGGAGGCGCAGGCGTTGGTAAGACCGTACTTATCCAGGAGCTTATCCGCAATATCGCTACCGAGCACGGCGGATATTCGATATTCACAGGCGTCGGAGAGCGTTCCCGTGAGGGTAACGACCTCTGGAACGAAATGCAGGAAAGCGGCGTTATCAGCAAGACAGCGCTGGTTTTCGGTCAGATGAACGAGCCTCCCGGATCACGTATGCGTGTTGCTCAGACAGGCCTTACAATGGCTGAGTACTTCCGTGACCGTGAGCACAAGGACGTTCTTCTGTTCATCGATAATATATTCCGTTACGTACAGGCAGGTTCGGAGGTATCAGCACTTCTCGGACGTATGCCTTCTGCCGTTGGTTATCAGCCTACACTGGCTACCGAAGTGGGCGAACTTCAGGAGCGTATCACATCCACAAAGAACGGTTCTATCACTTCCGTTCAGGCGGTATACGTACCTGCCGATGACCTTACGGACCCTGCACCTGCTATTACTTTCGCACATCTGGACGCAACTACCGTTCTTTCGCGTAAGATAGTTGAACAGGGTATCTACCCCGCAGTTGATCCGCTGGAGTCCAATTCACGTATCCTCGAACCTGAGATAGTCGGCGAGGAGCATTACTACGTTGCAAGACGTACCCAGGAGCTTCTCCAGAAGTATAAGGAGCTTCAGGATATCATCGCCATACTCGGTATGGAGGAACTGGACGAAGAGGATAAGCTTGCGGTATACCGTGCAAGAAAAATACAGAAGTTCCTCTCTCAGCCTTTCAATGTTGCAGAGAACTTTACAGGACTCAAAGGCAAATACGTGCCTATCAAGGACACTATCGAGGGATTCAAGGCTATCATCGAGGGTGATATGGATAAATACCCCGAGGCTGCGTTCCTTATGGCAGGTACTATCGATGACGTTCTCATGAAGGCTAAGCAGATAGAGGATAACGAGTAAGGGAGGCTGACCGCTGTGGCAAGGACCTTTCAGCTTGAAATAATCGCAACAGACCGCGTATTCTTCAAGGGAGAATGCGAGCATCTTGTAATAACCGCTATAGACGGACTTCTCGGCATCATGGCAGGTCATGAGCCTCTTGTAACCTGTCTGCCTACAGGCGAGCTGAAATATATGGTGAACGGCGAATGGAAATACGCTGCCATATCCGAAGGCTTCATACAGGTAATGCCCGAAAAATCCGTAATACTTGCGGATTCATGCGAGCTTCCCGAGGAGATAGATATCAAGCGTGCGGAGGAAGCAAGGCAGAGAGCAGAGGAAAAGCTCCGTCAGAAGCAGAGCATATTTGAGTATTACCAGACTCAGGCTGCCCTTAACCGTGCAATGAACCGTCTTAAGATATCACAGAAGCACTTCAAGTGATATAACATAACAGAGGGCGGATGAAGTCATCCGCCCCTACATTTTGACAGCTCGGTTTTATATGTTGATAATTCCAAAAATCAACTTCTCTAATTGTGCATATTCTTGAAATATGAACATTTATTATCTATTTACTTGACTTTTTTAGGAAAATATAGTACAATAATTGTAATTGTCGTAAGACTTTAGGATCCTTTGATCCGTAAAAACATTTAGGAGGCACAGAAACGTGAAAAAGATCGGCAAATCCACTTTCTTTATCGTTGTTGTGCTCATTGCGCTGTTCGCCGCATCAGCAGTTATCGGTCTCGATTACTACTTCGGCGATAATGCTACCACTGTTATCAAGGGCGTTGACGATATTCGTCTCGGTATTGATATCAAGGGCGGCGTTGACGTTACGTTCGCTCCTTCGGGAGATTTCGACGCTACGGATTCTCAGCTCGATGCAGCTACCGAGACAATGAAAACAAGACTTTCTTCTCTTGGTATCAACGATAACGAAGTTTACAGCGACGCAAAAAGCGACAGAATAATCGTCCGCTTCCCATGGCAGGCAGGCGAGAGCGATTTCGATCCTGAAGCTGCTGTCAAGGAGCTCGGCGAAATGGCAGAGCTCACTTTCCGCAAGGGTACAGATTCGGATACGGACGAAGAGGGCAATGTTACCCCTACAGGAGAGATAGTCCTCAACGGTACTGATATAGCTGAAGCAGGCTATGGTCAGCAGCCGAATGACTACGGTGACTATCAGTGGGTAGTATCACTCAAGCTCAATCCTTCAGGTAAAGAGAAGTTCGCAACAGCTACAGGCGAGCTCGCAGGTTCAAGCACACCTATCTCTATCTGGATGGATAACAATATGATATCTGCTCCTTCAGTCAACAGCGCTATCACAGACGGAAACGCTATCATCACAGGCAACTTTGATGCAGAGTCTTCAAAGAAGCTTGCAGACCAGATAAACTCAGGTGCTCTTCCATTCAAGATGGAAACTAAGAGCTTCAAGACCATTTCACCTACTATGGGTGAAGGTTCACTGGATGCTATCCTCCTCGCAGCAGCTATCGCATTCGCATTCATTGCTTTATACATGATAGTGCTTTACAAGGTTCCGGGATTCGTAGCTGTTATCGCTCTCTGCGGACAGATCGCAGGTTCTATCGCAGCTATCACAGGCTGGTTCGGATTCATGCCTGGTTCAACTCTTACTATCCCCGGTATCGCAGGTATCATCCTCTCTGTTGGTATGGGTGTTGACGCCAATATCATCACAGGCGAGCGTATCAAGGAAGAGCTTCGCTCAGGAAAGAACCTTGATTCAGCTATCAGAGTTGCTTACAAGAGAGCATTCTCTGCTATCCTCGACGGTAACGTTACAAACGTTATCATCGCTATCATCCTTATGGGTGCTTTCGGTGTACCTTCAAGCTTCTTCTCGAAGATACTCAACAGCACGATATTCAGAATGTTCGGCGCTACTACAGAAGGCGTTGTTTACTCATTCGGTTTCACACTCCTTGCAGGTGTTGTATGCAACTTCATCTTCGGCGTGTTCTTTGCAAGACTTATGGTAACTGCACTTTCCAAGTTCAAAGGACTCCAGAACAGAAAGCTTTATGGAGGTGACGTTAAATGAGTAAGAACAACAAAAAGACAGCTGCTCAGAAAAAGCCCGACATAAAGGTATACAACTTCTGTTCAAAGAAGAAAATGATACTCGGCATATTCATCGGTATCGTTATTGCCCTGATAGTTGGTATACTCGTAAGAGGCGTCAACTTTGCTATCGAGTTCAAGGGCGGTACAATGCTTACATATAACTACTCAGGCGATATCAATACAAATGATGTACAGTCCGCAGTCAAGAATATCGTAAACGTTCCTGTTACTGTACGTTCAGGTGAGGCTCTTGATACAGGCGGAAAGCAGCTTACAGTTTCCTTTACATCAGAGGAAGGCCTCAACGCTGACAGACAGCATGAGCTTACTGAAGCTCTTCAGCAGCAGTTCTCATCAAACGCTATCGAGCTTTCGGATTCAAACGACGTAAGTCCTTCATCAGGACGTGAGTTCCTGCTTAAGTGTCTTATAGCTATCGTATTTGCTGCTATCGTTATCATCATCTACATAGCTATCAGATTCAGAAAGATAGGCGGCTGGTCAGCAGGTCTCTGTGCTGTATTCGCACTTTGTACAGACCTTCTTGTTGCACTTGCTTCTTCTATCCTCTTCGGTTTCGAGTTCAACTCAAATATAGTTGCAGTTATACTCACTATACTTGGTTATTCGATAAACAACACTATCGTTATCTACGACAGAATCAGAGAGAACAGAGCACTCTATCCCAAGGCAAGCCTTAACGAGCTTATCAACTTAGGATGCACACAGTCTCTCACACGTTCAATAAGAACTTCTGTCACAACTATCGGTACAATGCTGATCGTTACTATCGTAGTTATGATAAGCGGATACAATTCGCTCCTCAGCTTCTCTGTACCGCTGGTATTCGGTCTTATTTCAGGTACTTACTCATCGCTTTTCGTTGCACCTGTAACATGGTCATGGCTTAAGGCAAGAGAGGCAAAGAAAAAGGCTGCATGATAGTTTTCCCTGACCAAAAGGGAAATGTAAAAAGATAATACATGCTTTAATGAGGAAGGTTCCTTTCAAAGGGACCTTCCTCAAAGTTTTTTATGGCGTAAGACACACATAAACTTCTGTACAAATGCCTTAAATGTTGAAAACTTGCCTCAAAAGAATTGACATTAACACCGCATCATGATATAATTAATGTGTATATGCGGTCGTTTAAAGACCTGATATGCATATACTTATCTTAAGGCAACACCGCACAAAGCCTGCCTGACGGCTTTGCACTGATTCTGCTTACATGTTTTTCGTCATCTTGCACAGAAATCCCTTGACATACGTCGGTATGCCTTCGGAATTTCTATACAATCTGACGAAAAATCTGTCGGCGCATCTTCAGCACAAGCTTTGTGCGGTGATGCCTTAAATATATAATGAATCGGAGATAATAGAATTGATAAAAACAGTAAACGGTCTGAATATCAACTATGAGGAAAAAGGCGAGGGCGACCTTATCGTGCTTCTGCACGGCTGGGGAAGCAATATAACTCTGTTTGCCAATATGATCGAGCTTCTTTCAAAGAAGTATAAGGTCGTGGCAATGGATATGCCCGGATTCGGCAAGAGCGACGAGCCGAAGGAAGTCTGGGACGTAAGCTCATATGTGCAGTTCGTCATCGATTTCCTTAAGGACTATGATACAAAGGAAGTAATGCTTCTGGGACACAGCTTCGGCGGACGTGTCATAATAAAGATGCACAGCCGCAATGACTTGCCTTTCAAGGTCACAAAGGTCATCCTCGTGGACAGCGCAGGTATAATGCCGCCGAAGTCCAACAAAAAGAGCTGGAGAACACGCTATTACAAGCTTGGTAGAACAGTCCTTTCATGGGGCATAGTAAAGAAGATATTCCCCGATGCACTGGAGAACTTCCGCAAGAAAATGGGAAGTGCGGACTACGCTGCCGCTTCTCCGATGATGAGACAGGTAATGGTCAAGGTAGTCAATGAGGACTTAGAGCCCTATCTGCCGAATATAAAGTGCCCGACACTGCTCGTATGGGGCGTGAACGATACTGCAACTCCCCTTTCGGACGGCGAAAAAATGGAGAAGCTTATCCCCGATGCGGGACTTGTAAAGCTTGAGCCTGCGGGACATTATTCCTTTTTAGATCAGCAGTTCACATTCAACAGGGTAATGTCCTCGTTTATGAAATTAGATGATTAAGGAGCAGACTTTTTAATGAATATCGTTTTATGGTTAATATTTACGGCTATCTCGCTTGCTGCGATCGTGTTTATGGGACTGAGAGAGTTCCATATGCTTCAGCTGAACGGATATAAGACTCCCGAACATTCATGGTGGATGAAGAAGAACAAAAAGCGCTATATCCCCAATGTACTGATGATACTTGTTTCGGTCTTCATGCTGTTCCTGCATCCTTATATGCCGACTCTTGATCCTGTTCAGTCAAAAGGCGAGGTCATGGGCGAACCGAGATACGTACCTTTTGTGGCTCCGCTTTTCTTCATTTGTCTCGGTGTGCTGACCGTTTTCAATATCGGACTTATAATTGCAAACAAGCCGGGCAAGAAGTTCAAGAAGCCTCTGGTATATACAGCAAGAGTCAAGAGAATGATGACAACTTTCTTCATTCTTATCGCACTTTTTATCATTGCAGAAATAGCATCTGCACAGAATAGTGTAACTTATATGACATCGATCGATGGCGTTGTTGACAGCGGCCTGAATACAACGGCTGAGATCACCGAAAAAATTTGGTTCAAGAACACAAAGCCGTATGTGCTTTCTGCACTGGCTGTTTGTCTGACTCCGATACTTGTTCCTCTTTCAAATATCATCAACAAGCCGATAGAAACTGCAATAAACAAGTGGTACATCAACGATGCCAAGAAGAAGCTTGCAGATATGCCTTCACTGCACAAGGTCGGCATCACAGGAAGCTACGGCAAGACCAGCATGAAGTTCTATCTCAGCGAACTTCTCAGCTCAAAGTACGAGACACTTAAGACTCCCGAGAGCTTCAATACTCCGATGGGTGTTACCATAACCGTCCGCCGTGACCTCAAACCGACTCACGAGTATTTCATCTGCGAAATGGGCGCAAGACGAGTTCACGAGATAAAGGAGCTCTGCGATATCGCCGAGCCTCATGACGGTATCATCACTTCCGTAGGCCCTCAGCACCTTGAGACCTTCGGTTCTATCGAAAATGTAGTAAACACAAAGTTCGAGCTTGCGGACTGCGTCAAGGCAAAGGGCGGTAAGATATACCTCAACGGCGACAACGAGCTCATCCGCAAAAAGGCTCCCGAGTATCCGGGCGCTGTGCTCTACGGACTTCAGGAGGGCAACAGCTACCGTGCTACCGATGTCAGCGTATCGGACAGAGGCACCGAGTTTACAGTTACCACGCCTTCAGGCGAGACCTGCCGCTTCTCTATGAAGCTTCTGGGCGAGCATAACGTACAGAACGTCCTCGGAGCTATAGCCTACGCTCACGGTACAGGCATAGCACTCGAAAAACTGGTGCTTCCTGTTAAGCGCATCGCCGCTGTACCGCACCGTTTACAGCTCCTTGACAAGGGAAACGGCCTTACCTATATCGACGATGCCTACAACTCCAACCCTAGCGGATGCCGTGCGGCACTTGCTGTTCTGGGACTCTTTGATGCCTGCCGCATACTGGTAACTCCCGGTATGGTCGAGCTTGGCGCAAAGCAGGAGGAACTGAACTTCGAGTTCGGTCAGGAGGCAGCAAAGTCCTGCGACTATATCATACTCGTAGGCAAGGAACAGACTAAACCCATATACAACGGCATCAAGGATGCAGGCTATGATATGGATAAGGTATATGTGGCTGACGGACTCAACGACGCCCTTGCAAAGGCGCAGTCCTATCAGACCGATAAGAAGAAGGTAGTCCTTTTAGAGAACGACCTGCCCGACAATTATTAATAAATCCCTTAGCTATTAGCTTTTAGCCTTTAGCTTATGGTATTGCTGTGCAATAATATTTGAAAATCTTAAGCTGACAGCTGATAGCTAACGGCTAATGGCTAACGGCTCAAATAAAAGGAGTAATTACAATGAAGATCAATCTTGCAGTTCTTTTCGGCGGAAGAAGCGTCGAGCATGAGGTTTCAGTCATTTCTGCTGTGCAGGCAATGGCAAGCATGGATAAGGAGAAGTATAACATAATCCCTGTTTATATGACAAAGAAGAGCGAGTTCTATACAAGCGAGAAAATGTTCGATATAAACAGCTTCAAGGATATCCCTGCACTTCTTGCAGAGGCTACAGAGTGCGTATTTGTGCGCTCATCCGAAGGAAAGGTACAGCTCATCCGTCAGAAGCTGAAGAAGTTCGGTTCAAACGTTATCTCTGACGTTGATATAGCATTCCCTATCGTTCACGGTACTAACGTTGAGGACGGCGCTCTTCAGGGTTATCTTCAGACTCTCGACCTGCCATACGTAGGATGCGATGTTCTTGCTTCTGCTGTAGGTATGGATAAATACGTAATGAAGATACTCCTTAAGGAAGCAGGATTCCCTGTTCTGGACTGCTGCCGCTTCTCATCCTATGAGATAGACGAAATGGACAGCATCGTTTCAAAGGTAGAGGGCAAGTTCCCCTATCCTGTTATCGTAAAGCCTATCAACCTCGGTTCCAGCGTTGGTATCTCAAAGGCAAGCGACAGGGACGGCCTTATCCGTTCGGTTGAAGAGGCTTTCCAGTTTGCGGACCGTATCCTCATCGAGCCTGCTGTAGTTCAGCTCAAGGAGATAAACTGCTCTGTAGTCGGCGACAGCGAGGAAGCTGAAGCTTCTGTATGTGAAGAGCCTGTACAGGCAAGCGATGATGATATCCTCAGCTACGAGCAGAAGTATGTAGGCGGCGGTAAGTCCGGCGGCAGCAAGGGTATGGCTACACTTAAGAGAAAGATACCTGCTGATATAACTCCCGAACAGGATGAATTCATCAGAAAGACCGCTGTTGATGCATTCCGTTATCTCGGCTGCAACGGCGTTACACGTATCGATTTCATGATAGATATGGCTACGGATAAGGTTTATATCAACGAGATAAATACTATCCCGGGTTCACTGGCATTCTATCTCTGGGAGCCAAAGGGCGTGAAGTATCCTCAGCTTCTTGAAAGAATGATACAGCTTGCACTTAAGCGCCACAGACAGTCCCAGAAGATAAACTACACATTCGATACAAATATCCTTTCAATGGGCGGAAGCTTCGGCAGCAAGGGCAGCAAGCGCTAATTAAGGTATCAGAAATGCATATAACTGCTTTTACGGCAGTGAAATAAAATAATCATGGGCATAGTTCCCGAATAAGGAGGTCAAGACAATGACAGAAAAGGAAAAACTACAGGCAGGAGAGCTTTATAACGCTAACGACAGAGAACTGCTCGCTGAAAGAGCAGCTGCGAAAAAGCTCTGCATGGAATTCAACTCAGCAACTTACAATGACTATCTGAAAAAAGACAGGATACTCGACAGACTTCTTCCCTTCAAGGGCGAGAATACGTGGATAGAACCCGATTTCTTCTGCGATTACGGCTATAATATATTCTCAGGCAACGATCTTTATATAAACCATAACTGTGTTATCCTCGACTGCGCTGAGGTAGCTATCGGCGATAATGTGTTTATAGGTCCGAACTGCGGAATATACACTGCCGAGCATCCGCTCGACGCAGAAACAAGAAGACAAGGTCTTGAATGTGCTAAGCCCATAAATATAGGCAACGATGTCTGGATAGGCGGAAACGTATGCATACTTCCGGGAGTTACTATCGGAGATAATGTAGTTATCGCCGCTGGAAGCGTAGTAACTTCCGATATCCCTTCCGGCACAGTTGCAGCAGGAAATCCCTGCAAGGTAATTAAACAGCTGACTGATGCAGATAAGGGTGAGCTTAAATGAAACTGAAACTTGCGGCAGTTCTTTCGTGTATAGTACTTTCTGCTGCATTTACAGGCGGATTTTCCGCATCGGCTGCGGATAACGCACTCGGCGATGTCAACGGCGACGGTATGGTGGATTCATCCGATGCTACGAAGATACTTATGGAGTATTCCGCACTTTCCGTTAAGGGCAGTTCGACACTTTCGGCAGCACAAAAAAAGGCTGCGGATGCTGATAAGAATGGCAGGATAGATGCCTCTGATTCATCGCTGGTTATGCAGTATTATGCCTATCTTTCGACAGGTAAGAGCGGAAGTCTTGAATACTTCAGCATGAACAGCAGGTCGGGCGTATCGGAAAGTCAGTACCGATCAGCAAGCATAGATGAAATGGTAAGACAGTTCAACAAGGAGCGCAGCACTTTCGGTGCGCCGCCTCTTAAGGTGCTGCCCTATCTGTGTGATATAGCTGATATCCGTGCAGGCGAGCTTTACAAGGGCTTCAGCCATACCCGTCCCAACGGAACGCAGGTCTTTGATATGATAGACGAAAGAAAGGCTCCATTTATGTATGCTGCCGAAAATATTGCCATGTGCGATAAAAACGTTGATACCGCTTTCAAGCTGTGGGTAGATTCTCCGAGTCACCATAACGCTATGATACGAAGAGAGTCCACTCATGTCGGAATAGGGCTGAGACCTGATCCCAATGTAAACGGAAGGTGGTACTGGGCAGCCGTATTCATAGAATGCGGAAGCAGCCTTTCAGGTGAATACATACCTTAATACAGTTCAGCAAAAAGGAGGGACTGGACCATGAACACACTGCATTTCAGATATGCCGTAGAAATCGAAAAAACAAGATCTATAACACAAGCTGCAGAAAATCTGTATATGGCTCAGCCGAATCTCAGTAAGGCTATAAAAGAACTGGAAAATTCGCTTGGTATAACTATATTCCGAAGAACTTCAAAGGGTGTTATACCAACGGATCAGGGTATGAAGTTTCTTGCATGTGCAAAGCAGATACTCATACAGATAGACAATATGGAGGCTATAAGCTCCCCTAACAAGCCGAGGGACAGAAAAATGCGTATATCCGTTCCCCGTGCGGGATATATCTCGAAGGCACTTTCCGAGTTTATTGCAGCTTCCGACACTTCGGACGATATGGAGGTCTATTTCTGTGAGACCAATTCCCTGAGAACTATCGAGAATGTACGTGAAAACGGCTATAACTTCGGTATAATCAGGTTCAATGCCGCTCACGAGAAGTACTTCATGGACTTCCTTGCGGAAAAGAACCTTGAAAGTCAGCTCTTGTGGGAGTATCAGCAGCTTGCGGTAATGTCCGCGGAGCATCCTGCCGCTGAAAAGGAGAACCTGACCTACGGTGAGCTTTCGGCTCATTATGCCGAGCTTGCACAGGGTGACGACGCGGTTCCTTACATAGCAGGAGCAGTGGATAAGCTCTTTGAGGCTAACCGTCCCGAGGGCACAAAGGTAAGACGAGTTTATATGTTCGACCGCGGAAGCGCTCTGGACTTCCTTCTTACAGTTCCGCAGTCCTTTATGCTGGATTCTCCCGTTCCCGACAGTCTTTGCGGCAAGTACGGACTGGTGCAGAGAAAATGCGAGTTCCCCGATAATAACTTCAAGGATATGCTGATCTATTCCAGCGGAAGAAAGCTCTCTCCGAGTGAGCTTGCGCTGGTAAACAAGCTGTATGAGGTAAGGAACGAAGCTGCTTTCAGGGAATATATATGACATATTAAAAACGGAATAATGTTATTCCTGAATAGTATAATCAAAATGATAATATGAAGCGTTTGCCGAATCGCCCTCTATGGCGGTAATTCGGCAGACGCTATTGTTTTTTTCGGTTTTTTACCGTTTTATGGAAGTTCGGATAGGAACGTGCAATATCGATAACCGAATATCGATATTCGGAAGATATATTTGAATCGGCATAACTACTATGTTATAATATGATTACGTTATCGTCGTCAACGGCGACGGCGAAATATATGCTAAGGAAGGTTCAGGACAATGTTTGAAATTCTCGAAAAAAGAAGCCTAAACCCCACTGTTACTCTTATGAAGATAAATGCTCCCCGTGTTGCCAAGAAGGCAGAGCCGGGACAGTTCATCATTCTTCGTACTGACAGTGAGGGTGAACGTATACCACTGACAATTGCGGATTTCGACCGTAATGCAGGTACTGTTACAATTATATTCCAGATAGTTGGCGCTACTACAGAAAAGCTCAATCACCTTAACGAAGGCGACTGCCTTCAGGACTTTGTTGGCCCTCTCGGACGTGCTACAGAGACAGAAGGACTCAAAAAGGTAGCTGTTGTAGGCGGCGGTGTGGGATGCGCTATTGCTTATCCCGTTGCAAAGAAGCTCCATGACCTCGGTGTTGAGGTTCATTCTATAGTCGGCTTCAGAAACAAGGACCTCGTTATACTCGAGGACGAATTCAGAGCTGCTTCATCCAAGTTCGTACTTATGTCCGATGACGGTACAGCAGGCGAAAAGGGACTCGTTACAGACGCTCTCAAGAAGCTCATCGAAAGCGGCGAGAAGTATGACAGAGTTATCACTATTGGTCCTCTTATCATGATGAAATTCGTCTGTCGTCTCACTAAGGAGTACGAGATACCGACTGTTGCTTCCATGAACCCGATAATGATCGATGGTACAGGTATGTGCGGAGGATGCCGTCTGACTGTTGGCGGAGAGACTAAGTTCGCATGTGTTGACGGTCCAGAGTTCGACGGACACCTTATCGACTTCGACGAGGCTATGGCAAGAGGTGCTATGTATAAGCCCTTCGAGCGTCACGCCTATGAAGAAGCCTGCAATCTGTTCAAGGAGGTAAAGTGAAATGGCTAATATGTCTTTGAAGAAAAACGAGATGCCCGTACAGGAGCCTGATGTAAGAAACAAGAACTTTAAGGAAGTTGCTCTCGGATATACCGAGGAACAGGCTATAGATGAAGCTAAGCGCTGCCTTAACTGCAAGAACAAGCCTTGTACTACAGGATGTCCCGTACAGATAGATATACCTGCATTCATTGCAAAGGTCGCAGAGGGCGACTTCGCAGGTGCTTACGAAGTTATCGCACGTTCAAGCTCACTTCCTGCTGTCTGTGGAAGAGTATGTCCGCAGGAGAATCAGTGCGAGGGCAAGTGCGTCCGCGGAATAAAGGGCGAGCCTGTTGCTATCGGACGTCTTGAGCGCTTCGTTGCAGACTGGCACAACGCTCAGCCTGAGACTGCTGTAAATAAGCCTGCTTCAAACGGTCACAAGGCAGCAGTTATCGGTTCAGGTCCTTCAGGTCTTGCATGTGCAAGCGACCTTGCAAAGAAGGGCTATGATGTTACTGTATTCGAGGCTCTCCACGTTGCAGGAGGAGTTCTCTCCTATGGTATCCCTGAATTCCGTCTTCCTAAGTCTATCGTTCAGAAGGAGATAGAGGGACTTAAGGCTCTCGGCGTAAAGGTAGAGACAAATACCGTTGTGGGCAAGACTATTTCCGTGGACGAGCTTATGAAGGAGGAAGGCTTCGAGAGCGTATTCATCGGCTCTGGTGCAGGACTTCCGAGATTCATGAATATCCCAGGTGAGAACCTTAACGGAGTTTACTCCGCAAACGAGTTCCTTACACGTATAAACCTTATGAAGGCTTACAAGCCTGACAGCTCTACACCTATCAAGGCAGGCACAAAGGCAGTCATCGTCGGCGGCGGTAACGTTGCTATGGACGCTGCTCGCTGCGCTAAGAGACTCGGCGCAGATGTCTACATTGTTTACAGACGTACAGAGACTGAGCTTCCTGCAAGAGCTGAGGAAGTTGAGCATGCAAAGGAAGAGGGCATAATCTTCAAGTTCCTTACAAACCCTGTTGAAATAAAGTCCACTGAGGATGGCTGGGTAAAGAGCGTTGTATGTCAGCAGATGGAGCTTTCAGAGCCTGATGCTTCAGGCAGAGCAAAGCCTGTTCCGATAGAGGGCGCATTCATCGAGATAGATGCAGACTGCGTTATCATGTCTATCGGTACTTCACCTAACCCACTCATCAAGTCCACTACTTCAGGCCTTGATACTCAGAAATGGGGCGGAATCGTTGCTGATGAGGCAGGTAAGACCTCTAAGGAAGGCGTTTACGCAGGCGGCGATGCCGTAACAGGTGCAGCTACAGTTATACTTGCAATGGGTGCAGGAAAGAAAGCTGCTGCTGCAATGGATGAGTATATGCAGAATAAATAAAGCTTATGGTTAACGATAAGAATATAACCTCTCAGACGCTTCAGCGCCTGCCGTTGTACCTTAATTACCTTATGTCTCTCTCGGAGAAGCGCAGGTCGGGACATATCTCAGCTACCGCTATTGCGGATGCACTGGGACTGAACGATGTACAGGTCAGAAAGGACCTTGCATCAGTAAGCAGCGGCGGAAGGCCTAAAATAGGCTATTCCACCGAGGAACTTATAAGCGATATAGGAAGCTTTCTCGGCTTTGGCAACCGTGACGGTGTTGTTGTTGCAGGTATGGGAAATTTCGGCAGGGCTATGCTGGAGTATAAGGGCTTTGAGGCTTATGGATTCGATATTCTCGGCGGTTTCGACTGCGATGAGGGTATAGTCGGAACGGAGATAGGCGGACACTGTATACTCCATATAAGCGAGCTTGCAGGATTCTGTCAGCGTGAAAATGTAAACATCGGTATCATAACCGTGCCCGAAAGCGCTGCTCAGGAGGTCTGCACTGTCATGACGGATGCAGGTATCAGATATATCCTGAATTTTGCGCCTGTACACCTTAATGTTCCTCATGGAGTAAAGGTTCATAATGAAAATATATCACTGACTCTTGCAATGCTTACGCGATGCGGACAGTGAAAAATAATATGTTAATGACAGCCGCAGGGAGGTGGAATAACTCTCTGCGGCTGTTCTGCTTTGAGAGAGTCCGAAAATGCCAAATTATATTTTATTACCAATATTTATATCGTACATAATTACCGAAAATCCCTGTAAATACGCATATCTGGCTTTTTGAGCCTAAATTATATTATATTACTTATTCATTTAGAATTAATTATTGTGTGCTTAACCAACAAAAATTATCGTGTTTTATTGTGCAGTCTGACTAAAATGATTTTGCAGAATTCTACAGTTTAATACGTTGACTTTTGCAAAAACCTATGGTAAAATGAAAATGTAATCAGTCAGTTATTGCTCTTGATAAGCATGACTGACCAGATATTGTCGGAGTTTACTGCACTGGACTCCAAAAACATGAATTTTTTTACAATTAAAATGGGAGGGTTTTCATATGAACAATAATGTAAAGCGCTTTGTCAGCTTCTTAGCAGCTGCTGTTTGTATGCTGGCTTCGCTTAATATCGTTCCTGCAGATTACTTCATCGCAGACGCAGCTGATACTATGACTGCGTTCGAGATCACTGAGAATATGAAGATAGGCTGGAACCTCGGTAACACTATGGATGCTACAGTTTCAGAACCTGATCCTGAGAATCCTAAGAAGTCTGTTCTTTCTGCTCATGCAGGTGTTGAATCAGAAACTGCATGGGGATGCCCGAAGGCTAATCAGACTCTGTTTGATGCTCTTAAGGCTAAGGGATTCAACACAGTCCGTATCCCTACAACATGGTTCCAGCATCTTGATGAAAATGACAACATCGATCCCGAGTGGCTTGCTCGTGTTAAGGAGATCGTTGATTACGGTATCAAGAACGATATGTACATCATCCTTAACGTTCACCATGAGAACTGGATAAACAGAGGCGATTTAGTTGATGCATATGATGAGATCAAGCCAAGACTCATGAAGATCTGGACTCAGGTCGCTGAAGAGTTCAAGGATTATGACCAGCACCTCATTTTCGAGTGCATGAACGAGCCTCGTGCTGCTGGTCAGCCTCACGAGTGGTGGGCTGCAGAAGCAGTTCCCGAGTGTGATGTTATCAACAAGCTCGAGCACGATTTCGTAGACCTCATCAGAAGCGGTGACGGTCCTTACGCTAAAACTCGTCTCCTGATGCTCCCAGGCTACTGTGCAAGCGCTGAAACACAGTTCCTCGAAGCTATCGATGTTCCTAACGATCCGTATGTAGCTGTTTCTATACACGCTTACACTCCTTACGACTTCACAATGAATACAGCTGTTAAGGATCACTCAGTATTCACAAGCGCTTACTCTGCTAACCTTGCAAATATCCTCCAGGGTATGCGTGATACTTTCCTTGATAGAGATATCCCTGTTGTTATCGGTGAGATGGGTACATCTAACTTCAATAACACTGAGGCTCGTGTAGCTTGGACAACACAGTATTTCACAACAGCTAAGAAGTATGGTATTCCTTGCTGTCTGTGGGATAACAACACTGTTACAAATCCAAGGGATCCTGGCGAGTGCCACGGCTATATCGACCGTGAAACAGGCGAATGGCATGAAGCAAGCCTTCCTATCATCAACAAGATGATGGAGATCATGGACGATGAGTCTATCCAGTGGGCAAGCGAGAGACACATTCCAACTGTTCAGCATCAGGCTTACGAAGAGGGTACTGAATTCCTCGCAGGACCTTACGAACTGGATGCTTCCCTTGATAAGGAATACAAGAATACAACTCCCGGCGGTGACGGCGAAGTTGAGTGGTCACAGCTCAAAGGCAAGGAAGTTGCTATCAAATTCACAGGATCTACACCTTTACTCTGCTTCTCAGATGCTAAATACGGCGGATGGACAGAGGTAAAGCCATACGATATAGATAAGGAAAACGGAATCGCTTACTACAACATGGCAAAGGTTCCGGATGCATGGGGCGATGATCCTACAACTATCGCACATATGCAGGCTAAGACACCTAAGCTCACAACTGTTGAGTCTATAAACATCCTCGAAGCTCCTGAGGGAGATATCCCTGAGCCTGAGGCAACTGCTAAGATCGCTAAGATCAAGTTCGCTGGTATGGACAGAGCTAACGGCCTCGAAGTTACTATCGAAGGCGAGCCGAATACATCACTCAACGGCTGCTTAGGCTTCATGAAGGGTGACGACTGGACTCAGATCGAGTGGAAGAGCAAGACTGACGCAGACGGTAAGCTCATAGTTACAATTCCTCTTGAAGAAGTTCCTGCTACAGTTGAACAGGGCGAGTTCCAGATCTGGAGCAACTTCGATAAGGTAGACATCAAGGGCTATAGAGAAATTGCAGCAGTTGCTGAGCAGCCTACAGAGCCCGCAACAGAGGCTCCTACAGAGCCTGCAACTGAGGCACCTACAGAGGCTCCTACACAGCCTGCTACAGAGGAACCAACACAGGCTCCTACAGAGGCTCTTCAGCCTATAACAACTCCTGCTTTAGAGCCAACAGTAGTCGGCGATACAAACCTCGACGGCAATGTTACTCTCGCAGATGCACTTGCTATACTCCAGTATATAGCAAATTCTAAAAAGTATGACCTGGAAGATCAGGCACTGGCAAATGCAGATACATTTGACGGTACAGACGGAATCACAGCTATGGATGCTCTTGCTATCCAGTATGTTGATTCAAAGCAGATAAGTGCTTCAGCACTTCCTGTTAAATCACTCGGCTGATTCAATCCCCCTATAAATAATTGCCACCGGTCCCCCAATAGGGGGGGCGGCTGTTTCAGGGGGCTTTTGAATAGTTAATAAAAAACTGCGGACGACCGATAAGCCGTCCGCAGTTTTTTAGGAGCATATTTATTCAAGTATCGTACATAATGCATATTATCAGAACCGCAAGACATATCACGCCAAGCAGTATGTATACGGGAAGATAATTAACGTTCTCCGTATTTTTATCGGGAGCTTTTTCCTGAGGCGGCGGTATCTTCTTAGGCGGAGTTTCATACAGTTCGTCAGGATAATCGTTTTCACCGCATAATTCGTTCTGAGCGCAGGCAATACAGAATCCGCCCATAGAATATATCGCATCCAACGGTATGCCGCAGAGTGGACAGACGCCGATATCCTCCTTGAATGGATCGATATTATTGAAAGGATCGTTATCGTCGAACATAGTTAGACCTCCTTTTCATCGGGAATTTTGTTGATCGGTTTGTATTCATTCATTCATTAAAGACTTGCTATAAATAAGCATAATACTACAATGCCGATAATGATTATGCTGCTAATTGTTATAAAAGAAGTGAGCCATGCTTGGGTGTTATCATTTGAAAAAGAATTATCAGGTTCTGTAGGAAACTGATTTGGCGTGTTTGGATACATAGCGGCATTATTTAAACTTCTGTAATTAGGAGTAGTCTGTTCACTGGTTTCGTAACAGATAACATTATTTTCTATCTCGCTTATTAAACTTTCAGAAATGGCAACGGTATTGAGTATGTATGCTTTATTCAGCCTTGGATTGAAGAAGCCGATTTTGTTTATTTGTTTGAACTCGAATCTGCCTGAATGTCTGCCCATAATCCAATACATCAGAAGCTGTAATGTATTCTGAGAAGATATTTGGCTTGATAATACTTTGATATCCCACATACCGTTTCGGGTAAGAAAATCACCGTATCCTGCATTTACGGTGGAAGTATAACCGCCGTAACTTGATATTGTACCTATAGAGAAGCTGGCCTTTTTATTTTCTGTGCTGTTGATTGGATCGAATGAGAATCCATGTTTTAAAACAGGACCGTATTTATTGAAGAAAGTTACCGTTCTTTTAACCATAGTCCTGATATTATGAATGGTGAATCTGTCTGGTGATTTATCAAGATCTCCTCTGCCTAATGAAGCTATTCCCGCGTTCATATTTTTTGTGAATAGTCCGAAAACACAGGCTTTACATGCAGAAATAATAGAAAGGTCATCTAAACCTGTGATGTTTGAAAAGATATCATCGTATGCAACTTCAAATATAACGCCGGGATTTGTGCCTTCGTTTAAACCTATGATCGAGGAAGCAAGCTTACATCCACTGATAGGCTCTTCAAAAGCCTGTTTGAATGGAATACCCATAACTAAAGCCGAAAGGTATTCAACAACAGAACCGATTGTTGAAGGGGATATGTTCTCTGTCGGACAAAGATCCGTATTGTCGTTATAATCGGTAACAGTAAACATAGACGGCGGAAGATAGCCGCCATAGGGCTGTTTTATCTGTTTTATCCTTTGAGTTACAGTAGCCATATATATCACCCTTTCGGAAGTATTGTAAGGACTATCCGTCCTAAGATGATTATAGCATCTATTCGACCGTTTGTCAAGCGCTTTTAGCGTAAAACAGGCAACTATACATGTAAATATATTTAATTTAATATTTTTATGATATTTTTATAGGACGTATAGTCAAGGACTATTAGTCCTATTTTCGTATATACCCCACTGCAATGTTTTATAATGTAATCAGAGAAAACCGATGGTTTTAAAACTATCGCAATAGTTACGAAACTATTGGTATTTGATTAAACTATTTAACAGGCGGTGAGGACATGTATACCCGTATAAAAGACCTCAGAGAAGACAGCGACAGAACTCAGCGTGAGATCTCGGAATATCTTTTCTGTGACCAGTCACTGTATTCCAAATACGAGCGGGGACTCCGTGAAGTACCCGTTAACGTAGTTATCAAGCTTGCAAAGCTCTATGGAACAAGTACGGATTATATCCTCGGACTTACAAATGAAAAACGTCCGTACAAGCGCAGATAAAAGAAAACAGCCGTGAAGAAGTTATCCTTCTTTACGGCTGTATGCATTTAAGATGTTCTTTTTTTGATTGTTCGTTTTACGATGCTTTTAAGTCTTTCGCAGGTGTCTTTAGGGAATTCTGTGATGAATAGTATTGATTGTGTGTGCGCTTCTTCTGCGGGGAGCTTAAGGAACTTATGGAAGAATGTGTAAACTTCGTTGAAGTTTGCGAAAATCTCCTCTACAGTTTTTTCACCCTCGGGAGTGAGAACAACGCTGTTGCAGTAGTCCTCATAGACAAGTCCCGAATTGGCAAGGCAGCGCAGCATTTTGCTTACGCTTGGACGAGATACCCCGAGATGACGGGATATGCTTACGCATTTTACGTATTCATCCGAATCTGTAAGCTCTTTTATTGCGATAAGGTATTTGATCTGTCCTGCACAGTGTTTCATATTTACCTCCTGTTTTATTTATCCGAATCGATAAGGTACCAGTAGCCTTTAAGGTAGATAGCTCCTGATATTACGGTCAGGATAGTGGATATCCAGATAAGTGCGGGTATTACCGCGTTGTCAACTGCCGAGCAGAGAGTCTCGGGCAGTCCTGCGCCTATATCAAAGCGCAGTGACAGCCATGCAAGTGAAGCCACGATAGCTGTCATAGTGAATGCAGTTTTGAGCTTGCCCCATATTCCTGCTGCAACTACGATACCGCTGTCGGCAGCAAGAAGGCGAAGTCCCGATACCATGAATTCGCGGGCACTTATGATAATAAGCGGGATAGCGCCAACGCGTATCTCGGGTACTTCCACGAATACTGCAAGTGCAGAAAGTACGAGGACTTTATCTGCAAGGGGATCAAGGAATTTACCGAAATTGGTAACAAGGTTTCTTTTTCTTGCTATATTTCCGTCGAGAGCGTCTGTAATGGAAGCTCCTGCGAATACCACCAGTGATATAAGGTAGTGGAACGGTATATCGATATAGAAAAACAGCAGGAAAAATGGGATAAGGCATACTCTTAAAAGAGTCAGTTTATTTGGCAGATTCATTCGTTTATCACCTCTCCGATAAGGTCATAATCAAGTGTATCGGTGATCCTTATTTTGACGTACTGACCGACTGAAAGCGGGTTTTCAGAAGTGAAGAAAACTTTTCCGTCGATGTCGGGAGCGTCCATTTCGGTTCTTCCGAACCAACATTCGCCGAAGCGGTCGAAGCCTTCGACTACAGCGGTGAACTCTTTATCCATAAGTTTGGCATTGTTCTCGCTGCTTATGAGCAGCTGCTGTTCCATGATTATATCTGCACGGTGAGCAGCTTCCTCAGGTTCGATCTGATCGGGGAATTTAGCAGCCTGAGTGCCGTCCTCGCAGGAATAAGCGAAGCAGCCGAGACGGTCGAATCGTACACGCTGTACGAACTCGGCAAGTGAGTTGAACTGCTCTTTTGTTTCGCCGGGGAAGCCTGTGATAAGGGTAGTTCTCAGGATAACTCCGGGGATCTTTTCGCGGATGTGAGCGAAAAGTGCTTCAAGCTGTTCCGCATCGCCCCAGCGGTGCATACGGCTGAGTATATCGCCGTCCGAGTGCTGAATCGGTATTTCAAGGTACTTTACCAGCTTTTCCTCGGAAGCTATAGTTTCAAGGAGCTCATCGGTAATGCGCTCGGGGTAGCAGTAGAGAGTGCGTATCCAGCGGAGCTTTTCTATCTTACAAAGCTCACGGAGAAGCTCGGGGAGCTTTGACTCGCCGTAGAGGTCGAAGCCGTACTGTGATGTATCCTGAGCTATTACCACGAGCTCTGTAACGCCGTTGTCAGCAAGCCACCGAGCCTCTTTCAGAACGTCCTCCATCGGAACGCTGCGGAATTTTCCGCGTATCTGAGGTATAGCGCAGTATGTACAGCAATTGGAACATCCCTCAGCTACCTTAAGGTATGAGAAGAAGGGAAGCGTAGATATGATACGTTCACCTGTAAGTTCCGCATCCAGCTTCGGAGCGAAGTTTATATATCTCTCATCAGCAAGGACGTGGTCGAGAACATCGACGATATCCTTATTGTTGCCGATACCGATGACAGCGTCCGCCTCGGGAAACTGTTCGGCTATTTCTTCCTTATATCTTTCAACGAGACATCCTGTGACAATAATTTTCTTCAGGGTGCCGTCCTCTTTCAGCTTTCCAAGCTCGAGTATAGTCTCGATAGCTTCTTCCTTTGCGGACTGTATGAATCCGCAGGTATTGACTACCGCAACATCGGCAAGTCCGGGTTCAGTCACCAGTTCATAGCCGCTTTTTCTCAGTTTATAGAGCATCCTCTCGGAATCCACAAGATTCTTTGAGCAGCCCAGTGATACCATTCCGACCTTGATAGGCATGATCATTCCTCCGATAATCCAGCGTTCTCGAAATACTCTTTAACTGCACGGTTTATTTCGTCAAATCCGTATCCATAGCGGACAAGAGCGCTTTTTACTTTTTCCACAGACTTTCTGTCCTCTATGTCTGTGAGATATCTGTAGTGTTTTGTATTCAGAAGGTGCATGAGGTTTTCGGCATAGGTCCCGCTGTAAGGTGCAAGAGCGTCCTCGGCTGTGAATTTATCTATGCCTTTGAGCGTTATCTCACGCAGAGCCCTTCTGAATCCGTATTTTTTTTTCTCGACCATTCTTCGCGCCAGCTTTTCGGCATAGCGTTCGTCGTCGATGAGCGTATTGTCTGTAAGCTTCTTCACCACATCGGTGCAGAGCCTTTCGTTTTTATATGTTCCGATGAGCTTTTTGGTCATTTCCTTTGCGGAGTAGTCCCTGTGATCGAGGCAATACAGCGCATACTGATATGCACGGCGGAAGTTTGAGGAATATATTATCTTTCTCAGCTCATCGCGTTCAAGCTGCATACCGCTTCTTAAGCCATAGTCAGCTATAATATCGATATGCAGGTATATCTTCCGTCCGTCGTCGAGTTCCACCTCATAGGTAGAGCCCTTGTATTTTTTTACAGAAGTGACTTCCATTATTCCTCAGCAGGAGTGAACTCCTCGAAGTCCTCATCGATATCAACGAGGATATCCTCTTCATTTGAAGGAGCACTATCTGCATTGTCCAAAGAGTCGGCTGATTTCTCAGCAGGCTTTGCTGCGGACTTCTTGCCGTTAGGAGTAACTGCATCGAACAGTTCGTCCTTGCGAGCGAGTATCTTATCCTCTATCTCCTTCATGAGTACGGGATCGTTTTTCAGCAGTTCCTTGACGTTATCACGTCCCTGACCGAGCTTCTGGTCGTTATAGCTGAACCACGAGCCGCCCTTCTTGATGATATCGAGCTCAACAGCAAGGTCAAGTACCTCGCCTGTACGTGAGATTCCCTCGCCGTACATCATATCGAAAGTAGCCTCCTTGAACGGCGGAGCTACCTTGTTTTTAACTACCTTGCAGCGTGTGCTTGCGCCGACGATGTTAGCGCCGTCCTTGATAGCCTCGCCCTTACGGACCTCGATACGGACGGATGAATAGAACTTAAGAGCTCTTCCTCCGGGAGTAGTCTCGGGGTTTCCGTACATAACGCCTATCTTTTCACGCACCTGATTGATGAATATAGCAACGCAGTTCGACTTGGATATAGCTGCGGTGAGCTTTCTCATAGCCTGAGACATTAGTCTTGCAAGCTGACCAACGTGAAGGTCGCCCATTTCGCCGTCTATCTCGGCACGGGTAGTCATAGCAGCGATAGAGTCAAGAACGATAACGTCGATAGCGCCCGAACGGATGAGAGCTTCGGCGATCTCGAGGGCCTGTTCGCCGCTGTCAGGCTGTGATACGAGAAGGTTATCGATATTTACGCCGAGAGCCTTTGCATAGGTAGGATCGAGAGCGTGTTCAACGTCGATGAAAGCAACTTCACCGTCAAGCTTCTGAGCCTGAGCGATTATCGAAAGAGCAACGGTAGTTTTACCCGAGCTTTCGGGACCGTATATCTCTACGATACGTCCTCTCGGAACACCGCCTATACCCAGTGCCATATCGAGCATCATGGAGCCTGTCGGGATAGCATCAACGTTGAGAGTCTTTGTCTGTCCGAGACGCATTACAGCACCTGCGCCATACTTTTTCTCTATCTGTTTCAGAGCGCCGTTAAGGGCAGTCTGCTTGTCTTCCTTCGTTGTTACCTTAACAACGGCAGCTTTTTTTGCAAGTTCCTTCTTTGCCATTACTTATCCTCCTGTATCTGTGCGGCTGCGGTACGGATTATGCCTCCGAGATCGCGGCGCAGAGTGATATTTTTAAAGCCGTTTCCGGCGAGTATATTCTTTACGTCATCATGCTGTCCCATGCCGAATTCATAGCACAGCCAGCCGTTGCTATTAAGTGTGGTTTTCCACAGCGGAGTCATTCTGCGGTAGAAATCAAGACCGTCCCCGCCGCCGAAAAGAGCGGATGAGGGTTCGTGAGTGACTTCCTCCTGCAGTGTATCCATATCCTCCTGAGTGAGGTAGGGCGGATTGCTTACGATAATGTCCATATCCCCGAAAAGAGCGGCGGTTTCAGGTGAAAGAACATCGCCCTTTATTATCCTGATGTCCGCTGAATTGAGAGAAACGTTCTGTTTCAGGTAATCCATAGCGGCATCTGAAAGCTCAACAGCAGTGACTTCCGCATTGGGAAGCTGTTTTTTCAGTGTTACCGCAATACAGCCGCTTCCTGCACAGAGGTCTGCTATTCGCGGAGCTTCAAGGTGCTCGCTGCGGCATATATCAAGTACCTGTTCTATAAGTGTTTCGGTATCGGGACGGGGGATAAGGACTCCCTTTCCCACTTTGAATGGATAGCCGTAGAACTCCCATTCGCCCAGTATGTACTGAAGCGGCTCGCCGCTGCATCTGCGCTTTGTCATGATGCGGATGAGCTGTTCGTCACGTTCCTCAACTGCTTCAAGGGGACGGAACAGGGGATTCTTTTCGCCGAGAACGTCCTGAAAAATGCACATTGCATCGTATTCGGCGTCGTCTGTTCCGCAGTTCTTCATCAGTTCGGAGCACTCTTTGTAAAGTGCGGACCTGCTTACCATTTGTCCTCCGATTTGTCCTCGGGGATGCAGGGTTTGAGAGCGGCAATAGCTATCTCTATCATGCTGTCATCGGGTTCACGGGTAGTTATGCGCTGCATAGCGAGTCCCGGAGCGGAGAGTATCCTTGTAAAGAGGTTATCCTTGTTTCCTGCAAGGCGTATGCACTCGTAAGAAATGCCGACAACCAGCGGAAGAAGCACGAGTGAAGCTATTATTCTCTGCCATGTTACTCTGAATGGAACAAAGCACATAACGAGTATGCTGATAATAAGTACGATGAAGATGAAGCTCGTACCGCAGCGCTTATGGAAGCGTGTCTGCTTGCGGACGTTCTCCACAGTAAGCGGAAGCTCAGCTTCATGGCAGGCGATTGTCTTATGCTCTGCGCCGTGGTACATATACTGTCTGCGGATATCCTTCATAAGGCTTACCAGAGCCATATATGCCACGAATATAACTATCTTTACTATGCCCTCAAGAAGTGAGCGCACAAAGTTGTTTGCAGTGAAAGCAGGAACGAGTCCCACAATGAATTTGGGCAGGAACACGAAAAGTCCCACAGCGATAACGACTCCAAGGATCGAACCGATAGTCATAACTGCATTGAAGAAGGCGTTGCCCTCCTCTTTTTTCTCAGCGGGCTTTTTTTCGGCAGTTTCAGAAGCAGTACCGCTTTCCGAAGAAGTACCCTCCTTCTGTTTGTGGTATTCCGCAAGCTCTTCCTCGTCCATCTGCTTTTCAGCGGACTTCATCATGTATTTGTAACCTTTTGTCAGTGAGGTAACGAAGCTTACGCATCCCCTCACCAGCGGAGTTTTCTTGTACCACGGAGCGTTCTTTCCGTTGTTTTCTTCCCATGTTTCAAGGTCAATAGTTCCGTCGGGCAGTCTGCATGCCATAGCTCCCGTATTCGGACCAAGCATCATTATGCCTTCGATGAGCGCCTGTCCGCCTATCTTGGATTTGAATTTTTCTGCGGAAGGTGCATTGTTTTTATCAGCCATTGGTATCTCCTAACTGTTATGAATCTGATTTTGCGGGCAGGGTTATCGTAACGGTAGTACCCATACCCTCGCCTTTACTTGTTATGTCCATAGAACCGCCGTGCATCGATATGATCTCGTCAGCAACAGCAAGGCCGATTCCCGAACCTCTGCGGGTGTGGTTCGCCTTGTAGAACTTTGTCTTTACCTTTGCAAGGTCTGATTCCTTGATACCGCATCCCGTATCGGCAACAGAAACGATAACGTTGTCATCCTTCTCCATAGCCTTTATGGTAACGGTATCTCCTGCGGATGAGTATTTTACTGCATTGTCTATTATGTTTATGAATACCTGACGGATGCGGTTCTTATCGCCGAAAACGAATGGGAGCATCTCAGGTTCGTCGTATATTATAGTGATATTGTCACGCCTTGCCTTGTCGCTGTATATGAGCACGGCGTCGCCAAGCTCGGCGAGTATATCCATATTTGCACTTTGCAGGGTGAAGTGGCCGTTCTGCATACGGGAGAAGTCCAGAAGCTCCTCGACCATCTGCGAGAGACGTTCTGTCTCGTTTACGATAACCCCGACGCCCTTTTTCATAGTCTCGGGATCCTCGCCGCCGTCCACCATAAGTGTTTCAGCCCAGCCCTTGATAGCGGTGAGAGGAGTTCTCAGCTCGTGTGAGACCGATGAGATGAACTCGTTCTTCATGGCTTCGGCAGTTGAAAGCTCGTCAGCCATGTGGTTTATGGCGGTACAGAGATCGCCGATCTCGTCATCGCTGTCGTTCTGTATACGCACAGAGAAATCGCCGAGGGCGAATTTCCTTGCGATATTGCTTATCTGGCGTATAGGTTTTACGATAGAGCCTGCAAAGTAAAGACCTGTGGTTATGATGATGAGTATGATAACGGTACAAACTATAGTTACCGCCAGTATATAGCCTTTTATGGTGCTGTCTATCTCGGTCAGGGAGGTTACCATCCTTACCGAGTTGTATTCGCTGTTGAAGGAGTTGATAGGAACGGATACTGCAAGTATCTTCTCGCCGCCCGAAAGCCTTCCTGTCCACGAACCTTCACCCTTTGTCATAGCTTCCTCATAGTCGGGCATTACCATATCCTCGTCGGGAGAGAATCCCGATGAAGTAAGGACTACCCTGCCCTTTGAGTTTATAGCCATAAGCTCTATTTTGTCCTTCTCGTTGAAGTTTTCAAGGGTATTTCGTATTTCAGCGGAGAAGTTTGTTGAGCTGTCCTGAGAGTGTATGCTCAGAACACTGGTAACAGCGTTTATCTTTGATATCATATACTGTTTCGCTGAATTATAGAAGTAATTCTGAACAGCATAAATAACTATCATCTCTATAACAAGGAGCGCCAGTACAACTACGCCCAGGTTATTTACTATCCAGCGTTTGGTTATGCTTTTTTTAGCCATTACTGATTGTCATTCCATTTGTATCCATAGCCCCATATAGTTATGATGTATTTGGGGTTAGAGGGTTCTTCCTCTATCTTCATGCGGATGCGGCGGATATTGACGTCGACTATCTTATCATCGCCGTAGTAGCTCTCGCCCCAGATATGGTTGAGGATGCTTGCACGGTCGAGAGCGGTATTCTTGTTGTTCATGAAGAATTCGAGTATCTGATATTCAACCTGCGTAAGCTCGATGGGAGTGCCGTTTTTGGTGACTGTACGGCTTTTCAGGTTGAGTACGAAGGGGCCAGATTCTATCACCGACTGCTTCTCGTTCTTGATGAAGCTCATACAAACTCTGCGGTAGATAGCGTCAACTCTCGCATTGAGCTCGGATGGTGAGAAGGGTTTTGTTATATAGTCATCAGCGCCTATCATAAGACCGCTTACCTTATCCATTTCCTGAGTTCTTGCGGTAAGCATTATTATGCCTATGGTAGAGCTTTTTTCACGTATCTTCTTGCAGACTGTGAAACCGTCGATACCGGGCATCATTATATCGAGAAGCACGATATCGAAGTTGCCGTGTTCAGCCTCAAAAGTTTTCAGGGCAGCCTCGCCGCAGTTTACGTCAACTACGTCATAGCCTGCACGTTTAAGGTTTATAACGACGAATTCGCGGATAGTATCCTCGTCCTCGCAGATAAGTATGCGTTTCATTTAGTTCAGCTCCTTAAAATAGATTTATGTTAAAGGTAATAGTTACCGGTATGTTATTCTCTGAATCTGAATCCGACTGCTGCATCGCCCTCGCTGATAGAGAGGCCGTCGCTGTTGCTGTCGGACTGTGGTATATAGGCAAGATATGCCGATTCGCCCTTTGTGTGGAGCAGCATATAGCCTGATGAGATGTGGTCCTCACGGGAAGCTGCGTCTTCGGCGCAGAAAATGTGGAGAAGTTCGCGGCCTTCCTTGCCGTCGGCATAGGCGCAGAAAACTATCTCGTCATTTATCGCATCACGCTTGACCGTGACCTTATTTCGCCATTTTTCAGGGAAAATGAAGATATATCCGTCACCTATACTGTAGTATGAGGTGTATTTTCTTGCAATTCTGCCGTTATTGCCGATGTACATCCAGTTGGTGAGCTTCATTTTCTCGCTTTCCGAAGCTTCCTCGTATCCGGGAGCATCGGACTGTACAGGTATCTCAATAACTCCGTCGCTGTCGATATCGAACGAGCTGAAGCCTGCGGGACGTGAAGTTATCTGAGCTTCCTCGGGCGTGGCAAAAACCTTATTGTGTCCCTTTGAGTCGATATATATGATATCCGTCTGTATGTTTCCCGAACCTGAAGCAGTGTCGATATACAGACCTTTTCTGCCGTTGCCAACATCACCGTAGCCCACAACATCGAATTCTGTGGGAGTTCCGTTCAGTTCGCACTTGAACAGCTCGTGGTAGCTTGCATCTGCATCAAGCATATAGGCGGATGCAGTCGCGGGAGTTCCCGAGCCTGCGCCCGATATAAGCAGGAAATCGTCAGTGCCGTTGCTGTCCATATCTGTAACGTCGATGAAAGAATAGGCGCTTGCGAAGTCTCTTACCAGTATGCCGTCTGTATAGGTATATATTGAAACGTTCTTTTCGGAACGGTTTATGGAGCTGCATCCGATTATCAGGTTTATACGCTGATTATCGCCGAGCTTAGATATCATTACCTTCTCAATTTCGGGACCTTCCGCAGAGGTATCGTATACAGAGCTCCATTCGCCGTTTTCTTCGTCGAGAATATTAATGCGAAGCTGGTTCTCGTCCATTGTAATGCTGTTGCGCTCATAGAAGACAACAGCTTCGTTGCCGCCGTCGCCGTCGAGGTCCTCGATAATGAAGGCGGAAAGATATTTTCCTGATTTGGGGTATTTAAGACTTATGGCAGAGCCTTCTGCCTTGGTGAGGGCAGCGAATATCTGCTCCTGTTCAACGCTCAGCTTCGGCGGCGCCATAAGTGTATCTATACTTGCACCGAACGAACAGCCTGTAAGGACTGTGAACGGCAGAAGCGAAAGAATGATACGTATTTTCTTCATATCTTTATGTTAGCGGAATGAAGCCGCATTATTCTCTTTCTTCGAGCTTTATATATTCATGAGCCTTGGCAATAGCCTTGTAAGCGGGACGGATTATTCTTCCGCCTGTGAGGATCTCCTCCATACGGTGAGCAGCCCAGCCTGACATTCTTGCGATAGCAAAGAGCGGAGTAAAGAGTTCGTCAGGGATGCCGAGCATACGGTAAACGAGTCCCGAATACATATCGACATTTGCACACATGGTCTTGTCGCTGCCCTTCATCTCCTTGAATATCTCGGGAGTAAGACGCTCTATGGTCTCGAGAAGCTTGAATTCGGCTTCGATATCCTTGCCCTTTGCAAGCTCGAATGCCTTCTTTTTGAGGATAACTGCACGGGGATCGGATATAGTGTAAACAGCGTGGCCCATACCGTAGATGAGTCCCGAGCCGTCATTTGTCTCCTTGCGGATAGTACGGCGCATATAGTCAGCAACTTCGCCTTCGTTGTCCCAGTGCTTGATATTTGCCTTGAAGTTATCCAGCATGTTGATGACCTGAAGGTTGGCACCGCCGTGACGAGGTCCCTTCAGTGAGCATATAGCCGAGGAATAAGCGGAATATGGATCTGTGCCTGATGATGTGAGCACACGGCATGTAAATGTGGAGTTGTTTCCGCCGCCGTGTTCAGCCTGAAGCATAAGGAGACGGTCCAGCATCTGAGCCTCGTCCTTTGTGTACTGTCTGTCGGGACGCAGCAGTGAGAGTATGCACTGTGCGGTATTTTCCTCGTAGTTTATCGGGTGCATAATCATGCTTGCGTTGTCGAAAACACGTTTCTTTACCTGATAAGCGTTCGCCATGATGACAGGGAGCTTTGCGATAAGGCTTATAGCTGTACGCATCTCGCTCTCGATGCCCTTGTTCTCGCACTCGTCATCGTAGGAATAGAGAGCAAGTACGGAACGTGCGAGCTTGTTCATGATGTTTTTTGAAGGAGCTTTCAGTATCATGTCCTCAACGAAGCCTGTAGGCAGGTCACGCTTGAGGGAGATGTATGTAGTGAAGTTTTTCAGTTCCTTCTTGTTTGGGAGGTGTCCGAAAAGGAGGAGGAAGGAAGTTTCCTCGTAGCCGTAGCGGTCCTCAGCCTCAACATTGTTGACGATATCGTTGATATTGTATCCGCGGTAAATGAGCTGACCGGGGATAGGCTCGACCTCGCCCTCGTTCATCAGATAGCCGTGAACGTTGCATATATTGGTGATGCCTGCCACAACTCCTGTGCCGTCACTGTTTCTGAGACCTCTCTTGACGTGATATTTTTCATAAAGACTGCTGTTGATAGCGGAATTATCTGCAAGTTCCTTGCATAGACCTGTAATATTGGCACCTGAGATAAAAGCGGGCATATGATCACTCTCCTAAAAATTATTCACTATTCATTATACACCTTTTTTTCGCTTGTGTCAAATATTTATAAGCGATTGCCCATAAGAAATCACAAAGCACATGCGGAGCCTTTCGCCTCTCTGCAAAAGGGGAGGTTAAAACCATATATCAGCAAAGGAGAAGCAATATGAAAAGATACCTTGTATCAGCCGCAGTTTTTTCAGTATCAGCAGTATTTCTGCCTCTTGCCGTAACGTCTTCGTTCGGTCTTACAGGCAGAGGAACGGCATCAGAAAGCGGAGTGGAGCTCCATGAATATATATTCGGGGACGAGTCTGAGGATGCACAGGTCTATAAGGTTCTGGATGTATCTACGGGAGAGGTTTACAGCGTACCCGTCAGGGAGTACGTTATAGGAGCGGTCTGTGCCGAGATGCCTGCATCCTTCGGAGAGGAAGCCCTGAAAGCTCAGGCTGTAGCCGCCCATACCTATGCAGAACGCCGCCACTTGCAGGAGGAGGACTCCCCTGATCCTTCCCTTAAAGGCGCGGATTTCTCCAACGATACCTCGAAGTATCAGGGGTATTTCACTCCCGAACAGATACGTGAGCGCTTCGGCGGCAGTTTCGAGGAAAGCTACGGCAGGATAAGCTCCGCTGTGGACGAGGTCCTTCCCTACCTTATAACCTACAGGGACGAGCCTGTTATAGCGGCATTCCACTCTCTTTCGTCAGGCAGGACGGAAAGTGCTGAGAATGTATGGGGCACAAAGGTGGATTACCTTGTGCCTGTGGACAGCTCTGCGGATATATCTGCACCGAAGTACCTCGACAGCGCTTCATTTACACGCCAGGAGCTTGAAGAACGTCTGAAAGCATCGTTCCCCTCTGCGGAACTCGGCGGAGATATGCGACAGTGGGTAACAGTGGACAGTGTCTCGGATTCGGGTACTGTGATATCGGCACATGTCGGAAATATAGAGACAACAGGCAACGATATCCGCATCGCACTGGGACTGAGGTCTGCGTGTTTTGCGGTGGAATACCGTGAAAACGAAGCGGTATTCACAACACGGGGATTTGGTCACGGTGTAGGGATGAGTCAGTACGGAGCAGATGCAATGGCGGCACAGGGCAGCAGCTGGAGGGAGATACTAATGCACTATTACCCGCATTGTGAGATAAAAAAATCGGCGGACTGAAAAAGTCCGCCAAAATAAAGGATAAGTTCATTGTATGGAGATTATTGAACGGCAGAATAAGCTGCCTGGGGGTCTTCAAATACTGTTGTTACAGAATCTGTGTTCGGATCATAGGTATATTCGCCCATTACCGCTCTGATTTGAGTGCTCTTGTTGATTATGCATAGCTGAGCTGTCTGTACATCGGGTATATTCTTTACAAATTGAATTCCGATACCGTAGTCTGCGGTGACACCTTCAAAGGCAATGAACGGTTCAGCGCGTTCTTCACTGACCTTATCTCCGCGGTTATATACGCATACGATATCATATGAGCGGTTGGTACCGTCCGAATTCAGGGTAAAGTAAACATTCTGCTCATGGAACCGGTATGGCGATACAACTGCCTGAGCGATCGCATCCCTGAAATAAGCGTAATCAATGCTGTAATAGTATGTTGACACTTTCCGAGCGAGATAATCATCATTTCCGACAATACCGTGTGTTACATAGAGATCATAACGCATAATGTTATTTTCTATGAAGGTTATTTCGTATATGAATGAGTCTTCCATATACATCATTGAGAAAGAATCGGTATCATCTGTGACAGTTTCCATATTTGGCTGAGTGGTGGTGTTCCATGTATAGTTGTTGAAGATATCCGATATGGTTTTCTTCTGTTCGTCGCTGAGAGGCGTATCCCACGCAAATTCACGATATTCCGTTGAATCTCCGAGTTCAAGCACTATACGTGTATTATGGTCGGGTTCTGTCAGAGTGTTTGCGGCATTGGCGATAGGACTGCCCTCTTTTGCGGAAGCAAAGCGGTAATCGCAATCCTTGAAGTTGCCGAATGGAGCGTGTGTCTGCCAACTGTACGTATCAACTGTGACGGTATGCTCTGTATCAAAAGCCTGAGGTTCGGAAGCTTCTGTTGTATCAGCTGCGGCGGATGAAGCGGGTTCTGTTGTGGGTTCGGTATTTGCTTCTGTAGGTGCAGGAACGCTTTCGCCCTTTAATATTGCGTCTATAGCTGCCTTGTATTTTGCTGAATCTATTTTGTAGTTCTTTCCTTTGTTAAAGTCGGCATCTGTGAAGAGTTTTCCGTCTTTTTCTGTAAGCTCTATTTCGTTGAAGAAAAGCGAGTTATCGTCACGGATCCATATGATACGCAGCGTGTTGTCTGTTCTGGCTGTGAATCTGTAAAGGATATGATTGTCGTCTGTATCGTCTGATACCATTTTGTCTGAAGGAAGTTCTTCCCACTGCTGCTGACTGAATAACGCATCAAGCGAAGCACGTTTATCAGCGGATAACTTATTATCCATATCCCAGAACATGAAGGCGGTTTCTCCGCTGGTGCTATAGATCATTAAATGGGGATCTTCTGTATGCTCTTTTTCCTTTGGCAGGTCTCCGCTGCTTACAGTGTATTCATAGTCTGTCATTTTGCCGAAAGGTACTTCGTATACGGCTGAAACTGCGTTCTCCGAGTCTGTATTTCCGCTGCTTGCAGGTTCGGTAGTAAGTGTGTTTGTAACGGCTGTAGCTACCTGATGAGGCTGAGGTATATCAGGTTCGCCCTTGTCTGCAAGGTTCATGTGCAGCGTTGCTGCTGTACCTGCTATTATGGCGAGACAAGCCGCCGCCGCACTTGTTATTCTCACCCATGAAAACTTTCTGTAGTGCTCTACTCCGCTGACGGTAACTTCTGTATCTTCATATCCGTCGGCTGATTTTTTACTGTTGTATTTTTCCATTGTCATTCTGAATATCTTTTCTTTTTCGTCTTCATCCGAAGGAGGATATTCCTCGGCGATGCGGTCAATGATATTCTGATCAGTATTTTCAAGTAAGTCCATATTATTGATCCTTTTCATAAAGTCACCTTCCTTCTCCTGCGGCTGCAAGTATCTCATTCAGGCGTTTAAGGGCACGGCTTATCCGCTGCCTTACAGCGGCAGGCTTCATGCTTACGGCGCCTGCTATCTCGCCTGAGCTTTTATTATAATAATACTTCTGTATGATTATAGTGGAATCAGGCTGTCCGAGAGACTTTACAGCGTTAAGGAGTGCGTTTGCAGTTTCTGCTGCTTCGGTCAACTGATCAACTCTTTCATCGGAGGCTATCTCTCTGACCCCTTCATCATCTATAGAAATATCTGTTTTCCCTTTTGATGAGAGCTTTCTGAACATATCAACTGCCCTGCGTCTTGCGATCGTTGCGATCAGTCCCTTGATGTCGCCGCCATGGATCTTATCGGAATCAAGACTTATAAAGACGTCCGAAAACACGTCGCTGACACATTCGTCTACGTCTTCACGGCTTCCGCAGCTTCGCAGTTTATTGAATACAATCGAGTAAACGTAGTTATAGTATTCGTCGAAAAGCTCTCTCTGACATAAGGACGGCTCGTCCTTCATGCGTGATTTATATTCGGTGTCGGTCATAGTACTCCTCCTTTCTGAAAGATAATTAAGTTTTCAAATGCATTTGTCCGCTCTGTAATATCTAATCGGAGTCTGGAACGAGAGTGTGACAGAAATAAGATATTTTTTTCATTTAATTAAAATGGGGCGCTTGAAAGCGTCCCAAAGTTTGTTGAAAAAGTACTGATTCATCAGGGAATGCCCTCTCTTGCAGGGCGTTCCCTCTTTCAAAACAGTCCACCGGACTGTTTTGAAATTCACCCTTTGCTGAGCGCTTTGTGTAATGTGGGACTCTGTCCCAACCTAACCGGTCCGTCCCCTCTGTCAGCTTCGCTGACATCTCCCCACACTGTGGGGAGTCACCCCACCAAAGGCTCTGCCTTTGGAATCCGCTAAAGGGATAGCATCCCTTTAGAATCCCCAAATTGATGATTTCAGGCTTTTTCGCCTCTCTCAGGGGCGCTTGAAAGCGTCCCATCACACGTATTTCATAGATCTCAGCAGGAACAGCCACGCCGTAAGAGTCAAGGCGCTGAACATGGTCGCAAGCATTACCGCATAGGCGGTGATAGTACCCTTGTGTCCGAAGTTCTTTGCCATTACGAAGCAGCTTCCCGTTGTGGCGCTTCCAAGCATTACCAGTATAGCTATGAGCTTTTCACCGCGGAATCCCATATGTACCGCAAGGGGCAGGAATATACAGCAGAAAAGCACCAGCTTTATGAATACTATGCCGGCTGTTACAGCAGTTTTACCCTTGGCGTCGCTTGTTCTGAATGAAGCTCCAAGTGCTATAAGCGAGAGCGGAGTTGCCATATTTCCCAGATAGGATACGGATTTTTCAAGTATAACGGGCTGAGGTATGCCTGCAACGGACCATATCATTCCAACTATTATGCCGAGGATGATAGGGTTGGTGATTATGCCTTTCAGCGTGTTCAAGAACAGCTCCCTGCCGCTCTTTTTACCCGATGTGTCGGGAGAAGTCAGCGAAAGCACGGTAACTGCGATGATGTTGTATATCGGTACGGTGCCCACTATCATAAGTGCCGCCATAGCCGCTTCGCCGTAGATATTCTTGACGAAGGCTATGCCAAGTACAGCGGCACTGCTTCGGTAAGCAGCCTGTATTATCTCGCCCCTTTCAGCCTTGTCCTTGTGGAGAAGCGAGTAAAGGGATGCAACTCCCACACTGAGGAGAGTTACTATAACGCAGAAAAGTACGAATCGTGTATCCCAGACTGCACGGAAATCCGCTTTTGACAGGTCCATAAACAGGAGCGCAGGGAGAGTAGTCCTGAACGTGAATTTGTTTAGCTTAGCCGTGGTATGGTCGTCCAGCAGACCTATTTTACGGCAGAACCACCCGAATACCATCATGAGGAAAACGGGGACGGTCGCATTCAGGCTGAATCTCAGATTTTCAAGAAACATTAATAGTCATTGCCTTTCAGAATATATCCTTTTTGTTTTTGATGTGGCGTCTTATAAGTACGAATACCATTATAAACACACAAGCCACAAGGAATACGGGAGCTATCCACTTATTCGTATTCTCGTCCTCAGCGGACTTCATTTCGGTCCATAAGCTCTGCATTTTCAGATTTGCCTCATCGGAGAGGTTCACGAAAACAGTAGTCTTATCCGCTATGAAATCGCTGTCGGGGTAGGAAACGGGACTCTCCCTCACTTCCTCGTCAAGCATATCGTAAGCCGCCTGATGCGGAGTTGAGTAGCAGATGTAGTCGATATTTGCGTAGGCTATATCGGGTTCGCACATGAAGTTTATGTACATTTCAGCCGCTTCCTTCTGACGTGATGAGGAAGGGATGCACATAGCGTCGATAAAGAGGTTTGTACCGCTTTTGGGTACAACGAAATTAAGGTCCTCGTTGTCCTCGAGGATAGTGAGAGCGTCACCTGCGTAATAGGGAGCGATAAGAGCGTCGCCTGCGCCCATTTTGTCGAAGACCTCATCCATGACGTATCCCTGAACTATGCGTTTCTGCTGACGAAGCCTGAAAGCCGCCTGTTCCAGTTCCTTCGGATCCTCGGTGTTGAGCGAGAAACCTTCCATAAGCTCTGCAATCGCGAAGGCATCACGGGGATTATCGAACATGAGTATCTGGTCGGCGTAGTCCTCGTTCCAGAGGAGATCCCAGTCGATATCCTCCTCGTCCAGATCTATCATTGTGGTATCGTATATGATGCCTACAGTGCCCCAAGTGTAGGGAACGGTATAGGCGTTTTCTGGATCGTAAGCCATATTGCGGAAGTTATCCATGATGTAGGAGAAGTTGGGAATGTTATCGAAGTCCAGAGGCTGAATGAGGTTCTCCTTTATCATCTTGCTTATCATGTAGTCCGAAGGGATTATAACATCGTAAGCCGCACCGCCGCCCTTGAGCTTTGCATAAAGCTCCTCGTTTGTGGCATAGTTTGTGTAGTTGACCTTGATGCCTGTGAGCTTCTCGAATTCTCCGTTCACATCGAGAGTTCCCTCGTCTGCACCTGTGGAGATGTATTCGCCCCAGTTATAGACGTTTATGGAGAGGTTCTGTCCCTTGAAACGGGTGTAGTAATCGGGATCCGAGACAGTAAGAGTCTGAGCCGCGGAGACTTCCTCCTCCTCGTCTGCTTCCTCGGGAACTTCCGAAGCACATCCGCTGAGAAGTGACATGCCTACCAGAGCCGTACCTAAAAGAGCTGTCAGTTTTTTCATGCCATGTCCCCCTTGTACATACCGCTTTTCTTTGCCGCTTTCTTCTCTATTGCGTTCTTGACTATCAAGACGATGACTACCGCAATGAATATCAGCGTTGAAAGAGCGTTTATCTCAGGTGAGACCTTTCGCCTTGTCATGGAGTAAATAGTTATAGGAAGTGTCTGTGAGGTAGAACCTGTTGTGAAGTAGCTTACAACGAAGTCATCCAGTGAGTAGGTGAAGGACATAAGGAAACCGCTTACAACACCCGGCATTATCTCGGGGAGAACGACCTTGCGGAAGGCTCTGAAGGGACTGCATCCCAGATCCTGAGCCGCCTCGTAGATATGCGGATCCATCTGATTGAACTTCGGCATCACGTTAAGGATAACGTAGGGGACATCAAAGGTGATGTGAGCTATAAGCAGTGTTACAAAGCCGAATTCGAGGTTCATTCTTGCGGCGAAGAATACGAAAAGAAGCATGAGGGATACACCTGTAACTATTTCGGGGTTGATGATAGGCATATTGGTTATGTTCATTACAACCGATTTAGGGACTTTACGCATACTGTTTATACCTATAGCCGCAAATGTACCGAGTACGGTAGATATGATACTTGCCGCAACAGCGATGATTATTGTATTCATAAGCGAGGATATGATTATCCTGTTGTGGAAAAGTCTCTTGTACCAGTCAAGGGTGAATCCGCTGAAAACGCTTCTGCTTTTTGTCTCGTTGAAAGAGAACACTATCAGCACGAATATAGGCACATACAGGAAAAGCAGTACAAGAAGCATATAGAATTTTCCGAGTTTTTTCATAGTACCGCCTCCTTACATAAGCACCTGATCGTCGGGATCGAACTGATTCATAACGGTCATGATAACAAGGATTATCACCATAAGTACGAGGGAAATGGCTGCGCCGAGGTGCGGATTATAGGCATTTCCGAGGAACTGCATCTCGATGAGGTCGCCGATGAGGAGGTTTGAGCCTCCTCCCAGCATACGGGAAATAATGAAGGTCGAGATAGCTGGTACAAATACCATAGTAACTCCCGAGGTGATACCGGGCATACTGAGAGGAACTACCACACGCCAGAGAGTCTTGCCCGAACTGCATCCTAAGTCGGAAGCGGCTTCAAACAGGCTTCCGTCTATCTTCTCCATAACGGAATAAAGCGGAAGTATCATGAACGGCAGGTAGTTGTAGACCATGCCCAGTACAACTGCTCCCGAGGTATTTATCAGCTTGAAGGGACCAAGCCCGATAAGTCCGAAAAGGTGGTTGATTATACCGTTATTGCCGAGAAGAGTCATCCAAGCATAGGTACGGAGCAGGAAGTTCATCCACATAGGGAGCATAACTATCATGAGCATAGTGCCCTGACGGTGCTTGTCCATACGGGAGAGGATGAAAGCAACGGGATAGGCTACCACAAGGCAGATCACTGTTGCGATAAGTGCCAGCCAGATCGAGCGGACGAATATATTGGCATACTGTCCCACATCGGATATGTATTTTATGGTAAGTCCGCCCTCATCGTTGGTGAAAGCGAAGTATGCTATCATCAGCAGGGGGACGAGTATGAATACTACCATCCAGACGAGGTAAGGCGCAGAGAAGTATTTCAGTTTCATATTATTCCTCCTCTGTCTTTTTCATTATGTGGATATCGAAGGGATCGAAGGTCATACCTATCATAGAGCCGACAGGTTCAGCCTTTGTGGAGTGTATCACCCATTTGTGGTCAACTCCGTCCACTATCATCTCGTAGTGAACGCCCTTGAATACAACGGATTCAACTATACCTGTCAGCTTAGCCTTATCCGCTGGTATCACCTTTACGTCCTCGGGACGGATAACAACGTCAACAGTCTCGTTGGGAGCAAATCCCTTATCGACGCACTCGAAACGGCGTCCCGTGAACTCGACTACGCAGTCCTCGGGCATAGAGCCGTTGACAATGTTGCTTTCGCCGATAAAGTCCGCAACGAAGGCGTTAACAGGCTCGTTGTATATATCTGTGGGAGAGCCTATCTGCTGGATATAGCCGTTGTTCATAACAACGATGCTGTCGCTCATGGTCAGAGCTTCTTCCTGGTCGTGGGTAACGTACACGAAGGTAAGTTCAAGCTCCTGCTGTATCTTTCTTAGCTCTATCTGCATCTCCTTGCGGAGTTTAAGGTCCAGAGCGCCGAGAGGCTCATCCAGAAGGAGCACCTTCGGGTGGTTTACCAGCGCACGAGCGATAGCTACACGCTGCTGCTGTCCGCCTGAAAGACGGTTCACCGAGCGCTTCTCAAAGCCCATGAGGTTGACCATTTCAAGCATCTCACCGACGCGCTTTACTATCTCTTTTTCGGGAACGTTCTTTACGCGGAGTCCGAATGCGATATTCTCATATACATTAAGGTGGGGGAAGAGAGCGTATCTCTGGAACACGGTATTCACGTTTCTCTTGTGGGGAGGAACTCCGTTGATGCGCTGTCCGTCGAAGAAAACATCTCCGCTGGTAGGTTCAAGGAAGCCTGCGATTATGCGGAGAGTAGTAGTTTTTCCGCATCCCGAAGGTCCGAGAAAGGTGACGAACTCCTTATCTTTTATGTCAAGGCTGATATTTTTCAGAATGCGTTCGCCTTCTTCAAACTCCACGATTATGTCTTTTAAGCTGACGATATTCTCCATAAAACCATTCCCTTCAAAAAAATTAAAGTGCCGCAGCTTCGTTATCTTTGCGGCAGAACAAAGGATGATTAATTATACCATATCAACGTATAAAAATCAATATATCGGGCGTATTGTTACACAGTTCATAGACAGCAGAAACTCCCCGTAAAAGAACGGGGAGTTTCTTAAAAGAGGTATAATTGGAATGAGCGATGAAAGATCGCTGCCTATAGCATATCTTCCACCATCTCATTGTGATATCTTATTCAGAAAAGCGCTTGTTGTATTCCTGATAAGCCTTGACTATTATTTCAGCACATAACTCGTCGCCGAGCTCTGCGCTGTTCAGGCACAGTGAATATATATCCTTATCCTGCCAGCTTTTGCCTGTATTGACGTTGAAGAAAGTTTCGCGGCGCTTATCAGCCTTTTTCAGCATGTTTTCAGCCTTGTTTTCGGGGATCTTGTAATCTTCTATTGCACGCTTTATACGATCCTCATGTGAAGCGTAGATGTATACGCTGAAACAGCCTTTATCCTCGAGGATATAGCTTCCGCAGCGTCCCACAAGGACGAAGCTCTGCTCTTTTTCAGCTATTTCATTGATTATACGGCTCTCCATAAGGAACACTTTATCCGAAAGAGGAAGATTATCCTCCATAGTTCTTGCAGGGTTTGCTGATAGCAGAAGGGAATACAGGAAGCTTGTAGGTACGCTTTCCTCTGCGGATTCAAGGTATTCTGCCGAGATGCCGCAGCGTTCTGCTGTCATTTCGAGTATCTGTCTGTTATAGCAATTCACTCCGAGCTTTTCAGCTGTAAGTTTACCGATAGCGCTTCCTCCGCTTCCGTACTGACGCTCGATAGTGATGATCTGTTTTTTCATTGTAATATTACTCCTTTTCCGATGATAGTAGATTAAGTTCCACTGTTAACCTTGGTTACGTGGAAGATAAAAATATAATATTATGACTTTTTCTATATTTTATTATACCACGTTTTACTATTTTTTCAAGGTGATGAAGGTCAAAAATACGGAGTTCAAGATAATTTCTATGTTTTAAACAACCTGTTGTTGAAAGAATTGTGCATTTCGCCTTTTAAAACTGAAGCACAGCTGAAACGTCGGGAATTATCATTATTTTTGGAGGAAAATACGCAGGAATATCATTATGACAAAAAAATATCATTCTTGCTATTGACAGCTTGACAGAAATTGTATATAATAGTAAATGAGGTACGATTGGATTTTTTCAGTCGCCCTTGCTGCGGCATTCATTTTTCGTGCCTGCCGCACCTGATAAGATCAATTTTTTAGGAGGTATTATACAATGTCACTGACAAAAAACCCTAATGTATTAAAGTGGGTAGACGAGATGGTTGCTCTCTGTAAGCCCGATAACGTTGTATGGATCGACGGCTCAAAGGAGCAGATCGATTCACTCATCGAGGAGGTAACTTCACTTCCTGATGACAGCTGGGACAAAATGTACAAGCTCAACCCTGAGAAGTATCCTAACTGTCTCTACCACAGAACACGCGCTAACGACGTTGCTCGTGTTGAGGACAGAACATTCATCTGCTCTAAGGAAAAGTCAGGCGCAGGTCCTACAAACAACTGGATGGCTCCCGACGAGATGAAGGCTCTCCTTACTCCTATGTATGACGGCGTTATGAAGGGAAGAACTATGTATGTTATCCCTTATTCAATGGGACCGATCGGTTCACCTCTTGCTAAGGTCGGCGTAGAGGTTACAGACTCTATCTACGTTGTCCTCAACATGAACATCATGACTCGTATGGGCAAGCAGGCTTTCGAGAACCTCGGTGATACTTCCGATGATTTCGTAAGAGGTCTCCACTCAAAGGCTGACGTTGATCCTGAGAAGAGATACATCGTTCAGTTCCCTGAGGAAAATACGATCTGGTCAATCAACTCTGCTTACGGCGGAAACGTTCTCCTCGGCAAGAAGTGCTTCGCACTCCGTATCGCTTCATTCCAGGGTAAGAACGAGGCTTGGATGGCTGAGCACATGCTCATCCTCGGCGTTAAGAAGCCAAACGGCGATGTTAAGTATATCACAGCTGCATTCCCATCAGCTTGCGGAAAGACAAACCTCGCAATGCTCATCCCACCAGAGGGATACAAGAAGGAAGGCTATGAAGTATTCACAGTCGGCGACGATATCGCTTGGATGAAGCCCGGCAAGGACGGCAGACTCTATGCTATCAACCCTGAGAACGGTTTCTTCGGCGTTGCTCCCGGAACAAATGAGAAGTCAAACTACAACGCTCTCGCTTGCACAAAGAATGGCGCTATCTTCACAAACGTTGCTCTTGATAACAGCGACAATACTCCTTGGTGGGAGAAGCTCACAGAGAATCCTCCAAAGGATGCTACAGAGTGGAAGGGTGAGAAGGTAGACGGTGAGGCTTATACAGCTGCAGGCAACAAGCTTGCTCATCCAAACTCAAGATTCACAGCTCCTGCACAGAACTGCCCATGCATCTCACCTGAGTTCAACAATCCTGAGGGTGTTCCTGTATCAGCTATCATCTTCGGCGGAAGACGTGCTACAACAGCTCCTCTCGTATATCAGTCATTCGACTGGACACACGGTACATACATCGGTTCAGCTGTTTCTTCAGAGACAACTGCTGCTGCAACAGGTGCAGTAGGTGTACTCCGTCACGATCCTATGGCTATGAAGCCATTCATCGGCTACAACGTAGGTGACTACTGGGCACACTGGCTCGAAATGGGCGCAAGACTCGGTAGCAAGGCTCCTAAGATCTTCAACGTTAACTGGTTCAGAACAGACGACGAGGGTAACTTCCTCTGGCCAGGTTTCGGCGATAACATGAGAGTTATCGACTGGATCATCAAGAGAGTTGAGAACGAGGTAGACGCTGTTGAGACTCCTATCGGATATCTTCCTAAGCCTGAGGACATCAACCTCAAGGGCATTGAGGACGAGGTTTCAGCTGACGCTCTCAAGCTCCTCCTTACAGTAAATAAGGACGAGTGGAAGAAGGAGATCGCTGAGATGAGAAGATACTATGATGAGGACATCAAGGCTAAGGGTGGTAACATCCCACAGGCTCTCTATGACGAGCTCGATATGATCGAGGCTAATCTCAACAAGTAATAAATAGCGATTAATAAAATGAAATGCTGCACTTCGGTGCAGCATTTTTTTCGGGGGAAAACCTTTCTGAGGAAAGATTCCTCTGACGGAGGCGGTCCCCTCTGCCTCACGTTGTTCGGCATCTCCTAACAGGAGCGATGACCCTCTGTCAGCTTTGCTGACATCTCCCTACACTGTAGGGAGTTACCCCGCACTGCGGGGAGTCACCCCGAACCCCTTTCCAAAGACTTTTTGCCCCAAATTTCCAGCCTTACAGGGTACTATTCCAAGTAAAACTAAGCCGGAAGCTTAACACGAGTACCCTGTAAGGCTGGAAATTTAAAGTAAAGGCTCTGAAAATGATTAAGGGAAACTCTTACTCAAAGAGTTTCCCTCAATAATTAACGTATAAGCATCAGCTTTCTTTATCCTTTTTATCGCTGTCCTTTTCCTTGGGTTTATTAGCGACCTGAGTGTTGAGATACAGTGTAGGATCGTAGCATACGCCTTCGTAACGTACTTCAAAGTGGCAGTGCGGACCTGTTGAGTCTCCTGTGCTTCCGATATAGCCGATGAGCTGTCCCTTGGTTACCCACTGACCTTCTACGGCTTCAACATATAACATATGGGCGTAAACCGTCTGATATCCGTTCATGTGGTCGATCATTACAACGTTTCCGTATCCGCCAGAGTTCCAGCCTGCGGAAACGACCATACCCTCTTCAGCGGCGAAGATGCTCTTGCCCTGATCGGCAGCTATATCAAGTCCCTTGTGGTTACGGTCACTGATGAAAGTATCGCTTATCCATCCGCCGTCAACAGGCCATCCGAATTCACCTGTACCTGCAAGAGGTGCGCCGAAGTAAACTGTTTCGGGATAATCAGGCTGAGCGGTGTAGGTACCTATACCTATCTGCTCCACAACAGGCTGTTTTGTGATCTTGCTGCTCAGTGTAGTGCGTGAACGCTCTATGCCGTCAACGTATGTTACTTCTATCTTGCTCTTCTTTTCGCCTCGTTCACCCTTTATCAGTGTGGAACGTATTCCTACGTTGAGTGAGCTTGTTTCAACTTCGATAGTTTCATAGTCGAGGAATGAAGTGGTTTCCATTTCTCTTGTGTACTGTATCGGCAGATAACTCTGAGTCTCAATGACTGTAAGTATCTGTCCGGCAGCGAATTTACCGACAGCATCCGGGTTGAGTTCTTCGAGTCTGTCCAGTGACATACCGTGCTTCTGGCATACCGAAACGATAGTATCGTTCGGCTGTACGATGTATACCGACTTTTTCTCCTTTTTGGATGTAAGGAGCTTTATCATATCGTCGTCGCTCATTACACTGTTAACGAGGTAGATACCCTGTGTGTATTCGACTTTGTTAACGTAAGCGAGGTCCTTGACGATACCGTCAACCTCGTAATTGAGGAGGTTGTCCATAAGTGCTTCCTGTACCTTATCGCGGTCTCTTACAGCGCCTATGAAATTACCGTCCACGTAAACGCCCCATGCGTCGGTGAGGTCCTCGTCGGATGCGGCGAGCATTTCGTCGGCAAGCTGACCAGCGGAAACGTAGCGGTCATCCTCGTTGATTATGCGAAGCGAGAATTTTGCCGAAAGGTCCACAGCTTCGTCGTTTTCAGAGTATGATATTCTCTGCTGAACTTCACGTTCGGCGTTCTCGAAGTCCGCCTCGGCAGAGATGATACCTATTTCCTTGCCGTTATACTCAACGGCTATACCGTATTCAAGTCCCGAGCCGTATCTTACGACTCCTATGAGGAATGCGGCACAGATTATCGGCAGGGTGTAGTTGAAAGCGGTGTAGAAAACTCCGCCCTCTCCGCAGAAGAACGAGCCGATAAGCTTTATCACAGCAAGTGTATGTTCTTTTTTGCCTTCCTTTTTGGCTTTTCTGACCTGTCTTGAAAGCTCGTTTGATACCTGGACACGTTTTCTGAAAGAATCCGTTACCTCGTTAAGCAGCCAGCGAACAAGTTTAAGGCAGCTTTTCAGAAGGTCGAGTATCTCAGAACCGATAAATTCCAGTATCTTGACGACGGCCAGAAGAATGGCGGCAATGAACTTTACGGTTACTATGCCTGCCCTTGTAAAAATATCCCAAATACTCCCGTTTTTATTAAATAAATTCAAAACAGCAGCTCCTTTATACTCTGCGCTATTGCAAAATATCAATTATGATATTTTGCAATCCGCCGACTATGACGGCGGACGGCGCATTGCGCCGTGAACGCTCCGTTTATATTGTATCTTCAAAGCCGCAGAGCGGCTTTGTGGCTGCTATGCAGCCTGCAAAATGTACATTGAACATTTTGCAATAGAGACAAATAAATAATGATCGGTGTGCCGGGAACAAAACAGCTAAATGCGGCACACATAAATGTCAAGCTCAACAACTAAAATGGCATTGTTTTGCTATTGCTCCACCAATTAACTCTTGAAGAAATATTGCGACGGACTGGCAGAGAAAGGCAAGGAAGAAAGCCGCAGGAATGCTGTCGCATTTCAAGACTTTCTGACGCAGTATTTCGCTGTCAGGACAAGCAAGAAAATTCAGGAGTTAGTTGGGGGAGCAATATTAATGGCAAAGCGAGCATGACATATTGTATTATAACAAATTCCTGTGATAATACAACGAAAATCTATCTTTTTTTGTAATTTAATGCCAGATTTTGTAGAATTGCACAAAAATTGCAGGTTAATTTCGGCTCATATGCCAAGAATAGTCAAGCATTTCAACAGTGTAATTCTCAAGTTTTTCAAGCAGAGGGAGAACATCCTTCCTTGCAGATTCAAGGTCGTGTTCAAGATAGTTTCCGCACTCTACGGCAGTACAGCCGGGGATCTCGTCGTGATACTCCGATATGAAGCGGTAGGAGTCCCTTACGAGCTTTATAGCGTCCTCGCCCGACATAGTGTCCCTTGTGATAAGGTAAAAACCTGTACGGCAGCCCATAGGTCCAACGTAGATTATCTTGTCGCTGAACTCGGAATTACGTGCATAGGTAGCAAAAAGGTGCTCTATAGTGTGGAGTGAGGGGTTGGATACATATACACCGCCGTTCGGCTTTACCATACGAACGTCATAGGTAACAGCATCGCCGTCTATACGTGATATGTACATACCAACGCCGAATTTAGTGTGATCTACCTGAAAGCTTGCGATTTTTTCCATGTTTATACCTCCGTGTCATTGAATAGTCCCCTTATATCGTCGGGGAGCTCTGATGTAGCTGTTGTTTCTTTGCCTGTATCAGGCGATATGAATGTGAGCTGACCGCAGTGCAGTGCCTGACGGCCTATGTGAGTCCTTAGTCCGCCGTACATATCGTCACCTGCAAGAGGATGACCGATGTGGGCGAAGTGGACTCTTATCTGATGAGTCCTGCCTGTTTCAAGGTGTATCTCCAGAAGGGAATACCCACCTGAAAAGGCAAGGCGTTTGTAATGTGTTACAGCGCTCTGACCGTCCTCACGGACACAGCGCAGGATTATGCTTTCCCTTTCGCGGGCAATTGGAGCGTTTATAGTCCCCTCTTCGTCTGTTTTGCCGTGAACTGCCGCATAGTAGACTTTATTGCAGCTGCCTTGCAGTAGATTTGCTGCGTGGGCATCTTTTGCCACAAGACAGAGTCCCGAGGTGTCACGGTCCAGACGGTTCACGGGACGAAAAGTGAGCTCGGGGTACTTGCTGGCGAAGAAATTGCCGAGGGTATCCCCCTGATGCTTTATTGAGGGATGAACGGGCATACCACCCGTTTTATTGAACACCGCAACGCTTTCATCCTCGTATGCAATGGGAACACTGAGCTGCGGATTCGGTTCAAGGAAGCTGCTGTCCTCTGACTTAAGGACAATGATATCGCCTTTTGATACGGTATCGATGCTGCGTATGAGCTTGCCATCCCTTGTTATGCCGTTTTCGGTGCGCTTCAGTTTTGTAAGGAGCCTTTTTGAGACGCCGCACCGTGAAGTCAGAAAGCGCTGAAGCTCCATTGGCTGTTCTTCGGTTACGGTAAGAACGATCTCTTTCAAACCAATTCTCCTTTCAGCTCTGAGGGCAGTGTGCGTTTGTGATAGTCGTCCTCCTGAGCAAATACTGATATACTTACTGCGAAAGCAGTCATAAGGTCCGGCAGAGCAAGCGGCAATCCTATCAGAGACAGCGCAGGCAGTGCATAAATACCTATAAGGCGAAGGAAATGCCCTCTTCTTCCGCTCATGAAGTGGAAGCTGCAGAATACAGTTCCTACTGCGCTTTTATCTGTACGTCTGACAAGCAGGAATGGAACAGCTGAAAGAGTCAGCCTTACCATAACCCACAGAAGCAGAGATACTGCTGTAAGCGCAGCAGTCTGAACTGCGGCAAACAGTTCATTTTCTCCGCCGCCTTTTTTCAGAAGCGCTGCAAGTGCTTCACCCGAGAAAAGCACAGGCATGAAGAATAAAGTGCCGATTATCCTGCAAAGTAAGCCTGATACTACAGAGCGCCGCAGAAAGCGCATATCCGTAAGCACCTCCCACAGCGGAGTTACGCCATCATCGCCGCAGCATAGCTCAGTCAGCCTGAATGCGGCGGCACAGGTAAGGGGAGGAACTGTCAGCACCCTCAGCACCATGCAGGTAAGGGAGAATACGAACTGCGGCTCGTTTTCACCTGTAAACAGTTCCGCAGGGGACATGTCGCTGAAATACAGCAGCAGACTGCAAACCGATGCTTCGGCAAGGCGGAAGAACAGTTCGGTAAACAGCGGCATGAGACATATTATAAGTATGTGCAGTCTGCCCTGCCGGACTATACTGCGTGAATAGCGGATGAGTTCTCTTAGTTTCAATGTACTTCCCTCCGATCTTTACAGAGGTAGTATATGGCAGAGAACGCCGATTATTCAAAGCGCCAGTTTTCCTCGTCCGCATCGGGGATTCGCTCATAGGGACAATATCCCAGTATCTCGAAAGCCTGAGAATTCAGCCACATCTGTGCGGTAACGAGTATATCGAAGCCTTCACCCGGGGATGCGTTAAGGTACTTCGGATCGTATTTCGGAAGTCCGAAGCAGGCGAGCATATTAGAGATGATGCCGCCGTGAGTTATTATTGCGCTGTGGGTTAGACCGTTGTTCATCATATCCATGATTATCTCGTGGAGTGCTTTATAGGTGCGGGCAGTCATTTCCTCGAGACTTTCGCCCTTTGGCGGACGTGTATCCTTTCCGCCTTTCAGCCACGCTTTGTAGTCCTCACGCCCCATAAGCTCATCGAAGCGCTTGTTTTCAAATACACCGAGGTTAAGCTCACGCAGGTCGTCCACCAGAAGCATTTCTGTTTCGGGGAAGAGTATCTCTGCGGTCTCGGTACATCTTCTCAGGGGAGAGGTGTAAACTCTGTGTACCGAAGGGTAATCGAACTCGTCCATTTTTGCGGCAAGTTCGCCTGCGCCTTTATCCGTAAGCGGCATATCAGTAGTTCCGATGTATATGCCTTTTTCGTTAGCCTCGGTCATACCGTGGCGTATAACACTTATTCTGTAACCTTTCATATATTCACCTTCTCTTTGCTTTTTTCTTTGCTGATTGTGCAATTTCCATAATATTATACAGATAATTTTGATATCTTGACGTTTTTGACAAAAAAACACAAAAAATCACTTTGATGTTTAATGGTTTTCGATATTTACTTATTATACAATTTGTATTATAATATAAATGTATTCTTTTTGTAGCAAGCAATGATGTATTAAGATTACTATATGTATTTTAACTTGTAAGGAAACATTGAACGGGGATCGTTCCCGTAAATTAAAGGAGGAAAAAAGAAATGAATTCGGATTTCGCCCGTATAATCACTCTTCAGAGAAAAGAACGTCATATCAGCCAGAAGCAGGCTGCCGCAGACCTTGGTATATCACAGGCTCTGCTCTCCCACTATGAGAAAGGCATCCGTGAATGCGGTCTTAACTTCCTTGTAAAGATAGCTGATTATTATAACGTATCATGTGACTACCTTCTCGGACGTACTCCCGAACCTGAAGGAAAAACTATCACTATAGAGGACATCCCTGATGATGACGGAAACAACACACTGAAAATGCCTTCACCTGAGATAATCAACTTCAACAGACGTATCATCAACAACTCGATAAGTCTGCTTTTCAGTCTTGCTCAGAAGGCAAACAGTATAACTCTTATCAAAGAGGTTTCTTCCTACCTTATGCTTTCTGTATATAAGCTTTTCCGTATAGTATACAACGCTAATCCCCATAACGACCAGAAGCTTTTCCGCATTCCGAAGGTTATAGCAAATGACAGCGCAAATGCTATCATATCCATGAGCGAAGCCGACATCAAGGCTGCTTCAAGCGGAATCCCACTTGACGGAAACGACTGCGTTGATAATTTCGATACACTTTATGTTACTACTTCAACACTTCAGAAGGACTATGCACAGTATTCATCATCACTGCTCAATCTCATCAAGCGAAGCGAAGAGAGCATAGCCCGTACCCGTGCAAAATACCGCAGCAACAGTGATAGCAGCCGCGGCTATTGATGTGCAGAACACTATATTAATTATATCATATTTTTCAGAAAAGTAAAGTCAATATTTATTAGAGAGACATCTTCTTGTGAAGGTGTCTCTTTTTGTTGACAGTTCAGAGAGGCTGTGCTATAATTGTTACTAACATAAATCGGAATTTAACACCGAAGGTGTTAAATTCCGAAGCCCTTAGCCTTTAGCTTTTAGCCATTAGGAAGCGGCTTCGCCGCTTTATTATCGGGCGGCGGAACGCCGCCCCTACATCAGGCTAACGGCTAATGGCTATGGGCTAACGGCTTAAATCAGAATTTAGCTTAGCATCTGTATAAAAAACTAATGCCCCGAAGCGGTAAACTTCGGGGCACTTCTTTTATACAGGTATCTGATAGATCAGTTACCTGTTTTATTATGCGTTCATACCTATCTCGATAGCCTTGAAGTTATTCGGGATAAGGGCAGCCTTTTTAGGAGGAACTACCTTCTCGATAGCCTTCTGCATTGTTTCGAGTGAGCAGATATTAGTCTCCTTAAGGAGTTTTCCGAGGAGGATGATATTTGAACCGCCCTTCAGCTCGTTATCATCAGCAAGCTGCTGTGAAGGGATGCCGAAAAGCTGGATATCAGTTCTGTCAGTCTCAGGCTCGATGAGAGTGCTGTCGAAGAACACCTTTCCGCCTGGTCTTACATCCTTAACGAACTTATCGAATGAAGGCTGGTTCATAGCGATAAGAAGGTCGGGAGTAAGTACGAGAGGTGAACCGATAGGCTCGTCTGAAATACATACGGAACAGTTACATGTACCTCCGCGCATCTCAGGACCGTATGAAGGAAGCCATGAAAGCTCCTTATTGTCCATAAGACCGCAGTAAGCGAGTATCTTACCTGCGAAGAGGATACCCTGTCCGCCGAAGCCTGCAAGGAGGATCTCAGTAGTAGCCATTATTCATTACCTCCTTCTGCGGGGAATACGCCTTCCTCAACGTCCTTGTAAACGCCGAGAGGATAGTATGGGATCATTTCGTCCTGGAGTCTCTTTATAGCCTCTATAGGAGTAAGGCCCCAGTTAGTAGGACAAGTTGAGAGAACCTCTACGATAGAGAAGCCCTTACCTGCCTTCTGGTTCTCGAAAGCCTTGCGGATAGCCTTCTTAGCGTTTCTGATGTGAGGAACGCTGTCTACAGCAACACGCTCAGCGTAAGCAGTACCTGTGAGCTGTGAGAGCATCTCGCATACCTTTACAGGGTAACCTGCAAGCTGTGGGCTTCTTCCGAAAGGAGTTGTCTGAGTTACCTGACCGGGGAGAGTTGTAGGAGCCATCTGTCCGCCTGTCATACCGTAAATTGTATTATTGATGAAGATAACAACGATGTTCTCGCCTCTTGTAGCAACGTGAACTGTCTCGGCAGTACCGATAGCAGCAAGGTCGCCGTCGCCCTGATATGTAAATACGAACTTATCGGGGTTTGTACGCTTAACACCTGTTGCAACAGCAGGAGCACGTCCGTGAGCAGCCTCGATCATATCGCAGTTGAAGTAGTCGTATGCCATAACGGAGCATCCAACAGGACATACTCCGATAGTATCGCCTTCGATACCCATTTCGTCGATAACCTCACAGAGGATCCTGTGAACTATACCGTGTGTACAGCCAGGACAGTAATGTGTAGGTACGTCGATGAGGGACTTAGGTCTTTCAAAAACAACAGCCATTAAAGTGTACCTCCTATCCTCTTGATCTCCTCAAGCACCTCTGTAGGTGTCGGGATAACGCCGCCTGTTCTTCCGTAGAACTCAACAGGCTTTGAGCAGTTGATAGCGAGCTTTATGTCCTCTACCATCTGTCCCATTGACATTTCTACGCTGAGAAGCTTCTTTGCGTTCTTTGCAGCCTCGTTTATCTCCTTTACAGGGAAAGGCCACAGAGTCTTAGGACGGAAGAGACCAGCCTTGATGCCGAGCTCTCTTGCTGAATTTACAGCAGACTTTACAACTCTTGCAGTAGCGCCGAATGCGCAGAGGAGGATATCGCAGTCCTCAGTGAGGTAAAGCTCAGCCTCTGTCTCGGTCTCCTTGATTATATCGTATCTCTTGTAGCGCTCTACGATAGAGTGCTCAAGCTCATCAGGCTTAAGGTAGAGTGAGTTGATGATGTGGTGCTCTCTTGCATTCTTGTGACCGTTTGCAGCCCAGCCGCTCTTATCGTAAGCGTCGGGATTGATCTCAGGGAATGAAACAGGCTCCATCATCTGACCGAGAAGGCCGTCTGCGAGGATCATTGCAGGCATACGGTACTTATCAGCGCGGTCGAAAGCCTTTACAACGTAGTCTACCATTTCCTGAACTGAAGCAGGAGCATATACGAGAAGCTGGAAGTCGCCGTGGCCGAGTGCCTTTGTAGCCTGCCAGTAGTCAGCCTGTGAAGGCTGGATACCGCCGAGTCCCGGGCCGCCTCTCTGTACGTTTATGATAACAGCAGGAAGATCTGAACCTGCGATATAGGATACACCTTCGCTCTTAAGAGAGATTCCGGGTGATGAAGATGAAGTCATAGCTCTTACGCCTGTTGATGCAGCGCCGAGAACCATATTTATAGCAGCAACTTCAGACTCAGCCTGAAGGAATACGCCGCCTGCCTTATGCATACGCTTTGCCATATAAGCGGCAAGCTCTGTCTGTGGAGTTATCGGGTAACCGAAGAAGCATTTACAGCCTGCTCTGATAGCAGCCTCTGCAAGAGCCTCGTTGCCCTTCATAAGATTTCTTTCCAAAGCTTAACAGCTCCTTTCAAATATTGATCGTTTACTTCTCTACTTTGATAGCGCAGTCGGGACACATCATAGCGCACATTGCGCATCCTATACATGCTGAATCATCAGTGCAGACAGCATAGAAATATCCCTTTTTGTTACGCTTTTCCTTCTGCAGAGCAACGATTCCCTTCGGACAGGCAGTCGTACAGAGAGCGCAGCCCTTGCAGCGTTCGGTAATAACCGTCATTTTAGCCATACAATTCCGCTCCTTTCAGATGAGAATGATTTTCCGACGCAAAAAGCGCGGTATATATGAGCCGTTAGCTTTTAGCTGTCAGCCTGCGGCGCAGCGCAAACTGACCTACGCGATAAGCTGATCGCTAAAGGTTAACGGCTGATAAACATAGGTTCAAAGCTCCCAGATGGGCTTTACGTAGATCTTTACGGGAAAAACGTTATCTGCCTTTATGCTGTCCTCAATACCTTCGGGACAGGTCGTAAAAGCAAGTGGGACGCCTGTTTTTTCGGATATGCCTGCGGCGAAATCCGCAGAAGCGTTTATGATATCCGCAGTAGTCTCGCATCCGAGGTTTGTGTTGTTTATGATGGCGGTATGCTTCATACGTGCAGCGGTTTCTATCTCGTACATGAGCTGTACCGTATCCTCAACGGAAGCGGTGAGAGTTCTGCGCTGATTAACGACATAGAGCATATCGATATCGCTGCTGAAAGCAGAAAGAGCTTCGGCATAGCGTCCGAGAGCGACAGCACCTGCATCATCTCCGCCGACGTCTATGATAAGACAATCCTCGCTTACGGCAAGCTGTTCCACGTCAAACTGAATTGAGGGAACGTCCAGATTGCTGTTTGCGAAATCGGGAGCTATCATTTTTATGCCTTTTTCCTCAAACAGCTGCTTAAAATCGGCTGTACGGAAATAAGGGTTTACAAGATCGAGGTCGACTATAGCGGCGGATTTGCCTTCTGCGGCAGCCTTAACAGCAAGATTTACCGAGAAATTGGTCTTTCCGCTTCCGTAGTGACCTGTGATAATGGTGATTTTTTTCATATTGTACCTCAGTTTAAAGTTATTGCAGCAAATATCTGCGGTATTCCTGCCGCTTTGCACTGCCGCAATATCAGAAAGTTCTGCAACTTATATTATATCACATCGGAATAACAATTGCAAGTGCTATTTTATGTTAACATACGAAATCTTTTGCCGCATCGGATAAGCGGATATATATTGACAATCAGGCAAATAAATGATAGAATAAAAGTAGTAAGCATGCATAAAAGCGTGCATAATGAGAGGGGTAATCTATTATGAAGAAAACAAGAAAAGCTGCTGCATTTCTTGCATCAGCAGTACTTGCGCTGACAGGTTCAGCTGCATCACTGCCGATGTCCGCAGCAGAACTCAGCACAGCTGTCGCTGTTGATGACGGAAATGACGACTGGCTCCACGCAGTAGGAAGCCGTCTCTACGACTCGGCAGGCAATGAGGTCTGGCTCACAGGCGCTAACTGGTTCGGTATGAACTGTACGGAGAACGTTCCTCACGGACTCTATGCGAGAGACGTTGATGACATGCTCTCGACTATTGCCGACCACGGTATCAACATCATCCGTTTCCCTATTTCAACAGAGCTGCTGCTCTCATGGATGGACGGCTCTCCGCTTCCTGTAGCTTCTGTACAGGCAAGCTATAATCCTCCCCAGGATGAAGTAGGCGAGGACGGAACCATAACTCCCGCAGGTAAATACGGCAACATCAACCGTGAATTCTGCGAGGCTGACGGCAAGACACTCAAGGATAGCTATGAGATATTCAAGGTAATAATGCAGAAGTGCAAAAAGTACGGCGTTAAGGCTCTTATCGACGTTCACAGCCCTGCATCACACAACTCGGGACATAACTACAACCTGTGGTACTACGAGCCGACTGCTGATGACTGCGACGGCATGGCTACAGGACACTTCTCCAAGAAGGAGATAACATGGGATGACTGGAAGGACTCTATCACATGGCTTGCAGAACAGTATGCAAACGATGATACTATCCTTGCTTACGACCTTAAAAACGAGCCCCACGGCAAGCGCGGCTACAGCGGAAATACTTGCCCTGCAAATATGGCTAAATGGGACGATTCAACTGATAAGAACAACTGGAAATACTCTGCTGAAGAGTGTGCAAAGTCTATCCTTGCAGTAAATCCTCACGCACTTATCCTCGTTGAAGGTATCGAGCAGTCACCTATGATCGGCAAGGGCATAACATGGAACGATCCCGATAAATTCCAGCCTGCAAAGGGCGAGGAAAGATGGTACGGCGCATGGTGGGGCGGAAACCTCCGCGGCGTAAAGGACCTTCCTGTACTTCCCGACTCGGGACAGATAGTTTATTCACCGCACGATTACGGCCCGTCAGTATATGCACAGTCCTGGTTCGACAAGAACTTTGATACCAATACGCTTCTTGATGACTACTGGCGCGAGACATGGGCATATATCAACGAAGACGATATAGCTCCGCTTCTTATCGGTGAGTGGGGCGGTCATATGGATGCTGGCAAGAATCAGAAGTGGATGGAGCTTCTCCGTGACTACATGATATCTCATCACATCAACCATACATTCTGGTGTATCAATCCTAACTCAGGCGATACAGGCGGACTTCTCGATTCTACATTCATGAACTGGGATGCTGACAAGTACGGACTGTTTGAGGAGTCTCTCTGGCAGACATCAGGCGGCAAGTACATCGGTCTCGATCACCAGACTGCACTCGGACAGAACGGTGTTTCGCTTAACCAGTTCTATTCATCTGGAGACAAGAGTAATCTCGACGGCGGCAAGGCAGGAAACGGAACACCTATCATTGCAGACGCAACAAAGCCTGCAACTACTGCTCCCGTAACTACAGCGGCTGTCAATACAACAACAAAGGCTGTAACTACTGTTCCTGTTACTACAGCAGAAAAGTCTGTTGATCCGACAAATGCTGATGTACCAAATTCAGCTGTTGTTTACGGAGATGCTACTCTCGACGGTAATGTCAATCTTTCGGATGCACTTCTGATACTCCAGAACATTGCAAACGCAAGAAAGTATCCTCTTAATGAAGCGGCAGCAAAGAACGCTGACTGCTATAATCCCGGAGACGGCATAACAGGCAAGGACGCTCTTGCTATACAGATGCTTGATGCTAAGCAGATAAGTTCACTTCCATACAAAGAGTAATTTTCAAGGGGCGGATGTCTTATCCGCCCTTTTTGAAAACTGCATTGCTGTCCGATGATGAAAGGAGCTGTGGAAAATGTCCCTTAACAAAGCTATAATTCACGGAAAAGAGCACCGTAAGCAGTATAAGGGCGTTAAAGCCTATGATTCGCAGTGCTGCAACCACGGAAGCTGCGATCGCTGCAAGGGTGGAAGACTGTATCAGTATAACCGGTCATTGGCAGCGGCAGTGCAGAAACTTAATGAGTATGACGAAAGGCATGAGGATGATCCCTCATGCCTTTAAAATTTACGTGGATTTTTACAAATTTTTTCTTTACTCTTGATAAATTATGTGATATAATAAGAGGGACGGAGCTCAGCTCCCACTATTTTCCGAAAGGACGTGTTTTGATGAAGGCGGATAAGTACGCCGTAAACGGCAGTAAAAAGATCGATATAAGAAAACTCCCTACCGACAGCAAGGCTGATAAGGCGGACAAGGAAGAGATATTACAGAAATACGAAGAAAACAAGCGCATTTTAGCCGAGCTTCAGGATAAATACTACGCTGATGCCCATGAGGGACTTATCGTGGTGTTCCAGGCTCTTGACGCTTCAGGCAAGGACTCTGCGATAAAGAATGTGTTCAGCGGCATAAATCCCCAGGGCGTCAGGATACATTCCTATAAGGCTCCGACTTCCGAGGAGCTTGCACATGATTACCTCTGGCGTATCCACCAGAACATCCCGAGACGCGGCGAGATAGTCGTTTTCAACCGCAGCCACTATGAGGACCTTATCACGGTGCAGGTCGAGAATATAAAGCCCCATTACCATATGTCCGAGAGAGTTATCGGCGAATCGGACAAGAAGTTCTTCGAGAAGCGCTATGAACAGGTTAACAACTTCGAGCAGTACCTCTATGAGAACAGCTATCGTGTTGTAAAGATATTCCTGCATATAACCAAGGAGGAGCAGACAGAACAGCTTCTGGAGCGTATCGAGCTGCCGGAGAAGAACTGGAAGTTCCGTTCCGACGATCTTAAGGTCAGGGACAAGTTCGATGCATATCTTGACTGCTTCAACGAGGTTATAAACAAGACCTCTACCAAGCAGAGTCCGTGGTATGTGCTTCCTGGAGATCAGCGCTGGTATACACGCTATCTCATAACCGAGATACTTATCGACGCTCTTAAGGCAAGTGATCCGCAGTACCCCGAGCTTCCCGATGAGGAGAAGGCAAAGCTTGACGAGTGCAGGGAGATACTGAAAGCAGACCTTGAAAAAAAGGATGAGGTAAAGGAAGAAAAGTCCGAAGAACCAAAAAAGAAGAAAAAATCCAAGAAATAATGAAACAGCCATAAATAAGTATAGCTATTCTTTAATGGTGATACTTGTATAGAGGTTTATATGTGAGTTATAGAGGAAAACCCTTTTGAAAATGGTTTTCCTCTATTTCTTTGTAAAGCATTAACTTTAAATTTTCAGCCTTACAGGGTGCTTAGGTAAAACTATGGGGTTAGTTAAACATAGAGGAAGCACCCTGTAAGGCTGAAAATTTGGGGCATAAAGTCTTTGGAAAGGGGTTCGGGGGAGAACCTTTCCTCAGAAAGGTTTCCCCCGATAATACATATAATTCTTCTATATAAGTATCTTTGCTATGGCTGTAGTTTTATCATATGATACAGTTATCAGAGTCCGAGATACTTCTCAAGGCTTCCTGTTCCGCCTGTTGAGAGGAATGAATAGTACTGAAGGACAGCTGTTGCGTCACTTGCGTCTATCTTTCCGTCCTTGATGACCTCGGCAGCCTTTTTCTGCTTGTCGTTGAGACCTATAGGCTCACCTGTTGAGATCCTTGAATATGCAGCAAGTATCTCTGTAGCATCTGATGCGTTTACCTTCTTATCGAGGGTAACGTCGCCGAGCATGAAGTCATCATCGACTGAACCCTTAGCTTCATCTGAGAAAACATAGTTTATAGAATCGGTTATGTTCTCGCCCTTGTCATTGACTATCATAATATCAGTTGGCTTCCATGCTCCGTCGGGATATGCCTTGTCAAGTGTAATGGTTGCGATCTGGAAACCTTCTGTATAGCTTTCTGTTCCTGAGGTAACAGCCCATGCAAATTCATTTGTTTTTGTATTTCCGACAAAAGTCTGAGGATTTGTCCAGCCGAGACCTTCAGAGGCAGATACTACCTTGACATCCTTGCTTATATTGAACTGGTAGCCTGCCATAGAAAGTGACTTTCCGTTGAGAGGACCTGCTGTAACGTTTATGACAGTCTTGCCGTCGGAATTGACAGCCTGTGTGAATGTAATACCCGGCTTTGAAGTGTCTGCTGAAGAGTCAGCCAGAGTTTTGCCGTCGGTACCTGTTACGTAAACGTCCATGATGTTAACGTCGTATGACTTATATTCCTTTTCAGCCTCGTAATTAATAGTAGCGAGGATATCGCCCTTCTTTACGCTCTTTGTATCGCCTGCCTGATTTGCGAAGGCAACTTCCTTGTCGTTACAGTGGAATTCGCCTGTAAAGCCGCTGCCAAGTGATGAAGAAACGTACTTGAGAGCATCAGGTGAATTGATAACGAACTGGAAGCCTGATACATCGAATGTTCCTTCGCTGTCAACAACAGCATTTATAGTTACGTTCTTGCCGCTGACAGTCTTATCGAGGCGTATCTTTAATGCAGCATCTGCTGTTTTAACTGAAGATACGGATAAAGCGTCTACTGATGCAGCGTTTGCAGTCAATGCGCTTACTGCGAATGCACTTCCTGCTGCAGCGAGCTGTAATGCTGCTGCCAGAGCGATGATTTTCTTGAATTTCATGTTAATTCCTCCTTTATGGTCGGATGCGGTGCATCCTTTAGTTTATTATATCACTTAATTGATGCATAGTCAACTCTTTGATGGGAAGCACCAATTATTCTTATTGGAAATCTGCGGTGAAGCTGTCCACCTTTTTCATGTATACGGTCACTGCATAGTCCGAATAATCGCCTTCCATTTTTATCATGCCGTTTTCAAGCGTCAGGAGAGCAGTGTAGCTGTTGGCAGATATTTTCAGCGAATCGCCGACAAACTCGGAATCCATTTTAAGGGTTTTACCATTGGGATCATTATATTTGGAATGAAGCTTTATATCATCGCCGTTTATTTCCAGTGCAAACAGTTCATACATAGGCTTGCCTTTGTAGCTTCTTATTGTGGCAAGTCCGCTGATAACAGCCTTTTCGCCTTCCCACTTGCCGTTGAACTTCTCGTTTTCCGTTCCTCCGATGAAGCCTGTATAGCCGTTCTGACCGCCTGTTGCAAGATAGGAGTAGTATTGCAGTATCATGGTAGCATCGGAAGCATCCAGTTTACCGTCGCCCGTCAGGTCTCCCGCAGTTTCCTGAGCTGCGGAAAGCAGGGAGTGCGAACCTGTTGAAAGTCGGGAGTAGGTTATAAGCACCTCTGTGGCATCCGAAGAATCGACCTTGCCGTCGAGGTTCACATCGCCGTAGTTAATATCGGCAGCAGATGCCGATGCAGGCATATATGCACCGAATGACATGCAGACAGCAAGTAAAAGAGCAGCTGCCGTATGTTTCCTTTTCATATTTTTCCTCCTAACATAGCAGTAATGCAAATAAACCGCTATCATACCTTGATTGTATCACATTACATTTAATTAATCTACGCATATATTGTTAACAATGTTCAATTGTTCCGTTTTCAGGCGAAATGTTATTGTTTTTTAGTCCAGCTGATATCCGAAATGGTAACGTCGTGAGCACCGACAGCTGCGGCATTTCCGATATTTCCAAGCTGGAACTTGATATCGGCGGACATATCTCCCGTGAAAGTGATATCATAGCTGTATGCGGTGTCAGCGGCGCTGACGCTTACTTTTTCGTCAAGGTAACGGGTGTAGGCGCTGTCCTCGATGGTAACTATCATGTCACGTTCTGCGGTAGAAGATGCACGGAAGCTGAGGTTCCATGTTTCGCCTGCGTGGACATCCTGAGCGCGGATAAGTCCCATAACGCCGTATTCAAGGCTTCCCACATTGCCGATGCTTACAACTGAACAGCCGTCCTTGTTGGTGAGCCCTGCATCCGAACCTTCGGTGTAGAGTTCAAGCGAGCGTGAGGTCTGAACTGTAGGTGCAAAGTCCGAACCGTCCTTGCTGTATACGCGGACGTAATCGATATCGAAACAGCGCTCGCCGTCTGCGAATGTAGCAGGATCACCGTAGATACCGTCAATGCCGTCGAAGTGACCTCCTACTGCAAGGTTGAGGATAATATAGAAATTCTGGTCGAACGGTGCAGGGTACTTCCTGTTTACGGAGTACCAGTCGGACTGTGTGCTGTAGAGAGTATCATCCACATACCAGCGCATCTCACTGCTGTCCCACTCTATGGAGTAGGTGTGCCAGTTTTCGGTGGAATTGCCCTCGGGGAAGATGTAGTCGTTGGTGAGGTATGTGTTATTTGGCCATACGTCGCCGAAATGGATAGTGCCGCAGATCTTGTCGGGAGTGCTTCCCCAGCCCTCCATAATATCTATCTCGCCCGAAGCCGCCCATGTACCGTAAACGCTGTCCTCGGGAAGCATCCATATCGCAGGCCAGAGGGACTTGCCCGAGTCGCACTTAGCCCTGACTTCTATACGTCCGCCGCATACAGAGAACTTGTTCTGAGTGCTAAGACGTCCCGAGGTGTATTCGTAGTTTCCCTGAACGGGATCGGACCAGTTCTCGTGACGTGCAGCGATAGTTAGGACGCCGTCTTTTACGGTGGTATTGCAGTCGGTGTAGAATTCCTGTTCGTTGTTGCCCCAGCCGCCTGTTATGTAGTTTCCTGCGGCATCGAGCTTCCAGTTGCCAAGCTCGTAGGACCACTTGGACATATCCAGCGAATCACCGTCGAATTCGTCGCTCCACTGAAGGGTGTAGCCGTTTCCGTCGGAGGGACGGCAGAACAGAAAGTCCTCCAGTTTTTTCATTGCTTTTTCGTTTCCTGAGTTCCTTGCGCCGATCATGTCGAAGGTGCTGACTATACCGTCACCGGAATAGTCCATATCAACGGCACAAAGCGCATTCAGGCTCATGCTGCCGAGAAGTGTCAGTACCGCAGAAGCACATGCGGTCAATTTTTTTATATTCATGGTCTTCCTCCGTAAAAGTCCTGTTTTTTCATTATCATGTTGCATCTGCCCCACTTTTCATCGCCGAAGGGAAATGCTTCGGGAGTTGTATGCCTTTCGGTGAAGCCTGCACTTTCATAGCACTTTCTTGCTCTTTCGTTTGAGGTGAATACATTGAGCTGTACAGCGTCGGCTTTCAGCATACTGAAGCAGTATTCAGCGGCAAGCCTTACCATTTTCCTTCCGTAGCCATTGCCTCGCTGAGCGGGATCGATCATGACAAATGCAAGCATAGCCTCGTTGCTTTCGGGATTTATGGAACAGCATATAAAGCCGACTATAGTTCCGTCGTCGGCAGTTGCCACGAATGGACAGTCACCGTATTTCTGGTATATAAAGTCGAGAAAATCGGCGAAAGCCGTCTTTTCAAGGGGGTAAGGAGCGTGATTTGCACTCCACATTGCGTGAGTTCTCTCATCGGTTATCCAGTTTTTTATGTAATCGAAATCTGCGGATAATATAAATGGTCTGAGCCGCATAATAAACCTCCTTTGTAACTCTGTGTTAAGGTCATTTTAGCATAAGCTCCGTATTTTGTCAACATAAATGCATATGAAAAATAAGAGGAAAAACGTATCAGTAAAGGCGAAAAAAAGACGTTTCCGCCGCAGTGGCAGAAACGTCCTTCAGAAAAATCTTTGTTGCGGACCATAAGGTCCATACAGTTATATGAGATTGTAAGTATCAGCCGATCAAGCCTTGTTAACGCTTCCGAAGAGTTCCATCTTCTCCTTGACCTTAGCCTTGATTGCCTCAACGCCGGGAGCAAGAAGCTTTCTTGGATCGAAGCCCTTACCCTGCTGATCCTTGCCTGCTTCAATATAGCCTCTTGTAGCCTCTGCGAATACGAGCTGGCACTCTGTGTTAACGTTGATCTTAGCAACGCCGAGAGAGATAGCCTTTGTGATCTGATCGTCAGGGATACCTGTACCGCCGTGGAGAACGAGTGGCATCTCGCCAACAGTCTTGTTGATTGCTTCGAGAGTATCAAAGCTGAGGCCTTCCCAGTTTGCAGGATATACACCGTGGATGTTACCGATACCTGCTGCGAGGAAGTCTACGCCGAGATCAGCGATCTGCTTGCACTCCTGAGGATCAGCGCACTCGCCCTTACCGATAACGCCGTCTTCCTCACCGCCGATAGCGCCGACCTCTGCCTCGATAGAAAGGCCGAGACCGTGAGCAACGTTTACGAGCTCTGTAGTCTTAGCAACGTTCTCGTCGATCGGGAAGTGTGAGCCGTCGAACATGATAGAAGTAAATCCAGCCTTGATGCACTTGTAGCAGCCCTCATATGAGCCGTGATCGAGGTGAAGAGCAACCGGAACAGTGATGCCGAGAGACTTGTCCATAGCAGCAACCATAGCAGCAACTGTCTCGAAGCCGCACATATACTTGCCTGCGCCCTCAGAAACACCGAGGATAACAGGGGAATTGAGTTCCTGAGCAGTGAGAAGGATAGCCTTTGTCCACTCGAGGTTGTTGATGTTGAACTGACCTACTGCATACTTGCCAGCTCTTGCTTTCTGAAGCATTTCTGTAGCTGAAACTAACATAAAAAAGATTCCTCCATATTTTTCAGTATAAGGCAGATAAAGCCCTATCGTTAACATTGTAACATACTTTTACTGAAATTGCAAGGGGTTATGATAAATTTAGCAAAAAGTGCAACAAAACACAAAAAGGACGCAAAAACGTCCTTTTTGAAAAAACTATATTTTTATCATTTCTCCGCCGCAGGAAGGACAGTTATCTTCGCCGGCTTTAACGAGATGTCCGCATGAAGGACACCTTATAAGGTTCTGTTTATAGAGCTTGCGCTGCATAACGAGATCGTTGTTGCATTTAAGGCAAGTCCGCTGAGTTCTTGATATCTCCATGCCGCACTTGAAGCAGATAAGCTTCTTATCGGGGGAGTTATCCTGCTTTGCCGGATCGTTTCTGTGGAGCATATTGCGGACAGTCAGAGCAATTCCCACAATGACAACGATGATGCCGACCACTATCAGGACGTTTGAGATGTTGATTATCTTCTGTGCCTGAGCGAGATCATGGTCAAAGTAATCGGTGCCGTTTCCGTAGGCTTTTGCGTCTTCGATGAGAGTCAGCCTCGATTCTTTCACGAAGTATCCGCTGAATGAGATCATTAAACCTGCTATTATAATAATTATCGACATAAGATCACCTCAATAATATTATAGCTCTTATTGTGCATAGTGTCAACTGCTTTTAATACAAGGAGAATATTTTTGTCTAATCCTTATAATGGAAAATTCGGTTTTTTGTGTGTAGTTGCTAACCGTTAAGCTAAATAATAAGAAAAAACCGTACACATAAGTGTACGGCCTTTTCCATTTTATGAAGAGTTGTGTGAAAAGCTTATTTTATGATGCTTCTTGTATCACCATATTGAAGTCTGCTGATTTATCAGTGAGTAGCTTCCGTTGCAATCGAAGGCGTTGAACTTGATGCCCATGTATGTTGCATCGTCTAAAGTAAGATTGATACCGCAATCAAGCAGTCCTGCAACAGCGCTTTTGATATCGACCTTTCTGCTGACTGTTTCTGAATCCGGATAATACCTATTGGGCGAAGAAAGCAGGATATATCTTGTTAATCTGTTCGCCGCTGTAGTGGGATATTTTGTTTTTTCCTTGTAGACTGTATAAGTTTCGGTCTTAACTTTGATTGTACCTATCTTATCGGAATTTTCCGTAGGATTCCAGCCGCTGTAGTAATCTATTATATCAACTTCAGCCTGCTTGTTTTGGAAAAGAAGCTGAACACCCAGATTCCATATGCTTGAAGAAGGTGCATCGACCGCAGCAGTGTATTCATAATCGACCAAAGCCCTGTGATTTAGCCCTAATTCTTCGATATTTTGACCTGATGTAAATACAACATCGCTGTCAGAGTTCCATACGCCTCTCATGAGACCGCCGTGTTCGCCGAATCCGACCTTGACATCAGTATCGGTTCTGTAGCCTTTGTCTGCGAAAGCTTCAAAGATAAAACCATCAGCCTCGCCCTTTAAAGTGCCGTTAACATCCTGCATCTCGAATTCGGAATTGATCGTTTCAACGCTCTTTTTCTCGGTTATAAATGTTTTTGTGAGCTCGAGTGTTCCCGAACCGTTATCGGCATAAGCTGTAGCTGTAACTGTGTTTAACTTTCCGAGTTCTACTTCTTCAAATTTTGAAGCGGCTTTCAGGAAAGCGTTGATATTGATCTTGTCTGAGTAGAGAGTGTTGTAATTTTCAACTGAAGTGTGAGCAGAGCTTGATACACAGCTGTAGATGATGTGTGAACCGTCGCCCTGTTTTACGTATAACTTGTAGAGAGCGTTGTCCACAAAGATATCGCCTATGTATTTGCCGAAGTCGATGTTACCGCCATAGTGTTCGATAATATCGAATTCTGCATCGGGTTCAAAGAATACAGCTGTAGCACCTAATGCGAAACCGCCGCGGCTCTTGATATAGCAATCATATTCAACGGTGAAGTCGTTTATTACGGGATAGGTCTGGCTTTCTATATGCTTGCATGAATCGAAGAAAGCCTGATGCTTTGTATCCCATTCGCCCTTGATCTGTTGACCGTCATATCCGAAACCTCCGCTGACTTTGTCAGTCTCATCCGAATTGAGAGGACGGTATATTGATGCTGTATAATCGTAGGATTCGAGCTTTTGTATCGTTTTGATATCTACCATTTCTTCAACGTTGGTGAGCTGTTCGGGTTCTTCAGGCTTATCCAGCTTGTTGAAAGGGATGCCGTTTATGATTATATCATTCTTTTTGATGTATGCATCTCCGCCTTCGCTGTTTAAAGCTTCAACGCAGAGAGAAACATCGATAAACTGACCGATATCGCATTTTGCAATCTCGGACATAAGAGTAAGGCAATCGGTAACATTCACTGTACCTGAAATATAGTTGCGATTTTCCTGATCCAGCAGTCCGTCGCGGTTTACGCATACATATCTGTGGACAGTAGGTGAGGAAGTGGCAATTGTGTGGTATACATCATAGGTCTTGCCGTTTGAAGTGAAAGCACCGAGATTCTTGTATTTCTCAGTGGAATACATGCTGTTATCGGTAAGTCCCTCGACTATATACCATTCGATGTAAGGATTCTTGCACCAGCCGTATACAGAGACTGAAGCGCCGCCGTGAGCTTCAAGCTCAGCGTCATAGTCCACGAGGATGTCACCTGTACTGAGGTCGAATTTACTTGGTCTTTCCGCCATTTCCGACATAAACAAAGCGTTATCTGTATCGATCCAGTTGCACATGTATGCGCCATCACGTTCAGAATACCAAGGGATGATCTCGGCGGTATCGTTCTGATCCTGATTCCATATACGGTAAGCGTATCCGTTTTTGACTTCCTGACTGCTATACTCGAGATTTGGTTCTAAAGCTGTAACAGTAGTTACAGTGGTGGTTACAGCAGGCTTTGAAGCGGTAGTTCTCGGAACTTCGGTACCTATTGGCTCTACATATGTGTCCACAAGGCGGTCTGTTTTTCCTGTAACGAATTTTGCAAGTCGGAGAAGGTCGTTTATTCTTACCTTTCCGTCGCCGTCGATGTCGGCTTCTGAAACAGCTTTCTCGTCGCCGAGTATCTTTGCGATCTCTTTGCGGAACAGTACAACGTCGAAAACGTTTACCTTCTTGTCGCCGTTTATATCGCCTTTTATAACGTCCTTGCCGCCGTCTATGATGATGTCATTCTTTGTGATACTGAATTTTCCGCTTTCTGCGTTAAAAGCCTCGATGCAGGTGTTTACGGAATAAAGCGGTATATCAACGTCCAGACCGCATTTCTTCCACGCCTTCATATGATCGTTGATACAGATATTTCCGCTTGCGGAAACCTGACCATCGGATATGGGGTTGACTCTTCTTATGCTCCAGTACTGAACGATAGGCGGAGCGCCGGGAGAAGAATATATCTGGGTTTTATAAATATCGTAAGTGTTGCCGTTGGAGTCGAGTGAACCCATAGGCTTTGCATCCTTTGAAGGCAGTGTCCAGTTGCTTCTGCCGTCTATAATGAACCATTCAGTCTGAGAAGATACAGAATCCTGTTTTTCAAACAATCCATAAGCTCCGTAGATAAAGGAATTAGTGACGTTCTTCGTGGAATAGACAGCTGAATCGGCGTCTATATCGACTGCGTAATCAATATTGATCCTGCCGATATCACTGTATGTCTTACCCTGTTCTACGAACTCTTTTCCGACTGCCATGAAAGCATCGGTTATATTATCCCACGAACCTTTCAGAGTTCCCTGACTGCCTTTTTCGTACTTCAGACCTTTCAGATCATTGTCGCTGAAAAGTCTGTAATTATAGCCGTCATATTCAAAGTTATCGGTCAGTGATGCGGCTGCCTGAGCGGTTATTGTTTCTGATGCAGGAATGTATGGCAGTGCGCCGCCGAAAACACATAACGATGCAGTGATAAAGCTTAGCAATTGTTTTTTCATATTCATCCTCCTTCTGTTGTAAAACGTTAATGCAGAATGACCTTAACGTCCCGTCAGACTGCGCTTATACTATTATTATATGGGACACTGCTTAAATAATCAAGACAATTCTTGCTTAAAGGAATGTCAAAACGCTCAATTATTGCGGTGAATTGTTACAATTTGTCATTTATAGCGATGAAAAAGCCGCACCCGAAAGAGTGCGGCTTATCTGATTTGTCCCTTACAAGTTATAAAGTTATCCGATCATACGGAAATGTATTCAATGCAGTCCTCCAAAAAGTGTGCAGATAAGGACTGCTTAAAAGTAGATATCACGCTTTGAACAGATTCTTCATGTAGTTGTAGAACAGAGGCTTTCCGACAATTGCGTCGTGACCTGCGCCCGGAACAGAGAACCAGTAGTGGTCTACACCGTTCTTCTCGAACTTCTGGTGATACTGCTCAGGGAAAGTTCCTACAACAAAGTCATTTGTTCCGCCGCCGATCATAAGGATGTACGGCTCCTTGCCTGACGGGAATCTGAAGTCTGAATCGCCCATTACCTTGCCGCTGAGATCATAGCTTCCACGGTGGTTGAGGAATGAATCCTGACACGGGAAGATACCGGGGGCAGGTGATGAAGCGCAGATATAACCGATCTTATCGGGAACCATAAGTCCGCAGTAGAGTGATTCTCTTCCGCCCATTGAGAAGCCTGCGATAGCAGTATTCTCACGTCCCTCGGCTACTGAATAGTGCTCGGACATATAAGGCATAAGGCTCTCTGTAAGATCGTATACGAAATCGTCATAATGATCCATACCGGCCTGAGTTATAGAACCTCTTTCGGATGCGGGATCTGTGTACATCTGTGGGAATACGATGATGAATGGCTTTACCTCGCCTGATTCGATAAGAGCGGTAGCCATCTGACGAATATCCCAGCCTGAAGCGAGCATATCGTCCTCGCCGCCGCCTACACCATGATTCATGTAAAGCACAGGATATTTCTGGCTTTCTGAATAGTTCGGAGGCAGCCAAATATTTGCAGGCTTTTCACGGTTAGCCTTCTTTGAGAAATACTTGATCTTTGATGTTTTGCCCTTGTCGGAAGCGCTTCCGATATTTCCGGGAACATCCTTTGTGAAGTTGGATTTTACTAATTCCATATACTCCTTAGCAGAGCTTATGCTTCCTGAGGAAGGTGTGCTTGGTGTGCTTGGCGTGTCGTTATTATTGTTGGTTGGAGGCTGCTGCTGCTGCTGTGTACGCTCAGGGAATTTATTTATCTTTCCGAATATGAATTCCTGAAGAGTTACGATATCAGCTATTTCATAGCTTCCGTTGCCGTTTGTATCAGCTTCTTCTGTTGACTGTGCTCCTGCCATTGTCTTTAATAGGAGACTTCTTGCAGCGAGAACGTCAAAGGTATTTACCTTGCCGTCACCGTTGATATCGCCTATGATAACGTTTGACTGCGGCTGAGCCGGCTGAGGAGCCTGTGTAGGTGCCTCGGTAGCAGGCTGAGGTGCAGGATCGTTTCCCGGGAAAGTCCAGTTGCCCGGGAAGGTCCAGCCGTTTTCGCCATTGCCCGGGAAGGTCCAGTTGCCCGGCATCTGCCAGCCGGGATTGTTTGTATTGCTGTTTCCGGGAGTTTCGTTGTTGTTGCCCGGAGTTTCATTGTTGTTGCCGGTTTCGGGAGTTGTAGTGCTTGGTGAAGGACTTCCGCCCATAGTAAGAGCGTTCTTCTTTACCTTAGCTTCGCCGTTGGACATGTATCCCTCAATGTTAAGAGAAACTTCCCAGAGAGTACCGCTCATATCAAGATTTGCTTTTTCCCAGGCTGCAAAATGATCTGAAACGGTTACAGTGCCCTTGAGATTTGTCTGAGAGTAAGCCCTTGCAGGGTTTGTTGTGTTGACGCTCCAATACTGATCGAAGGTCTCTGTACCGTGGATAGAAGGCTGATTGACTCTTGTGGACTTATAGACGTTATAAGTCTTTCCGTCAAGGCTGAGAGTAGCCAGTCCGCCGCCCTGCTCTCCGGGTGGTCTCCAGTCGCCCCATGCTTCTACAATATAGTATTCTACAGTAGGATTCTCTGTCCAGCCGTACACACACATGTAGGAGTTGCCGTTCGGTGTGTAATCAACATCGTAATCAATGGTAATCTTGCCGTAAGTCTTGTAATTTTGCTTGTCTGTGAGCTTTTTTCCTGTACGGAATAAGCAGTTCTGAATACCGTTCCATGAGCATGAAAAGGCACCGCCTGTGCCGAGATCCATGGTGGTATTTCCCTGACCGCCCTGGTTCCACATTTCCCAGTCATAACCGTCAGAAGTTTTGCCCTTATCCTGCTCGACACCGGCCGATGCAGGAATTGCAGGAACACTGAGCGCACAAACCGCAGCCGCCAGTGAACCTGTTAACAGACATCTTAACTTCCTGTTCATTTGAATTCCTCCTTTTGGATTAATTGAATAGAATAGATGCCCGTTTCCCCTTTTATATTTCTTTAAATATATTATATTTCTGAATTATGAATTATGCAAGTCATTGTTTGTGAGATGTGGTGTGCAAATGTGCAAAAATTGCGGCATTAGCCGAAACTGGGCGTTTCTTGCTATTAAAAACAAATATTATATCATAATTTAAGTATGGTCATCAACCCACAAAGTGAAGATTTGGTGGACAATCTGAATACCAATCTTTTTAACAGAAAAAAGCCATAAAGACGTTCTTCGTCCTTATGGCTTTAATTTGTATCGTTTTTATTCTGTGACTACCTGTTTCATTACGATCATGTCGAAAACATCTACAGAGCCGTTTTCGTTCATATCCGCAGCCATGTACTGGTCTGCTGTGAACTCGGCTTTGTGGAGCAGATAGTTCTGAAGCATGACTCCGTCAGCGATATTTACTTCGCTGTCGCCGTTAAGGTCGCCTGTGATGACCTTCTGTACGGGAGTATCAGCCTTTTCTGCTTCGGGAGCGGCGGATGCATTTCCTACGAAGAACTCGTTGCTTATAAGTTCGTAGGTCTGACCGCTTGTGTCCTCTGCTTCGATGCGGAAGATGTAGCTTCCCTCTGCAAGTCGGTTGAAAATTATCTTTCCGTCAAAGTAGGATTTAAGGTCATAGGTACGGGTATTCGGCTCTGCTTCGGCATACTGTGCTGTAGGCTGTCCGTCGGAGGTGTAGACTCCTCCCCACACCTTGGTGATAGGAAGTGCAGAGGTGATATTTCCTCTGATACCGAAGGAAGTGTTAACTGCGAGAAGTCCGTCGGGAGCAGCAACGTCGCTGATAGTCATATCGGAATCCACGTCGCTGATCTTCTGGAGGTAATCCATAGAGCAGAAGCCTGAAACTCCGTTGTACTCAACGTGCGCCCAGCTTCCGTCAGCCTTTGTGACTTTCACCTGAGCGTTTGCAGGTACTTTTCCCACTGCTGCGTATGATGAACCGTGTCCCGATCTGATGTTCAGATAGGTGGTAACGCCCTTTGTTGTGTATTCACCTGCATAATCTTCGGAACATCCGCAGGAAGGTGCACCCTCTGTGTATGTATCCGAACCTGTATTGCTTGTTACAGGTACATTTGCGGCAGGTACATTTTCGGTGTAGGTGAAATAAGTCAGCGGATCGTAGAATGTTACGGAAGGATAGCCTGTACCGTCGAGACTGCTGCTTACGCCGAAATGAAGGTGGTTTCCCGAGGAAATGCCTGTGCTTCCAATCTTGGCGATAACTTGTCCCTGACTTACCGACTCGCCTCTTGAAACGAGAAGTGATGATGCATGAGCATAGAATGTATAGACTCCGAGGTCTGCGTGGTAGAGTATCACTATATAGCCGTATCCGTCGAGCCAGCCTGCGTAATTGACTGTTCCGGGACAGGCTGCGTATATGTTTGTGCCGTAATCTGCCTGGATGTCTATAGCGTTATGATATCCCGAGACGTTGTTCACGTTTCTCATTGGATCGAATGGTGTAGTGATTATTGTAAATTCAGGCTGAGTAGGCCATACGGCGTTGACTGCAGCAAAAGAGTTTAACAAGCTTGCAGGGGCTGTGCATATAACTGCACCTGCAAGAACGGCTGCCAATGTATTTTTGAAAGTTTTTTTCATGAGACACACTCCTTAATGTTTTAACCCAAAAATTCGGCTTTACCATGCAATTTTTATAGTATCATATCTTCCAAAAAATGTCAATCAGGTTACAAAGATTACAAAATAAAATTATAATATCCGCTGTTAAAAATTAACTATTTATATACCGTTTTGTATAATTTACACATAGATTTCCGCACGGTACATTGTCATATGAACCTATTTTGATTGGATAAAAGATACATATAATTAATCTTCAAGGCAGTTTTATTGTTGCAGTTTTAACAAGATAGTTATTGCTAACAACTATATGTTTACAGCGGTTAACAAACCTACTTTACCGATGTAATATAGGATATAATATTATCTGTGATATGCTGGCCTGGCTACAGGTCGTTGTTGAGAGGTGAATTCCTATTAAAACAGTAGAGATTTACAGTGACGGTGCCTGCAGCGGTAATCCCGGCCCCGGAGGTTACGGAGTGGTTCTTCGCTATGGAGGCGTTGAAAAAGAGCTTTCAGGCGGTGAAAAGGAAACTACCAATAACCGTATGGAGCTTTCGGGCGTTATTGCAGGACTTTCCGCTCTGAAAGAGCCTTGTAAGGTAATACTTACTACCGATAGTAAATACGTCTGTGACAGTGTCACAAAGGGATGGGTATACGGCTGGAAGAAAAAAGGCTGGATAAAAAGTGACAAAAAACCTGCACTGAATGTCGATCTTTGGGAGAAGCTCCTTCCGCTTCTTGAAAAACACGATGTTACATTTGTCTGGGTAAAAGGTCATGCAGGTCATCCCGAAAACGAACGCTGCGACAGACTTGCTGTTCAACAGCGTGATAAATATTCGCTTTAGGAGGCGTTGATATGGATAAGAGGTTTATTTATGCGGATAATGCGGCTACTACTGCCGTATCTGAGGAGGTCCTTAATGCGATGCTGCCCCACTTCCGTGAGGCTTACGGAAACGCTTCGAGTATCTACAAGCTCGGACGTGATGCGCAGAAGGACGTTGAGACCGCAAGAGAAAAGGTAGCAGCTGCTCTCGGTGCAGAGCCAAGAGAGATATTCTTTACAAGCTGCGGTTCGGAATCCGATAACTGGGCTATAAAGGGCACTGCGGAGCTTATGGCAAAGCGCGGAAAGAAGCACATAATCACTTCCGTTTTCGAGCATCATGCTGTACTCCACACCTGCCAGGATCTTGAGAAAAAAGGCTTCGAGGTAACTTACATCCCTGTAAGCGACAAGGGACTTATCGATCCCGAGGATGTTAAAAAGGCTATCCGAGAGGATACAGCTCTTGTAACTATAATGTACGCAAACAACGAGATAGGTACTATCCAGCCGATAGCTGAGATAGGTGCGATATGCAAGGAGAAAAAGGTACTCTTCCATACGGATGCTGTTCAGGCTGTGGGACACATTGATATAGATGTTCACGCACAGAATATAGATATGCTTTCACTTTCGGGACACAAGATACACGCTCAGAAGGGCATCGGCGCTCTTTACGTGAGAAAGGGACTCAGCCTTCCTAACCTCATCCACGGAGGCGGTCAGGAAAGAGGAAAGCGTGCAGGTACGGAAAATGTACCCGCTATCGTGGGACTCGGTGTCGCTATCGAGGCCGCTACACGCAATATTTCCGAGAAGAATGCCATTATAACTCCAAGAAGGAACAGACTTATCGACGGCCTGCTGAAACTGCCATACACTCGTCTCAACGGCGACAGGGACAAGCGCCTTCCCGGTAATCTGAATATATCCTTCGAGGGCATCGAGGGAGAGTCGCTTCTCCTTATGCTCGATATGAACGGCATATGCGGTTCATCGGGTTCAGCCTGCACTTCGGGTTCGCTTGATCCGTCACACGTACTGCTGTCTATCGGACTTAAGCACGAAATAGCACACGGTTCGCTCCGTCTTTCTATTGAGGAGGACGTTACCGATGAGGACGTTGACTACATCCTTGAAGTGGTTCCTAAGGTAGTAGCACGTCTGCGTGAGATGTCCCCTGTATGGGAAAAGATGATGAAGGGCGAAAAGTACGAATAAGGAGGACATGATATGGGGCTTCTGGACAAACTGTTCGGGGATCGCAGACCTGACGATTACATGACTGATGACGAGAAGGAACTGCGTGATTATGAGGAAAACGAATACAACGGAGATTCACGCATAGACGAAAACGGATATGCTGAGTTCATAATAGCGGCTTCTTACGAATCGAAAACAGGTGTTTCTGCGGACGGCGTTGTTACCGAGGGCACTTTACGCACGGGTGACAGAGTTGAGATAGTACACAACGGCGCACATGCGGAATTCAGCGAGATAGCGGCTATAAAGTTCTGCGGCAAGGACGTCAGCAGCGTTTCCGAGGGCAGCAAGGCGGAATTGTGGCTTAAGGATACTGAGAAAAAGCAGTTGAGAAGAAATGATATAATCAAAAAAATTGCAAAGGAGTAATATAACCATGATGTACAGCGAGAAGGTTCTGGACCATTTTTCAAATCCAAGAAATGTCGGCGAGATAGAGAATGCCGACGGAGTAGGCGAGATAGGTAACGCTAAGTGCGGCGATATAATGAAAATGTATCTTAAGATAGACAACGGTATCATTACCGATGCGAAGTTTAAGACATTCGGATGCGGTGCGGCGGTTGCAACATCTTCAATGGCTACAGAGCTTATAAAGGGAAAGTCCATCGACGATGCTCTTAAGCTCACGAATCAGGCTGTTGTTGAGGCTCTGGACGGCCTCCCGGCAGTAAAGATACACTGTTCTGTGCTTGCTGAACAGGCTGTAAGATCGGCACTTTCCGATTACTACACAAAACAGGGTATTGATCCCCTCCCGATAGTCGGCGAGATAAAGATGCCTGAGGAATAAGAGAAAAGCCATAAGGAAGCGGCTGCTTCTTTATGGCTTTTTTGATTGTTTTACTAAATTGTTATTATTTAAAAGTAACAGTGTAATCCTTTGTGGCTTCAGATACAGTCAGAAAGTTTTCAAGAACAGACTGGGCGTTTTCCTCGACCTCTTTAAAGAATTCTCCGTCTTCTTTCAGTTTTTTCTCCTTTGCCTCTTTTAATTCAGCCATTAGTGCAGTGTAATCATCTAATGATGTTTGCGTGAATACTGACTTTTTTACATCATAAAACTTGAAGCCCTTTTCGTCCATTTCATGAGAAAGAACTTTAGCTTCGGGGAGAGTGACAATAATGCGTTTTGCATCGTTGATTATTTCGTACTTAACTTCGGAAATATCGATTCCTGCACTGATAGTGCCGCTATATGTAAATACAACTTTATCTGTTGTAAAGGGCACAGTCATTCCTTTCCATTCTTTGTTTTTCTCGTAAATATCTGCATCGGTGTAGCAGTATTTAAGAGATACCAGTTCACTTGCAGGTTCAAGTATTTCATCAAGGGTTATTGAAGTAAGTGCTTCCTCTGTTGTTACGGTTTTATCATCTTTGCTGCTGCTTGAAACTTTACCAAAAACAAATCCCAGAACAGCGCATACAACAACTGCAATGCTTAAAACGACAATAATAGCTTTTTTCATTTTAATTCCTCCTTGCTGTGTTAGCTGTTATTTCTTAAATAGCGGATCAGAACAACGATCAACCAAAATCCGCCTGTTAAAATTGTTAGAATAACATCAAGTAAACAGCCGCCAGTATCGTTTTTTTCTTTTGTTTCGATTACGACTTTTTTCTTTGCCATACACACAACTCCTCTATAAAAAGATAAAAACACAAACATTGATTTGTTTGTGTTTTTATTATACCATTCTTACAAGATATTTACAAGATATATATAATATAAATTTAATGGGAATTTATTGTATATTTCCACTAAAATGTGAGAGATAATTAATATAAAGGAGCGTGGACATATGTTTAAACTGCAAAAAGGATACAACGAATACGTGACCAAGACATTCCGTCTGCCGAAAGAATTCGTTGAACAGCTCGAAAAACTCGCATTTGACAATAATCTTTCACTTAACCAACTGGTAATACAGTGCCTTCAATATGCAATAAATGACCTCGATACGGGAGAGGAGAAAAAGGGAACAGACTGAATATAGTCAAATTTTGACATAAAAATGAACAATGTGTAAAGCTTTTGCGGAAGAATCTTATATTTTTCTTAAATCGTTGACATCCTCATATAAACCTGCTACAATATAAAGTGTATCGGTATACCCGTTCTGATAGGGAGAACGCGGCCCGATAAGGAGGATGAAATATGAAGCTTAAAAAAAGAATCGCTTCTCTGCTTGCTGCTGCAGCGCTTGTGGCTGCGGTCTCAGGCTGTTCTGACAAGCCTCAGATGCCTGCCCCTCCTGTAACGGATGCAAGCTCACCTGCCGACCATACAGAATTTATAAAAGGTACGGCGGAATTTCAGACTGAGACAGAGAGTAATTCGATTTCAACTGCGGTAACGACCGCTGCAAAAACAACTACTGCCGCTTCGACACGGACAGCAGCCGTGGGAAAGGTAATGCCTTCCTTTACTGCGCCTGCGGACAAGGGCGATTTTACCGTGCCCGATGAAGTGGTATATAAATATCAGGGAGAAAGTGTAAGCGGAGAACTTGTGCAGGTCCTTTGCGCCGATCTGACATACGACGGTGAAAGCGAACTTATCGGCAAGTATTACAGCTTCGATAAGGATAAATACTTCTACCGCGTTTATGATAATGACGGCGGTCTGCTGAACACAGTCATTTCGCCTGCCGATGATCCCGAACTGACTTCGGAGTGCGTTCTGGTCAAGGACGAGAATACCGATTCGGTATGCTTTGCGTGGTTCAACATAAGAAGCAGCGATCAGAGCATCAATATCGAGTATTACGATCTCGGAAGCGGTTCACCGTCGGATAATATAGCTGCCTACAGCTATGGTACAGTCAGCAGCGACAGGAACTCTGCTTACCTCAACGGAAGCAAGGTATCCCTTGAAAAGTGCCTTAAGTACATAAGGAACATCTGCATAATAGACGATGATGAGCGTGATCTCGGTTCGTATCTCAATTTCCGTATAGCCGAGCCGAATCATACTGTGGTAACACAGCCTGCTGTTGTAACGACTGTGAAGCCTACAGAGCCAGAAACTGTTCCTGTTACTCAGACGGTAACAACTGTTTCGGTTCCCGATCATTCGGACGAGATAGCTGAGCTGAACAAGACGTACAGCAGTCTTATCGACGAGGCTCAGGAGCGTATCGACGGCTATACGAGCGATCCTAACTATAATCCGCAGGTAGTGGATGCCGATCCGCAGGCTTACCGTGATGCGGCTGCGGAGCTTAGCAAGGAACAGGCAAGCCTTGAACGTTCTGGCGACCTTGCAGGAGCTGCCGAGATGCAGGAAACTATCGACAAGTATAACACTCTTGCAACACAGGCGGAGTTCACACAGCAGATAGAGCCTGAAATAGCAAGATTCAGAGAGCAGATAGAGCAGTACCGCACAGAATGGGATAACAAGCTTGCGGCATTACAATAAAAACCAGAGCCTGAGATACAGCATCTCGGGCTCTTTTAGTATGTAACTCTGTTTCGGAAAGGAGAAAATTATGACAGAGACAGTCATTCGCAAGGTGGATAAAGATACCGAACTTTCGGTACAATTGATAGATTTCGTAAGGAACTTTTCGTGGGATGAGGTCAGGGAGCATACTCTCCATGTGCTGGAAAACTGGGAGTTCACGGACTGGGAAACGCCTTTTGCGGCGATTTCGGAGGGCAGGATAATATTGCTCCCCCAACTAACTCCTGAATTTTCTTGCTTGTCCTGACAGCGAAATACTGCGTCAGAAAGTCTTGAAATGCGACAGCATTCCTGCGGCTTTCTTCCTTGCCTTTCTCTGCCAGTCCGTCGCAATATTTCTTCAAGAGTTAATTGGGGGAGCAATAGGAATGATCACAGTCATGAAGACGGATTACTACCCCTTGCCCGAAATATATCCCTGGATATCGACCTTATTTGTCAGCGAGAAATTCCGTGGTAAACGCATAAGTCAGAAGCTTATAGAAGCTGCGGAAGAATATGCAAGAGCATCAGGCTTTGAAAAAACATACATCCCGACGGAGTTTGTGGGACTGTATGAAAAATACGGTTACAGCTATGTCAGAGATATCGAGAATTATGGCGGAGGCGTTGACCGCTTGTATGCCAAGGAAATATAAGACAACACCCCGAAGCAATCGCTGCTTCGGGGTGATATTGTTATGTTAGTACCGTTCTTGCATTGCTGCCCGGGTACTGTTTATACGATGCAGATATTATTCTGTAACAGGTAAGCTTGAAATAACCTTTGCATCAAGTCTCTGGATAGCAAGAGCGTCCATAGGTGAGATACCGTCGCCGCGGTTGAAAACATCTGCGTTGGACTGTGCCTGCTCGTCCATGTAATACTTTGTAGAGTTTGCACAGTTCTGAAGAATGAGGAGTGCATCTGCAAGTGATACGTCACCGTCAAGTGTAGCGTCACCGAGAAGTGTCGGCTGTGGAAGCGCAGGTGTTGGCATTACTTCTACTGTAGTTGGCTGTACAACATCTGCTGTAGCTGGCTCTACTGTAGTAGGTGCAGCAGTTGTAGGTTCAACAGCAGGCTTTGTAGCCTTTACAACGTCCTTGGACTCGCGTCCCTCGATGATAGAGTAGTAAGCAGGTTTTGCCTTGTACTCGCTGTCGAAGATAAGAGGAAGCTGCTTAGCTCTCCAGCTCTGATCGTCTGTGATTCCCCAGAAGATAACTGCTGAGATGCCGTCCTTATACTTGTCGATAGCATTGAAGATACCCTTGTAGTAATCAGCCTGGTGATCGAAATACTTGCTTCCGTTCTGCTCAGGAACAGTTACGTCAAGCTCAGTGATCTGAACATCGAGACCTGTTGCAACATAGTCCTTAAGAGCTGATTCATACATTGAAATTGATGGGAATGCAGACTGCATATTGTCGCGGCAGTCGAGGTGTGACTGCATACCGATACCGTCGATATTGCCGGCAGCCTTAAGTCTCTCAGCCATTTCGATGATCTGAGTCTTCTTCTGCATATACTCGTTGTAGTCGTTGTAGTAGAGCTTGCAGCCCTTAGGAGCGTACTTTCTTGCATACTCGAAAGCGTAGTCGATGAATGAGTTGTCACCGAATACAGCTACCCAGTCTGAAGCTGCGTAGTTGTTGTCAGCACCGCAGTGGCCTGGTTTACGTGGAGTACCGTCCTCGAGCCAAGCCTCGTTAACAACGTCGCAAGCATAGAAGTCAACGTCAGGATAGAGCTCAGTGAGAGTCTCGAAGTAGTTCTTTATGTAGTTCTCCATACGCTTGAGCATCTTTTCCTTTGAAACGTACTTGCCGTCAGCTTTGTAGTCTTCCTTGAAGAACCACTCAGGAGTCTGGCTGTGCCATACGAGAGTGTGAACTCTTACAGGGATATTGTTCTTGCGGCAGTAGTTGAGGATAGGCTTAGCAGCAGAGAATGATACCTGTGGGTTCTCGTCGTCGCCTGTCTCTTCGAGATATTTGAGAGTTGCAGACTGGTTGAGAACGCTGTCAGGCTTCATCTGGTTACCTACTGTAACGCTGTCGCCGAAGTGCTTTTCAACGAGAGCCATGAAAGGCTTTGAAGAAAGGTTATCGGGAGTAAGAGCAGTACCTACCTTGAAGTCGCCGCTGAAGTATGAGCTGAAAGGCTTGATATCGTCTTCGATGTCAACGCTTGGAGCTTCCTTTACAGAGAAGTCGTCGATGTAGAGGTCATCTGTACCGCCTTCAAAGTATACATATACGCCTTCCATTTCCTCAGTGAAGCTTACCTTGACATCCTTTACGGACTGCCAGTCGCTTCCGTTGAGGTTCTGAACGAGGTTGTTGTAGTGAGTCTCACCGTCAACAGTGTACTGGAAGCTGAAAGTAGCACCTGTATAGTACTTGCCCTTTACGGAAGCGCTGATGAGGTACTCTGTGTTAGGCTCGAGAACACCGTCAAGACGGAAAGCTGGACCGTTCCATGATTCGGTACGTCCGCTTGCGAGCATAGAGCCCTTTGCGCCCTTGCCCTCTGTTGAGTCGAGAGACAGCTCTGTAGTATCGTCTCCGCCTCTGTTTGAGAAATACTTAAGGTCGTCTTCGCTGTCGAAGCTGAAGTCGAAAAGTGTGGAACCCTCTGCTGTTTTAGTGCCTGAAACATCCAGAGTTGCAGGTAACGAAGCTGCATATGCTGCTGAAGCAGCAGTACACATGGTAGCCGCACTGAGAATACCTGCGATCAGTGCTTTCACAGTTTTTGTTTTCATTTGTAATCATCCCTCCGTGGATATATTTATATAGTTATTATACCATATAAAATGTATCTGTTCTACTCATAATTTGTGAATTATTTGTAATTTTATCAAGTTAGCAAAAAATGACCTAATCGCAATTAATGATAAATTTGTACGAGTCCTCTCATACTGACGGAAACAGAATTTACTTTTGATTTTTATATTAGAATGATAACCGGTGACAGAGAGTAAATAAAACCAAGAATAGGCGGGGTGCAGGGAGCCGCTCGCTCCCTGCCGGAGTTCGGAGGCAGCGCCTCCGGTGGGGTGTGGGGCAAAGCCCCACGATCCGAAAAGCGCTCTGCAATGGGTGAATTCAAAAACAGTCCGGCGGACTGTTTTTGGAGAGGGAACGCTCTGCAAGAGAGAGCGTTCCCTTCTAACATTTTAAAAATGATTATTCTGAAAACTGAATTCTGACCAAAAGTAAATGATGCTGCGGCCCTTTCAGACTCTCTTTGTATTGACAATATCTGCATAAAATGGTATAATGATTCTGTTCGTACATTAACGTCCCGAGGTCTTGAAGGATTCGCGGACGTCGGTATAGATCCCGCTTTTATGCGGACTTAATTAATCTGAAAAGAGGAAGTTTTATGGCAAAGGATAAAAAAATGGTCACAGCGATAACCTCAATGGACGAGGATTTCGCTCAGTGGTATACCGATATCTGCAAGAAAGCAGAGCTTATCGAGTATACAAGCGTTAAGGGATGTATGGTCATCCGTCCCTACGGCTATGCTATCTGGGAGAACATCCAGAAGATACTTGACGGAATGTTCAAGGCTACAGGACACGAAAACGTATGTATGCCTATGTTCATCCCCGAGAGCCTTCTTCAGAAGGAAAAGGACCATGTAGAGGGATTTGCTCCCGAAGTTGCATGGGTAACTCACGGCGGAAACGAGAAACTCGAAGAGCGACTTTGTGTACGTCCTACATCCGAGACACTTTTCTGCGAGCACTATGCTAACATAGTACACTCATACCGTGATCTCCCTAAGCTCTATAACCAGTGGGTAAGCGTAGTACGCTGGGAAAAGACAACACGTCCTTTCCTTCGTTCAAGAGAATTCCTCTGGCAGGAAGGCCACACTATCCACGCAACTGCTGAGGAGGCTATTGAGGAAACAGAGCGTATGCTCAATGTATATGCAGATTTCTGCAAGGACGCTCTTGCTATGCCTGTAGTAAAGGGCAGAAAGACAGAGAGCGACAAGTTTGCAGGCGCTGTTTCAACTTATGCTATAGAGGCTCTTATGCATGACGGTAAGGCTCTTCAGGCAGGTACTTCGCATTACTTCGGCGACGGCTTTGCAAAGGCTTTCGGCATTGAATATACAGACAAGGATAACAAGAGAGTTAATCCTCATCAGACAAGCTGGGGCGTTACAACACGTCTTATCGGTGCAGTCATCATGACTCACGGCGATGATAACGGACTTGTTCTTCCGCCTGCGGTTGCTCCTACACAGATAGTTATAATCCCTGTTGCTCAGCACAAGGAAGGCGTACTCGAAAAGGCCGGCGAGCTGAGAGACCGTCTTGCAGCAGCAGGCTACCGCGTAAAGCTTGATGACAGCGAGAACTCACCCGGATGGAAGTTCGCTGAGTATGAGATGAAGGGCGTACCGCTCAGAGTTGAGATAGGTCCCCGTGATATCGAAGAGGGCAAGTGCGTTATCGCTTCACGCTGGAACGGCGAAAAGTCCGATACAGCTCTTGATGCACTGGAGGAAACCGTTGCAAAGAAGCTTCAGGAAGCTCACGACGGTATGTATGAAAAGGCTCTTGCAAATCAGAAGAACAGAACCTACGAATGCACTTCTATGGACGAGATAGTGAAGGCTCTTGAAGAAAAGGGCGACGGCTTTGTCAATGCAATGTGGTGCGGTGAGGAAGCTTGTGAGGACGAGGTAAAGGAAAAGACAGGTGTTGGTTCAAGATGTATCCCGTTTGAGCAGAAGAAGCTCTCAGATGTATGTGTTTGCTGCGGAAAGCCTGCAAAGCACATGGTATGCTGGGGCAAGGCTTATTGATGCAGGGGATGAACGCTTAAAACCCTGATAATATCGAATATCAGCCCCGATGCAGTTTATAACAGCGTCGGGGCATTGATGTAAATATGAAACGGATATGGAAATGAGGATACTTTAATGGGACGTGCTAAAAAATGGATAATATGGGTAATAGCAATGGTCATGGCAGTATTTATAGCAAATCTGATCGGAACTTTTCTGACGAAAAAATATGCGGAAATTCTTATTCCTGCGTATAATGGCTATTCGCGTAAAATGGTGTTGCCTCTTCAGTCGGACGGCAGTGAGGAAGCTGAGAAGAAAAATCAGGGAATAATAATGGTAAGATCCACACTGAGTGACACGGTTATACAGAACAATAACAATGTCATCTTATCAAGTCTTGTATTTGCTGACTTTCATGTGGATCAGTCAATAGTTTTTTTCGGACCTGAGGGAATGAATGAACTCTCTGAAGGTATTTTTGCACCCGTTTATACAGACAATGGACAGTATGTGTATATTAAGAATATCATCGGAGTTATAAATGTGAAAGATCTGTACGGGCTTGACTGCGGAAAACAGCTTATGAAAGAGCTTGAAAAAAATCGTGAAGCTACAGTTCGTCTCGACTCATACGCTATTGATAACTATATCATCGAACCTGCTGAGATATCGGTTATCGGCAGCAGCGGAGATGTGATCGCCGCTATTGACTGCCCGTGTTCGGGTGAAACGGTCAAAGGTGAAAACGTAGTTATATTGAACAGATATAAGGACGAAAACGACTTGGATAGTCTCTATATCAAGCTGAGGACAGCTTCACTGGGCGAGCGCAGCTCTGATATCAAGGCCAAGAAGCTTGCCGAGGAGATAGACCTTGACAACGGCGACTATGAGCTCAGCAAACAATCTTACGGATTCGCAAAGTATACACAGCAATACAGTGAAGTGGAAGATGGCAGAGGCGAGGTTCTCATACTTGAATACAGCTATCTTAGGGGCGTTATCGTATATTCCGTTATTTTCGGTATACTGTTTTCTGTACTGATCCTTGTGATATTCAGAAAAAAGGGATCGGATAACGATCTCTATTGATAAAAGGTGATATTTATGCTTCATAAAATGAGACTTAACCCCGAACCATTCGCAATGATAGAAAATGGCAGCAAGACCATTGAGCTTCGGCTGAACGACGAAAAACGCCGCATGGTCAGCATAGGTGACACTATAGAGTTCTCAGAGACCGATGCTCCCGACAGGAAAATACGGGTTGAGGTCACAGCTCTGCACAGCTACAGCAGTTTCCGTGAGCTGTTTGCAGAACTGCCAAAGGAAAAATGCGGATTCGGCACAAACGAGACAGTTCCCGATGATTATATGGACAGCTTCTATCCCCGTGAAAAACAGGAAAAATACGGCGCACTCGGCATCGAGTTCCGTAAGATATGATCGGACAATAAGGAGGAAAAAATGAGAACTATCAAAGTTACAGGCAAAGGGAAAATAAAAGTCCGCCCCGATGTTACAAGAATAACATTGAACCTTGAAGGAAAATACAAGGATTACAGCGATACTCTTGAACGTTCCTCCGAGGAAACAGAGATACTGAAAAACGTCCTTGAACCTTTCGGATTCGGACGCAGCGACCTTAAAACTCTCAGCTTCAATATCGATGCGGAGTATGAAGGCTATCAGGAAGAAGGCGTGTATAAACAGCGTTTTATCGGCTACAGATATCGTCACAGCATGAAAGTGGAATTCCTCTCAGATAAAGAACTTCTCGGAAAGATGCTTAAGGCGATAGCCGAATGTTCGCTGCATCCCGAATTCAGCCTGAGTTATACCGTAAAGGACGCCGAAGCTGTAAAGAATGAGCTTCTTGGAAAAGCTGTAAAGGATTCCGCAGCAAAAGCCGCTGTACTTGCGGATGCAGCAGGAGTTACACTGGGCGATATACAGAGCATAGACTATTCGTGGAGCGGACTGGAGCTTGAAGTTCGTCCCATGAACCGCGGACTTATGGCAAATAAGGCAGCTTCGGCTGATGCATATGGCTTTGCTCCCGATGTTGAACCCGACGATATAAGCATAGAGGACAATGTTACCATAACATGGGAGATACGATAAAACCTCGCAAATAAATAAACATCCTGTATAGTCTAAAGTGCGGACTGTACAGGATTTTTTCAGCATTATTGGTATTTCTTTGGATTTTAGTCGCTGCTAACGCCTTTTCATAGGTGTTATTTAACAAAAATATTATCAATCGCAACAAATGTGTTGACAATTAATGTATGTGATAATATAATTATAACCGACAGATAATTTTCTGTTATTTTATGCAAATAGTATAATGAGTAAGGAGGTTTTTGAGTGAAAAAACAATCTGGAAAGCTTGGAAGACGAGTTCTGTCAGCACTTGCTGCTTCGGCTATGGTAAGCAGTCAGGTACTTTCAGCTATGCCATTTGGAGCAATAGCTGCGGATGGGGAAGTCTTCCCCGGCGATGTAAAAGAAGACGGCAAGATCGATGCGCATGATGCGGTTATGATCGAGAACTATGCTACAGGCAAAACATCTTCGATCAAACTTGAAGCCGCAGATGTCAATGCTGACGGTAAGGTAACTCTCGCTGATGCTGAACTGGTGTATAAGTATTATGCGTATTCATCCACAGGCGGAGCACTGCCAATTAATGAATTCTTGCTGAGTATGGATGATTTCAAGTGGCAGCACTACCCTGATTCTTCAAACTATGAGATCATTGATGAAGGTATGTCATGGCAGGAGGCTGAGAACTACTGCGAAAGTCAAGGCGGTCATCTTGTTGTCATTTCCTCAAATGAAGAACAGGCACAGGTAGAGGCTCTTCTGAAAGAAAAGGAGTCTGTAAAAAACACATACTGGATAGGTATGCGCAGAAACAGCAGCAATGATTTCGGCTGGGTAACAGGTGAAGAATCAGACTTTGCCAACTGGACTATCGGAACTCCGAACAATTCGGACGGAAGCCAGAATGCTGCGCTTATTTATGCCACTGCATATCCAAAGTATGAAAGAGAGACAGGCCAATGGGATGACCTGAATGAAAGCGGAGAGTGGGAAAATGACTCTTTCTTCGGACTTGAAAATTTTGGCTTCATAATGGAAAAGGACGGTTTGACTCCTGCTGAATACAATCTCTGGAAGGATGAGACGTCGCTTCCGACATCAGGCTACTACAAACTTGATTGCGATGTAACTGCAGATTCGCTGGATGTTGCAGGTTACCTTGATATCGACCTTAACGGACATACTGTCAATATACCGAAAATGTCCTGCGGCAGCAATGAAACGCTCGTTATAAGGGACAGCCAGAATAACAGCGGTACTATCAACAGTACAGCTTCAGGCAATCTTTTATCCATATCAGGAAATCTGAAGGTATACGGCGGTACTATCAACGGCAATGAAAAAGGAAACGATTCTGCTACAATAAAACTGAATGGCAGCAGTAACTTCGATATGTACGGCGGTATCGTAAATGCAAGCTACAGCAATGTACTTTCTCTCAGCAACAGCGGTACTGTAAATCTTATTGGCGGAAAACTCTGTGCAGAAAGCAAGAGAACGAACAGTGCTTTCAGTGACACAAGTGCTATATGGTCATGGGGCAGCTTTTCAGGTAAACTTAATATCACAGGCTCTGAGATATATGCAAATATCGGCCCGGGTATCCACGGCGAGTCTTCTAATTGCGAAATCAATATCTCGGGCGGTAAAATAAAGAGCGATGAAAGCTATGGCCTTTATTTCAAATCAAAACCCGTGATAAATCTCAGCAAGTCCATTGATATAAACGGCCCTATGGGCGGTATTTATATCAACAAGGGACAGAAGATAAACATCACAGGCGGAATATCAAATGCTTCAACAACTGTATATGCAGAAGAATCGGGCGTTATCACAAACGGACTTTCCGAATTTGTGAATGCAAATTATGCTGCATCTTATGTAGGCAATGCAGGCGTTAACGGTAAGATGTCCGTTGTGGACGGCGAGCTCTATTTCACAGTAAATGAAGAGCCGGCAGCAACAACAACTGTTGCTGAAACCACTGTTCCTGCAACTACAACAACTCCGGTATCGGCAGGTCCTGCTGCAGGAAAGCAATATGATACAAAGGGCCTTGATCCGAATGATTCACCTGTAAAGCCGATCATTTCACTCAGCAGACTGTCTGTTCCGATCAGTCAGATACAAAACGATCAGACAATAGAGCTTACAGTTTCAGGTGCTGATGAAAAGTATTCACCTACAGGTTTCCACATCCAGTTCGATGAAAGACTTCAGCTCATTAAGACCGATAGGGGCTATTATGCTGAACTCGGTAAAGCAGGTCATGCTCTTTCAAATGAACAGCTTGAAGACGGCAGTAATGGCTTCTTCGTAGCAACGGCGGCTTCAAGCGATACAGGCAGAGACGGCGTTCTCTGGTCATTCAAGTTCCGTCTTCCTGCTGATGCTCAGGTAGGCGATAAGTTCCCGATACAGATCACTTACAAAAGCATGCCTTCTGCTGAAGATCTCTTCACAAACAGCATGAAGGATGCAGATGGTGCTCTCATGCAGGCATGGGTATTTACTCATGGTATCCAGCAGGGATATATTGAGATCGTAGCTGATGATACTGCTGTTACAACAACATCATCTACATCAACTACAGCTTCTACTACAACAACCACAACTACTACAGTAACACGTCCCGATCCTGCAAAGTATCAGATATTCAAATCAGGTCTTACATGGGACGAGGCAGAGACTTACTGCGAAAGCGTAGGCGGTCACCTTGCTGTTATCACATCTGCTGAGGAGCAGGCTGTTATTGAAGAACTCCTTGCAAACGAGGAAGACGGCAAGAACAGCTACTGGCTCGGTGCTAAGAGAAATTCAAACGGAACATTTGAATGGGTAACAGGCGAAGAGTGGAGCTATACAAACTGGGCAAGCGGTCAGCCTGACCGCAGAAGTGAAAATGCTCTTATGATCTATAATGCACAGAATCCGCGTGTAGGTTATACATGCAGAAACAAGTGGAACGATCTTAAGGACGATGGAACATGCGGCAGTGAAGCATTCTTCGGCAAGTCGAACTTCGGCTTTATCTGCGAGTGGGACGATGCTCACGAAAAGGTATCAGAGCCTGAAGCAGCAACCACTACAACATCCACAACCACAACTACAACAACATCAACCACCACCACCACAACAACTACTACTACGACAACCACTACAACAACTACCACAACAACTACTACCACCACAACAACCACAACCAAAAAAGCATCACCTGCTACAACAACTACTACAATTACTACGACAACAACAGGTACTACAACTACTACAGAGCCTGCACGTCTTAAGATAGACGGTGAACTCAAAATAACTCCTATGACAAAGGAAGAAGTTATAGCAGCAGGTATCGACCTCGGCGACGAGGAGAACTTCAACAGCTTCAAGTACTCTATCGAGGCTGACTTCAAGGCTGGCGGCGTAGTTATCGAGAGAGTTGTTGCACGTACTCCCGGCAGAACTTACGGCAGTAATGCAGTTATAACCTTCGGCGGCGGAGAAACTGTTGTTATCACAAACAAGCCTACATATATACCGAGTCTCGGTGCTTATGTCCTTCGTGAAGAAACAGTTGACGAAGAGATGTACATGATAATCTACGGCAAGAGCAAGTGGCTCAAAGAATTCTATGATGTACAGCTCATCGTTGTAAACAACGATACAAACACACTTAAGAACAGCAGCGCTACACTCAATATCCCCGAGGGACTTACTCCCGTTAACTGTGATGTTACACAGGATATGGGCGACCTCGGACCGAATGAGGTAAAGACAGCTGACTGGTATCTCCGCGGAGATGCTGAGGGCGATTACGACCTTACAGCACTGTTCAGCGGCGAAAACAACGGAAAGAGATTCGATTACACATTCAAGTCTAAGGAAACACTTCACGTATATTCCTATTCAGCACTTAAAATGTATGTAAAGCTTCCGAGATATTCTTATTTCAATAAGCCTTATCCGATACAGATAGGTCTTATGAATATGTCCGACAAGCCTATCTATGACCTTGAAAATGTTATCACAGGTGTAGAGCAGGGCTCAACAGCTACACTTAAGCGTACTGTCAACGGCGTAACGACCGATGTTGACACAAAGGCAGAGACACTTTTCAAAAAGAAAAATGTTGCAAGTATAAAGGTCGATGAGCTCCTCCCCGGCGAGACAGCGGTTATCGAGCTTAAGATAAACGACCTCTGGAAGTCTATCTGGGAACAGTACATCGATGCTGAGAGATTTGATGCGAACTATCAGCGACTTATGGCTATGTTCTCAAGAAATCCGAGCATGATAAACACTTACTGGTTCCGTACTGTCTACGAGTCGGCATTCAGTGAGCTTCCTACAGAGCACATCCTCAAAAATGTGACTGTAAGCTTCGAGAATTCAGATCATTCTATTCCTTACGAGGTAATAATCACAGAGCCTGAAACAGAGAGAAACGGTGTAGTAAGCAGAATTTGGACAAATGCTGCAAACAACTCGCTCCGTGATATCTTCTACGGTCCTAAGACTCCGACAAACGCATTTGAGGCATTCAGAAACAATTACATCTTCAATTACGACACAAGCCTGACGAGAGATGAAGTTGACGACTTTATGGCATACGTTGACGAACAGCTTTCATACAACAGAGCTGAGGCTATAATTGACATTGTTGATGATATGTTCTTTGTTGTAAAGCCAAGAGCAAATGTCAAGGCTAAAGTAAGAGTCTATGCTCCAGGAACATTCAATACTTCTTCAAATCACGGTTTATCCTTCAACGGTCTGAACGCATCTATCTCATCACTTAAGACAGGCGGTGCGCTTGCTGTTGCAGCAGCCGATCCCGACAACGCTTTCGAGCTGACAGACATCAACGGCGCAGTTCCTGACGCAGACGGATATATCACTGTTGACGCTGAGACTATCCTTAAGCTGACTGCAAAGAAGGCAAACAAGGAAGCTGTTGTAAGCATCGAATACTCTGACGGAACAAGCGAAGAATTAAACGTTCGCAGTGTAGAAGAGCATGAGTGCAGTGCAACAGGTCCATACATACTTGTAGACGCTCCTAAGAACGGACAGCCCGGACTTGCAGTAAGAAAGTGCGATACATGCAGCGCTATCGTTGACACTGTAAACATCAACCCACAGGCAATTGCAATGCTCAGCAACAAGAAGACTTATGCTGACATCAGAGTTGCAGTTGAAGAGGCAGTAAATGCAGGCGAAAAGACAGAGATATCACTCTTTGGAAATATCGATGTTACAGCAGACGTTACTATCCCTGATTACATCGATGTACTTATCGCTCCCGATACAAAGATCAATGTAAGCGAAGGCTGCAAGCTCGTTGCAAAGGGAACAGTAAGAGACTTCAGCGGATATAACTACGATCTCAGCGGAAACGGTCCTATAGTTCCTGCTGCTCCTGTTACAACAGCTGATGACTCTGTTACAACAACAACCACCACAACAACTACTACTACAGAAACAACTTCGACTTCAACTTCCACAACAACTACTACCACAACAGAAACATCCACAACTTCACCTGTTGCAACAACTACAGATGCAGCAACTCAGCCGGCAACTACAGCCGCTGAAAGCGGTAAGAACAATGACGGAACATTACCGCAGACAGGTTATCCTCTTCCATACAAGACTGTTGCAGGACTTGCAGCTCTTATCACAGCAGCAGGTGCAGTAATGGTTATCAGAAACAGAAAAGAAGACGAATAAATGAACTGAGAGCACCACTTTCACGGGTGGTGCTCTCTTAATATTAACGCTATGAAAAAGAAGATATTCAGAATTACAGGATATGTGATGATATTCTGCGGACTTTTCGTCCTCGGATTTTTCACATACAGAAAAATAAGCAGAGAAATTTATCTAAGGCGGCTTCTGAGAGAGAATATTATTTTTGAAGTGCCTGAACTTGATATAAAAGTGCCTGTACTTGAAGGTACGGACAGCAAAGCTTTGCAGGTTGCGGCAGGTCACTTTGAAGGCAAGGGTTCTCCCGGAAAGGGAAACTACTGCATTGCAGGTCATAACAGTACCATTTATGCGGAGGTCTTCAACGAGCTGGACAATATCGGTGTCGGTGACGTTATGTACGTTTATGATATCGACAGCGGCCGTACAAAGTACACCTATGTAGTGACAGATTACAGTATAGTATTGCCTGATGACACAAGCGTACTAAGTGAAAGCAGTGAACCGATAATTACCGTGATATCATGCACCGATGACGGAGAGTTCAGACAGGTGGTAAGGGGACGGCTTCAGTGAATAAGGCAAACGGCGGAAGGTTGACAGTTCCGCCGTATCGTTTTATAATATGGTGTATAGAGAACGTGAGGAGGACAGTATGTTTATCGAACATATTGCATTGTATGTCAACGACCTTGAAAAAGCAAGGGACTTTTTTATAAAATATCTCGGCGGTCGCTCAAACGATGGATACCACAACGTAAGGACGGGTTTCAGGTCTTTCTTTATCAGCTTTGATGAAGGTGCAAGGCTTGAACTCATGAACAATCCGCAGGTCATCGAAGGGGACAGGACCGCAGAGCATACAGGTTACGCTCACGCTGCTTTCAGTGTCGGAAGCAGGGAAGCGGTCGATGAGCTGACGGAAAAGCTCAGGACTGACGGCTATGAAGTAAGAAGCGGTCCCCGTACAACAGGTGACGGCTATTATGAAAGCTGCATAGTAGCTGTAGAAGGAAATCTTATTGAGATAACTGTATAAACGGAGGTGCAGTGATGAAACGTGATTTAGGTATTGCCAGATGCGGACTTGCCTGCTGTTTATGTTCCGAAAATGTGGAATGTAAAGGATGCAAACGTGACGGATTTCTGGAGCTTTCATGGTGTAAGGATGCTGAATGGTGCGAAAACAGGAAATGCGTTATAGAAAGGGGACTCAGAGGATGCTATGAGTGCGAACCCGAAAACTGCACTAAAGGTCTGTACGAAAGGCTGGTCAAGGCGCGTGGATTTGCCGTTTTTGCTAAAAGGTACGGAGTTGACGCACTGCTGGACTGCCTTGAACGCAACGAGAAAGCAGGCATAGTCTATCACCGTGAGGGCATAGTCGGAGACTATGACGGCTTTGATGATATTGAATCGCTGATAAGTTTTATTAAAAGCGGAAGAAAGGAAGATGTGTGAATGAGTATCGGAAACATATCAAAACATTTTTTATCATTTGTTACAGCAACAGTTATTTGTACTCCCATTTCGATTTGTGCTGATGCTTTTGCAGAGGATAGCAATTCCGCTGTACTTCCCCGTGGCTGGATTTTATGGCACAGCTACAGCGACTATTCAGCACTTGACAGCGAACTGTTCCTGCGGAGTCCCGACGGTTCTACAGAGACTATAAGCGGTGATTTCATTCACGCTATGAACGGCAGTTTCGGTACTTCTCCCGAACAGATGACCTTTATGGCTATCGATCAGACTGCGGACGAATGGGATATCTTTCTCCGTGAAAACGGAAACATCGTGAACCTTACGCAGAACAGCGGTCTGCGCAACGAGGATCCGAAGTTCTCGCCCGACGGCAGAAGCATTGTGTTCAAGCGCGGTCACTGGGACAGAAGTGTGGACGGTTTTGTTTATGACCTTGCACTTATGGACGTTGCAACAAGGGAAGTTACCATGCTTACAAACGACCTTGCTGAGGAGGCTATGCCCTGTTTTTCTTCCGACGGCAATTATATATACTACGCAAGCTATACAGACGGTATCGGTTCGATATGCCGATATGATACAGGTTCGGGAAGCGCTGAAACTGTGTACAGCGATGAGGGCGTAACTGCATACTATCCTGTTGTAAGCGGTGATGAACTCTACTTCACAAAATGGTATTCCGCAGACAACAGATGCGATCAGATAGTCCGTATGGATGAAAACGGTATAACCCGTCTGTCCGTTGATTCTTCGGAGTATAACTGCTCGGATGCTTGTCCTACGGGAACGTACAGCATAATTTTCAGCAGCACAATGAACGGCGGTTATGACCTTTACTTCTCCGACGGAGAGAATGTTTTCCCTCTTTCGGAGCTGAATACCGACAAAAATGAACTGGGTGCGGACTTCTTTCCCTGCCGTGACGAGCGCGACTTGAATAATGACGGTGAATTCGGTATCGCTGATCTGGTACTGTTCAGCGAATGGCTTCTCGGAGCTGCGGACAAGGAGCTTTATAACTGGAGAAATGCCGATATTTGCTGTGACGAGAGACTGAATGTGTTCGACCTGTGCGTACTCAGAAAAGAATTTGCAGAAAGGCAGAAATAATGGATACAGAAGAAAAGATAGACGCTCTTTTGGAAAAACAGGCTTGCATTATAGATATTTTCCCCGAGACCGTGCCGCAGAAGCCCGATGACCGCTATTTTAAGATAGAGGAATACTTTCAGAATAACAGGGAAAGTGTGGATCGGAAATTCATGGATATCATGCTTAAACTCTTCTGTTACTTCGATATCATTTTAGTAACGCAGGAGGTCGAAAAGGAATCTCCACAGGCAGAACAGCTTATCGGTACGCTTGAAAGTTTCTTTGAAGGCGAAACGGGATATGTTATACTCCTGTTTATCGAATGTGATGCGATGCTCTCTGTTAACAGAGAGGACCTGTATATGACGGTCTACAATGCAGATGGACATCTTAAAAAACTGATCTCTGAGCTTGCGGATTCGGAAGGACTGTTTTTCTATAAAGCAAAAGATAAAAATTAGCGTAAATAAGTGTGAATAACTGATCCGCTGTACAGTTACCGGTACTTCACTGAATTATGAACGGATAGAATTTGTATAAACGTATTGACATTAAAAAAATTGTGTGATATAATATTGAAGTCCTGAACAGTAAAAATAAATTCATCGAAAGATGAGTTTATTTTTTGCTAATTTGTTAGTATCTACTAATACAAATAAATTAGTCTCTGTATGCGTTTAAACTTAATTAGCATACACAAACAGGAGGACGAATAAATGTCATTAATAAGTATAGTTTACATTGTTCTTACGGCGATCATGCTCATTATGATAATACGAAAAAAAGAAGTAATGATCATGGGCGTTGCAGCAATACTTATCATAGGTCTGATCTATACAAAGAATCCTGCTAATGCACTGATAGTTCTTTGCTCGGCGGTCACATCGGGTATGAGCGAAATATTGCCGATATATATCGGTATTTCCCTTATAGTCTCAATGACCTTTGCTCTTAAGAAAACTGGAGCGGACAGATATATTTCCGTTGTTTTCAATTATCTGCCGAAAAAACACGGTGCAGCATATCTGACTATAGGCTTGTTTATGATGGTGGTATCATTTATGATCTGGCCTTCGCCTGCGGTGGCTCTTCTTGGAGCGCTCCTTCTTCCTGCGGCTATCAAAGCGGGACTGCCGCCGGTATATGCTGCATCAGCAATGAGCCTTTTCGGCTATGGTGTGGCTTTATCAGGCGATTTCCTTATACAGGGAGTGCCTGCTATAGTAGCGAAAAGTACAGGCGTTTCCTGCGGCGAACTTATGTCTTATCTGGTACCGCTCTGGGCTGTAATGAGCGTTGTGACCATAACAGCAGCGTTTGTGCAGTTTATAGCTGACAAGAAAAACGGAAAAGCAGCAGCAACCGCTCAGGTATCGCAGGAAAAGATAGATTATCCATGCGGAAGCCGTTCAAGAAAACTTATAATCGTAGCAACATTTTTCATTTTCCTTATTGGTATAATTGCTATGATTGCTATGGATATCAAAGGCGACGATGCAACTGCACTTATCTCAGGAATAGCGCTTGTATGCACCTGCGTAGCAGGTATCCTTGCTTATCCTAAGGCTGAGGCAGCTGAGCGTGTGCTGGATTTCATAGTGGACGGATTCCGTTATGCTATGAAGGTATTTGCTCCCGCAATAGTTATAATAGGATTCTTCTCAATGGGTAATTCTGAGATAAGCGCACAGGTACTTGGTGAGGACTCTCCGGGATGCATTCCTGAGATAGTTAGTTTCATAATGGACAATATAAGCGTTCCTAAGCCGCTTCTGCCTGTATTACTCACTGTTATCGGCTTTATTTACAGTATTGACGGCTCGGGATTCGCAGGACTTATGGTCATTGGAGACATCGCAAGAAGCTTCGGACTCGGCACAGAGGGATCAACTCTTCTGGCTGCACTTGGACAGCTTGTCATTATATGGGTTGGCGGAGGAACGCTTATCCCGTGGAGTATGATACCTGTTTCATCTGTTTGCGGAGTTGATCCTTATGAACTTGCAAAGAAGAACATCAAACCTGTACTCATCGGATTTGCGGCAACAGTGGCAGCAGCGATAGTGATATTATGTGTTAAGTGCGTATGATAAGCGATACGGGAGAGTTTTAAGTGTTCAATTACTAATTAAAAAAACAGATACAATAAATATTTATATACAATCAACAAAGTTGCGATATATGTGGAATTCGTTATTGACAAGGTAAAAAAAGTAAGATATAATATTGTAAGTAGATGCTAACAATTAAATATTTGCGACGGTTTTATTTTTCGATATATTGTTAGTTTGATATAACCAAATATCGTACAATAAAAGGGGATCGTATATGCTTAAGAAAGAACGGCGTGTAAAACAGTTCCCGTACGGTCTGACGGACAAGGAGAAACCGTACAGGTTATTCTGTTTTCATCATGCAGGAGGAAATGTAGTTGTATTCCGTAACTGGCTCGGATTTTCTTCCCATGTTGAAGTTATACCTGTTGAGATACCAGGACACAGCTCCAGAATGAATGAGGAATGTGTTACCGACTTTAATGAGGTGGTGGAGGAATCTGCCGAAGCTATAGCTCGTGCAAGCGATAACAGACCTATCTACCTCTACGGACACAGTCTTGGTGCGGTGATTGCTTTTCAGACTGCGTATATCCTGAAATCAAGATACGGAATAGAAGTCAGGAAGCTTTTCGTTGCAGGCAGACAGGCTCCCATGGACGAGGACGTCACAGGCTTCAAGCTTGAAATGGGCATAAAGAAAATGTACGAGGAACTAATAAATATGGGTATGACTACGGAGAAAGATGTTGAAGACGAGACATTCAGAAAAGTTTTTCAGCCTATACTTGTAAGCGATTACCGGCTTAACGAGAATTACAGGTATAACGGTGAAAAGCTCAATATCCCGATAGTTGCATTCAGCGGCGACGAGGACCACACTGCTCCGAGCGGAGTTATGAAAAGGTGGAAAAAGGTCACTGAGAAGAGCTTCAAGCATTATGAATTTCACGGAAGTCATTTTTTTCCTTATGATAACGGAGAGAAGAACGTTCTTAGCATCCTGAGAAGCGAGATATTTGTTTCAGAGGGAAGAAACGTTCCTGTAAAAGCGTGATAGTCAGCTGTCATTATCCATTCTGTGCGGTATTGGTGAGAACTGGAAATGCTGAACACTATGAAAAGCTCACTCAGGAAGAAAAACGAATGATGACGGACTCGTGTCAGAAGAGAAGGGAGGAGTTCGCGGCGGGACGACATGCTGCTAAAACGGCAGTCCAAAAGCTTAGCGGACATTCCTTTTTGGGTGATGCGATAACGATACGGTACGGCGAACATGGTGAACCTACAGCAGGTGACGATATTTCCCTGAGTATATCCCATGATAGCGGACTTGCTGCGGCGGTCTGCAATTTCATGGAAGCAGGTGCTTCGGGTATTGATATACATAGTATTTCACACGAAGCATCTGAAATAAAAGAAAGCTGGCTTGACGGTGCTGAAATAGCAGTACTTGATTGCTTTGACGATACGGATATAAGCTACTCACTTGCTTGGTGCGCAAAGGAAAGTGCAAGCAAAGTGCTTCTCAGAGGACTTGCGGCGATAAGTGATATCAGGATAATAGATATCGTCCGTGAACAGAATGATGTGTATGTTGATATGCTGTATCAGAATGAAGTTTACAGGGCATTCGTCATGAGGTTCGGCGCTTCGCTTTTGTCACTTTGCCTTGAAAAAAGCAGAGCTGTTACTTATGAAAACACAATAAAAAGTATAATGTACGATTTTCAGGAAGGCGGTCTATGATGGAAGACAGGAAGATATTCTGGTCGGGCAGATACGACTGGAAATACGGTGAAAAAGGCGTAATGATCGGAAATAAGGAATATGAATTTCAGGAAATGTTTCCTGAAATCTATTTTTTGTCCTGTCAGGGATACAAAATGGATGATTTGGTAGAAAAATTACCGGATGTAAATAAGGACAAAGCTCGTGAGGTCATCAGATTCCTGCTTGATATCGGAGCGCTTACGGATAACGTACAGTCACCGGAGGCGCTTTTTGAGCGTCAGTACGCCATTTATCCGAACAGAGATTCATACCCCGAGGATATGCTGATGCGGAATGATCTGATAGCGGAGTTCCGTACATCTGCATTGAACCGCCGTCTGCCGACTGATGCAGATAAATTGATATCGCTTCAGCGTTCTGAAAGAAGCGTCAGAGTTCGACGCAGTACCCGTTCGTTTGACACTGATAAAACAATATCATTCAGGTGCTTTTCCGAACTCCTTGACAGTATGCGTCAGGACAGCAGTGAAGGCGAAATAGTGTACTCTTACCCCAGTGCAGGCGGACTTTACCCCGTAGATATCTATATCTTCGTGAAGAACGGCAGAGTTGAGGGAGTGGACGGCGGAATATACGAGTATATACCGTCTTCACATTCACTGAGACTCGTTAACAGCGGAGAAGTCCCTGCAAGAAGTCACTTCTTCGGAAATAAGGAAATATTCAGGACCTCGGCGTTCTCAATGTATTTTTTCTACAATACTGATGCTTCAATGCCTAAGTATCACGGTATCGGATATTATTACGGCATTGTGGACTCGGGCATTATGCTTGGCAGGCTTACTGATAAAGCTGAAGAACTGCAACTCGGATCGTGCATAATAGGCGTATTTGACATGAAAAAGGCTGCTGCGAATTTCAGTACGGACAGCGGGCAGGTATATCTGCATTGTATGGAATTCGGTGTACCGAAAGAATAACTGCAACGGAGGTCAGAAAAAAGATGGAAAAGGATCGTAAGTCATTTGAAAAAGAGCTATTTGAAAAATACATAAGTGAAGGCTACTGGCGTCAGGAGACACAGTGGGACAGACTTGCCGCACAGGCTGAAAGACTGCCTGATAAGCTTGCGGTTACTGACGATGAGCGTTCACTGACATTTAGTGAACTTTTGAACAGAAGCAAGGCGTATGCAGCTTACTTTCTGTCTATGGGACTGAAAAAAGGTGATGCGGTAATAGTACAGCATCTCAATGCGGTAAGTTTTGTGGAAATGCTGTATGCCTGCTATGCGGTAGGCTTACTGATACATCCCATGCTTATGTCATACAGAGAAACTGAAATAACCGGTGTTATTGAAAAACTCAAACCGTCACTGTATATATCTGCGGATAATTATATGGGATTCGATTATGCCGCACTTGCAAAAAAGTGCATAGCTGAAAGTGATCCCGGACTTAAACTGCTTACAGTAAGTGAGTTTGAGAAAATCGACCTCAGCGGATACGATCTTGACTCTATGACTTACGAAGCACCTGTATTTACCGACTCTTCCATCATTGTTTCCTCAAGCGGTTCAACAGGCATCCCGAAACTCATAGACAGAACTCATGCAAATTACATCCATTGTCAGATGACTTGTGCAAAAAGCATTGATATGACAGAGAATGATATAGAATTTATTCCCATGCCGCTTATGCACTGCTGGAATCTTTGCGGACCGGGGCTCGTAGGTTCGCTCAGTGAGGGCTGTACAGTTGTGCTTTCAAAGTATAACACTCCCGACGAGATAATGCGCCTTATCGATAAATACAAGGTAACGGTAGTTGCACTTGTGCCTGCGCTTATACAGGCTTGTATAGAATACAGGAAGTATGATGAGTCTGAGGATATATCATCCCTGAGAGTTATACAGGCAGGCGGTTCTATCTGTTCTCCCGAGCTGGTCTCAGAGGCTATGGATTCACTGGGATGCGTGGTTCAGCAGATATACGGGATGAGTGAGGGCTTTGTAAGTGCAACGAAGCTTGATGACGAGCTTGAAACTATAGTTACTACTCAGGGTTATCCTGTCTCCGAAGGTTCTGAGATGAAGCTTGTGGATGCTGACGGAAATGAAGTTGCGGAAGGTGAAACAGGCGAACTTCTTGTCAGAGGTCCGAGCGTTGTAACGGAATACTATATGAATCCTGAAGCAAATGCACGTTCGTTCACAGACGATCTGTTCTATTGCACGGGAGATGAGGCGGTACTTGTTCAGAACGGCAGGATAAGGATACTTGGCAGGGTAGTAGAACTCATCAACAGATGCGGAGAGAAGATAACTCCTTCCGAGGTTGAAGAAATGCTGATGAAGATAGTTACTGTAAAGGAAGCTGCGGTTGTAGGCAAGAAAGACTCTGCGCTTGGTCAGAGGATATGTGCGTATGTCACGGCTGAGGACAGTTCGCTGGATCTTGCAGCGGTAAGAAGAAAACTCAGTGAAATGGGACTTGCTTCATTCAAGCTTCCTGACAGGTTTGAGATATTGTCTGAAATGCCGCATACAGGTGTAAACAAAATAAACAAGAAGCTGCTTTCGCAGAAAGAGGATCGGGTGTAAAAATGGAATTATTCAGAGAAGAAATATTGTTTGATATCGTGAAGGGATTTATCCCTGATTTTTCAGAGAGCAAGAAGGATGATGACCTTATTGAAATGGGCCTCACTTCGATACAGATAATGAATACAGCAAACAGACTTAAAAAATACGGAGTGAAAATACCTGTATTTGAACTCGGAACAAAACCTGTATTCAGCGAATGGGTGAAGCTTGCAGGAAAGTATGGAAATAATACAGGACTGAAACCACAGGAAGCTGCATTGGCTCCTGCAAAGGCTGAGGAATTTCCGCTTACCGATATACAGAAATCCTACTGGTTCGGGAGAAACATGACCAAGAACCTCGGTAACGTAAGCTGTCACGTTTATCTTGAACTGGACGGCAGCGGCATCGAACCTGAAAGGCTTCAGGATGCATGGAAGAGGATATTCGGATATCATCCGATGATGAGAATGACTATAACTCCTTCTGGCAATCAGCGTATACTTGAAAAATCGCCGTTCGACAAGCTGGATGTTTTTGATCTGAGGGAGCTTTCGGCTGAACAGGCTGAGGAAAAGCTGCAGCAGATACGAGATGAGCGTTCACAGCGGAAGCTGAAGATCGACAAGGGAGAGACTGCGGGACTTGCACTTTCACTGCTCCCTGATAGTAAAACAAGAATACATTTCGACCTTGATCTCATAGCTGCTGACGTTATGAGCTTCTATATCATAATGAATGACCTTTGCAAGCTCTATATAGGTCAGGAACCTGATGCTCCGAAGCACTGGGATCTTGCAGCTTATGCAGAAAAGCAGCAGAACGATCTTAAGGACGATATCGCAGAGGCAGAAAGATTCTGGAAGGAAAAGGCTCCGTATATGCCCGGAAGACCTGAGCTTCCTGTAAATGAAGGCGCGCTTGAAAAGGAAAGCTGTACATACAAGCGTCAGGTATACAGGATAGAAAGAAGTAAATGGGAGAAGTTTGAAAAGGCTTGTGCAGCAAATAAGACTACTCCTGCTATGGCACTTCTGACAGTTTATGCTTCTGCAGTTGAGAGATGGTCCACTGAAGACAGATTCCTTATCAATATCCCGATATTCAACAGAGATACGAATATAGAAGGCATAGACAAAGTTGTTGCGGACTTTACAAATCTTCTTCTTGTTGATGCCGACTGCCGTATCAGCGACAGCTTTGAAGCAAGAACAAAGAGGATAGGTGATTCATTCCGTGAGAACCTTTCCTACAGTGCTTACAGCGGAGTTAAAGTACAGAAGCTGATAAGAGATGCAAGGCAGGATACCTCAGCTCCCGTTGCGCCTGTTGTTTATTCCTATACTATAGGACAGAAGCTGCTGGATGACACATGCCTTAACACATTCGGCGAGCTTGGATTTATGATATCACAGACTCCGCAGGTCTACATCGATTTCCAGATAGTTGAAGCAGGAGACACTATAATTTTCTCCTTCGACTCTCCTGAGGAACTCTTCGAGGATGCCGTTATAGAGGGTATGTTCAGCGATATGAACGCTATGTTTGAACGTATCGCTGAAAGCGGCGGAGACTGGAGCTTTATTTTCGCAGACAGCGAACCTTCATGTGTACCTGAGAATTATGTGCTTCCTGAAAATAACGGACTTATCCATACAGGAATGCTTGAATATGCGGAGACCGCACCTGACAAAAAGGCTCTTATTTCTGCTGCGGACGGAAGTTTCATGTCCTACGGCGAACTTAAAAGCGAAGCACTGAAAACAGCTGCACTCCTTGCAGAAAACGGCATGAGACCGGGTGATGCTGTTGCTGTTACACTTGACAGAGGCTTCGGACAGATAATAGCTATATACGGTATACTCTGTGCAGGCGGTCATTATGTACCTGTCGGAACGCACCTTCCTTTTGAACGCCGCAAGAAGATATACGAACGCTGCAACATAAAAAATGTTCTCACAGATAAGAAGTATTCCGAAGAACTCGATTATCCCGATGGCATGAAGGTCATAGATATCGCAGGCAGAGACGGCTGCAACGAAGCTTCACCATATGCTTATCCCGACAACAAGGGCGTTGCCTACATAATACTTACATCCGGTACAACAGGCGAACCTAAGGGCGTTGTTGTAACTCATTACAATGCCGTAAATACCATAGACGCAGTCAACAGGGAATATGGCATAAGCGATAAGGATTCGGCACTTGCAGTTTCTGCGATAGATTTCGATCTTTCTGTATACGATGTGTTCGGAATCCTCGGAAAGGGCGGAACTCTTGTCACACTGGACAATCACACTGCAAAGGATAACATGGTATGGCTCAAGGCAGTTGAAAAGTATGGAATTACAGTATGGAATTCCGTTCCTGTGCTTATGGAGATGCTGCTTATGGGCGCGGAATCGCTTTCACATGAAAAGCTGCCGCTCAGAACAGTTATGCTTTCAGGTGACTGGATAAGCCTTGAACTGCCTGAGAGAATAAACAGAAGAACCGATAATTGTGCAGTAGCTGCTATGGGAGGAGCTACTGAGGGCGCTATATGGTCCAATCTTTACAAAGTAACTCTGCCTCTGAGAAGCGGATGGTCTACGATACCATACGGATATCCTCTTGACGGACAGCTTTACCGTGTTGTTGACAAAAACGGAAGAGACTGCCGTCCTTATGTAAAGGGCGAGCTTTGGATAGGCGGAAGCGGCGTTGCAGCAGGTTATGCAGGTGATCCCGAAACAACGGCAAACAAGTTCGTTGAACGTGATGGACTGAGATGGTACAGGACAGGAGACTTCGGAAGATACCGCGAAGAAAACCTGATAGAATTCCTCGGACGTGAAGATGCACAGATAAAGCTCAACGGTTACAGAGTGGAGCTTGGCGAAATAGAGAGCATGATGTCGGGAATGGCGCAGATAACCTCATGCGCAGCAGTATTCGACAAGAAACACGAAAAGATAGCTGCGTTCTATACAGGTGAAGAGCTTGACAATAATGTGATACTTGATACTATCCGTGTTGAGGTCCCCGAATATATGCTGCCTTCGCTGATAATGCATCTTGAAGATATGCCTGTTACAAAGAACTCCAAGATAGACAGGAAGAAGCTTACATCAATGGCTGAAGAAGCAAACGAGAATACTGCTTCTGAAACCGATGAAATAACCGAGGATACTGAATTCACCGCTATACTGAAGGAACTCTTCGGTACATCATCAATAAAGATGAATGCAGGATTCATCGCCAATAACGGCGACTCGATACAGGCTATGAAGCTTGCAACATGGCTTCAGGAAAAGATGAACGTTGAGATAGACGCTTTCGATATCCTGAATGTTGACGCACTCAGTGAGATAGAGGGCGAGATAAACGAACAGCTTTCCGCAAATAAATTCAGTGTATAAGGAGAAGGTATGAAACTCGATAAGGAAAAACTGGTTTTCTATAAGGATAAGGACGGAAATACCGAATTCCGACTTGCAAATATAACAGCTTTCTTCGCAGAGGGAATGAAGTTTTACAGCGGAGAAACGATACCGCCCTTCTGTCTGTATATTCCTGCCTGCCTCAGATTAAAGGGCATAGTTGATGAAGACCGCATGAAATATGCTCTTACCGAGCTTGTCAGAAGGAATCACGCTTTCAGGATGAACCTCGTGAAAGATACGGGCAGAGAAGGATATCGCTTCAGAATAATCGAAAACCTTGATTATCACGCTGAAATAGAGTATCTTCCCTCGGATGATCCCGATGAGAATATGGAATACGCAAAGAAAGCTGTTACTGATATCATCTATAAATATCCCGATCTTGAAAATGAACTGCTTTTTACTTTCAAGTTCTACAAGCTCGGAGAAGAGGACTATTTCCTCGGACTTATTATAAATCATGTTATAACCGACGGACATTCCGTCGGAAACATTATGAATCAGCTCCTTAAAACTTACCTTGACATTGAAGATGAAAAAATGTATTCAGGCGACGAATTCATGGATTTCTATCTTGCTCAGGCGGCAAGCCGTACAGAAGATACCGAGAAGAAGTATAAGGCTTACTGGAAGGACGAATTCGCCGATCTCCCTGCTATTGAACTGACGGACAGAAAGGGTTCCCATGATTTTAAGGAAAGTGATTTCTATCTGGCGTTCGAGAAAGCGCCTGTGCAGGAATTCTGCCGGAACAACAATGTGACTTTTTCCTCCGTGATCCTCACCGCAGTTCATTACGCACAGACGGCAGTTTACGGAGAAAGAGACACTGCGATAACATATTCAATGGCTAACAGAAGCAAGCTGTCCCATTTCACTACAGTGGGACCTATGGTGCAGATGATATCCCACCGTCTTGATATTGAAGAAGGTGATTCGTATTCGGATATATTGAAAAAGACCGGCAGGAAGATAGCAGAGAACGTTAAAAATCAGAACACATGGAACGAGAACATAGGCGCAAGCAGATTTATGCTGACTTTCATGAATCAGGGCGGAGTAGAAATGGTTTCTTCTCAGGGGGACGGAGTTGATGAGATACAGTTCATTCCCGGACTCAGGACCTCTATGTGGCAGGTTCCCATGATAGTGAACTGGGATCTTTATTTCTTTGTTCTGTTCATCACAGAGACCAACGGAATGATAGAGATAGGCTTTGCTACAAATCCGAAATATGTGCCTGTTGAGGATATCACCGCTTTCAAGGATAGTATAACAAGATGCATCAATAATATGATGAGCGGCATATCCGATACTGTAAGATTTGAGGACTGATGATAATGACTGAAGAAATGACAGATTATTTCAGAAGCATAAACGAAAGCTTCTATCGGGACAGGATCGAATGCAGGGGAAGGATAGCTGTTATCGGTGCAGGACTGCCTCCCGAGCTGATATACTGTTTTGACAGTTCTCCGCTGTGGATACTGAGCGGAACTCCTACAGAAGCAAGGGAATGTGACAATGTTCCTAAGGATGCGGATGATCTGAGCAGATCGATTTTCGGACTTCTTCGTTCGGACAGACTTAACATAGAAGATCTTGATGCGGCAGTAATACTTATCGGTGATGATAATTCCCGTAAGCTTGCATGTGAACTGCGCGAAAAATGCAGAGTTATAACGGTCGATATGCCTGCGATGTATCAGTCGGATGATGTTAACGGATACTGGCAGAAAAGCCTTTACGGACTGTTTGAACAGCTTAAGAAGACAGTCGGGATAAAACGCGGCAGTATCAGAGGTGCTGTTAGCTTCATGAACAGCGCAAGGAAACAGGTAAGACGTCTTGTGGCACTAAGCAGAAAGCATCCCGATATTATCGAACACGGTGATATCATGACAGTTGTGAACTCTCTTTACTGCAGCCGCAATAAAGAGGAATGGCTCGAAAAGCTTACTGCTCTTAATGACAGCATGTCAGATAAGGAAGAGAATACAGCGGTTTCGTCCGATCCGGGAGTGATACTTGTGGGTTCGCCTGTATTTTATCCTAACCACAAGGTGATAAGGCTGTTCAGAGAGACGAATATCCGTCTTCTCAGTTGTATTGACCCTGTGATGCAGCTTTACTTCGACAAGGAAATGAAGACAAGAAAGACCGACTATTCACAGTTCTACAGTATAATCAGAAATTCAATAGGCAACATAACTCTTTCAGGATATCTTGAGACAGACTACACTCTTAACAGGTTAAAGGATGAGATAAACTCTACAAGACCGGATGGAGTTATTTTCCATGTCATCCGCGGAAGAAAAACCGAGGACGCCGATTCGGTACACTACGAGAAGCTGTGTGAAAGATGCGGCATATCATACTTCAAGATAGAAACGGATTATCAGGAAAACGATATCGAACAGCTCCGCCTCAGAATAGAGGCTTTTCGTGAGATATTGGTTTGATGAAAGGATAAAAGATGTTCAATTCATATCGCAGAAATCTTATAGGCGCTCTTGCTATGATACTTATATTGGTCATAGCGCTGAGTACTTCCGTCATATGCATATGTTCATTTGACAGGACCATCAGCCTTAACAAAAATAATAACGGCGGAGAGCATCTTGGATATACTTTCAAGGATGATTCGCTTACACTTGATATTCCGTCCGGAGCGGATGAAAGCAGCGTAACATGGTATTATCTTACAGAAGAAACAGGCATCAACGAAATAACAGACGGAGCTTATGAGGGATGCTCAGCATTCCTTGTAGTGCTTGACGAAAGATCGGCTGACGGAATGACGATCCATGAATACGCCAAAGCTGTGACCGATGCAGGAAGCGGTCATTATGCAAAGCCAAACGCTTTTGATATGGAAACCGTACCCTTTGAAGTTGTGATGAATGCAAAGGAGATAACCAAGGAAGAAGACATAACAGTCTGGCTGAACGGTGAACCGCTCCGCAATGAAGAGGTAATGCTCAGAACGGTCAAAGGGGAAAGGAAAGTCTCCACAGATAAGAACGGAACGATCAAATTCAGCTCGCTGAAGGAGATACCCGGAGGTCTTACTGTTACCTATTCAGACGGCAGCGATAAGTACATTTTTTTCCTTATCGCACAGCACAGCGAAAGGTCATGGTATGGCTTCAGAAAGGGAATAGTTCCTGTACTGCTGCTCTTAGCCGTATCAATTGCGGGAATAGCTGCGGTGTTGATAATAAGAAGGTTCCTGTTTGGAGGCAAAAACAGATATGATGTGTCTGCCTTTGCAACAAGAAACAACAGAAAGGATACTTTCTGGCGTATAAGAGACATTGTCCATATCATATCCTTTATATTTATTTTCTTCGGATCGTATTTCTTCGGATTCAAGGTATCAAATTCGGATATACCCGTTTTTGCCTGCGGCTGGAATACGAATCAGTTCATCCAGTGCGGAAGCTGCTATTATATAAGCCACATTTCTTACTGGATGTCTGATCCGAAGGATTCGGTTGAGATGTTCAAGGGCTTCATGGATCAGATGAACTGGAGCATTAAGGACTTCATGCTCTGGGGTACAGGCTGGTTTGTGGGAATGCTTGCTGTAACACTCCTTTTCGGCAGACTGCTTTGCGGCTTTATATGCCCTATGGGATTCATACAGGATAAGCTGTGCGACCTGAGACAGGCTCTTCACATCAGAGAGATAAAGATATCCGAAAAAGGATATAAGGTACTCAGAGTCATACAGACGGAAATGGTCATCATCTTTGTGGGACTTGGCTTCTTCGGCATCGATTACTGTCATTTCTGTCCTGCTGCGGTCGCTACATCACCTGCGTTCGCTGGATTCAGGATAAATGTGTATACCAGCCTTATCACAGCCTCTCTGGCAGTCATAGGAAGCTTCTTCAAGGACAGATTTTTCTGCAACATCTGTCCGCTGGGCTTCATTATAGGATTGTGCCACAAGATATGTCCTGTTAAGATAAGAAAATCAGGAACAGCTTGTACAGAGTGCGGCGCATGCTATGATGCCTGCCCTGTCGGCATAAAGTCTATATATACAGAGCATGAAAAAGAGGACCTTACCTGCAAGGAGTGTTTATTGTGCGGAAAGTGCGTAAACCAGTGCCCCTGCAGCGGAGCTTTGTACATTACCGTTTTCGGCAAGAAGATATACGAATCGTCTGCGGATAAATTCCTGAAAAGACAGATAAGAAAGAAAAAGTGATAGACTATGAGTTCAAACGTTACTATTGGCGAAGAAGCTCTGAATAAAAGAGCGGAAGAGAGATTCGTCCGTAAGACTGCAAGAATATCTGCGAAGTATCTCAGAAGCGTCAGAGAAATGAACAACGTTCCTGAAGCAATGGCTCCATTCTGGAATGTTCTTGAGGACGTTTATGTAAACAACAAAAAGATATTTGAAGAGTCGGCACTGAAAACCGTGGGAACATACTGCGTTATGGTCCCCGAAGAGCTTGTCTATGCGGCAGGAGGAAAACCTGTCAGGATATGCAGCGGAAATCACGTTGCACTTCAGCTCGGAGAAGAGATACTTCCGAAGGATGCTTGTCCGCTTGTCAAGGCGGCAGCAGGAAGCATAATGCCGAATAGTATGGCGTATCTCGGAGATTGCAGGTATTCCGTTATCCCTGTAACCTGTGACTGTAAACGAAAGCTTGTTGATAAGCTGAGGGAATTCCACAGCGTTCATTCTATGAGGATACCTTCTGCGAGTCAGGATGACGGTTCTATTGAGGAGTATGTGACCGAGCTTTATAAGCTTAAGGATTACCTTGAAGAAAATCTCGGAGAAAAAATAACGTACAAGAAGCTGTATGATGCGATTGGCGAGACCTACGCAACAGCTCTTGAAACGGAACGCTTTTTCCGTCTGAAAAGCCGCTTCCCGAGCGTTATACACGGTATACATTCGATAATGCTGTTCAACGCCTACACTTACATGAGACCTGAGGAATGGCGAGGACATCTCAGCGTTCTTAATGACGAGCTTGAAAAAAGGATAGATTCAGGAGTGAGTGCGGCAAGAAAGAACACTCCGAGAATTATGCTTACAGGTTCGCCGATGATATTCCCGAATGTAAAGATCCCCTATATCATCGAAAGTTCCGGCGGAGTCGTTGTAGCTGATGAGACCTGTATAGGCGAACGCGGTTATTCGGATGTGCCTGTTATCAATGACTGCTCAATGGACGGACTTATGCATGCCCTTGCAGTAAAAGCGATACGTCCCTGTACCTGTCCCGTGTTTGTGGATACGGATAAGCGGCTTTACAGGATAAAGAAACTCATAGAACGCAATCAGGTGGACGGAGTTATATATCATGTGCTTCGCGGATGTCTGGTTTACGACTATGAATATCAGCGCATAGAGGATATGCTCGAAAGCATGGGCGTTAAGGTATTAAGAGTAGAGACCGATTATAGTGAAGAGGACGTTGAACAGCTTAAAATTAGACTTGAAGCGTTCCTTGAAGTTATAAAATTCTCAAAGTAAGGCAGGTGTGATCATGGATTATTATATGGGTATCGACGGCGGTTCTACATATGTAAAAGCCGCACTGATACAGAAAGACAGAATAGTGGATACAATGATAGCTCCCACAGGTATTGACAATCCCGGAACAGCAAAGCGTCTGCTTGAAGAGATAACCGCAAAAAACGGTATCACCAGGGACGATGTTAAATATATCATGGCAACAGGCTACAGCCGTAAGATCATTGATATAGCCGATGATGACGTATCCGAGATCACTGCACATGCATGTGGTGTAAAGCTTACGGCTCCGAAGGAATTCAAGCCGGGACTTATAATCGACATTGGCGGTCAGGACAGCAAGATAATCTATCTTGACGCAAATTACAGGGTAAAGAATTTCACCATGAACGATAAATGTGCGGCAGGTACGGGAAAATTCATGGAAGTTATAGCGCAGATACTTGAAACGACTATCGACTGCGTAGGTCCTATATCGCTCGAAAGCAAGGCGCCTTGTGAGATAAACAGTATGTGTGCGGTTTTTGCGCAGTCTGAAGTAATATCGCTTCTTGCAAGAAAATATGCCCGCGAGGATATACTTGCCGGTATGCACTACTCGATGGCAAGACGTATCATCCGAATGATAAAAAAGCAGGAAATGAACGGTGATATCCTCATGACAGGCGGCGGAGCGCTCAATACAGGCCTCCGACAGGCTTTTGAGGACGAACTTATGAAGGATATATTCGTTGCATCACATCCGCAGTTCAACGGCTCGATAGGTGCGGCGGTACTTGCAAGCGAAAGGAAGCGAGATGAGTGATAAGGCATATATTGCAACTCTGCTCACTCTCGTGCTGATAGGAAGCAGATGCGGTATCTCATGCAGTCCGAATATAGGCATCGTACTTTCAACGAATGTACTGACATATGCGGATAATGTGAAGAAAGCTTTCGTATCATATCTTGCTTTTTATCTGGGGAAACTTTCTTCGGTTATCGCCCTTTGCATGACCGCACATTTTGCAGGCGAGATACTTGTAAACTTTCTCGGATCAATAAACGGAGGAAGCGTTAATATTTTCCTTAAGGCAACTCTTGTTGCGGCAGGTATATATTACATCATAACATCACTCCGAAAAAAAGGCGGATGCGGAGGAAACTGCGGCGGCTGCGGACAGATGTGCATGAAAAGCAGTGATAAGGACACAAGGTTCATTTCGCCTTTCATGATAGGTCTTGCTTACGGAATAACGCCATGTGCTCCGCTCATACTGCTTCTCACCGAGTCCCTTGCAATGAAGGTGTGGCAGAAACTGCTTGCATCCGTTATATTTACAGCGGCAAATGCTGTATCGCCTGTTATTCTCATGATGATAATAGCGGGAGTTGTATCAAAAAAGTCGGAATTTGCAAAGGCTGATACAGGAAATATAATGAAAATGATTTCAGGAGCGGTCATGATAATATCAGGACTCACTCTTAAGATAGTCTGAAACTGCTTATGCGTGATAGGAGATGAAACGCTTTATGACGGACTGGATAAGAGATAATATTGCTTCGGTCATATTGTTTGCAGTGGTTCTGATCATACTTGCTGCGGCTTTGAGAAGCAAGATAAAGTCACACAAACAAGGCGGCTGCGGATGCGGATGTGCAGGCTGCAGCGGCTGTTGTATAAAATCTGATAAGGAGGAAAAAAACAATGAAACTGACGGAAACCAAGCCTGATAGTCACGGCAGGATCGTAAGTATCAAGGGCGATGACCGCTTTGTGAACCGCGTCACAGCCATTGGTATAACAGAGGATGTTTCGTTTCAGGTAGTAAGAAATGACAAGAAAATGCCTGTTCTGATCTATCTCAGGGAAACACTTATCGCACTGAACCGTGATGATGCTGAAAGGATCGAGGTAAAAATATGAATACGAGGATAGCACTTTTAGGTCAGCCAAACTCAGGAAAATCTACAGTATATAACGCACTAACAGGCTCACATCAGCATGTCGGAAACTGGCCGGGAAAGACGGTCGAGAAAAACGAGGGTTCATTCAGCTATGACGGAGTGAAGTATTCACTTATCGACCTGCCCGGAAGCTATGGCCTTACAGGTAACTCTGATGAAGAGGTCATAACAACCGACTATGTCAATTCAGGAAAAGCCGACCTTGTCTGTGTTCTGGTGGATGCCTCTCAGCTTGAGAGGAGTATGTTCATGGTATCGGAATTTACAGCGCTTAAAAAGCCTGCCGTACTTGTACTCAACATGATGGACGTTGCCGAATCGCAGAACAAGAAGATAGATGCTGAACTGCTTTCAAAAAGGCTCGGCATACCTGTGCTTGCTTTCACCGCCGCTGACGGAAAGGGATATGACAAGCTGAAAAAGCTTCTTGCTGATGGTCTTGCTTCACCAAAAATGATCAGTTCCGAACCTGAATTCAGCCGTGAAGCAGGAATGATGGATAAGAGCAAATCAAAGTATAAATGGATCGAAAAGATACTGAACGGTGTTACAAAAACTGCTTCTCCCGTATACAAGACCGCAAAGTTCGACCGTATCGCACTGCATCCTTTCTGGGGAAAGGTCATATCTGTACTTATCATACTTACAGCGTTTATGGTCGCAATGATGATATGGCTCCCATTTGCAAAAACTTCGATGAAAATACCTGCGGCACTTGGTCAGCCTATATCCGATCTGCTTCAGGGCTGGCACGTAAATTCGTGGCTTACGTCGGTATTCAGTCTTATCCTTCCGAACGTTGTTGCGTTTGCGATATCCATGGCTTCATTCGTTCTGGGAATAAATATAGTCTTTGGTTTCCTTGAAGAAATAGGATTCCTTGCAAGAGTTGCATATCAGTTTGACGGCATGCTCTCAAAGCTTGGTTTACAGGGCAAGGCTGTCTGCCCGCTTCTTATGGGATTCGGCTGTACCATAGGCGGTGCAAGCGGTACGAGAGTAATGGATAACTGGGGACAGCGAATGCTCTCAATGGCAGTTGTATGGGCAGTTCCCTGCAGTGCTATATGGGGCGTTGTACCTGTTATCTCGGGAATGTTCTTCTCACCTGCGGGCACAATGCTTGTATGTCTCGGAATCCTTGCATACATGGTGGTCATGATAGTTATAGTATCGAAGGTGTTCGGAGCAAAGCTTGCACCGAAGGCTTCAAGAACAGGTATGATAATGGAGCTTCCCCCTTATCATAAGGCACACTGGGGACATATCCTCAAGGAAGCACTGCTTAAAGCATGGGATATTTTCAAACGTGCTCTCAGTACTGTTGCGATAGTATCACTTATCTTCTGGCTTCTCCTTTACAGTTCATCAGGCAATATCGAGGACAGTGTGCTTTACAAGGTAGGTACTGCGATAGAACCTGTGACCAAATTCTTCGGCATGGGCTGGCAGACCTTTATGGCATTCCTCAGCTCGGCATTTGCAAAGGAAGCAACTCTCGGTGTACTCAACTCTGTATTCGTCGGACAGAACACTGTAGTTGATGCTGCATTCAATGCAAAGCTCGGTGTCGGCGACAATGCAGCTCTTGCAGATGTGATAACACAGAGTATCTCAAAGGCGGAGGCACTTGCATTCATGTTTGCATGTACATTCAATGTACCATGTGTAATGGCTCTGTCAACTACATACCGTGAATCACATTCACTTAAATGGACTGCAAAAGTAGCGCTATTCTATATCGGAGGTGCACTTGTACTTTCCTGCATCATTTACCACATTGCTTCTATATTCATGTAACAGAATTATCCGCAGCGCACATTCATGAACGCTGCGGATAGTCGCGTATAAATAATGCGTATTCAATAACCGGGTTTTGTTCGGGAAGCGCAAATTTTTTATAAAATATGGGATCTGCACATCACATTCACTTATGCCGTGCTGATTTTGTCATCTGACAACTTGAAATCGGATGAAACAAGCTGTATTATACTGATTTCAGACTGTTGGACAGAGATTAAATATATAACAGGAGATGATCTTATAATGGAGAAAAATGAAAAGATCGATGTCATGAAGATTATCGATCCCTATGCCAGGAAATGCAAGGGAGTTCTGACTCTGGGAAGGCTCCTTGCTGCATTGAGTGCCTTTGTTGCACTTATTCCTTTCTATGACATCTGGAAGATACTAAAGGTAGCCCTCAACGGCGGTGAAAGGTCCGAGATGAGCTCTCTGGGATGGCAGGCAGTTATTCTTACAGCGGTATCAATGGCACTGTATATATGTGCGCTCTGGTGTACTCATGTTGCGGCAATGCGTGTACAGGCAAATATGAGAAGCTCGCTTATGAGAAGGATACTGACGCTTCCGCTGGGAGTTTTTGACCAGTCTGGAACAGGAAAACTCAGAAGGATATTCAATGGAGCTGCCTCTGCTGTAGAGACATATATCGCACATAATCTGCCTGATAAGGCAGCCGCAGCCGCAACTCCAATAGGACTGCTCGTGCTTTTCGTAATTTTTGACTGGAAACTGGGACTTGTATGCCTTATTCCTGTTATACTTGCTTTTGCCTGCATGATGCGTACAAAGGGCAAGGTTATACAGCAGAAAATGTCTGAATACCAGAACGCCCTCGATGTTATGAGCAGTGAGGCTACGGAATATGTCCGCGGCATATCGGTAGTCAAGATATTCGGACAGTCGGTGGATTCCTTCCGCAGGTTCAAGAAAGCGATAGATGATTACAGCAGCTGGTCTGTGACATATACCAAGCTCATGCGTCCCTCTATGGTGGGATATCTCACATTTGTAAATGCGATATTCGCGTTTATCGTAGCGGCTGCATTTGTTCTCATAAAGGGCGAAATAACTACTGATATCATCCTCAACTTCACATATTACATTATCGTTACTCCGCTTCTTACAGTAACTCTTTCAAAGATAGCATATTCAGGCGAACAGGAAATGACACTGATAGATGCTTTAAGAAGAATAAGTGGTATTCTCGAGATAGAACCCCTTCCCGATGCAGAGAGCAAGGCTCTTCCGAAGGATGATTCGATTACTCTTGATAACGTGAAATTCAGATACAAAGAGGACACTGATATGGTGCTCAGAGGACTTTCCCTTGACATACGCTCAGGTGAACATATAGCGCTTGTAGGTCCAAGCGGCGGAGGAAAGTCAACAGCCGCAGCACTTATATCAAGATTCTTTGATGTTACGGAAGGCGCGATATACGTTGGCGGAGTCAATATAAAGGACATCCCTCAGAAAGAACTGATGAAGAAGATATCTTTTGTGTTCCAGAACAGCAATCTCCTTAAGACTTCAATACTTGAAAATGTACGTCTTGCACGACCAGAGGCTTCGGAAGAAGAAGTAATGAAGGCTCTTGAAGCGGCACAGTGTATGGACATAATAAACAAGCTTCCAAACGGTATACATACAGTTATAGGTGCGAAGGGAACTTATCTCTCAGGAGGCGAGAAACAGCGCATAACCATTGCAAGAGCTATACTCAAAAACGCTCCGATAATCATACTCGATGAGGCAACAGCATTTGCCGATCCTGATAATGAGGCACTTGTACAGGCAGCAATGGAGGAGCTTTCAAAAGGCAAGACTCTCATTATGATAGCTCACAGATTAAGTACTGTTACAAATGCTGACAGGATATACGTACTTAATGAAGGTGTTGTTGCAGAGAGCGGAAGCCATGAGGAACTTATGCAGAAAAACGGCATCTATGCAAAGATGTTTGATGAGTATACACGTTCGGCAGAATGGAGGATCAGAAGATGATTGAAAAATTAAAGCGTAAATATGCTCTTTCGGACCGCGGTGCAGCCGATATGATCAAGGCTTGCTTCTGCGTTGCATTTACGAATATAGTTCTGATGCTTCCTGTTGCGGTACTCTATAAGCTGATTAAGGATATGATGGATAACGATCTTTCAAAGAGTAAGATACCGCTGTATCTCATTATGTGCTTAGCTGTGATAATACTTATGGCGATCGCACACCATATACAGTACAATGCATCGTTCCTTGCAACTTACACCGAAAGCGGTGTAAGAAGAATAAGTCTTGCAGAGAAAATAAGAAAACTTCCCCAGTCTTTCTTCGGAAAGAAAGATCTTACAGATCTTACAACGACCATGATGGGGGACTGTACACAGGTAGAAACTGCTGCAAGCCACTGGATACCCGAAATGATCGGTTCGCTGATATCGACGGTGATAATCGGTGCTGCAATGTTCATATTCTTTGACTGGCGTATGGCACTTGCCTGCTTCTGGGTAGTACCTGTATCATTTATTGCTATATGGTTATCATCAGGCATGGAGAAGAAAGCTGCCGAGCATAATTCAGAGGCAATGCTTGAACTGGAAGAAGGAATACAGGAGTGCCTGGAATCAGTAAAGGATATCCGTGTAAATAATTATCAGGACAGATATATGGAAGGTCTTGATAAAAAGATCGATAACGTTGAAAAGCAGGCGCTAAACGTTGAGATAAAGCTTGGAATAACTGTCAATATCGCATCTATAATCCTTAAGCTCGGTATCGGTACCACTGCCCTTGTTGGCGGACTTCTTTTCGCAGGCGGAGAAATAACTATCCTCACGTTCTTCCTGTTCCTTATGCTGGTATCAAGATTCTATGATCCTATGGAAATAACACTTCAGAATTTTGCGGCTATTATTATGACGGGAATACAGTGCGAAAGACTTAACGAGATACTTGATCATGAAGTTCAGCAGGGCGAACAGAGACTTACCAATAACGGCTTTGACATAGAATTTGATCATGTTTCATTTTCATACGATGACGATACAGAAGTTCTTAAGGATGTTTCATTCACTGCTAAACAGGGAGAGGTCACAGCACTTATCGGACCAAGCGGCGGCGGAAAGACTACAGTATCAAAGCTTGCAGCACGTTTCTGGGACGCTAAAAGCGGAACGATACGTCTTGGCGGTATGGATGTTTCAAAGATAGATCCTGAAACACTGTGTTCGTTGTTCTCATTTGTTTTCCAGGATGTTACACTGTTTAATAATACTGTAAGAGAAAATATCCTTATAGGTAAAAAGGGTGCAACGGATGAGGAAATAAAGAGAGCAGCAAGAATGGCGAGATGTGATGAATTCATCAGCAGGCTTCCCGATGGTTACGATACTATGATAGGCGAAAACGGAAGTGAACTTTCAGGCGGTGAGAGACAGAGGATATCCATAGCAAGAGCATTGCTGAAGGACGCACCTGTAATACTTCTTGACGAAGCTACAGCGTCCCTCGATGTTGAAAACGAGACCGCTATACAGCAGGCGCTTTCGGAGCTTATCAAGAACAAGACAGTTCTTATCATCGCGCACCGTATGCGTACTATTGCAGATGCAGATCATGTTGTAGTGCTTAAGGACGGAGTTACCGCAGAAGAGGGTTCACCTGCAGAACTCATAAAACAGAATGGAATTTTCAAGCACATGACAGATCAGCAGCTTATTTCACAGAACTGGAAAATGTAATGTATGCTTTCATATGCAGCTCCCTATATGGGAGCTGTTGTTCTTGTAAGTGTTAAATATATTGTTCCCACGATGAATACATGGAATTCTGCTTCAAATCAGGTCTGACGATCGGTATTGAGAAGAGAATAGACAGAACTTGCGTATAAAAGTAAAAGCCCGGCTATTATAATGCTTCAAACAGCTGCCTGAACTGTTTATCATTCTTCTTCAGGCAGACAAGGAAATATCTCACCTCAGCCTCTTCGTCTGTAATGGGAACTTGAATACGGCCTGAACTGCTTCCGAAAAACTCATTTGCAGTATCTGTGCTGAATGATGGCAGAACAGAGGCATTGACGATCTCGTCGAAAGTAAAGCGGTCGTTTTGAATCAGAAATCTGGAATGGGACATCTTTCTGACAGCCATATCGTGCCAGAAACCGATCTCCGACATCAGCAGGAAGTTCTCGCCGTCAAGGTCGGAGAAAGACAGCGTGGCTTCATTTGCAAGCCTGTGCGTCGGAGGAAGCGAGAAGAACAGCTTTTCCGTTCCGCAGGCGGCGCTGACGTAGTGTTTATCTTCTGGCTGAAAATGCAGCACGATCAGCTGATACTGCCCGTTGTGGAGACCTTTCAGCAGCTCTGTTTCCTCTGTGATCTCCGTCTGTATTGTCATTGTCGGGTATAATTGCGACAGCAGGGGAGTCAGTTTCCATATGGGTGCGGGCGCACAGACGCCAAGCGAAATCGTCCTGCGGCTGCGGTCAAAGTCCCGCACCTGCTTTGCAATGCTGTCTATCTCTGACAATGCTTTCACGGCAAGTTCAGCGGTCAGTATACCATTTTCGTTTAGTTCCAGCTTATTGCGGCTGCGTACAAACAGTGGTACACCGATATCTTCCTCCAGCTTTCTCATATTACGGCTCAGCGCAGGCTGTGAAAGATACAGCCGTTCGGCAGCTTCGGAAAGTGTACCGTATTCTTTGAATGCGGAAAGCTGCCGCAGTAGATATAACTCCAACATATCATCACCTCAGTATGATTATGATTTATAGCAGTATCCAATATTAGCATTCTACAATTTCCGGATATTATGCTATAATATGCTTGTAACAGGATATTTGTTCTTATTATAACACAAACCAGTATCAAAAACAATACCGGAAAAGAGGGATCATATGCCGGAGAGAAAATTTCTGACTGTATTCTTTTCATGGGGTGGACACACAAGAAAGGCTGCAAAAATGATCGCAGAAACAACAAGCAGCGATCTATTTGAGCTGAAACCGGAAAAGGCGTACTCAAAAATATACCCCATATGTGCGGCACAGGCGAAGAAAGAGCGTGACAAAAACGTCCGACCTTCCTTTCAAGATGACATTGCGGATTTATCAAAGTATACCGACATTGTGATCGGCTATCCTGCATGGTGGTATACATGCCCGATGATCGTGCTTAGTTTTCTTGAACAGTACGACTTCACTGACAAGAATGTGTACCTCTTCAATACCCACGGCGGAAGCGGTTCTGTCGGCACGGACGACGTAAAGAAGCTGTGCAGGGGAAATGTTCACAAAAGCATTGACGGAAATCACCTGACAGAAGCTGCTGTCAGAGAATGGCTGAGTCTATAAATACAATACAAGGAGGATCTTATTATGGAATTCGTAACACTGAACACAGGAGCAAAAATGCCACTGGAGGGCTTCGGAGTATTTCAGGTGCCCGATGCGGCTGTCTGCGAACAGGCTGTATATGACGCGATCAGGACAGGATACCGCCTTATCGACACTGCACAGGCTTATATGAATGAAACGGCTGTCGGAAAGGCAGTTAAGCGTGCGATCGCTGACGGACTTGTAAGCCGTGAGGAACTATTCATCACCACGAAGCTGTGGGTATCCAACATGAAAACAGAGGACGGCGCCTATGCTTCTTTGAAAGAGTCCCTTGAAAAACTTGATATGGAGTATATCGACCTTATCCTTATCCATCAGCCTATGGGCGATTACTTTGCAGGCTACCGTGCACTTGAAAAAGCTTACAAAGAGGGCTGGGTAAAGGCGATAGGCGTATCGAACTTCTATCCTGCTATCCTTGCGAATTTCTGTGCGAATGTAGAAATCATGCCCGCTGTAAATCAGGTAGAGCTGCACCCGTTTTTTGCGCAGGACAGTGCGATCACGCTCATGAAGGAATACGGTATCGTACCGCAGGCATGGGGACCTCTCGCAGAAGGCAGACACGGTATCTTCACCCACCCTGTACTGACAGAGATCGGAGCAAAATACGGTAAGACCGCTGCTCAGATCGCATTGAAATGGAACGCTCAGAGAGGTGTTTCGATCCTACCAAAATCCGTTCATGTGGAGCGTATGGAGCAGAATTTTGATATATGGGACTTCACACTTTCGGACGAAGATATGCATAAGATAGCTGAACTTGATCTTGGACACAGCGAGATAGTTGACCACAGCGATCCTGCATTCGTAAAGATGATAAACGGTTTCAAGATCTGAGGAGGATAAAGCTATGTACTTAGAAAATATCAACAGCCCTGCCGACATCAAAAAGCTGGAGGTTTCCCAGCTTCAGTCACTTGCGGACGAGACAAGAGCCGCACTCATCAACAAGATAAGCAAAGCAGGGGGACATCAGGGACCGAACCTTGGTGTTGTGGAGCTTACAGTTGCTTTTCACTACGTTTTCGACTCACCGAAGGACAAGATAGTATTTGACGTATCACACCAGTGCTATCCGCACAAGATACTGACAGGCAGAAAGGAAGCCTTCCTTGACGAGGCGCATTTCGGTGATGTGACAGGCTATACCAATCCGAATGAAAGTGAACACGATATGTTCATTGTCGGTCACACATCCACTTCTGTTTCCCTTGCCCTCGGACTTGCAAAGGGACGTGACCTGAATAAGCGCAGTGAGAATATCATAGCACTCATCGGTGACGGCTCACTGTCAGGCGGTGAGGCTCTCGAAGCTCTTGACTATGCAGGCGAGTACGACAAGAACCTCATTATCATCGTCAATGACAACGACCAGAGTATCGCTGAAAATCACGGCGGACTCTACAAAACGCTGAAAAAGCTCCGTGAGTCCAACGGTACTGCCGAGGACAATCTCTTCCGTGCAATGGGACTGGATTACCGCTATCTCGATGACGGCCACGATACCTCAAAGCTGGTTGAACTGTTTGAGAGTGTGAAGGGCATCGACCATCCTGTTGTTCTTCATATCCACACTATCAAGGGAAAAGGCCTGCCCTACGCCGAAAAGGACCGTGAAAGCTGGCATGCAGGCGGTCCCTTCCACGTTGAGGACGGTTCACCGCTGTATCCCAATGAGGGCGGAGAAAGCGTTGTATTCAGCAGCCTTAAGAAACTGCTGGACACCGATGAAAAGGCTATCGTCCTTAATGCCGCAACTCCTATGGGACTTGGCTTTGTGAAAGGCGTCCGTGAGGAATACGTCGACCGCGGACAGTTCATCGACGTCGGCATCGCAGAGGAAAATGCAGTCGCTATGGCAGGAGGCATTGCACGAAACGGCGGTACAGCGGTATTCGGTACATTTGCGCCGTTCTATCAGCGTACATACGACCAGATGTCTCACGATGTATGTCTGAATGACAGTCCTGCAACTTTCCTGATACTCAGTCCCGGCGCATACGGCATGAATTCCAACACACATATTGCACTTTGCGATATACAGATGTTTGCACATATCCCAAATCTCATTTACCTTGCGCCTGCAAGCAATGAGGAATTCGTGCAGATGTTCAGATACGCTACAACTCAGAAGGAGCATCCCGTTGCTATCAGAGTGGTGGATAACCTGAAATCAACAGGAATCGCTGACGATACCGACTACTCCGTTCTGAAGAACAAGACAGAACGTAAGGGCAGCAAGGTCGCTCTCTTTGCAGTTGGCGGACTTGTTCCCATGGCGCTTGAAGCTGCCGACAAGGTGAAGGAGCAGACAGGTGTTGATATTACGGTCATCAACCCGAGATTTGTCAGCGGTGTGGACGAGGAACTGCTGAACACGTTAAAAGCCGACCACAGCCTTGTTATCACCATTGAGGACGGTGAGGTCATGGGCGGTTACGGACAGAATATCGCTTCATTCTACGGCGATTGTGATATGCGTGTACACTGCCACGGCATTTCAAAGGCTTTCCACACAGAATTCAAGGCAGATGAACTGCTTGATGCTCACGGTATCTCTGCCGAAAAGCTGGCTGCTGAGATAATCTGTGGGCTGAAATAATAATGTATTTCACATGAAAAGAAGTCCTCTTATTAAAGGACTGCCAATGTGAAGATCTGCGAGTTTTTTGGAATTCCTCTTCAAATCATGTGTGACGATCAGTATTGAAAAGTGAACATATAATAGAGGCTGCTGGCATCGTGTGATGTTGTTAACACGGTATCAGCAGCCTTTTTCTCATGTAATCATACTGTTCAAATACTAATATCTGTCACGACCCATTCATTTTCCTCCAGCGGATAGGCATTGCCGCAGAACGGGCAGTCTTTGTTCTTTGCCGCATCGAAGCTTGCGCTGCATGATGGACAAGTTACAGCCATGACAGAAAAACCAAGATCGGTAGGCTTTTTGATAACTTTCCGCAGACTCATGCGTATTTTGTCAGACTCGCGGAAGATTTTACCGCTGCGGTAGTGCAGGCTGTCGGTATAAAACGTGAGCGAAACATCGCAAACACCGTCTTTGATGCTGTATTTGTTAACGCCTGAATTATGGTAGGTAATATCCACGATCTCACGAAGTTTTTCCGGGATCGGTTTGTCGCAATGGCAGATGGTCAATTCCTGCGGATTTTGGCTGTAGAGCATGAGCTTCAGAAGCGACATGGACTTGTCACGGAAGTATTCTGTTGAAAAAGTGGGATCAAGCGTATGCATCTTATTACAAAATATCAGTGACTTCATCATTTTACTGCCGCCACGGGCGTTCTTACCCATCAGTTTTACTGAGCCGATACTATTTACAATGAACCACGCAACGACACCAAACATAGCGCCGGGAATAATACTTCCCAATATACCGGATACGCTTTCGCTCCAAAGGCGGGGATCATTCAATGTTCCGGTGAAGGCTTTGAACAACGTCGAAAGAATGAAAATTGCAAGAAAGAAAGCGGTACAGCCCAAGATATATTTTTTGATCTCCCTTGTGTCGAAGAGTTGTTTGCCGTCTTCTTGGATGAAGAAATGCATCACCTTCGGATACAGTTCATCCATGAGGAATTTAGTGTTACAGAATTCGCATCCGGATTCGAGCTTACCAAGTGTAGACGGTGCACCGCAGTTCGGACAGCTCATCGCAGTGTCAGGAGACGGAACACTTCCGTTTTTAGGATTCTGTATTACAATGGTCAGTCCGCCCTCAGCGTCACTGTTGTAGATCTCATTCTGCGAATTGCGGATGTTCGTGGTGATGTGTTTGCTTCCGCCAATGATGGAATTCACAAAGACGCTGTCACCGTAGGAAAGCGATCCGACGCCTCCATTGCTCACATCTGGTTTCCTGATCTGTATTTCCATACTAAGTCCAAGTGACTGAAGTTTCTGTTTTTGCAGCTCCAGCGTGAAGCGAGTGTCCTGACTTGCAAGCTCAGGGGTGTTTCCTTTGCTGTACCAGTCGGAAAGCTGTTTTGCAAAACGATGATAATGCTGCTTCATTTCTTTATTGTCTGAGCGGTTGTTACTTAATCCATATTCTTCCATAATGTCATTTTCTCCATTTCTTCCTCGGATTCGGAAAGCACATTTCAAACTGTTTGGATTATTACAACTTTTTTAAGCACTTAACTCTATCCTCGATCGCATTTTTTGATTAGCACTGTTTTTCTCTATTTTCAGGCTGTTTAACAAGTGTCAGTATTTCTGCACACTTAAAAGTTAAAAAGCAGTTTTAAGTACTAAAAATCGAGTGTTTAAATAGACTGATTCCTGAGCTGTATAACGCCAATTATCCGCAATAAATAGCCGTTTTAAGATTCCTGCCTTGACAGCAGAATGTCGCACTCAACGGGCAGTTTATTTGGAAATGTGTCTTTATTCTTATAATATCAGAAGTCCAAACTCTTGTCAATATATAATGTGCATGTATTATAGACACTATATTCCTCGCTAATATTCTCTGAGCCTGCGGTAGAAAGCATTGGTCCGAAGACATTAAGTAATAAATATATTGTTTCCACGATGACTGCTTGGAGTTCCGGCTTGAATTTGCTGTTCAGTATGTACAAATGAAAACAGCTATTGACAAGTGACCTATCGTTCGCTATAATATACAGTGAACGATAGGTCACTCTTTATTATCGGAGGTAAATATGGCAAAGGACACAAAGGAAAGAATACTCGATGAAGCGCTAAGGCAATTCTCGCAAAAAGGCTATGACGGTACGAATATCCGTGAGCTGACCGCCTCGCTGGGACTTGTGAAGTCTTCCATGTACAAGCACTTTGACAGCAAGGAGGAGATCTGGAACTCTTTGCTCGACAAGATGATCGCATATTATGCGGAGCATTTCGGTTCGGCGGAAAACCTTCCGCCTGTACCCGATTCGCTTGAGGGACTTGTTGCAATGACGATGCATATGGTCGATTTCACTGTACATGACGAGCGTGTTGTAATGACGAGAAAGCTCCTTACAATTGAACAGTACCGTGATGAACGTGCAAGTCAGCTTGCGACAAAGCATTTTCTGACTGGCCTGACCGTGATGTTCACACACATTTTCAAAGGCATGATCGACAAGGGACTGCTGCGGAATGATGATGCGGAAATGCTTGCCTTTGCCTATACTGCACCAATTTCGGCGCTGATACATCTTTGTGACCGTGAGCCGGAAAAAACAGATGCAGCAATATCGCAGATAAAAGCATTCAGCGAGCATTTTGTATTGACCTTCGGTATTCGTAACGGCGGTGAACAACTATGAAAAAGGTAATATATATCCACGGCAGAAACGGCAGCGCCGATGAAGCTGAGATATACAAGCCCATATTTTCGGGATATGATATCATCGGGCTTGAATACAAATCAGAAACACCATGGCAGGCAAAGACAGAGTTCCCGAAGCTGTATGATGAGATATGTGCAGAAAGCAATGAGGTCATACTCATAGCCAACAGCATAGGCGCTTATTTTGCTATGCATTCGCTGGCAGAAAAGAAGATAAACAAAGCATATTTTATATCACCCATTGTTGATATGGAGCGTCTTATCCTTGATATGATGAAATGGGCAGGTATCGGCGAAAAGGAGCTTGCACAGCGTGGTGAGATAAAGACCGACTTCGGGGAAACGCTTTCGTGGGAATATCTTTGCTATGTCAGAGAACGCCCAATAAAATGGCACATTCCCACAGAGATACTTTACGGCGAAAATGACAATCTGACCAGCCTTGAAACGATAACTGCATTTGCTGAAAGGACAGGCGCGGAACTGACGGTGATGTCCGGCGGTGAGCATTGGTTTCATACCGAGGAGCAGATGCGGTTTCTGACAGAATGGCTGACGAAAAGGAGATAAAACAATGACCGACCGCTACCGTGACATAAAACAACTGCTGTGCGATTATGCATTGCTATATTAAAGCAACTACAGATGGAGTCGTTTGACGTTTGTATATGGTTCTATGCTGATTGTAAGGCTCTTGAATACTATATCAACAGAGCACAGAAGTCGCATCTGGCAAGCGATATCATGCTGACGATGTCCCGAAGCACAGCAATGTCCGGAGACATCAGACATACGCTGTACCTCATCAAGGGGATACACCTTACATTCTTTTGTTCTCCTGGACGGCATAACAATATTTTTGCAGGGATTATCCGAAAGCATTTGCATCTTTACTGCATAATCAAAGATGGATTATATAAAGGATAGTTTCAATGCATGCGGCCTCGGCCGCTTTTTTTGCGGAGAAGTGAGTCATTTTAGTGGAGTGAATCCGTTTGTATGGCGGAGGTATTGAACGCATAAAAAAATGTGATAAAATTATTATAAATTTGTCCTATTTGGTACTTTAAGTACGAGTTGATAGAATGAAAGCGATCGCTGAACTGAATATAAGGAGGAATGCATATGACAGATCAGGAGTTCAAGGAACACATGAAAAGATCTCCGGAAGAGTGCATGAAAGCAATTTTCAATGACTACTGCAATTATGTATATATCATAGCAGCAACTAAACTTAAAAGCTGTGGTACTGCGGAAGATATAGAGGAATGTGTGAGTGACGTTTTTACAGAGGTATTCAAAAAGATGAATTATCTTGGTGACCGGGAAGGCGACCTGAAAGGATTTATCGGAGTTATAGCCAAACGCAAAGCAATAGATATGTACAGAAAACTAAGTGTAAAAGCATATAGAACGGTATCTGCTGAAGATGAAGGGATCATGGAAATATCGTCCGGAGAAAACATAATTGAATCTGCTGAGATGTCAGAGCGCAATTCCATCTTACTTAATAAAATAAAAGAATTAGGCGAACCTGACACGTCGATAATAATAAAACAGTACTACTATAATATGACAGTAGCTGAAATAGGAAAAGCGATCTCAATGACCGCAGCCGCAGTACAGAAACGAAGCGTCCGGGCAAGACAAAAGCTGAAAAACATGCTTTGTGAAGTCGGCATAAATTATTAAGGAGGGATATGTATGAATAAGAAAGATGAAATGTTCGGGGAATTCGACATTGACCTTGAAACTGCTGATAGAATTGCAAAAGAGTATCCGTCCCTGTCAGATTCAGCCAGAGAAAGGATGTTTAATATGACTAAGAAGAAAATGAATATAACAAACCATGCTGATGAGGATAACAATAACAGCGTACACGGTGTAGAAAAATACAATCGTCCAAGGTGGATAAAGTTTGCAGGTATGGCAGCAGCAGTTGCTATTATCGCAGGCGGAATCGGCGGAGGAAACTACCTGCTCCGCAATATGAAGAATTCAGCTCCGGCAGAAAGCTCATCATCAGAAGCAGAGCCTTCTACTGATAGTTCATCATCTGCGACAGAAGCTACTACAGGATCTCCTGTGATAACAAGCATTACTACAACAGCTGATACAATAACTACATCTGCTGTCGTTGAGACAACTACAGAAGCAGCTGATACAAAGAGCTTAACTCCTGAAGAGGCAGCACATAAGCTCACTGATGATTATTGGGATTATGAGTGCTTCTTCGATATTTTTGCCCGTACAAGAGGATATGATGGAGATTCAGAGTGCATAAGGTTAAATTACACTATCCGGTATGACGGGTGGACAAGTGATGCTGAACTATTATATTATAAAACTTCTGATGAAAGACTAACTGAGAAAAGTATGGATGGCTTGAAAAAGCTCTATAATACATATTACAGCAAAAATTATGATCCATTCTATTCTGTCAATGCTGAATATACACATAACTATGAGTTATTCGGACCTTCATTTACAGCAGATACTCTTCCTGCTGACGGAAAAATAGACCTTGCATATACATATATTGAGTATGAGGGTGAATTATATCAGAAAGTTATCTCTAGTGATTATATAAGCGATAATTACTGGACAGATGATCCGATGGAAATAACTGACGTAACTGAAAAATCTTTCACACTTAAAAGAAAACTGAATACCACTCCAAATGCAGTATACGAAGCAACTCCCGGCGAAGTAACATTTAAGATAGTATTCGATGAAGAGGCTCAGGACTGGAGAATCGAGCAGAAGGATGTTGAATATGAATATCCAAATACTTCTTCAACTGGTAATTAATAATAACACAGATGAATATTTGTCAGTTGATAGTCGCTACCAAATTCGGAGTAAACGCCAAAAAGTGAAATAAAAGAGTATATGATGAGACCGATTGTGAAAACAGTCGGTCTCATTTGCATATTATTCGATTGTCCGGATAAAAATGTTATTGTGGATCCTGTCGCCGCAGCGGATTTCCGGTTGAGCGCAGATACGGATATGGCTTTTACTATTGTTAATGAACTTCGGGATCAGATAAAACATTGAGATCATAGTCGGGATAAGTAGAAAATGCGTTATTTTGTCCACCTTTTCTTCATATTTTATGTTGACATGAGACAAATAAAATGGTATAATTAATTATAAAATGTTATTTGATATTACAATATTTAACTTGCTGTTGAGTCTTGATAATGAACGAGTCCTGAAACAAGTATATTATAGTCCGTTTGTTAACCTTATTATTAATCAAAAGGAAGTGCATAATAATGATCAAAGGATTGGGATTAAAGAAGCTGATGATAAGTATAAATGCGGCAGTTTTTTTGTGTCAGAGTCTGAGTATTCTGCCTTTACCACAAATAAAAGCAGCCGACATCAGCGGAAGAATTATCTATGTTGCAGAAAACGGCAGCGATCAAACGGGAAACGGTTCATCCGGCAGTCCGTATCGTTCAATCAAAAAAGCTGCTGATGAAGCAACAGCAGGAACAACTGTACTTATTCGCCCGGGTACATATATTGAGGAGGATATCAAGCCAAAGGAATCGGGCAAGGCAGATGCTATGATCGTATTCAGACCTGAAAATACATCTGATATTGGTAAGGTAATAATAAAACATAAGGATGTTTTCAACGGCTCAACAATTACTCCGCAGGTAAAGGCACAGTGGCTTGCCGATACGGGGTGGAAAGAAGATGAGGTCAGGCATTACGATGATGCAGGTATAGAATACTCCATTGCTGCAAGAAAGAATGAGCTGACTGACGTATTTAATCTGTTCGGACGTGACTATGTAAAAATCGAAGGCTTTGTATTCGAGGACTATAAATACGCAAGAAGTACGATCAACATTATGGGAAAGGGCAATGTGGTACTGAATAACCAGTTCAAGAATATCGGCTGTGTTTACAATGCTCCGTGGACCTGGTCCAATCAGGGAGTTTATCGCCCTGATGTAACTATTCCTGTTGCAGGACAGGATAATGTTATCCGAAACAACTACTTCCAGAGTGTATATGGCGAAACACTTTGCTATGACAATCATTCCCAGAACTGTATTATTTCTGAGAACACTTTTATTGGCGCAATAGGAAAAAATGCCGGTGCAGGCGGTGCGGAATCCTCCACATTAGGCGGCAGAGCTGACGGAAACAGAAATAATGCATTTGCCTTCAATTATTCAGGCGGTTCAGTAAACGGCGGAACGATCTGGCTTGATATCAGCGTAAGAGATTTCACTGCCGTCAGAAATGTAGCACACAATACAGCATATTTCATGTTCAATGAGTCTGAATGTACACGCAACTGGGCTTATGAGAATATTGTTTATAATAAACCTCTTGACGAAAACAAGAGAATGCCGATCGGTCCATATTTTATGAATTTCCCCGCACAGAAAATTGAATCCGGACTTTTCTCCGCATTCTGGGATACCGGCTCGACATGGGATGCAAGATGGGTCAATAATGTAACATATAATCTTAAAAATGGTATTTCTCTCGACAGATCATATAATAATGATGTTATAAATAATATTTCCTATGAAGACAATGACAGTATGTATAACAGCAATGATACTGTCGGACTCCTTGTCAAGGAAACATCTGTAAACGGTTTCCATTCATGGCACGGAATCGACCTTAAAGGCGGCGGCTCACTTACTGTTCAGAACAATCAGTGGTATTCAGAAAGGAAACCTGAGTATGTTCGCTATATGGATCCGTCACAGTCTAATATTACGGTAGATGCTTTGAATGCACAGCTTGGAACAAAGACAAACAGTCATGAGAATCCGATGTTTGCAGATCCTGCCGCAGGTGATTTCAGTCTGAAGGAAGGAAGTCCGGCGATCGGTTCAGGTCATAACGGAGTAAACAAGGGTGCATATGCAGTATATCCGAAGACCGATGTAGGTTATAACGAGGATCTCGGTCTGACAGAAGATGTGAATGTAAGCTTTGCAAATCTCAATACTTCTGCTAAACCGGGAGATGTCATTGACCTTAAGCTTAGCCTCAGCAAGCCTGCTGTAAGCACAATGGAATTCAAGGTCGATGCTGTAGCAGGTGATGCACAGCCTGATAAGGATTACAGCTTTGTTGACGATCCGGCTGTAACATTCAATAAAGGCGATACTGAAAAAACAGTCCGTGTTAAAATTCTTGGCGGATATGATCTTGACCAGCTTCTTGTATTCCGCCTTGAACCTGTTGGCACAACAAAACTTGAATCTGTAGGTGCAAGGGATATGCACCTTGTCAGGATCAACAGAGCTGAAAAGCGTGTATTGGTTCTCAGCAATGTTGGTGATTCCATGGGTTCTGTGGTTACAGAATATCATAAGCCGGGTGAACGTGTAACAATAGACGCAAAATCAAGACCCGGTTATACATTTGACGGCTGGCAGGTCGGTATCGATGCAATGGATGTAACTCCGGTCAGTGCAGACGGCACTATTTCCACATTCATCATGCCGGAATACAATCAGAGGATCCAGGCAAAATGGAAGCTGAACGGTTCTCGTGTAAATGTAGCAGGGATTCGCTTGAGTCAGGAAAATATATCACTGAATGCAGGCGAAACTTCTCAGATAAAAGCTGATGTTTTACCGGAAAATGCAACAGACAAGGTGGTCATCTGGACTTCATCAAATCCGCTTGTGGCATCTGTTGATAAAAACGGTGTAGTAACTGCATTATCAGACGGTACAGTCGATATCTTAGCAAGAACACTGGAACCAAGTGACAGGCAGTTTACAGCAAAATGTAAGGTCAGTGTTACAGGTTCGATCGTATCTGCTGAACCTATTCCTTTTGGTGAAAGAATCGAAGCAGAAAATTATACGACCAAATCAGGTATAGAAACAGAAGACTGCAGCGAAGGCGGAAAAGATGTTGCTTACATAGAAAATGATGATCATATCGGATTCAAAAACGTTGATTTCGGAGACGGTGCGGAAAATATTGATTTCCGTGTGGGTTCAAACGGCGGAGATAATTCAATTGAAGTGCGCCTTGGTTCACCTGACGGAAAACTCATAGGAACTTTGAATGTAAGCGATACAGGCGGCTGGCAGACATGGGAAACTCAGAAGTGCAGCATTGATAAGACCTCCGGTGTGAATGATGTTTACCTTGTATTCAAGGGCGGAGAGGGATATCTTTTCAATCTCAACTGGTTCTGCGTAAATAATACTGTGATAGGTGACTGCAATGCAGACGGTAAATTTAATATTGCTGATATCGTAACTTTGCAGAAATGGCTCCTTGCTGTTCCTGATGTGGAACTGAAAGACTGGCAGGCTGCGGATCTGTGCAAAGACGGAAAGATCGATGCTTTTGATCTTTGCATGATGAGAAGATCGTTGAAAAGTAAATAAACGGAAGCTCTCCTGAGAATACGCTGTTAAAGCCCTGAGGAGTACGCCTGTACATACCGCCTTTTTTTCCAATGAGCGAAAGTCCTTCTGTCTTGTGCGGTATCAGGTATACTCCATCTGGGGCTGGAGGATGCTGCTGCGGAGCTTCAACGCATGGAGGAAGTCCAGAACGCCCGACAGGAAATGAACAGAACAAAGGATGAAGCAGTATGATATGCTTCCAGCTACGGCTCACTTCGGTGAGCCGCTATTTTTTTGCCTGTTTTGACTTGATGAAATGGAAGGATTATGGTATAATGATAAGGAGTTGAGGACACTGGTAATTTTGAAGTCGTGCATGTTATTTGTAATGAGCAGATTCCATATGCTGATTTGGTGAAAATTGAGACGAAGGCAGGCTGATAGTAGGCATTACTCAATTGATGAAAGATAATTCTCTAATTCCTGACAAACTTTTCGAGTTGATTGGATTCTTCCTTTAACACCATGCAGACTTAGTATATTCATTGTTAATTCATCATTGTATTTTTTTATGAATTCAAGCTCCATATGCAATGGATACGTTAAGTAGTTTTCTCCGTTTACGACGAATTCTGAATCATCTATTTCTATTCGGTCCAGATTGACTTTGGTTACTTTACATTTAAAAAGGATTGCCATAACGGGTTTTGAAACATAGATATATACGATATCGCCAATTTTAATATTAGGTGAAGATTGCTTCCAGTCAAGACGTTTTAGTTTTGAAAAAGCTTCCTCCACTTTGTAATATTTTTGATTACAAGGAACAATCCATTTCTGCATAAATGCACCTCCGATTATTTTTCATTACTTTGATTATACATCGCATTCTCCTATGTGTCAATATCTGGAGACACTGTAATATGCACAAATATCGGAAAAATCACCTCGCACATTACTAAGCAAAATCTGAGAGGAAAAACGTATGATAAAGGTTATGTTTGTCTGCCACGGCAGCAGGGCTGAAACACATCTTTTAGGGCGCTGTAATGCGGCAAATGCGTGACTTGATTGACCAGTTTGCCGTATGTCTACTACCAAATTACTACTAACGATTTGAAGCCGAAAAATGATGTAAAATAGGGCTTTTCCGAGTAGCTTTGATGCTCGGAGAAGCCCCTTGTTTTTATACGCCCAGATGCTTTTCAAATACTGCCATGATTTCCTCGACGCGCTTATCGCCGATGCCCTTGATTTGACGGAGGTCTTTCTCAACCTCGCGCAAGTCGATAGACTTGCCGTCTTTCTCCAGCAGTCCGTCAGCGTAGCGCATCAACGTGCCACGACACGTTGAAAATGATTACTTTTATCCGCGACTATACTTCGGATACTCTTCAGTAGGCTGTTTTCGCTCAAAATCCGCACGAAGAAATGTGTCTAAAATTCTGGCTTTGGCGGAGGTATAATAATAAAGATGGGGTATATTCATATAAGCCGGTGTTTTTGTTTGCCTTCCTTTCCTGCATGAATGAAAAAGGAGAAGCCTCTCTTTCGGATGTCGTTGAAGCCTTTACATGGTATTACGAAGACCGCATTCAGAACGGTCTGCCAGCGGAGAAGAAGAACTGTATTGATGTCGAAATCACGACCTATTGTTATACTTCATATGTCCTGAAAAAGAAACACATATACACAGTCTCCATATTGCTTTTTCCTTTCCTACTTTATCAATCATGACTGTTTTCCAGATAATTGACAGCCCACTCCAACTCGTAATCTTCCCCGTCACGGAAAATCTTCATCGCTGCATCGAAATCCAGAGGGATGCGTTCCTCAACCGGATTACGGCTGATACGGTCGGGACGGGTGTCGATATTAGGGTCGCCGTTCCCGTCAAGCACAAGACCGACAGGATATCCCACATATAATTCTCCGCCCGAAAGAACGCTGATACCGCCTGTTTCCTGATTGCAACCGTAGGGGTCTGTCAGTCCCGCAAGGGTGACATTGGGCAGTCTTGAAAGGTAGTAGGAAGCACTGTCGCCTGCACTGAGACAGCCGAAGTTCGTCAGAGCGACCACTTTCAGGTCGGCAAATTCGCCGTCGGCATGAATGTTATGATCGGCATTGCAGATATACCTGCCGTTTTTGCGTGTGCCTACACCAAGCCCGTACCAGTCCTCTGTTGTCAGCAGGTCGCAGAGTGCGTTAGTGATCTCGTCAGCACCGCCCTGATTGTTGCGCAGGTCTATCACAAGATACTCCATTCCCTGTGTTTTGAGGTCACGCAGCTTTTCACGGAACATCTCCCTTGCCCGTGCGTGATCACCCATCATGTATCCGACGAATATATCATAAGCCCCATTGTCCGTTGTTTCTTGTGTCACTCTGAGATAGCCGCATTTTTCGTCAAGCATTTTTGTGGAGAAATTCTCGTCCGCCAGGGACTGATATTCTTCTTCTGTGCCTAAGGTCTCAAAATGCCTGTAAGCCCTGAACGCTTCAAGCTGTGTATGCGGGTCGCCTACATCGGTGAGGGTCACGGTCTGCTCTGCTCCGCTTTTATCCACAAAAGATACATCAACAGTCTCTCCGCCGACTCCCGAAAGTACCATCGCTGCCACACGGTCGGCGTTCTCCTTTACAGGCATACCGAGGTCGGGAACATCCTCTGCAAGGGACTGCAAAACGTCCTTACCGCCCCATTTTGTGATTACAGTGCCGTCCTCAATTCCGAGCTTATTCACATCATCGGTGGTGCATACTGCGATCACATCACCATTTTTGAGCTGAACCATTGCAAGACCGTACTCATGGGGCTTATATGACATTGTGTAAGATGCAAAGTGGATCATGTTTTCATCATCGCTCATCACAGGTACATGACCGTCATGAAGCTCACAGCAGAATTGCATGACCGCATCTGCAAATTTCTCCTTGTCCTGTTCCTGCTCCGCTTCCTGCACCATCGGCATATATTTTTCTTCAAGTGCGGCAAAGTCCACTTCCTTCCATTCTTTCAGGATATAATGCTTGTCCATATCCTGCACCAGTGAATGGAAGGATCCGGTGTAGCTTTCCCGTGTATGATTGAAATATAACGGAGACATACCAAGATAGTAGAAGCCGAAAGCACAGGTCACAAGCCCTGTGAGCGCCGCGCTGATCTTATAGCCTATCTTCCGCTTGGCAAAAGGTATAGGCAAAAGCGCAAACAATGCGATGACATACAGCGGGAAATGCCCAATGACAAACAGCGGGAATCCTGTCAGGTAGATCGCCGCATGAACAGCCGCAAGGATCAGTGGCAGCAGACAGAACAGCCGCCACAGCCGCACCTTTTTATTGTCATCCTTCCACTTGTGGTGGAGTATTGCGAGCGTAATCAGAATCACAATGACTGCACCGAACCATATGAGATGTTCCTTATTCGATGTCGAAAGCTGGTGCAGAAGTGAGCCCCAAAATGTGTTCATGTTTGTTTCCTCCGTGATTGATGAATGTAATATCTTTCGCTCCCGCCCTTTGCCTCTTTTCGGATATAAGCGGATATCACTATTATAACATAGAATATCCACGGATGCAAGAGAAAAAGCTTCATTTCTCAAAGCAGACAAATAATCCCCTCAACCAATGAATACAATGTCACCAGCGGAAGGAATTACAGTTTTCTATTCAGTTTTCTATACTACGCGCTATTGCAAATCGAGATAACGATTTGCAATCAGCCGTCTTTGACGGCGGGCGGCGCATAGCGCCGCTAAGCGCTCCGTTTATACGCCCTCTGCCAAAGCCACATAGTGGCTTTGGCGGCTGCTGCGCAGCCTGCAAAGCACAACATTGTTGTGCTTTGCAATAGAGGTCAGTATAATTATATCATATTTTGTATTGATTGTCAATATATAGTGTTGACTCACATCAAAAATTAGTAAATTGTACATAAATATTCTATCAGAATTCATCATCGCCTATTCTCAACATATCAGATCTATTATCTTTGGCAGTTCTGATTATTGCGATTATTAGATTTGTATGGTATACTGTTGTGCTGAAAAGGAGGTATGCCGCCATGCTAAAAGACCTTTATCACGGCAAGATCAATCCATCGGAACGAATCCCTCGACCAGAACCAACAGAAATGACTCAGGAGTGGATGCGGCTTTCAGAAGAGTTTGAGAAGTCGCTCACACCGGAGCAGGTTGAAATGTACCACAGACTTTCGGACATTCAAAGCGAGAGCGCTTCCCTCGACAACGAGGCACTCTATGTGCAGGGGTTCAAGGACGGGGCAAGAATGATGCTGGACGTCCTCGGAAAATGAAAAACAGGCTGCGGTCGATGATGACCGCAGCCTGCTTTTCACTTAATAAAACTAAGATCGTATCTTCTCGCCCCCGTTGGGAACGCCATATAACGCTCTATACTTGATCGAATGTTTTGTAGATCAGCATATCCGAAATAATGCTCTGCCGTATTGATCATTCCAGAATTCAGGGCAAGCGCATCTGTCTGTGAAAGCTGCTGGATATTGTATTCATAAGTTGCGGGTTTACCATGCTGGTTTCTCACCTTAGGAGGCTCGACTAAGTTAGAATCATCAAATCCAAGTAATTTACCAACAGTCAGTCCTTCCGTAGGCAATAGTCCATAGATATCCGACTTTCGATTGAAAAACTTATAAAAAATACTGAGCGAAACAACCGCTAAATCTTTTGTAACAGGGCAGATGAACATATCATATGGCGTAAGCATCTGTGCAACTTGCAGTAAATACGGATTCCTTGATTGCATCGCATAGGACAGCGTATACATACATTTATCGAATGATTCATCCGAAAATGGCGCAATATGTGTTGCTTGATAAGCGAAGCCAGTATCCGGAATAATAAAGTTTTCTTTACACCGTCTCGTGCTTACGAAAATAATGTATGAATGCATGATATTCTTGATATCTACAAACAAGCGGTTCAATGCACCTGCTCCGTCGCTTATCACCTTGCCAAGTTCCTCAAATGGATTCACCATCATATACTGGGCAAGCTCATCTGAATTTTGGCAAGCCAGCACTTTATTGATATTGTCGTAAAAGCGGGATGAGTATCCTTGTACGGCATCTTCAGGGTTTCCGAAGTTCTGTAAGGCTTCTGTACAATTAAAACGAATTGTTGTAACGATGAGATATTTTTTCAAAATGAAAAGCTCTTCTCGTGTCAGTACAATGCGTCGCTGTTCTTTTAGGATCTTGTTGTTTAACAGATTGGCAAATTGACTTTCTGTTTTGTAGCACATGCGATCAGCACGACCGTTTCTACGGTGCTGGATGCGATCTACAATGTCATTATGACAGTATGGAACGCTGTATCCGGCTTCATTTCGTCTGTGCTGAATGTGATCTGGTCGGTGATCTCCAGCATCTGGAATAGCATCCACAGCCATATTTCCAATACGCTGAACGCCATTTATGCGGTCATTTCGAGTGTTTGGAATACGGTCAGCGGATTTATCTCCGGTGTGCTGAATACGATCTTCGGCACGGTTTCCTCCGTATGGAACAGCATCAAGACGACCATCACAAACGTGATGAACGCTGTCAAAACAACAGTTTCTAACATCTGGGACAGCGTGAAAAATGCCGTGACGCAGAAGATCACGGCGATCAAAGATACCATCGTAAATGGCTTCAATGCTGCCGTCAGCTTCATCAAGGGGCTTGCATCGCAGGCGTTCCAGTGGGGCGCAGACATCATTGACGGCATCGTTGGCGGCATCAAGAACTGCATCGGCAAAGTATCCGATGCGGTCAGGGGCGTGGCAGATAAAATTCGTTCGTTCCTGCACTTCTCCGTTCCGGACGAGGGTCCGCTGGCGGATTTCGAGAGCTGGATGCCGGACTTCATGAACGGTCTGGCGGAAGGCATCAATGCTAATACCGCAGTCGTGGAGGATACCCTCACGACCTTCGCAAACGGTGTGACGACCACGATCCGGAACATCATCGAAAAAGCCCTCACGGGTATCGTAAGTATCGTGCAGGGCTTTATGGACGATGTATTCAAGATCATCAAGACGATCTGGGACAATGCGAAAAGTACGATCGACAGCGTCCTTTCGCAGATCAGCAAGGGCGTGAACGGCGGCTGGAAGGGCATCATGAACACGATCCGGTCGGCGCTGAACGACATCAAGAGTGTGGTTACGACGACTTGGAAGGCGGTCGGAACTGTCATTTCCACAGCGCTGGACGGCATCCAAAAGGTCGTGACGGCAGTCTGGGCGGCGCTCAAAACGCTCATCAACACGGGGCAGCTCGACATCAAGTCGGTCATCACGACCACATGGAACGCTGTATCTGATGTGGTGCGCTCCGTCCTCGATGCGATCAAGAGCCTTGTGACGAACGTCTGGAATGCTATGCCGGACACGGTGCGCTCGGCGATGGATCGTGTACGAGATGCGGTGCTGTCGATCTGGGACAATATCCGGGACGGCATCGGCGACCGGCTCGGCGGTGTGCGTGATGCTGTCAACAACGTCATGGGTGCGGTCTATGACGCCGTCATGGACAAGGTGAACAACTCTTGGTCTTGGGGGCGTGACCTCATGCAGAACCTCATCAACGGTATCACCTATATGCTCGGCAGCCTTATCAATACAGTTGCGGATGTGGCACGTTCTATCTGGGAATACCTGCACTTTTCCGTTCCTGAAAAAGGTGCGCTGACCGATGTGGAGGAGTGGATGCCGGACTTCATGAAGGGGCTGGCACAGGGTATCAACAAGAGCAAGAAGTATGTCGAGGCGGCTGTGTCCAGTGTGGCTGATGCCATGACGCTGACGATGCAGTCTGGGCTGAGTGTTGATATGGACGGTATCTCCGGCGCAATGATGAACGGCGGCAGCAGCAGCGTGGTCAACAATTACTACAACAATGACAACAGCCGCACAGTGAATCAGACCAATAATAGTCAGAAATCGCTGTCGCGGCTGGAGATTTATCGTATGACAAGGAATGCGCTGAATGTGTGATGGTTAAAAGTCTGCTGACTCAAACAATCTTTCAAGTTCATCTGGATTTTTAGTTTTATAGATAATTAGCTCTTTCAATTTATCTAAGCTACGGTGTAATTCCATAATGTTTTCTTTCAAGTGAGCGAGTAAAGCGTTAATATCATTAATCCGTTCGTCTATTTCATTTGACACTGATTCAATTGCATCCTTATTATACATATCATAATACTGCCCTTTGTTTGTAACCATCCAGTTATTCACTAAGTCCTGTAAGCTACTGGATTGAAGATCTTCAATCTGTTCGATTATTTCATCGAATAACGATTCATCATTTATTGCGGAAAATTTCTGATTCACACTGTCAGTTGCGGATTCAATATCTGGATCTCTGATGGTATCATAATCCTCAGAAAAAGAATTTATAATTTTTTGATATTTCTCTACTCTGGTTTTAAAATCTTTACAGTCAAAATTTAATTCTACATAATCTTCGTTATAAAATGTCTCACTGGATATTTCAAAAATACAGATATCATCAATGACGCTTTCAATATCCTTAAGAATAGCACAAATATCCGCATAAAACTGTATATGCTTGGAATTATCTAATATACATTCAATGCTTTTCGACCATAAGTCTTCAAACATTTCATCATATATATTTTTTATAACAATCGGATTTCTGATTATAACTCCAGATTCATAGTTGCTGCAACTCGCCTGCGTTAGATTTTGTGAACCTACATAGAGAACATTTTCAGTTCCGATTATTTTTGCATGATTATAACCGTTAAACGCTACTCTGATTCTTTGATTTTGAAGATTTTTGTTAAGGATCTCAAAATACTGTCTTAATTGCTTTTGATACTCCCTTCTATTATTTTTATAATTTATATAAGAATAATCGCCTAAGCCAATTACTATTTTGATATCTGTTAGTCCTTCAGTAGCATCAGAGATTGTTTTTAGCAGTGAGTCTTTTTCATTTGTGCTTATATTATAAGAAACAGCACGAAATTGCTTTGCATTTTTCAAGTCAGCTAATACCTCAGAATACTGGAAAACATTTTTTCCTTCAGGATCGCTTCTGCATAATGTAAAAGCAACACTTCCATCATCGACGATTGGAATGAACATTTCTGAATTCTTCATGATATGATTCTCCTTATACCACTGAATAATTAGTGATTACCATTTATATTATATCACACTCACGCCGAAAAAGTAAAGGGGGTTTTTATGTTCTTTTCCTTAATTTTAGAGAATGCGTCCGATGACCGGGTGGACATGACCACGACCGCTAACCAGTATATGACCGCAAAGGTTGAGGGCTTGAATCCTCCACCCGGCACAATCAGCACCTCCTCCTACGCAGGCATGGACGGCAGCTACCTCAACAACGCCTTCATCGAGAAGCGGAATGTGGTCATTTCCTTCGAGATGCGGGGCGTGGGGGTGGAAGCCAGACGTCACCAGCTTTACAAGGTGGTGAAGCCTTCCCGCTACATCAAGGTCTACTACAAGACGGCGGGCATTGATGTGTTCACGGAGGGCTACGTCGAGACCTGCGAGGTGAACAATTTTGAAATGCTGACTACGGGGCAGATCTCCATTCTCTGCCCCGATATTTATTGGTATTCGACCGAATCGGTCATGGCGTACTATTCGCAGATCACGGGTGCTTTCACGTTCCCGTTCCCGACCGAAAGCAACCCGGAGCCTTTTGTGCTGGGTAAGTACAACTCTAAAAACATGATGGAGATCATCAATGACGGCGATGAGACCGGATTTACGCTGGAGATGGAGGCGATCGCCGATGCACGATCTCCCACGCTCTACAACGCCGACACGGACGAGTACCTGCAAATTTCCGGTGACATCCTCACCGGCGACATCATCACGGTCACGACCAAAACGGGCAACAAGACCGTCACGCTCGACCGTGGCGGTGTCAAGACCAACATCATCAATCGGCTGGTGTCCGGCTCGACTTGGCTCACGCTGCGTGAGGGTAAGAACCGCTTTTACCTGCGTGGCACGGGGCTTCAAAACCTCAAGGTCAAGATCATCCACACCAACGCCTATCTGGGGGTATGACGATGCAGATCGAAGTCTACAAAATGATAGCGGACGGCGATTCGCTGACGATCACGCTGGAGGCGATCTGCGACAGCTTTTCCGCGCTCCTGTGGGATATTGAATACTACAAGTGCGGACAGTTTGAGGTGTATATTGCCGCAAGTCCGCTGACGATCGAGGTCTTTCAGACCGGACGCATCGTCGGGCGGGATGATGATGACCGGCACTTCGGCATCATCGAGTCGGTGCAGAGCGACACCGATGCCGAAAACGGCGACTATCTGACGGTTCGTGGGCGCTTTCTCATGTGCCTGCTGGAACGGCGCATCATCCACCCGACCTATTCTGTCACGGCGGAGACGGCATACAGCAGTATCGTGCAGGCGGTCGTGGAGCAGAATGCGATCGGTGCGGGCAACCGCAGGATTCCGGGGCTTTCGCTCGGAACGGTCTCCGGCGCTTGCTGGGAGCAGACCGCCAAGCTCCAGATCAGCTACGCAAACCTCATGGAGTGGGTGTATACGATCTGCGAGAAGATCGGCGGGACGGCGAATATCCGGCTGGTGAAAGCCTCCGGCGAGGAATACCGGATGGTGTTCGACCTCTCGGAAGGCACTGACCGGAGCGTAATGCAGGAGGAGAATCCGCATATCGTCTTTTCGGACGCATACAGCAACCTCCTGTCGTTCAGCTATGCCGAGGACATTGCCATTCAGCGCAATTTCGCCTATATCTACGGTCAGGGCAAGGGCGCAGACCGCAAGAATACAACATATTGTGTCGGCGAGGAGCCTGCTTACCTCGACCGCTATGAGCTGTATGTGGATGCGGATGATATTGCGGAGGAACAGCAGATCGACGGCGAGACCGTCCCCATTCCGGAGGATGAGTATATCGCACTGCTCCAGAACCGTGGCTCGGAAAAGCTGGTGCTGCCAAAAACGGCATCAGAGTCCGAGATCGCAGCGCACAACACGCAGTATGTGTATAACAAGGACTATGCCGTCGGCGATTATGTGACGGTGCAGCATCGGCGCTTCGGCATGATTCAGCCGTGCATTCAGCTTATTGGCATGATCGAGGGCTTCGACCAGAACGGCAGAAGTCTGACACCAACTTTCAAGGAGGTATGATATATGGCTTTTTACAGCGGTTTTTTCAATTCAAAAGGACTTGACCGCACCTACACAGCCGAGGACTTCACCAGCTACCTGTCGAGCATCATCTGCAATGGCATTCTCGATACCTACGGTCAGATGTTCAAGCTGACGGCGGCAAGCAGCGGTCTGAAAGTAAATCTCGGCACCGGCAAGGCGTGGATCAACGGTCACTATTTTATCAACGATGCGAGATACAGCATCGACCTCGGTTCTTATCAGGACGAGTCGCTTCCTCGTTATGTCGGCATTGCAATCTATCTGGACACCACGGAGGCTGTCCGCAGCGTGACGCTGAGGCTGTTTCCCGGAACGCCTGCCGAGAGTCCACAGCTTCCCTCTATCCCGCAGGACGCTGACCATGTACGTCTGCTGATGTATGCGGTGCGGCTGAATCCGGGTGCTGAAACTCTCACTGAGCGTGACTGGTACGACTACCGTGAGGACAGGAACGTCTGCGGCTATTGCAGGTGTATCCTCGGCAAATGCAAGGTGACAGATATGTTGGCACAGCTTGCGCAAATCACGGCGGAGATGCAGGAATACAACGAAACGGTCGCTGAACTGACGGCAAGGGTGGCAGAGCTGGAAGCAGAGATCGAGGATATCGGGGACATTGTCTCTGCCGGTCAGTGCGGCGAAAATGCGTACTATGCGCTCTACTCCAACGGCAAGGTGCTTGTAAAAGGCGCTGGCGCAATGTATGACTACGATCTCGAATCCAATCGTTCGCCGTTCTACCGGAACGATGCGGTGAGTTCGCTCGTGGTTTCCGAAGGTATCACAACGGTCGGAAAGGATGCTTTTGAACGCTGTCTGAATCTGGAAACTGTATCTCTCCCGACAACGCTCACCTCGATCGGAAACGGCGCATTTATGCCTGCGGATGAATATCCGAGTGCAGCCGGAAAGCTGAACAGCATCACCATTCCTGATGCAGTTACAACGCTTGGCGGCGCTGTGTTCTGGGGTGCTGCTCTGACTTCTCTCACTGTTCCCCGTAATGTGGCGACGGTCGGAAAGTATGTGTGCCGTGATTGTACGAGACTGACATCTGTCCGATATGAAGGCTCAGTGATCGGCGGTTTCATGTTCGTTAACTGCACAGCCCTCACGAGCTTTACGATGGCGCACACGGTCACTGCGATTGGTGAACACTGCTTCAATTACTGCAGCCGACTTGAAACCATTACCTATGAGGGCAGTCTGGAGGATTGGGCAGCAATCACGAAGCAAAACAACTGGGACGGCAAGGGTGGAATGGAATCCACACGTTCCGGCTTGACACGCATCCAGTGCCTTGACGGGTATATGGAGTATGACGATGAGACTGGAGAATGGTTGGAGGTGAAGGAATAATGTGGAAATTTCTTGTAAAGAACCAGAGCATTGAGATTCTGGAGCGTGAGGTGCTGGCAGATCACCAGATCCAGTATGTGCAGTTCAAGTTCACCTTTGACGGCGACTGGAAGCGCTTTCACAAGGTCGTGCAGTTCTCGCAGTGCGATGAGAACTACAACATCGTGCTTGGTGTGGACGGCACATCGTTGTATCTGCCTGCGGAGCTTCATGTGGGCGCTGCCAAAATGTCGGTGTTCGGTTACGACACCGAGAGCGACACGACCGTCCGTGCAACGACCGTTCCGGTCACGCTGAATATCCGTCCCTCCGGCTTTGTGGGTGACGACGAGCCGCCCATTCCGCCGACACCCGACCTCTACGCACAGCTTTTGAAACGCATCGAGGATGCAGAAAAGGGACTTGACGGCAAGTCCGCCTACGAGATCGCCGTGGAGCATGGCTATGTTGGCACGGAGGAGGAATGGCTGGCATCCCTGCACGGAGCTGACGGAAAAGACGGCAAGGACGGCGAAACACCGGATATGTCCGAATACCCGAAAACTTCCGAGGTCACGCAGATCGTTGACCGTGAGATCGAGCAGGTCGTGGAGGACTTCCATACGCATCCCAACAAGGAAACGCTGGATGCAATCACGCCGGAACTGTTCGATGAGCTGGGCGGCTTGCAGCAGTTTGAGGATGAGACGAAATACGAGATCCACACGCTGAACGAGGCGCTGGACAATTTCTCCCGCACAGCGCACACACACGAAAACAAGGACACGCTCGATGCCCTGACGCCGGGACTTCTTGCGCTCCTTCAGGGCTTGCAGCAGTACGAGAATCAGACTGCACAGGATATGCAGACGCTTCGTGACAGTGTTGAGCCGGTCATCACGCAGGCGCACTGGCATCATAACCTCACGCTCCTGAACGGCATCACGGCGGACAGGCTCTCGAAGTGGGACGGTGCAGTGACGGACATTGCCACGCTGAAAACACAGCTCAATGCGCTGTCCACGGAGCTTACCGTGTTCAAGGGCAAGTGCGACAACAACTCCGCCCGCATTGGCGTGAACGAAACGGACATTGACAGCATTCAGGCAACGCTTGTTGATCTGCAAGCGCAGATCGATGCGCTGAAGAACAACGGCTATACCGTGCTGTTTGAGTGCGGTGCTGATGTACCTGAAAAATACGGCATTCTTCTCGGATTCGTGGTGAACGGCGGCTTCCGGACGCTGACGAATATGCGCAGCCAGTTCCCGAATTTCTGTGCGGAAACCAACGACTATGCGCTGTTCTACAATCAGGAGGACTTTAACTGGGATGCACAGGTTCTGACCTGTGTCGAACAGCGCATCAAGCTGACCTCGGACAGCAAGATCCAGTTCTGCTACAATTCCGGCGCAACGGAGGACGGTATGCTGTATCTCATCAACCCTCCCGGCGGCAAGATCGATGTTCCGATCACGCTGTATGCCCGGAGCGAGATCGAGTACGGCAGAGCGATCCAGCTTGACTTCCAGTGGCTTCAGACGCAGAAATTCATCACCACGGAGACCGATTGCACCGGCATCCAGCCGGGTGAATACTATCTCTGCTGGGTGGGCAGGAGCAACAACACGCATCCCATTATCCGCAGCGTGAAGGTAAAGGAGGAAGAGGCATGAAGGAAACGATTTGTACAGTAATTGGCATGGTGGGCGGCTTCATTGCCGCCCTTATCGGCGGCTGGGATTCGGCGCTCGTGACGTTGGTGATCTTCATGGGCGTGGATTTCGTGACAGGCTTTGTGACGGCGGCAATGGGCAAGTCCAAGCACAGCGCCAGCGGCAGGCTCAACAGCAAGGCTGGCTGGGTGGGGCTTGCAAAGAAGTTCTGCGTCCTGCTCATGATCGTGGTGGCGGTGCGCATCGACATTCTGCTCGGTACGACCTACATCCGTGATGCGACCTGCATTGGCTTCTGCGTCAACGAGCTTCTCTCCATCGTGGAGAACACGTCCCTCATGGGAATCCCGTACCCCGATGCGATCAAGAAGGCGATCGACGTGCTGCAGAAGAAGGCGGGGCGCATCAATGATGAGGCGGAAGACGTTCTGGAGGAAATGGAGGACGACGATGACTAAGACCTATCCGTTTGATGACAGCACCCAGCTTTCGGCACATTTCAATGTGTCGGAGTTCCGGTGCAAATGCGGCAAGGTGCATGACACGCTCCTTGCCGATGAGCTGGTGGAAAAGCTCGAACAGCTCTACGCTGCGCTGGACTGCTCCAAGATCATCGTGACCAGCGGCTTCCGCTGCTCGATGCATGACCGAACAGTCGGCGGCAGCGGCACGGGGCAGCACACGAAGGGCAATGCGGCGGACATCTGCTGTTACGGGCAGGACGGTCAGCCGATCTCCTCTAAGGTGGTCTGCTGCAAGGCGCAGGATATTGGGTTCACGGGCATCGCCAACATCACGGCGGCATATCAGTACACGCACGTCGATGTGCGTCCGAATGGCAAGTGGTACGGCGATGAAGTCCACGGAAACAACACTGTGACCGATGATTTTTACAAGTATTTTGGAGGCGAGGATATGAAGGGTATTGATGTGAGCGTACACAACGGCAACATCGACTGGAATCGTGTCAAGAGCGCAGGCATCGACTTTGCGATCCTGCGTGCAGGCTACGGCAGACTGGCATCGCAGAAGGACGAGTGCTTCGAGCAGAACTACTCCGGCGCAAAGGCGGCTGGCGTTCCGGTCGGCGCTTACTGGTATTCCTACGCCATGAGCGAGGACGAGGCACGGCTGGAAGCGGATGTGTTCCTCTCGGTCATCAAGGGGAAGCAGTTCGAGTTCCCGGTGTACTACGATGTGGAGGAGAAAAAGCAGTTTGCCCTCGGCAAGGAGAAGGTCTCTGCAATCATGCGGGCTTTCCTTGAAAAGGTCGAAGCGGCAGGCTATTTTGTCGGTCTGTACGGCTCTGCTTCTTCGCTGACCACGCACACGGCGGACGACATCAAGAGCCGCTACACCATCTGGCTGGCGCACTGGGTGAACCAGACCAGCTACGGCGGCGCTTATGGCATCTGGCAGCATTCCGAGAAGGGGCGTGTGGACGGTATCAACGGCAACGTCGATCTGGACATCGGCTACAAGGACTTCCCGACCATCATCAAGGCGAAGGGGCTGAATGGATACGGCAAGGAGCCGGTGCCGCCGAATCCGCCTGCTCCTGCGGCGGAGGACGGCATCACGGTCGAGGTCACGGTTGACGGTCAGAAGTACAGCGGAACGCTCCATTGTGATTAACTCTGAAACTGAATATCTGTCAACAAACCCGTGTATGTCCTGCGTGGATATGCACGGGTTATTTTTTTGTTCCGTCCATGCCGTTCGGAACACTGGAACTGAAATTTGTGTTTCTGTTCCATTTTACACTCCGTTGGAACAATAAAACAAGAACATCATATCTTCCCGTATTACCTGCTGTTTGGGGCATTCTGTACCTGTTGTTCCAATTATTACATATCAATAGAAAGCAGATAGGAAATAGCTGTATATACCATATATACAGCCATTTATAATATATAAGAAATTTTGGCACAATCGGAACAATTGGAACAACCGGATTTTTTATGCCGGGGTACGAATTGCGCCATTTCTATTTGACGGACTACATGAAAGGAAAAGCCACATGAAATATTTTTCATGAAGGGGTACGAATTAGGCAGTTTCCTTTTGACGGAATACTTGTGAGGGCAAGAACCCCACGGAAAGGAGTGAGAATCATGCATAACAGGAATCAACGGAAAGGAGGAATCACGGATGAGCAGAATCAAATTGCTCCTTGACCTCATCGAGGACGTTCGTGCTGTGGCAGATGATCTGCAATCGATTGCTGATGCAATGGCAAGTGATGAGCCGTCTGTTGCTAAACCGGAAGTGACACCGAAGGAAGAGACAATTCGTTTGGAGGATGTTCGTGCTATCCTTGCGGCAAAGAGCCGTGACGGCTACAGTGCGCAGGTGCGTGAGCTGATTGCTAAGCACGGCGGCAGCAAACTGTCCGACATCAATCCGTCCGAGTATGGTGCGATACTGCAAGAGGCGGAGGTGTTCGGAAATGCCACCTAATACACACGCTTTTCTGCCACCGTCCAGTGCTGATCGTTGGATGCACTGCACTCGGTCAGCAAGACTTGAACAGGAATTTGGAGAGAAAGAATCCGATGCCGCTGCCGAGGGAACAGCCGCTCATGCTCTCTGTGAACACAAAGTCAAAAAAGCATTGAAGCAGAGAAGCATCAGACCTGTATCCTCATATGACAGCGACGAAATGGAAGAACTGACCGATGCTTACAGGGACTATGTTTTAGAACAGTTGATGCTGGAACGGCAGTCTTGCCCTGATGCACAGATCTTCATTGAGACAAGGCTTGACCTGACGGCTTATGTTCCCGGTTCATTCGGCACTTGTGACTGCCTGATCGTTTCGGACAGCAAGCTCCACATCATTGACTTCAAGTACGGTCAGGGCGTACTGGTCGAAGCAGAGGGCAATCCGCAAATGAAGCTCTATGCTCTCGGTGCGCTGGACATTTATGACGGTCTGTACGATTTCAAGGAAGTGGCAATGACCATTTTTCAGCCACGGCGTGACAATGTCAGTACCTACACAGAATCGGTAGAGGTTCTCCGCAAATGGGCAGAGGAAGAACTGAAGCCGAAAGCAAAACTGGCAAATGCCGGTGAGGGCGAGTTTTGCAGCGGAGACTGGTGTCTGTTCTGTAAAGCGGCAGTCAAATGCCGTGCAAGAGCGCAGGCAAAACTTGAACTGGCAAAGCAGGAATTCTCTCTTCCGCCAACATTGACAGATGAGGAAATAGCAGATATTCTGCCGAAGCTTCCTGATCTGACAAAGTGGGCTAATGACATCATGGCATATGCAACGGATGCCGCACTCAACCACGGAAAGCAATGGAAAGGCTTCAAGGTGGTCGAAGGGCGCAGTGTCCGAAGGTACAGTGATGAAGATGCCGTTATCAAAGCTGCAAAAGCATCTGGCTACACGGATATCTTCAAGACAAGCCTTATCACGCTGACCGAAATGGAGAAGCTGATGGGCAAGAAGAAATTCAATGAAATACTCGGCGGTCTTATCATAAAGCCGCCGGGGCGACCGGCTCTCGTCCCTGATACGGACAAGAGAACGGCTATCACAGGTAACGATCCTAAAACAGAATTTACGGAGGTAAAGTAATTATGGCAAACAATAGCAAAACTAAGGTTGTGACCGGAACGGTCAGACTCTCCTACGCAAACGTGTGGGAGCCGAAATCCATCAACGGTGGTGCGGAGAAGTACAGCGTGTCCGTCATCATTTCCAAGGACGATAAGAAGACTATTGATGCGATCAATGCAGCAGTCGATGCGGCAATTGAGGAAGGTCTGGCGAAGTTCGGCGGCAAGAAGCCGAACAAGGCGGCAATTAAGTTGCCTTTGCGCGATGGTGATACCGAGCGTGATGATGAGGCATATGCAGGCAGTTACTTCCTGAATGCCAATAGCCAGACAGCACCGCAGATCGTTGACCAGAATGTTAATCCGATTCTGAACCGCAGTGAGGTCTACAGCGGTGTTTATGCAAGAGTCTCCCTCACGTTTTACGCCTTCAATTCCAATGGAAATAAGGGTGTCGCAGTGGGTCTGGGGAACATCCAGAAGGTGCGTGACGGTCAGCCGTTGGGCAATCGCAGCTCTGCTGAGGACGATTTTGGCACCATTGAAGACGATTTCCTTTCCTAAAGCGTAAGCAGGACGATAACAAGTAAGAACGGTGGGCGGTGGAGATGACATCTCTGCCGCTTTGCTGTGAATTGAGGTGAACGTGATGCAATCCATTAGTATCGATATTGAAACATACAGCGATATTGACCTGACAAAATGTGGTGTTTATCGCTATGCTGAGTCTCCGGCATTTGAGATACTGCTCTTTGGATATTCTGTTGATGGCAGTGAGGTAACCGTCATTGACCTTGCACAGGGTGAGAAGATACCCGATGAGATTCTCGACGCCCTGACAGACGATACGATAACAAAATGGGCATTTAACGCCAATTTTGAACGTGTCTGCCTGTCCAGATATTTGCATGATCTCGGCCGCAGTCTTGACCCATTTCATGATAAACATCCACTCTCAACAGAAATGGCAAGGTATCTGAATCCGGTGGGCTGGCGGTGTACTATGGTCTGGGCTGCGACAATGGGACTGCCACTTTCGCTTAAAGATGTAGGCAGTATCCTGAAATTGGAAGAGCAGAAAATGGATGAGGGCAAAATGCTTATCAAGTATTTCTCCGTTCCTTGCGCACCAACAAAAGCTAATGGTGGTCGTACAAGAAACCTTCCAGCAGATGCTCCTGATAAATGGGCGACTTTCATAGCATATAACAGGCGTGATGTGGAAGTAGAAATGGCAATACAGCAAAAGCTGTCCGGCTTTCCTGTGCCAGAGTCTGTCTGGGATGAATATCATATTGATCAGGAGATCAATGACCGTGGTGTGCGGGTCGATATGCAGCTTGTAAATAATGCCATTGATATGGACGGACGCTCTCGGAAAGAGCTGACCGCCGCTATGAAGAGAATCACGGCTCTTAGCAACCCTAACAGCGTTCAGCAGATGAAACAGTGGCTTGCTGACAACGGACTGGAAACCGATACCCTCGGTAAGAAAGCCGTAGAGGCACTTCTAAGAGATGCACCGCCGGAGCTTGCGGAGGTATTGGAACTGCGACAGCAGCTTGCGAAATCGTCTGTGAAGAAATATCAGGCAATGGAAAACTGTGTCTGCGATGACGGTCGCTGTCACGGTATGTTTCAGTTCTATGGTGCAAACCGTACCGGGCGGTGGGCTGGCAGACTGATACAAATGCAAAATCTTCCGCAGAATCATCTGCCTGATTTAGCAGAGGCAAGGGCGTTAGTATGCTCCGGTGATTTTGATTCAGTAAAGCTCCTGTATGAGGATGTACCTGATACGCTCTCACAGCTAATCCGAACGGCATTTATCCCGAAAGACGGTCAGAAGTTCTATGTGGCAGACTTCTCCGCCATTGAAGCAAGAGTGATCGCATGGTATGCCGGAGAAAAGTGGCGGCAGGAAGTGTTCGACCGAGGCGGTGACATTTATTGCGCCAGTGCTTCGCAGATGTTTCATGTTCCTGTCGAAAAGCATGGCGTAAATGGTCATCTACGTCAAAAAGGTAAGATTGCGGAACTCGCTCTCGGCTACGGTGGCTCCGTAGGTGCCCTTAAATCAATGGGAGCATTGGAGATGGGGCTTTCAGAAGATGAACTTCAGCCGCTGGTAGATGCATGGCGGCAGTCCAATCCGCATATCGTGAAGTTCTGGTGGGACGTTGACCGGGCAGTAACAGAGGTCGTAAAACAGCATAAAACAGTACATTGCTACGGGCTGGCTTTTTCTTATCAGTCCGGTATGCTCCTCATTACACTGCCGTCTGGGAGAAACCTCGTCTATGTAAGACCCAAAATAGGAACGAACCGCTATGGTGGTCAGTGCATTACCTATGAGGGCATCGGGGCAACAAAGAAGTGGGAACGCCTGGACTCCTATGGTCCAAAGTTTGTGGAAAACATTGTTCAGGCAACTTCCCGTGATATTCTCTGCAATTCCATGAAAACATTGCGGTGCAGTTCTATTGTTATGCATATTCATGATGAGCTGGTCATTGAAGCTAATCCGAAAGTATCTCTTGATGTGCTGTGTGAGCAGATGGGCAGAGTACCCGACTGGACACCGGGATTAAAACTCAGAGCTGATGGTTACATCTGCGATTTTTACATGAAAGACTGAGCTATGGCGGGTTATGTACACCTTTCAGCGTAAGGGGTACGAAACCCGCCTTTTTCTTTTGACGGAAAATATGAAAGCATTTATTGACAGGAGGTGTTATTATGATACAGCACAAGATCAAGGGCAGAGAAAAAACTGCCACGAACGGCGAAAACGCCACGCAGGAAAGCAAGAAGACTGTTGTACCGGTCAGCGATAAGTATATGCTGACGATCCGGGAGGCTTCGATCTATTTCAGCATCGGCGAAAAGAAGCTGCGTCGGCTGGCGGAAGAACACACAGGTGATTTCGCTGTCATCAACGGAAACCGCTATTTGATTATTAGAACAAAATTCGAGCAGTTTCTCCTCGAAACTTCTACCATCTGATTTGACGTTAAAGTGCCGTAAGTAGTTGCTTTTTCTCCGAAATAGAGTAATATATGATACTAAGCCCGGAGAGGCAAATATATTACTGGAGGCGATCAGCATGGACGAACTGAAAATCCCGGAGAAGTTTATTCTTTCGGTCAAAGAGGCTGCTTTATACTTCGGCATGGGAGAGAAGAAAATCCGCAGAATGGCAGAAGACAACGAAGGCGACTTTGCACTGTACAACGGTAATCGCTACCTTGTTATCCGTCCGCTGATGGAGCAGTATTTCACAGCGCTTGCAAAGAAAGGAGGGACACAGGATGCAGAGAGCAACACCGGAGAATAAGGATTTCCTGACGCCTGAAGAGACGATCGTTCTTTTCGTCCTGAGCAGACGGAAATTCGGCGAGTGGCTGCGCAAACAGAACACCCGCCCGATGATCGTGATGGTCGGGAAGCGTAAAATGATCAACCGCACAGCCTTTCAGGAGTATCTGTGCGAACACCCTAAGTTAAGGAGGAAAATTTAATGGGTATCAGAGGAAACATCCGCCGCGATCCCAAGCGCCGAATTCTTCGTGCCGGGGAATCCATCAGGGCGGACGGCAAGTATCAGTTCAAGTATTATGTGGACGGGAAGCCGCACTTCGTTTATAGCTGGAAGCTGGAACCGACAGACACGCTTCCGCAGGGAAAGAAACCGTGTCTTTCCCTGCGTGAGATGGAGAAGCAGATCGGCTATGACCTTGATGCGATGCTCGATCCGCAGAAGAAAAACATGACGGTGATGGAGCTTGTGGAGCGCTACCTCAGAACCAGAACCGCTGTAAAGCCGCAGACGAAAACGAATTACAACTTCGTGGTGAACCTTCTGAAAAAGGAGGAGTTCAGCGGAAGAAAGATCGGAACCATCAAGACCTCGGATGCAAAACTGTTCCTGATCAAGATGCAGAGCGACGGCAGGGGCTACAGTTCCGTCAAGACTGTGCGCGGTGTTCTGCGTCCGGCATTTCAGATGGCAGTCGATGATGACATTCTCGTCAAGAACCCCTTCGGCTTCCAGCTTGCCGGTGTGGTCGTCAACGACAGCAAGACCAGAGAGGCTATTACGAAAGAGCAGATGCGCAAGTTCCTGAAATTCGTACATGACGATAACACCTACTGCAAATACTACGAAGCAGTCTACATCCTGTTCCATACCGGGATGCGCATTTCCGAATTCTGCGGTCTGACGCTGAAAGACATCGACCTGCAGAACCGGGTAATCAATATCGACCACCAGCTTCAGCGCACTTCCGATATGGAGTATGTGATTCAGACCACCAAGACGAATGCCGGTAAGCGGCAGATCCCGATCACCGAGGAGGTCGCCCGGTGCTTTCAGGCGATCATCGAGGACAGAGAGAAACCTCGACGGGAACCGTTCGTAGACGGCTACTGCGGCTTCCTGTACTTCGATGAGAACGGTATGCCGCTGGTCGCGCTGCACTGGGAACACCGCTTCAACCGCATGGTCAGCAAGTACAACGAGATTTACCGTGTGCAGATGCCGAATATCACGCCTCACATCTGCCGCCATACCTACTGCAGCAATCAGGCGAAGGCAGGTATGAACCCGAAAACGCTGCAATATCTGATGGGACACAGCGAGATCGGCGTCACACTTGACGTTTATACGCATCTGGGGCTGGAGGATGCTGCTGCGGAGCTTCACCGCATGGAGGAACTCCAGAACGCCCGACAGGAGATGAACAGAACAAAAGATGAAGCAGTATGATGCTTCCGGTTGCGGCTCACTTGAAGTGAGCCGTTATTTTTTTGCCCATTTTGACTTGATGAATTGGAAGGATTATGGTATAATAAAAAAGTATATACTGGTTCATTAGTAGTAACCTACTGTAATCGTGGTAGTAACCGTAGTAGTAATCGCTTTACTACTACGCGCAGTTTCCGCGATACGCCCCAATTCCTTAGTAGTAAAACACCCTGTGTTTACTACCATTTTTACTACTAACGATGTCCTTAGAATGCCAAGATATGCCGCAATTTGCCGAGTTCGCCGTGAATCTTGACAGAATCAGCACACCCGTTCGTCGAAGTATACAACGGCAAAACGCGGCAAATCACGGCAAAATACGGAGGTTTATACCTATGATAAAGGTTATGTTTGTCTGCCACGGCAATATATGCCGTTCACCTATGGCGGAATTTGTTATGAAAAAGCTTGCGGCTGAAAACGGAATGTCCGACGAGCTGTACATTGTTTCAAGCGCAACAAGTACGGAAGAACTGGGCAATCCCGTATACCCTCCTGCAAGGGCGGAGCTTGCGGCACACGGTATACGCTGTGCAGGCAAAACAGCAGTACAGCTGAGAAAGTCCGACTACGATAAATACGACTATTTTATCGGTATGGATACCGCAAATATTCGTAATATGAACCGCATTTTCGGAAGTGATCCCGATGAAAAGATTTATAAGCTGCTGACCTTCGCAGGAAGGGGAGACGATGTTTCCGATCCGTGGTACAGCCGTGATTTTGAAACTGCATACAATGATATAGCAGAGGGCTGTACGGGACTGCTTAAGCATCTCAGAAAGGAGCTTTTATGAGATACACCATACTTGATATCATTGAATGGGACTACGGCTGTGAGGGCGTTCCTGACGGCGAAGAACCTATGTGCAGCGTACTTGTCCGCAGTGAGGACGGCTGCGAGAAAACGCTGAAGCTTCCGGACAGCTACCTCAGCGAAAAACGCCTTGACATTGGCGATACTTTTGAAACAGACTGATGCTTTATTATATGTTCAATAAGCCGCAGGGCTGTGTTACAGCGCGTTCGGATGCGGTACACAGAACGGTCATGGACTATTTCCCGAAGGAACTTGCTGAAAGGCTTCATCCCGTGGGCAGACTGGACAAGGATACCTGCGGACTCTTGATACTCACCGATGACGGAGACCTTGATTTCAGAATAATGCAGCCTGACAGACACGTAAGCAAGACCTATTTTTTCTATTCCATAGGAACTATGAACGACGAGAAAAAACAGCTTCTTGAAAAGGGCGTTCCGATGGTCGGATTCACGACGGGAGTGGCCTCTTTTACCCTGCAAAAGGAGTACCGCATATGCGAACTTGAAAAATTTATGCCTGCCGAACGCCGTGAACGCTATATGAGAAACCCTGATGGACCTGCTTTTTCTGCGTCGCTTACTATCCATGAAGGGAAAAAGCACGAGGTCAAACGTATGCTTGAAGCAGTCGGGTGCAGGATATTCTATCTGCGGCGTGAAAGCATCGGCAGTTTACAGCTGGACAGTTCCCTTGCTGAGGGCGAATATCGTGAACTTTCAGATAATGAAGTTGACATGCTCGGAAACGTTGACATCGATGTTAGTCTGTGATACAATAGTAAAGTTGATTCAGAGGAAAAAATAAATGGATCGTCGGATAGGACTTCAGGATGAGATGCCTGTTGTTTTATCCGGCATTTTTTGCGGAGGTATCTATGAAAAACAATGATTTTACAAGCGGTGCTATCCTGCCTAAACTGCTGAAATTCATGCTTCCTGTACTGTTCGCCATGTTTTTGCAGGCAATGTATGGAGCAGTCGATCTTCTCGTTGTGGGACAGTTTGCGGATAAAGCGGATGTTTCGGCAGTTTCTACAGGCTCGCAGATAGTTATGACGCTGACTAATCTGATAGTCAGCTTTTCAATGGGAATAACAGTTGCAGTGGGACAGAGGATAGGTCAGAAGCGTCCCGACGAAGCCGCACAGACTATTGGTACTGGGCTGGTTATATTTGCGATAACGGGACTTGTTTTCACGGTGTTGAGCCTGTTCGGAGCCACAGGTCTTGCAAGTATGATGCAGGCGCCTCCCGAAGCCTTCGACACTACAGCGGACTACATAAGGATATGCGGCGGAGGCTTTCTGGTCATCACGGCATACAACCTTCTCGGAAGTATCTTCCGCGGACTCGGCGACTCGAAAACTCCGCTAATAGCAGTAGGTATAGCCTGCGCATTCAATATAATCGGTGATCTGTTATTTGTTGCCGTATTTGGTATGGGAGCTTCGGGTGCAGCTCTTGCAACTGTTATGGCACAGCTTATAAGTGTTGCTGTATCATTTGTAATGATAAGACATGCGAAACTGCCGTTTGATTTCCACAAAGATAAGATAAAGCTGAAAAAGAGCTATGCTCAGGTGATATTCCGTATAGGTACACCTATAGCGCTTCAGGATTTCCTTGTGGGCATATCTTTCCTTGTAATGCTTGCAATAGTCAATCGTCTCGGAGTTACAGCTTCGGCAGGTGTCGGAGTTGCGGAAAAGGTGTGTGTGTTCATAATGCTGGTGCCTATCTCATTCATGCAGTCCATGACGGCGTTCGTAGCACAGAATTACGGCGCAGGAATGCCGCAGAGGTCAAAGCTTGCACTGAAAACAGGTATCTCGGTATCGTTTGCATTCGGAGTTGTCATGTTCCTGTTGACGTTCTTCAGAGGAGACCTGCTTGCAGGGATATTCTCGCAGGATGCAGATACTGTTCAGGCGGCGTGGGACTACCTTAAGGCGTATGCCATAGACTGTCTGACAACATGTTTTCTGTTCTGTTTTATCGGTTATTTCAACGGCATCGAGAAAACGAAGTTCGTTATGCTTCAGGGCATATGCGGAGCATTCCTTGTAAGGATACCTGTAGCGTTCCTGATGCAGCATATAGGAAATGGTTCACTTTTTCTCATTGGTGTTTCGATACCGTGTTCAACAGTCCTTCAGATCATAATGTGTTTTGCAGCTTATCATTACTTCAATAAAAATGATAAAATGCTGACGGAGAATACGTAAGAATTATCGGGGAGACCTTTCTGATGAGAGATCTCCCCGATAAATGTATATAAACCTTTTGAATAAGCATTATTCATATGTGATACCCAACACGCACATAACGGCATCTATCGTTTTTTCACGTAATACATCATAGTCCATTTCCACTGCGCTTTCGTTCATTTTCATATGGCAGTACTGTTCCATTATACCTACGGAGAGGTAAGCCTTTTCGCGGATATTAACCGCCTCGGGAAGCAGAACGGTCAGTTTTTCTATGACATTTTCCATTTTTTGACTGCTTATACTGTTATAGAGCTTACGAACGTCCTCATCGGTATGCTGAAGTCCTTCAAGCTCCTCATGTATATCACGGAATTTCAGATGCAGTTCCTCGAACCCTTTCAGCACAGCCCTGAGATATGAAGTTATATCCGCAGTAACTTCGGGAATGTCAATGCCGTCGATATGAGCGATGCTGACTATGTTCCCGGCTGCATATTCTATAGCAGAAAGGAGTATGTCCTTTTTGTTGCGGAAATACCTGTAAGCGATTCCCGTGGAGACATCCGCTTCGGCAGCTATCTCGTCTACTGTAGTGCAGTGATAGCCTTTTTTTGAGTACATCGAAAGTGCAGAACGGAGTATCTTTTCCTTTGTCTTTTGTGACCTTGCCTGTATAGGCATTGCAGTATCTTTCATTACTTCACCCTCTTCGGGACAAATGCCCTGAACATGTCATACCCGAGTCCCTTTGCCGCGGAACTGTCTGCGGCATTTTCGATAAATCGCATTTCTCTTTCTGAAAGCCTGATATCGGCAGCTTCTGCAAGCTCACGGACCTGTTTCGGCTTGCGGCAGCCGCATATCGGTACAATGCCTTTGTTTATACAAAACGCCTCCGCTACCTGCGGAACGGTTATATTATGATGCTTTGCAACAGCTATCAGCACACGGTAAAGGTCACGCATCTTCTTTTTCTGACGGTCCATTATCAGCTTCATGATGGTCTTTTTTCCTTTTACTCTCGGATCGGTCAGGAGTCCTTCTTCAAGCACTGCCCATGCCCAGAATGAGATATTGTTTTCCCTGCACCAGTCCACGAGTCCGTTCTTTTCCCATTCACGGGCAATGATGCTGTAATGGTTCTGAACTCCGTAAAGGGGGATGCCGTTCGCTTCAAGTACTTTTCTGGCAAGTCTGCACTCTTCAAGATCGAAGTTTGAAACGCCTATATTACGTATCTTTCCCTCTTTGTAAAGCTCGGATATTTCCGCAAGATGCTTCTCGATATCAACAGGCAGATGCAGCCAGTATATGTCAACATAGTCACGTCTGAAGTCGGAAAGGTCCTTTTCAAGCGACTTGCGGACGCAGTTCCTTTTGTATCTTCCTGTCGGGGTAAACTTAGCGGACAGCAGGATATTATCCGTACCAAACTCGCCTATCATCTTCTGTGCTTTGCCCAAGCCGTAATCACGGGCAAGGTCGTACATTTTCAGTCCGAGCTTTTCGGCTTCGTTCATTGCTTCACGGATGACACTGTCCTCAACGCAGCTTCCACGGAGCAGTTTTCCGTAGACTTTTCCGCCCCAGGAATTTGTACCTATAACAGCCTTTATATCGTTCATATTTATTTCTCCCTTATAAAATGTGAGGATTATCTCATGTTTAGTATACCGCAGAAAATCGCAGTTGTCAATAGAAAGTGAGAAATTTCTCACATTTATACAGATCATTCAGCATTGACATATGCTCTCCTTCATCGTATAATGATAAAAGATGTAAAAAACGGAGGTATAAATATGAAAAAGGCGATTAAGATCACAGGTAAAATATTGCTTGCATTGCTGATGCTGATAATACTATTCCTGCTTGTTATGTTTATCAGCAACAGAATAATGATGAACAGCGAAAAGGAACTCCTGAAAACCTATCCCGGAGAACTCGTTGAAGTGGATGGACACAACATGAACGTTTATACTAAGGGCGAAGGAGAACATACACTCGTATTCCTGTCGGGCAGCGGTACAGCCGCACCTGTACTTGATTTCAAGAGTCTGTACAGTCTCCTTGAAGATGACTACAGGATAGCTGTAGTTGAAAAATTCGGCTATGGCGCAGCAGACGTAGTTGATGAGGAAAGGCCCTTTGATACGATACTTGAACAGGACAGAAAAGCACTTGAAAAGCAGGGCGTCAATGCTCCTTATATACTTTGTCCGCACTCCATGTCCGGAATTGAAGCGATCCTGTGGGCGCAGAAGTACCCTGATGAAGTCGAGGCTATAGTGGGACTGGATATGGCGCTTCCGAGACACTATGATGAACTCGATCTGGAAGGAGTTGAAAAAATGGAAAAGCTTGCTTCGTTTGCAAGTAAACTGGGATTGACAAGGCTTTTCTATACCGACAGTTCACTTCCTGCGGCACTTGATGAAAATGATAAAAAGCTATACAAGGCAATAGCCGCAAAGATAGCTGTAAACTGTGACATAATATACGAAAGCAACGCTATACCCGATGCATGTGCAGAGATAGACAGCATGCCGATACCTGATGTTCCGACTCTGCTTTTTGTTTCGGATGGAAGTGAGGTGGACGTTCCAAGCTGGATATCCGCACAGAAGGACTACGCTGAAAAAATATCTGACGCAGAGGTCATAGAACTTGGATGCGGACATTATGTACATAATTTCAGGCAGAAAGAGATAGCGGAGAAAATGAACGGGTTTATCTCATCGATCGATACAGAATGAACGGTGATATATTACATCGGATAAACGGTTGTTGCAGTTCTGTCTGTTATCGGATTTTTCTGCAATAACATGAGATACCACAGTACGGAGGGCGAAATGATGGACAAAAAACGTATACTTATCGTAGATGATGATACTGATCTTTCATTCATAATTTCCGAGATGCTTGAAGGCTGCGGCTATGAAAGCCTGCGGGCTGTAAGTGCTGAGGAAGCGTTTGATATACTTTCACACAAGAGCTTTCACCTGATACTTCTTGATATTAATCTTCCTGATTCCGAAGGCTTCGAGATATGCCGTCAGCTGCGCGAGGTATCGGATGTTCCGGTTATATTTGCAAGCGCGCGTACTGCCGAGGATGACCGCATCAGAAGCTTTGATATCGGCGGTGATGATTACCTGCCGAAGCCCTATTCCATGAAGGAGCTGCTTTCACGGGTTAACGCCCTTATAAGACGCGCTTACGGTCAGACTGAGGACAAACAGCTATCCTTCGGCAGCGTCGTGATAAATACAGCTACAAGGACTGTAACACGGAACGGCAAGAAGGTCATGCTTGCACAGCGTGAATTTGACCTTCTTGTATATCTTTGCCGCAACAGGAACACAGCAATACCGAAAGAAAAGCTTCTTTCCGAGGTGTGGGGAGCATTTGCCGAGGTAGAACCTTCAACGCTTACCGTGCATATACGCTGGCTTCGTGAAAAACTGGAGGATGATCCCGCCTCGCCGAAATACATCAAAACTGTCTGGAGACTTGGATATATGCTGGAGGTGGATGAATGAAAAAGCTCATAAGTGCGGCAGTGCTTTTTGCCGTTATCATCATAACTGTCTGCGGAATATCGTATTTCAGCGCTTCCGACATTTCAAACAGGAAAGGCAGCTATATAGTCAGTCTCAACGAGATAGAAAAGCTATGTGAACAGGGAGATGATTCTGCTGCATCAGAAGCTGCGAGAACGCTGAAAAGTGAACTTATAGCTGATGCACGTATACCTGAGGGGCAGTCCGCTGTTCTTGTTACAGGGGCGCTGTGTCTGCTGTTTCTTGCGGGAGTGAGTCTGTACTGCGGCATCGTTATAATACATCCCTTTCATAAGCTGTCGGATTTTGCAGATAAGCTTGCAGGCGGTGATCTGGAGATTCCTCTCGTATATGAGAGAACTAACTACTTCGGAAGGTTCACATGGGCGTTCGACAGTATGCGGAGGGAGATATTACGTGCCCGTGCATGCGAGCGTGAAGCTGTTGAAAATCAGAAGACCGTTATCGCGGCACTATCTCATGATATAAAAACTCCCGTAGCTTCTATACGGGCATACACAGAGGCACTCGAACTCGGTATAGGCAGTTCTCCCGAAAAATGCAGACAGTATACAGAGGTGATAGTACGCAAGTGCGATGAACTTTCAAAGCTGACCTCTGATCTGCTTACTCATTCCCTTACCGAGCTTGAACGTCTGAAGATGTCCCCTGAGGAGTTTGAACTGGGAGAGCTTCTCAGCAAGGCTGTTGCCGATATATCTCCTGACGGAAGCGTGGAGTTGGAGATGCCTGCTGAGAAAACAGTAGTCTATGCCGATCCCGAAAGAGTAGTTCAGATAACCGAGAACCTTATAAACAATGCGAAGAAATATGCAGGTACGGGTTTAAAGATAACGGCAGAACGCAAGGATAATATGGCGGAGATACACTTCCGTGACTATGGAAGCGGAGTTCCCGATGAGGATATGCCGTTTATCTTTGGTAAGTTCTACCGCGGCAGCAACAGCCGTCAGCAGAGCGGTGCAGGTCTCGGACTGTATATAGTCAGGTATATAGCAGAGCAGTCGGGCGGCAGCGTAAGATGCAGGAATACGGACAACGGTTTTGAAGTTACAGTGAGCCTTCCCTTGAAAAATAATGATATCACATAAGGATTTCTTAATAGTTTCTCTGTTAGAATAGAATCATGAAATGTCAGGAAGGAGAACTGCAATGAAAAAAACTATTCTATCGGCAAAGGAAGTGTTCAAGAGCTTCGCTCATAACGGTAAACAGGTCCATATTCTCACAGGGATGAACGTTGATATATATGAGGGAGATTTCACTGTGATAATGGGCGCTTCGGGATCGGGCAAGTCAACGACTCTGTACGTACTTAGCGGCATGGACGGTGCTACAGGAGGCTCTGTAATTTATAACGGCGAGGACCTTACCAAACTCAGCGAGAAAAAGCTTTCGGTCCTGAGATACAGTGATTTCGGCTTCGTGTTTCAGCAGATGCACCTTGTAAGCAACCTCAGCCTGTACGAGAATATTATAGTTCCCGGCTATCTCAACAAGAAAAGAAGTGCTTCAGAAACTGAAAAACGTGCGGATGAACTGCTTGAAAAAATGGGGATATCCGATATAAGGGATCATCTTCCTTCACAGTGCTCAGGCGGTGAACAGCAGCGCTGTGCTATTGCAAGGGCGGTTATCAACGAACCTAAGCTTCTCTTTGCGGACGAGCCTACAGGTGCGCTGAACAGGAAGAACACCTCCGAGGTGCTGGACCTGCTGACTGAACTTAACAGGAACGGTCAGAGCATACTTATGGTCACTCATGACCTGAAGGCTGCCTGTCGTGCATCAAGGATACTTTACATAGAGGACGGCAGGATAATCGGCGACCTGGACCTTGCAATGTACGATGAAAAGGATGAAAAGAGCCGCGAGACACAGGTGAACGCATGGCTCACATCACTGGAATGGTGAGGTGAGAGCATGAAAAGTATACTTAAACTGATGCAGGCGCATATCCGACGCGGAAAAGATGCGTTTTTTGGAATACTCCTGCTTATGTCGCTGATAACCTTTTCATTTTCTGGTACAGTCAGCAATGATGATGTTCTGAGGAATGAACTGGAAAAGAACTTCGCTGAGGAGAATGTCGGAGATCTGGTCATAATGATGTATGATGATAACCTCACCGAAGATATGCTGAGTTCTCTTGACAGTAATACCAAAGTTGCAGGATACAGCGTGAAAAAATTAATGTATCTCAAAAGCTTGCCTGTTGTTGACGGTCATGAGGAAGAGGTCGTACTTAATTTCCGTCGGTGGAATGAAGATATCAACATATTCAATGACAGCAGCGACGGTTTTACTGAGGACAATGAACTTAAACAAGGTGAGATCTTACTACCGTACAAGCTGAAGATGAACAAGCGGATGAAGCCCGGTGCAGAAATATCCTTTACGACAAGCAGCGGCAGGATCGAGAAATATACCGTCAAGGGCTTCTATGAGGATAAGGTGTTTGGCGCTACAACAGTTACCGACAGCTATTGTGTGCTTCCCGAAGAGGATTATGACAGACTTGCGGCAGAAGAACTTGACCATACCGACAGTCCCCGCCGTCTGCTGCTGATGGCCGCTGAGATACATATATATGCCGCAGACGGTGTTACTGCCGCAGATCTCAGCCGTGATCTGACGGATGGTCCGCTGATAAGATCGGCAAATGCTGTTTCAAGTCGTCAGCATCTCATGGAACTGTTTGAGATGTATTCCAATACAGGTACAAGAGGTATGGCTGTATTTACACTTATTCTTCTGACTGCGATACTTATAACCATGCATAACAGTATCAGCGCATCCGTGGAAATGGAGTATACCGATCTCGGGATACTTCGGGCGCTTGGTTTTTCTGTAAGCAGGATAAGGCTTATCTATGTTGCTGAATACGTCCTTGCACTCGTTGCGGGAAGTATACTCGGGATCGTTGTATCGATACCTGTATGTGCCGTGCTGATACGCAAGTGGATGAACATAACCTGTATACTGACCGATACAGGGGTATCCCTTTTCAAATGCGCGGTGATGGCGATAGCAATGATATTAGTATGCATCGGTTTCATATTTATAGCAACGTCAAAGGTCTCGCACATCTCACCTGTAAGAGCGATATCAGGCGGAAGAAGCGAGGTCTACTTTGACAGCCGTCTTAACAGCAGGATAAGAAAGCATCCGTTTTCACTGTCCCTTGTTCTCAGACAGCTTAACACTCACCGCAGAAACTATGCGGGAACTGCTTTTATCGTTGCGATACTTGTTTATTTCCTTGTCAGCATCACTCTCCTTACGGCAAATCTTGATCCCGACAAGCTGTTTTCAACCACAAAGGGTGAAATTAACATTCTGAACACAGGCGGTCTGACAATAAGCAATGCCGATGAGATCGAGGATGCTGTACGTGAAATGGACAGCGGTGCATCACTGTATACGAAGTCCGCACACAGGATGATAGTGGACTGGGAATTCGTGTCTGTAGATTCATTCCGCCGTACTGAGGATCAGTATGATATCATTGACGGCAGACAGCCGAAGTTCGACAATGAGATAATGCTTACAAAGAATCTTGCTGATGATCTCGGGAAAACGATAGGTGATACGGTAACAGTCACCTATATGGACAAAAAGGAGGAATACATAGTAACAGGCTATTTCCAGACGATATTTGAATTCGGTAATGTTTCGATGATGACATCGGAAGGTATGACGAAGCTCGGATATAATGATATACGGGAGGCGCAGGTCAGTCTCAGCGATACTTCAAAAAAGGACGAAATAACAGACATGCTCAACAGTCGGTTTGCTGACAGACTATCAGCAAGCGAGAACAAGGAGAGCGCAACTATGCTTACCTATAAAAAGATAGTCAATGTGCTTATGAATTCAAGCATATATACGATGTATATCGTTATACTGATATTTGCAGCTGTTGTAGTTGTTATGCTGTGCAGACGTTCATTTATCCGCGAACGCACCGATATCGGCATATTCAAGGCACTGGGCATGTCAGCAGGCAGTCTCAGGAATCAGTTTGCGCTGAGGTTTGCAGCTGTTGCGCTGATCGGTTCTGTTGTCGGAGGAGCTGCAAGCGCTTTTCTGGCACGTAAAATGATAGCGTTCATGCTAAAGATAGTCGGACTGACCGATATTAAAGCAGCAGTATCACCCATGACTTTTGCACTTCCTGCGGCAGCGGTATGCATTTGCTTCTTTGTGTTTGCATATATTGTTTCAGGAAAGATAAAGAGCGTGGATGTAAGAGAACTGATAACTGAATGACCATGATATAGTTTGCAGGACCGTTTCCGAATAAAAGTCGGGGACGGTCCTTTTATGCTGTGCAGTATTTACAGCTATAAAGGGTATGGATTGTATAAGATGCATAAAGTGGGCGATGCTATTTGATTTTAACTAACGCTTGATGTATAATTAATGTGTACTCAATAACCGCATAATGGCGGTTATTGCCCCGAACTTCGTTCGGGGAGCGCAAATTCTTCATAAAATATTGAATTTGCGCGTCGCATTTCTTTATGTCAAGCTCATTTTGCCCTTTCGGTCAAAACAAAGCGCAATAAAAATCTTTTGTATTATAAATTTTATTGCGCTTTGACAACTTAAAATCTGCTAAAACAAGCTGTATATAGCCGATTTTAAGTTGTTGAGCAGACATTAATTAATGTGTACTCAATAACCGCATAATTGCGGTTATTGCCTCGAACAATGTTCGGCGGATCAATATAAATGTAATTGAGACAGGAGGGTATCATATGCCGCATACAATTACTGTGGAGCGTGACAGTGTCTGCATGGGAGACGATGTCACTGCACCAAATACGACAACAGTGTCCGTCAACGATGAAATGCATCTTTCGGCGGTTCTCAGCCTTATCGCTGAAATAATGCCGAACATCAGTGACGATAATACTATCGTGTGGTCGGTACATAACAATGAAAAAAACGGCAAGCCGCTCGGTATGTTTGAGATAGACGATAAGAAATTAAGCGGAGTGACACTGTTTGTACCTGATAAGCCCATGAAAGAGCTCGGTGTCAAAAAAGTTTATTGCAGATATTTCCATTCACACTCGTTTTCGCTGTATTCGGAATGTCCGACGCTCGGACTGAAGGTCATGAAGCATCTCAACGTCTGCGGGAAGAAATAATATTTCCGAAATAGTGGAGATTATTTGCTGATAAGAAGGTGAAAATATGCAGGACAGATATGCAGGCGATATCGGTGATTATGGGAAACTCGGACTGCTTCGTAAGCTGTCAGAAAAGTTTAGTATCGGCATAAACTGGTACGATCCCGGAGAGCTTGATTTTGAGCGAGACAAAAATGGTGAATTCAAGCAAGAGGACGGAAAATACCGCGATTTTTCAAGTGTTGTTGATTATGCTCCTGAAATAGCATCAGCACTTGAAACTTTGAAAGATAATCATTCTATCGAAATGCTTGAAAAGCTGAAATTGATAAATAATGCAGTTTACTATAATAAAACTGTTCCAAGAGAAAATGTGGAACGTGAAAAATGGCATAAGTCCGCACTAAAAAAACTTAAAAAGTGTGACATTGTTTTCCTTGATCCTGATAACGGACTTTTATGTGATTCAGTAAAAATGGGATCCCCCCAAAGTGTCAAATACACTTATTACAGTGAGGTCAGTGATTATCTCGCACAAAATAAAACTGTGATAATCTATAATCATCGGAGCCGTAAAAAGGAAGACATGTATTTCAATGAGATCATTGAAAAGCTGTGCAGGAAAACAGGTGCTGAACGTGATTTGATACAGGTCGTAACGTTCCGCAGATTCTCCGTCAGAGACTATTTTATCATCAGCAAAGATGAGCATATGCATAATACTATAAGAGGTTTGATCAGTACATTAGTAAAGAATACATCGAATGATAATAAACCGTTTTGTACTGTTTCTGATTTGAAAAATACTCGGAGAATCAGCGATATGTTCAAAAACAAAGTAGCCGTAGTAACAGGCGGCGCAAATGGTATCGGAAAGTGCATAGCCGAGGAATTCCGCAGAAACGGAGCGGCAGTGTGCGTTATCGACAAGGCTGAGGGAGATCACTTTGTCGGCGATATTTCCGACAAGTCCGTACTTGAAAGGTTTGCACAGCAGGTCATTGCAAAGCACGTACACATCGACTTTCTCGTCAACAGCGCTCTGCCGCTGATGAAGGGCATTGACGAGTGCAGCTATGAGGAGTTCCAGTATGCTCTCTCAGTGGGAGTGACTGCGCCATTTTATCTGTCCAAGCTGTTCGCACCGCACTTCAACAAGGGCGGCAGTATCATCAATATCTCGTCCTCACGGGACCGTATGAGTCAGCCGCAGACCGAGAGCTACACTGCGGCGAAAGGCGGTATAGCTGCCCTCACTCACGCACTTGCGGTGAGCCTTGCAGGGAAGGTGCGTGTGAACTCCATATCGCCCGGCTGGATAGATACGTCATACAAGGTCTATGAAGGTCCCGACGCCTATCAGCAGCCCTGCGGTCGTGTGGGGAATCCTCTTGATATTGCAAATATGGTCATGTTTCTCTGCTCCGACAAGGCAGGCTTCATTACAGGCGAGAACATCTGCATAGACGGCGGTATGACAAAGCTGATGATATATCACGGCGACAATGGCTGGGAGCTGAAATAGGAGAAAAAGAGGAGATGTAAATGTTAACGCTGCAAGATTTGATCAATTTAGAGAATCTTTCCAAAAAATATCCTGATATTACAAGGGTGCAATATTGGTGGTATGGGAAAGATATAGAGTCACTTTATATCGGCAACGGTGAATTGCGTATTCCACCCAGTCCGTTCAGGGGAGCAGACTATAATACATTATATTTGATCGGTTCAGGAATTGACGGAAATAGAAGCATGTACAGGTTTGCAATAAGGCTTGCTAATTTCAATGATGAAACCAAGCGATATGATTACATACGAGTTCCTTTGGCACTTGATGACTATTCAAACAGATTAGTTTTATTTAAAAAGACACGTTTTACTTTTTACTGCGGTCAATTAGATCTGTTTGAAGTTGAAAAAATAAATGCTCCTGATAATGGAAGAACTGTTGTACCGTTTACGGATTATGAATCTGTTGAACTTTCATTTTCAGAGCTTAGAGAAGTGGTCGCAAATAAATATTCTGATTACTATAAGCCTTTGTCTGCTGTAAAAGGCGTATATATGATAATTGACGGCAATACCGGTAAGCAGTATATAGGCAGTGCTTATGGGGATGAAGCAATCTATTCCAGATGGGCTAATTATGCGACTACATATCATGGCGGAAACCTTGAACTCATAAAGCTTTATGAAGAATGCGGAGAAGAATATTTCAATCAATTCAAATTTTTCATACTTAGGATACTGCCGAAGAAAACGCCTGTTGATGATATAATAGCAGCTGAAAATTATTATAAAGAACGTTATCTTACAAGAAAATACGGATTGAATGCAAACTGAAATGAGGTAACTATGTTGTACTTAAAGCAGGCAAATAATGAAGACATCGAAAAAGAGTGGCTGTTCCAGCGCAGTATCCCTGCGGACGAAAACGGTTTCATCAATGATTATCCCGATATAAGCAGGGAGGACTTCAATAACGCACTTGATACGATAATAGCACAGTCAAGGGGAGAGAAACTGCCTGAGGGTTATGTGCCGCAGACGGTATACTATCTCTGGGATGATGATACCATAGTCGGTACGTTCCATTTCCGCCATTATCTCTGTGAATCTCTCATTGAGGGCAGCGGACATATCGGCTATTATATAGCTCCGGGGTACCGCGGAAAAAATTACGGTACGAAGGGACTGGAACTGCTCATTGACGAGATCAGGGACAGTGTCCGCGAGGAGGAGATATATCTGCGTGTGAACAGGGATAATCCTGCATCGCTTCATGTGATGCTGAATAACGGCGGGTATATCCACCATGAAGACGAACATTCATATTTTGTGCGTATAAAGAAATGACAGCGACAGCCTATTGGTGTTTATAGCTGCATCCGTCATATGACAGTTTTATGACACTTTACTTACATAATCATGAGGATTCTTCTTTGAGAAAATGTTATCATATAAACAGACCTGAAGAGGTCGTATAAATTTTTTTCAAAGGAGGTTTTCTTATGAAAACTATGATCATCAAACCACTCGTTGTTGCTTGTCTTGCTGCTTTACTGCATGTTAATTTCGCAGCTGTTCCGGCAGCAAAAACTGAAACAGAAGAAGTTGAAACCGATACTTCCTTTGCAGAGACCGAAGAGGATGCAACTGGGTATGAGGTGACGTGCGAAACGGACGAAACAGGTGCCTGCACTGTAACTGTCATTACCTCTGACGGCGAAGAGCAGACTTTTGAGGTGCCGAGCGGCGAAAATTTCAACAAACTTGTCAGCACTGTTGACGGAGATATCACAATATACAGTGAACCCGATGAAAACGGCAATGACTGTGTATACGTATCTTCGGAATGTGTTATCGATGACGGTGAGGATGACGGTATCGAAAAAACAGGTACATGTACGATAAACCTGTCTGATGCTGACGCACCGCCGATCATTTCAGAGTAATATAAAAAAAGCCGGAGCCTGCCTGTAGGGATACAGGCAGGTGTACGGCGTTCGGAGGAATTTATGAAACAGCTGATCTATGCAGCAGATGATGAAAAAGATATTCTTGAAGTTATAGAAGGATTCCTTGAAAATGCAGGCTTTGATGTGTGTATATTCAGTACGGGAGACGCTCTGTATGAAGCGTTCCGTGAGAAGCCCTGCGACCTTGTTGTACTTGATATAATGATGCCCGGAAGGGATGGACTTACTATATGCAGGGAACTTCGTGCTATATCGGATGTTCCCATAGTTATACTGACTGCAAAGGAGAGCGAGACCGACCATATGCGCGGTTTCATGCTCGGCGGAGATGATTACCTTATAAAGCCTTTTTCGCCTTCGCTTCTCGTAGTAAGGATACAGGCTCTTCTCAGACGTGTGGGCATGAGCGGTCCTGTACATTCGTCACTTTCTTTCGGGGACATCACTTATTCGGAGGAAAGTCATGATGCACTCTGCAACGGAAAAAGCATCGGTCTTACCATGACGGAGTTCTCACTTCTCGGATGTCTTATCAAAAATGCAGGTTCGGCTGTATCAAGAAATGAGCTTCTCGATAATGTCTGGGGTATAGATAATAATGATATAGAAACAAGAGTTACTGACGAAACTGTTCGCCGCATAAGAAGGAAAATGCGCGAAGCAGGAAGCAGTGTGAAAATAACAGCCATATGGGGATATGGATATAAACTGGAGGAAGGCGATGAATAAGGTTCGTTATCGTATAGCAGTCCTTGCGGGAAGCTCAGTTATCATCGCCATTCTTATAGTTATGGTGATATTCAATATAACTATCAGACATAAGATAGAACGTGACGCATACAATTCTCTCAGCAGTGAGATGGCTTCTGCAAACGAAGGTGCTTCGATATATATGCCCGAAAGTATAATAATATCGAAGGATGATAACGGCAAGGAAGTGGCTCCCTTTTTTATGACACCTAAGGAAAAGTCCATAATGGAATGGTACGGCCCGGAAGAAAGAAAGGGTATTTTAAAAGCAGTTATAGACGGAAATACTTACTATCTGAAAAAGGAAGAAAAGGATGAACTTGGTGATACGGTTTATATGGGAGGATATTATGTGACCGATGATGATGGTGAAGATGATATGTACAGCGTTGAAACGAGTATAGCTACCAGCGGTGATATAGAAAGTATGATCTCATATATCGATGTTACAGGCGAGATAAAAATGATAGGACGTATGGACATTTTCTTCATACTTACCGCACTGCTGATAGGTACGATAAGTGCTGCTTCGGGTTACTGCATAGGACGCAGACTCGAACAGAATCAGCTTGCACAGAAGCAGTTCTTCGAGAACACATCCCACGAGCTGAAAACTCCGCTTACAGCCATTCAGGGTTATGCGGAGGGCATTGAAAAGGGAATAATAACCGACATGGCGAAGACGGGACAGGTCATATCTGCCCAGACTTCAAAAATGAGCCGAATGATAGAGGAGATACTCTGTATCGCAAGGATAGAAAGCGGAGCGGTCAGACTTGAAAAAGAGACCGTTGCACTTGATGAACTGATACAGGACTGCCTTATGCCCTTTGAAGGAACGGTACAGAATAAGGGACTTGAAGTTAAACTCGGACTTTCTGATATAAAGGTCGAAGCGGATGCGGAGAGACTGGAACATGCGATCTCAAATCTGCTAATAAATGCCATAAAATACGCTCAGACACGAATAGAGATATCGTGCAGCAGCAAAAGCATATGTATCTCCAATGACTGTCCTCCTATTTCGGACGATGTGCTGAAGCATATTTTCGACCGTTTCTATACAGGTCGGGACGGCAATACGGGGATAGGTCTGTCTCTTGCGAAGGAGATAATCGAGCTTCACGGCTGGCATATCCGTGCAAAGCGGCTGGATAACGGGATAATGTTCAGTGTAGAGCTTGAGTGAGATGCTCCTGCGGCATTGAAAAAACAATAACAGAACAGGAGAAAAAATGGGTTCATTACTTCTTGCGGTCATTTATCTGGCATTTATAAGTCTCGGACTTCCTGATTCACTTCTGGGTTCGGGATGGCCAACTATGCAGGCGGATTTCGGAGTTCCTTCATCATATGCAGGATATGTGTCGATGTCCATATCATTCATGACTATACTGTCTGCGCTTATCGCACCGACGCTGATAAAAAAACTGAAGACACAGTGGATAGTTGTGTTATCGATATTACTGACAGTCGTGGGACTTATCGGCTTCTCTTTTGCAAAAAGCTATGCTGTCCTGTTTATGTTCGTTGTGCCTTATGGCTTTGGGGCGGGTTCTGTGGACTCGGCTCTCAATAACTATGTAGCCAAACACTATTCCTCGTCAGTGATGAATTTCCTGCACTGCTTCTATGGTGTGGGAGCTATGATAAGTCCATATATTATGTCACTTGCCCTTGCAAAGGCACACTGGAATGAAGGCTACCGCTGGACTGCTTATATACAGACGGGAATAATGCTTGTATGCTTGCTTTCGGTACCTCTTTGGAAGCGGAGCGTGTCCGATGAAGCGGACGACGAACAGGAAAGTGCAGGTATAAGAGATGTGCTGAAGCTTCACGGTGTTATACCTACACTTATAGCGTTCTTTGCATACTGTTCGGGAGAAAGCACATGCTTTCTCTGGACGTCCAGCTATTTTACAGGAACAAGGAATGATATCAGTGCCGAAACGGCAGCGGCTTTTGGTTCGCTGATATTCGGCGGACTGATGCTCGGAAGACTGATATCAGCATTTGTATCGGACAAACTGGGAGACAGACTTCTGATACGCATTGGAATAGCTGTTGAAGCTGTCGGTATTCTGATGATGCTGATGCCTTTTGAGAGCTTTATACCTGCTGCTGTCGGATTTGCGGTAACGGGTATCGGCATGGGACCTGTTTATCCTGCGATACAGCACATGGCTCCCGTGAACTTCGGCAAGAAAAACAGCGCAGCAGTGATAGGACTGCAAATGGCTTCGGCTTATATCGGAAGCACGTTTATGCCTATGGTATTCGGCCATATACAGCAGGCTGCCGGAATATGGATAATGCCGCTGTATCTGACGATATTCGCTGTAATGACAATAAGCCTTCTGGAATTTGCTTACAAACGCCTCAGAACATGATAAGTAAAAAGCCGCCTGTGTGCAGTATTGAACACAGGCGGCTTAGTATATGGAATCAAATTGAAATGGATGAGTTATCTTAAAGACTCGATACAGCTTTCTATATCTTCGGCGGAGAAACCTGACGTTCTGATGACCATTATATGCTCATCATCTATCCTTCTCGCATAGCTGATGTGGTGCTGTGAAAATGCATTGTAGCTTGCTTTGCAGTAGCTGACTCCGCTGATAGTTACTTCCTCGGGACCGCTTACATCGGTTGCTTCGATATCGGTAAGTTCCAGTTCGCTGCGTCTGATGAATTCTTCGGGTGATATATCCGGAGTTTCGGGGTATCTGAGCTTTGTATCATAGAACCAGACATCTGCCATTTTTACGCTGTCCGTATCCTCGCTGTATGAAGCGGAAGCATCTAAAATACCTGTCAGATAGAAATCCTTATCTTCGGGACTCATGAACCTTGTGGGCATCATATAGTGAGTGTAAAGGTCGGCTTCATCAAGGAAATGTGCGGCTTCGGGAAGTGTGAGCTTTATTCCTGCATAATCGGAAATATAGACGTTTCCCTCAGAGGTTCCTTTTTTGATCTCAAAGCCTTCGGATGAATCGCTCTGCGAAACGGTTTCTTCAGAACCTTCGGTGTCTGTTTCGGATACGTCGGTTTCAGCAGATACTGCCTCTTCGGTATTCAGTTCGGGTTCTGTATCTTCGGTAGGCTGTGGACTTGTTTCCGAAACTGCTGCAATAGTGGATACGGCTGAACTTTCTGCATTAGGGGTAGTTGTATTATTTCCGCAGGAAGTAAGTGTGCAGACTGCGGCTGCAAATGCAATGATAGCTGTTATTTTTTTCATAATGGTTGACTCCTTTTACGTATTTTTACATGTGGAAGCACTTTAACTTCCTTTCATAAGTACTATTCGTACCAGTATGATAAACTGTAACAGTTAAAATGAAATTTTTTTACAGTTCGTCACGAATGAAAAGGCATGAACGTTTCCTTTGCTTGAATAATTCGGAAATTCCGGCAGATAATATTACCGCACCAATTATTCTCGGAGGTAATAAATATGAAAGCAACAGGAATAGTAAGACGTATCGACGATCTCGGGCGTGTAGTGATACCAAAGGAGATAAGACGCACAATGCGAATCCGTGAAGGTGATCCTTTGGAAATATATACCAATAACGACGGCGAAGTTATATTCAGAAAGTATTCAGCCATAAATGAAATGAGCGAAAATGCAGGCTATATCGCAGATATAATGCACAGGACAGCAGACTGTCCCGCACTTGTTTTTGACAAGGACCATGTTGTGGCTTCTTCGGGAGTCTCAAAGCGTGAATTTGCAGAACGCAGGGCTTCTTCTCAGCTGGAGGAGCTTATGGATAACCGCGGACAGTATTACTGTCCCGACGGAAGGAACAACCGTTTTTACCCTGCCGAAGGCGTGGAAAAGACAGCTATTGCGGCAGTGCCTATAATAACGGCAGGTGACGTATCGGGAGCGGTAGTTTTTCTTACGTCGGATAAGTACACCGAAGCTACCGACCTTCAGAAGAGTCTTATAAGTGCGGCGGCGCAGTTCCTTGCCAGACAGATAGAGTGATATATAATGCAAAGAGATCCACCATGCAGAAAAATGGCGGATCTCTTTATGTTTATCGGTTCTTTTGGGGACGAAGCTCCTGAAAGAAAGCTCCGCACCTGTTGCAGTACCACAACAGTCTGCCTGAGCGGTACATTGGCAAATTGATATTGATACCCCATTCGGGATATTGTCTGAACATCATGACGCTTGCATCCGATACATAAGCTGCAAATGTTATATAATGCTCCTTTGTCATTGGATGATCGGAGGTGATGTACCATTCTCCGCCCGTATCCTCGACCTTTAACATTTCGCTGTCCTCCGCCTTTTTGAATTCAAGGGGAGTGAGTACATTTCCGCAGCAGGTGATCTTTGCCTCGGAAGTTGAGGTCATCACGTTGCCGCACTCTTTGCAAACGTAGAATCTGAGTTTTTTCATATTTCCTTTCTCACTTTCATTTTTATCGATCTCGCCCTTAAGCAGAACCTGTATATCCGTGCCGAATACCTCAGCCAGCGCCGAGAGAAGCGATATATCGGGACATCCGCTTCCGCATTCCCATTTTGATACTGTTTTATCGCTGACGCTGAGATAGTCTGCAAGCTGTTTCTGTGTCATTCCCAGTTCTGTTCTGAACTGCCTTATGAGTTTTCCCGTTTTCATCTGATCCATAGTATCACCTCTGTTATCAATGTGTTGTTTCCGCTGATATTTATTATACGCTAAAGGCGCTGTACAGTCAATCTACGCTCCGTAGGATGCATCTCGGAACATCGTTTGACAATTCCCTTTCAGGATGATATAATAAATGTGTACTCAATAACCGCCTGATGGCGATTATTGCCCCGAACTTTGTTCGGGGAGCGCAAATTCTGCATAAAACAGTGAATTTGCGCGTCGCATTTCTTTATGTCAAGCTCATTTTGCCCTTTCGGGCAAAACAAAGTGCAAGAAAAACTTCTATATAATAATTTTTTCCTGCACTTTGACAACTTAAAATCGGCTAAAACAAGCTGTATATAGCCGATTTTAAGTTGCTGAGCAGACATTAATAATATTTAAGACTCTTTTCCGAACGGAGAAGCAATAATTATGACCATATGCGCTTTGCGCTGAAAAGGAGAGTATATCATGAGCGGAAATTACAATAGCTATGAAAGTCCATTCTGTACACGTTATGCAAGCGAGGAGATGCAGTACATTTTCTCGGCAGATAAGAAGTTCACAACCTGGAGAAAGCTCTGGGTAGCACTGGCAAGAGCAGAAATGAAGCTCGGTCTGCCTGTTACCGAGGCTCAGGTTAAACAGCTTGAAGAACATATAAACGATATTGATTACGAAATGGCTGCCGAGCGCGAGAAGATAACACGCCATGACGTTATGGCTCATGTATTCACATACGGTCAGGCTTGCCCCGATGCCGCAGGTATCATCCACCTCGGAGCTACATCCTGCTATGTCGGAGACAATACCGATGTTATCATCATGCGTGATGCTATGCAGGTAGTACGCAGAAAGCTCCTGAACGTTATGAACAACCTTGCAAAGTTCGCAGAGCAGTATAAGGACATGCCTTGTCTGGCTTATACTCACCTTCAGCCCGCACAGCTCACTACAGTCGGCAAGAGAGCTACACTCTGGCTCAACGAGCTCCTTATGGACTTCGAGGACTTAGAATACCGTATATCAAAGCTGAAGCTTCTCGGAAGCAAGGGCACAACAGGTACACAGGCTTCATTCATGGAGCTTTTCGAGGGCGATACCAACAAGATAAAGCAGCTTGAAAAGATGATAGCTGAGGAAATGGGCTTCGATGCAGTTGTTCCCGTATCAGGTCAGACCTATTCACGCAAGGTGGATTCAAAGGTGCTGGAGGTGCTCAGCGATATCGCACAGACAGCAAGCAAGTTCTCTAATGACATGCGTATACTCCAGTCCTTCAAGGAAATGGAAGAACCCCGTGAGAAGAAGCAGATAGGTTCATCAGCTATGGCTTACAAGCGTAATCCTATGAGATGTGAGCGTATCACTTCCCTTGCACGCTATGTCATGATAGACAGCCTAAACCCTGCATTCACAGCAGGTACACAGTGGTTCGAGAGAACTCTTGACGACTCGGCAAACAAGCGTATCTCAGTTGCAGAGGCATTCCTCGGAGTGGACGCTATCCTCAACATCATGATGAACGTTACAAACGGTATAGTCGTATATCCCGAGATGATACGCCGCCGTGTAATGGCAGAGCTTCCTTTCATGGCAAGCGAGAACATAATGATGGACGCTGTTAAGAAGGGCGGAAACCGTCAGGAGCTTCACGACCGTATCATGGATTACTCTATGGAGGCAGGTGCAAACGTCAAGGAGCGCGGTCTCGATAACAACCTCTGCGAACTTATCGAAGCTGATCCTATGTTCATGGTAACAAAGGAGGAGCTGGACGCTGTTCTCAAGCCCGAGAACTATACAGGCAGAAGCTCACAGCAGGTTGACGAGTTCCTTGCAGAGTGCATAAATCCTGTCCTCGAAGCCAACAAGGATATCCTCGGCGAAAGCTTTGAAATGAAGAACTAAACGCAGCCTTCGGCTGCTCAGTTGAGAGTTTTTGATACCCTCCGCTGTCAAGAGCAGCTTTTTCAACTCTCAACTCTAAACTCTCAACTTTTTGCGATATTCCGCACTCTACGAAGCGTAGACTCCGCTTGATACCGTAATTCTACGCCTCATGGGTGTACTTTTTCTCCGCGGCATGATACACTTTTCTCAGAAAGGAGGACACATGAATGGATCAGGTAAAGATCGGCAGATTCATCTCTCAGATGAGAAAAGAAAAAGGACTTACACAGAAACAGCTTGGCGAAGAACTCCTTATCAGTGATAAGACAGTTTCCAAGTGGGAGACAGGCAAGGGTATGCCCGAGGTGTCCCTTATGCTCCCCCTCTGTGAAAAGTTAGGTATCAATGTAAACGAGCTCCTCACGGGCGAGCGTATCCCCGACGAGGACTACAAGAAAAAAGCGGAGGAAAATATTATGAATATCATGCGTGAAAAAGAGGAAAGCATAAGAAAAATAATCATTTCGGCTATTTCAGCCGCTATCGCAGTACTTGCAAGCGTTACGATCATATTAGTGGCAGGCACACTGAAAATGGAAACATGGCAGAGGATTCTGCTTATCGCAATAGCCGTGATCGTTATGGCAGGCGGTATCGCTGTTGCCTGCATGGCGGATCTGAGCGCAGGCACCTATGAGTGCACTCACTGCGGAGCACGTTTCGTTCCGTCTGCAAAGAGCTATATTTTCGGCGCTCATACTATTACAAAGAGAAAGCTCACCTGCCCAAAATGCGGCAAGCGTTCATACTGCAAGCGCAGATTAACTCACTAAACGCAGAGCCTGCGCACCCTTGCCACGCGAGCTGAGCCAGCTTGCTCACTATTACTAAATTTGTAAAATGTACATTGCTTACGGCGCTTTGTATAAATTACGCCCTGTAGGAGCGCCCGCAGGATACAAATATTATTGTCGGGCGGCGTTCCGCCGCCCCCACACTGAAACATCAAACAGGTAAATAATAAAATGAAAAAAGAATATCTCGAAGCAGGCAAGATAGTCACCACCCACGGCATACGCGGCGAGGTGAAGATAATGCCTTACACTGACAGCCCCGAGCTTCTTGCGGAGTTCGACAGGCTGTTCATCGGCAAGAACAAGGAAGAATTATATATCGAGCGCTCCCGTGTGTTCAAAAACATGGTCATAGCCAAAATAGAGGGCATAGATACTCCCGAGGCGGCTGAGAAACTCCGTAACAAGATCCTCTATATGCACCGTGATGACCTTGAACTGGACGATGATACCTATTTTATACAGGACCTTATCGGTCTTGAAGTCCGTGATGCTGATACGGACGAGGTCTACGGCAAAATAGCTGACGTCCTTGAAACAGGCGCAAACGATGTCTACGTCATAAAGGGCGAGGACAGAGAGTACCTCATACCTGCGATCGCAGATGTGGTAGTTTCAACGGATATCGACAATAACCTCATGACTATACGGCCGCTGGAGGGACTTTTTGACTGATGAAGATAGAAATAGCTACACTTTTCCCCGAGATGTGTGAGGCAGTTCTCGGCGAGAGCATAGTCGGCAGGGCAAGAAAAGCAGGCAAGATAGAAGTTCACTGCCGACAGATAAGAGAATACACTCAGGATAAGCACCGCAGAGTGGATGATACTCCATACGGCGGCGGTATGGGAATGGTAATGCAGTGCGAACCGATATACAACTGCTATAAGGCAGTATGTGAGGAGTTCGGCACAAAGCCCCATACTATATATATGTCCCCGAAGGGAAAGATTCTGACTCAGGAACGTGCCAAAGAGCTTGCACAGCTCGACAGTATACTTATTATATGCGGTCACTACGAGGGCGTAGATCAGAGAGTCATCGACAAGATAGTTGACGAGGAGATATCCATAGGGGATTACGTCCTTACGGGCGGAGAGCTTCCTGCTATGGTGCTTACGGACTGCGTTGCGAGGATGTGCAAGGGAGTTCTTTCCGATGATGTGTGCTTCGAGGACGAGAGCATATACAGCGGACTTCTTGAATATCCGCACTATACCCGTCCCGAGGTCTGGGAGGGTGAGGCTGTACCGCCTGTGCTGCTTACGGGACACCACAAAAATATTGAGCAGTGGAGGCATGAGCAGAGTCTTGCGATAACAAAGGAAAGACGTCCGGACCTCTTTAATAGTTACTCTCAAAATAAAGATTGACCATTTATTGCGGTTTAGCTTGTTAAAATGTGTCTGAATTGTTAATATGAATTCTATATATCCCCATTGTAATTATTGATAAACAACTTGTATACTTTTTAAAATTTTCTCCGATAAGCATATTCAATACAATCCTATGTTGAAAGTTGTCGGTTTTGCACAACGAATCTCAACAATTTTTTATGGTGATAATCCACAAGCGGATGAAATAAAACCGATTCCGAATTCGTCTAAATGTAGAATTTAAAGGTTTTACGGCTCTTATCCGCAAAAATCCGTTGACTATCACGAAAATTGAAGGTATAATTAAGACAGCAAATGAAACGTGGTCACTTTAACGCCTAATGAATGTTTCTTAATTATGAACGAGAAACTTCATAAGTGGTCAGCTAAAGTTTGCGAAAAAACAGCTCCGTGAGAGGGGCTCCACCATGATAAGTCTTGAAAAAGACTTTGCACAGAGAATAGGAGAGTTGTATATGTTTGTAAGAGAAGTAATGGTAAAAAATCAGGTCGGACTTCACGCAAGACCTGCAACCTTCTTTATTCAGAAGGCTAACGAGTTCAAATCGTCTATCTGGATCGAAAAGGAAGAGCGCAGAGTAAACGCTAAGAGCCTGCTTGGTATCCTTTCACTTGGTATCGTTGGCGGCACTAATGTAAAAGTTATCGCTGACGGCGCTGACGAGAGAGCTGCTGTAGATGCACTCGTTGATCTCGTAGACAGCGGATTCAGTGAAGAAAACAGATAAAGAATAAACCAATAATTTTGGCGGTCACTAAGCTGTGACCGCCATTTTGTTTTTTATGCGCCGTTCATGGTGTCATACATTGTCTCGGCAAATATGCCGTATCCACGGGTAGGATCGGCTACGAATACATGAGTTACAGCACCGATAAGCTTGTTATCCTGTATTATTGGACTTCCGCTCATGCCCTGAACTATACCTCCTGCGGTATCAAGAAGCAGGGGATCGGTTATGTGTATGACCATATTCCTGCCTGTATCATCAGCTTTATAGTCCACACGCTCTATCTCGGCGGAGTACTTTTTGGGTTCTCCCCCCTGTATAGTTGAAAGGATATATGCCTTCCCTGTTTTTACGTCCTGACGCCGTCCCATCGGGAAACTTCGGATGTTTCCGGAAAAATCACCTTTTGCGGTAAGAGTTCCGAAAACGCCGCTGGATGTGTTCTTTTCCAGTATACCTATGGTCACTCCGTTATCAAAAGAACCCTTCAGCTCTCCGGGGATGCCTTTTTCGCCTTTTTGGGCTTCGGTTATATCTACAGATACCGCCTCGCCGCTGTGAAGGGGAACGTTCTCTCCCGTATCCGAATCGCAGACAGGGTGTCCGAGACCTGCAAACTGTCCCGTAGCAGGATCGAAGAATGAGACTGTGCCTATTCCTGCGATGCTGTCTCTTACCCACATTCCGCCGCGCCATACTCCCTCGGCGCTGTATACGGGCATGAGGTCGATATTACTGTCTGTACCGTTCCTGTTTATGATGAGCCTGACGGCTTTTCCGCCGCTGGAGCTGATTATCTGCTGTAATTCGCCGTTTGATGAGACTTTTTTACCGTCGGCAAGCTTTATTACATCTCCCTTTTGTATACCCGAAGCATCGGCGGGACATATCCTGCTTCCGTGGGTATCCGTCACTTCCCCCAGACCTGTTACCATTACGCCTTCCATAAGAAGCTTTATACCGAATGGCATACCGCCTGCACAGAGTACGGGAGTTTCCTCCTGTTTTACCGCTACCGATTTTACGGGAACAGTCCCGAACAGTGCAAGAGTAGCCGAATCGCCCTCGGGACTGTCGATACAGCCGATATCGGGGTAATTTGCGATACGGAGCTCTGTTCCTGCGTCTACGGTCACAGCATCGGGAAGCCTTACAGAGTAATATTCTGCCGTACAGAAAATCCCTGCGAGTACAGCCGCAAGCACTGCCGCTATACCTCTGGAAAATCCTCTTTTCAGCTTCATTACATACCTTCTCTCGTTTTTTTGTATCTTTGCAGATACAGTTATAGTTTTACTCGGAGTGTTACTTTTTATTCTGTAGTTTTTTTCAATTTGGTTTTCATAACATAAAGAAATGTGATGCGCAAATTCTTTATATTTTAGGGAATTTGCGCTCCCAGAACAAAGTTCGGGGCAGTAACCGCCCAAAGGCGGTTACTGAGTACACATTAATTATAACACGTAAAAAACGGGAAAAAGGTCGGTTTGCGGAGCTGTTATCCTTGTGGTTCGGGCGGTGTGAACCAGCTAACGGTAAAGCCTTCGTGGTTCTGTTCCTGTTCGATGATGATGTTATCGTTTTCATCGGACCTTACTCCTCTGCCCCATGATGCCGAGTAGGTATAGAATCTTTCGCCGCTTTGGAAACACGACTGACCGAAGCCTATGGGGAATTCCGTACCGATATCGGGTATGATGAAGTAGTGGAAATTGCCGCCGTTGATGACTATTCCGCTTTCAAAGGCTATACCACGGTCGCCTATCTTGCTGATATCCATGATATAGCGTTCCATTTTGTTAAGGTCGTATACATAGAGAGTCGCTTTGGTATTGCCTGTCATCCTGTCCGCTGAAATTACGTAAACACGGTCACGGAATGTGCCGTTAAGATCGCCTCTTACCTCGGTGGTGAGGGTGTAATAGTCGGAATCCACAATAAGACAGCGGTCCTCACTCTTTTTCGGAACTGCGAGGATATCACCGCTTGAGCCATATCCGTACCATGCGAAGAAGTTCGAGGTTTCGATCTGCATCTTCTCGGTAGGTTCGGTCTCTGTTACAGAACCGTTTTTCAGGTTCAGCACGTAAACAACAGCCTCATTGCCGTCTTCACTGAATTCGGTAAATGCAATATCGTCGGTGCAGTCGAAGAAGTTCCACACTTTGCCTGTGTAAAGGGTTTCAAGGGAACCGTCCTTAACGTGGCATACTTTGGAGCGCTGTACCTGCATAAAGCCTTCTTCGTTTGGTTCCGCCTCATCGGAACAGATTAGGTAGACTTCTCCGTTACTTATTTTCATATCACTTATGGATAATCCCTTGTCGGGGGAGCTGTGGCGGAAAACCTCCGCAGTTTCTTTCGTGTTCATATCGTAGCTCCACACGGAGATATCGTGGAAAAGAACACTGTTATTCGATTCCATGCAGAGGTCATCGTAGTTGACAATGAGGTAGAGGGTGTTTCCGTCTGCCTTGACATTTGTTATCATGCCGATGCTCTCGTAATCGCAGATGGCGGTACATACCTTGTGCGTCCATTCTTCGTGATAGGCAGGCTCAGCAGGAAGCTGAGGTATATAGCGGTCACGTACACTCTCCGCCTTGCAGGGTGAAAGCCGTGAGCCGAGGTCGATGTCTGAAAGGTCGCATGTGCCCGAGTCGAAGGGCACATCCTGCATAAGGCTGATATTGACGTTTATGTCCGTAAAATCGGCATCGGAAAGCTCCCTTTTCTGAGTGGGGACATCATTGACGCTATTGTCTGAATCGGGAGCTTCACCATTGCCGTCGGAAGAAGAAGGAGAAGCGGATTTTTTACTGTCTGACTGTGGCTTTGCGGCTTTTTCCGTACTGTTTTCGGACTTTTCAGCCTGTACCGTGTTTTCGGAAGTCGTTACCACGGTATCCGATACGGTCTGCTCCGAGGAACTGTCCTTATTGTTGTTCTTGCAGGAGAAAAGGCTTGTTATAGCCGTGAACGCCATTAATAACGCAATTGATCGTTTCATATCATTTTCACTCCTTATCTATCCAGAAAAGCTCGGTAGGCATGGTGTGGCTTCCAATATTTCCGTTCGCTGCGGGATAATCTATTGTGAGCATAGTGTATCCGCCGCTGTATTCCGAGTACCAGCCGAATACTCCTTTTACTTCCTTCTCGAATATCTGTCCGATGTCGGGAACTGCTGTAAGCAATCTTCCGCCCTGTGAAAAGCCCATTATACCTTTGCCGACATCGAAATAGCCTGTATTTGCGCTTGTAAGCTGAAGCATATGCCTTTCACCGCGGTCAAGGTCGTAGTGGTAGAGGACTGATCTTCCGGCACCAAGTAATTCATCCTGTGAAATAACTGTACAGTCCCTTTCGTGGGCAGAGATAAGACGCAAGCCTCTTAGTCCCGTATCTATGCGGTAATCATCGGTCACAACGGAATAGGTGCGGTCTTCATTTTTTTCGAGCCTTGCTGTGCCTTTGCCGTATATCATGGGAGGCTCGTTGCTATCAACATGGGGCGCTATCATCGTTAATTCTCCGCTGTCCATATCGTATTCCTGCACATAGCTGTAGCTGTCTATAATGTCACGGACAAATCCCACAAGGAGAACTCTTTCACCGTCGCAGTCGTGTATATGGTCGAAATCACCCTTGTAAAGAGTAGTGATACTTCCGTTTTCTTTGTTTATCTCAACAAGCTCGCCCAGATCGTCAGCATACATTACACCTATCAGCTTGTCACGAACGCAGAAGAGGTTGTATACCGAGTAGTCCCTGTCCGTACCTTTGAGTTCCGTGATCTCGGTCATTTGCTTTGTAACTGCATCCACCGAGTATATCACAGTACAGTGGCTGTTATAGCAGTAGTCGTCATACAGCACACTGAGGTAAAGGGTATCACCGTCAAATGCGTAGGAGGCGAGTCTCGGCTTATCGGGACCAGCGTGTCCTTCATCGTATTCCCTGCATTTTTCCTCATATTCGGGATCGTCGGGACTTGCTTCCCAGTATGGATCACGTATTTTTTCAGCTCTGCAAGGAGTCTCTCTCGTTCCGAAATCAAGTTCAGAGAGGTCGAGACTGTGTATCTCAAATGGCGGTTCGTTGTCCGTATGAGTGACGTTCATTGTAACCTCGCTGAAGCTGTTTTCTGCAAGCTCGATGAATTCGGCAGGTTCCTCCGCCGAGTCCGAAGCCTGTGATCCAGTCGATGCGCTGTTTGCTTCGGGACTGCTTTCGGTTGAAGTGCTTTTGCCTGTTTCCGTACTCTTTTCAGCCTGTACCGTGTCTGCGGAAGTCGTTGCCGCAGTATCCGCTGAAATCTGCTCCGAGGAACTTTCTTTATTGTTGTTCTTGCAGGAAGTAAGTGTCATTAATGAAACAAGAGCGAGAATGATAAATTTTTTCATATTTTATGCCTCCTCTATGATATGCACTATTCTAAAATATCCATTCTTTTATTGTTAGATAAAGGTAGGTATATAAATAAGTGACTTTAAGGGACGAAAAAGACTAAATAAAACAAATAACTTTATTCAGGCTCTTCTGAACGTCTTAAAGCGTCCAGTGTGAAGTCTTAAAGAAGTCTTAAGAATGTCTTAAAATAGCGTAATTTCGGGATTTTTGTATTGACACCGACAGGAATTTGTGTTATTATTTTAACATCGGCTGTGCATACATCCGTGTAAAGATATGAAAGAAAGAGGGTTTTATTAATGGATAAGGTCCTTGAGGTAAAGGAGCTTTCAAAGCAGTATACCAAAGTGCTTGCTGTTGATAAAGTTTCGTTCGATATCGCTCCGGGAGAGATCTTCGCCCTGATAGGTCCCAACGGCGCAGGAAAGACCACTACCATACGAATGATATCAACGCTGCTGACTCCGACTTCGGGAGATGCGATAGTTGCAGGAAACAGCATCGTAAAAGCACCGAAAAAGGTAAGAGAATCCATAACCTACCTTCCCGATGAGGCAGGTGCTTACAAGAATATGAAGGGTATCGAATATCTGCGGTTCATGGCAGGTCTTTTTACAAACGATCCCAAGAAGGTAAACGAGTATGTTGAACGTGCAAAGAGCATAAACAAGCTCGGCGAACGTCTCAATGACAAGCTCGGAAGCTACAGCCGCGGTATGATACGTAAGGTACTGCTTTCCCGTGCGGTAATGACTCAGCCTAAGCTTGCGATACTTGATGAGCCTACCAGCGGTCTTGACGTACTCAATGCCATTGAGATAAGAAAGACCATAAAACAGCTTGCGGCAGAAGAAGGCATGTCCTTCCTGCTTTCATCCCATAATATGCTTGAGATAGAGTTCGTTTCGGATCGTGTCGGCATAATCGCCAAGGGACATCTTCTCGTAACAGGCAGAACGGATGAACTTAAAGCAAGATACAATGCAGCTAATCTTGAAGAAGTATTTGAAAGGGTGGTGAACGGAAATGAAATTCTTTAACCTCCTGAAAAAAGAGATAAAGGACCTTGTGAACCTTCAGATGATCATGGGAATAGTTGTAGTAATGATGCTGTTCTTCATGCTCGGAAATGTAATGGGAAGCACTATGGATGAGGTTTCCAAAATGGGAAGCACCATTAATCTCTGCGACAGGGACAATACTGCTCTTACTGCCGAGATCATCGATATGATGAAAGAAAACGATACAGAGATAAAGCTTGTCGATTCACAGGGCGATGATTATGCAGCGATACTCAGTTCAAATGATATCGATAATCTCGTGATAATCCCCGAGGGATTCTCAGAAGCCTTTGAAAAGGGTGAGAAGCCCGAGGTCATCAATATAACCCGAATGAAATCGGCATCTGCGTTCGCAAGCATTACAAGCGACAACACTGCGGCTACGGATCAGATAAGCTCATGCCTTACGGATCTGCGCTATAAGGATGCGGATATCTCGGAGGATGAACGTGATATCATCACTGATCCTGTTGAGGTGGTTGATAATACCGTTGTAGCTGATAAATCGGCAAAGATATCGTCCCTTGTGGTTGCAGGAAGCCTTTCATTGCAGGGCATGCTGCTTCCCATAATAGTATTTGTACTCATTATGATGACTTCTCAGGGACTTATGAACGCTATCTCGACCGAAAAGATCGACAAGACTCTTGAAACACTTCTTTCAACTCCCGTTTCAAGAACATCCATACTCGGCGCAAAGATGCTTGCAGCTGCAATAGTTGCAATGCTTCAGGCTGTAGCGTATATGATAAGCTTCTCAACATTTGCCGCAGGAATGGCAGGCAATATGGGTTCTGCAATAAACACGGGGACCAATGTTGCATCGGATGCGGATACTTCGGCTATCATAGGCAAGGTAATGTCCAGCAGCGCAGCAATGAATCAGCTCGGACTTACTCTTTCGGTTACCGATTATCTTCTTGTTGGACTTCAGCTCTTCCTTACCATAATGATATGCCTTTGTGTATCGCTTATACTCGGTTCACTTGTAAGCGATATGAAGTCCGCACAGACTCTTATACTTCCGCTTGCACTTTGTGCAATGATACCGTATATCATAACCATGATGACGGATGTTAACTCGCTTCCTACTGCACTTAAGCTTGTGGTATATGCTATACCTTTCACTCATACATTTACTTCGATACCGAATCTGATGTTCGGTCATGATAATGTATTCTTCATCGGACTTATCTATCAGATATTATTCTTTGCTGTATGCCTCTTCTTTGCACTCAGACTATTCAATTCGGATAAGATACTCACTGTATCACTTAATCTCGGACAGAAATCAAAGTTCAAGAAGAACCAGAAGCAGTATACCGATGACTGATAAATAGCTGTTCAAAGGGGACACTCCTGCATTTATGATGCGGAGGTGTCCTCTTTTTGTCACTTTTGTCACTTTTGTCACCTGTCACCTGACACTGTACACGAAAAAAACATTGTCATTTATGTCACAAAGCATATAGTAAGCCATTTTTAATAATTGTTAATATATATATCCAACTATTTGCTTTTTTCAGTTCATACCCCGAGTGACGGGTGACAAAAGTGACAAAATGCATCAATAAGTTGTCAGGAAGCTGTTATAAGAACTGAGTGCAGGGGACGCCTTTGGCGGTACGCACAGTAAGCAGAGAGCAGAAAAGTTACAGAATTTATACGATGTAACGAAAATGTTGTAATTTGTAAATAAATATCAATGGCAATGTTATGAAATATTGGTTGACTTGATAGCCTTATTGTGATATTATATAGAAAAACCTTAGTTCAAAGGAGGAAATGGAAATGAAAAAAATATTGATATCAGCAGCATTCGCTGCAACAGTTGCACTTACATCCTGCGGAGACAGTATGTCGACAAACTCTGCGGCAGACGCTCACAATAAAAATGCACCTGCTTATGAGATGCAGGCTGATAATGCGGCATACAATTCCGATAGCAGTGCGGCAGAAAGCTACGATGCAGAAGAATCATCCGACAGCTCAGCTGCATCCGAGGACCTTGAACAGAATATCCTTAAGGTAGTCAACAAGCAGATGCTTGTATATTCCTGCGATATGAATATAGACGTCCTTGAATTTGACGAATCTGTTGATAAGTTCCACGACCTTATTGACAAATACAAGGGTTTCATAGAGAGCGAAAGTTACAGTGACGGCGGTAATTCAAGCAAGTGGCAGTATTCCGAGGACGAGAAGTGGAAGACTCTCAACGCAGTTATAAGAGTACCGAGTGCGGATTATGACAATTTCTGCAAAGAGGCGGAGGAAATAGGCGATATGCGTATGAAGAATGCTTCCGTCCAGAACCTTACCACCGAATATTCCGACCTTACCACCACTCTTAAGATATACGAGGCAAAGGAACAGCGCTATCTTAAGCTTCTTGCCGAGATAGAGGACGAGAGCAGGGCACTCTCAATGGAAAGAGAGCTTACCGATATACAGGTTCAGATAGCAAATATCAAGACTCGCATGAACTCGATAGAGAACGATGTCGCTTATTCCTACATCAACCTCAGCCTGAACGAGGTGCGTGAGTATCAGGAGGTCAAGGTAAGAGAGCCTGAGGATACCTTCGGTCAGCGCTTCAAAATAACAGTCAAGAAAACAACAAACGGCTTCCTGAACTTCCTTGAAGGACTGCTGTTCGTTATCATAAGCATGCTTCCATACCTTATCCTCATAGGAATAGCTGTATTTGCCATAGTGAAGATAAGAAAGTCGCTCACCAATAAAAAGAAGAGAGAATATGAAGAGCGTGAAAGAAAACTTAACGCTTCAAGGAGCGAGTCCATTGCGGAAACTCATCCGGAGGAGTCTGCTGAGGAGAAAAAGGACGATATCCTCTGATATCGGCGCAGCAACAGACGGTTGCTTGATTACAGATGTAAAAGATGATATAATGTCTGTGAGGTGAAAAAACTATGGAAACCAAAGACATTATACTCGGATTACGCACAAAAAACAATCTCTCACAGGAAGAACTTGCTGAAAAGGTCTTTGTTACAAGACAGGCTGTTTCACGCTGGGAAAACGGCGAGACTGTCCCCAACACCGAGACACTCAAGCTGTTGTCTTTGCTGTTTGATGTATCGATAAATACACTGCTTGGCTCTCCGAGAAAGCTGATATGCCAGTGCTGCGGTATGCCGCTTGATGATACTTCAACAAGCAGGGAACCTGACGGTTCATTCAACGAAAGCTACTGTAAATGGTGCTATACGGACGGCAAATACACCTATTCCAGTATGGAAGAACTGACAGACTTCCTTTCTCAGCACATGGCAAACGAGAGCTTTACTCCCGAACAGGTAAGGGAATACCTGGGGAATATGCTCCCGACTCTTGAACACTGGAAGAAGTGAATCTGTGCTTCGGACGGTGTTCATTAAAAAGAATACGTATAAATGAGGGAAGTACTATGTATAGTGCTTCCCTCAGATTCTTTTCGTTATATGTTATCAGTCTTTGCTGCTGAGCTGCTTCTTGTATCTTCTCTCTCTTTCGAGCACGATACCAAAGACCACAGACATAAATGTAAGACCAAACCAGTCTGAGCCTGTAATCTGGCTGAATGTGGCATGAGGATCGAAGAACTCCGAGAAATAAACAACTGCTGCTGTAATGAGAGTTACGACGTAAACTGCCTTAAAAACGAAGAATGCTATCTTTTCTGACTTTTTCATAATAATTACTCCTTTAGGTTCGTATTTTTTTCCGGGGCTTTTCCCCGTTTCCATGATCTTATTATACACCGCCGCAAGTCTTTTGTCCTTCGTCTTATATTACAGAACGTTACAATTATGAAATGTTATGCCGACTTGATAACTACGAGATGCAGCATAGGTGTGCATTTCGACGATAATTGTGAAAACTTGTTATTACCTCTTGAAAATAAGGAAAGAATATAGTATAATAATATGGATAATATAATCGGGAGGTATGCTCTTTCCGAGAAAAAAGGAGGAACAAAATGGCTAATACAAAAGCCGTCAGCAGTAAGCCGTCGGGTGCATTGTCAAACCCGTTTCAGGCAAGTCCCTACGTTAAGTACAGACCGCTGTACTATATCGCAGCATTCCTGATACCTGCGCTGCTGACATTCATTGCTTACGCCTTGTTCGGTGTTTATCCGTTCAATGGACGTTCAGTACTGACTCTTGACCTGAACGGTCAGTACGTATACTACTTTGAAGCTATCCGTGACGCTTTCTGGGGCGGACGAAGCGCTCTTTACAGCTGGGAGAGAAATCTCTCGGGAGGTTTCCAGGGCGTTATAGGCTATTATCTCGCCAGTCCGTTTACCTTGATAGTGGTGCTTCTGCCAAAGAAGTTCATACTCGAAAGTCTGATGATAATGCAGATTTGCAAGGTCGGAGCCGCAGGAACCTCTTTCTGTGTGTACGCTCAGAAGTCGAAAAAGGTGCCGCCGCTGCAATCGGTCATCTTCTCTACGATGTATGCGCTTATGGCATTCGTTGCGATACAGCTCATCGATCCTATGTGGATCGACGGACCTATCTTCCTGCCGCTGATAATCCTCGGTGTTGAATACCTCATCGACGACGGCAGAAAGATAAACTATATCATCCCGCTTGCTATCATGTTCATTGCCAACTTCTATATCGGCTTCATGGTGGCAATATTCGTGGCATTATACTTCGTGTTCTATCTGTTCTTTGGTACAGACCGCAAGTTCAGGAATTCTATGGACTACGCAAGAACATTCGGCAGAATGGTTCTTGCAACAGGCGTTGCACTGATGTGCAGCTATATCATGATAATGCCTGTATACAACGCTCTTGCACTTGGTAAGTTTGACTTCTCAGAGCCTGATTACAGCTTCAAGACCATGTTCAATCCGCTGGAGCTCATTCCTACTCTGCTGCCGAACCAGTATTACTCCGTAAACGTGGATGAAGGTACAAGAATGTACGGACGTCCCGAGATATACTGCGGAGTTCTGTCGCTCGTACTCGTACCGCTGTTCTATATGAACAAGAATATCCGCAGAAACAAGAAGATCGGCTATTCGCTGATACTCTTCGTGATGTTCTTCAGTATGTACATCAAGCCTATCAATATGATGTGGCACGGCGGTCAGGATCCTAACTGGCTCCCTTACAGATATTCATTCCTGATATCATTTATACTTGTCGCAATGGCAGCCGAGGCGTTTGCAAACCTCAGAGAAAGCGAGATATCTATCAAGCACGTATCGGAAGTTTTTGCAGGTCTTGCAGTTCTTGTATTTATTTTCAGTACTGTAATGTCCACGTTCAATTACAACGAGGAGAAATACAAGTACGTTGCAAAGTTCCCCTATAAGACCACAGAGAACTATAACGGTCAGGACTTCACACATATCTGGCTCGGAACTCTCTGCTTCGGACTTATCCTTGCTGCTGTCTATCTTGCAGGCATCTATCTCTACAGCACTGTCAAGAAAAAGAAGGATGCCCGTATAATAAGTCTCTTTATGGCAGCTCTTGTCATTTTCGAGGCAGGCTACAACACCTATGATACTATCTGGAAGATACACAAAGAGGTCTATTACTCAGACCACAAGACCTATGATGTTATCAAGGACGCATATAAGGTAGTGGACGAGCTTGAAGAAAAGGACAGCTCCTTCTACCGCTCTGAAAAGACCTTCTTCCGTACAGTAAACGACAACCAGGCATGGGGACTTAAGGGTATATCCCACTCCAGCTCTGTCATGAACGGACGTATACTCCGCTTTATCGAGACTCTTGGATACTCTTTCAAGACCTATGAGACAAGATACGACGGAAATACTCCTGTTGCGGATTCGCTCCTCGGCATAAAGTACGTCTTCGACGATCCCGCAAAGCATACCGAAGGCAATAAGAAGTCGCTTCTCAGCCCTTACTACAACAAGATATACTCAACTACCTATACGGACGATTCAAGCAAGCAGGCTACTCTCGATGTATACGAGAACCCCGATGCTCTTCCGATAGGCTTCATGGCTGACGATGATATCACAATGCTCAGCTTCCTCGGAAACGATAACCCCTTCAACAGCATGAACAACTTCCTCAGCTCGATGACGGGAAATACTCCGAGCTATACAGGTGCTCTTGAACCTAAAGAATACTTCAAGAGAATAGACATCGATCCTTCAACAGACGTTGTTCTGAATGACTGCTGGGAATCTGATTACGGCGGACAGCACTGCTATAATGCAAATGCAGGTGCAGGCGATCCTACTGTAAGGATACACCTTACAACTCAGTCTGATGACGCACTTTACATGTTCCTTAAGTCTGATAACGCAAAGAAGAGCAACCTCTGGGTATCTACCACAAAGAACGCTGAAACAGGAGAGTTTGAGGATTTCTCATCCTACGGCTCATACTACGACGGCTATGACTATTCTATCGTAAATCTCGGAAAGTTCCCTAAAGGCACGGAAATGGAAGTAAGACTTACTATCCTTCCTACAGGTGACGGCGGAGCTTATGTAGGTTCCAACGAGTACATCATGGTAAAGGATTTCCAGTTCTATCACCTTGATTACGAGACATTCCACAACGACATATCAGCTCTCAAGGAACATCCGTGGGTTCTTGATATGAACAAGACAAAGGATAACTACCTTACAGGTGAGATAGACGCTCAGGAGGGACAGATAATGTACACATCCATCCCTTACGAGCCCGGCTGGACTATCAAGGTAGACGGCAAGAAGGTCGATCCGCTCTATGTTGAGGCTGATACTGCCGACGGTACAAAGCGTATGCAGAATACTGTTGCAGGGGATCTCGGTTCGATAGTAATACTTGATGCTATGATAGGTCTCAGACTTCCTGCAGGTCATCATACAGTAACTATGAAGTATTCGCCTCCGGGATTCAATACAGGTATCATACTCCTTCTTCTCGGTATTGCAGCATGTGTTGCATTCTATATCACAGACAGAAAGAGCAATCCTGTAATGATCGCCGAGAGAAAGGCAAAAGAACGCAGAAAGGCAGGACTTCCCGAAGTTAATGCTGCTGACGGAAAGAAGCCTGTACAGATAATCAAGTCCAAGGGCAGCGAAGTAGCCGCAAAGGCGGAAGCTGTAAAGGAAAAGGCTGCCGAAAAGGCAGAGCAAGCCGCTGAAGCAGTTGAAAAGGAAGTGCGCGAGACTGCTGAGGATATTGCCGAAAAGGCTGACAAGACCGCTGAAGCTGTTAAAGAAACTGCCAAGGATGCAGTAAAGACAGTGAAGAAAGAGGTAAGCAAGCCGGCACCGAAGAAAAATAACGGCGGCAAGAAGAAAAAGAAAAAATAACCGCACATAATGCGGTCTGACATCAGAAAAAAAGCCCGACGGGAGCGCTCCTGTCGGGCTTATTATTTTATTGAACTGTTTTAGTAGGGGAGTCGGAACTTTCCTGCGCGCCATACGCCTTCGGAGTCTATTACTACCGAGAATTCCTCTTCCTCGGAGTAGGGACCTTCTCCTCCGAAATCTGTTTCGTCATAGTAGTTGGTAACGGTGAAGAATATCTCATCCTCGCCCTTTGAGCGTATATCGGTTATCTTCGAGTAGCCATAGAATATATTTGCTCCTCTTGAGCCGTCCAGAGCGTAAACATGACCGTCCTTTTCCATGTAGAGCAAATCCAGTTCGTCGGGATATCTGTCGCTGAATACCTTGTGGTAATCCGCTCTTATGTCCGCCATTGAAGTGATATTCGCATCCTTTATGCGGTAGAACTGCCAGTTGTACTGGTTCTCGATGTAGTCGTTCATATCAAGCTCATAGGGTGAACCTACGGTGAAGTACCACTGAGTCTTGCAGGCGGACTCGTAAAGTGCCTGTGCCGCAGCCATAAGAGTCTGGTCGTCGGCTTCGGCGGAATCCTCCTTGAACTGTACAGCGCCGTTTGCATCATATGTAAAGTTGGCATCCGAGCTGCCTGACTGAGCGGCAGTTGTTACTGATGCTGCTGCGGTTGTGACGGACTGAGTCTGTGTTTCGGCTGCCTTTTTTGTTGAAGCAGCGGTTTCTGTAGCGTCAGATTCTGTCTCGGCTTCTGTTGCTGCTTCTGTAGTGGAAGCCGCAGCTGTACTTACATCGGAGTGGTCGGCTTTGCCTGTTTTTTCGTTACAGGATGCCGCACATGCTGCAAGTGTCAGTGCAGATAGCATGGCAATAGTGCGTTTCATTATCAAATATCCTCCTGTTCATCGTCCTCAAGGTTGAAATCTATAGTACCGTCGCTGACGTTCACCGCCGCACATACTACTCTTACGGTCTGTCCGAGAGTGTAGGAAACACCGCTGAACTTCTCAGTCAGCGAGACAGGTTCGGAGTAGTCATACTCGCCCTCGGGGAGGGTGCGGATGTGGACAAGTCCCTCAACGGTATTCGGAAGCTCGGCATAGAAGCCGAACTCGGTAACGCCTGATATTTTAGCAGTGAAGCTCTCGCCGATGTGCTGCTTCATATACTCGGCTTTATAGCAGTCCTCACACTCACGCTCTATGGCAACAGCTCTCAGCTCCGCAGAGGATGAGCGCTCCGCAGCGTTTGCGGCAAATCCGCTGTATCGCTTGGTGAGCCATGTGTTGTCATAGCCTGCAAGGATGTCCGTTATCATGCGGTGAATGGCAAGGTCGGGATAACGTCTTATAGGCGAGGTGAAGTGAGCGTAGTCATTAAGCACCAGTCCGAAGTGTCCCAGCGGCTCGTTGGAGTACTTTGCCTTTGCCATTGAGCGCAGCACCATCATATTGACCGCCTCGAACTTGTCGGTATCTCTTGCGTTTTTCAGTATCTCGGCAGCGTGTGCAGGCTTGAATTCGGTAAAATGCGGATAAGCTACTCCTGCCTTGCGGAGCATCTCGCAAAGTGCCGCAGTTTTTTCCTCGGGAGGTGCTTCGTGTACTCTGTAAACGAACGGCACCTTCTTGTCCCTTGCAAGTTTTGCCGCAGCTTCGTTGGCTGTCAGCATGAATTCCTCTATTATGCGCTCTGCCTTTCCTCTTTCACGGGGCACTACATCGACACATACGCCTTCATCGTTGATTATCAGCTTGCTCTCGGCGGTTTCAAGCTCGGGAGCGTGTCTGCGTTCCTTCTTTGCGATAAGTATATCTGCAAGCTCGTTAAGGAGCGGTATCTCCTCTGCAACTACAGCGTACTTTTCCTTTATCGCATCGTCGGCAGAACCTTCGAGTATGCGGTTTATCTCGGTATAAACGCCCTTTACACGGGAACGGATAACGCTCTTGCAGAAGCGGTAGCTGAGCATCTCGCCCTCTTTAGAAAGCTCCATGAATGCAGAGAGAGTAAGTCTGTCCTCATCGGGATTAAGGGAGCAGATGCCGTTTGAAAGCTCCTTCGGGAGCATAGGGATGACCTTATCGGCATAGTATATACTTGTGCCTCGCATGAGAGCTTCCTTGTCAAGTGCGCTGTTGCCCTTTACGTAGTGTGAAACGTCCGCTATGTGGACTCCGAGACGGTAGCCCTTTGGTGTACGCTCGACCGATACAGCATCGTCAAGGTCCTTGGACTCGGCACCGTCAATGGTGAATATCGCCATATCACGAAGGTCCTCGCGGTTGTTGAAGTTGTATTCCTGAACTCCGCCCTCGGATATTTTCTTTGCTTCTTTAAGTACCTCTGCCGAAAACTCGGTAGGAGCGCCGTGGATGCAGAGTATGGACTGAGCGCAGGATGCTGCAAGCTCGGAATTTCCGAACACTGATACGATACGGACCTTATGCTCTGCGTGTCTGCGTCCCCTGAAAACTATCTCGGCAAGGACCTTGTCGCCGTTGCTGAACTTTGTATTGCCGTCCTTCACTATGATAACGTGGTTTTTGGAAGCGGTATCGGGAACGAGGTATGGTGTATCGTCCACGAATTCTATTCGTCCCGTAAGCTCGGATGAACCGAAGCTTATGATATCCTGTACTTCACCCTCGGGTTCGCCCGAACGGGAGGGGATGTCCGCAATGAGTACACGGTCGTGGGGCATTGCGCCAAGCATGCACTTTCCGGGAATGAAATATTCGATGCCGTCATCTGTGACAGCGAATCCGAATGTACGGCTGAGACGTGTTATCTCGCCGACTTTGAGTCCGAGTGCTGAACAGAGAGCGGCTTTCATGCCCTTGCGTACCGTAACTACGCCCTCTGTGCGGAGCTCGTCAAAGGCTGCGGCGAAGTTTTCGTGTCCCGATTTCTTTGTTCTGCACTTTGATTCAAGTTCACTTATTGGCATTGCTTTTTTGTTGTATGTTCTTAAAAATGTAACTATCTTATGCTTATAGCTTTCAACGCTTACTGCGCCGGTATTTTTCTTTTTTGTCTTTCCTGACATATATTATCTCCTTATTTCCTTATATCTTTCCTGTTTTCAAATTAAATGTGACTAAAAAAACAAGCCCCATGACCGTCAGTCACAGGGCTTTATGATGTTCTTACTTATCAGTGAACAGCGGGATGATATTAACAGCAAGAGTAGCAATGAAAAGGATGATACCTAATGCTCTTGTTATCTTGTTGAGAATAGCCTCCTTGCTGCGTCCCTCATTCTTGCCGTAGAACGAATCAGAGCTTGCGCCTGTAAGAGCAGCAGTCATGCTGTCCTGGGATTTCTGCTCCTGAGCGAGACAGATGAGAACGATTATAACGCTTACTATAAGAAGGACGATGCCTCCGATTATTTCAAGAACTGACATAAAAAATGACCTCCGAAAAATGTTTTATGATACGGCATAAAGCCTGTATATTTCAATGAACTATGTTATTATAACATAAATGCGGAGGTTTTGCAAGGGGGTGACGTGAAAAAAGCGCAAGAATTTTTCATGTTGGTTTTGTTGAAAACTTACAATAGCCCCTTGTTTTCTGCGGAATCAATGGCGTTATCCACTGCTTCGGTATCGACTCCGATTATCGGACTGCCGTTGACTACGGTGACGGGAAACCCACGCTGACCTGTAAGCTGAAACAGCTTGTTGTAGTTTTCCTCGGTTGTAACGTCCATGCATCTGTAGCTTACTCCTCGCTTATCCAGATGCTCCTTCATTCTGCGGCTCAGCTCGCAGGCTTCGGCTGAATACAGTTCTATCATGGTACACCTCCGGTAATGATACTGTCTTTAGTATTGTCAATGGGGCGGAGTTTATTCTTTTATTGGTATTTTGCTTGACAGTATAGGAAGTATGTGATATAATGTTACTTGCGTCAAATCAATTAAACGTTTAATTGTTTCGTTGGCTAACTGTTTCGGAGGTGATAAAATGATACGGAACAAGGATTTGGTGGGAGCTTTCGAGAGCATCCACCTGCTGAGAAAACTCTTCGTAAGACGCATCAGCGAGACTTCTCCACTGCATTTCAGTCAGGTTGCCATTATGAAGACCATAGAGCAGAACGAGAACTGCACTCAGTCCACCATTGCGGAAAGACTATGCGTAACTCCCGCATCTGTGGCAGTATCCACCAAAAGGCTCCAGAAGGCGGGACTCATAACCAAAACAGTCGATTCGGATAATCAGCGCTGCAAAAGACTTGCCCTTACCGAAAAAGGCAGAGAAGCAATAGAGCATCATATCAGCCTTTTCAGGGATTACGATGAACTCGTCTTTTCCGATCTTACTGAGGAAGAGAAAGAGAAGCTCATGGAAGTCCTCGGAAGAATGATAAGCAGAATGAAGGAAATAGAAGGTATAGAAGGAGAGTTCTCCGATACGCTAAAGCTCCAGTGTATGCTCCACAAGCGCATGACCGAGCTTGATAACGAAAAAGAATAACAGGAAAGGAGTATTGCCTATGTTCAGAACTATTTTCTCACATGTCGGACAATACAAAAAACAGGCCCTGCTGACGCCGCTTACTATGATAGGCGAGGTCGCTATGGAGGTGCTTATACCGACGGTAATGGCACTTATCATCGATAACGGTATCAAAAAGGGAAGGATAGGCTATGTTGCAGGCATGGGACTTCTCATGGTCGGTATGGCTATCGTATCCCTCAGCTTCGGTGCATTAGCAGGAAGACTCAGTGCCGTTGCAGCAATGGGTTTTGCAAAGAATTTAAGAAGCGACCTTTTCCACAAGGTACAGGACTTCTCATTCGCAAATGTGGATAAATTCTCCACAGCTTCACTGACAACGCGTCTCACCACAGACGTGACCAATATACAGAATGCTTTCATGATGTTCATACGTTCAGCCTGCCGTGCGCCGATAATGCTCATATTTGCGCTTGTTATGGCTATAAGGATGAATTCAAGACTTTCCGTGATATTCCTCTGTGCAGTACCTGCACTTGCACTCGTAATGGGATTCATCATGACTAAGGCACACCCTATGTTCAAGGCGATGCTTGCACTTTATGATAAGATGAACTCGGGAGTTCAGGAAAACCTCATAGGCATCAGAACAGTAAAGGCGTTCGTCCGTGAGGAGTATGAAAACAAGAAGTTTACCGAAAATACGGAAGCTGTACGTCAGGCACAGGTACGTGCTGAAAAGCTCGTTATAACTACAATGCCTGTAATGCAGTTCATCATGTACACCTGCATCATATCGATACTCTGGTTCGGCGGTCACATGGCTGTAAAGGGACAGATGGAAACAGGTGAGCTTTCAACTTTCATAACCTACGTGGGACAGATACTCATGTCTCTGATGATGATATCATTCCTGTTCATGATGTTCATAGTATCAAGAGCGTCAATGCAGAGAATATATGAAGTTCTTACGGAAAAGCCTACCGTTACCGATCCCGCTTCTCCTTCAGATGACGTAAGGGACGGCTCTGTAGTATTCGACAATGTAAGCTTCAGCTACTTCGATGATATGAACAATCTTGCACTTGACCATATTGACCTGACTATAGAGTCAGGCGAGACTATCGGTATAATCGGCGGTACAGGTTCATCAAAGACCACTCTTGTACAGCTTATCCCGCGTCTTTACGATGCAACGGAGGGTACAGTAAAGGTAGGCGGAAAGGATGTACGTGAATACAGTCTTGAAGCCCTCAGAAACAATGTTGCAATGGTGCTTCAGAAGAATGTCCTTTTCTCGGGTACAATAAAGGATAACCTTAAGTGGGGCAATCAGGATGCAACTGATGAGGAGATAACAGAAGCCTGCAAGGCTGCCTGCGCTCATGAATTCATCGAGAGATTCCCTAACGGTTATGATACAGACCTCGGACAGGGCGGCGTAAACGTTTCAGGCGGTCAGAAGCAGAGACTCTGTATAGCAAGAGCACTTCTGAAAAAACCGAAGATAATAATTCTTGATGACTCGACCAGTGCGGTAGATACCGCTACGGACAGCAGTATACGCAAGGCTTTCCGCGAAAAGCTGGCAGATACCACCACATTCATCATTGCACAGCGTATATCATCCGTTAAGGATGCGGACCGTATCATAGTTATGGATAACGGTAAGATAAGTGCTGTAGGTACTCACGATGAGCTTCTTGAAACAAGCCATATATACCGTGAGGTATACGATTCTCAGCAGAAAGGAGCGGATGAATAATGCCTCCTAAGAAGAATATGGGACCTGTACAGAAGCCTGCGGACATGAAAAAAGCGATAAAGCGCATAGCAAGCTACATGTACGGCTTCAAGCTGCACTTCATTTTTGTTGTTATCGGAGTAGTTATCAGTGCTTTTGCAGGCATTGCAGGAAACTTCCTCCTCAAACCGCTTATCGATAACATCGAACAGGCGCTTAAAACAGGCGACTGGAACAAAAAGGGATTCGTCGGCATACTTGCAGCAATGGCAGGAGTTTACCTCTTTGGCGCATTATCCACATTTGTGTATCAGCGCCTTATGATGCGTGTATCGACCACCACCCTCATGAGAATAAGAAATGACCTCTTCAATAAAATGGAATCACTGCCGATAAAGTTCTTTGATAAGCACACACACGGCGAACTCATGAGCCTTTATACCAACGATACCGATACGCTCCGTGAAATGCTCGGAAACAGTATCGCACAGTTCATAAGCTCGGCGGTTACTATCGTCGGAGTATTTGTTGCTATGCTGATATACAGCTGGCTGCTGACTATTATAGTAGTCATAATGCTCTTTGTTATCATTCGTGTTATCGGATTTATCGGAGCACGAAGCAGTAAGGGCTTCATAGCTCAGCAGGCTGCACTCGGTAAGACAAACGGCTATATCGAGGAGCTTATCGACGGTCAGAAGGTTGTTAAGGTATTCTGCCACGAGGATATAGCAAATGAAGAGTTCGACCGTCTGAACGACGAGCTTTGTCAGGCTGCAACAAGAGCAAATACCTTCGCAAACATTCTCATGCCTATCATGAACAATCTGTCATATCTCCACTATGCTGTAACAGCTATTATCGGCGGTATCATGACAGTAAAGGGATTCGGCGGAATGACTGTAGGTACTGTCATCTCATACCTCCAGTTCACACGTTCGTTCTCGATGCCTATAACTCAGGTATCACAGCAGCTCAACTCGGTTCTTACTGCTCTTGCAGGTGCAGAGAGAATATTCCGTGTTATAGACGAAGAACCCGAAGCTGACGATGGTTATGTTACACTGGTAAGCGCTGATATCGCGGAGGACGGTACTATAACAGAGTCCGATAAGCGTACAGGACGCTGGGCATGGCGTCATCCTCATAAGGCAGACGGTACTGTCACCTACACCGAGGTGAAGGGACGTCTTGAACTGGATGATGTTTACTTCGGATACGAACCTGAAAAGACTGTTCTGAACGGTATAAGCCTTTTTGCCGAGCCCGGACAGAAGATAGCCTTCGTAGGTTCAACAGGTGCAGGAAAGACCACTATAACCAACCTTATCAACAGATTCTACGATGTACCTGACGGCAAGATACGCTACGACGGCATCAACATCAACAAGATAAAGAAAAGTGACCTTCGCCGTTCACAGTCCATAGTTCTTCAGGATACCCACCTTTTCACGGGTACTGTAATGGACAACATACGCTACGGAAAGCTCGATGCTACCGATGAGGAGGTCTATGCAGCAGCCAAGCTTGCAAATGCGGACAGCTTCATAACTCACCTTGAAAACGGCTATGATACCGTGCTCACAGGTGACGGCGGAAATCTCTCACAGGGACAGCGTCAGCTCCTTGCAATTGCAAGAGCTGCAGTTGCAGATCCTCCCGTACTCATACTCGATGAGGCTACAAGCTCTATCGATACACGTACTGAGGCTCTCATCGAAAAGGGCATGGACAGTCTTATGGACGGTAGAACAGTTTTCGTAATTGCTCACAGACTTTCAACTATCCGCAACTCCAACGCTATTATGGTACTTGAACACGGAAAGATAATCGAGCGCGGCGACCATAACAGTCTTATTGCACAGAAGGGCAAGTACTATCAGCTCTATACGGGCATGTTCGAGCTCAACTGACGGTACTTCTGAAACAGACAATCACTTTTATGTTCTATACATTATCGGGGAAAGGCTTTCAACTGAGAGTCTTTCCCCGAATCTCTTTATATGCAGACAGAAGGGGGGGCTCAGTTTTTGAGTGCAAACAATATACCGTAATAAAAGGCTGATTATCCGAAAGCTTTTAGTTGACATTGCCTTATTTTTGCGGTATAATGACATTGATGACCTGATTCATCAGATACTGTGTTCGTGAAATATTGCAGTATAAAGGAGGAAAAAGAGTATGATATGTAAAAAATGCGGAAAATTCGTTGAGGACGGTGCCAGATTCTGCGAGGAATGCGGCGCAAAAACAGATGTGGACGATATTCTCGTTGACAAGACAAAAGCTGCACTGGACGAAGCTGCTGAAAAGGCAGATAAACTGAGGAAAGAGACTCGTTCGGAAGCAGACAGGCTTATAGATGAAGCACTGGACAGCGCAAACAGAGCGAAAAAAGCTGCCGATGATGCACTGAATGAAGGCGTGAACGCTGTAGATGAGACAGTACCGCCTAACGGTATCCCGATGCCTGCACCTTCGGCTCCCGTGATGAACGGATCTGATACCTTCGGAAACCCTGCACCTCCGCCGTTTTATGACGAGCCTGAGGAAGAAGCTCCGCAGCCTGATGAGAGCTCAAAGGACTACGGCGAAAAGAAAACAAAGGTCGGCGCAGGAAGAATAATCGGCGCAGGTATAATAACTGTTATCGCACTTCTTCTCCTTATACTGCTCAGCATCATGTTCTGCATGAAGCTCGGTATCTCGGGAAATATAGTAAAGAACCGCGTTGAGAAAATGAGCATAACTTCGGTTCTTGACGGTCAGCTGGACGGCAAACCCGTTTACGATGATATTTACGGAAGTCTTGCATTCTCGGACCTCACAAACGGTTCAGCAAGCAGATCTGATTTCCGCGAGTATCTTGCAAAGACCGATCTTCTGGGATTTGCGGCAGAAAAGGCAGCAGCTTACACCGATTACATGATGAACGGAAATATCGCTGATCCTTCCGTTTCAAACAACGATATAACAGCTTTCTTCGAGGGCAACTCGGGAGTTGACAAGGAAGTATTCGGCTATGAGCTTAAGATCGCCGATTACAACAAGCTCCGCAGTCAGCTTGAAAAGAACAAGGTTGAAGAAAATCTTTCACTTGATAAGTGGAGCAGGACAGTGGGATTCAGCCTTGATAATCTCAGCTATCTTTTCTCGTTCATAACACTCGGTATAATCCTCGCACTCATCCTCGTACTGCTCATCTGGATCGCAGTTATCGTTGATAAGCGCGGCAAGCACCTTATGGGAGCTTACGGTAATATCTTCATGTGGAGCGGTATCATCGTGTTTACGATAGGTGCAGTTATCATCGCAGGCGGCGCAATAGCTTATATGCTTACGGGAGAGGCTGTATTCTACATAGGTTCTAACGTACTTCTTCCATTTGCACTCTTTGCAGTTGCAACAGGCGCTTTAGAGTTCATTTTAGGTTCTCTCTTCAAGAGAATAAGAAGAGCTATAAGACGCAAGGAAAAGAGAAATAAGGCTGTAGAAAAGGCACTTGCTGCTAATTCGTAAGAATATGACAGTGTGACAGGTGCAATAACTGCATAAAATACAACGGGCGTATCTTTCTAAAGAAGGATACGCCCGTTTCTATTTTGAAATTATACTGCTGTATCAGTCTATTTTCGGAAGCTTTGCAAGAGACTTCTGTATCTCCTCATCTGTAGGGATATAGTCGCTCATCTTGCCGTCGTTGAAAGCAGCGTATGCATACATGTCAAAGTAGCCTGTACCTGTAAGACCGAAGAGAATAGTCTTTTCCTCACCTGTTTCCTTACACTTCATTGCTTCATCGATAGCTGCTCTGATAGCATGGCTGCTCTCAGGTGCAGGGAGGATTCCCTCAACTCTTGCGAACTGCTCAGCTGCCTGGAATACAGAAGTCTGTTCTACTGATCTTGCTTCCATAAGTCCCTGATCGTAAAGCTCTGAGAGGATAGAACTCATGCCGTGGTAACGGAGTCCGCCTGCGTGGTTAGGTGAAGGCATGAAGCCGCTTCCGAGTGTGTACATCTTCTGGAGAGGGCAAACCTTTCCTGTATCACAGAAATCGTAAGCGTAAGTACCGCGTGTAAGGCTCGGGCATGATGCAGGCTCTACTGCGATGATCTGATAGTCAGCTTCACCGCGGAGCTTCTCACCTACAAACGGAGAGATAAGTCCGCCGAGGTTTGAACCGCCGCCTGCACAGCCGATGATGATATCAGGCTTTATACCGTATTTATCCATAGCGATCTTTGTTTCAAGACCGATAACTGTCTGGTGGAGAAGTACCTGTGAAAGTACGCTTCCGAGTACATAGCGGTAGCCTTCTTTTGAGGTAGCTGCTTCTACTGCTTCGGAGATAGCGCATCCGAGACTTCCGTTTGTATCAGGGAATTCAGCGAGTATCTTTCTTCCGACTTCTGTTGTTGTTGAAGGTGAAGGAGTTACGCTTGCGCCGTATGTACGCATTACCTCACGGCGGAAAGGCTTCTGTTCGTACGATACCTTTACCATGTATACGTTGCAGTCCAGTCCGAAGTATGAGCAAGCCATTGAAAGTGCAGTACCCCACTGACCTGCGCCTGTTTCTGTAGTAACGCCCTTGAGTCCCTGCTTCTTAGCGTAGTAAGCCTGTGCGATAGCAGAGTTGAGCTTGTGGCTTCCGCTTGTGTTGTTGCCCTCGAACTTATAGTAGATCTTTGCAGGAGTATCAAGAGCCTTTTCGAGACAGTATGCTCTTACCAGCGGTGCGGGACGGTACATCTTGTAGAAGGACTGTATCTCCTCGGGGATGTCGATATACGGAGTTGTCTCGTCCAGTTCCTGCTTTACAAGCTCGTCACAGAATACGTGGCTGAGCTCCTCGGCAGTAACAGGCTTTCCTGTTGCAGGATTGAGAAGAGGTGCAGGCTTTTTCTTCATATCAGCACGAACATTGTACCACTGCTTGGGAAGTTCGTCCTCTGATAAATAGATCTTGTAAGGTATTTTTTCGTTTGCCATGATGATTTTCTCCTTTTCAAAGTTTTCAGGGTTTTGTCGGATAAAACGAAAAGCTCCTATCCGACATTGATAAATGCCGGGACAGGAGCTGATTTTACTTAGCTTCTGCGGTGCCACCCCGCTTGCTGCAACATTGCAGCCTCTTAAGTGTACTTCATACACAGGCTTTGATAACGCAGTTCCACTGCGGCGCGCATACTCACGGCAATGCCGTTTTCAGTCTGCCCTCAGAGGTCCATTCACCTGTATTCCGCATACCGTCTTTCACCATGCGACGGCTCTCTGGGATGCTTCCTGCAAGCTACTTACTCCTCTTCATTGGTTTATATTAAAAGCATATCACAAAATAAACCTGTTGTCAAGTAGTTTTTTGTGCCTTGAAAATCATTTTTTATGTCACATCGTATCCGTTACGAGTTCCTGAGTTCTCTTGCTGCTTCTGAACAGCGAAATGAGTATCATTGCAGCAGATACTGCAAAGACAGTCAGATCTACTGCCAGTGCTGCTTTGCTGTTTACAAGGAATCCGAGCTTGTTCTGCATCGGAGAAGTAAAGAGCACGTAAACAAGGTTCGATACGAAATGGAAAACTATCGTATATGTGATATTCTTTGATTTCAGATATATCAGGATCATAAGTAATCCCATGATCTCGAGCGTTATGTTCAGCAATGCCTTATGACAGAGTTCCCATAACAATATAGAGCATATAATGAAGATCACTTTTTTATGCATTTTTGTTTTGCTGCTTATACATGTTTCTGAAAGTCCCCAGCGGAAAAACATTTCCTCAACTATAGGACTGAGTATGATAACATTAACGATATTATTGACATTCAGCCAGTTTTCATCAACAGGCATGGTGCCTTCCTTTATCGAAAAATATGTTATTGCAAGCCGCATGAATAAAGAGCATATTGCGATTCCTGCAAGCATAAGCGGACTCGTTCTTTTTATGTTTTCTTTCTGCTCTGCAATAGCAGGTCTGTTGTACTGACGCATGAATATGAATATCAGTATGATGCTAAGCAATGAGCTTATTCCAAAATCATTCTTCAGATACATTCCTATGCAGAATTTTGGCGCAAGAAATATCAGTGCAAGTACGAAACATTTTTTTAATTTGTCTGCTAAAGTGCTTTTCATTATAGGTTCCTCTTCTGCTTTGATTTCTTATATGATAATATTATATCATATACAGGATGAAATGCAATGCTTTCACGGTTAACGGTCGGTGAAATCGGTTATTCGGCAGATCGGAGCGATTATCTGTGGGAAAGTAATGTTGATTGGGAGAAAATAAAAAAGCATACCGCTCTGTTTTATGAGAGGGTATGCTTTTAAGCGAAGAGCATTCAGTGTAAAAGAATAAATAAGAATCTTCCGATGCATGAACCGAACCCGACTGCAGAACCTGCACAAAGGAACGTTGCAAATATTAATACTGCATATTGCAAAGCGGGACGTTTTGAGAGATATTTAAAAACTGTTTTAGCATGAGTTATAACCTTTTTCTTTATAAAATGTTTACTTCAGTTTTTATAATAGCTTGAAGCCCAAAAACACAATTTTCGTTAAACGTTCGGTGAAAATGGTTATTCGGCAGGTCGTATCACCACTCTGCGAAAATCATCTAATAAAGCAAAATACTCTCTTTCTATTAGAATAATAGAGTATAGTTGCTATCAACGATAACTATTTGTTTTTATTTTTCTTGTATATATTTTTTATTATAATAGGAAAACTAATAATCCCATTTACAAAAAGTAAAATCACGTATGCAATTGAAATGATTAAGCAAAAAATATTTTCTTTACCTAAAGAAGCTACGTATATCATAGGGATTCCAAGCAAGAAAAGAATCACAGAACGTTTAGCTGCTGGTGTTTTTATTAATTCTTCATTTTCATTATATTTACACACAATAAATCACTCTCCATAATAAATAGCGGTAGTGAATATCAAATCGTAAACAGTCATTCACTATCAATATTAACTATAAAATATACGTTACTTTGCAAAGTAGTCTGCAAGTGTAGCTCCACCAACAGCGCCTGCGCCTGCGCCTGTAATTGCGCCGCCAACAAGACCTACTGCCGCTCCGCTTAAAGTGCCAATACCAGGAATAGTAAATGTTCCTACTGCTCCTCCAGCAACAGCACCAGTCATTCCGCCACCAACGCAGCCTACTACGCCGCCTACTACAGCACCAACTACATGATACCATTTACCGCCTTCGAGCATCTCCATTTCATCGTTAGAGAGTTCAACAAAACCATAATTCATTACATTTTCCATTGTAAATTCCTCCTGAATTTTTTTAATATTGTTTTTTAATGTATTTATATCAAAGCCATTCCATACTACGCGCGCTTGAAGGTTAGGCTGAGATACCTTAGAAAAGGAATTTCTGAGGTGTTTTCTTTCTTTGTGCTCACCTCATGATTCTATTATAGCATGATGCAAAAAAAACACAATAGTTTTCCGTTAAACGGTAGGTGAAAACGGGTTTTTGGGGGAATGGTCGGTGAAAACGGTTATTCGGCAGATGAAAATGCTTTTTTGCGGAAAAAGATAATAAAAAGCATACCGCTTCGTTTTATGAGAGGGTATGCTTTTAAGAGAAGGTCATTCAGTGCAAAAGAGTAAATAAGAATCTTCCGATGCATGAACCGAACCCGAATGCAGAGCCGGCACAGAGTATCGATACGAATATTAATACTGCGTATTGCAAAGCAAGACGTTTAGAGAGATAGTTTAAAAATGTTCTCAGTATGGATGATTACCTCCTTATATCTTTATGAGTCGGTTTATATATTATCACAGCAGAAAGAAAAAAGCAACATTTTTCCGTTAAAAAGACGTTGAAACTGTTTATACGGCAAAAAACAGCTTGTTTGATCGGATCATGACACTATTCCCGAACGCTCTATGCCTTCTGTAAAGTATTTCTGAAGGCATACATACATTATAAGTATCGGAGTTATGGAAATAAGACAGCCTGCCTCTTTCCAGACTATCTGCTCACGGGGAGACACATCCGCTGTTGCCGAATTAAAAAGACGTACCTTCAGCTCTGTATCGAGGTTCTGGAGCATCAGAGCTATAGTTCTTGTATTGGTGAAGAATGTGGAGCTTACGTAATAGTCGTTCCAGTACCATACGACCGAGAAAAGGAAAACCGTAAGGAAAGCCGACGCTGCGTTAGGAGCCATGACCTGAATGAAGGTGCGGAGCGGACCGCATCCGTCGATGTATGCGGCATCTTCAAGTTCACGGGGGAGTCCCCTGAAAAACTGGCGGAAAATAAGTATCATCAGTCCTGCACGAATACCGTTTGCGGTTAGTGCAGGAAGGTACATTGTAGCCATAGAGTCGATAAGGTTCACCGTAAGGTCGCCTATGCCGAAGAAGCGGAACTGCGAATACAGCGGAAGGGATATGACCTGCGGCGGAACGAGTATCATCATTATGACTATACCGAAGAGAAGCTTTTTGCCTTTGAAGCTGAATCTTGCAAAGCCGTATCCTGTTATGGCGCAGGATATGACCTGTACCAGTGAACAGCCGATATTCAGTATCAGTGTATTCTTCAATGTGTTCCAGAAGTCCATAGCCTGAACAGTTTCTTTCAGAACGTCAAGGGTATAATGACGGGGTATCCACATTACTGTAGGATCGTTCATATCGCCGCGTTCACGGAAAGTACAGCTTACCATATATATAAGCGGATAGAGGATAACGAAGCTGAGTCCTATGAGGATGAACGTCCTGAAGAAAGGCCACACTCTGTCCGTAACAGCTTTTCTTCTGAAATAGGAGCGTTCCTCTTTTGAGAATTCGGGTTTATTTTCCGTGGTATTTTCGGGAACAGTCTGTATATTTGTATCAGTCATACTTTAGCCCCCTATTCTACCTCGTAGTATATCATTTTGTTTACGATGAGCGTTATAACTACTATTGCAGCCATTACCACTGCAAAGTATACCCACGCCATTGCGGAAGCTTCTCCGAAGCGCCAGTCCTCGCCCATATCGTGTATACGTTTCATTACCGCATTGGTGGGACTTGTAAAGGAATCGATGACGGTGAATATAAGGTTTGCGAGAATATATGGACTTACGCAGGGGAAGGTTATCTTCCAGAAGTATTCCCATGCTGTAGCACCCTCGACCTGTGCGGCTTCTCTTGCGGTGGAGGGTATAGTCTGCAATGCGGCAAGAAAGAGGAGGATCTGTATGCCTGCACTCCATACTATACCGAATATATTATCCGCAACTGCCGATATCATACCGCTCATTTTATCGCTTATGCCGTAGATACCCAGAAAGCGAAGAAGCTTTCCAACAAGGTCCGTAGAGAACATTGTGGAGAACTGCTCTGCTCCCGAATTGCCTGTAGAGCTCATATCTCCCGATATAATGGCGTATACGGGACCTGTTGCGATTATTACGGGAAGGAAGAATACAGCTCTTGCAAGAGTCCTTCCGCGGAACTTCTGATTCAGCATGACTGCAACGAAAAGCGAGAATATAAGTATCAGCGGAGTTTTCCACAGAGTTTCAAGGAGAGTTGATTTCAGAAGGTCGGTGTATTTGCCGTCCTCGGTAAGAACATATTCATACTTATCAAGTCCCACGAACTCCGTCACCATTCTGCCTGTACCGACAGATACTTCGCTGAACGAGTAGCAAAGCGACTTGACAAGCGGTATAAGGAAGAATATAAGCGTTCCTATCATCCACAGGGACAGGAATCCGTAGCCGTAAAGTGCCTTTCTTCTCTGATAGGAGAGTCTGCGCCGAGGTGATTTCTGTTTGTTTTCGCTCATATCCTCACTTCACCTCCTTGCTGCTGAGGAATATGGTATTGCCGTCATAGGTAACGGTCTTTGCTTCAAGGTCGGTAACTACCTTAGTGCCGTCGGAATAAACGGTAGTTATAAGGTCGCCGCCGTTTTCTGTCTTATAGTCCTCTATAGTGCATCCGCTCACCTTTTTGAGAAGCGGAGAAAGAAGACGGTAGCTTTCGGCAGCGTGGTCAGTATGAGCGCTGCTTGCGGCATAGTAATATATATCGTATTCGGTGTCTTTCAGCTCACTGGTCTCGGAGCTGAGCAGGTCGTATTTCAGACTGCTTCCCGTAGCCGCAGCCATAAGCAGCAGCCTGTCTCTGTCGGGATCGCCGTTTACAGCTTCCGTTGTATATGGTATAAGACCGTGCATAACAATCTGATAGAAAGGCACATCCTCGTTGAAGATATCAAATCTGCTGGAGGACATAGGAACGTCCGTTATACAGCTTACGTAAGGAAACAGGAAGGCGTTGGCATTTTCTGCAAGTATGCCGCTTTCAAGGGAATAACTGAGCTTTTCGCAGTTTTCTTCAAGAAGCTCCGCACATTTTGCACGTGATATCGAGTTCCTGCCGTAATCGCCGTAAAGTGAAGCTGTCATATCGCCAAGCGAAACGCCTTCAAGACCTGCGGCGCTGTAGTTTTCCGCAGTTTCACCGTAGACTTTTCCGAAGGAGACAGGTGATAAAAGGGACAGATTCTTTCTTGCGCCGTCGGGCACACCGTAAGCTTTATCGTAGCTGACTATGCGTGAGTATGAACCAGATACCCTTACAGCGGTGTCTCCGAATGAATTGTAGCCGTTGCCCGAATAGAAGCACCTGTAGTCTGCGGAAGGGTAAAGCCTGATGTCGTTTGCGGATGCGTAGTTTATGAGTGAAGTGAACTCTCTGCTTCCGCCGAGTACCGATGAAGGCTTTGCGGAGGTATCTATCTTGCTGCATATACCATCATCGGTCCAGTTGTCATATTCTGCTGTGATACTGTCCGCACCTTTCTCTTTCAGCTCGGCGAGGATAGCCTCAGCTTCACCGAAATCTGTAACGGACTGCTTCATATTGACAGGTATGCCGAGTACAGGCTTTTTCTTCTGAACTCCGCCAAGTAGTTTTACGTAAAGCGGTGAAGAGTTTGCCTCTGCACGGGGAGTTATATGCTCCTCGTTTATAAGGTAGTTCCTGTAGCACTCTGCAACGTCCGTATAGTCTGCATCTTCTGCGGTAATGGGATAGTAGCGGAGCTCGATATCATCGGACTTTATGGGACCGCTCTCGAATACCGTCAGCTTATCGCTGTTATTTCCCGACATATAGAAAGTATCACTGCTTCGCATTACGAATGTGAAGTTACAGAAATTGTATGTGGTGTTGGACTGCCCCGAGGTCTGTGCAGTAATGTATGCGTTGGTATCTCCGCCCGAAGCTACAGTAAGCAGGGCGTTATCCTCTTTTACTATGCCGTATACGGGCATGTATATCTGCTCGGTAATTGCGCCCCTTGTAGTTGGTACGGCAGTGCAGTCGGGACCGTAGACTCTCTGCGAATAGGCATTTACGTCCATAGTTTTCCCGTTGTTGAAGTGTACAAGCGCACCGCTTCCGTCAGGGATAACGAAATATCCCTCCTCGTTTTCGCCGCCTGCACCGAATGAACTCATAATTGTCAGTTCCGTGGCAAGATTTGCGGAGTTGGTCTCTTTTATCTCGCTGACCTTTACAGAAGCCTTAAGGCAGTCCTCTTCGAGAGTGTACTCAACGGGGACAGTAAAGCCCGCGGATGAGAAGGTGTATACCGCTTTTATGCCGTTTGCGGTATCAGTCACTTTTATATCGCATTCGTTGCCGCCTGAGCGCAGTACATTGTTCACTGAACGGCTTGCAGGCACTCCGTAGCGGAGTTTCAGCGACGAACGCATATCGTCTGTTACAAGCGGAGTTGCAAGACGGTCTCTTCCTGCGCCGAGAGGTGAGGACCACCATATGTATCCGGTTTTTTTGTTCTCGATGCCGATATTTGCATAGCGGTCGTCAACTATCATGGAGTAGTTCTCATTCTCTGCGTGACGCCTGAACACTCCGAGAACCTGTTTTTCATCGGCTGACAGCCATACGAAGCTGCCGTCCGCAGTGGATGTGTATACAGTTTTATCGTCATCTCTGCCTTTGAAGCGGTATGAGGAGGTTATCTTTGTAAGCTTTCTGTCTGTAAGGAACAGCTCTTTTTTATCTGATGAACGGAACAGGCAGGGTTCGTCTATGGTGGATATGACCTGACGGATACTCAGTACCTTTGACTTGTCCTCGCTGACGGTCAGCATGAAGCGTCCGCCGTCGCTTATGTACATAAGTCCCTCGTCGGACTTACTGCCCTTTTTGAATGTAGCCGCAGGAGCACCTGTTTTCTTGTCTACTGCGGTAAGTTCGCCAAGCTTTTTCAGTTCGCTGACGGTCTCATCGGTCTTTTTCTGTTCGTCGGTGTATTCCGACTTCTTTTTTGGTTTACCGCCGACAGCTTCCCATAGTTCGTCATCGAAGTCCTTATCCTTAAGGTACACTTCAAAACCGTCCGCCTCGCCTATCTTTTTAAGGTAGGTCTTTATATGCTCAGCTGAAGCTGTAACGTTTTCCACCGACTCCTTACGCTTTGTGTCGGCAGGCTTTGTATCGGTCTCTTCTGTCTGTTCGGGGATAGTTATATCGTCCTCACTGCTGTCTGCATAGGCATTTCCCGATACCGTGAGCAGAGCTGCTGCCGTCAGACACAGGAAAAGCCTTTTAATTTTTCCTTTCATGCTTTCACCGCCGTTCGCTCAGACACGTACCCTGTAGGATATCTCGGTGTATATGGTGTAAAGGAAGATGTAGACCTGCTGTAACAGTGACATTGAAAGCACCAGCAGGAACAGCATTATGAGCATAGCCGCAATGGTCAGCAGTATAGCCAGTACCGTTTTGCCGAAGGTGTACTGATGTACCGATCTTATTGCCGAGAACAGGAGTATCACCGTCCAGACAGTACCGATTATCTGAATTATCTGTATGAATACCGATTCATCACGTATAAGGAAGTGGGACAGCAATGTTGTTATAAAGGACTGCGCCACAAAGGGGATAAGAGCGTAGGCGCTGTATATGCATATGTTACGCATGGTGCCTTCGCCGTCCAGAAGAGTGCATACGGACCAGTTTCCCACTACCCATACCGCAAACAGTACGAAGCTCTGTATTATGTATGGCATGATGTTGAATATCTTGTCATAGGTCGCATAGAACTGAAAGCCGTAGAGTCGGCTCACGGCAATACGTGAGAGGAACAGCAGGAACACGATGAAGAAGGCTATTTTCAGCGAGCCTGACTTCTTCCAGCGCATATCCTCAAATCCCTCGGCAGGGTGAGTTACTGCGTACTTAACCCACTGCGCCTGAGTAAGGTCCATCATGTGCTATCCCTCCTTTTTCTCTGTAGTAACAGCTTTGCGGTGATTTTTCCTGAGTTTGCCGGTTAAGGCGAGTAAAACAGCCGCTGCTGCGATGACTGCGGCAATGATGCCGAAGTTTGCCCTTAGCCACTCCATACGGTAGCCCTCGAAAGCCTTATTGTATATGTCACTTGCTTCCGCAAGCTTTGCGTATTTCATTGCGCCCTTATAGTCGCCCTGCCTGAGAAGTCCCGAAGCCATTCCCACATAGGCGCGCAGGTAGTTTCCGTCGTATTCAAGGACCTCCTGCCATGGACCTATAGCCTCGTCGTAGCGTCCGTCATTGTGGAGAGCAGCCGCCTTGTGGACTATGCTGCCGAAGTCTGTTTCGGTGAAAACTGTCACTGTATTCTTGCTTGAATCCAGTACGTAAAGGTCGTTCCCGAAGGATTCAAGTGCGGCAGGCTGGTCGAAGCCGCCAAGCTGTTTTGATACGGCACCTGTTATGAAAAGCAGTCCGCAGTCCTCATCGTACTGGAAGACTCTGCCCGATGTAAGGTCGAGGCAGTTGATATTGCCGTCCTCTGCGATGTCTATATCGCATATGGCAGGAGCCATAAGTCTGTTCTGTGAGGTATCGTATACGGGAGTGTAGTCGCCGAATATAACGTCCATATTTGCGAAAATGTTCTTTCCTGCGGCGTTTAGCTTCTTCACTGTATCGGTGGACTGAGTTGAAGAAGCGGAGCATGTGAAGATGAAATCGCCGTCTATATCGAAGCTTGTTATTCCCGAGGGGATGTTTCTCATCTGGCGGGCTTTTTTCTTTTCGGAGATGAACAGCCTTCCGAAAAAGTCGCCTATCCTCTGCATAGTCGGCTGAACTCTGTTTGCGCCGTAGAATCCCGTGAATACGCCGTCTGGCGAGAACATTGCCGCACCTGTGGTTATATTGCTGAGGACTACGTATACATTGCCTGCCTTGTCGGCAATTACTTTCTGCGGAAGAAATGTCCTGTTCCTGTCATAGACCTCCGAATCGGGCTTGGTTATCTCCATTTCGACGCTGCCCTGAGTATCGCATACGAGTACACGGGAGTTATCATGGTCCGCAATGTACATATACCCATTGTAGGGGGATACAAAGACTCCCGTGGGAGCTTTAAGCCGTGTGGTGCTGCCGTCCTGCATTGTGAAGCGGTCGTATATCTCAACTGTGGAGCTGAGTCCGCTGTCTGCGGCGACTATCCTGTTGTTGCCTGTATCGGCGATGTAGAAAGTGCCGTCCGTACCGCAGAACAGGTCACTTGGTGAACTGAAGGGAGACGTACCGAGGTCGGTGCCTGAAACTGCGCGTTCCGCTATATATCCTGCCTGAGAGGGGATAGGCTCACCCCAGCAGTCGTAGTTATAAACCTCGTAGGGTTCACCTGCGAAAGCCGCAGGGAATGAACCTCCCCACAGTACTGCTGCCGAAGCAAGGAGAGCGGCAGCTCTTCTGATGATGTTCCTCACAGAGCCACCTCCTATTCCTTTATGCCCGAATGCGCCATAGTCTCGATTACCTGACGCTGTGCGAGCATGAAGAATATGACAGGCGGAAGCAGCATGAATACAGCCGCCGCCATTGCAACGCCTGCCTTGGCGAGTCCCGAGGCTGCTGCCTGAGTTACCACAGTGGGGAGAGTTTTATACTGCTCCTTGAACACCCAAGAACCTGCCTGTATGTTCCATGCGCCCTGAAATGCGAATATCATCAGCGTCATGAGTGCAGGCTTCTGATTCGGTATGACTATCTGCCAGCAGATGCGGAAAAGTCCTGCACCGTCCACCTTTGCAGCCTCTATCATGGCATCGGGTATCTGCGATATGGACTGACGCATGAGGAAGAGTCCCATAGGCGATGCCACCGAGGGGAGTATAAGTGCCAGAGGATTGTCAATAAGATGCAGTTTGGACATAACTATGTACTGCATGATGTATATTACGTTGCTCTGATACAGCAGGGCGATTACTATGATGCTGTTTATGGCTTTGCTTCCGGGAAATTTGCATTTCGCAAGGGTAAATGCAGCCATTGATGAGAATATGCACTGCAATACCGTTACGGATACCGTCACCGCAAGACTGTTGAAGACGTACCTTGAAAAGGGTACACGGTTGCTGTTGAGGTCACGGAACATATCCCTGAAATTGTCAAGAGTGGGACGTACCGCATACAGCTTCGGAGGAAATATGAAAAGCTCCTCCACAGGCTTGACTGACATGACTATAGTGAGGTATATGGGAAGTACCATGAACAGTCCCGTAACTGCAAGAAACAGTCCGATAGCGATAGTACCGCCGTGTTTTCTGCCTGCCTGTCGGTTTGAGGCTTTAAGCTTGTCTGTATTGGTCATATAAAGCCTCCTTAGTCGGTATACTTGCCGAGAAGTCGGCTGATGAGACGGCTGCAGATGTACATTGCCACGAAAAGCACCATGCATATTGCGGATGCATAGCCCATTTCAAAGCGTACCCAGCCGTAATCGTAGGCGTGAGTCATAATTGTGTGCGCCTTGTAATCAGTACTCGGGAATCCCACAAGGTTCTGAGCCACAGTGCCTGCTGTAAAAGAGCTTACTATCTGCATAACTGCGGCAAACATGAGCTGCGGTCCCATAGAGGGGAGAATGATGTATCTCAGCTCCTGCCAGCGGTTGCGGATACCTTCTATAGCTCCTGCCTCGTAGAGTGAGCGGTCGATGTTCTGGAAGCCTGCCCTGAGGGCAAGGAAGCCTGCGCCAAGTGAGATCCATAGCTGTACCACTATAGTGACTCCGAGAACGTATCTGCCGTCCGTAAGCCACTGTATAGGGGCGCGTATCAGTCCCGTATTTATAAGGAACGAGTTGGCATAGCCGTTCATATCGCCGCTGAAAATAAGCTGCCATACGGTGTATACGTTTGCCATTGAGGGGGCGTAGAATATGAGAGTGAACAGAGTTCGGAGCTTCGGTGGGAGTTCGTTTATAAGCCACGCCAGCAGAAAGCACAGCACATAGCTTACGGGACCTGTCAGAAGCGCAAATACCAGCGTTACTCTTATAGAGCGGATGAATACCTTGTCCGAGAGGAAGAGCGTTGCGTAGTTTGAAAGTCCCACGAACTTCGGCGGCTCTGCCATATTGAAGTCGGTAAATCCCATAGGCAGGGACATTATGACAGGTATGACCGTGAATATGATGAAGAACAGCATGAAAGGCGCTATCATGCCGTAGCATTCCTTGCTGCGCTTTACCGAGCGCCACAGTTCACGGCGCTGCTCTTTTTTTGTGCGTTTTCCGATGTTTTCGGCAGATATTTCAGCCAAAGCTTCCGCCTCCTTTCATTCAGCCGCTGTATTTTTCGATCTCACGGCGTTTTCTTTCTATCTCGTCATTTATATCCCTGTTGTACCAGATAAGTGTATCACGGGGATTTTCGCCTTCGTTGACTGTTTCACGGAAGGCATTCATTATATTTCTCGTAACTGCATAGGATGCAGGTATTATCGGTATCTCTGTAAGCTGACTGCGCTGGGCGTTCAGACGTTCAAGCTCGTCCTTTGACCATGAAAGGCGCTGTAATGCTTCGGTGTTTGCGGTGTCGAAGCGTCCCATGATACCCATTAGTCCCTCTATCTGCGAAGCGTACTCCACCTGCGTTTCAGTATCGGTGAACCAGCTTATGTACTTCCAGGCGTCCTCTTTGTTCTTGACTTTGCTGAATATGACAGCTCCCGAGCCGTTGGAGTTAGCCGCATGGGATATGCTTCCGTCACTCTGTACCGTACCGGGCACCTGACAGAAATCCCAGAGTCCCTTTATTTCGGGAGCAGCAGCGGAAAGCTGATTGAAGAAGGTATAATTGGAAATGACTATGGGGTATTCGCCTGTGCGGAATCTGCTGAAAGGATCGTAGCTCTGTTCAAAGCTGTACTTAGTGTAGAAGTCCGTCCACTCCTCAAAGGACTGCACTGCATCAACTGTACTGAAGCAGGATGCGGACAGGTCCTCGTTATAGTAATTCTGTCCCTTCTGCAGCATGAGCATTGCGAAGGTGTGTCCCGTTTCCGTTGCGGGAGAGATGTTATTCGGAGGAAGCACCAGTCCTGCGGACATGTAGTTCCTTTGCAGGGCAGGGAGCATGTCTATGAGCTCCGACCAGGTCTCGGGGGGAGATGTTATTCCGAGCTCCGAGAGTATATCCGTTCTGTAAAACATCATCGGCCATGACTGACTTATGGGAAGTCCGTATATGCCGTTTCCGAATGTGTAGGGAGTCATTGCGTTTTCCTGGAAACGCTGTGCAGTTTCGGCATAATCGGGGAACTGCGAAACGTCCTCGATGAGTCCTCTTGCAGCAAGATTTACGGGGAATTCACCGCCTAAGAACAGCGCAACATCGGGACCTTTGCCTGCAAGGGATGCTTCGATGATGCCGCCTGATACAAGGTTAACCGATACGGGGATGCCATATTCGGGGATGAAGCTGTTTTCGGTAAGCTCCTTTACGACCTGAGCCTGGTCACGTCCGAGACTTACCCACACATTCAGTGCATCCTTGTCATCAACATCCGAGAGTGTCGTATAGTCCTCGAAAAACGAGCCGAAGAATGAGCGTATGCCGAAAGAAATGGCTTCCCAGAGTTTCGGCTTAACACGGCTGAAGCTTCTGCCCTCCGAGGCAAGCTCTATATAGTCCACTTCAAGGGGCTGGTCACGGTAGTCCCTGAGCCATGCGGAAACGGAGGTAAGGCTGTCCTTTATCTGCTTCATATAGTCGGGTATAAGCAGGGGATGCTTTACGCATTTATCCAGTATCACTGCGAGATTTTCCAGTATAGCGGCTTCGGAGCCTTTGCTGTCCGAGATCGCCTCTATATCGTTGCGGATGGAGCGGAGTTCGCCCGAAAGACGGGTAAAGTCGTCCGTAAGGGTAGGTATTTTTTCGTGGACGTAGTAATCTGTGTATTTATCGGGAGACGGTCCCGTTATCATCAGTATGCTTCTGTAGCATTGGTCAAGCTCCCTGACTGCGGAATCAAGTCTCTGAAGGGGTTCGCCTATCTCGCCTGTAACGCACTCCATAGCTATAGTGTGGTCACGACCGCCTTCGAGGTATACCGATATTTCCTTTCCGTCAGCGGAAGGCTTTACAAGCTGCCAGTCCTTGTCATATCCGAATTTTATATCGTCCAGTTCCCGGCAGGGAACTTCTCCGTCTATATAGAGTCTTCTGTTGGAGCTGAATCCTCGCATCTGATCCTGACGCGCCTTTATGCCTATTCTGTACCAGCCGCCTTTTCCTATCTCTTCCGCAGGTATAACCCATTCCGCAGTCTGTGCGGATTTTTTCCATTTTCCGCCTCCGCCGAGAGTGTTGTAGACTACCTTTACAGGATCGGCAGGTGAGGCGAGACAGCTTGTGCTGTCTGTAGTGGGACACAGCGTCGGATCGGACTTGTATGCGGCATTTTCGCCCTCTATGCGTATCAGTGCGGACTCTGTGTCCTTTGATGCTCCGCCAAGTGAAGCAACGTATTCGGTATATGTGGGGAGCGCTTCGGGAGAGCGTATATCTATCGTATCTATGGCGAACTCCGCACGTTCCGAGGAAATGCCGAGGGTATGGTGTCCCTTTTCCAGATAGAACGCAAGGGGCGCATCGTACAGACCGTCGGGATCGCTTATTGACCGTGTGAGCCACATGCCGTCCTGAACCTGCGAAGGACGCACCTGATTACCTCTTGAATCTGTGTAGATATCCTTCTTGTTCACCCATACACGGCTGAGAACTACCCTCGAAGCCGAGTCAAAGGGAGTACTGCCGTCGACAGTCAGTGAAAGCTCGATATCAGAACTGCCTGACTGCATGGGGAAATAGGTCATATCGATGCAATAGCTGCCTGTTTCGGGGACATCTATATCGTAAGTGACTTGCCCCTCGGCGCTTGACCACACCAGAACATCCTCGTGAAGCTCATCATCAGAGCCGTAGCTTTCAACGGTGAATTCGCCGTTCTCTGCGGATGAATAGTCCGAGCCCTTTATGCTGATCTCGGTATCTTCGGGACAGCTTTCGCCGTGTGTACCGAGGTATTCGTGATACGTAGGAACAGACGTGTCTATGGGCTTGATAGGGTAATAGCCGCTGTCGGGAGTATCGGCAGCAAGTGAAGCCGTCGGGAAGCTGACAGGTATCATAAGGCATGAAAAAATACCCGAAAGCAGTTTCAGGCATAGTTTTTTTCCATTCATATCATCAGTCCCCCTTTTGCGGACAGTCTGTTATCCCTCGTTGCTGCACCGTGGTGATAGTGCATCCGAGAGCATCGGAGCGGAGTGATTCGGGGTGCATTTTTACATAAATAAGTATATCAAATATGCGTTGTATTGTCAAGAACGCAGGAGAGTTGTCACTGTTACCGATCGAGATAAGAACTTACGATATAAATACAATAAGATACAAATAAGCGGGGTGCATTGTGAGGGACAGGGTTCCTTATTGCACAAAGCGATCAGCAAAAAGAGACCGCCGAAGCGGTCCCCTTGCTGATCGTTATTGATATCAGAGTGTATCGATTATATCGAGAGAATGACTCTCGTTCATTGAAGTACACATCTCGATGAACTTGTCGAGAGGTACGTTCTTGAGCTGCTTGTTTCCTCTGATGTTGATAGATACCTGTTCATTTTCAGCCTCGCTGTCACCGATGATAACAACATACGGATCCTTGTAGTCCTTGAATCTTCTGATCTTGTTCTTCATGTTGTCGTCTGTGTAGTCAGCTTCAACTCTGATTCGGTTCTTTTTAAGGAGTGCGGCTACCTTCTTAGCGTACTCGTTGTGCTCTGTTCTGATAGGAACGATACCTACCTGCATTGGTGAGAGCCAGAACGGGAATGCACCCTTGAAGTTCTCTGTGATGATACCGATGAATCTCTCGAATGAACCGAATATAGCACGGTGGATCATTACAGGCTGCTTCTCAGATCCGTCTGAAGCGATGTACTTCATGCTGAAGTTGAGAGGAAGCTGGAAGTCGAGCTGGATGGTACCCATCTGCCACTCACGTCCGATAGCGTCCTTCATCTTAAGGTCGATCTTTGGACCGTAGAATGCACCGTCGCCCTCGTTGAGCTCATAGCCGTCGGGACCGTACTTTTCTTCGAGGATAGCCTTAAGGTCAGCCTCAGCCTTGTTCCATACGTTTATATCGCCCATGTAGTCATCGGGACGTGTTGAAAGCTCTGCCTTGTATTCAAGACCGAATGTATCGTATATCTCTGTTGCGATATCCATGATATCGTTGATCTCTGATGATATCTGCTCCTCAGTTACAAGGATGTGAGCGTCGTCCTGTCTGAACTGCTGAACACGGAAGAGTCCGTTGAGCTCGCCTGACTTCTCCTTACGGTGGATAACGTCTACCTGATTGAACTTAAGGGGGAGCTCCTTGTAGGAACGCTGCTTGTTCATGTAAACCTTGATAGCGTTAGGGCAGTTCATTGGCTTAGCACAGTATACTTCGTTCTCGTCCTCGGAAGGGATAACGAACATGCCGTCCTGGTAATGATCCCAGTGACCTGAAGTTACCCAGAGCTCCTTCTTGGAGAGCACAGGACCTGAAATCTCGGTGTAATCGTGTTCCTCGTGAACGCCTCTCCAGTATTCAAGAAGTGCGTTGAAGAGCTTCCAGCCTCTTGGGAGCCAGTAAGGCATACCGGGAGCAGTACGGTCGAACATGAAGAGAGCGAGCTCCTTGCCGAGCTTCTTGTGGTCGCGAAGCTTAGCTTCCTCGATCATCTTTATGTATTCATCCAGCTGTGAAGCCTTAGGGAATGCGATAGCGTAAACACGGCTGAGCATCTTGTTGTTCTCGTTGCCTCTCCAGTAAGCACCTGTGCATGAGAGAAGTTTGAATGCCTTTACGGGACCTGTTGTCATAAGGTGAGGACCTGCACAGAGGTCTGTGAATTCGCCCTGCTTGTAGAATGAGATAGGCTCACCCTTGCCGACATGCTCCTCGCAGAGTTCTACCTTGTAAGGCTCGTCCATATCCTTGAGCTTAGCTACAGCGTCAGCAGGTGCAAGCTCGAACTGCTCGAGTTCGAGGTCTTCCTTGACGATCTTCTTCATTTCAGCCTCGATCTTTTCGAGTTCTTCGGGAGTGAAAGGCTTTTCAAGGTCGAAATCATAGTAGAATCCGTTGTCGATAGCAGGACCGATAGCAAGCTTTGCTGAAGGATAAAGTCTCTTAACTGCCTGAGCAAGGATATGTGAAGCAGTATGCCAGAAAGTCTTCTTACCGTCGAGACAGTCGAATGTGCATACCTCGAACTTGCAGTCGCTGTCGATAACTGTACGGAGGTCCTTGACCTCTCCGTTGATCTTGACACAGCATGCAGCCTTGTAAAGTCCCATGCCTATGCCCTTGATTATTTCTGCGGCTGACTGTGCAGCTTCGATCTCTCTTGCGCTGCCGTCAGGAAGTGTTAATTTTATCATGGTTATTTCTCCTTTTTAATATTTTCGTTTATGAATAATTCATCGTTCTCCCAATTTTCGGGATTGGATTCGATGTATTGCCAAATCCTGGATAATTCCTTGTCATTACGAATTATATGATCATAATAATTACGCTGCCAAGGAGAAAATCCTGCTTCTTTTGTTACCAGAATTTTTAATGAACGTATCAATTTAGGTAACGATTGTGTAGGGGGCGATGCCCACATCGCCCCATCGTGGTTCGTATAATCATTTTCAATTTTTATAATCAGATGGATATGGTTTGGCATAATAACATATTTTTTTATGCCATTTATATTTTCAATATGTCTTTTTAAGATCCGACCGATATTTGATAATTCGAACGGTAATGGCGTTGTAATATTGTTATTTTCATTAATGTTCGGGGCGATGTGGGCATCGCCCCCTACAGGTTTGCTGTAATCCCAAAAATAATGCTGTTTATGCTTCGTGCATATAGTCACGAAATACGCGCCGTTCCGTGAATAATCGTAATTTTTAAGGCGGATATCTTTTCTGTGGGGCATGTCCATATCAACCTACCCAGCCTGTCACCTCGAAAATATCTGCAAACAGTTCTATGTGGACTCTGTCACGCATAAAACCGTCATCGGTACCTGTATCGAAGCAGACGATGATATCTCCCTCGTCGAAGTCGATGTAAACATTTTCCAGCGAGAGTAGCTTTGCCAGCGCATCGGGAGAACCTCCCTCATAGTAGCCATCATCGATTATCATTTCGGCGATAGTATTTTTGCTTCCGTCGAGTTTATCGAGCTTTTTGGCTATCTCCGAGAGGTTTTTCATAATGTCCTCTTCATTTTCCGTATAGAATCGGACGGTCTGAGTGGTACCCCAGAGCTTATAAGGCAGCTCGTAGGCTTCTTCCTGCTTGTTGTAAATTATATTGCTCATACTTATCACCTCCCGAAGCGCAAAAAAGTCCCTTAAGCCTTAAGCAGGCAAAAGGGACGATAATTACCGTGGTTCCACCCTGATTCACACGGATGCTATCCGTATCTCAAGTGCTCTGTAACGGGAGCGCCCGTCGTTTATTGGACGAACTCGGAGGCGGTGTGCTGTGATCCCGACTGCTACTGCCTTGCACCGAACGGCAGCTCTCTGTAAACAGTTATATCGGACCGAGCCTTCCTCTTCACAGTTTTAAGTGTATAATGTAATAATAGCATAGATTTATAGCTTTGTCAATAGTTCTTTGAAAAACAATCCAGAAAACGGAGGACACGTATCGTAAGGAATGTTAAGAAGCCCTGTCAATAGCCTGCTTTATGTAAGGAAGCACCTGTTCACGGGGGATGTTGAGGGCATAAGCGAACTCGTCATACAGCATATGTTCGGCTTCGGTGAGGAATCTCTCATCGGAGGAGTGGAGCTTTTTGTGTCCCTCGTTGAGCTTCAGCTTGCGGGAATAGAGAGTTTTTATGAGCTTAACAAGCTCACGTCTGTCGCCCTGATCGATTATCGAGCGGAACTCCTCTTTGCGCTGAGCGTCGTTATCGATCCATATATCGCTTTCTTCGGGCATTATACTTATCAGGTCCTCGACTTCTTTCTTTGAATATACCTGACGCATCTTATCAAGAAGCGGACTGTTTTCGGTAGGCACATAGAATGTATTTCTATCGTCGCCTACAGGCTGAAAAACGTAGTATTCCACATCTTCGCCGCTGAAATCACGAGTCTCTATGGCTTTGATGATACACACACCGTAAGAAGCATACATAACTGCGTCATTAACGTTATACATAACAATACCTCCCGAAAAAATAAAAAGGTGCAGACGCTCAACCGGATTTACATCAGAATTAGCGACTACACGTTGATACTATTATTATAACATAATTCCGTGCAAAATGTCATAGGCATAATGTACAAAACTGGAAAACGGATTTGTCTATTCTGCGCATGGAACAGGAAAGGGAGTCCTGATTAGGACTCCCTTGAAATACGAGTTATATCTGTGTTGAGTAGTTAGGAGCTTCCTTGGTGATGTAGATATCGTGAGGATGGCTCTCTTTAAGTCCTGCACCTGTGATGCGGATGAACTGAGCGTTATCGTGGAGCTTGGGGATGTTTACGCAACCGCAGTAGCCCATACCTGAACGGATTCCGCCGACGAGCTGGAAGATAGTATCAGCAACAGGGCCCTTGAAAGGTACACGGCCTTCAACACCTTCCGGAACGAGCTTCTTAGCGCCCTCCTGGAAGTATCTGTCCTTGGAGCCGTTAGCCATAGCGCCGAGACTTCCCATTCCGCGGTATACCTTGAACTGACGTCCCTGGTATATCTCAGTCTCACCGGGAGCTTCTGCACAGCCTGCAAGGAGTGAACCGAGCATTACTACGTTTGCACCTGCGGCGAGAGCCTTGACTATATCGCCTGAGTATTTGATACCGCCGTCAGCGATAACAGGGATACCGTACTTCTGAGCAACACATGCAACATCATAAACAGCAGTGATCTGTGGAACGCCGATACCTGCAACTACACGGGTAGTACAGATAGAACCTGGTCCGATGCCGACCTTTACGCAGTCTGCGCCTGCCTTGATGAGGTCCTCGGCAGCGGCTGCTGTAGCGATATTACCTGCGATAACAGGGATATCGGGGTAAGCTTCCTTGACCATTGAGAGACATTTGAGGATGTTTGCACTGTGTCCGTGAGCAGAGTCGAGAACGAGTACATCGACCTGAGCATCGATAAGAGCCTTAGCTCTGTCGAGAACGTTTGCTGTAACGCCGATAGCAGCGCCGCAGAGGAGTCTGCCCTTAGCGTCACGTGCAGAGTTAGGATACTGTACCGATTTCTCGATATCCTTTATAGTGATGAGTCCCTTTAAGTGACCTCTCTTGTCAACTATCGGGAGCTTTTCGATCTTGTGCTTGCGGAGGATCTCCTGAGCCTGTTCGAGGTTAGTACCTACGGGAGCAGTAATGAGGTTGTCCTTTGTCATGACCTCGGAGATCTTCGCATTGAAGTCTGTAAGGAAGCGCATATCACGGTTTGTGATGATACCGACGAGCTTGTTCTTGTCATCAACTATCGGAACGCCTGATATCTTGTATTTACCCATAAGCTCATCAGCGTCTGCAACGATGTGATCCTCGGTGAGCGAGAACGGGTTAACGATAACTCCGTTTTCCGAACGCTTAACCTTGTCAACCTCATCAGCCTGCTGTTCGATAGTCATATTCTTGTGGATGATACCGATACCGCCCTCTCTTGCGATAGCGATAGCCATACGTGAATCTGTGACAGTATCCATAGCGGCAGTCATGATAGGTGTGTTGAGAGTGATAGTTTTAGTGAGCTTAGTGGTAAGGTCGATCATGTTGGGGGTAACGTCTGATTTTGCGGGTATCAGAAGAACATCGTCAAAGGTGAGACCCTCTTTCTGAAATTTGCTGTTCATGTCCGTAAGCATGCTAATTCCTCCTTAATACTTCCCGGTCCCCTGCGTTTGTAAGGGACACCAAACGTGGGTTTATTACTTTTAATGATACTATTTTTTCGCCCGAGTGTCAATAGCTGAGAGAAAACTTCCGCTATAGAAAAATGATGTGCAAAACCGTCGGCTTTTGGCGAAAAAAGCAATTTACCGCTGTAAATCGGTTAGGGGAGTGAAAAACGGGCGCACTTATGTACGCCCGTTCTCCGGTTATTTGTATGTTATGATAATATAAAATGAAGACTTATCGCCTTTATGTTACTTGGTGCTTGTGGCAGCAGTAGTTACCGCTGCCTTTGCGGTAGTTGCAGCCGCCTTTGTTGTGGACTTCACAGCCGCAGTTGTCGCAGCAGCTTTAGTTGTAGCCTTCGGTACTGTAGTTGTGACCGTCGGCTTAGCGGTAGTCTTAGGGACTGTGGTCGTAATAGTAGTCGTGACTGTAGTTGTGGATGTTGTTGAAGATGTAGTCACGGTAGTTGATGTAGTGGTAACGGGCTCGTCACCGAGAGTTGAAAGACGTGCGTACTCAGCAAGTATTGCCGAAGCGTCGCCTGCATCTATCCTGCCGTTCTCGTCGAAGTCGCCCATGTATATCTGATAACTCGTGAAAGTACCCTCTGCCGCAGTTGAAAGACGTGCGTACTCCTGTAGTACAGCGGAAGAGTCGGAAGCGCTTACAAAGCCGTCCTTGTCAACATCTCCTCGCCTGTCCTTCTTTGGATCGATAAAGCTTATGGAGTAATTGTCGGCATATGAATCTGCATGGGAACCTCTTTCACCGAGAATGAGGAAATTCTCGTCGGATTTATAATATCCGCTTCGCAGGTCGTAGTATTTGCCGAGAGCGTTGTATTCGATGTAGGTATCCTTCGGTATGGTCACAACGGAAAGACCGCTGCATCCGAAAAAAGCCTCCTGACGTATGTAGTTCAGCTTGTCGCTGAAATTAACATCGGTCAGTGAGATACAGGAAGAAAAGGCTGAATCGTATATATCCTCGGCACCTGAAAGGTCGATGGTTTTAAGTGAAGTGCATCCCATGAAAGCGCCCTGTCCGTAATTGCTTACGCCCTTGGAGTTCTCGACCTTTTCAAGCGAGATGCAGCCTGCAAAGGCGTTGCTGCCGATAGTTTCGAGTGTGTCTGGAAGCTTCACGGAAGTTATATCTGTGTTATTGAAGAAAGCCTTGCTACCTACGTTGGTTACCGGGTAGTCTTCAAGAGACAATGGCAGCTTGACTTCGCCCTTTGCGTTCTGAGCGCCGACTATAGTGACGAACTTTTCGGTCTCGTCGTCGTACCAGGAATAGTTCTCATCTACCGTGTAGCTGTAGATTATCCCGCCGATAACAATGGTCTTTACTTCGGGAGTATCCTCCTCTGCGTAAGCCGAACCGTTCATAAGGGCGGCAGAAAGCATTACGGCAGAGGTAAGAAGTGATATTTTCTTTTTCATCATATACCTTCTCTCTTGCAGATATTGCCATTTATCATTACAAGTAAGGGTTCGGACATAAGGTCGAGCGGATCACAGCCCTTCGGGTAGATCTGTATATCGGCATCCTTGCCCTTTGTGAGAGTGCCTGCAACGTCCTCTATACCGAGTATCTCGGCAGGTACAACAGTAAGCGCCCTGAGAGCTTCCTCACGGTCGAGACCGCCCTTTACGGCAGCCTGTGCCGAAAGCGGAAGGTACTGTATCGGGATAACGGTATGGTCTGTACAGATAGCGATCTTTACTCCGTTTTCGTGGAGGACTTTTGCGTTTTCGAGTTCAAGTCCGCGCATTTCGGGCTTGCAGCGGTCGCAGATTATAGGACCGCAGATAACGGGAACTTCCTCTTCTGCGATGATATCGGCTATCTTGTGTCCCTCTGTGCCGTGTATGATAACGGGATCGAGGCTGAACTCCTTTGCGATGCGTATAGCAGTACATATATCGTCCGCACGGTGACAGTGGAAGAATGCTTTCTGCTTGCGGTCGAGGAGGGGCATGAGTGCTTCGCACTTTATATCGTACTCAGGCGGTTCGTAGTTCTCGTTATCCGAGTAGTAGCTGTCCATATCGTGGGAATAGCGGCGTGTTTTATAGAGTCCCTCACGTATAATGGCGGTAACAGCCATACGTGTCATGGGAGTTTCATTTTTGTCGCTGTAAACACGCTTTGGGTTCTCGCCCATAGCGAACTTGATGCCGCATGTTCTTACGAGCATATCGTCAACACGGCGTCCTGCGGTCTTTATCACGCATATCTCACCGCCGCAGGCATTGGCGCTTCCGGGACAGGAAGCCGCTGCGGTTATACCTCTCATCCTTGCTTCCTCGAAGCAGCGGTCGAAGGGGTTGATGCCGTCGATAGCGCGCATCTGCGGAGTGAAGGGATCTGTGGACTCGTTGCAGTCGTCCCCCTCGAAGTCGAGACCGTCCTCGATGATGCCGAGGTGGGTATGAGCGTCGATGAATCCGGGAAGCACGATACCGCCCTTTGCGTCGATGCTGTCCTCTGTGAGAGTGTCGGGGACTCCGCTTCCCACTGCGGTTATTTTACCGTCGTTAACTTCTATCCAGCCGCAGTCTGTTACCTCTGCGGAGTTTTCCATAGTATGAATCTCTGCATTATAAATAAACATATTAACTCCGATCTATCTGAACTTTTTAACCGAATCCGCAATGATCTCAGCGACTTCTATAGGACTGCCCTGAGCGTCTACATGTATCGTTGAGTGCCTGCGGTAGATATCTATCCTGTCGTTATAACGTTTAAGCAGTTCCTCTTTTGTGGAGGAAGCTGCAATGGGACGATTGCTGTCGCCGCATATACGCTCATAGCAGGTCTCGAAGGGAACGTCCAGAAATACTACTGCTCCTGCATCGGCAGCAGCCTTTGCAGAGTCGGGATTGAGCATAGCACCGCCTCCGCAGGCAATAACAGCGGACTTTCCGCACATTGAGCGTATCGTTTCGGCTTCCACCTGACGGAAGTAGGGTTCGCCTTTTTCGGCGAATATATCGGGAATGGACATTTTCTGCGATTCGACGATAAGCTCGTCCGTATCATAAAAGCCGCAGCCGAGTTTTTTAGCTGTCAGCTTGCCGATAGTTGATTTTCCGCAGCCCATGAAGCCGCATAGAAATATAGTCATGATAATAACTCCTGATTAACTGTTCATGTTGTTTACTTCGTTTTCTACGTCAAGGATTATCTTTGAAATGTCTTCGGGTGCGAAGTGACCGCCGTACCAGTATTCGTGAGCCTTTACAGCCTGATATACCAGCATTGAAGCACCGCCTACAGCTGTTCTGCCGAGGGCGCGGGCTTTCTTCATTAGAAGAGTCTCGGTCGGGTTGTAGATAACGTCGAAGAAGCTGAGGCAGTTCTCTATAACGCTGTCGGACACTGCAACAGCATCCGTATTCGGGTACATGCCAACGGGGGTAGCGTTGATGAGAAGGTCATACTTGCCGTTTATCTCCGAAATGTCGATTATCTTTACAGCAGCGCTGCATTTTGCAAGTATCTCAGCCATTACGAGCTGAGCGTTCTTTACGTCCTGAGGGATAACAGCGATAGTGAGGTTTCCGCCGTGAAGTGCAGTCTCAATAGCTATCATTCGTCCTACGCCGCCGCAGCCGAGAAGAAGCACATTTCCGTCCAGCGGAAGCAGCTCTGCGGAACGAAGGAAGCCGTCGCAGTCGGTGTTGTATCCGACAAGTCTTCCGTTCTCGTTGCTGATGCAGTTTACCGAATTGTATCTGAGAGCACTTTCGCCGAGTTCATCGGTGAGCGGTATAACTGCGGTCTTATGCGGAATGGTTATATTGAAACCCTTAAGGCTGCGGAGCATGTCCGCACTTCCTGCGAGGTCCGCAGGATCGATATCGATGAGGTCATATGAGAAGTCCGATATCCTACTGAGCTCAAACAGCTTTTTGTGTATTAGGGGGGACATGGAATGTCCGAGAGGATGTCCTATAAGTCCGTATTTATCCATATATTTCCTCTGCCTTTCCGAGAGTTTCCATATTCTCTATATTGTATATCCTTACGTTTTCGAGAGTTCTCTTTACGAGTCCTGCGAGTGTCTTTCCGGGACCGAATTCCACGAATGTATCAGCGCCGTCAGCCTGCATAGCCTGAAGCTCGGAAGTAAAGCGGACAGGTGATACGATGTGCTTTGCGAGAAGTGAAGGCATATCGCTGAAATCTGTAAGCTCGCCGCCTGTAACGTTGGAGTAATACTTCACAGTGGGCTTGCGGAAGGTGATAGTTTTTGCTGTCTCGTAGAACTTGTCCGCAGCGGGCTGCATGAGTTTGGAGTGGAAAGCTCCTGCGACCTTCAATGGCTGAACTCTTGCCTTAAGCTCCTTGAATACCTCGCTTACCTCCTCGACGCCTTCGGGAGTACCTGCGATAACGGTCTGCATAGGCGAATTTAAGTTTACGGCTGCAACGTAATTCTTTGCGGAATCGCATACCTCGACTATCTTTTCGGGATCGATTTTCATAACTGCTGCCATAGCGCCCTTTGTGCTTCGTGCAGCCTCGTCCATAGCCTCGGCTCTTGCCTTGATAAGGCGGAAAACGTCCTCGAGTGATACCATTCCCGACATTGTGAGAGCGGCGTATTCACCGAGTGAGTGACCTGCAACGCCGTCAAAACGGAATGGGATGCCTGCGTTGTGAGTTTTTGTGATAGCCGCTGAATTGCAAACCAGTGAAGTAAGGAGAATAGCGGGCTGTGCGTTTATAGTCTGAGCGAGTTCTTCGGGAGTGCTGTCGAAGCAGACTGCTCTCATGTCTCTGCCGAGTATGTCTGAAGCGATGTCGTAAAGCTCACCTGTATGAGGGTAAGCTTCGAGGATATCTTTTCCCATTGCAGGGTACTGTGAACCCTGACCTGAAAATAGTGAAATTGTCATAACTGTAAACTTCCTTTCTGTAAGTTATACACAAGCTACTGTTTTAATTGCCGAAATTCCACACTGGATTTTGTGTAAAATGACGATATTTTGCTTTTGCCGAAGCAAAGGGATAAAATATCGTTGCAAAAAATGCGGAAATGATTTACAATATATTTGTATGCTGTGAATGCGTACATATATAATATAGCATAAAAATTCAGTTTTTACAACTGTTTTATGAGAATTCCTTCAAAGGAGATAGAAAATGGGCATCGAGATTCTCGGCACAGGAAGCTATGTTCCCGAACAGAAGCTTACAAATGACGACTTTACTAAATTCATTGACACAAACGACGAGTGGATAAGAACACGTACAGGGATCACCGAAAGAAGAATGGCAGGCTGGGAGCCTACATGGTATATGGGTGCGAAGGCTTCGGCTCAGGCACTTGAAAGAGCAGGCATATCTGCGGAAAAGATAGACCTTATCATATCGTGTACAGCTACAGCGGACTTCCACACACCTTCAATGGCAAGCGTTATACAGCGTGAGCTGGGAGCAGTGAACGCTGCTGCCTTCGACCTCAACGCCGCATGTTCAGGCTTTGTTTATGCACTGGATGTGGCTCGCCGATTCCTTCAGACAGGCGACGGCATGGAACATATACTGGTAGTTGCCAACGAATCGCTCTCCCGCTTCCTTGACTTCGAGGACCGCGGAAGCTGTATACTCTTCGGCGACGGTGCTTCCGCTGCTGTAGTTACAAAAAGCGACAAGCTCTATTCGTCTCATCTCGCTTCTGACGGCACAGGCGCACAGTATCTCTGTGCAAGAAGCTTGCAGGTAGCTCCCGAGGTAAAGGTAGAGACAGATTTCAATGACGGATTTACCGACAAGCCGCTCCACAAGCTCTATCAGGACGGCAAGGAAGTGTACAAGTTCGCTACCAAGGCACTGCCTAAGTCCTTTGAACTCGCTGCCGCAAAGATCGGCATCACAAAGGACGAGATAGACTGGTTCATACCTCATCAGGCCAATATCCGCATTATCGAGACTGCCGCAAAGCACCTCGGCGCACCTATGGAGAAGTTCATAGTAACTCTTGACCACTACGGCAATACCTCCAGCGCTTCGATACCTCTCGCACTGAACGAGGGCATCGAAAAGGGACTTATAAAGCGCGGTCAGAAGCTGGCTCTCATCGGCTTCGGAGCAGGTCTCACATACGGCGGAATAATACTCGAATACTAAGGAGATAAATTATGAAAACAAGAATCACCGAACTTTTAGGCTGTGAATATCCGATAATACAGGGCGGTATGGCATGGGTAGCAGAGCATACTCTTGCTTCCGCAGTTTCAAACGCAGGCGGAATAGGTCTTATTGCAGGCGGAAGCGCTCCGATAGACTACCTCCGCGATCAGATACGCAAGTGTAAGGAAAAGACCGATAAGCCGTTCGGTGTGAACATAATGCTCATGAGTCCGAATGCTGCCGATCTTGCACAGCTCTGCATAGACGAGAAGGTAGCTGTTGTAACTACAGGTGCAGGCAATCCTGCTGCTTATATCCCTGCATGGAAGGAAGCAGGCATAAAGGTAATACCTGTTATCCCTTCAGTCGCTCTTGCAAAGAGAATGGAACGTGCAGGTGCTGATGCAGTTGTTGCAGAGGGTACCGAATCAGGCGGACATATCGGCGAGAACACTACTATGTGCCTCGTACCGCAGGTAGTTGATGCACTGGAGATACCCGTTATCGCAGCAGGCGGTATCGCTGACGGCAGAGGAATGGCAGCTTCATTCATGCTTGGTGCAGAGGGTGTACAGATAGGTACACGCTTCCTTGCTTCAGAGGAGTGTCAGATACATCCTACATTCAAGGAACTGGTAGTAAAGGCAAAGGATACCGACAGCGTTGTAACGGGACGATATACAGGTCATCCATGCAGAAACATAAAGACAAAGTTCTCGAAGAAGCTTGCTAACGGAGAAAAGGACGGAAGTCTTACTCCAGACGAGTTCGAGAAGCTTACACTGGGTTCTCTCCGCAAGGCAGTTCAGGACGGAAATCTCGACGAGGGTTCTTTCCTCTGCGGAGCTATCGCAGGAATGATAAACGATGTCAAGCCTTGTGCAGAGATCGTAAAGGAAATAATGGATCAGGCTGAGAAGCTTCTCGGCAAGTGAGCAGAGATCAGTAAACAGTGCAGTTACAGTGTACAATCATGGTATTATTTGGAGTGAAAAATGAAACAGTATAAATTCGTAAGGGTAAAATACGACTGCTGGAGCAATCTTTACGTCTTCAAAAAAGATAAAGAAAAGATATCTCCGCGCAAGGTCATTGAGGATATGGCTGAACAGGGGTACAGATTCGTTGAGCATCTTCCTGTGCGCCGGGGCGCATACGGCAGCCTTCAGGAGTACGACCTTGTATTTGAAAAGGACATATGACAATTACATTTGTCACTGACATAATTACATCTGACCTGTTTACTTTGCAGACTAAAACGGTTAGAATCAAGAGTGTGATACAAAACTGCTCGAAAAAACATGCCGCAGTTTACTGCGGTGATAATACGGAGGTAAAATATGGCAACAGCAATAATTACAGGCGCTTCACAGGGAATCGGAGCGTGTATCGCTAAAAGACTCGCAAAAGACGGCTTCGATGTGGTCATAAACCACTATCCAAGCGACTCCGATAAGGAAAAGGCTCTGGCAGTTGCAGAGGAGTGCCGTGCTCTCGGCGTAAAGGCTGAGTGCTATGCAGCGGACGTTTCAAAGTTCGACCAGTGCGAGGCTATGGTCAAGCAGGTCAAGGAGGACTTCGGAAGCATCGATGCCCTCGTGAACAATGCAGGCATCACAAAGGATACTCTCCTTGCACGAATGAAGGAAGAGGACTATGATGCTGTTATCGCTGTAAATCAGAAGAGCGTTTACAATATGACAAAGCACGTATGCAGCGTTATGATGAAGCAGCGCCACGGACGTATCGTAAATGTATCATCTGTTGCAGGTCTTTACGGAAATCCCGGACAGATGAATTATTCCGCTTCAAAAGCCGCTATTATCGGCATGACCAAGACTACTGCAAAGGAGTTCGGTTCACGTAATATCACATGCAACGCTGTTGCTCCCGGACTTATCAGAACTCCCATGACAGATGTGCTTTCAGACGAGCTGAAGGCCAAGATGATAGATGCTGTAGCTCTCAAGCGCTACGGTGAACCTGATGAGATCGCATCGGTCGTTTCATTCCTCCTCTCGGATGACGCTTCCTACGTTACAGGACAGGTCATCGAGATCTCAGGCGGACTGTCAATGTGACCGTATACATAAAATCAAGAAAGAAAGGTATTATTTATCTATGAGCAGAAGAGTTGTTATCACAGGCCTCGGAGCTGTTACTCCGCTCGGAACAGGAGTAGGAAAGTTCTGGGAAGGAATACGACAGGGAAAGGTCGGCATATCATTGATAGATACCTTTGATACCGCAAATACAGGTGTCAAGGTATGCGGATTCGTCCGTGACTTCAATGAGGAAGACTATTTCGACGTAAAGGGATGCTTCGACAAGAAGGAATCAAAGCGTATGGACCGCTTTACAAAATACGCTCTCGTTGCAACACATGAGGCGCTTATGGATGCTGGTACGGATTTCAGTGATATCGATCCCTACAGGGCAGGCGTTCTTGTGGGTTCGGGTATCGGCGGTATCGACCTTACCCTTACAGAGTATACAAAGTTCCTTGAAAAGGGTGCAGGCAGAGTTTCTCCGTTCTATGTGCCTATGATGATAAGCAATATGGCGGCAGGCACTATCTCCATGAAGACGGGCTTCCGCGGAGCTAATTTCGATATAACCACAGCCTGTGCCACAGGTACACACTCCATAGGCGAGGCTTTCAGAAAGATAAAGGACGGCTACCTTGATGTGTGCATCGCAGGAGGTACAGAGTCCGCAAGAAGCGAGTTCACTTACGCAGCATTCTCCAATATGAAGGCGCTTACTAAGTGCGATGACGTTAACAAGGCATCTGTTCCATTCGATAAGGACAGAAGCGGATTCGTTCTCGGCGAAGGAAGCGGAATACTCATCCTTGAGGAGTATGAACACGCAAAGTCACGCGGCGCAAAGATATACGCAGAGGTCGGCGGCTACGGCGCTACCTGCGACGGATACCACATGACATCACCTATGCCGAGCGGTGAAGCAGCAGGAATGGGAATGTCCCTTGCAATAAAGGAAGCAGGTCTTGAACCTTCACAGGTGGACTACATCAACGCTCACGGCACTTCAACAGGTCTTAACGACAAGTACGAGACCGCTGCTATAAAGCTTGCGTTCGGCGATGCTGCAAAGAAGGTAAAGATAAACTCCACAAAATCGATGATAGGACATCTTCTCGGTGCGGCAGGTGCTGTTGAAGCTGTTGTTCTGGCAAAGTCCATAGAGGAAGGCTTTATCCACGCAACAGTCGGCACAACTACACCCGATGAGGAGTGCGACCTTGATTACTGCATAAACGGCAGCATCGAGCAGGAAGTCAATGCAGCCATTTCCAACTCACTTGGATTCGGCGGACATAATGCTACGGTATGCTTCAAAAAGGTCAGAGACTGAGGAGGACGATATATGGAAAAGATATATGGTCAGATAGACATAGAGACTATAGAAAAGCTTGCTGATATTGTCAACGGCAAGGAGCTTTCCGAAATAACCGTTTCAGACGGCGATAAGACTATTACCATAAAGGGCAGAAAATGTATGCCTGTTCCGATGCCTCCTGCACCGCCTGTAAGCGCTGCACCTGCGGCTGCGGAAAAACCTGCACCAAAGAACGAGGCAGTGAACGGAAATATAGTAAAATCCCCGATAGTCGGTACGTTCTATGCTTCACCATCTCCCGATAAGGCACCTTTCGTCAAAGTCGGCGACAAGGTTAGCAAGGGCGATATCATAATGATAATAGAGTCGATGAAGCTGATGAACGAGATACAGTCCGATTTCGACGGTGTCGTTGAACAGATACTCGTTTCAGACGGTCAGGCTGTTGAATTCGACCAGCCGCTCATGATAATAAAGTAAACTATGGATAACGGGAATATAAGCGGAAGAAAGTTCAGGTATATAACTCAGGAAGTAATTGACGCAGGTTATCTTAATATAACCTCCACCGATATGTTCAACGAACTGAGAGAATTCAATATACTGATGCAGGATATGCGTATGCTGAAGCTGAGGTTCTATCTGGAGTATTCTGTGGTAGTGCTGCTGAATCTGATAGTTCTCCCTCTGGGCCTGCTTCTTTTGGCGGCACCCGGAGAACTGAGATCAGGCTGGATCATGGGACCTATGAGAAAGCTTGCTTTACAGGATGAGATGTCGGCATATGCGGTTTCAGCGGTATTTGTCCTTGCGTATCTTTTCTGCTTTGTGTTCTTTGTGGTACACAAAAAGGATTACAGTCCGAAGAAATGCCTTTTGTATACGCTCTTCCTGATCCCTGTGAATCTTATCTATATCATTGTATATATATGCAATTTTTCTCTCATGTACTTTTTCAATGATCTTGACAGACGGCTGAAAAATGAGATGGGATACCCTCATTTCATCCGCATTGCAGATAGATATCCCCAGCCTGAAAAAGAGGAAGAAGAGGAACATGAGATATCATTCGATGATTACAAATCAGATGTCAACGATATGGAGACTCTGTGAATAAACCAGATAAGGAGTAAGCTATGTCCGATATACTTATGAATAAAGAGCAGATAATGGAAATTATCCCGCACCGCGATCCCTTCCTTCTCATTGACGAGATCGTTGATATGGAAGTAGGAGTAAAGGTACACGCAAGAAAGTACATCAAAGAAGAGGATTTCTGGTTCAAGGGACACTTTCCAGGATATCCTGTAACTCCCGGTGTGCTTATGGTAGAGATGCTTGCACAGGCAGGCGCTGTATGTATGCTCTCAAAGCCCGAATTCAAGGGAAAGATAGGACTTTTTGGCGGTATCGATAAGGCTAAGTTCCGCAGACAGGTAGTTCCGGGGGACGTGCTTGATCTGGAAGTTGAGATCATAAAGCAGAGAGGTCCTGTAGGTACAGGAAAGGCACTTGCTTCCGTAGGCGGCGAAAAGGCTGTTTCCTGCGAGATAACATTCGTTGTTACAGACGGCGAAAAAACAGAATGATCATCCTTCAAGGAGATAATGTATAAATGTTCAAAAAAGTACTGATTGCCAACAGAGGCGAGATAGCGGTGCGTATAATAAGAGCGTGCCGCGAACTTGGAGTGCGCTGTATCGCTGTATATTCCACAGCGGACAGGAATTCTCTCCACGCTCAGATAGCAGACGAGGCTATATGCATCGGTCCTCCTGCAACAAAGGACAGCTATCTGAATATGAACGCTATAATACAGGCGGCGCTTAATTCGGGCGCTGACGCTATACACCCGGGATTCGGCTTTCTTTCGGAAAATTCCGAATTTGCAAGACTCTGCGAGAAGAACGGTATAGTATTTATCGGTCCGTCATACGAGTCTATTGATATGCTTGGAAACAAGGCTGCAGCAAAAGAGACCATGAAGGCTGCGGGAGTACCTGTTATACCCGGTTCGGAAGGTGCTGTAAAGTCTCTTGAAGAGGCTCGTGCTATCGCAGACAAGGCAGGCTACCCCGTACTTGTAAAGGCTTCCGCAGGAGGCGGCGGCAGAGGTATACGCCGAGTGGATTCTCCAAAGGAGCTTGAAGCTCAGATGACTGCCGCACAGCAGGAGGCTAAGAATTTCTTCGGCGACGATACCGTATATATCGAGAAGTTTCTTATAAATCCCCACCATGTTGAGATACAGATAATCGCCGATAAACAGGGCGACTATATCTACCTCGGTGAACGTGACTGCTCTATGCAGCGCCGTAATCAGAAGGTGCTGGAGGAGTGTCCGAGCCCTATCGTGGATGAGGAGCTCCGCCGCAGAATGGGTGAAGCCGCAGTTACTGCCGCAAAGCAGTGCGGTTACTACAACGCAGGTACTATCGAGTTCCTCGTGGACGAGAACCGTGATTTCTACTTCATGGAAATGAATACACGTATACAGGTAGAGCATCCTATAACCGAGGAGGTAACAGGCTTCGATCTGGTAAAGGCTCAGATCGAGATAGCCGCAGGTATCCCTCTCAGAGTGACACAGGCTGATATAAAGCTGAGAGGTCACGCTATAGAGTGCCGCATCAATGCCGAGAACCCCGAGCTGGATTTCCGTCCCTCACCGGGTACCATAACAGCACTCTACGTGCCGGGAGGTCCCGGAATAAGGATAGACGGAGCCGTATATCAGGGCTATACCATAACCCCTTACTACGACTCCATGATAAGCAAGCTCATCGCTCACGGCTCCGACCGTGACGACGCTATCCGAAAGATGCGCTGGGCGCTTTCCGAGTTTATAGTTGACGGCGTTGATACCAATATCGATTTCCAGCTTGAAATAATAAACCGTCCCGAATTCATCGGCGGTAACTATGATATTGGCTTCCTTAACAGATATATGGAAAAAAATAAGAAGAAGTAAGGCGGTGACATACTTTGGGCGAAAGATTCGATAATTTTTTCGACGTTGTTAAAAAGAGATTCAACGGATACAATAACAATGATGACAGTGAACGCGAGACCGTGAAGTGTCCCAGATGTCAGAGCCTCATACTTCTTGACCGCTATGAGGAGCTTCACCGTGTATGCCCTAACTGTAACTATCACGGAAGACTTTCTACTCCCGAGCGTATAGAGATAACCTTCGATAAGGACAGCTTCCGAGAGTTTGACGGCGATATGATAAGCTGTGATCCTATCAGCTTCCCCGAGTATCCCGAAAAACAGAAGGAACTCAGGACTAAAACAGGTCTGAATGACGCTGTTACCACAGGTACGGCGCTTATCAAGGGATCTCCTGCGGTGGTAGGAATAATGGATTCACGCTATATGATGGGTTCCATGGGAAGCGTTGTAGGCGAAAAGATAACCCGTGCCTTTGAGTACGCTACGGATAATCACCTTCCTGTGATACTCTTTACCGCTTCAGGCGGCGCAAGGATGCAGGAGGGCATAGTATCCCTCATGCAGATGGCAAAGACATCAGGTGCCGTAAAGCGCCACAGCGATGCAGGTGAACTGTACATAACAGTTCTTACCGATCCGACTACAGGCGGAGTTACCGCAAGCTTTGCTTCGCTTGGTGACATTATAATCGCCGAGCCGAAGGTGCTTATCGGCTTTGCAGGAAGACGTGTCATAGAAAGCACTATGCGTCAGAGACTCCCCGAGGACTTCCAGCTTGCGGAGTTCATGCGGGACAAAGGCTTCGTTGATATGATAGTGGACAGGAAAAAGATGAGAAGTACTCTTTCGCATCTTCTTAAGCTCCACGGCTATGATAAAAAGGAGGTCTGAGATATGGACGAGAAGAAAACTGCGTGGGAACGCCTTCAGCTGATCCACACCAAGGGCAGACCTACTATAAAGGACTATATACCGCTTGTGTTCACGGATTTCTATGAGATGCACGGCGACCGCCATTTCGGCGACGATAATGCCGTTATCGGAGGTATAGCCCGTCTCGACGGACGACCTGTTACCGTTATCGGTCAGGTAAAGGGCCGTGACCTCAACGAGAATAAAGCCTGCAACTTTGCAATGCCTCTTCCCGAGGGATACAGAAAGGCACTTCGTCTTGCAAAGCAGGCAGAGAAGTTCCACCGTCCCGTTATATGCTTCATAGATACTCCCGGAGCTTATGCAGGCATGGCGGCAGAGGAAAGAGGTCAGGGCGAGGCTATCGCAAGAAACATAGCCGAGTTTATGACTCTCAGAACACCTATAATATCTATCGTTCTCGGAGAGGGCGGAAGCGGCGGCGCTCTTGCTCTCGGAGTGTGCGATGAACTGGCTATGCTCGAGAACGCACAGTACTCGGTAGTATCGCCCCGCGGCTTTGCGAGCATCCTTTGGAAGGACGCTTCACGCGAGGAGGAAGCCTGCAATATAATGAGGATAACTGCCGAGGATATGGTCGATCTCGGAGTTGCCGAGACCATTATAAAAGAGCCTTTAGGCGGCGCACATAACGATTTAGACAAAATTTCAGAAAATATTAAAGAATATTTGTCACTCAAAATCCGAGAAAAATGCGAAAAAGATATTGACGAATTACTGAAAGAACGTTATACTAAGTTTAGAAAAATCGGTGAGTTCAAAGAACACGCCGATGATCTCTCCTGCGGAAGCGGGAAAAATAAAGAAACAGGAGGAAATATGTAATGACTTTCGACAAGATCAAAGAACTTATCGTAGAGCAGCTTGGTGTCGAGGAGGACGTTGTAACTCCCGAGGCAAACATTCAGGATGATCTGGGTGCAGATTCACTTGATATCGTTGATCTTATCCAGACAATAGAGGACGAGTATGATCTTTCTATCCCTGATGAGGCAATTGAAGAGATCAAGACTGTTAACGATATCGTTAACTACGTAGAAAAGAATACAGACGCTGAGTAATCAGCTCAGCTTTACCCCTGACTTATGTCAGGGGCTTTTTTTATAAAAAAGCCTGTGATCAACCACAGGCTTAAAGCTCATTTACAGACGGAGATCATAGTTTATCGGCAAGATCGGGGAATATGCCGAGACTCCTTTTCAGTATTCCGTTCATACAGGCTATTGCTATTCCGTAATTCGTGAAGGGTACGCCCTGAAGTTCAGCAGTACGTCTGCGATAGAGCATCTCACGTTCGTTGAGCATACATCCTCCGCAGTGTATCACAAGACTGAAAGGGGAGAGGTCCTCAGGAAAATCGCGTCCCGAGGAGAGGGTTATATTCAGTTCCCTGCCTGTGTACTTTTTAAGGAGCGCAGGCAGCTTGACGCTTCCGATATCTCCGCACTGTCTGTGATGAGTGCATCCCTCGGAAATGAGTACGGTATCGCCGTCCCTGAGTCGGCTTATGGCGGAAGCACCCTCAACTGCCGTATCAAGGAAACCCTTGTAACGTGCCATGAGTATGGAGAATGAGGTCAGCGGAACGCTTTCGGGTACTATCTTGCTTACCATTCCGAAAGCCTGACTGTCGGTTATTACCATTTTCGGCGGAGCGGCAAGTCTTTCGAGAGTCATTGCCAGCTGAGTCTCTTTTGTGACCATTGCGGCAGCGTCTGCATCGAGTACATCCCTGAGAGTCTGCTGCTGTGGGAGTATCATACGTCCCTTTGGAGCAGCGGCATCTATGGGGGTTACAAGGATGACGATATCATCGGGAGAAAGCAGGTCGCCGACTATACGTCTGTCATTTCCTGAGTTTTTTGCAAGTGAAGCTATCTTTTCTTTCAGCTCGTGAATGTTCTGTCCGCTTTTAGCGCTTACTGCTATGGCATTTTCGTCGGAAACGGGACAGACCTTCTCATCTGCTTTGTTATACACTACGATATACGGTATATCCTTGTCCCTGAAAAGACGGACAAGCTCGTTATCCCATTCGGATACGGGAGAAGTACCGTCTATTACAAGTACGGCTATGTCGGTTTTTGCAAGTATCTGGCGGGTTTTTTTCACACGCAGCTCGCCAAGAGCGCCTTCATCGTCAAATCCGGGAGTGTCGATTATCTCCACGGGACCAAGCGGCAGCAGTTCCATTGCCTTGTATACGGGATCGGTGGTAGTGCCCTTTACATCTGAGACTACCGCAAGCTCCTGACCTGTAACGGCGTTGACAAGGCTGGATTTGCCTGCATTACGTCTTCCGAAAAAGCCTATGTGTATTCTTTCGCCCGAGGGCGTATCATTTAGACTCATATCATATCCTCCTTTACGGACTGTTACACGATAAAGTATACCACATCACAGCGGAAAAAGCAACTTTCCACATGAAACTATTCTGCAAATACGACTGTTTTCGGACGGGCAGAATAAAATAAAAAAATTTCCGCTTTAAATGTATTGCAAAGATAGTGAGAAGTGTGCTATAATAATAAGGTATATAGTCGGAAGTTGTATCCGGCGGCGGATAAGGTGCCGCAGATGCTTTCCGTGAACGGAGTGGATAGGTTGGATAAGATAAGGATACTGGGCATAGATCCCGGATATGCTATTGTTGGTTTCGGTGTGCTGGACTACGACGGAGTTAATTTCGTCCCCGTTGAATACGGTGCTGTACTGACCGAGGCAAATACCCCCTTCACCGAAAGACTTAAGGCTATACATGAGGACGTAGAGTTTATCTTTGAGAAATTCTCTCCCGATCACATGGCTGTTGAAAGACTTTACTTCAACTCTAACCAGAAAACTGCCATAGACGTTGCACAGGCAAGAGGAGTTACAGTTCTTTCGGCGGCAAAGAGAAATATACCCGTTTCGGAGTATACTCCGCTTCAGGTAAAGCAGTCCGTAGTAGGCTACGGCAGAGCGGAAAAGCATCAGGTAATGGAAATGACACGCATGATACTCGGTCTTGCACAGATACCAAAGCCCGATGATGCAGCCGATGCACTTGCTATCGCTATCTGCCACGGACATTCGATAAGATGGAAATGATCGTTCTCCCGCGTTATCAAGGGAGCAGTAAATAAAAGGAAGGTTTGCTATGATATACAGTCTTACAGGAAAGCTTACAGTCAAAGAGCTTGGTTTCGCAGTTGTAGAGTGCGGAGGAGTCGGCTACGGATGCAGGACCTCATACAGTACGATTGCAGCTCTTGGCGAGATAGGCAGCGATGTAAAGCTGTATACCCACATGTACGTAAGAGAGGATGCTGTAGAGCTTTTCGGCTTTGCAACGCTTCAGGAGCTCAGCTGCTTCAGACTTCTTATATCCGTATCGGGAGTAGGTCCTAAGGCGGCCACATCCATACTCTCCGACGTAACCCCCGAGCAGTTTGCATTCATAATCGCTTCGGGAGACAGCAAGACCTTTACACGCACAAAAGGCATAGGTGCAAAAACAGCTCAGCGAATAGTGCTTGAGCTGAAGGATAAAATATCAAAGGAGTCCGTTTCGGGCTCTGTTGCAAATGACGCTGCCGCATTCTCGGCAGCAGCTCCGGGAGCAGCTTCATCTTCCGTTTCAGAAGCTCTCGAGGCACTTATGGTGCTGGGTTATTCACAGGGCGAGACAGCTCCGATACTAAGGAAGCTCGATCCATCCCTCAGTACTCAGGACCTCATAAAGGAGACTCTCCGCCTTATGGCTTCAAAAGATCTCCGCTGACCATTACGGTCACACCGCGATATATATAGGTGTACCGACATAATACAGATGTCGCTGCCAATTTCTCCCTGCGGCAGAGACCGTCTGACGAAAGGAAGATGTTTTATGAACCTTGATGAATTACTGAAAGCGGCTATCAAAGATCCTTCCAAGCGCTCATTGTTCCTGCAGACACTCATAAGAAGCGATGTTTATGTTATCTGCAAGAACCCCGTAAGACAGGAAAGGGGACGTGAAGAGGGCGGTATTCAGCTTGAGCTGATAACTATACAGAACCCCTATGGTGATGTGTTCATACCGTTCTTTACAAGTTATCGTGCCCTTCAGCAGTTCGCCAAGCGCTATGTGGACTGCTATAAGATAAACTGCCTGAGACTTTTCGACCTTATCCAGTCGGTGTCGGCAGTTCTCAATCCAAATTCATACGGCAAGGAGTTCTCTTCACAGGAGATAAAGAGCATCCTCATGATCGCACGTAATCTGAAGATAAAGGCGATCTCTTACAACGAAGAGGAGACTATCACATACCGTCCGTGTGAGTATTCACTGGGACATATAACCAAGGCTGCGTCAAAGTTCCTTTCAAAGCAGCCGAATGTGGACCGTGCATTCATCATGGAAATGGTAAAGGGCTGCGAGAAGCCTCAGCTTCTGATCGTACTTGATATGATGGGCAGCACAAGAAAGCTGTTCGTACCGCTTTCCAAGTATCTTTCCAAGATGACGAAACCCAACGAGCATCTTTGCTTTATAAGCTATGAACAGGAAATGGGCAGAAAGGCGGCGGAGGCTGTCGAGCCCTTCTATGTAAGGAAGAAGCGATATTTTGAGAAATGATACCGTATCGGTCATAAAAGATAAGGAGGTGCGCCGATGATACAGACAGAGGATATGGAATTTGCTCCGAGAGTCATAACTCCCGAAAACACAGTTGAAGACAGTGATATAGACGTAACTCTGCGCCCTCAGACACTCCACGAGTATATCGGTCAGGACAAGGTCAAGGAGAATCTGGCTATATATATCGAGGCGGCAAAGCGCCGAGGAGAACCCCTCGACCATGTGCTGCTCTACGGTCCTCCGGGACTGGGTAAGACTACGCTTTCAGGCATTATCGCCCATGAACTGGGAGTCAACCTGCGAGTTACAACAGGTCCCGCTATCGAGAAGCCCGGAGACCTCGTTTCACTTCTCACCAGCCTTTCGGATAACGATGTGCTCTTCATAGACGAGATACACCGCCTTTCCCGTGCGGTAGAGGAGATACTCTACCCTGCGCTGGAGGACAGAGTTATTGATATAATCATAGGAAAAGGCCCTGCGGCACGTTCTATACGTATGGACCTCAAACCCTTTACCCTTATCGGTGCGACTACCCGTGCAGGCCAGCTCTCTGCCCCTCTCAGGGACAGATTCGGCGTTATACAGCGCCTTGAACTGTATACTACACCCCAGCTCACCGATATAATCCGCAGAAGCGCCATGATACTCTGCATACCATGTACCGCAGACGGTGCTGAGGAGATAGCAGGACGTGCAAGAGGTACGCCGCGTATTGCCAACCGCCTTCTGAAGCGAGTGCGTGACTTTGCCGATGTCATGGGCGACGGACAGATAACAAAGGAGATAGCTTCGATCGCCCTCAGCCGTCTTGAGATAGATAACCTCGGACTGGACGGTCTTGACAGGCGTATGCTTGAAATGATAATCCGCGGTTACGGCGGAGGTCCTGTGGGACTTGAAACCCTTGCTTCGGCTATAGGTGAAGAGTCCGTAACGCTTGAGGATGTCTGCGAACCGTTCCTTATGCAGCTCGGATTCCTGGGAAGAACTCCGAGGGGAAGAGTTGCTACAAAACTCGCTTACGAACACTTAGGATTCAAGCTCCCCGATCATTCGGACGGAGCCGGCGAGGGTCAGCTCTCGTTCTGAGATATGTTAAAAGGCAGAAAAAAGAATTATACCCATAATACCGCTCTCAGCAGCGCCTTCCGCCACTTCCCCATGATAAACGGGCAGGGACTGGGAGATATATCAAAGCTGAAATACGGTCTGTGTCATATGAGCTTCAACGGCTGCGAGGTAATATCGGTCTACAATGCGCTGGTTTACCTCGGTATACCGCAGCCTATAAACGAGATAGCTCTTTTCCTTGAACGCTATCGTGTGCTTATGGGCGTATTCGGATGCAGTCCCTACAAACTTGGAAAGGCTCTTGAAAAGTTCGGCGCACATTTCGAGAAACTCCGTGAAGTCGGGGATTCCGAGGCGTTCATCGTATCCTTCTGGACCGGCAGACGCTTTATGTCCTCGATACATACTGTGTTCTGCGTAAGAACACATGGCGGTATAAAAGTATACAACAGATACAATAACTGTCCCACTATGCAGCTTTGCAGAACAATGGAGGACGTCATAGGCAAAAAGCGTCCCATAGCTGTATACAGGATAATAAAGCCGTGATGCGGCTTGTAAATACTATTGCTACGCCAATTAACTCTTGAAGAATTATAGCGAAGGACAGGCAGTGAAAGGCACAGGAATACTGTCTTATTCCAAGACTTTCTGACGAAGTATTTCGCTGTCAGGACAAGCAAGAAAATTCAAGAGTTAGTTGGTGGAGCAATAAGGAAAGGAGTGTCATGATGGGAAGATTATTCGGAAAAGACGGCATAAAAGGCCTTGCAGTCACCGAGCTTACCTGCGAACTGGCTGTTCAGATAGGACGTGCTGCCGCAGAAGTTCTTGCAGGTGACGGACACGAGTCGGCGAAAATACTCATAGGCAAGGATACAAGAAGTTCGGCTGATACCATTGAGGCGGCGCTTTGTGCGGGAATATGCTCGGCAGGCGTTGACGCTGAACTGCTTGGAATAGTACCTGCGCCTGCGGCGGCTTATCTTGCAAAGGAACGTGAAGCGGCAGGAAGCATCATGATTACTGCTTCCTACAGGAATGCCGAATTCAGCGGCATACGTTTCTTCTCTTCCGAGGGAAAAAGACTCGGACTAAGCGGCGAGGAGGAGATAGAACGCCTTGTTCTGGACGCTCCTCAGGAGATAGCTCCCATACCGCGAAGGAAGTACGGAAGCGTTATCCGCAGTGAATCGGCGATAGATGAGTATATCGACTATATAAAGACCGATGTGGGAGCAGACCTCAGCGGCATAAAGGTCGCAATAGACTGCGCAAACGGAAGCGCCTGCCGTACTGCAAGACGTGTATTTACCGAGCTTGGTGCGGATATAGTCCTTATGGGGAACCGTCCCGACGGCACAAATATAAACAAGGACTGCGGATGCACATTCATAGAACCACTTATGGAATTCACCCGTTCCAACGGATGCAGTTGCGGTATCGCTCTTGACGGAAGCGGCGAGCGCTGTATAGCCGTGGACGAGAACGGCCGCATTATCGACGGCGACGAGATAATCGCTATCTGTGCAGGTCATATGAAGGAGAAAGGTCTCCTCAGACACAATACAATAGTAACAACATCAGCAAATAATCTGGGACTTATGCAGTTTGCACGTTCCAATGATATATATACAGTGACTGCGCCTGCAAACGAGCGCAGTACCATACGCAAGCTCACAGAAGGCGACTTCTGTATCGCAGGCGATCCGGGAGGATATATAGTCTTCCCCGATGTCATGCTTACGGGAGACGGTCAGCTTACTGCCGTGAAGCTGCTTGAAGTTCTTAAAGACTCGGGCAGACCGATGAGCGGTATCGCAGGAGTTGTAAAGAAAATACCTCAGGTGATGCTGAACGTCCGCATAGATCCCCGTGACAGGGAGATATGGAAGAATGACCGCACTATAACCCGTCTTATCGATGAATACGAGGGCATACTCGGCGATGACGGCAGAGTTATAGTACGTGAGATAAGCAGAGATTCACAGATACGCATAATGGTAGAGGGCGAGGACTTCACTACCATCAACGCTATGGCTGTGCGTATCGCAGATACCATACGAGAGCGGTGCAGCCGCTGAAAAAAGGAGAATAGTCTTTGAGAACAGCCGATAACTGGAAGGATTATACGATAATCGATACATCGGACGGGGAAAAGCTCGAAACATGGGGAAAAGTATCCCTTGTGCGCCCCGATCCGCAGATAATATGGAAAACAGACAGAACAGATCCCCTCTGGAGAAATGCTGACGGACACTATCACCGTTCATCTTCAGGCGGCGGAGAATGGGAATTCCGCAAAAGGATACCCGATTCATGGAATATAAGCTACGGTCCGCTGAAATTCAATATACGTCCCACAGGCTTCAAGCATACGGGACTGTTCCCCGAACAGGCAGTGAACTGGGATCTTATGTCACATAAGATAAGAAACGCAGGCAGAGAGATAAACGTCCTCAACCTCTTTGCGTATACAGGCGGTGCAACACTTGCCTGTGCCGAGGCAGGAGCTTCGGTCTGCCATGTGGACGCATCAAAGGGCATGGTACAGTGGGCGCGTGAAAACGCCTCTGTTTCGGGACTTTCCGACAGACCTATCCGCTGGATAGTGGACGACTGCGAGAAGTTCATTGCCCGTGAGATACGCAGAGGACGCAAGTACGATGCCGTTATCATGGATCCTCCGAGCTACGGAAGAGGTCCGGGAGGAGAGGTCTGGAAGCTTGAAAACTGCGTTTATGACCTTGTAAAACTCTGCTCGGGCGTACTCTCCGACGATCCGCTATTTTTCCTGATAAACAGCTATACTACGGGACTTTCTCCCTCGGTAATGGGCTATATACTGGGAAGCGTACTTACCGACAAGTTCGGCGGAAAGGTAAGTTTTGACGAGATAGGACTTCCCGTAAAGTCAACTGGAATGACACTTCCCTGCGGCGCTACCGCAATATGGGAGAAAAAATGATGAGGATAATATCGGTATTGCTTCTTTCGGCAGTTCTGATCGTTTCTGCCGTATCCTGCGGAAAAGCTGAAAAACAGTCAGAAGAGACTGCGGCGGAGACCGCCTCTGCCGAGGACTATGTATTTGATCCGATGGCAGGAATTGATATGACTGCTCAGGCGATACCCGAAACCGCGATCCCTGATGACTGGAAGGAGATAACCGACGGAAATATAGCTCTTAAGGTGCCTTCGGATATGGAGGGCAAAAGAATAAAATATGCTACAAGCGACAACGAAAACTATGTCATGTTCATGGGTGTTCAGGAATGGGAGCGGTATGACGAGAGCTTTTCCGACGAGGAATATCCTCAGCTAAACGGAGAAAACCTCAGAAACGCCTTTGCGGACGTCGGTATAGAATTTGACGGCAGCCGCAGAGATCTTTACCGTGCGCTCCTCGAGACTACTTCGGCTGTCCGCACTGATGAAAATGCAGAAAGCTTTGAGACGATCGCACTTATGAAATCGCAGGTGCTCGGAAATCTTTTCCCCGAAGTTTTTGTCAGCGAGACCGCAGACGGACCGGTCTATGTACTGATATTTCTCGGAGCGATGACTTCATACACTGATTTCAAGGACAGCTATGTTCCCGGTGAGCATACTGCTGCTTTGGTAGTTGCTTTCAGGGACGAAAATACAGAGTGTACCGCATTGATCCGCGGCAGCAGCTTTGATACGATGATGAAAATGGCATCGTCGGTCAGACTTGCAGAACCTCTGGAATAATAAGGAAAAGCTATGGAAAATATAATCGAAATCGAAGACCTTCATTTCTCCTACAAGGGCGACAGTGAAACTCCTGATGTGGAAGTTCTGAAGGGTATTGACCTTACAATAAAGAAGGGCGAGTTCGTGGCGGTACTGGGACATAACGGCTCGGGAAAATCCACGCTTGCCAAACACATCAATGCGATACTTCTCCCCACAAAGGGAAAGGTGCTTGTTGACGGTATAGATACGGCTGACGAGGATAAGCTCTTTCAGCTGAGACAGAAGGCGGGTATGGTGTTCCAGAACCCCGATAACCAGATAGTTTCCTCAATAGTTGAGGAGGACGTTGCCTTTGCACTTGAAAACCTCGGCGTTCCCTATGAGGAGATGCGCCGCCGTGTGGACGAGTCGCTGAAGGCTGTTAATATGTATGATTACAGACTCCACTCACCAAGCCAGCTTTCGGGCGGTCAGAAGCAGCGTATAGCCATTGCAGGCGTTATCGCAATGCAGCCCGAATGCATAATTCTCGACGAGCCTACTGCTATGCTGGATCCCCAGGGCAGAAAAGAAGTAATGTCCACGATCATGCGCATGAACCGTGAACAGGGCATAACAATAGTCCTTATAACACATTATATGGACGAGGCGGCGAAGTGCGGACGTGTTGTGGTAATGGACAAGGGCAGGGTAGTCCTTGATGATACGCCGAGAAAGGTCTTTTCACATGTTGAACAGGTAAAGGAGATCGGTCTTGACGTTCCGCAGGTCACAGAGCTTGCGTGGGAGCTTCGCAGGGCAGGATACGACGTACCCGATGATATAATAACCGAGGAAGAATGCGTCGAAGCTATAAAGAAGCTCTTCTGAAAGGAGAAACTGCTATGAAATGTCCGTATTGCGGAAGAAACATGAAAAAGGGCTGTATACGCGGCGATGGAAGATCGGGCGTTACATGGGTGCCTGAAGACGAAAAATACGGCGTTCTGGGACGTATGGGGTTAGAGGCAAATATCAGCGCAGCAGAGTCCGGCTTTTTCTGTTTCAAACTCAAAGGACATTACTGCGATGTCTGCGAAAAGCTCATAATAGATACACATATTTCGCTATGATCAAAGGAGAATAGATAAATTGGCTATCCTTGAAACTCAGGAACTTACATATACCTACAGTCAGGGCTCGCCCTTCGAGAAGACTGCTGTGGATCATGTAAACCTTAAAATAGAAGAAGGAGAAATGGTGGGCGTAATGGGCCATACAGGCTCGGGAAAATCAACGCTCATACAGCATTTCAACGGTTTGCTCAAACCTACCTCGGGCAAGGTACTGCTTGAAGGCAGGGACATCTGGGAGAATAAGGACAAGATAAGAGATGTCCGCTTTCAGGTGGGACTTGTTTTCCAGTATCCCGAGTATCAGATTTTTGAAGAGACCGTATACAAAGATATAGCATTCGGTCCGAAGAATATGGGACTGGACGAGGCGGAGATAAAGCGCCGTGTCCTTGAAACGGCACACGATATCGGGCTTAAGGAGGAACTTCTGGACCGTTCACCCTTTGAGCTTTCGGGAGGTCAGAAGCGCCGTGTTGCTATCGCAGGCGTTATGGCTATGGAGCCGAAGGTGCTCATCCTTGACGAGCCTACAGCAGGTCTCGATCCTGCTGGACGTGACAAGATAATCAGCCATATAAAGACATATCACGAGCGCACAAAGAACACTATCCTCATAGTTTCCCACAGCATGGAGGATATTGCAGGCTTTGCGGACAAGATACTTGTAATGAGCAAGGCAAAGCTCTTCTGCTATGACGAGACGAAAAAGGTCTTTGCACGTTCCGAGGAGATATCGGAGATCGGTCTTGATGTTCCTCAGATAACAAAGGTGTTCATGGAACTGAAAAAACAGGGACTCGATTTCGGCAAAGAGGTCTACACCGTAGGCTACGCAAAGGACTTGCTTATCAGGCAGCTCAAAGGAAGAGAGGTGCGCTGATTTGCTGAAGGATATAACTATCGGACAATACTTCCCGGGAGATAGTATCATTCACCGTCTCGATCCGAGATTCAAGATAATCATAACCTTTATATACATACTCATGCTCTTTACGGGAAGCAACATTCTCTGTCTTACCGTCGGAGCTGTGTATACAGTAATGGCGATACTGCTTTCACGGATACCCTTTAAAATGTTCGTGAAGAGCGTCAGACCGCTTCTGCCGTTCCTTATCATAACGGCTTTGCTGAACCTCTTTCTCGTTGACAGCGGAGATACCTATTTCCACTGGAAGTTCCTGAAAATAACCGAGGAAGGCGTTAATATCAGCGTATTCATGATAATAAGGATAGTTCTTCTCATAATGGGAAGCTCTCTCCTGACCTACACCACATCACCGATAACTCTTACGGACGCTATCGAAAGACTGCTTTCTCCGCTGAAGAAGCTTAAATTCCCCGTCCACGAGCTTGCGATGATGATGTCTATCGCACTGAGATTCATTCCTACACTTATTGAGGAAACGGACAAGATAATGTCCGCACAGAAGGCAAGAGGTGCAGAGATAGACTCGGGAAGCTTTATGACCAGAGCAAGAAACATGATATCGATACTTGTACCGCTGTTCATATCATCCTTCCGAAGGGCGGATGAACTGGCAACGGCTATGGAATGCAGATGCTATAACGGCGGCGAAGGCAGAACACGTCTGCGTCAGCTGAAATCTTCCGCAAGAGATTATATAGCGCTTGCAGTAACGATAATATTCTATATAGCAGCTATTGTTGTTGCACATATATTAAAGTGAACAAAGAAGGGATAATAAAATGGCTAACGGAACGACCGGCAAGACTCAAAGCAACGCTTCCTCAGAAGGATTAAAGAAATTCAGGAACAGCTGGCTTGGCAGACTTATGTATGACAAGGGCGTTTTCTATTTCATTCTTTCATTCATAATACCATCGGCAATAATGTGTTACGGCTTCGCAAAGGCGGAGATATATCCCCACGGAAACAATCAGTTCCTCGTTGTGGACCTCTGGCATCAGTACTATCCGTTTTTCAGGGTAGTAAGGGAAAAGCTCCTTACAGGCGGTTCCTTTATGTACTCGTGGCAGAACGGTATGGGCACCAACTTCCTCTCGCTCATATCCTACTATGCAGCAAGTCCGCTGAACTGGCTTTCTGTATTTGTGGATGAGAAATATACCCGTGAAGCGCTGATGTATATACTCGTAGCCAAGATAGGCTTCTGCAGTGCGTTTTTCAGCTGCTTCCTGAGATATACCTACAACCGCAAGGACCTTTCTATCGTAGTATTTTCGTCGATGTTCGCACTTTGCAGCTATATGCTCGGATACTACTGGAACGTAATGTGGTTCGATACCATTGCACTCTTCCCGCTGGTTATGACGGGAGTTGTAGCGATGTGCCGTGAAGGCAAGTGGAAGCTCTATACCATATCACTCGCACTTTCGCTTATATCCAATTACTATATCGGCTATTTCACATGCCTTTTCACTGTACTGATGTTCGGTGCAGCTATAATAATCGAGGGAAAGGGCATAAAGGACTTCTTTGTGAAGCTGTTCCTTATAATACGTTCATCCCTTATCGCCGCAGGTCTCGGAGGATTCATTCTTCTCCCTGCGTATCTTGCACTTCAGCTCACTTACAGTGCTACAAACTACTTCCCGAAGGATATTTCATGGTACGAGAAGTGGACGGATATATTCGCTAATATGCTTTCGTACAGCGAGCCTGCTATGAAGGAAGGACTTCCGAACTTCGCCTGCGGTATGCTGGCTGTGGTTATGATAGGCGTTTTCCTGCTTTCTACAGGCATAAAGATACGCGAGAAGATATTCATGACGCTCATGCTCGCATTCATTGCTGTAAGCTGTAACATGAACAAGCTCAATTTCATCTGGCACGGTTTCCACGTTACAAACCAGATACCCTACAGATTTGCATTTATATTCTGCTTTATACTCGTTGCCGCAGCTTACAGGGGATACGAGGTCATAAGCAGAAAGGGAATAAAGATATACCACATCATTGCACTTCTTCTCGGACCTGCTGCGGTATTCTACCTTAACTACCGCAAGCTCGGAGATGAATTCAAGATAGAGGGAGCTATAAAGAGCTCCATGATAATAACTGCGGCATACATCCTTATAATAGTTGCTGCAAAGATATTCCCATTCAAGGACATGAAGGCAAGAAGAAGCGTTATGAACGTATGCCTTGCAGCCGCTGTTGTATGCGAGCTTTCAAGCAATGCTGTCATCGGTGTAAAGACAGTCGGAAGCTCCGACAGACCTTCCTATCCTACACGCTATGATGAGGTAAGAGAGCTTCTTGATGATGCAAAGTCCAAGGAATCCGACCTTTTCTACCGCAGTGAGATGACAGGCACGTATACCCTTAACGACAGCTCAACTTACGGCTATTACGGAGTTTCGCAGTTCTCTTCATCTGCGATAGTTGCGGTAACACGCTACTTCCAGCGACTCGGACTCTATGGCTCTGAGGCAGGAAACAGATACTATTACAGAACTGCTCCGCCTTTCGTTAATGAGCTTCTCGGAATAAAGTATCTTATCTCCAAGAACACAATGCTCGCAACCGATGAGGACTACCTTGAATATCAGGGCGCATCGGGAGTTAGCTATATGTATAAGAACAAGTACCCTCTTTCACTGGGATTCATGATGAACGAGGAGATACTTGATATGCCTGATGAGGCTTCTCTCAATCCGTTCGAGTATCAGAACAAGATTACAAAGCTTGCAACAGGTACAGAACAGAACCTCTATGTGGCTCAGCCTATTGCACTGGTGGACTACGCCGATATGGAAGTTACCAAGAACAGTTACGGTGACTACAGCTATACCAAGCTCAACACCGATGTTCAGGCTAAGGGCTACTACGATTTCAACTGCTCTGATGACGGAACTCTCTACGGATACTGCACAAACGGCGGACTTGATTTCCTGACAGTCACTTGTGATGATGAATCAGTTGAAACAAGAGTAGATGTAAAGGACTATCCGATAGTATTCCCTATGGGCAACGGAAAGAGCGGAAGCGTCAGCCACATAACATTCATGACTGATACGGATAATGCTGTAGGACACTATAAGCTCATGGTATATGAGATGAGGAACGAAGCATTCAATGAGATATACAGTGAGCTTGCTGATGAACAGCTTGAAATAACAGAATTCAGCGATACACGTATAAAGGGCGGTCTGAATGTAAAGAAGGACGGAGTTCTTTATCTTTCGATACCGTATGAAAAGGGCTGGACAGTCAAGGTCGACGGAAATGTCGTAGAGACCTTCCCTGTTATGAACGCTATGCTCGGTGCAAAGGTAAGCGCAGGTCAGCATGAGATAACACTGGAGTATACTCCCGACGGCTTCACTATCGGACTTGCTGTAAGCTGTGCGATGCTGGTGATGTTCATTATCCTTGCTGTATTGGATGTGCTTAAAAAGAAAAAAAGCGTTCAGACTCCCGAAACTCCTGCGGCTGAGGAAAAGCCTGCTGAAATGGAGGATGTTATGAACGATATATCTGTTGCGGAGGTGCTTGCCGAAGATGAGAAATCTGAAGGTGATGACAGCGTATCGGGGGACTAATTACCACGGTTTCCAGATACAGAGCAACGCCCTGACCGTACAGGCGGTCCTCGAAAAACACGTTTCAAAGGTGCTTAACGAGCCTGTTGTTATCACAGGCTGTTCAAGGACCGATACGGGAGTTCACGCAAATAACTACTGCTTCAACGTTAAAACAGAGAGCAATATAAGTAATATCGGCTTCGTTCGGGGAGTCAACGGCGAACTGCCCGACGATATCTCGATACTAAGCTGTGAGGACGTTCCTCTCGACTTTCACGCAAGATTCGACTGCAAGGGCAAGGAGTACATCTACAAGATGCATTGCAGCGAATCAAAGGATCCGTTCTCTACTGACCTCGCTTTCCATTATCGGCGCCCATTCAGACTCGATAAGGTGAGAGAGGCGGCAAAATACATAGTTGGAACTCATGATTTTTCCAGTTTTTGTGCTGATTGCTCAAATGTTTCCACCCCGATAAGAACTATTTATTCCTTTGATATAGAAAATAGTGGGGATTCAGTGATAATGCTTGTAAAAGGCAACGGTTTTCTGTATAATATGATTAGGATAATAGTCGGCACTCTTATAGACATCAGCGAGGGCAGATTTGCTCCCGATGATATGCCTGCTATACTCGAAGCAAAAAACAGACTTGCCGCAGGAAGGACAGCTATGGCTCACGGACTTTACCTTAACCGTGTCTTCTACAGCGAAGAGGAGCTTTCCGAAGGCTGATACAGCAACTATCACAGAAAAAAGAAAGGAGGCGGTACCTGTGCCGATGTATGACGCAAATGACATTATCGAGCGGAAAAACCGGGAAAAGCGAAAACGAAGGCTTATCCGCACGATCATCATAGTTATACTCCTTCTGGCCGCAGGAGCTGTCTACATAACTCAGGAGCTGTGGCTGCCGAAGCTCCGCGGACTCGGGCGTCAGGCCCAGACTATCGTAAACGACGGCAGACTTGCCGAGGGCAACTTCCCTATAGAACTTCAGGGAAGCGGCGATTATCAGCTGAAATATACAGGGCACAGCCTTGCATTGCTCAGCGATGCATTTGTCTATTTCTATAACGAGGACGGCGCACTTCTGAAACGCCGTCAGCATTCATATACAAACCCCGTTATCGATGCCTCAAACGGAAGGCTCCTTATCTTCGAGATAGGCGGCGATGAGGTATCGGTAGAGGACGAGACTGAGGTCATCTATCACCTTGATTTTGACAATCCTATAATGTTTGCAAGACTCAGTCCCGAGGGATATACCGCGGTTGTGACCAATTCAAAGAGCTATGACTGTGAAATATTCATCTATGACCGCAAGGGCAGCTGTATCTATCAGAGAAAGTGCGTTGAATACGTCGGGGATATATGCTTCCGTGACGGCAGCAGCGGCGGAGTTATAAGCTATGTCAATGCCGATAAAGGAACTCTTGTAACTAAGGTGCAGGATGTTGAATTCAAGGAAAACGGCGAAAAATGGACATCGACAGAGATCGATACTTTCGGTCTTGAAGTCTATGGATATGACGGAGGTGCGTTCCTCCTTGGAATGGATGCCTGCGGCTATGTTAACAATGACGGTATACTGAGTTCTTACTATGAATATGACGGCGATCTTCAGGGCGGTTCAAGCGAAAACGGACAGTCCGCAGTCATTATTAATAACGATGACAGAAGAAAGTATATCCTTGCACTCTTTGACGGCGGAGGACTTCAGCCGATCACCATAGATCTCGGTCAGCCGCTTATAGATGTAACCGTCGCCGACGGACTGGCTTATGTAATGAGTCAGGATTCTATAGTTGCATATGATTTTGATGGAGCGCTTCGTTCAACAGCGCAGATAAACGATTCCTATACAGGCTTTGTAAGAAGTCAGGAAAATATATACCTTAAAGGCAGAAATAAGATCGATAAGATAAATTACGAAAGCTGATCGGATGATCGGCAGAACGAAGGGAGGAAGCATGATGCTCGTGTATCATGCAAAAAGTTATGGGAACGGAATTCTGGTGGTTTTATGATGTTATTGCTATTGCAGCAGTTCTGGTATGCATCTTTATTTCAGGTAAAAGTGGTGCGATAAAGTCGACGATAAACCTTCTTGGCTATTGTCTTGTACTTATCCTTTCATTTTCAATAAGCGGAGTTATCTCAAACGGCATTTACGAAGGCAATATAAGAGCTACAACGATCAGAAGAATAGAAAAGCATCTTTCTGATGACTGGCTTCCTGAAAAATCAAAGAATTATATCGATTCACTTGATTATATGGCTTCTCCTAAGGTTGAAAAGCTCAAGGATATTTTCTCCAAAGAGTGCGATTACGATGCTGAGATATATAAGTATCTTAATAATATCAATGCAGAGAAGGTCGATGAAGAAGCTGCTTTTACGGAAAAAATGGATGAGGGCTATGCTCTAATGATAAAAGAGCTTGTAGCTTCAGAGCTTAATACGTTCACAGCCGAATCGGCAGCTGAAAAGGTCAGAAAGGATAAAGAGGGATTCTACGAGCTTATCCCGCTGCTTCAGACGGAAGATAATCCTAAGCTTGCAGCTACAGCCCTGACTGATGATTATATAGCTCCTGCTTATACGAGCATACTGAGGCTCATAACATTTGTTATAATGTTTGTTATCCTTCTTGTAATATGGGTGCTTGCAGTAAGAGTATTCATGGGCAAGAAAGGGGAAGAAGGTGCGCTTTCAAATATAGTAGGAGGTGTCCTCGGTATAATCAAGGGCGGAATAATCGTATTTGTTATTGCAGCAATGGTACGCCTTTCTGTAATACTCGGCAACGATGAGATGCTTTTCTTCAATTTTGATGCTATAGATAAGACTATCATATTCAAACATCTTTATCAGATAGTACTTAAAATGTGACAAATTTCCATGATCCCGCATTATGCGGAGTTCGGCAGCATATGCTTCCGAAGACAACAATATATTTACAGGAGGTCATCGCCTGATGATAATGTGCAGCAATTGCAAAAAAAGACCTGCGGTAGTGTTTATCACTTCCGTTCAGGGAACAGATAAAAAGAACGAGGGACTTTGTCTTTCCTGTGCGAGAGACAGGAACATCCCACAGGTAAAGGAATATATGGATAAGCTCGGCATATCCAATGAGGAGCTGGATCAGCTCTCGGATACAATGATGGGTATGCTGGACGGAGATGCCTTTGAAATGGGCGGTTCGGGACTTATGCCCGATTTCCTTTCAAATATGTTCAACCTCGGCGGAAATGACAAGGATGAAAACAACGACGAGCCTATGGCTCCGCCTCCTCCGACTGAAAAACCGGAGAAAAGAAGTCTTTTCGGCTCCAAAAAAGACAAGAAACCGAGAGAGAGAGAACTCAAATTCCTTGGAAGCTATTGTACGAACCTTTCCAAAAAGGCTGCAAACGGTGAACTTGATAATATCATCGGCAGAGACAAAGAGATAGCAAGAGTAGTTCAGATACTCTCACGCCGTACAAAGAACAACCCCTGCCTTATAGGTGAACCGGGTGTAGGTAAGACTGCTATCGCAGAGGGCATCGCACAGAGAATAAACTCGGGCGATGTACCGTTCAACCTTACAGACAAGAAGGTTTATCTCCTTGACCTTACAGCTCTTGTTGCGGGAACTCAGTTCCGCGGACAGTTCGAGAGCCGTGTCAAGGGACTTGTGGACGAGGTAAAGCGTGAAGGAAACATCATCCTCTTTATCGACGAGGTACACAACCTTGTTGGCGCGGGAGATTCAGAGGGTTCCATGAACGCTGCTAATATCCTTAAGCCTGCCCTTTCCCGCGGAGAAGTACAGGTCATCGGTGCTACCACTTTCGGAGAGTACCGCAAATACATCGAGAAGGATTCAGCACTGGAGCGCCGTTTCCAGCCTGTGACCGTTTCCGAGCCGACAGTTGAGGAGACTGTAGACGTCCTTCTGGGAATAAAGAAATATTACGAGCAGTACCATAAGGTGCATATTTCCGATTACCTTATAAGACTCTGTGCAGTTCTTTCAGAGAGATATATCACAGACCGTTTCCTTCCCGATAAGGCGATAGACCTTCTGGACGAAGGATGCGCTCATGCATGCATACGCTCTCCCGAGATAGCCGAGTATGACAAACTGAAAAAAGAGATAAAGGTGATGGAGGAACTTGAGAAGACCATTTCTGAAGAATCCGAGCCCGATTATCAGGCTCTTGCAGAAGTAAAGGGCAAGCTCATCCATGCGAACGAGACTCTGAACGAGCTTAAGGAAAAAGCAGAGAACGTACAGGTAATGGAAGAGGATATCACAAAGGTTGTAGAGCTCTGGACGGGTATACCTGCAAGCAAGATAGCAGAGACCGAGTTCCTTAAGATAGCTAAGCTTGAAGAGGCGCTGAAGAAGCGTGTTCTCGGTCAGGACGAAGCTGTCGGAGTTCTCACCCGTGCGATAAAGCGTACAAGAGTTCAGCTGAACAAGCGCCGCAGACCTGCATCATTCATTTTCGTAGGACCTACAGGCGTTGGTAAGACAGAACTGGTAAAGGCTCTTGCAGAGGAACTGTTTGATTCTCCCGAGCCCCTTATCCGTCTTGATATGACCGAGTATATGGAGAAGCACTCCGTTGCACGTATGATAGGTTCGCCTCCGGGATATGTAGGATACGACGAGGCAGGTCAGCTTACCGAGAAGGTACGCCGCAGACCTTATTCCGTTATCCTCTTTGACGAGATAGAAAAGGCTCATCCCGATGTAATGAATATCCTTATGCAGATACTTGATGAGGGCAAGGTCGATGATGCTCACGGCAGAACAGTCAACTTCGAGAACACCATAATATGCATGACATCGAATGCAGGCTCAACAGACAAGAGCGTGGGAGTCGGCTTCAACCGTACAGAGAACGAGATATCAAAGGATAAGGCAATGAAGGGACTCCGCGAGTTCCTGCGTCCCGAGTTCATCAGCCGTATAGACGAGATAGTTGTGTTCAGCCAGCTCACTAAGGAGAATTTCGCAAGCATAGCTGCTCTTATGATAGACGAGATGAAAGAACCTCTTGCAGAGAAGAAGCTTGATATCACTTACGATCAGAAGGCACTTGATCTTATAGCTGAAAAGTCCTATGGCAAGCCATATGGTGCAAGAGATATCAGACGTGTTATCCGTCAGGACGTTGAGGATAAGGTGGCAGAGCTTATAATAAACCACGTTTCAGACATAAGCTGTATCGATATCACCGCAGAAGGTGACGAGATAAAAGTTACAGGCGTTAAAAAGGAGAGTTCGGAGGAATGAGATTCAGAGCTATCTTAGTTGCTGCGGCAATAGCAGCAGTGCTGCCATCAGCAGCTTGTTCATCGGGTAAAAGCGGACTGAGTGCAGATACTGCCAATCGTTCTTCGTCATCCTCAAAGGAGGATCACGATTATCCCCTTTCCGATGAAGCAATGAAAGCGAGATTCGCTTCTATAGACGAGGTCACAGAGGGACCTCTGCTGAAGCTGAGCGACGTTACGGCAGCACCGGGTGAGACCGCAAGAGTAACACTCAGCGTAAGCGGTGCAGCGAATAACTGGAGCGTATGCGGATTACACATAACCTATCCGGATGTTATTGAACCTGACATGCTCGATCCAGAGAACCATGAAGTAAAGTACACAAAGGGCGATGCATCAACGTATGCAACAGCGACCATATCCAAGACATGGGTGGATAATTATCCTCAGGAGCTTATCGACACTCACAAGGGATGCCTGTTCTTTACCGAGATATTCAACGGAAACAGCGGCGGAGACGGTGAAATAGTATCATTTGATTTCAAGATCCCTGAAAATGCCGAAAGCGGTACGGTCTATGATATAGGCATGTATTTCCTTGAAACTGATATGTTCATCAATACAGACAAGGACTACTCTTTTGAGAAGTATGCATTTGAGCATTTTTCGGGCGGAAGTATAACCGTCAAGTAATAACAGGAGGCGCAGCTTCCTTACATGTGCAAGTTACGGCGGGAGCATTTCTCGGAAGTGTTCCTGCCGTGTTGTTTTATCTGTAGGGCAATAAATTGTATTGATTTTTCAATTGATACCTGTTATAATTAATGTGTACTCAGTAACCGCCTTTGGGCGGTTACTGCCCCGAACTTTGTTCGGGGAGCGCAAATTCCCTGAAATATAAAGAATTTGCGTGTCACATTTCTTTATGTCAAGCTCATTTTGCCCGAAAGGGCAAAACAAAGTGCAAGAAAAACCTTTAATATCATTATTTTCTTGCACTTTGACAACTAAAAAATGGCTTTGGAAGCTATAATAAGCCATTTTTTAGTTGTTGAGCAGACATTAATCATAATGTGAAAATATATTCAGAGGAGTGCAAAACCATGGATCTTCAGCAGCTTCGTGACGGTATAGATGATATAGACAAAGAAATACTCAGACTTTTCATTCAGCGTATGGAGCTATGCAAGGGCGTAGCGGACTACAAAAAAGAACACAACATGCCTGTTTTTCAGGGCGGACGTGAAAAACAGGTCATCGACAGGATAAAGTCCCTCACAGGCGACAAGACACTCGAAGCAGGTACAGCCGCACTGTTCACAAATATAATGGACATCAGCAAGATACTTCAGAACCGTCAGCTTCTTTCGGGCGGCGAGCCGTATATATACACTACCCCTGATTTCAAAAACGCACAGAAGATAGGCTGTCAGGGTACTTCGGGAGCTAATTCCGAGACCGCTGCACGTATGATATTCGGCGATAAGAAGCCGATTTTCTATAAGACATTCGAGGACGTGTTCAAAGCAGTACAGTCAGGCGAGCTGGATTACGGAGTTCTTCCCGTACATAATTCCACCGCAGGCTCTGTTTCAAGCACATACGACCTGATGAACAAGTACAGCGTTTATATAGTACGTGAGACGATAGTTGAGATAAACCACTGCCTTGCAGCTAAGGCAGATATCACGGTCGACAGCGTGGAGAAGGTCTATTCTCATCCGCAGGCAATATCACAGTGCTGCGACTTCCTTACCGCAAACGGTCTTAAGACCGCAGAGTACGGCAATACTGCCACTGCTGCGGCAATGATAGCAGAGAGCGATCCCGAGGACAGGCTTGCTGCGATATGCTCCGTAGAGTGTGCAGAGCAGCTCGGTCTCAACATTATCGCAAGAGATATTGCGGACTGTTCGGTCAACCGCACACGTTTCGTATGTATATCCCGTGATATGCAGGTGGATTTCGAGTCCGATGCCATATCTGTTATGCTGACTATCCCACATACCGAAGGTAGTCTTTACCGACTTCTTACAAAGTTCTACATAAACGGCATGAATCTGCTCCGTATTGAGAGCAGACCTATCAGGGACGGAAGTTTCGATGCGGTATTCTACCTTGATTTCAGCGGACGTATCGACGATCCCAGCGTAAAAGCACTTATGAACGATCTGGTGGAGAATCTTGAATACTTCAGATTCCTCGGCACATACAAAAGCAAGTAACTATACCCCGGAGGTGATGTAATATGTCCCAAAGATTCAAAGAGCTTCTTGAAGAAAAAGAATTCGTATTCCTTGACGGCGGTATGGGTACTATGCTACAGTCGGCAGGCATTAGCACCGAGCATATCCCCGAGCTTCTCAACCTTACCGCTCCCGAAGCGGTTATGGATATACACAGGATGTACTCGGAAAGCGGAGCGGATATAGTTTACGCAAATACATTCGGTGCAAACCGCTATAAGCTTGAGGGAAGCGGCCATACAGTAGAGGAAGTTGTTGGCGCAGGAATAGCCAACGCACGTAAAGCCGTAGAGGGCAGATCGCTTGTGGCACTTGATATCGGTCCTATCGGTCAGCTTCTCGAGCCTGCGGGAACTCTTAAATTCGAGGAGGCTTACGATTGCTTTGCGGAGCTTGTCAGGGCAGGCAGTGAGGCGGATGTCATAGTTATAGAGACTATGACCGATCTTTACGAGGTCAAGGCTGCAATACTCGCCGCAAAGGAGAACTCTGACAAACCGATACTTGTTACGATGACCTTCGAGGAAAATATGCGAACCTTTACGGGCGTATCTCCCGAGTGTATGGTTGCTGTTGCTGAGGGCCTCGGCGTGGACGCACTTGGCGTTAACTGTTCCCTTGGTCCCGAGGAGCTCTATCCCGTACTGGATAAGCTGTGTTCTATAGCAACGCTTCCTGTTATTGCAAAACCAAATGCCGGACTGCCCGATCCTGTTACAAATACATTCAACGTAGGTGCTGAGGAGTTCGCCGAAAGCGCAGTCAAGCTTGCAGGTATAGGCGTTAAGATATTCGGAGGATGCTGCGGAATGACTCCCGATCATATACGTGCAGTAGCAGAGGCACTGAAGGGACTGAAGTACGCTCCGCAGGAGATACAGCGCAGGAGCGTGGTATGTTCTGCTGTAAATGCTGTGACCATCGATCAGCCGAGAGTTATCGGTGAACGTATCAACCCTACAGGCAAGAAGCGTTTCAAGGAAGCACTCCTTGCACATGACATCGACTACATTCTCGGTCAGGCTGTAGAGCAGATACACGCAGGTGCAGAGATACTCGATGTAAACGTAGGACTTCCCGGCATAGACGAAAAGGAAATGATGGTAACGGCGGTTAAAGCCGTTCAGGGAATCTGCGATACACCGCTTCAGCTTGATTCTACCATGCCCGAGGTTCTTGAAGCAGGTCTGAGAGTGTACAACGGCAAACCTATCGTCAATTCGGTAAACGGCGAGGACGAGTCGCTTGAAAAGATACTTCCTCTCGTAAAGAAATACGGTGCTGCAGTAGTAGGACTCACTCTTGACAAGGGCGGCATCCCAAAGACTGCCGAGGGACGTTTTGCGATCGCTGAGAAGATACTCTCCCGTGCCCTTGCACTCGGCATTCCCCGTGAGGACGTATTCATCGACTGCCTTACACTTACCGCTTCCGCCGAACAGGACGGCGTTATGGAAACTCTCAATGCGCTTCACCGTGTAAAGACAGAGCTCGGACTTCATACCGTTCTCGGCGTATCGAACATATCCTTCGGTCTGCCGAACCGTGAGACCATTACACGTACCTTCCTTACAATGGCACTTCACAGCGGACTGGACCTTCCTATTATCAACCCGAATGTGGATTCGATAATCGGTGCGGTAAGAGCTTACCGGCTTCTTGCAGGCATAGACAGGGATTCAGCCGAGTTCATAGCAGTTTATGCTCAGGACGGCAATACAGCTCCTAAGCCTGCCGCTCCCGAGAAGGGAACTCCCGACCTTATGTACGCAGTTGAGAACGGACTTAAAAACGATGCGGTCAAGGCGGCAGAGGAACTCCTTTATACCGTTGATGCTATGGAGATAATCAACAGCTACCTTATCCCTGCACTGGATTCCGCAGGCGAAAAGTTTGAAAAGGGAAAGATATTCCTTCCACAGCTGATACTTACAGCAGGTGCGGCACAGGGCTGCTTCGAGGTAATAAAGGATAAGCTTTCGCTGAATAATGCCGAGACTGTCTCAAAGGGCAAGGTAGTTCTTGCAACTGTAAAGGGAGATATCCACGATATCGGCAAGAACATAGTCAAGGTCCTTCTGGACAGCTACGGCTTCACAGTTATAGACCTCGGCAAGGACGTTGATCCCCGTGTGGTAGTCGATGCGGCTATTGAACACAAGGTCAGTCTTGTTGGACTTTCCGCACTTATGACAACTACTCTCGGCGCAATGGAGGAAACTATCGCACTTCTCAACAAGGAATACCCCGAATGTAAGACCGTTGTCGGAGGTGCAGTTCTCACGGCATCCTACGCAGAGCAGATACATGCTGATTTCTACGCAAAGGATGCTAAACAGACAGTAGATATAGCTTCAAAGATATATAATACCTGATACAGACTTTTCTCAGAACGATTTTCATGAATACAGCAATACCTTTACAATCATAAACATATCCGCCCTTTTACAGGAGGTGTCTTTTATGAATATGGATACAGGTACCGGTATAATCGTGGTGTTATTTATTGGACTGCTTCTGGCGATGATAGGTTCATCGGACAGCAAGCCCAAGAGTGACAAACCACAGAACGAAAAAGATCGTATCACTCTTGAAGCGCTCAGCGGAAAAACGCCTATTGAGGAAATTGCCGAACGTGAAGGAGTTACAGTTGACGAGATCAACGCATGGAAAGAGGAATTTATCAATAACGGGATACAATATTCCAAGAACCGCGATTATCTTGAACAGCAGCAGTTCCAGTATGAGCGGGATATAAAGTGGTTCGAGGAGACTTGTGAAAAGTTTATAGGCAGCGACTGGAAAGAGAAGACGGATTATGAAAACAGGAACAGATAAGGTGGTTTCGGAAAATGCTTAAGAAGATACTCAGCGGAGAGGCGTGTGCCGCATGCAGACTGTGCTGTATATTTGACAGGTACGATGCATGGGAGACTCCCGTATTCACCGACGAGATACGCAGAAGGATACAGGAAGCCTGTCCCGAAGCGGAGTTCGTTACAAAGGACGGCGGTTATATATTCAAGGTCGGTGAGATAGGCGAGGATCAGCTTTTCTCATGTCCTGCCCTGACCGAACACGGCTGTATGCTTGGGGACGATAAACCCTTTGATTGCAGGATATGGCCTTACAGGATAATGGAGGTAGGCGGACGCAGAGCTATTACTATCGCTTCTATCTGCGAGGAACTGTATAACCGTCCGCTTTCACAGCTGGTAGAGTTCCTTAAGGAAGGACTTGCCGACAGTATATTTGCCTATGCCGACGAGCACCCCGAGATAGTAAAACCGTATTACGAAGGATATCCCGTACTTATGTTTGAACGGAAAGAACTGTCAGATCCCGTCTGGGGTTATTGAGCAGACTATACACAATAAAAAGAGGAAGAACTGATCGGATAGTTCTTCCTCTTTTTTATATTCTGAATTGCTGATGTACTTTATTATTCGGCCTTATGCTGATCTATCATCATCCTTATAGTACCGTAAAGGTAAGGCTTCAGTGTCTTTATATCGCACGGATCATTGTAGAGTATGGATGAGTAGATAGTTGATGAAACAAGTTCGATTATCATATACAGCATGACCTCGGGATCCTTGAAGCGGTAAGGAGCTTCCGAGAGCATTTTCTGGTAAACGTCACCGAAATTGATGTCCTCATCCGATGAAGGGGAAGTAAGTGCGGATTTGAAGATTCCCCAGCTCAGGTTCTTGGAAATAAATGTGAGAAGGGACTGGTTCTCGTTGAGCTGGTCTATTATATTGTCGATTATACGGATGAGCTTTTCCTCGAAAGAAAGGGTATTGAATACAGGCTGAAGATCATTTACCGCATTTCTGAAAAGCAGGCTGGACTTATGAGCGATGAGTTTATTGCGTATATCATACTTATCCTTGAAATACAGATAGAAAGTACCCTTTGCAACGCCTGCCTTGCTAACTATATCCGAAATGGAAGTCTTGCTGAAGCCTTTGGTAGTGAAATATTCAAAAGCAGTTTTCAGCAGAGAAGATTCCTTCATCTGTTTATTGACATCTACCTTACCCATATTTATCCTCCTTGGCGTCAGAACCCTGCATTTTTGTTTTGTCCGAAAGGGCAAAATGAGCATGACATAAAGAAATGCTACGCGCAAATTCACTATTTTTGAAGAAATTTGCGCTTTCCGAACAAAGTTCGGGGCAACAGCCGCCTTCAGACGGTTATTGCGTACACATTAATTATACTTCAAAAAGGACAAAGTGTCAAGGAGGCAAAATTGACTATTAGTCATTAACTATTTTGGCGAGATGTTGTGCGTTCCTACAAAATTATGACCAATAGTCAGAAAAATACCGAAACGATATTGACTATCGGTCATTTTCAGAATATAATGTAAGTATAAAATAACTTGGAAAGGAATGATACTATGCTGAAGTTCGGTGAATTCATCGCCAGACACAGAGCGCTGATACTTGTTATCGGCATACTTCTTCTGTTTCCTGCCGCTATCGGATATATCAATACAAGGGTAAACTATGATATACTCTCATATCTTCCCGATGATATCGAGACCATGCAGGGACAGGAAATCCTTAAGGAGGAATTCGGTCAGGGAGGCTTCTCCTTCGTTATGACCGAGGGAATGACGGAAAAAGAAATAGCTGATACCGCCGATAAGATATCAAAGGTAGATCACGTTTCGGATGTTGTGTGCTACGAGAAACTCACAGACCTGAACGTACCGAAGGAGATACTTCCGCAGAAGGTCTACGACTTCTTCAACAAGGGTGACAATACCCTTATGGCAGTATTCTTCGATGATACCACTTCGGCAGATACTACTCTCAAGGCTATTGACGAGATGCGTGATATCACCGCAGAAAACTGCTTCATCAGCGGAATGTCCGCCATAACCGACGATATGAAGCACCTCTCGGACAGCGAATCGATAATATACGCAGTTATTGCAGTTATACTTACAAGTGCGGTACTCATCCTCACTATGGATTCGTTCCTGATACCTGTATTCTTCATGCTAAGCATAGGTATGGCGATAGTTTGGAACCTGGGAAGCAACTTCGTAATGGGTGAGATATCATTCATAACACAGGCGCTTGCGCTTGTGCTTCAGCTTGGCGTAACAATGGACTACTCAATATTCCTGTGGCACAGCTATAAGGAACAACAGTTATCCTACGCCGATAAAAATGAAGCTATGGCTCACGCTATAGCACAGACAGTTACATCAGTGGTCAGCAGTTCATTCACTACAGTTGCAGGCTTCCTTGCAATGTGCTTCATGACATTCACACTTGGACTGGACCTTGGAATCGTTATGGCAAAGGGCGTTATCTGCGGAGTTATCGCCTGTGTAACAGTTCTTCCTGCAATGATACTCATATTTGACAAAGCCATTGCAAAGACCTCTCACCGTGATATTTTACCGAGTTTTGAAAAAACTTCTTCTTTCATCGTAAAGCGTGCAGGTATATTCATAACAGCGGCACTCGTGCTGCTGATACCTGCGGCTTACGGTTACAACAACTACAGTGTTTACTACAAGTTGGACAGCACTCTTCCGAAGGAGCTTGACAGCGTTATTGCAAATACAAAGCTTGCCGAGGAATACAATATGAACAGCACACACATCCTGCTTGCGGATTCAGATATGGAGCGCAAAAAGACAAAGAAAATGCTTGCTGAACTGGAAAAGGTTGACGGAGTTCAGTTCACAATGGGATTTGATTCACTTGTAGGCTCTGCTATCCCCGATGAAGTCATACCCGAGGACGTAAAAAGCATACTCAAAGGTGACGAGTGGCAGCTGATACTCATCGGATCGGAATACGAGGTGGCTTCGGATGCAGTTAACGATCAGGTGACGGCACTTAACAGAGTTATAGAGAAATACGATCCCAAGGCAATGCTCATAGGTGAAGCACCTGCCACAAAGGACCTTATCGAGATAACGGACCGTGATTTCAAGATAGTCAGCATTCTTTCAATAGCCGCTATCTTCCTTATAATAGCATTCACATTCCGTTCAGTTTCGCTGCCTGTGATACTTGTATCGGTAATAGAGCTTGCGATCATGATAAATCTCGGCATATCCTATTATACCGACACAAAGCTCCCGTTCATTGCATCGGTCGTAATAGGTACCATACAGCTTGGAGCTACCGTGGACTACGCGATACTTATGACTACACGATACCGCACGGAAAGAGCTGACGGAAAGGACAAGAAAGAGGCGGTACAGACTGCACTTGGTGCATCTATCAGATCGATAATCACTTCTGCACTCGGTTTCTTTGCCGCAACTGTAGGAGTTGCAGTCTACTCCGAGATAGGAATGATATCTTCACTGTGTCTCCTGCTTTCAAGAGGTGCTTTGATATCAATGGTGGTAGTAATAGGAGTTCTCCCGTCGATGTTCATGCTGTTCGATAAACTGATATGCAAGACCAGCGCAGGCTTCGGTCAGGAGAAAAAGAGACATATATTCAGAACAGCTCACTGAAATGATAGAGAGTTTAACGATACGAACGAAAGGAAGTAATATATATGAAAAACTATAAACGCTTTATTGCAGGTGCAATTGCAGTTGCCATATCAGCAGGAGCAACAGGCTCAGTTGCTTATGCAAAGAACCTGAGTGCAAAGAATGCTCCTGCCGCTGAAAAGCAGGAAAGCGAGGCAGCCTCCGACAGTGAACGTGCTCCCGCAGAAGGCAGCTCTGCAAAGGATGAAACGGTATATGTACTCTGCAACAGCGATGCATCCGTAAAGAATGTCATAGTAAGCGACTGGCTGAAAAATACAGGCGCTTCCACTGAACTGAGCGACATATCTTCACTTGCCGACATAGTGAACGTAAAGGGCAATGAAAGCTTCTCGCAGACAGGAGAAAGCCTCGACTGGAAGGCAAAGGGCAGTGATATCTATTATAAGGGCACTACCGACAAACAGCCTCCCGTAACCGTAAAGATAAGCTATTTCCTGGACGGCAAGCCTGTTTCTCCGGAGGAACTGAAAGGCAGGAGCGGTCACGTTACAATACGCTGGGACTACACCAATACACAGAAGTCCGTAAAAGAGATAAACGGCGAAATGAAGGAGATATATGTACCATTCATGGCAGCGAGTGCCGCTGTGCTTGATACAGACCGTTTCCTCAATGTACAGGTTACAAACGGAAAAGTCATATCCGACGGCGAAAGACTCATCATAGCAGGTGCGGCATTTCCGGGACTTTCGGACAGCCTCGGACTTGAAGACACAAAGGAAATGTCAATAGATATCCCCGATTATATCGAAGTGTCCGCAGATGTTACCGACTTCAGAACTACTTCTTCCGTTACGGTAGTTTCCAACGAGATCTTTTCTGAGTTGAAGCTGGATGACAGCTTTGATTTCGGTGATCTTACGGATAAGCTTAAGGAACTGACAGAGGGCGCTGACAAACTGGAAAACGGTACAGCAGAGCTTTACAAAGGCATGAAGGAGCTTTCGTCGAAGTCAGGCAGTCTGACGGAGGGAGTTGATAAGCTGTACAACGGTTCAGATCAGCTTAAAAACGGCGCAAAGGAGTTAGCGGACGGCTCCGCAGAGCTTGCGAAAGGTGCAAAAACTCTTTCGGATTCCACAGCAGAGCTTTCAAACGGCGTAAAGGATGCAAAGGACGGCTCGAAACAGCTTACTGACGGTATCGGTTCGGCAAAAACAGGTGCTTCCGAGCTTTCAGACGGCGCTCAGAAGGTAAATGCAGGTGCTTCTTCACTGTCCGACGGCATAGACAGTGCAAAGGCAGGCTCCGATGAACTGGTAAACGGCTTCGCAAAGGTGAACGAGGGTACTTCTGCCCTGTCATCGGGCGCTGAGGCTCTGACTTCGGGAGTCGGCGCACTTGCTGACGGCGGTACTAAGGTAAGCGACGGCTCAAAGCAGCTCTCAGGCGGTATGGGTGAGCTTTCAAAGGGCGCATCGACTATCAGCAGTTCGGCAGCTGAACTTTCAGCAGGTATAACCTCCGCAAAGAACGGTGCGGACTCACTGACAGATGGCATTACCGCGGCGAAAAACGGTGCGGAACAGCTTGCGGCAGGTTCTGTTCAGCTTGAAGCAGGTTCGGAAAAGCTTGCTGAGGGACTTGGTCAGACAGGCGCTTCACTGGATGCGACAATTTCCGCAAATGAACAGGCACTTGCAGCTATGACTGCACTTTATCAGCAGTCACCTTCAGAGGAACTTGCAGCGGCAGTTGGCACATTACAGCAGACTATCGAGGCTCAGAAGCAGATATCGGCAGCTATGCAGGAGGGCGGTGAGCTGAACAACGGTGCGGCAGCTCTTAAATCAGGTGCAGCACAGCTCTCAGGCGGTCTGGGACAGCTTTCATCGGGACTTTCAGACGCTCAGAACGGTACAGCTGCATTACAGCAGGGCATGGCTTCTCTTGATGAGGGCGGCAAGGCACTGGCAGCAGGTGCAGGACAGCTTTCAGGCTCGTCGGAAACACTTGCAAAGGGTGCAGTATCACTTAGCGAAGGTGCTTCGGAACTGAACAAAGGCATTTCATCCCTTTCGCAGGGCAGTTCTGGACTGATAAGCGGTCTTGATGAGCTGATAAATGGTATAGGAAGGCTTTCGGAAGGTAATTTATCCCTTAATGCAGGTCTGGGACAGCTTTCGGCAGGTGCTTCGGAGCTGCAAATGGGCACAGCACAGCTTTCAGCAGGTTCACTTACGCTTACGGAAGGCATGACACAGCTTGACAGCGGTGCTTACGCACTGGACGGCGGACTTGCAAAGATACTTTCGGGCAGCGGTCAGTTATCGGGCGGTGCGAATACACTTTACCAGTCCATACAGAAGGCAAGCAGCGGTGCAGGAAGTCTCAGCAGCGGTGCGAACGAACTGTACAGCGGTATCGGCGCACTGAAAAGCAATACACCTGCACTTATAGAGGGAATCGGCAAGCTTGAAAGCGGTGCAAAGGAACTGAACGAGGGCATGATAAAATTCAACGACGAGGGAATAAGCAAGATATCAGGCGCAGCGGACGAACTGCTTCCCGAGCTTAAGGAGCGGTTTGCTGCACTTCGTGAGGCATCGCAGGAATACGATACATTCTCGGGCAAGGCTGAAGATATGGACGGAAGTGTCAAGTTCATATACATGATAGACGGAATAGAATAAAGCAGAAGGGGACAGCTTAATGCTGTCCCTTCAGTCTGTCAAAAAAGTATGGATTCATCAGGGAACGCCCTCTCTTGCAGGGCGTTCCCTCTTTCAAAACAGTCCACCGGACTGTTTTGAAATTCACCCTTTGCGGTGCGCTTTGTGCGGTGAGGGGCGTTGCCCCTCTAACCCCACCAAAGGCTCTGCCTTTGGAATCCGCTAAAGGGATAGTATCCCTTTAGAATCCACGAATAAATGATTTCAGGCTTTTTTTGACACTCTCAAGGTGACGGCTTAATGCTGTCACTTATGAAAAAAGAAAAGGACGGCATCATGCCGTCCCTTCCTTTGTTGTGGTTTTATGAGAGAATTGGATATCGTGGTTTATTTTGCCGCTGTAGGAACTGCGGCGAGTCTTTCAAAATACTCCTTGGAGTATGCAAGGTATTCGTTTCTGAATGTTTCGTCGTTCTGCTTTACCTCGTGGAGATAAGCGTGGAGATTGGTCTTTTCGTCCGTCTCGATGAGACAGCCTGCGATATTGGAGCAGTGATCGGAGATACGCTCCAGATTGGTGAGTATATCCTGGAAGATATATCCCAGCTCGACTGTACACTCGTCGTTCTGTAAACGGCGGATGTGACGGTTTTTCAGCTCGGTGCTGAGGTTGTCCACCACTTCTTCAAGAGGTTCGACCTTATGAGCAACAGCAAGATCGTTGCTGATATAGGACTCGATAGCCTTGTTGATATTCTCGGTTATCGCATCGTTGATTATCTTTATCTCGCTTACGCACTCGGCTGAGAAGCTGATGCCTTTTTCGTGCATTTCCTGAGCCGATTCCACAAGGTTAACGGCGTGGTCGGAGATTCGCTCGAAGTTTCCGACGCAGTGCATCATTTTTGAAACACGGCGGCTGTCCGCACCTGTAACGCTTGCTTTTGATATCTTTATGAGATAGCTGTTTATCTTATCCTCGAACTTGTCGATGATGTCCTCACGTTCGATTATCGAATCGGCAGTCTCATCGCTGTATTCGGAGGTGAGAAGGTTCAGGGCATCTATGATAGTTTCCTTGGTTATTCTTGCCATTTCGTCCGTAGCGCTTCTGCAAGCCTCAACAGCTACAGCAGGAGTTTTCAGGAAGCGCTCGTCAAGACCTGTTACAACGCTCTTGATCTCAGGTTCTTCGTTCTTTCCGTCGCGGATGATGATCTTTGAAAGAGCAACGAGCTGTTTAGTAAATGGAAGAAGGATTATTGTGGTTGCTATATTGAATATAGAGTGCATAACAGCAATGCCGACGTATCCGACGGTCTGGCTGAATATGCTGAGCTGTACAATATGCTGCAGTATCATAGCAACAGGAAGCAGTATCAATGTACCGAGAACTTTTATAAGTATGTGTATACAAGCAACTCTTTTGGCATTTTTATTAACACCGATACTTGAAATCAGAGCTGTGATACATGTACCGATATTAAGTCCCATGATTATTGGAAGTGCCATTCCATAGGTAAGTGCGCCTGTCTGAGAAAATGCCTGTAAGATACCGACAGAAGCAGCTGAACTCTGGATAATACCGGTAAAGCCTGCGCCGACAAGAACACCGAGTATAGGATTATGGAAAGCAGTGAGTATTCTCTGGAATTCGGGAGAATCTGCGAGCGGTGCAACCGAATCGGACATAAGAGTCATACCCGTCATGATTATTGCAAAACCGACGAGAATTCGACCGATATCCTTTTTCTTATTTTTCTTTGCACCCATTATCAGTATAACTCCGATAAGAGCGACCAATGGTGCGAAAGAAGAAGGCTTCAGCATTTTAACAAATGGGTTTTTTCCGTCTACGCCTGCAAGACTGAGTATCCATGCTGTAAGAGTAGTTCCGATATCTGAACCGAAGCATACGCCTATTGTTTGTTCAAGGGACATGATTCCCGAGTTAACGAATCCCACGAGCATAACGGTCATAGCCGATGATGACTGGATAGCTATGGTAACGCCCATACCGAGGAGAATAGCTTTGAACTTGTTTGAGGTCATTTTTTTCAGGGCTACCTCCAGCTTACCACCTGTAAGCTTTTCAAGACCTGTGGACATAACGTTCATTCCGTAAAGGAAGAAGGCGAGTCCTCCGAGAAGAGTGAAGATGTTAAAAATAGAAAAACTTTCGTCCATACCATGAACTCCTTTAAAAATATATTATTATTCCTTTCAGTTTTTATTATATCCCTCTTTCGGGAATAGTCAATAGAAATCGGAAGGGTTTAACTTAGATTTAACATTATAGGGGCCACTTTAGCACTCTCGCGAATCGAGTGTTAGCACTCGTGCCTGTAGAGTGCTAATTTTCATCTTTCTGTCACAGTCCCATTATTATTTGCTCATATAGGTGCAGTATCATATAATCACCGAAAGGAAAGGGATGATACCAATGGAAAACGGGTATGATAATGAATACAAAGGAATAATAAACATAAAATAAGTATGGCTGCAAAAAGCAGTTTAAAGTAACTGGAGGTATGATTTATGTATGGACTTTCACCATTCGGAAGAAACGGATTCGATCTTTTCAACTTTATTAATGACTTGGATAAACAGTTCTCGGATACAATGCCTGTAAACTCCTGCAGGACGGATATACGCGATGAAGGCGATAAATACGTTATGGAATCGGAGCTTCCGGGCTTTGAGAAAGAGGACATCAAGCTTGATATAAACGGTTCTTATCTTGTTATCTCGGCACAGCACGAGAACACAGAGGAGAAGAAGGAAGACAGCGGAAAGTATATCCACCGCGAGCGTAAATTCGGTTCTTACAAGAGAAGCTTTGATATCTCGGATGTTGATGCAGATGGTATCTCTGCCGAGTATAAGAACGGCATCCTTATTATAGACCTTCCAAAGAAGAAGCCTGAAGAGCCTGTTGCAAAGAGACTTGAAATAAAGTAATGAAAATGCCCCTCGAAAAAGAGGGGCATTCGTTTTAACTATTGTCATTCAAGGACTATATCCTCGAACTTTCCGCGTATCGCTTTAACAAGTTCGGAAGGGGAAAGGTGTATCTGAGTTCCTATACGTCCGCCGCTGATATAGAAAAGCGGAAGTGCTTCAGCTGTATTATGTACAACAGTCATGAACTGTTTCTTCATGCCGATAGGAGTACAGCCTCCTCTTACATAACCTGTTACCTTTGTGATGTCCTTTACGTGAAGAAGCTCCACGGACTTTTCACCTACGCTCTTTGCGGCTTTTTTCAGGTCCAGCTCCAGAGCTACCGGAAGCAGGAAGCAGTAATAACTGCCTGTTTTGCCCTGTGCAATAAGAGTCTTGAAGGTCTCATCGGCAGGCTGACCGAGCTTTTCCGCAACGGTGATGCCGTCGATGAATTCATCACACTGGTATACCTGTATCTCGTAGTTTATACCGCTTTTATCAAGAAATCGCATTGCATTGGTCTTAAGTTCCTTTGCCATAATTATACCTCCATACAGAAACGGCGGATATAAAACATCCGCCGCTTTTGTTTTTATTGCTCCGCCAATTAATTCTTGAAGAATTATAGCGAAGGACAGGCAGCGAAAGGCAAGGAAGAAAGGCACAGGAATACTGTCGTATTTCAAGACTTTCTGACGAGGTATTTCGCTGTCTGGACAAGCCAGAAAATTCAAGAGTTAGTTGGCGGAGCAATATTTATTGCATAGTCATAAACGAAAACGTCTCTATAGCTATTATTGTGAATATAAGCGTTGCAAAAGTGATCGCAAGCATCAGCAGAAGCGCAAGTATCATGTTCAGAGGACGTATACCTCCGAAGGCTGCGGCACGTTCTTTGGTTATATTGCCGCCGCTGCGCTTTTTCATTCTTTTCAGTGTGTTCACAGCAAAGCGGAAATACAGCCAGTTGCCGAAAATACACATCAGGATTCTCAGGGCAAGCTCAGCAACATTGCAAACCTCAATAAGGTTCTTGATTATGGTGCGGTTTGCATAGAGCGCCTCCATAGTGCGGACAGAGAACAATGCAAGGGTACTGTCCTCCATGCCTGTCTTGACGAAATAGCTTATTGCCGCAGGTATGCTGAGAATGGTCATAAGGACGGCGGTCGCAATGGACCAGCCCCACATCCTTCTGTTTGCGAAATAAAGCTGAGGGAAGAAGAAGCAAAGCACGTTGAATGAGAGCTTTGTGCCGATATCCTTCATTCGTTTGAATATAGGGATATAATAAATGGTATTGGTATCCACGAAGTTTGAAACTTCCCTGATAGTAGCGCCGCCCAGGTCCTCATCGGGATTGAAGCCGAGGTACGGCCTTGAGATGCCTATACCGACCTCATCGGCATATCCGTCAGCGGACGTATCCTCACCTGTGTTTTTATCCTCATTCAGGTATCCGCCGCAGTGTGAACATCGTTCCTGATCTGCAGGATTCGGGAATTGGCACACAGGACAAACAATAAGACGACTGTTGATGCTTTTCAGCGGTTTTTCACGCTGCCACTTTCCTCCTTCGCCGTGAAGAGCTTCATTGGCACACTTTTTTTCCTTATTATAGCACTCTCTGTGATGCGGAGAACCGCATTCGGGACAAACAACTATATCGTCGCCCTGTACGAATAACCCACCGCATGCAGCACATCTTTCACCGAAATAGTCCATAGTACCCTCCTTCCGATAATATTCGTTCTGAATATTATTATACCATGATATGAAGTATAAAATCAAGAGGGAACTACAATAACATATAGAAATTTATTTACAGCTCAGGTCATTTTTTTATAAGTTTGTATAATATGGATATAGCTCCGCACATTACACCTGCAACAGGCCATACCACCCAGCTGATATCCCATCTGCCCGAAATGAAGCTGAAAAGCAGGTATCCTGCTGTAATAACAGTCCAGTAAAAACCGATAATCAATCCAATCTTCTTATCAGAGCGGTTCTCTTTTTCTTCTCTTGTGAAGCTGCCTTCTTCAAGGAGTTTTTCATATCCGCCGTTTGTGATGCCCGTATGTACGAAAAGGAAAACTCCGCAGGCTATCATTATGAACATGAGCGCAGGAACAGAGCGTACTGCGGCGCTTGCAGAATCGAAGTTATCTGCGATTATAGGCGGCAGGAAAGCAAGGATGCAGAGTATTACACCGATAACTGTATTGCGGATAGAAACCGGTCTGTACTTTGTCTGTTTTTCTTTTACCATGCCCGATACACCGTATTCAGTGTCTATGCCTTCCTTGATAAGGTAGTCATAGGGATCCATCATCATGCCGGATACGATGAACACTCCTACGCTTGAAGCGATCATAAGCAGCATTATTATAACAGCGAACGTATCTGATTTACAGTTCAGACTGTCGGATAAAATGGGAGCTATAACGGAAAGGATGATAACTGCAACTCCAGCAGGCACCATTAAAGCTCTTTTGCGGTTGAGTTCAAGGAACTTGTTTGCTTCTTCCATGCTGACATGGCGGAGAGGCGGTTCTGTTTCTTCGGGAGCAGCTTCAGTGGGAGCTTCCGCAGCAGTTTCTATCTCTTCCTTTAATAGGTAGTCTGTGCTTACGCCGAATATCTGAGAGAGCTGAAGAATCCTGTTAAGGTCGGGAGTGGACTGAGCACCCTCCCATTTAGATACGGACTGTCTGCTTACTCCGAGTTTTTCTGCAAGCTCCTCCTGAGAGAGACCTGCCTTTTTTCTTAAGTCGATAATCTTATCTGCGAGTATCATATATTTTCCTCCTTTAGTCTGTGGCTTGACCACTGTCCATATTATAGCATATCAGGCATTTACATTCAACCAACTCCGCTTTTCAATTTGTCAACCGGCGGTTGCATTGCCTGTATTTCGGGGAAAATCAACTGTACATCTCAGTTGACTGCCGAGTGTCGCGAGATATCTGCGGACTGTTTACCGCAATGCTCCAACAGCAACATTGTCTATATTTCAAACTGCATATTCTGCAAAGTTTGTTGATAAAACATCTTGAACTTGCAATCCAAATCGTGTATTATAATAGTGTATTGCACCGATGCTATAAGGTGCAGGAACAATAGGTCCGCAAGGCGGACAAAGTCAGAAAGAGGTAGATCATGAAAAAGCTCATATCATTTCTTGTAGTCTCGGCTGTATGTGCTTCGTTTGCTTCGTGCGGAGACTCAAAAAAGAATAATTCTGATACATCAGACAAAAACGGAACTTCGGTTTCAGACGGCGACACTTCATACGCAGATGACGAGGAGATAGTTTACGAGGATAAGGTCTTCCCGAATGACGGAGATGCATACCTTGCAATTGTCGATAAGAAATGGAGCCTTGAATACTGGGGACGCGACGAGGATGCCCTTGCTTATTCAGCAGGAACTGTTCCGATAACAGGCAACGGTGATTATTCCGTAAGCATAACAACAAACACCTACGGCTGCCGTGAACAGGCTTCGGGCGGAGATCCTCACGCTGATATCAAGGGCGAGGGACTTTCCTTCCTTGCAGTTATGATAAAGGAAGGCGAGACAAAGTACCCCAATGCTGTTATAACAGTAAACTCCGTAAAGGTGGACGGCAGAGAGGTCGCTATGACTTCAAAGCCGTATACATCATCCGATGACGGTAAGGATACAAGAGCAAATATTTTCAATACATGGGTAACAACTCCCGCAACAGATGCAAGATCGACAGAAGGTCCGTTGTATGAGAGTGGCAATCCGACAGATTTCTGCAAGGACTATTCGGCACTTGTGGTAAATGAAGAGGATTTTGCTTCATGGACAGATATACAGGTAGATTTTACCGTATCGGGAATAAACTGATATAGCCAACAATACATTGATAATGGAGTCGCTTTCATGGGCGGCTCCGTTTTTTATATAAAAAAGTACGGGTAAGGAGAAATTCCTTACCCGTACATCGGTTATTCACTATTCATTACTTTATAGTCTCAGGGAGTGATTTGATGATTTTAGCATCAAGATGCTGTATTGCAAGAGCATCGAGAGCTGTGATGCCGTCGCCTGTGTTGCAGCAGTCAGCGTTTATCTGTCCCTGAGCACTGATTGGATACTTTTTGCTGTTTGCAATGTTCTGGAGAATGAGCAGAGCATCGGAAAGTGTTACGTCTCCGCTTTCATTTGCATCGCCGTAGATAACCTTTCCTGTTGTAGTTGCGGGAACAGGTGTTGCTGTAGTAGGAGCAGCTGTAGTCGGCTTTACTGCGGGAGCTGTTGTCTTAGGAGCGGAAGTCGGCTCAACAGTGGGAGTTTTACCGTCGGAAAGCTTGCCGCAGATGATTCCGCAGCCTACAGTTGACATGTAAACAGTACCGAATTCGTCCATATCACCAACGAGGAAGTTACCGTTTCCTGTACCGCCGTAGAGGTGATCCTTGTTGATGCATACCCATGTTTTGCCTGCGTCTGTTGAGCGGTAGATACCGTCAACATCGTCCCAGGTGGGTTTACCGTATATGTAGAGGGTGTTCGGACCGCCGCTCTTTTCGGGAGCGCCGTAGCCTACACATTTTGCATATGCAACTGTTTCGAGCTTTTCAGCCTTTGTACCCTTTTCTGTTATGATGTACATACCGTTCCAGCCTACAGCCATAGCGATAGTGTCCTTTGTGATGTAAGCGAGATCACCTGTATGGTCGCACTGGTCGTATTTGCCTATCTGGAGCTCCTTGAAGGTAGCGCCTGCATCTGTACTGATGTAGAAGGAGTAATGTGATTCCTCAAGAGTAGGCTCTGTCTTGTTGGGATCGGAAGCCCAGTAGTCGTTGTGCTTTATGCCCGAACCGTAAACGATCTTCGGATCATCGGGATCAACGAGTGTGTATGTGGACTTTGAACCGTCGATACCTGTTGATTCCTTCCATGTCTTGCCGAAATCGTCTGTATAGGAGACAGCAGCGCCGCCGCCGTTGGACTCGATTATGCGGTATTTGCCTGCTGAAACTTCAGTAATAGAGATCTTTCCGCCGCTGTAAGCGAAATCCATTTCAGTCCATGTCTTGCCTGCATCCTTGCTGTAATAACCCTTTGCGTTGTTCTGTGAAACACGAGCCATTATCTCGGGAGCTGAAGGACAGTAAGCGATACCTGAAGTTGAACCCATATTCGGAACATACTGCTGAGGTATCTTTGTTACATCGGTATGGATGAATCCGTCATAGTCGCCGATAGCGGAGTAGTTCTCGCCCTTGGGAACGCTTACGAAGTCGAGAGCAACAACTTCCTCAATGCCGTCAGGCTGGAAGTGGAACTGGGGAAGGTCATCCCATGTATTGTCGCAGGCGAAAACGCCATTTCCTGATGTGGAGAATGAACGGTCGGGCTTGACGGGATCGATAACATAGGAACCGACCCAGTGGATAGCCTTGTCACGTATCCACTCGTATCCGCCGTCTGCAAGATAGTCAGCGATAGGAGGCTGTCCCCAGAATGGAGTGATACCGGGAGTGGTCTCTATCCAGTGCTCGCCGCCGTCCTCGGACTTGAAGAACTTGTCGCCCCATGAAGGACCGTGAACATCGTCCCAGGGCTGCCAGAGCTGAGCGTTCGAGAAGAGTCCGCAGGTAGAGCAGACCATGTGATCGGGATTTGCAGGATCTACGCTGATGCCGCTGTATCCGCCTTCGCCGGGATCAGCGAATTCCTCGGTCTGAGTTCTGTAAAGGTGGCGGAGAGGAGAGATATCGGTTATCTTTCCTGTCTTTGTATCGAGCTTCTTGACGCTTCCCTGAGTACCGCCCTCGCCTACGCATACAGCGCCCTGGAAAGCAAAGAAGATATTACCCTTGCCATCGCCTGTGATACGTCCGGGGTAGTGTTCACTGTCGAGATCACCGCTGATATCGGTGAACTTATCGTCCTTTACATCTGCTACGACTACGCTGTTCTTGCCTGTTGTGGAAGTTCCGACATAGACTTTTCCGCCGTAGATGTAAATTGAAGAAACGCCGTTCTGAGTGTTGTATTCGCCCTTCTGGAGAGCACGAGCCATGTGTTCGGTCCATGTAGGCCATTTTACAGACTCTTTGTAGAGTCCGAGTGCGTCATAGGACATAACAGGCTTCCATGTCTTACCGCCGTCAGTGGACTTGATAAGGCAGGAGTCACCTGCGGTAACGTCGCCGCCGCAGTAGATAGTATTTGGATCGTCGGGATCAACAGCTATTGATTCACCTGTCTGTCTGCCGTTGCCGTTGCCGTGGACCTGTATGAGGTCGGTAACATCGATACGCTCGAAGGTCTTACCGCCGTCGGTAGTCTTGAAAATAGCGGTACCTGCATCTGAGAAGTAAGCACATCCGCAAAGGAAGTAAACTGTATCGTCATCGGTTGGATCGATAGCCATAGCGTCGACGCTGAGGTAGCCTCTGTCTGCATCGTTGAGGAAACCGAGAAGCTGTTCCCACTTGTCTGTAGCGTAGTTATACTTGTAAGCTCCGCCGACATCGGTACGTGCGTACATAGCCTTCTGACCTGTAACGATACCCGAAACGAAGCCGCCGCCGCCTAATCTGACAGCGTCCCATTTCATTGAAGAAGAGATGTCATTGCCTGCTGCTGAGACGGACTGAGTGCCTGTAAGAGCCGTCTGAGCAACGCAGACTGTAGAGAGGCAGACAGCGAAGAGGGCTGCTGCCGACTTTCTGAGAGTGCGTAAATTTTTCATAGTTTTCCTCCGTTTTTTTCCCGCCGAAGGATATACAGGGGTTATATATTTGTCCTGCATAGCCTTCGGACAGATATCACGTTTCGGAGCTGCCTAAAGCTCCTTGCCTATGATTTTATTGTAGCACTGACGGAAGCATTTGTCAATACAATTTTATGCTAAATCTAAGCAATATTTTTGCACGAAAGTTCAGTTTGTATAGTGATTTGATGAATTAATGAAGAAAAGGTGGACAAAATGAAGAAAATTGGTTGCAACAATTGTCAAGGTCACAAAAAGTACATACTGAGTTTTCAGATAAGATTTATATTGAATTTCCTGAGCCAGTAGTCCAGCTGCACGAAGAAGGCAATAGTCTGCGGCAGGTTCATGAGCTGACCGTACCACTGTACGCGGTCAGAGTGCGAAACAAGACCTTCAAGTGCACTTCTGTCCGCAAGTTCGGTAAGGGGACTGCTGCTGTCGGCGAGTATATCCCGTAGCTTTTCCGTGACCGCATCAAGAAATGCAGGATTGTGAGTTTTGGGATAGGGACTTTTTTTCCTGTAAAGCACCTCATCGGGAAGCCATTCCTTCATAGCTTCACGGAGAAGTCCCTTTTCACGCCCCATATAGTCCTTGTACTCCCATTTCACGTTATAAAGGTATTCAGCGATGCGGTGGTCACAGAAGGGTACTCTGACTTCCAGTCCGCTGTACATGCTCATACGATCCTTGCGGTCCAGAAGAGTCTGCATGAACCATTGACAATTCAGCAGAGTCATTTCCCTCATCCGTGAATCGAGACTGCTGTCCGATGGGAGTTTCGGAGCGGAAACGGCAGTGCGGCGGTAGGCTGAATATACGTAATCTTCGGCATCTATCCTGTATCTGCTGCTTATGAAGGTACTGCGGTAAGCGGTGCTCTGCGCCCAGGGGAAGCCGTCCGTCATGCGTATATCCTCATCCCTGAACCACGGGTAGCCTCCGAAAAGCTCGTCGGCGCATTCTCCCGAAAGTGCTACGGTACCCGTCTTTTTTATCTCTCGGCAGAATATGAGGAGAGAAGCATCCACGTCAGCCATACCGGGCAGACCGCGTGCATCGGTCGCAGAGTAGAGAGCGTCCACCAGCTCGGGGGTGTCCACTACACACCAATGGTGCTCGCAGTCGAGATATTCTGCCATTCTGCGAATAAAATCGGGATCGCTCGTAGGCTGAAAATGGCTTTTGGTGAAGTATCGTTCGTTGTCCTTGTAGTCCACGGAAAAAGTGTGGAGCTTCCTGCCTTGTTTTTTCAGTTCGGAAGCGGCAACGGATGAGATAATGCTTGAATCCAGACCGCCTGACAGGAAAGTGCATACGGGAACGTCCGACACTAATTGACGGCGGATAGAATCGGTAACGAGCCAGCGGACGTGCTCGGCGGTCTGATCGAAGGTTTCATCGGTGCCTATCGCCTTGAACTGCCAGTAATCGCGGATATCGAGTCCCTCGGCGGAGTAAGTGCCGCACTGTCCCGGCTTTAATTCCTTTATTCCCCGTATCACACCGCATCCGGGAGTTCTTCCGGGAGCCATGAGAAGAAGTTCGGCGGCACCTGTTTCGTCTATCTCGTGGGGAATATCGGGATGTTCCAGCAGTACCGGTATTTCCGAAGCGAATATAAGCTTGCTTTTGCTCATAAAGTAAAACAGCGGTTTAACTCCCATTCTGTCCCTTGCAAGGAAAACGTTGTGCTGCTGACTGTCATAGACTGCAAAAGCGAATATGCCGTTGAAACGCTGAAGACAGTCCGCTCCCCATTTTATATAGCTTTTCAGTACGACCTCGGTATCGGAACGGGTATCGAAGCTGAACTCGAAAGACAGTTCGTTCCGCAGTTCATCGGTGTTATAAAGCTCGCCGTTGTATACGATCGTGAGACTGTTTCCGCCGATCGTGCAGGTCATTGGCTGACGTCCGCCGTTTATGTCGATAACGGCGAGGCGGGTATGTACCAATGCTGCTTCGGGATAAAGACATATCCCTTTCTGGTCGGGACCTCTGTGAAGCATAGCAAGCTGCATTTTCTCACATGCAGCTGCCTCAGCTCTCATGTCCTCTTTGAAACTGATCACTCCTGCAATTCCGCACATAGTGTTCTCCGCCGCTTTTCGGCATACGGTACGCCGTGATATTATTGCTCTCCAAACTAAACCTTACCGGCAAATGCTCGCCATAAAGAAAATTTTTCTGCGTCAGAAAAACTTGAAATACGCCGGTATTCCTGCATTTTTCTTCCTTGATAAATTCTCTTTCTGACTTCGCCTTTCTGGCAAAGCTTAATTGGGAGAGCAATATATACTATTCTGCGTAAGGAAAAATGGTTCATAATGCATGTTTAAAGCATATTATAAATAGTATAGAGGTTATAGTCATTTTATAATTGTTTATTATTTAATAATTAGTGAAAACTATTGACGTATCGCCTGAGTAGTGGTACAATAAGAGCGTAAAGGACCGTTTATGACAAAAAACGACGGTCGGAAAAAGGGAGGCAGACAAATGAGATATGAGATCATAGGCGAAACAGTACCTGCGGTTGAAATGCAGCTCATGCAGGGCGAATCAGTCTACACTCAGTCTGGTGGAATGATATGGCAGACAGAAGGCATTTCCATGTCCACCAACGCAAGAGGCGGCATCGCAAGAAGCCTCGGCAGAATGTTCACGGGCGAATCGGTGTTTATGGCTAATTACAAGGCTGAACGCGACGGCGCAAAGATCGCTTTCGGCTCAACGGTTCCCGGTTCGGTAGTTCCTGTGGATATCGGCAAGGGCGAACTTATCGTACAGAAGGGCTCGTTCCTCTGTGCCGAGCAGACGGTTGACCTTAAGGCAACTTTCACAAAAAAGCTTGCAACAGGTCTTTTCGGCGGCGAAGGATTCATCCTTCAGAAGCTTTTCGGAAGCGGAATGGCTTTTCTGGAAGTTGACGGCGACATGGTGGAGAGACAGCTTGCAGCGGGTGAAGTGCTCAAAGTCGATACAGGAAACGTAGTCGCTTTTGAGACAACGGTGAAGTATGATATCGAGACTGTCAAGGGACTCGGAAACATATTCTTCGGCGGAGAGGGACTATTCATCACAAGACTTACAGGTCCCGGAAAAGTAATACTCCAGACGCAGAACTTCAACGATTTTGCAGGAAAGATACTCAGCCGACTTCCTAAGAATTAAAGCGGAGTATCAATAAAACCAAGGCGAAGAAAGAAGAAATAAAAAACATCAAATTATTTCTCATGATTTAAGCGGCAATACAGGTAATAATGAACAAATCAAAGTTAATCTATTTGCTGTAGTTTACAATTATATAAAAATTTCTTGAAATGCGGCGATATATGTTGCAATTTCAATCTACATGTGATATAATATTTGTGTAAGTTCAACAATTACAGCATTATGGTATCAATGCTGTGTTTTGTTCTGTCTTGAAGATTGTTTTTTGTAGAATAATACGGCGGAAAAAATGTGTGTTTTACGAATGGTATAATCGTTGGTAAATATTGATAAAAAACGGCTGATTATTTAAGTCAAAAAAACGATTGAAAAATAACTCTTAAAATGTTATAATTGTTATATTAAGGCAGAGAGAATTGTTTCGGCTTAATCAAATAACTATGGAGGTGGTTTTATGAAGAGTTATTCCTATATTGGCCAGGATGCTAAAGGCAACGTTGTCAGAAGCAGGGCCAATGCTGAGAATGAGCAGGAATTCCTTCAGAAAATGAAAGAACGAGGCGTATATATCAGAGAATACCAGGAAGACGACTCGGACACCAGCAGATCTATCTATAAGTTCAATACAAAAGAACTTTCATTCTGCTGCCGACAGCTGAGCGCCATGCTGACCTCGGGTCTTACACTTGTAAAGGCTATCGACATCCTTACAAAGGAACAGACGAACGCAAAGGCAAGAGCAATATGGCAGGACATTTACGAGAATGTTCAGAAGGGTGAATCCTTCTCCTCAACTCTTGAGATGCATTCGGGTTCATTCCCTGAGTTCCTTATCTCAATGGTCGGCGCCGGTGAATCAAGTGGTTCGCTTGACGTAATCATGCAGAGAATGTCCGACCACTACACAAAGGAAAACAAACTTAAAAACGTAGTCCGCGGCGCTATGGTTTATCCTATCATACTTGCTGTTGTTGCAATTGGTATCACGATATTCCTCTTTACTGCGATCCTTCCGAGATTCCTCGAGATGTACGAGGATCCTAACGACATGCCTGCACTGACAAGGATACTTGCAGCAGGAAGTGAATTCCTGAGAACAAAGTGGTTCCTGCTCATTGCAATTATCGGCGGTATCGTAATGGGATTTGCTTATCTTATGAAGACTCCGGATTTCAGACTGAAATTCGATCGCTTTATCCTTAAAGGACCAGGATTTGGTCCTCTGGTAACAAAGATCTATACAGGTCGATTCGCAAGAACCCTTTCCTCACTTTATTCAAGCGGTATTCCGATGGTAGAGTGCCTTCAGAGATCTTCCGACGTACTTGCTAACTCATACATATCAAGCAAGTTTGAAGAGGTAATCGATGAAGTTAAACAGGGTGAATCTCTTTCAGCATCTATTACAAGAACAGAAATATTCGAGAACATGTTCTGTTCTATCATATATGTCGGCGAAGAGTCAGGTGCTCTTGACACTATTCTTGAGAAGACTGCCGATTACTATGAAGATGAATCTGAATCAGCTGTAAAGCGACTCGTTGGTATGGTCGAGCCTATACTCATCGTTTTCATGGGTATCATGATCGGTCTTATCGTCGGCGGTATCTACCCCGCACTCTACGGTGCTTTCGGCGAGATGGAAAACCAAGCTTAAAATTGGAAAGGTGGAAAACAGAAAATGCTTTCATTTGATATAACTGATAGAAATATACGAATCGTAAGAGGTTCGGAAACAAGCGGAAAGATCAAGGTTACAGGCGCTACGACCATCAACCTTGAAGAAGAACTTATCGTTAACGGATATGTAAGAGATGTTCCTACAGTAGCTACTATCATCCACGGCGTTCTTAAAAAGAACCGTATGACTGATAAAGAAGCTATCGTTAGTATCTCTTCAAACCTTACGATATTCAAGGAGATCAATGTTCCTAAGGTCGCTAAGGCTCAGGAACTTCCAAGAGTCGTAAGACAGCAGATGCAGGCTGAACTTAATCTTGATGATTCCTACAGCATTACATATGTAATAGTCGGCGAGACTACAGGTGAGAACGGCGATCAGATGCTTAAGATCCTTGCTACCGCTTGTCCTTACCAGATCATTGACAGCTATAAGGAAGTATTCAAATACCTTAACGGCGTATCACTTAAGTCTGTAATGGTTGGATGCAACTGTATCACAAAGGTTCTTCTTGCTGATACAAAGATCAGATCAAAGATGCCTCTGCTTGCTGTACAGATCGATAACAACTTCATCTCACTCAACCTCTATGAGCAGGGTCAGCTTTCATTCTCACGTTTCGCTTCTATCGATCCTTCGGACTATGACGGATCTCCTGATTACGTTTTCGAGGCTGTAAGCGAGAATATCTACCGTATGCTTCAGTTCCACAGAAGCCGTAATACAGGTGAGACTATCGAGAACGTTATCTTCTACGGCGATACTCACGAGTATGTAAGACTTACTGATGAACTTGAAAAGTATGAACTGAATACAAGTCTCATTAACGTTCCTCCGCAGATCCACGGACACGAAAATCTTGAATTCTCACTGTATGCAAACGCTATCGGTGCTATGTTCAAGCGTAACAGAGACACTGAAAAGATCAACCTTCTTGAAACAGAACTTGGTTCAACTGTAAAGAAGGCTGTTAAGAGCGATAACTCAGGTACCCTTGCCCTTCTTGCAGGAATTATTGTTCCGTTCATTCTTATGGGCGGTATTGTTGGCGTTATGGCGCTCAAAAATCTTAGCATCAAGCATAAGATCAGAGATATCCAGGAATGGATCGATTCTGATTCTACCAAGAAGCAGCTCAGACATGAGGAAAAGCTCGAAGGTATGAGAGACAGTGTAAGAGAATACAACACCAGAATGAACAATGCTCATGACGGTTTCTTCTCGAATCCTGTTATCGATGGTGATAAGTTTGATGTTGCTGAGGATGTTCTTGCAAAGACTGCTGAGGATCTCGGAATTGAAAAGGCAAGAATAATTGAGCCTAAGTATGAAGACGGTATACTTAAGTTCAAGGTTAAATGCGACAGTGACGATGAGCTTATGGCTCAGGAGCTTCCTGCTCAGTATGTAGAGAACCTTCTCAGCGAAAAGTATTCTGATAATAAGGGATACTATGAAGTTGCAGGATATAGCGGATATGAAGTGGTCGTTAAAGAAACTGTTGCACAAACCGGCGAGGGCGAAAACCAAGCAACAACAGTTCTTGATTCTGATGAGCATGTAGAATTTGACGTAGAGATCGGCCTTAAGGGACGCGAAAGTGCGTATAAGCCGGATACTTCAGAGCCGGCTGATGCAGAAACTGCAGACGATGCTGAAGAATAATAAGGGGGTCGATTAAGATGAATGTAAATTTAAATAACAGAGAAAAAACAATTCTCGGTGTATTCCTTGCAATAATCATCATACTGGTTGGTATATTCGCAGGAATCAGACCAATCAATAAGAATATCAAAGCAAATAAGCAGATTCTCCAGGATAAACAGGAGGAACGCGAACAGCTTGAGGCTAAGATCGCTAAGATACCCGGACTCCAGAAACAGATCAAGGAAACTTATGATAAGGCTATCGACCTTGCAGAAGATTTCGTAGATTACAACAGCATCTACAGAACAGATCAGTTAGATATGTTCCTTCAGAATTATGCTGATGAGAACGAAGTTAAGATTCTGAAGCTCGAACTTGATCCGATGGATGATTCAGATCTTGATTACTACTATTATGAGTATGCTGATCTTGCAGAAGACATGAGAGCATCAGCAGACGTAAACGGTACTATCAGCGCAAGACAGGATGAGATCCTTGGTGAGCAGAAAGCTCTTAAGGACAGAGATGTCGAGACAGCTATGGGTACAAAATATGGTATGGTTCTTAAGGGTACAAAGGAGAACATCTGGAAGTACCTTAAGGCAATAGAAGATCAGAGCGAGACGATCCTTATAAACAAGGTTGATATCGAGGACTTCAATTTTGAAGCTGATCTTGATGAAGAAGGTTACATCAGAGCTGAAAAGCCTGACGGCGAATCCAAGGCAGAAGTGGTCATCTCACTTTACTCAGTATATGAAATGGATGAGCCTGATACTTCAGCAGACGATTGATAACCGACACACGCTATAGTTATACACAAAGAAATAACTTGAAAGGCGGTTAGAAAAATGAAAACAGAGAAGAATAGAAAATTACATGGATCAGTTCTCCTTACTGTTGTTGCAGTAATGGCGATGCTGATAATCTTCATGACAGGAACTCTCGTTCTTGCCAATGCGGCAAACAGAAGGTCGCACAGATCATACACGTCGTCGCAGGCTGAGTACACTGCAAGGGCTGCGATAGATGCGTTTTATCGTTCAACAGAAGACAATACAGCCATAAGAGATGCTGTTCTGAATCTTGGCACAAGAGTAACATATGCAGACGTTGATTTTGGTGCTGCTTATAATCCTGCAATGGGAAGACTCGTTGATCCGGATGGCTCAGGTACTCATGATGGTCAGATCAGAATTGAACAGCTTCATGATGCAGCGGATCATCCGATAACACAGTGGAAGTGGAATCCATCCCCTGAAGATCCCTCACATCCAGGAAGAGCATTACCTGCTCGATGGGAAGAATTCAATGTAATTCGTGTTACAGCAACAGTTCAGGTCGGACAGCGTGGTGCAAGAAAGACTATATATCAGGATTTCCTTGCTAATCCAACAACCTTTACTCCTCCAGTAGTACCTCCATCTCCAACTGCTCCCGAAGGATTCCAGACTATCGGTGATTCTGCCTTCAATACAACAGGTAGTACACTTTCAACTCCTGTAATTCTCGGTCTTGGTGAATATAACAGAGACAGCGTATATAATCCAAGAAACTCAACCGAAATATACAGTCCTATGTTCTTTGTTAACGGAAGCTTTGAAACAAGCGCACAGTTTCATATACATGTAAGTGATCCTTCTTTCAAAACAATCATTACTAAGGATTTGAATGTTGATAACGAGCTTATCGTAGATGTTGAATATGATCCGGGATTGCTTCCGGCAGACTGGACACAGAAGGATGTTCCTTACTTCTTTGTAAACGGAACAATGAATTATAATCAGAATCAGTTATATCTTGGTACAGGATACAGTGGAGACGGTGTAACAGGCAACCAGGCGCCTTATAACGTGTTCCTGGGAAAAGCTAACATTGACTGCACGGGTCCTGTTCATATTGCAGGTGATCTTTACCTTATGGATGCAGGTGCAGATAATCTTATAAATGGAGGAAGCAGCTCGAAGCTTTACAGCTGGACAGCTTCTATGGATCCTGCATCAGGAAGTCAGTTTACTCCTGCTAAAACAGGTAGCATATACTGCAACGGTAATCTTGAATACAATGCAGGCGGAGAAATCGACGGTGAGCTTCGTGTAGAAGGTACATTAACCATAAATGCGAATGAGCCTTTAACAATTCATGGTAATGTTGTTGCAAGAAATATAGTATTAAACGGTACCAAGTCAGTCGAAATAGTCGATGGAAGTGCTGCATACTATGATTCAATTTCAGGCGATAATGCTACTTCTATAGCTGGCTTCGAGGCACTGCATTCTGATTTTGCTTCATTTGGTGAACCAGCATATCCTGATACAATGACACGTGAAGAGATCTATGGTCAGGATCCTACTGCTTCTGATCTTCAGTCTATGTTCAGTGGATTTGTACAGCCCGGAGGAAACAAGATCATAACAAATCAGACAGAGCTTCTTGAAGCGATCGGTTATGATAATACTCGTGGTGATTTCTCAAATTATTATACAGAACTTCCTTCAACAGTTGCTGCTAAGAACACATCAAATACATATGGTGATGGATATACTAACGGAACATCCTCTGTAGTATATATTCCGCATGACGCTACGCTCAGCGGAACAGTTACAATAGTACCGCCAGCAGGAGCAACAGACTTCTGGGTAGTTCTTGGCGATGAAAGAGAAACACTTACTATTCCAAGTGATACAAGACTTGTTCTTGACGACAGTTCTTGCGTAATAAATGTAATGATCCAGGGTGATCTTAAGCTTAATGATAGATCAGCGCTCCTTTGTAAGAGCGTAGCTGATAAGATCACAGGTCAAACAACGCTTGGTGATATCGATCAGAGTACTGATCATGTTAATGTAATGCTTTATTCTAATGAAACTACTACACTTACACTTGGCGCTCAGGCACTGGTTGCTGCAAATGCTTTGGCACCGAATATGGAGCTTATTGGCGGAACAAGTGCACAGTGGACAGTTGACAGTTACACAAGCAAATATGGCGTTGAACCTAATTGGTTAGGAAGCGGTCATCAGGTAACATGGCTTGGAAACGGACTTTTCAAGGGCGTTCCTGACGCAATAAACAACTTTGGCTTCCTTAAGCTCGATACAGGATTCTGATGAAAGGGAGGATGACTGAAATGAAAAAGAAAAGAACGCTTAAGGGCATGACTCTTATCGAGATCATCATATCGATGTTCATTCTTACTGTAATGGCAGGACTTCTTCTCGGAATCGGACTTAATGTTGATGAAACAAGCAAAAGCACAACAGGCATGAAGGATAAGGTTGCAGTTGAAGCTCCTTATGCGGGAAACCACAGAACTCAGTATATTAACAGCGCAGGAAATGTTCAGGATATAACCCCTGAGGCTAATTTAACTATTACTGTCGGACTGAATGGCACTAGCCAGAATGTTGAAGGCAATGTCTTTAACACAGCTGATATTTACGATGATTCCATCAGCGAAAGAAGCCTTGCGGGCGATAAGCATGATGATAGGGATCTGAGATTCATTCAGGTAGTAACAGCTGGACCGTAAGGGAGGGAGTTTAATGAAAAAGTCAAGAAGATTAAGCGGCTTTACGCTTATTGAAATGATAATTGTTATGGCTCTCTTCACTATGCTGTTGCTTGCGGCTTTCATGCTGTATCAGCCTGTGGCAAGAATATTCAAAAGAACAAGCGTAAGCGAAAGAACCTACAGTTATACAAATAACATCGAGAACATTATACACGGACAGCTTAATGATGCTGACAATGTATGGGTCTATGCAGGCAATTCTTTAACCGGAGCAGGACAACTGACAAATGATCAGCTTGCAGAAAGATGTACAGCATTCAAAAATAATTACTATAAGGATATGATTATAGGAACTGGAGCGAACAGTCAGGAGCCTGCAAAAGGAACAATACATATCATGCATGTTCTGAATAATGGTACCGCTTCTTTTCCAAGCGGACAGATAGTAGTCAGCGATGTTCCTTTTGATTGTGCTGAAACTGCAAATATTTCTGAATTAGATATAGATGCAGCAGAAACCGGAGCAACATCTATTTTACCGGATGCATATTTTGCTGCAAATGATGCAGGAAGATATACATTCAATTATTGCCTCGGAACAGGTACTTTACAGAGCGCTGTCGGTCCAGGAGGATCAACTGACGGATACAGAGCGCTTGATATTGATATGAATGCTGATACACTTGCTTTCAACAGCCAGAATCTTTCAATGTCGGTTGTTGTTACAGGTGACACAGTTACTCCGAGCGGCGCAGCATTTGCGGATGTATCAAACTACAGAGCATTCCGCGAGCCGTGTTCGATCTCTTCAATATCTTTACCTTTTGCAAGACTTAACAGCGTTGAGCGTGGGCATCAGCCAAGAGCATTCCACCATGCTAATCCTACGGGTACATCAGCTTTCATTTTAGACACAGCTAATATTACGATAATGGATTCTGTTCAGTATGACAGATATACAATTGATATGAGTGTTCAGAATAGAACAGATCCGACAGATGTTAGTGTTGACTTTGCTAAGGACATCTACTTCATATACGCATATGAGGAAGAATTCCACACTTAATAACTGACTGAAAAAGAATAAAAAAACAGGCAGCAGATAAGCTGCTGCCTGTAATTCTTTTTTGCTTATTGCATTTTATCAGCAAATAAACCAATGTACCAGTTAGCAATGCTGCCGCCCCAGAGTGCTGCGATCGCAATACCCATGGAAAGATACGGTCCGAACGCTAACTTTGATTCTCCTGTAACTGCTTTATAGGCGATGCCGCCGATAGCAGCAAGAAGAATTCCAACAAATGCTGAAACGATAATAGCTTGTGTTCCGAGTAAAGCTCCTGCGGCGAACATCAATATAGTATCGCCGAGTTCGATAGCACGGAAATCTTCACCCGTTTTCTTCCTGATGAAGATACGGCTGATCTCACCGATGATGAAGAACGGAACACTGATGACAAGAGCACCTATTATGCGGCTTTTGATCGAAGCATCCTCTGTGAATATCGCAGACGGGATAGCAAGAAGGAAAATGAGTGCAACGATGATCATGTCGATCTCCATTGTATCCCAGTCCATGAATCCCACAACAATAAGAAGCGATATGAGAACACAGGTTATTATGGCTTTAGCATTTATGTCCAGTACAGCGAATGTTAATACGTAAAGCAATCCGTTGAGTGATTCGACTATAGGATAGCGCGGCGAGATCTTTTCTCCGCAGCTGTGACATTTTCCTCTGAGGAAAAGCCAGCTGAAAACTGGGATCAGATCTATCGGTCTGATCTTCGCACCGCATGTCATACAGTGTGAAGAGCTCTTTATAAGCGATTCATGACGCGGAAGCCTGAGTATTACAACATTCAGGAAACTGCCTATGCTGATGCCAAGCAGAAAGATGATGGAGTAAAACATGACCTTGAAAGGCCACTCTGTAAACTCACTATGGAGCATGTCTTCAAATCCGAACATGGTTTACCCTCCTTTCATTAAAAATTACATAAATCTATTATAACATAATTCTTAAAAATTTCAAGAGTAAATTAAGAGTTTGCATAACTTTTTGCAGACTCTGGAATAAGCGGAGGTTTGTTATGAGAAACGAGAGAATTGGCGACTATTTAGTTAGTCAGGGGCTGATCACTGACGAACAGCTCCAGAGAGTTCTTGCGGTGCAGAAGGAATCCAATGGAACAAAGAAGTTCGGCGACGTTGTTGTTGAACTCGGCATCATGTCTGAAGTGAATTTCACTAAGGCACTTGCAGGAAAGCTCAGAGTCCAGTACGTAGACCTTGACAGTATCGATATCGATACAGAGGCTGTACAGAAAGTACCGGAGGCTCTGGCAAGAAAGCACACTGTAATCGCTATAGCTATAACAGGTAAGCGTCTTACAGTTGCTACAAACGATCCTGTAAACTTCATCGTACTTGAGGATATCAAGGTATCAACAGGTATGGACACCGTTCCTGTTCTTGCAACTACCTCGGCTATCAATAAGGCGATCGGTAAGAATTACTCAATGCAGAACGTTGATAACGTTCTCGACAGCATCAACTCAACAGTGGGCAACGACCTCGGCGGTCCTATGGACGACGAGTCGAACGATCGTGTTGAAAGCGCTCCTATCGTTAAGCTTGCTACAACTATCGTAGAAAATGCTTTCCGTGCAGACGCTACTGATATCCATATCGAGCCATTCAAAACATATACACGTATCCGTATCCGTGTTAACGGCGACCTTGTTGAACTCATGAACATTTCTTCAGCAGTTCACAGCGCTCTTACTACACGTCTTAAGCTCATCAGCGGCATGAACATCGCTGAGAAGCGTATCCCTCAGGACGGACGTTTCACTCAGACCGTTGACGGCACTACTCTTGATGTCCGTGTATCTGCACTTCCTACAGTACACGGTGAAAAGATCGTTATCCGTATTCTTTCAACAGGTCAGATCGCTCTTCGTAAGATCACAGACCTTGGTATGTCAGATTATAACTACGCAATGTTCGAGTCGATGCTCCGCGTACCACACGGCGTTATCCTCGTAACAGGACCTACCGGTTCAGGTAAAACAACAACTCTTTACGCAGCCCTCGGTGAGATAGCTAAGCCAAACGTAAACGTTATCACAGTTGAGGACCCTGTCGAAAAAGCTATCGATGGAATCAATCAGTGTCAGGTTAACCAGAAGGCAGGCATGACTTTCGCAGCTGCCCTCCGTTCAATCCTCCGTCAGGACCCTGATATCGTTATGATTGGTGAGATGCGTGATGCGGAAACTGCTGATATCGGTATCCGTGCGGCTATCACAGGACACCTTGTTCTTTCAACACTTCATACCAACGACGCTGCTTCAACAGTTGTTCGTCTCGTTGATATGGGTATACCTTCATACATGGTTGCTACTTCACTTATCGGCGTTATCGCTCAGCGTCTTGTAAAGGTACTTTGTCCTTCATGCAAGAAGCCTCGTATGTCAACAGAGGAAGAGAATGAACTTATGGGAATTCCTTCATCTATCCAGATCTATGAGCCATGTGGATGCCCTGAGTGTAATAACACAGGATACAGAGGAAGAACTGCTATCCATGAGATCGTTCACTGTACTGCAAAGGTATCTTCTATCATCGCTGCAAACGGAAGCAAGGAAGATATCGAAAAGGCTGCTAAGGCAAACGGTACAAGACTCCTCCGTGATAATGCATCAGAACTTGTTCAGGCAGGCGAAACATCAATTGATGAGCTTGTAAGAGCAACATTCTCAGTATAATCGTTATACATATATATATTAGGAGGAAATTACAATGGGAATCATTAATATTCATAAAATACTGGACGAGGTCAGACTCCTCGGCTGTTCAGACTTGCATTTCACAAATGCTATCGCTCCTGTAGTTCGTCTTAACGGTACACTGAGAACAATGCGCTCACAGTACCCCGAAATGGATGAAGAGGAGATACTGGATATCATCCAGCAGATGACTAACGAGCAGCAGCAGACAAGTATCAATAACCATCACGATACCGACTTCTCTTTCCAGACAAAGAGCGGTTACCGTCACCGTGTTAACGTATACTTCCAGAAGGGCAAGCCTGCTATCGCTATCCGTCTTCTTCGTAACGACATCCCTACTCTTGAGGATCTCGGACTTCCTCCGATCCTTGCTGATTTCGCAATGCGTCCCCGTGGACTCGTTCTCGTAACAGGACCTACCGGTTCAGGTAAGTCTACAACCCTTGCAGGTATGATCGACTTCGTTAACCTTAACAGAAGCGCTCATATCATCACTGTAGAGGATCCTATCGAGTACGTTCACGATCATAAGCGCTGCATGATCAACCAGAGAGAGATCGGCCTCGATGTACCTAACTTCGCACTTTCACTCCGTGCTGCTCTTCGTGAGGACCCGGATGTAATCCTCGTAGGAGAAATGCGTGACTTCGAGACTATCCAGGCTGCTGTAACAGCTGCTGAAACAGGACACCTTGTAATGTCCACACTTCATACAACATCTGCTGCTGATACCATCAACCGTATCATTGACGTTTACCCTGAGCATCAGCAGAACCAGATCCGTACACAGCTCGCTAACAACCTTGTTGCTGTTATCTCTCAGACTCTTATTCCTAAGAGAGACGGTACAGGACGTATCGCTTGTATGGAGATCCTTAACGTAACCGACGCTATCTCAGCTATGATCCGTGATAACAAGATCCACCTTGTACAGTCTGCTATCCAGACAGGTAAGCAGCAGGGCATGATGTCACTGGATATGGAGCTTGCACGTCTTGTTGCAAGAGGAGTTATCAACGAAGTTGATGCTCTTGAGAAGTGCCTTGACAAGCAGGAATTTTACCGCTTCCTGTCGCAGTTCGGCGGCGGAGCTCAGTAAGATCTGTGAATATATTCCCTCGTTACGGCGGGGGAATATTTCTTTTTTATGAATAATCAGCGCAGAAAATATGTTCAATTGTAAACGAAAGAGAAAAGTTGTTCATAATTAGAATGAAATTAGAAAATAATTAATGTCGTATTGTCTTTTTAAGAGGTAAAAACAGCCCGGATCGTGAGACTAAATGTCAGTAATTATGAACGCAAAAAGCATCAAAACAGGTTAATACAATTAATATGTTCATAGAATACTGTGCATTTTGACGAAAAAGACGTCAAAAATGGCCTGTTTTACCGTTTGTATGTAAAAAAAGTGATTTTCATGAAAAAAAATTCAAGAAAGTATTGACATTTTGTGAATGACGTGGTATACTATAATCACAGGAAAGGGAAGGGGTTAAAAAATAAAAAACCTCACATCCCGAAAAACAAACAGTGCGAAAGCACAAATATTATTTATAAGGAGGGTTTTCGTCATGAAAACTACAAAGAAAGGTTTTACACTTATTGAGCTCATCGTTGTTATCGCAATCATCGCTGTGCTCGCAGCTATCCTCGTACCAGCAATGCTCGGTTACATCAGAAAGTCAAAGGTTTCATCAGCTAACTCAGCTGCTGCAACACTCTACAAGGGCATAAACACTGCTCTTACAGAGCTTGATGAAGCAGGCGGATATGTCGGTGATGCTGATTACACTTCTTTAACTTTAACTCCTACAAATCCACCGGCTGGTTATGATTTCAAGAAGAGCGTAGAGAAGTTTGCTAAGGTTAATGATGATGGTTCTAATATTGCTTTCTCAATCGTTAGCCAGGCTTGCGTTTCAGCTGCTTATGCTCCTAATGGCACATACACAGGTACATATCCTTCAGGTATTGTTAATGCAGACAACTACGAGTCATACAGTGGTTCTGTTGGTGCTGCTAATGCTGCTGCTAAGGCTAAGGCTACAGCTACAACATGATGAGCTAAAAACTGAATAAGTTAATAAAGCTTAATTAAAATTACCCTCTCTCTTCGGAGAGGGGGTTTTTTTAAAACATGTAGAAATATAAATAATCAATTAATAAATAATACGTTAATCGTGTGAAATCAATGATAGAGAGTTGTCTGATTGCACAGTTTTTTCTCTAAAAGTTTGTATCATACTACACAAGCTTTTTATTGACAAATTGTGAATAATCTGGTATAATATACTTGTATAAGGCAAAGGAGGGATTTGCATGAAGCGTAAAAAAGGCTTTACATTTATTGAGTTGATTATAGTAATGGCAATTATTGCTATTTTTGCGGCTTTACTGATACCGACATGGGGCTATTTTCTTAGTAGAGCGAGAACAAGACAGAACAATGCTACTGCAAGAATAGTTTTCAATGCAGCTCAGACAGCTGTTGTTGAAATGAACGCAAACGAGAGAAGTCTGCATGTTGATCCTGCGAATAGATATGTAACAAGTCCTTTCTATTTCTATTGGAACGGAAGTAGTGGGTTTGTATGCGATTCTGACGGCAATGATATTTCTTCCGGCGATACTCGCAATGCGGTTTTTGCAGAAACAGTTAACAGGATCCTTGATAATCCGGAATACGCATATAAAATTTATGTGGTTGATAACAAAGTTGAAGCTGCTGCGGCAGGAAGAGACGCAACTGATAACTTTGTCGGAGTATATCCTGTGAACCTGAAAGATGCTGAGGAAAATGGAACGCTTCTTGCAGGGGAAGAGAAAACAATTCGAAACAATCATGTGGTTCATGTTCCCCTTGAAAGACTTACGGTATAATCAAAGCTAATTAAAGCGCAGCTGAAAAGGCTGCGCTTTTGTTTATACAGCCGATATACGATTTGTACAAAAACCGATGAATATTAACGCTGAAGTTTGAGTTGACAAATCATAGAAACCGTGTTATAATATAAAAGCTGTCAGAGATGACAACAACACAACAAAAACTTTTTTGAAAAAACTTTGAAAAAGTACTTGACAAAGGGTTCGAGTTGTGATATAATATTAAAGCTGTCCCGTGAGGGAGAGCGAACAGCATCTTGAAAATTAAACAATGCAAGAAAAAGTAACGACCCTTGAGATTCCTTTGCTGAAAAGCAAAGAAATAGTCAAGCAAAGACTTTAAAACGCAGTAATAACGCAAGCGTTATTGAACAGGATTGATTTTAAGTCCGAAAGGATTTAATATACAACTTTATAAAGAGTTTGATCCTGGCTCAGGACGAACGCTGGCGGCACGCTTAACACATGCAAGTCGAACGGAGAATATTTGGTTTACTGAGTATTCTTAGTGGCGGACGGGTGAGTAACACGTGAGCAACCTGCCTTTGAG
>FPJT01000005.1 GCA_900119535.1 Ruminococcus sp. XPD3002
CATGCTGGTCTTCAGCGTCTTCTTGCTGTGACCGTTCCGGCTGTTATCTGTGGCTTTGTTCTTGACATCATAAGGCTCATAGCCGAGCTCTTCATCCAGCTCTGATTCAAGGCTGCCTTCCATGAACTCGGCAATCGTTTCCTTAAACAGATTCTGGATGTCGTCCATGCTCTGGACATTTGCAGCTGACAGCAGTTCGCTGATCAAGGCTCTGCGCGCTTGCTGTTCCGGTGTCCCTCTTTTTCTCCGTGCCATAATATTACCTCCAAAGTAGTGCTGCTTCCATTATACACTACTTTGGAGGTTTACACAAGATTTGGGATGGACTCCAGATCTCGCTCGAAGAATATGTCAACAGCATGAATGGTATACGTACCTGGTCTGTAAACGATTCAACGATCGATGAATCTCCAATGGCATATAAGCCCTCAGATGAGATAATACGTTATCTTAAGGATACTGTTGATGTGAAGCATATCGCAAGAACTGTATACAACTTCAAGGCAAACTAAAAATGCGGATATCGTATTTTGATGATACGATATCCGCATTTTATTTTTTCAGAACATCAGATTGTTTATGATCGAAGCGGCATTCTTTCCGGCCCTATGATCGCTTGCTGTAGCAGAGGCCTCAAATGAATACCTCGGATCTTTATGATACTGTATCTTATAGTGGCCGGTATGCTCGACCACAACGATGCCGGTTTTTTTAAGAGCATCCATTATCTCAAAACATTCAAACTTCTTGTATCCGTCAAATGCAGCCTTAATGATCTTTTTGTACTGATCAGGTATTCCGTCAACGTGGTTTGCGTTGATGATACTTTTTATTATGTCTGCTCTCCTTGAAGCACTCTGAACATTTTTGTCGAGATATTCCTTCAGACAGTCAATTATTATTTCCCTTTGCTCGTTAGGATAGAGGTCATTCTCAGTTCCGCTTACTATAAGCGAATTGCCTGCCCCTGTATACGATTCAAGCCTGTAATTAAGCCGCTCATTTTCAAGCTTAAGCTTTTGTAACTCCTCAGCGAGTTTTTCATATTTTTGTGAATATTTTTCATTCTCTGCTTCAAGCTCTTCAAGGTATATCTTGTTAAAATCGTTATTATCACTTTTTTCCTTAAGTTTTTCAATTGTCTCCCGGCTTCGGATTCTAAGGAGTTTGCCGTTCACTCCATCCCAGGTTTCAAGTTTATCATAAACTCTTCTGTTAAGATAGTTGGCAACCGTATGAATTATCTCACGGTGTAATGGATAATTGCCGAACGCTAACGGATCGGCGCCCTTATGTGGAAGCAAAACATAGATAGGTGCAGTAAAGCGCTCAGGCGCAACGGAATTAAGAATATCTGATGTATCCTCTATAACAACTGCAAGTCCAGAGAGCTTTTGAGCCAAAACATCAGCATCAACATCCGATCTTGATGAAAGATATACAAATGGCAATGCATATGTATCACTTGCGTTTAATGCAGATATCAACTTCTCTCTGTCTTTATCTTCAAGTGTTATTGCGCTTGTCTTCATTTCAAAACCAAGATTATTCTCAGCAAAACCATCGTTTATTATTTGCCTTATCAGACGAGGTGCCCTGAGATGAGTATTGGAAGTTTCAGAACTATCGTTTACCGTATAGTCCATGTATACTGAAAGCGTTTTTTTACCGTAATCAAGAACAGCATCTACAGTCCAGTTGCCTTTTAATGTTTCAGAGATCTGTCTTGCAGCAATGATGCTGTCTGTTTCAACGTCTACGACCTCGATCATCTGATTACCGTCTATTTCTGAAAAAGAAAAATCAGATTTGTGATTTTCAAGTCCGCTCAAAGGTTGCTTTTTCTCTGTGCACCATTTTATCAAGCTTTTTACGAACTGTTCTTTTGTGAAAATATCCTTAACCTTGAATCTTGTTGAATAAATTAGCATCTTTCAACTTCCTTTCGTATTAGATGTTATTAATATATTATCACAACGAATGATCAATGTAAATAACATAAAAACAAAACAGGCGCATTGAACAAACAAAAGTCTTTCTTTTTGTTTACTATAACACTATATAAATATTTATAAAAGTGATAAAATTAGCATGGGGTGATTAATATGGCAAATGAAGAAAAGAACCGCAGCTTTTTCAAAATAACAACATACGAAAATTTCCGTAGATTCCTGAAAACTAACTTCTATTACTGCTCCCTTTCTCAGGGGCAGCAAGGAATGTTCATAAAAAGCATTGGAACCACAAAATATAATGAATACAAGAATATTATCGAGCTAATTGCTGGCGGAAAAATAGAATTTCCTAAAATCAACAAGAGATTAGCCTTCAGATATAACATTTCTCAGCTCGAGTCTGATTATAATGAGCTTGCAAACAGTTTCCAGTTGAGAACACTTACTTCGCTTGATGCCTGCTTAACGCTATATATTCTCCTTTTTCTTTCTGATAAGGAAATGGGAAGTTCTGATATCTATAATAGAATTGGTGATATCGATTTTGATATTGATGAAAAGACAATCAGAGGCAAGTTGAAAAACATGTGTGAGTACGGAATGATCTCTTACAAGAACAAGAAGTATTCTCTTAACGAATGCTCTCTTTACTCTGTTGACACTTCTATTATGCTAAGTCTTTTGAATATGGCGGATTTCATGAAAAATCTCGTATATCCGGAAGTATTAGGGTATGATCTTTTTGCTGCTCTGAAAAAAATATATGAAGAAAGAACAGGCAATGAATACATATCCCCATTCCAGTTCAAATACAGTCATCTTGCCAACATTCTTGATGATAATGTTCTTTGGACATTGATCGAAGCGATTGATAATCGACAGCATGTTGCTTTTGAGTATGGCGGCAAAATAAAAGAAAGACTGATACCTGTAAAGATCTTTACTGAGAACGAATATAATCGTTGCTATCTGTTTGCTGTGAAAAGATTCAGGAATAAGCTTAAATTTTTTGTTTTCAGATTATCTAAGATATATAATCTGAAAATCACAAACTCCGACGAAGATATAACGGAAGCTGATTTTAAGGAATATAGCGAGCTTTATGATTCCGAGAAGAAATGCAGCTTCTTTGGAAAAATCGATTCCTCTGCCCAAAACGACACCGTTGAGCTGAAGTATAAGAGAGGCATCAGAAGTCAGTTAGAGCGTGATTTCAGCTGCATTGAGTTCAGAAAGAATTATACTGCTATTGTTACAGTCAAGAGCAAAAAAATGATGATACCGTATCTCAGGGCAAATATGGGACTAATCAGAACGACAGATGATGAACTTTCAGGAATACTTAATGAGGATATAGAGGAGATGAAGAAAAACTATGGAATTATTTAATGAGTATAGAAACAAAAGCCTTAGAGCTTTTTTAAAACTCGCTGAACGCATCTCTTATGGCGAAGAACTATCCATAGATGAATTTGAAGCTGAATACTATCGTCTTTCAGGTGACAACAAAAAAATAACCTCTGTTTTCTATAAGAATACATTATATAATGATAAACTGCCTATATTTGATACTCGTGAAGGCAAAGTTCGTTTATTCGGAGAACCGGATAAATGCAGTAACAAGCATATATCTGATACATTACTGAAATCTGAAATAACATGGTTGCATAATGCTCTTAACGATAAGCTGAGTAAACTATTTCTGTCTGACGAGGAAAGAATATCTATTGATGCGAAATTATCGGATTATACTGAATATTACAAAAATATTGATGATATGTGGCGCAGCAATGAAGATATTTCGGAAGAAGTTGAGAAAAATTTCAAGATCATACTTAAAGCTATAAATGAAAAACAAGCTTTATCATACACTTTCAAAAATAAAAACTGTGAGGGTTTTCCTGTAAGGATAGAGTATGATGAAAGAACCTGTAGAATATATATGATCATTTATGACGGCAACAGATTTGTAAAATCCGATATTTCAAAGCTTTCTGATATCTATATAACAGAAAACAGCATTGATACTATTCCTGAAATAAAGGATGATATGCTCAATAAGAAAGCATACCTCCCTGTTGTTTTTACAGTAACTGATGATAAAAACAGAAAGGCTATCGACAGAGCACTGCTTGCTTTCTCGGTATATGATCATGTTGTTGAACCCATAGATGAGAAAACTGCAAGATTTACTATTCAGTATTATACAATGGATCTTGATCTTCTTATAAAGGATATTCTTGCTTTCGGTTCTGATATAAAAGTAGAGTCGCCTCGTTATGTCGTGAAAAGAATAACAGATATTCTCAGAAAAGTTTAAAAAACTGTTGACTTTTGTACATGATTGATGTATAATACAATTAAAGAGAAATATACTTTGTATAGTTTCCTCAAGTAAACCCCTACCAACTGGTCGGGGTTTGAAACAGTGCATCACCCTGAGTCCAGTTGAGCTCAGCAAGTAAACCCCTACCAACTGGTCGGGGTTTGAAACGAGAGAATATAAAGTCCAAGTGCTGGAGCATACAAGTAAACCCTTACCAACTGGTCGGGGTTTGAAACTGTAAAGAACGCCGAGAGTTATAAAGGTTGCACAAGTAACCCCCTGCCAAGTGGTCGGGGTTTGAAACCCTGCATTCTCAACGTTATACTTCTTTGTGTACAAGTAAACCCCTACCAACTGGTCGGGGTTACTTGTTTTTAACTGAACAAAAAACAAAAAACTCATGCAGAAACAATGATCTGCATGAGTTTTTTCGCACTTTTCTCCCGTTACTTTTGTTTCAAAATGGTGTATAATATAAACATAAGAGAAGAATGCGGATATAACGAACAAAAATCGATTCTTATTTGCGCTAAATATATTTACAAAATCCAAAGTATGTGGTATAATATATTGTATGTGTTGTTAGTAATTCATTAATCACAAGATAATTATAAAGGAGTGATTTGATTATGATCGAAAAGAAGAAGTCATTTGCAAAGGGCATGGGAGTAAAATCAACACTTGTATCCGGTTCAAAGGTATACATGACGACGTTCGCAGAAGGAAGCGATGCCAGACTTGAAAAGATCGTTGAAGGCGATTCTATCAGATCTGTCAACGAAGGAGAAGCGTTCTCAGCTGAAATGGCTGATAAGAATGCAGGCTACAAGATCGGTAACGCAAAGTTCAGCCACCCAAAGGGCTATGCTGTAGTTGCAAACAACCCCTTATACACCGGACCGGTACAGCAGGATATGCTCGGTCTGAAGGAAACGCTTGAAAAGAGATATTTTGGAGAGTCTGCCGACGGAAATGATAATATCTGTATTCAGGTCATCCATAATATCCTCGATATCGAAAAGATCCTCGCTGAATATATAACCAATGCTGCTTATGCGGTAAACAATATTTCCGGTCTTGATAAGGATATCATCGGTTTTGGTAAGTTCAGTACGGTCTATACTTATGATGAGTTCAAGGATCCTGAACATCACAGAGCAGCTTTCAACAATAACGATAAGTTAATTAATGCCATCAAGGCACAGTATGATGAATTTGACAATTTCCTTGATAATCCTCGTCTCGGCTACTTTGGACAGGCTTTTTTCAGTAAGGAAGGCAGAAATTACATTATCAATTACGGCAACGAGTGTTATGATATTCTTGCTTTACTCAGCGGATTGCGTCACTGGGTAGTACATAATAATGAGGAAGAATCAAGGATTTCCCGTACATGGCTTTATAATCTCGACAAGAATCTTGACAACGAATATATCTCTACTCTCAATTATCTGTATGATAGAATTACAAACGAATTAACAAATTCCTTCTCAAAGAATAGTGCAGCCAACGTAAACTATATCGCTGAAACCCTTGGTATTAATCCTGCTGAATTTGCAGAGCAGTATTTCAGATTCAGTATCATGAAGGAACAGAAGAATCTCGGTTTCAATATTACTAAGCTGAGAGAAGTAATGCTTGACAGAAAGGATATGTCTGAGATCCGTAAAAATCATAAGGTCTTTGATTCAATCCGTACTAAGGTCTATACTATGATGGATTTCGTTATCTACAGATATTACATTGAAGAGGATGCAAAGGTTGCTGCTGCCAACAAGTCTCTGCCGGATAACGAAAAAAGCCTCAGTGAAAAGGATATCTTTGTTATAAATCTCAGAGGAAGCTTTAACGATGATCAGAAGGATGCCCTTTATTATGATGAGGCCAATCGTATTTGGAGAAAGCTCGAAAACATTATGCACAATATCAAGGAATTCAGAGGCAATAAGACACGTGAATACAAGAAGAAGGATGCTCCAAGACTCCCCAGAATTCTTCCTGCCGGAAGGGATGTTTCCGCGTTCTCAAAGTTGATGTACGCTCTTACCATGTTCCTTGATGGTAAGGAGATCAATGATCTTCTCACCACGCTCATCAATAAGTTCGATAACATCCAGAGTTTCCTCAAGGTAATGCCTCTTATCGGAGTGAATGCAAAGTTTGTTGAGGAATATGCCTTCTTCAAGGACAGCGCAAAGATTGCTGACGAACTCAGGCTGATTAAGAGCTTTGCCAGAATGGGAGAACCTATCGCAGATGCAAGACGTGCTATGTATATCGATGCTATCAGGATTCTCGGAACAAACCTCAGCTATGATGAGCTTAAGGCCCTTGCCGATACTTTTTCGCTTGATGAAAACGGCAACAAGCTTAAGAAGGGCAAGCACGGCATGAGAAACTTCATCATTAATAATGTAATCAGTAACAAGCGCTTCCATTATCTCATTCGTTACGGTGATCCTGCACATCTCCATGAGATCGCCAAGAATGAAGCTGTTGTAAAGTTCGTCCTCGGCAGGATAGCTGATATCCAGAAGAAGCAGGGACAGAACGGAAAGAATCAGATCGACAGGTACTATGAGACCTGTATCGGCAAGGACAAGGGCAAGTCTGTCTCCGAAAAGGTTGATGCCCTCACAAAGATTATCACCGGTATGAACTACGATCAGTTCGATAAGAAGAGAAGCGTTATTGAGGATACTGGAAGAGAAAACGCTGAGAGAGAAAAGTTCAAGAAGATCATCAGCCTCTATCTTACTGTCATTTATCACATCCTTAAGAATATTGTTAATATCAATGCGCGTTACGTTATCGGCTTCCATTGCGTTGAGCGTGATGCACAGCTCTATAAGGAAAAGGGCTATGATATCAACCTCAAGAAGCTCGAAGAAAAGGGGTTTTCATCAGTCACAAAGCTGTGTGCAGGTATTGATGAGACTGCTCCTGACAAGCGTAAGGATGTTGAAAAGGAAATGGCTGAGCGTGCAAAGGAATCTATCGATAGCCTTGAATCTGCAAATCCTAAGCTTTACGCAAACTATATCAAGTATTCTGACGAGAAGAAGGCTGAGGAATTTACTAGACAGATCAACCGTGAGAAGGCAAAGACCGCTCTGAATGCATATCTCAGAAATACTAAGTGGAATGTGATAATCAGGGAAGATCTTCTTAGAATCGATAATAAGACATGTACGCTCTTTAGAAATAAGGCCGTTCATCTTGAAGTTGCAAGATATGTTCATGCATATATCAACGATATTGCCGAAGTAAACAGCTATTTCCAGCTTTATCATTACATCATGCAGAGAATCATCATGAACGAAAGATATGAAAAGTCTTCTGGAAAGGTAAGCGAATACTTCGATGCTGTGAACGATGAAAAGAAGTACAACGACAGGCTTCTGAAGCTGTTGTGCGTTCCATTTGGTTACTGCATCCCGAGATTCAAGAATCTCTCCATTGAAGCTTTGTTCGACAGGAACGAAGCAGCTAAGTTTGACAAGGAAAAGAAGAAAGTATCAGGTAATTCATAGAGTCTATCCAAAAATTTGTGTAAACCTCCAAAGTAGTGTATAATAGAAGAACACTACATTGGAGGTTTTAATTATGAGCAGAAGGCGAAGAAATGAAACAGAAGAACAGCGTGCAAGAAGAGAGCTGATAAGCGATTTTCTGTCGGCAGCGAATATCCAGAGCATGGATGATATTCAGGAACTATTCAAGGAAGCGCTTGCAGGATTTATGGAAGGCAGCTTTGAATCAGAGCTTGATTCTGAGCTTGGATACGAGCCGTATGACGTTAAGAACAAGGAAACCGACAACAGTCGCAATGGTCACAGCAAGAAGACTCTTCGCACCAGTATGGGCAAGGTGGATATCGAAGTGCCTCGTGACAGAAATGGCGAATTTGAACCAAAAGATACTGCCTAATGATATTCTGTACACAGTACGAACCCGGCGGATGGTATGAACGTATCAATTCCAATCCTGAAGGTGACAGTCCTGTATCCGAAGCAATCATGGATAGAATCATCAACAATGCATATATCATAGCAATTGATGGAAAAATGTCCATGAGAGAACGATACGGAGTTCAGAATTCAGAGGAGGCGTTTGCTTATGAATGATTACTGTGCTTTTAGTAAAAGTCATAAATGCCTCAAATGGACAGATTACGAATTGACCAGATACGAGCTTGAAAAAGCGGATAAACTTTGCCACTGCAATCAAATTGAAATACAAAAACTTAATGACTACATTGAGTTGCTTCAGTCATTGCTTGACAAGAACGAAATTGAATATCCTGATATCTGAATCATTTAATTGAACAATGATATGCTGTTTCCGGAAGGATATCAAAACCGACTCACTTTTTTATTAGCGCTGTGGCTCAGTTTTTATTGACAAAGGCAGATATTGCTTCACTGCAGTCGTTCCGGAAACAGTACATTTGTTCATGTTGCAAGTATATTATTTAACTTATGAGCAGCACCGTGGGCAGAAGCGGCGAGTGTGGGCAAAAGTTCCGTGCAGAGTGGGCAGTCTGAGCGGTATATACAATAGGGAAAAAATAACACAATTGATGTACAAATCCAAATTTCGAAATATAATCAAAAAATATAACTGCTCGCAAGATAACTTGTGTTACAATAGAGTCGTTGTAAATTCTAAAATCTTTACATAGTTCTTCAAAAGTCATGTTTTGTGAATCGATTGTTATCCATAGGCAATCCTCATATTCTGTAGAGTATAGCTTTGTTACGGAATAGTTATTCAGGTTAACAAGATCAAATATCAGGTTGACCGCATCTATTCCGAGAAGCTGTCAGGAGTGAATACCGACCGCCCTCAGCTCAGAGCAATGCTTGACTATGTGCGTGAGGGAGATACTCTCTATGTGGAGAGTATCAGCCGATTAGGGCGCTCCACAAAGGACTTGCTGAACATTATCGACACCCTCATCGACAAGAGCGTTACTCTCATCAGCCACAAGGATAAAATCGACACCGACACGCCTGCGGGCAAATTCATGTTGACCGTGTTCGCAGCCCTCTCTCAGTTGGAGCGTGAGCAGTTCAAACAGCGACAGCGTGAGGGCATCGAGATTGCTAAGGCTAAGGGCAAGTACACGGGACAGAAACCTATCCCCACCGACTGGACGAGATTCGGGTAGCTCTATGGGGAATGGAGAGCGAAGCACATCACAGGCAGGGACTTTATGCGGAGAATGGATATGTCGGCAAACACCTTTTATCGCCGTGTGCGTGAGTATGAAATCCGTCACAGTATCACCGAGCAAACCTCAGCATGACCGTCTGGCGAACGGAAAAGCCCCACAGCACCGTCCGAGCCTGCGGAGCGGAAAACTTAACCGCTGAAAAGAAAAAGCCCTCAGAAACGCTTACAGAGCGTTTCCGAGAGCTTGCGGTTATTTGTTCCAATAGGGTTTGTGCCTGTTGTGGTATGCTCAACAATGCCTAATCAGACTTGTGTGGAACGAAAAACAGGTGCGCCATTAGGCTAAACTATTAGCGATATTGTAGGGAATCAGAACATTAATTCTGTCAATCTTGTTTGCAAACAAAATACCAGTTATCAGCCATTTTTTCTATATAAATTTTTCCATTTTTTTCATTTGGAGTATTTACAAAGTTTGGCTTTACATCGTCTTTAGAATAGATAAATGAGGCTCTTCCGTTTGCAATCGCAAATATTACATTGTCACTTGTAACTCGTAAGTATTCTAAGCTGTGTTTGTCCAGCCTAAATGTGTCATTTACAACTTTTGCAGCTTGCTTTTGAACTGAATTTAAATGAATAGTTTTTTCACTATTATAGCAAAGCAATGATTGATTATCCTTTGAGATGCTATAAGTACATATTGAAGATGAATCTTTCACAGTATCAAAATCAGACAGGCACACTTGAACAAGTGTATTGTAAGCACTTTGATTGTCAAGCAATATTTGCTTATCATATGATACTTTAGAAAATCTTGAAAAATTAACTAACATCCATATACCTGCAATGAAAATGACACTTAGTGCGCTAATGACTATTTTTTTCATTATATATCGCCTTCAACAACTCTGTCAAATTCCATAAATGTTACAAAAGGCTTATAATCTCCATCAAACGTATCCCAATGCTGGAGAATATACCACGCACGAAAACAATCGATTAGTCCAAAATGGAAGCCGCTAATATATTCATCTGTTATATCTGTGCTGTCAAGCCCATAAACATCATACATAACATAGTGTAGGTTTGCAGTATAATGGTTGCCATTCAAAGAATATGATGTGACTTCAATGCGGTTTCCGTAGAGTCCGTCAACAGTAATACCTAAGCCATTAAACTTATCTTGATATGAAGGTTGGAACAAATCCTTGTTTCCAGCATCGATTTCCTGGCTCATTTTTTTTACCATTACTGAATATTCATCTCTCATTCCATCTGTATTATAATACATTAGACGTCCGAGATTGCCATTATTCTCTTTAAGGACTTCCTTAAAAACAGCCTCAACTGCATTCGCATATTTTTTTGTATTGTCATGATTTTCAACTCGATTTGTTAAAGTTGAATTACGGTAATCACTGCCGCTTCCATCAGCGAAATGACTAATCATGTCTTGTCCAACACCGATCATTGCTGTATCACTTGCAGATGCCAAAGGTGGAAACTCCCTCATATGCAACATATACAGTTTAGAATCTGGGAACATAACGTCGCCCCACCAAATATAATCCATATCGCATAACTGATCGTGTGTTTTATCTGCATATTGGAAGTCTTCGGCTCGACGTGAATCGTTACCATTATAAGTCTTCTGCTTTTGTAAGCCAGCTTCATCATCACGGGTCTCATAAATTACAAATGAGTGAACCTTTGGATTTCTTGGCTCTTTATCCAGAGTATCATCTAATCCGTCAAAATCAGTATCGGGTAATGTAGGATTTGATATAAATTTCCAAACCTCAATTTCTGTTTTTCCGATATATCGATCCATTGGCACACCATGTAAAGCAAGGGCTGCCATAACAAGAGGTTTTACATCAACTGTAGTTTTTCCTATCAATTCATCAGAATCTTTTAAACCATCTTCGTCAGAGTCAAGAACTCCTATATCATCGATTGAACCTTTAAGCTGAACGATGCTGTAGTCATCAAGGATAATCCAGTCTCCACCCTCATGTGTCTCAGTACCGATAATACCTGCAAGCTGAAGAAGAATGTTGCTGAAGTCACTATAAATATCGCCATACAGACCGTGCGTCTGATCAAGAAGATTTGCGTAATCAGCTCTATAATCTGTAATTACAGAAACAACAATGCCATCAGCAGCGAATTTCTGTGCCATTTCATCCATGTTTTCGATTCCAGATGTATTATCGTCCTTAGAAGGCACATCAGTGACAAGAACGACAAACTTAGTTGCACCGTTTCGCCAGTTAGATTTACGAGCCAATTCCAAAGCATCAATGGGGGTTTCTGGAATATCGCCACCTCCGTCAACAGTCAACTTGCTCACTTCGGACTTAAATGTATTAACATTAGTAAACCATCTTGAAGAAAGATTTGTATGTGCGATCGTAGAATCCACACCATCTTCTTCAATATCACGGTATTCAATCAGCGAATAGTTCATATCAACATGATATTCATTGCTAATTTTATCAGCAAACGTGTTGATGTTGTCCTGAACGTTGTAAATAGCATCTGACATGGAACCAGTAGTGTCAACAACAAATACAATATCTGCCTTTCCGATTGAAACTTCAGCAGGAGATGCCATTGCTCTTGGAGCAAACATAAGCGGTGCCAAGTATGATTCAGTGGATACGCCCTCAGAAATATCCGAAATATTATTAATAACATCTATGCCAATACTCTTAAGGAACTCATCTATATCCATGACAAAATAGTAGCCGCTTGAATTGATTTCTCCTTCAAGTTTGTTCTGTGCATCCGATAAATGTGAATCCACCAGATGAAGTTCATGGGCTTCGTTGTCGTAATACGCAATAACAAGCTGTTCAGGATTGCCAGTATAATTCTCCTTGAAAGAAAATTCAAGATTTAAAGCAGAACTGCATGACGAATCTATCTCAATCACATCACTAAGGATAGAGTGATTGTCATTAAAAGACATGGATTCGTCTTTTCTCATAAAGACCTGATTGTCGAGTAATCCTGCTACATTACCGGAAAGCTGCGGTACAAGCCAATTATCGCTTTCAATTAATGCAGTGTCTTTAGTGGCATCACTTGCAGTCTGGGGTATTTTTTTCTCTGAATCATTTACAGAACCATCCGATGAGATCTTTAGCGGATCAAGACCAAGCTTTACTTCTTCATAATCTGTCAGTCCATCGCCATCTGTATCCTGATTAGTAGGATCAGTAGAATACTTATGTACTTCATCACCGTCGGTTAATCCGTCATCATCTGAATCCTTATCAAAAGCGTAAGAATTTGAAGCCTGCTCATCACCGTTTTTCAGACCGTCCTCGTCGCTGTCTTCCTCAAAATCAGAAACACCATTTCCATCAGTGTCTGCAATTCTTGGATTGGTAACAGCATTTACATATTCAAAATAATCATTCAGCTTATCATCATCGGTGTCATCTTTATTTGGATTCAGTCCTAATTGTTTCTCCATGATATCCGGAATACCGTCAGAGTCTGTATCAATTTCATATTCGTCCACAGCATCTTTAAAACTGAAAGAATACGATACGATTGCAGAAATATCATACGAAACGTTGTCAGCCGTAATGGTAGTCTGAGACTTAATAGAGTCATCAACGACTTTGGGAATATCTACTGCGTTTGCTTTGATCTCTGATGCAGGTAGATAATTAGCAAGTATTAAAGCACACAGCAAAATACTGAACAGTCGATTAGCACCTTTTTTCTTTTTTGTTGTAAAGAACGCAACAGAAAATGCAACGAGAAGAACAATAACTGTACCATATACTCCTTCGTCACCAGTTTTTACATTTCCATCAGATTTTACCTGCGTTGTAGAAATAGCAGTTGTAGCAGCCGCTGTTGTAGCCGATGAAATAGTAGTAGTTCCAGTAGCGCTGTTCGTTGTAGTCGCATTGGTAGTTGTTGTTGACTGAATCGATGTACCTTCTTCGCCGTCAGCCTGAACCGCAACTACAGCATGAGCCGTTATGTGTTCACCTGCATTCAACATAGTCTTGTTGTCAGGAACCTCCAACGACTTGAGGATCAAGTGGTTAGGTAGATCCATATTCACAGAAAGATCATTAATTGCGTATGAATGTGGATTCTCGATGTCAAGATTCAAATAGATCTGCTCATTAATGTCATACTCATCTTTGTCTGCAGAAAGAGCAACAGACAGATGATCTAACGCCATATCTGTTGAATCGGTTTCTGCATATGCTTGCAGACTACCCATAGTCATAAAACTAAGGCAGGAACAAAGTGCAACTGCAGCTAACCTCTTTTTCGGCAACTGTTTCATATCCATACCTCCCAAATAATGAATTGACACAGTACGGGGACATTACTATGTACTTTAATTATACTCATTCTCAAATAAAATGTCAATATGAATCAGCCTGTTTTATGTAATATTTTTTCTATTACAGATGCTTTTCTACCGATTTTATGCTGCTTTGGAATAGTGTCCTAATCTGTCACTTACAAAGGTCAGAAATTGCGTCTTTGCGTTCTTTAAGCTCAAGACGCTCCTCATAGAATTATATTTCATATTATAATCATTTGAGTGTTAATTTGCGTAATGCATATGGTTTGGCAAACTTAATGTATGCATTACTAACGTATATTGTATCATCATCAATAGGCTCTTTTTTCATAGCAGGATATACTATAACCTTCTTTGAATAATGACTCTTTGAGATAGAAATGCCCTGATATGTAATAATGTCTTTTTGATTTGAGGACTCAAGTATGCCTGAAAGCTGACTCATATATTCAACTTTCAAAGAATCAACAAATAATACCATCTTTCCTATATAGAGTTTATAAAGAAAAATCAGAATGATATTTTAAAAGCATCCATTAAATATGCAGATTTTCATTTTATAGTAATAAGTTTTGCGATTCATTATCTTGCCTGGATAATAACTCATCGTTCCAATAACGAAGAATATTATCATCCAAAAGATATTGAATTGATCGCATAATACGTGAGCGTTTCTGTTTTTCCTTATATTTATTCAAAATAGATTCAGATATTAAAGCAGGAATATATTCATGGCTTTCTTTATTTAACACTTCATATTTATTCAAAATAGTCAACGAATTATTTCTTATTGTATTTTCATAATTTAAATAAATTTTTGGTTCCCATATCTTAAGAAGTTCTTTAAGCTCAAATGGATCATAGTTCCATGATTCACGAGCATAATAAGCTTCTAATAAGCCTGTGGTCGGCTCAAGCCACATATGTGTATAGGCTCCTATATCAATAATACATCCATGAACTCGGCCATTGCCTCCAATGTTCATTATCTCCCTGGAAATTCTATCCAATTCTTCACGATACGGCATTAACGCTTTTCGGAGTATTTCAGCCATCTTATCCATATTATCATAATAATATTGTATTATATTTGATGAAAGTCTATTTATTTTTCCGCCTTCAAGAAGATAAAGTCTGTCTGCTCGCTTAATTATAAACATATACAATGTTTTTTTCTTTAATGCATATATTTCTTCTTTATCTTCATGCCCACGTATATCAATTCCTTTTCCTTTTAAAAACTCACAGTACTCCCTATACGATATATTATGAACGCCATCCGATAATGTTTTTAACGAATCATATTGTCCATGTACTTGAACACAATTAAGATGCCATTTCTGAGGTTTATATCCAACCTGATTATCTGATAATGCCGTTATTCCTTCATGTGTTCTGAGATTTTTATTGTTATGAGTATGCCCCGATATATATATCCAGTTCTTAATATAATTCTCATCTGACCAATCGCTAATTGGCGTATGAGTCAAAACTATCACTGTCATATCACTCGCACATTTTTTGACTTTATGATACACATTACAAAATCGATTTGAAAACTGTTTCTCTTCATAAAGTGAACAAATAGTTCCACGATATAATCCACTTTTAGCGTTATGAACAGGATTATTTCCGGAATATCCATTTCCACCAAGTATTATCAATGATGAATTTACAAGAATATCATGAAGTTCTTTCTCAGTAAAAGCGAGTATTTCTTCTTCGCTGAATATTCTGTTTACATCATTCTTATATTTTACATACAACATATTTTCAAGGATAGCATCTATTCGTCCATCAAAATAATTGCATCTTATCTCACTCGTATAATCATCAACTATTTCATCAACCTTCCTTGGCATATAACCTGTCAATTCAACATGTCCATCCCAAAGTTCATGATTACCTAAAACACCTATAACAGAACCTTTCCATTTAGCGAATAAAACTTTGTAAAATAACGACGTCAATTGAAAACTGTGTGCAACATCTCCGGCAACAAGTATAAAAGCATCTACCGATTTTTCAACATTATAACAGCTCTGCAGCATTTCATCAATTTTCAGCTTAATGAATTCCTCAATATCCTCTAATATAGCTGAATTTTCACTGTAATATGGTTTTAATTGATGCTCAAGATGTATATCAGAAATATAAAAAATCTTTCTTAGATTTCCTGATACATTAGCTGAAAAATGTATTTTCGGCAATTCATATTCTTTCAATGAATAACTACCAAAAGATTCATTACCAATATCTATATTTACAATAGACAAATCATAATGATCGCTATTTTTTCTGTATAACTTCTCATACTTACTAAATATCTCTTTATCGATATTTTTTCTGTTTGTCTTGTTTTCAGAAGCTTGTTTTTTTTGCCATGCCAATATCTCATGAAAGCCAAAGTTAATAATTAATAAATCTAATATTGAAGTGTCATTCAAATAATCTCTTCTGATTTTACCAATAACACTTTCAAATGAAGGGGCTACATATACATCTGATAAGTAATCTTTCCACATTTTTTTGGAAATATAATTACCCGGTATTTCTTCTATTAATTCGTGATCAATCTTGAACGCTTCCTTGTATATATCATTATTCAGTATCTCTTTTGGTATCATATAAAATGCACCGCCTGCTTTAAGAAAAGCAACTATCAAATCATTACTTTTTCTATTATCAGGAATAGAATTAAAGATATTTGTGTCAATTTCAATTGCACTTATTAATCCTTCATCCGACAATACTTCAACAGGAACTATTTTAATTTCCCGATTATATTTTTTTAAAAAGCTCAATATAATATCATCATTCAAAAGCGATTTAGGAATAATCATAAAAGGATCAAATAACAGTTCTCCATTTTCCCCCACTGAAACTTCAATGGCTTTATATGCAAAATCTGAGTTCATTAATTGCTCAGGCACAAATTGTACAGCCAGTTCGTTATTATTTACTGCTTTTTCGCATATTTCCTGATTTTTTAATCTATTATCAGCATATTCCAACATTTTACCGTTTTGACTAACTGCTTTTATTACCATTGCATTAGTTTGATAATTCTTAGGAATAAATTGAAATAAATTCAAATCAGATTCGAAAACCTTAATGCAGATATCTTGATTAATATATTCATTAGGGATAAATGGAAATGCTGATATATTAGAATCTAAAGCTAAATTACATAATTGCTGATCAATGAATTTATTATCAACAAATTTGATAGCGCAACCATTATGTCTTACTGCAGAAATGCATATTTCCTTTGTGATATTTTTATCAGGAACAAATTCAAGAAGCATTCCATCTGTCTCTATGGCTTTCATACACATTTCACTCGTCTTGAATTCATCCGGTATATATCGAATAGTAGCCGTATTTACTCGAATCGCCTTTTCGCAAATCCTTAAATTAATATACTTCTGAGGCACAAATTCAAAATTTTTATAATTATATTTAAATGCTTCTATACATTGTTCAACGGATATGAATTCCAATGGAATAAATTGTATCGAGTCCGGATTCTGGTTAAAAGCCATATCACATAACTCTTTATCGATCAATCTATTTTTGACGTATTGTAAAGATAACCCATCTTCTTTTACTGCTAATTCTACCATTCCCCTCAATTGTTTATACTCTGGGATTCTTTTGAACGTATCAGAAGATGGATTTTCATAAAAAGAATTAATTACTAACTGTGTTTCTTCTTTAGTAAGTTTTTGATGTGCCATGTGTCCCTCCTATTCGTCAAAAAGCATTTTCCCTCTATCTCAAATAGTCAGGGAAGTCGGAAGTAAACTTGTTATATGCTCTGCCAGCTGATTTGTTGACTTCCCTGCTAAAACAGAAAGATTACTGCACATTTAGCATTTATGTTTTGCTACCTTATAAAATTACACTACTCTCAAACATTGACCGCACATCCTTTCAATTAGTTCAGTTTTGCTACCTTATAAAATTACACTACAAAGAAACAAGCTCACACGTCGGATCTCGTTTTTCATCACAGATTATCACTTTTATTTTTTATCTGTAAGAGCTGATATAAGACATCCTGTAATAGATACTGCCGTATTTTCGATGATTAAAACGGATATCTCGTCAAGATTTATTTTGTGGGTTTCTTCCTCGCTTCTTACAACGAGATATCCCGTTTTCATATCAAGCTTGGCTCTTTTTGATATAACTACCGTTCGCCAGCTCATAGTTCAAGCAGATTTACAGACTTTTTCTCAAAAAGTCCCGTGGGAGATTGGTCGATGATTCGAATAATCTGCCTTCCGCCTATTTTTGTCAGCGTTGAGTTGAGTGTAATAACACCTGCCTGACCACTTTCTCCGATCAGCTTCAAATCACAGCCCGTAGAGCGTCCTGTTTTAAAGAGCAGAATCATATTGCTAAGGAAAAGTAATTGTTCTTTAAGCTCTAATTTCAAAAAGTCTTCTCGCTTATTCTGAATCTTGTTACCGATTTTCTGTAATACGCTGCTAAATGGTTTATTAGATATTTTAGAGCACAACAAATCAAAAAGTTTGGTGTTATCATCAGCGTTAAGTCCGCTGTATAAAGCAGGAGAGAATTTCTTTCCTTTTTCACTCTTTTCAAGATATGCAGATACTTTCTTGATATAATCATTCATTTTCTTATCTACGATCAGAGATTCTGCTGATGATACAACTAAAGTTCTGCCCTTGTTTGATTTTTGTACTATATTACACCTAAATCCATCAACTTCAATCAAAGTATTGATCTTTATGATTCTATTTTCAAAAGGAAATGAAATACCTTTGATATCTATCTCACTTGTAAGGATATCCTTCAACTGAACAGCTGAATACTTAATGCGAAATGCTGTATCAGTTTCATAGAGTTTTAGATACATATTTTCAATGGGAATTATTATAACATCATTCTTGTACTTAACCAATGAAAAACAAGCTGCAGTTGTATTGTTATATCCGCCGTATTTTTCTGTAACAAGGCCCTTCTTTCGCTGAACAAGTCCTGCCTTCTTACGTTCAGGCATCTGATCGAAAAATCCACCCTTACGCTTATATGTATATCTTACATATCTTATACTATTCTTTGACATCATACGTCTCACTATATCAAATGAGGTTTCAGAATTCCAAGCGATAGTATCTCCTCGTTTAACAATACCTGTCAACAGTCCGCTTTCCTTTCCGTCTTGATTCTTCTTAAAAAGTTTCATTGAGTAGCGTTCACCACTTTTTATGAAATTGAGTGGATCCTTTGTAAATTTAGTATTATAGACATTTCCCATAACTACATTCAGATAGGCATCTTTGGCATGATGAAGATCGTTTATCTCACGACATTTAAGCATATCCATTTCCTGTCTGAATTCAGACACAATACTTGCTTTATAATGGTATTAATGATTCATCAGCTCAGGCTGGAACTCATAGAGGTAATCGCGAGTTTGCTTTTAGAGCTCTTGCCAATTATAAAGATAAGTTTTAACATTGTGCATGAATCAAGAATACTGAAAAGAGTATCTCATTCATTTTTCGTCTATCTTGTTTTAAAGCTCCTTCGGGAGCTTCTTTTTTTATTATACATCATTGACGATTCTATTTCAAGTAATTTGCCTTTATGATAAAGCAGGAACGTTATAAGAATGGCTCCAAGCAATCTTGTTGCACTTGGTTAACACCAAATAACACTTTCAAAAGCATAATAATGGTTTAATATTTCAATTAAGGTACATTTGGTGTACATTTCCATTTTTAACGATATAATCAAAAAATATAACTGCTTGCAAGATGATACTAAATCACTTCTGCAAGCAGTTCTTTATAACTGTTATAAGCCTATATTCAGGCAAAAATTAAAAGGACTATATTTTGCAATATAGTCCCAAAACGTTGGTTGCGGCGGCTGGATTTGAACCAACGACCTTCGGGTTATGAGCTTCCTATTTTATGTTTCACTGAGTATCACTAAGTGTCACACAGTGCGTAAAATAGGCATTTTTCATATTAGCTCAATGGAGCATCGCGAAGCGTTTTTGTCGCCGGTTGCTGCACGCGTTGCTGCACAACACTGAAAAACATTGTCTTGAGAACGCTGGAGCAATATTGTTTGGATAATCAAAACTTAATTTGTATTATTATTGCTCTACAGCAATTCTATCATCCAGAAGCAATATTGTCCTAATCTATAAATTGTAATGTTATTATATCACATTTAATACCTTTTGTCATGATAAAACATTCCGGTTCAAACTATATTGAGCACACTACTTCAGGCCTCCGTAAAGGAGGCTTTTTTCATATCTCTGTCTGAATAATTTTCCCAAAATTAAGTTCGTCCTGAAACAGCGTATACACATAATCTGAGCTTTCAAGATATAATCCTGTTTCAATGTCATTAAGCTTAGCAAATGTCTGAGATGAATAAAAAAGATTCATTGCTTCATCATAATCGATATTCTGTTCTTTTACAATTCTTTCAATAATATCCTGTACGCAAAACTCCATTAGTTGATCTTGTTTAGTCATCTTCAACACCAACCTTTCTAAGCAACGCTATCGACCTATCCGTATGAAAAGAGTACTGATTTGTTGTCTTACGAAAAGTCATTCCGTTTATAAGGTTCTCAAATGTTATTAGTTCATTCTGATACTGCCTGAATAGCATAGCCATGTCATCATTTGCAACAGGTCCAACAACGATATCGTATTTATTATCCAAATTACATTCAGAATTTGAATAGTCCGTAAAACTATGGCTACGATTATTCATAACAAATCTCGCCCACTCTTCTGAAGGAGTATCATCAAATTTGCGAATATTCAAACCATGTTCATTAAAAAAGCCATCGTTAATCTCATAAACATTAACTATTGGCTTTCCTCCATATATCCTGGTCACTCTTTTCGCCATTTTTGCTGCTTGGTCTTTGAGTTCAGTCAAATAAAAGCCTCTGCCAAAATCCTTATATGGACGGCACATCGTTAAACTGATACTTTTTATGTCAGTATTACTTCCATGATATAGCAGCATTATAATGTTCCTCCATTATTCCGGCAAATAATAAATAAATCATCAAGTGCATCATCAAGTGATAGAGTATGTTCTATTTCGTAATTTTCTTTAAGAAAAGCTATTGCTTTATATTTATATAGATACTGAAATGCATCCTGTTGGGACATATTATGTCTGTCAGCAAATTCGCTTACGCAAGCAACCGCGTAATTGATTTCTTTTCTTAGTTCTGTCATGATGATCACCTCTTCATTTGTTATCATTAAATATATTATATCATAATCAATAACAAAAAGCAATACAAATAAATATGATACTTATTCATCTAACGATTAAACTTGTTCTTCCCTTATAGTTATATCCTTTTGCGCCCTAATTGTATTGCTCAGATAATTAAATAACCTCAGTAGGAATATATATACCAGAAATATCCTTAATTGATTTCATCTTAATTATAGCTGCCGCAAGCCAACACCAGTAACCTGTATATGTTTTCTTATCATTTTTATGTGAATCATAAAATGAACAATCCTTACATGTATCATACCATTGATTATCCATGAATTCTATAAATTCACTTTTCTCAATTTTCTCATCAATGAAATCACAAAAAGGTTTGTAATGATCAGAATACTTCAATAATAAATTATCATATTCTTTCTTTTCTCCCAGAATATAACCTTTTAATTCACTAATAAGTATATCATCATATGTCTTGCATTGCAGAATACTCTTTAATCTCTTTTTATCAATATCAAAAACAATAGCTAATGATAAATAATTGATCATATCGTTATAACTGCTAACTTCACATACGTAATTGAATAATTCATTTACATCAGTTATTATTTCATCCCTTTGTAAACCAAGAGAATACTTTGCATTAATCAAATCAAAATAAAAACCACTTAAATAGCTTTTACACTGTTTGATCTTATCTTCATCATCTGTATTTAATTTTTCCAATACTTTAGTGAATTTTTCTATTCGTTCCTCCTGAGAAAAAATATACTCATCAAAGTATAACTCATCTTTATACTGTGCTCTTTTCATAACTGAACATTCCTTTCTTTAATATCGCCATTGCTATCTAGCCTGTCATATGTTACAATGCCATCTTCCCCTACATGAGCAACAAATGAACCTACATTTTCACTGTTTGCCAATTTTTCCATTCTGATTTCATCAGCTTTCTCTTTTCCAACAGCATTATCCAACCTATTATCTATCCATTTGTCGCTCATTTGCTTGCCATCAGCAGTTTCGCTTAATTGCGCTGATCCATATTTAGAATCTACGATTATATATTCCGGTTCTCCACCTTCTTTATAGTAAACGCCATCTATACCCTGATGTCCTGCAGAATTTAAATCAGTAACTCTATCAAGAGATATTCTCTCATATCCTTTTTCTTTAAGATCTTGATCAGTCCTCATTTCCCCATAGTTTCCTTTTTCTTGAGAGTTTTCAAGTTTCCGTTCGCCATTCTTAACTTCTTCAAGGATCTTGTTCTGTTCAGATATAGCAAACTTCATTTCGACCTGAACTTCTATCTTATCAAGTTTAGTTGTTAAATCGGAAATCGTAGGTAATATAGGCCTTGTTTCTTTTAATTCAGGCTTGTTCAATTCATTAGTGTTCATTATATCACTCCTTATCTCTTATGAATTGATTAATAACCTCATTTGTCTTTCCATTTCTAATTAGGTACTCTTTAAAAATCAACAATAAAATCTTTTGTTTTAATCGATAATTGCAGTTTTTTATAGGATATTTTAAAGATATCAAAATATTAAATATTAGATTCTCTTTATTATTCAAGCAATTACAACTATCAATAGCCTCTTCTGCGCTAAGGAACTCGTATACAAACCTTGAATAATAAATTTGTGTTCTTTCAAGTTCTGCATCAATATAATCGAGGATGTTGCATTTTAGACTTGTCTTAAGATCTGAAGCCATGATTCGATCCTTAATATCTATAATATCATCTATTGCTCTCTTTTCTGTAATGTGCTCAAATAATATCTTCTCAATTTCCTTATCACAAAGCTTTGTATCATTGATTGTCGTTGATACCTCATTTTGGGGTTTATGATATTCATCAATCTGGCACAAAACTGGTTCAAGCCACTCATTCTGCCTTATAACGGCAACTCCTTGATTCAAACCAGATATTTCATTAATTTGATACTCATTTAACCCTATTGCCTTTCCTACAAGTTCACAATCCGAATAATCTGGCAGTCTCATAATAATCTTGGTATTAGTATTTCTAATTACTGCCGGATCAAGAAGACCTGGCGCTTGATCAGCTATAACAAACCCTTCGCCATATGTTCTCATTTCAGCAATAGCATTTGTAAGCATTTCCACAGCTTTTCCCTGAAGATTGTTGCCTTCTTCAGATTGACCAACCGCACTTCTTTTCAATAGATGATGTGCCTCTTCAAGAACAGTTATGTGTTTCAAATCGGCATTACTATCGATAGCAGAACTCATTCTGTATTCTTGTAGTTTTAAAACAAGAATTCCCATAATAAGTGTCTTTGTTTCCGAAGCTCCTGAACGACTAAGATCAACTATTGCATTATTCTCAAATAATGTCTCATTTGTTAATTCTCTTCCGCTAAATATCATTCCAAACATACCAGTGTTCAAAGAATGAATTCTTGTAACAAGCGATCCAATATAGTCGCTCTTATTGTCTGCTGAATACTCACTTTTCTCTAATACTTTTCGTATTTCACATTCAACATCAGAAAAATCAGGAAACAATGGATACCCATAGCGATTTATTGACAAATTAATATCCCAACCACATTTTTCATATGCCTTCTGTATAGCTTCTTTTAATATGGCAGGCATAGCTGCATACATCGGCCAACAAACATTGAACAATTCAGTTATTCTATCAAGGTGCTCCAAAATGTGTATTCCTCTATCTGGATCAGCAGGAAAACTAAACGGATTAATCTTTAACAATTCTGAATCTTCTCTATTTGGTAACAGCCCAAATACTTTCACGTCTTCTGATCGCATATATTCCTTATATTCTCCCTTTGCAGGTTCCACCACAAGAAATTTTATGTCATCATCTTTTTTAGTATTATCAGATGAAGTTTTCAACTCACTCAACAGTTTATATACTGTATTGCTTTTTCCTGATCCGGTTGAACCAGTAACAAAAGTATGAGAAGCAAGGGATTTTTTATCAAGTTTAACTTCTCCAGCTTCAACACTTCCCATATGATAAATACAACCAATTTTTATTTTATCCGAATCTGTTTTATTTGCCATTGTATTTACACTTCGGCCAAATTCTGCATGTTGAACAACTGGAACACCATATACGGATTTTGTGGGTAATCCCATATGTAATGGTAACTCTAATCCACTAATAACCGTTCCTGCAGATAAGTCGACAAATTGTAATGTCATATCTGATAGCTCTCCATATGGCATACCAAATATTGGATGGGAAAAACGTTTTAGGTATTTATTCATCGTTCTAACAGGATTACTATCACCTTCCGTATAATTCCAATTATTAATGGCACTACTTTCTACAGAAGAACCTTCTCCTATCATTAATGCACGATACGTATTCGCGGCAAGCTGACATATTGCAGAATCACTTGACAAGAAATATGCAGCACAGTTATACGCACCATAGTCTTCACATTCTTGTGTTCGCTTCAATTGTACATCAATTCTGTTAAGTATCTCTTCGATATGCTTATTGACTCTTTCAAATTGAATAGTTTGACTTTTTCCTGAAGTATCTGTATCTGCCTTCTGGGACCCTTTTTGGATAGTTTTACTTTCACTTTTCTGTTTAGTTGTACCCGTAGTATCAGCTTTATCTTTGTGAACTCCAGCGTTTAATCCTAACATTCCACCAATTGATTTACCAACAGAACTTCCTTGCATCCCTTGCCCAAGAATTGAAGTTAAACCACCTCCAATAAGTGGGCCTAATATTGCTAAAGGTGGACACGCTGCAGCCCCTACTGCCGTAGCAATTTCCGGAGCCAAAGCTGCTGCTCCAGAAAGAGCAGATCCTAATACAGATAATGCTGATCCAGCTCGTCCCATACCAGTAGGATTTACTTCTGACTTTCCAATAGAACCACCTATATTGATACCTAAATTTCCTCCTTTTGTAACTGTATGTGATTGAGTTTTGCTAATACTTTTGGTTACTGTATTTGAAATACTTTCGTTTATACCTTTCATTACAGAATGACTTTCATTAATTCCATAAGATAATGTACTTTTTTGAAATGTCGAAAGCGAACTATAAAGTCCCTCATATCCATCACGTATATCTGCTAATTCTTCATTTGTAACTGGTTCAGCGATAAACATAGCAGTATATGGTTCGCCATGCATTGCGTCAATAAACCTCTCTATACCTTGAATAAAAGATTTATTCTCAGTTTTGGATTTATCTCTCAATGCAGCAACACACGATACTGTTGAAATACTTTGAACAACTTCTTCTGAAAACATTTCATTTATTATTGGCTGCATTTTTGATTCAGCATCCATTACATCTAATTCTGAACCAGGGAAATTACTTTTTATTTCTTTTATTAACGTCTTAGATGAAGTAATAAGTTTATCTGTATCCTTACCATCATTTTTTACACCGATATAAATATCTACAGGTGAATTGGATTTTTGATCAAGCATGATTATTAAGCTACACCCAAGAGCCATACTTGCATAATAAACCGTTGAAAGCTTTTGAAGGCTATCCTCCCCCTGCTTATATACCAGCTTATTGAGCTTATAAAACCTGGCACACTTCTCGGGATTTTGCATTAGGAACGACTCTGTTGGCTCAGCAACCGGATATTTACATAAATCAGGTAAATAACGTTTGTAAACCGTATATTGCGTCAAATTCAGATAATAATCTATTTTATCTAAATCTTTGACTTGTTCCAAATCTATTGGAAGATTATTGCTATTTTCATCTTCTGTTTCGAGTCCTTTAATATCATCTTTGGATTCTATATTTTCATTAATGTTATCATTACTCATAAATACACCCCTTTTTTATCTTTTTTGGTCTTTAGCTTTTTTCCAATCTTCATATGTTTTAAAGGTTGTTCCATCTACTGTACAATATTTTATTGATTTTTTATCGCCTTGATCTGCAGCTTTACGATACCATTTAAAAGCTTGCTCTTCATTTTTTTCAACGCCTAATTTACCATTAGCATAACAATTTCCTATTTGTATTTGTGCTTTTAGGTTACCGTTGTTAGCTGCCTTAAAAAACCAAAAAAAAGCCTGTTTTTCATTTTTTATTATATTCAATTTGCCCTTAGCGTAGCAATCACCTAATACCAATTGTGATTTTATGTGACCATTGTCAGCTGCTTTATGATACCATTCAAACGCAGCGGTTTTATCCTTAGAAATTCCGTATCCGTATTCATAACATCTTCCTAAATCATACTGCGCTTCTTTATACCCATTCTCAGCAGATAGTTTATACCATTTAAATGCTTTATTATAATCAAAAATAGATAATTTTGTCTCATACAGAAATCCGCAATTACGTTGTGCAACATTATCCCCTTTTTCACCAGCTCTTTCAAATAATTTGATTGCTTTTTTTATTTCTTTCTTCTCATAATAATAACAACCGATATCATTCAGTACCTTTACATCGCCACCAGAAGATGTTTTTGAAAAACAGACGTAAGCTTTTTCATAGTTTTTATCTACTCCCTTTCCATCATAATAGCACTGCATAAGATTTATATAACTTTTACATTTTAAGAATAAATCGAAGCCTCTTTTTGAATTAACAGCTGTTCCTCTTCCATAATAATAGCATTCTCCAAGTTCTTGTATTGCATCTTTACAACCATCTTCATAAGCTTTTTTTAGCCATTCATACGCTTTAAAATAATCATGTACCGCCATACCAATAGAGTAATAATAACATTTCCCAAGAGCTGCTTCAGCTTGTGGATAACCTTGTTCAGCAGATTTTTTATACCATTCATATGCTTTAACACTGTCTTTATTTCCAGCCAAAGCTGATTCAAGAAAACGACCGCATTTATATTGAGCTTTCGCATATCCTTGTATAGCAGATTTTTTATACCAAATAATTGCATTATTGACATCTTTTAAACAGCCTATTCCATTCTCGTAACAAACTCCAAGGTTAAATTGAGCATATTTATTCTCTTGAGAAGCTGATTTTAAAAAACAATCAAATGCTTCTTTTTCATTTTTTTCTGTTCCGCGCCCATTATAAAAGCAACATCCCAAATCATTCTGAGCAGATGAATCACCTTGCCCAGCGGCTCTTTGATAAAGTTTTATTGCTTTGAGATCATCTTTTTTAACATTCTTTTCTACATTAGACGAATCAAACGCATTAGCTAATTTTAGAAGAGTACTATTGTTTCCACCAATTGTTGTTTCTGCAAAACATAAGTAAGCCTTATCAATATCTATTTCAGTTCCATTTCCATTAGCATAACACTCCATAAGCATAACATTATCATTGGCTTTTTTGAATAAATCAAATGCCTTTTCGTAATCTGTTGAAGTGCCTTTGCCATAATAATAGCATTCTCCAAGTTCTTTTATCGAATCAATGCACCCATCTTCATAAGCTTTTTTTAGCCACTTATATGCTTCAAAATACCATACTCTCATACCTATGCCTTTATATAGACATTTTCCAAGAGCTGCTTCGGCCTTAGGATAACCTTGCTCAGCAGATTTTCTATACCATTCAAATGCTTTAGAATAATTTGCAGATTCAACTAACGCATTTTCAAGAAAATAACCACACTTATATTGAGCAGAAGCTAGTCCCTTTTGAGCAGATTTATTATACCACATAGACGCAGTAAAAAGATTTTTACTACAGCAAATTCCATTTTCAAAACAGTTTCCAAAGTGATATTGTCCGAATTCATTTCCTTTATAGGCTGATTCTGAAAACCACTTATACGCAGCCGCTTCGTCTTTATCTGTACCAATACCATTAAGATAGCAATAGCCTAAATTATTCTCCGCTAAAGAATGACCTTGTTCAGCTGCACTCTTATAGAGCTTAAATGCTTTGTTCCCATCTTTATTCACGGACTCAGCTTTTTTCCCTGATGTGGGATCGAATATCATTCCAAGCTCATTTTCCACATCAGGATCACCATCTTTAACAATATCATCACCATTAAAACGAATAAAACAAATTGGTAAATATTCAAAATATTCAAAAGCTTCATTATAACTTACATTTCGACCATAGCCATAGAAGCAGCACTCCATTAGTCTCGAGGGGTCATCGTTTTTTAAGAAAAGCTCGTATGCTTTATCTTTATCAACTTTGCAACCTAATCCATTATAATAGCATTCTGCAAGTTCATTTTCGATTCGAAAATCACTGTTTTCGTATGCAAGATAATAGTACTTAAAAGCCTCAGAATAGTTTTTATCAGTTCCATATCCATAATAATAGCAATCGCCTAAATAAACATATGCTTCTTTGTATTCTTGCTTTGCAGATCTAAGATAGAACTCAAACGCTTTTTTTAAGGGTTCCTTTTCATCTATTTCATATTCATTTTTTTCACCATTAGCAATTCTTCTATATATGTCTGCAACCTTATATTGATATTCGGCTGAATTACCTTCATCTGCTGCAATATAATAATATTTAAAAACAGAAGAGAGATTATTATTACTTCTTTCTTCATCAGCTCGTTTAATACATATGTCAGTTATTTCTTCATGAGTTAATCCATCAGCAGTACATGGTTCTATACCATGTATCTTTAACTGCTCTTCAAATTCTCTTTTCTTCTCTTCAGGCCCTTTAAAATCAAATATTAAAGGCAACTGATTTTCCTGAATATATTCACGTATTTGACGAATTAAGCCATTCCATTTGATTCTTCCATCTATTTTTTCAAACCATTCAGATATTGGTTTATTTTTGATAGCTGATATATTAAGATTATCCTTATAATCAATTATTACTCCATCCAGTTGATTCGAATATTTAACAACAATACCAATTCTTCGCATAAAACACACCTCGCATTTAATAGTAAATCAGCATTTTATATTATTGACATATTAATACACAAACCGACATTAATCAGCACATTATTTTCATTATAATTATACATCATATTGCACACATTATCAACCACAAAAGCAATAATTTAATCAATTATTAACAATTTGATAGCTGTGTATTTTAACACTTTTCGATACCACCAAGATCCATAACAAATAAAAAGCTCATCTGATACAACGTCAGAAGAGCTTTTTACTAGTTTATAGATATTTATATACAAACAACAATTCCAATACGACATTTGATACCAAATTCATAATTATTATAATCCCCTTGTAAACCTGAACTCCCATACTTTCATAAAGAGATTCTGCGCCCTTTTTCTGTCGCCATTATTAAATTGAAGCATAGTCTTGAATTCAGCCAGAAGATAAAACTCAAGTTCGTTGAGAGTCAGCTCTTTAGCTTCAGAAAAATACGGAACGTTTTTAATCTGTTTCTCGACTACGGGCAGTCCGTTTTCTCCTACATGCGCAACGTAATACGCAGCAGGCCAGTCTCTGATAAGAAGCATATAGTCTTTATACTTTGCTTCACATTCGATAGCATCAAATATTCTGAACCAGTTCTTGTTGATGGACATAGCAGCCAGAACAACGTGAAATATGGGACAAGTTCCTGATATATGCCTGAAAGTTATAGTTTTCTCCTGCTTGTTCACGATGAGCTGACCGTGACACTTCTGATCGCCCGCATACTCGTACTCGTCAGGATCATACGGTGCGACCTCGAAGTCGCTGACAATAATGTCTCTGCCTGTGATCTCGTTTTTATTATCTCGAATATGACCTCAAGAGATACAGGTGTAAGCATATTCGGAGCTTCGATGTTGCTCATATGTGTGCGGCTGATACCGATTTTCTCAGCAAGCTGTATCTGTGTAAGCCCCTTCATTTTTCTCTGAAGAGCTATATTAAGGCCTATGCGCTTATAGCGTTCTGCAAATTTGTTAACTGATTCCTGGCTCATGTTCATCACCTCGTATTATAAGTATATAATATTTATGGTTTGGCATAAACAAACTGTAATATTGCAAATTTGTGCATTCAAAACTTTTTTATAACTGTATAAAAAAATGACCGCCATTTGGCGGTCACATAATAGAATTATATTTAATTTTATAATCATTTGAGTGTTAATTTACGTAATGCATATGGTTTGGCAAACTTAATGTATGCATCACTAACGTATATTGTATCATCATCAATAGGCTCTTTTTTCATAGCAGGATATACTATAACCTTCTTTGAATAATGACTCTTTGAGATAGAAATGCCCTGATCTGTAATAATGACTTTTTGATTTGAGGACTCAAGTATGCCTGAAAGCTGACTTATATATTTAACTTGCAATGAATGGGAGATATTCTTTGGAAGATCTCCATATTTTCCCCAACGAAGCAATTCAAGGCCTGCAAATCGATCAAGTTGTCCATGAACAAAATGATTTCTATAATGTCTCAAGCATTTATGGCATGAACTATCACAATCGCAATTTGTAAGAATGTCCTCAGCTTTAGCAAGTAATAATTCGATTTGGTTAGCTACACTTGCCGAATAGCCGGCGCCGCTTGAAAGACTATCATAAAGGTATACATCAAAGAAAGCTCCTTGTGAATTATTACGGAATCTATATCCTGATACAAGTTCAGTAAATTCAATATCTAATTCTTGACTTGCAGCTAATCTAAGGGCTTCTGCTAATGATTGAGCTGCTCGATTAAGCCATATTCGGTTATCTGGATCGATATTAATTTTACTTGTATCCAATGCAATCTCAAGAACCATCATATCGGTAATGAAATCATATCCAAGGTTAACATGTTTTGCATTTTGGTGTTTACATTTGGGAAGATTACGATATGACTTATATGGCCTTTTTAGTTCATCAAGCACCTTTCTGCTGTCACCTGGCATGGCTGCACCACAGTCTTCACATACCATAAATCCCGCACCGCTTGGTCCACTGTTTAACATAATAATTCTTTGATTAGTTCTGGAAGCTATTCTTATATTTTCACATCCAGGAATTTCCTTAATATCATCAGATTCAGGTAAAGTTGAATAAAGTGGAGGTTGAGTATATGAATATTCTTCATCAAGCTGAGCATCATGTATCTTTTCAGCATTTTTAGGAGCAAATCCCCATGGTTTGAGCATCTGTGTAGTTAATGTAATATCTTTATTATCACAAAACGGACAAGCCTTCACCTTTTCATCTTCAAGTCCAAACCACCCACATTTTTGACATAATTGTACACCTTTTAAGTAGTTAGGATCGTCAAGAAAAGCTTTAGCTGGCGACAATGTATTTTTGCTTCCTGGAACAAATAGTCCTCCTAATTGATACGTTTTTTTATCTACAACTATCGCTCTTCCAGGTGCATACTCACTTATTGCAACATCAAGACCTCGTTCTACTTGATATTCAATTTTGTTATTGCTTCCAGTTATATAAGTACTCACTACATTTTTAGGGAAAGAATATGTAGGTATTATACCTTCCTCGTATAATGCATCTAAAAGGCTCTTTTCTTTCACAAGTTCAACAGAATCATCTGCACCGTACAATTCAGGATGTGATTCGAATTTTATTTTTAAGCTTGCAAGTTCTTCTTTAAGACTTCTCTTAAACTCGGTTTCATTTATATATGCGCCATCAGGTATAAGAGTGCTTTTGTTATTGACACAATAGTTATCAATATAATTCAAGCATATATCAAAGCATTTATCCATAAAAACACAAACAGGCAAGCTATCTAAGCTAACATCTATACTTGAAGTGAATTCCTGCATCAAGACCATATTCAAATGCCTGAATAGTATTTTTACACTTTTAATATCTATCCAAGGTTTCCTTGGATCTCCACGGAACATCGGCACAGGATCATTGAAGTAGATTGTATCATTAGGTCCATCTTCGCAAAAAGTGATTATTGTTGACAAACTTGCTCCTCGACGTCCTGCACGTCCAGCTCTTTGCTGATAGTTTTCTCTCATCGGAGGAATATTTCTTAATCCTACCGCAACAAGTGAACCGATATCAATACCTACTTCCATTGTTGTAGTACTTGATAGAATATCAACTGGTGTTTCATTATCTTGTATCAGATCTTGAAAACGTAATTCATATTTTTCTGTTTTTGACCATAAATCATCTCTTTGATCTTTGTGAGACAACTGAGCAGTGTGTTCTTCGGTATCTATAACCCTGATTTTCGCACCGTTCATAGCATCATAAACTGGATTTCTCCAGAAATCTAACGCTTTCAATTCCTCATCTGACATTTCATGAATCGTATTGCTACCACAACACGGACATACTCCTTTAAGTAAATAAGGAGTTAATTCTGAACATATTTCACATCTGAACCATTCGTGTTTCAAATCAAATCGAGGTCGTACTCTTGAAAGGTCAATATAGTAACGACCACTGCCAGTACTTGATATTGCAAGATAATTCTCGGTAATAATTCGTCTCCATAAAAGCATATCCTGATCATTATCTTTCCAGCACATTATTTTTTTGATGTTTTCAGAAAAGCTCCATTCTTTATCAAGACCATATTTCTCAAATTTTCTTCTGACATCGAGCCTAATATCATCAGAAATAATGTGCCCTAAAGCTGTTGCAGAATCACATACATCCATTATCCAAGCATTAAAGAAATTGATAAATTCATCTTCTGAGACTTTAATACCGTTTTCTTCCAAACTGTCTATAGAATCATAAAGTGCAGTTTGTGTGGGTTCTATCCAACTAATGCCTGAATCCATAAGGGTGTTATATCCACCGCAGAACAACCTGAGCAGGTATTTCTGCATTTGTATAGGAGCATTCGTTAAGTCATATCTTGGATTGTATTTTTGATGTCTCTTTAAGCACCTATTATATTTTTCTATTGCGGTTTTACAGTGTTCAGCAAAATTATCACTATCATCGCCGTTGAATATGTGAACATTATTCATTCCAGCTTCAAGGCAGAAATAGTCATAAAGGCTATTCAAAGATATATCTTCTGAATCTGTGTCTTCCATTTTATCAATTGCCAATGAGAATAATTGACGAGCAGCTTCAATATCAGAAATATCAGACATATCCCTTGCAAGTTTAGCAGCTCTCTGGCGGCTATCAGAGAACAGAAGCACTTTTCTACCTTCGTTAGGGATTCTATCCGGATCGTTATCCTTTCCAGCTACGGGAGCTTGAACCAGAAACTGTGCTTTTATAAGATTATAGAATGATTGATTACCGCGAGTGCTGAACGATGTAAGCTGCATCTGAGATAATAAATGATGACAATGAGGGCATGAAGGGAAAGTAATTATTTGTGGTCTGCCTGGAGCTGTATAATGACAATAAAACAGCTTGCGCATATTTGGATCGCCAGACTTGGAATCATCTTTAAAGTATAAAAATCCGCTCTTAATATCAAGATAGCAAATCTCCATAGGGTATTTTCCACGTTTCTGATATGTAAAATCTTCAGGTGGGATATACAAATGTATCTCCTTAAGATTTTTATCCAGCAATTGACCGGAATAATGCCATAAATAAGCAAAACCAGATACTCCTATTTCGTCATCAAGTATATAGCCCTTATAGAATAATGATCCGCATCTACGATCATTATATAGCTCATAAACAACGCTTCCGCATTCAGGACAAGTCATATGTCCGTCATTCAAAAAAATCTCTCCTAATGTTAGAGATTTATGTGAATGAGAATGACAACAAAGTGAGTTTGCACAGGCATATACACCTTTGATTCCACGAAATAACATATGCATACGCGCAGGGAACAAAACCATATCGTTTTTTCTTGCTAATGGTGCTATAGCAAGAAGTACACTTACAGCATTAAGGGCTTCATCTTTATCTAAACTTGGAAATATACCTTTAGAAAGTTCACCCAAAGAGACAGCATTTCCTCTGCAAAGTCGAATCAATTCGTAGAATGGACGATAGTGAATTATATTATCATACATCCAAATGCAAGCTTCTTCGACAGTTGTAAATTGTTTCGGAACTCCTTCAACTCCATTCCAGAAATAATTCAAAGCCTCTAAGCGAGCATTTTCATTCTCTTCTATGTCTGAAATTGATGCTTTACTAAACTTGTGAACAGGGATATCATACTTCTGCATACCATCTAATTTTTCGCGTTCTCCACGTAAAAAAACAAATTCAGCATTATTATCGGAAGCAGTAAGCTCTCTGGCAAATGTCATAACAGCTTTTTTCTCATCCTCAGTTCCATAGGGCATACTTGCTGTTGTGAGTATGAATTGTACTCTGTCTCTGCCGATTCCAAGCTTATGAAACATTCTTCTGATTAATAACGCAACTTCACCACCAGAAGAACCACGATACATATGTGCTTCATCAATTACAAATAAGAGCTTATTGTTCTTATCTTCATTGAGCCAGTTTTTTGTTGAATCCCAGATTTTTCTTTCGCGAGGTCGTAATAGCATATACTCAAGCATTGAGTAGTTTGTAATAAGAATATCTGGACAGATTTCCTGCATTTCAAAGCGCGTAATCAATTCCGCATCCTCAGGATCAGGAATATGCAATCCTTTTTTTATTCCATTTAGATATGTTTCCATATCTGCTTTCGCAGGAATCTTTCCTTCTTTATTAAGCTTCTCAAGATAATCTTTATCGTTATCAGTTCTAGGGAATGCCATTCGAGATAAAGTTTGTACAAGCTGTTTGTCTTCAGAAGCTTTAGGTTCAGTTCCAGGATATGGAGTACGACCAGTATACATACCAAATTGCGGTCTACGAACTTCGGCTCCACATATATCACGAAATATGCTTACAAACTTATTATCTTTATCACCAATAAGCCTTCTTAATCGACTAACCTGATCAGAAACAAGCGCATTCATAGGGTACATGATAACTGTTCTAATACCGCGTGTTCCCCATGTTCCGGAAGGACTTTTCGCTTCATCAGCCAGCTTTGCTAATAAAGGCCACATAAAACACTCTGTTTTACCTGAACCTGTTCCTGTTGAAACAAAAAGGTCTTTTCCGGCAAATGCTGCTTTAAGTGCATCAATCTGATGAACAAAAGGAGCTGAATACACTCCTAATCCTGCCGCAGATAATTGTCCCATAAATTGTTTAAGCCAATCCGGAAGATCAGTCTTCTTTATTCCATCAGGACAACTTTTATAGGCTGGCGATGATTCTATATAAGGTCTTTGATATAATAAAGATTCATCATCAAGATGCGAACTTATTGCCGACAATAGAATCGGAGATTTTCCGAAATACTGAGATTTTATATAGTTTTCAAGCTCTGATCTGAGCTGTTTATGAACTGAATTAGCACCATTCGACATAATTATTATCCCTCTTTAAAACTAAATCCGGTCTGTTTTAATAATCCTATGATTGCTTGTAATACGTCCGTATCAATTACTCTTGAAAAACTACTCTTAACATTTAAGAAAGTCTTTGGCCAGCTATATAGCATTATCATATTCTGCTCGGCTGGAGGAAGAAGATATCCCATTTGCAAATATGAAATAGCACCGTCAATTTGGTATTTAATATCAGGCAACTCTTTTTTTGAGGCTAAAAGTCCATTTGAAAGATATAAGTAATTCATGTTCTCAGTTAGCCAATACGGAATCTGACTCGCCTCAACTTCATTATTGTTATGCTTATAAAAGTAATAGATTTTTGTTCCAGGAGTAGAAGTTCTCATTAACGATATTCCAGTATTAATATCAGGCTTATCACTCCAATAACTATGCCTCAAGGAAGGTTTTGTGTTTAAGAACTCAAATCTATTATCTGTTTCCAAAACATTAAATACCGCCTGTTCAGAGTAGTGTTTCCAATAATCAATAATCGGATGTGGCATAAGGCCAAACATTTTACTGACAGTAAGCGTATTATTTACTGCATTTTTTCTCGCAAATGTACCAATACCACTGATTGACACTTTTTCCGATAAAGATGTTCCGCGATGGAATTCTATTCCATTAATGAAAGCTTGTCTATTTGCAGGTGGTGAAATCCTTTTTAGAGAATGATAGACATTTCCAGTAGCTAAAAATGTATTATAGATATAATCACTGACTTCATCAAAATGTTCAGGATATAAGCTTGCGACTTCAGAATACATTTTCAAGTAGCTGGTTAATGTCATTTCAATCCGTCGCTTGAAATGCTCTATTGTTACAGGAACATTATCCTCAAGCTTATCCCATAGCGAAGAATAGCCTATCCTTGATACTGCACTATATATCAATCTTGATTTATAATTCTCCTCTGTCTCTGTATCACCTTTTCGAATATTCAAATCAGTTGCAATACGTGATAAAAGGCAGTTGTACTTATTCATCATATTCTCCTAAATAATTTTCAACAAGTTTAATATACTCAGGCGCAGCTTTTGATAGTACGTTCTTCTGATTATGAATTGCCTCTAAAAGCAATTCTTCTTTTCCAGTAATATAGGCACAAGGAAGTAGAACATAGACAAGATCAGTTCCTTCACTTATTTCGTATATTGAAGCAGCCTGAGATATAACTGAGCACATCTTTTTTACAGCCAATGATGATATTCTCATTTTTGATAGTAGTTGACTGTTAATTCTATTGCTTCCATTTTTGCCCAAAGTAGGCATATAATCTTTGGAAGGTATAGAACCAACAAATGCGTTTGTCGGCTCTGAATCAACAAATAATTCCGTAAAAATAGGAAGTACATAGTTCAGCAAGCCTTTAGGTTCAATTGATAAATCCTCTATAAATGGCGTAACAAGAATAAAGAACTTATCTTGCATATTAATTAGCTCCATAATTGAGTATACCCACTCGCTGCTAAATGGATTTTCAATGATGATTACTTTATCATCACTGTCCATAACCTCTGTTAGTGCATTTCTTTCGTAGCTATTGGAACAGTTAAGAACACCAGCAAGTCTAGCGTTTATTGCTGCTGAGAAAGCATTGGCAATGCTTTTACCGCATGGACCGGCTAACAGTACAGGAGTATGTGTTAAATATGCTGAGTACAGATATGCTGCAAGACTATCTCTGAATTTGCTTGATACGCCAGCATTCTGCAATTCTTCTGAAATAAGAGCATGCAAAGAATTCATATCATCATATTCTTCAATACCTTCTGAACCGAGATGGCTGCCAGAAGAATAATATGATTTAGGAAGGATAGAAGCCTTAGAATTAATAGGCGCAACAAATGCCATCTGACTTATAAATTCAGCCGCATTTTTCCTAGCATCATCTATTTTTTTCTTTATCTGTTCTTCAACATCTGATGCAAGCTTTTTGTTATCGGCAATTTCATCGGAAATAGTTCTAAGCTCAGATGAGAGCTGATCATGTTCCTTTTTTACACTATCATATTCATTCTTTTTATCAGAGATATCCTTTTCAAGCGTCAATAACTTTTCATTTGCAGCGGCTATTCTCTCTTCGTTTTCAGCTTCCCAATCATGATAGATCAGTTCTTTGCACTTTTCGATTAATTCGGGATGTTTAGGAATTATATTGGCAATGATGTCATTTTCTACATTATCATTATTTATGTATGTCTCTGCATTTTCGATAAGTAAAGTAACATACTGTTTAGCTTCAGATTCTGAACATTTGCATGCATCGCATATTTCCTTATATAAATCATCCTGAGGAAGTTCCGTAATATAATCTCTGCATATCTTCCAAGTGTTCTTAGAAACGCCCTTCTGCTTTATTACATTCCATGATGCACGTTTTAGCACTATATCTGTTACTATTTTTATAGGATCATAAAGCTTTATGGTTTTAGGAATTCCCTTGAGTTTAAGATATTTATAAAACATCTTTCCATCTAATTCAATGGTATCATCTTCATTAAATGAGTATTCATCGATAGAATAGCATTCATTCTTTAGCTTCAATATACCATTTTCAATGACGCTATTCTTCGTTGAACATAATACTCCCTTGTATCCATTCTCGCTATTTTTCATTGCGAACAAAAAATTTGTTGAAGATGCTGCTATCTTGATACCATTCTTTATACTATTAATGATATCGACAGTATTATGTATTCCCTGTATTTCGATAATTTGAATTGCTAATATATCGTAACTGAAAGAAGTTACAATATAATCTGTCGAAGGATCATTCCAGTTTTCCGTAGCATTCCAAGCCCAAATACCTATTGTTCCTGAAGATACAGGTCCATTTTTGTGATAAAGCTTATTACGATTTCCAAATAATCTCGGCTTAAACTCGTCACATTCAAAAGGTATAATTCTGTTCTTTTCAATATCAGCCAAGCGTTTCAACCATACTTTTCCATTGTAATCGGTAAATACTTCACATAATGAATGATATGTATACCCATCATCTATATCTTCTTCCGGTATTTGTTCAGCGGCTTTTAACGTGTTTAGTTCTGATTGAAGAGAAAGAATAGCGGTGTTTGCTTCATCAAGCTGTTTACTTATATCAGTAACTTTTTGATCAGTTTCCTTTTGAAGATGTTTCATTCTCTCATTGCCCGATTCAATCAATGTCTCTTTTTCTTCCAGCTGCTTTGTGAGTTTTTCAATCTGATCTGATAAATCGTTATCATCTTTTTCACTTGAAAGGTCTTTTACCAGTTTAGGTGATTTTACAATTAACGAAACTAGCTTTAAATAATCATCATTAATCGTTTTCTCTTTCAATTTATAATATATAGGTACATTATCTTTGAAAAGGCTTTCAGCTAAAACTATAATAATCGCCTTATTCTTGTCTGTTATATCTTTTTCTTTTTTTGAAACTCTTTCATCAATTTGACGAACAATATCTTCGGTATTACTCTGGAAAAATCCATAGATAAAATCTTCCGAAAGATTATTATGAACAAGAGTTCTTATCTGATCGGCTGATAATGACTTTGCTCTAAGAGGTGTTATCCTTTGAAGGCCGCGAGGATTCTTCTGAAATTGTTTCCGAATGTTTTCAATTCCAATTGTATTAATCAAAAAATCGATTTCATCTTTGTTTAATTTAATAATTGAAAGCATATCATTTCCCCCTTATAAGCTTATATGCCCTTTCAGAAATACAGCCGTTTCTAATCTGTGAATATATCCATTTTTGTACAAGAGGATATCCATTATATTTCTTCACTACAACTCCAAATAAATGTGAAATCGGAATCATTTTACCACCAGCGCTTTGTAACTGCTGCAATAATTCTTCTTCATTATCAGAAACAAGTTTCTTCTGTCTCACATATGAAACCGCCCAAACACATTCAAGACCTTGATAAATATTTATAGTTATACCGAATTGGATCCGGTCTATTTCCGAAATAACATTTGCATTTATTCTGCGTTTTTCTATTATCCAGCCATCTTTTACTATTTCAATATAGCCATCAAATTGAGGCGTAATTTGCAAGATGCCCTTCTCAGGAAGTCTGTTATTCTCGCCAGCAATCACTTCAATGCCTTTTATATCAGTTATTCTGACGATTGAAGGTTCAATACATGTATCAAGATTATCTTTCCACAAGTATGTATAGCGCAGCACTTTTGTTCTTCCAGCAGATAATAATTGTTGCCTTGCATTGCATTCTACAGTAACAGCCACCCCATTATCATTGTCACAATATTTACAGCAGAGGATATTTCCAGTTGGGTATATCTTCGGTATTATAGAATCTCCTTGAATATATAAATTGATCTTGTCTGCTTTATGTTTAATAACATATGGAGAGAGAATATATTCAGGCCATAAAAAAGTCAATGAAGCCTGCTTCTCAGTTAACAAATAACCGTAATTAAAAAAGAAATCAGCATTGGATCTATTAAACACTTTTGCTCTAATCTTATAGATATACCAACCGTTCATAATGCATATTTGATTAGCTATAATACCTGACGACACATAGAGCTTTTTTGTTGTAAGAAAATAATAGTCATGGTTTACTACAACATCCGCATCATCAGGTAACTTCTTCCTTGTATAATAATCAAATAACGCACCGATCTTTTTTATACCATCAACAATAGGTGGCAAGGAAAGAGAACTCTCCAAAACAGCTATAGTGTATTTTTCGGCAGGAACAGATCCTAATTGTAAATATGTCAGAGTATCATAACTCAATCGAGAAATATCATATTTGAATTCACTAGTTGAAAGATTGCCATTTTTAATAATGATACTACCTCTGTTATTCTTGATATCAGGTGGAAGAATGAATCCTATTTCCAGGGTATATGACTGACTATTATAGATTTTTATTCTCATCGGCGGAATAAAAGTATGCAATTCAAAATTTTGTATAGGAGAAGATAAGGCGCGATCATCGCATTCTTTATCTATATCGCCACGACTGTGCTTAAAACAGCGGGCATAGATTCCTGGAGCAGTGAGCGTAACATATTTTTTACAGAGTCTGCACATAAAAATTCCGCTATTTGCCGAGACTTTATCATCAGGAAATATCCTTATAGCTTCATCTCTGGTTACACTTTTCCAGCCTTTGTCAGTCCACATCACAACATTTGTTAATGCCATATTTTCACCACCATTGTTTATGGAATATAAACAATTATCTTTAAATATTATACCACAATTATGGACAAATGTCAATACAAATTACTCCTGATAACTTCAAATAATTGTAAATGAATTATTAATATTAATAAGATAATTTGTTTTTATTACTGATTAACCATCATTATGAAAGATCGAATTTCAGTTTCAGAAAATAATGAGCAATTTGTTAATCACTATACCTTGATTTTTCGCATACGAAACTGAATAACACTCTTGTTCAGTACCAACCACAAGCAATAGATCTGATTCATCGATCATATGCTTGTCTGCAAGCTCATAGCAGTCATCAGTGTAATGATGTGAAATGATCTCAACATTATCCGATTCGGCGTGAAGTCTGAAAAAGCGATTACGATGCTCTTCTACCCAGTCCGTAGATTGTTCCTCATATGGCATAGCGATGTTCAGCTCAATACCGTTGTACATTGCCAATGCTGTTATTATCTCTCCGCACCACAGCGGAACTCCATACTCACAGTTTATCCAGAACCTGTCATATCCCTTGCAGTAAAGCTCGCATATTTTCTCGAGGAGCTTTGCTTTTATCTCGGGATATGGAGGTTCATTTTCATTTTTACAGACAAGCTTCAATTCCTCACCAGTTGATATGATCGTACAAGTCATAAAAATCACTCTTTCATTATATTTTGGAATATATCGTATATTATAACATATCTCGACCAAATTTGCGATATATCCCATACATTTGATTTCAATGTTTGGTAATATTAGATATACGATATATCGCAAATTTTGGAGTGATTTGTTATGAATGCTAAAGAAGCTGTTGCTAAAAGAATAATAGAACTGTGTGAAGAACGTGGTATCGCAATAAACGCACTTGCAAACATTTCAGGTGTTTCGCCTTCAACCATATATAGTATGCTCAATAAAAAAAGCCAGAATCCTGGCGTAGTATCCATAAAGAAAATCTGCGATGGACTTGATATTTCCCTAAGGTACTTCTTTGATTCTGACTTATTTGATGATCTCGAACAAGAAATAAAGTAATGCATCCTGTAATCGAAGCTAATTGATGATCATAAGAAGTATTAAACTATATAAACAAAGTGCCGCCTCAAAAAGGCGGCACTGTTCATTTCAGATCAAACTCTTATTTTCTCTTTTTTAAGAAAATGACGATACGCAAGATAAGATACCACTGTATCAAAGGCATTTCCACAGCCGAACATCAGGGCAATGCCAATGAGCGTAGGCTTCCATGCTCCGCAGAGGTAAAGTATGAAGAAAGCTCCATAATAAACGCTGTTTGTCACTACAGACTCAAAAAGCATATAGTTTGTCTTTCCTCTGCCGTAGAAGGTCGCATCGAAAACGTTCTGGAATGCGTACATAACATAGAAAGCGAACAATACCATTACAAGCCTGAACAGTTTATCTACGTCGCTGTATCCGAGAATATGCTGCATAAAAGGCTTATACAGCGGAATTGTAATCTCCCACATCAGGCATGTCACAGCCGTTATCGTAAAATAGCCGAGGGTATTATTCTTTACAGCATTCTTATCCTTAGCCGTATCCTGTTTTATGAGTTCTCCAAGCTGAGTTACAGGTAGCAGCATCCAGCCCCAGATAAAGTTATTTGCTACCCAGTATGTACCTTGTTCTCCGACCATGTTGACCATACGTGAGACCATAAGCATATACGCGATATTCCTGACAAAGGATTCAAGTCCTGAGATACCGCCTATTCTGAAGAAATCCTTCATCCACGCAAAGGACAGCTTTTCCTTCTCGAACAACGGATAACCGCATCTGCATATGAGAAATGCCGAAATCAGGAACAGTATCAGGTTGGATATGATATTGGATATTCCTATGCCATTGACTCCGCAATTCAGCGATACAGGTAGTGTTGAGACAAGTAATGTATCAAGGAGCAGGCTGAGAATCAACTTAGCAGCGGTTATTGCGTAAACCAGCCTATCCTTTCCTATGGTAATAATAGCTACGCATATGAAGCTATGCAGTATGCCAAAGATATTTGCAACACACTCTATCCTGATATAGCTTGCGGACTCCGATAATATATCAGGTGATACCGCCATGAATCTCAGCAGCGGATTGACAAATATCATCACAAGAACGGAGCAAACCGTATATATTTCAAGCGATACAAGCAGTCCGCTTCGTATCCTGTTGGAGTACTCCTTTTTATCCGAAACAGCCTGCCCCATAAAAAAGTACAGCGGCAGGACTATTGCCTCGTTTATGACCTCATATAGCAGGTTTACCCACGAAAGCTGTCCTGCTATTGAGTAGGACCAATCTCCGGGAAGCTGTCCGAGGAAAAAGGTTCGCAGCGTTGTGTACAGCGTCGGGCAAAGTCCCATGACTAATAGCGCCAGAAACAATCTTCCGTTTATATTCTTAATTGATCTCTTTATTCTGTCCATTATTCAGTTCCCTTATGCAAAACTTTTTCTTCATTATATCATGAGAATATGTATTTTTCAATCACTTATTTGCTCACAGTTGTTCAGATTAGAATTACTTCTCATGTCAATTACTGCATTAATTTAGAATCTATTCATGTAATAATCCGTGAATATTATAAAAATATCAGCAGATATATACATGAATAATTCTTGTACAAGCATTTATCCTCCATATGATGATTCATGTATTAGGTTCATACTCCTTTAGAAAAAAGTATTGACAATTAAAAATGATATTGCTACAATAAAGATACTGTATGAAACTTCGATCGAATATACAGACTCTATCAATACGGAGGTATATTATGACAAAAGACGAACTTCATAGATATATTGAGGAAAGCAAGGGCAATGAGAGCAACATCTGCCAGATTTGCGCTTACAAAGACGGGCAGATGGTATACAGTGACACATGGCATGATTACAAGAAAAACGACTGCGTACACATAATGTCCGCAACAAAAAGCGTTATGTCGCTGCTTATAGGTATTGCCATAGATAAGGGACAGATAGGCAGTGTTGACGATAAAGTTATTGATTATTTTCCTGATTATAAAGTCAAACGTGGCGAAAAGACCATATACGATGTTACTATCAAGCATCTGCTGACAATGAGAGCGCCTTATAAAGGCAAGGGCGATCCGTGGTCAAAGGTGTGTTCAAGTGATAACTGGACATACGCTTCTCTTGACTTTCTTGGCGGAAGGAACGAGCTGACAGACGAGTTCAACTATAAGACGGTGTGTCTGCATATTCTGACGGGAATATTATACAAGGCAACCAATATGAAGACTGTGGATTACGCAAACAAATATCTTTTTGAGCCGCTCGGTATCACGACGCACACAAACTATTATGCTGAAACAGCCGAAGAACATAAGCAGTTTACGATAGAGAAAACTCCTAAAGGAAACGTCTGGTTCAGCGATACCGACGGTCTTGGAACTCCGGGATATGGACTTTGTATGTCGGCGGAGGATATGGCTAAGATAGGTCTGCTATGCCTGAATAAAGGCGTTTACAACGGGAAGCGAATAATCTCAGCAAACTGGATTGAAGAAATGACACATCCCAGAGCTATTGAAAGCCAGAATTGGCAGGGCATGGAATATGGCTATCTGTGGTGGATATTGGACCGTGAAAAGAAAATATACGCAGCTCTCGGAAACAGCGGAAACGTAATTTATATCAATCCCGAAAAGAATATCGTTATTGCGGTAGCATCCTATTTCAAGTCTACTGTAATGGACAGAGCTGATTTCATAAGAAAATACATCGAACCATTTGTATGCGAGTTGACTTAAGACAATAACTGTATAAACGAAGTGCCGCCATTAATGGCGGCACAATCATTATTACACATCAAAAAGTTTATCTGCTTCATCAAGATCAAGAAGATAATACTTCCTGCCTTTCTGACGATTCTCAATGAGCAGAATTTCAGGAATAAGCCTTAATCTGCTCCGTAATGTATTCTCTGACAGTTTCAGTTCATTAAGAAGCTCCTCACGGGAGATACCGATATTTGAGAATAACGCTGCCTGTATCAGGAGTTCGTACAAATGAGCAATATCGTTCTTTTCAGCATTAGGTAAGCTACCGACACGTTGACAGTAGTATTCCCATTTATACTTCTTTTCTTCAAGAGTTTCCAGCAACTGCTGCAGCGATATCTCCAGTATATTCAGGAACATCTCCACAAACGGCGTAAGTTCAGCTTTGTTGTGTGCATCGTTGCATACTTCAAAAGCCTTATAGTATTTGGAGATGTTTTCTTTTACTGTATAAGACAGTCGGTATCCTATCAAGGGGTTAAGCTGACGCGATAACAGGTAGCTGCTGATAAATCGGCTCGTTCTTCCATTTCCATCGTAGAATGGATGTATATATCCGAACAGATAGTGGAATACAGCTATCCTGATGAAGATATCGATATCATCATCGTTCAACACTGCAAGGCTCTGGTTCATGGTATCGATTATCTTGTTTTCTGGTGATAAACCTTTGTGAATAACTTTCTGAGTTGCCGATTGCACTTCAACGCCGGATTTACGGAACAATTCACCATCAGGCAGATTCTCAGGATCAGTAGCCTTTATTTCTTCATAGAAGATATCATCATAGACCTTGCGTATATCCTGACAGGTCTTAAACGGCATTGTGTTATCATCTTCTATAGCTGCATATTTAGCCACCAGTCCAACGAAACGGTTACGTTTATCATGAGTTGACAGATCCTGAAGTATCTCACCAATCTCTTTCCGGGTACTGTGAACTCCCTCGATGTTGTTTGTGAGAAGTATTTCGTCTATAAGGCACTTGGAAGTGAACTGAGATATCGCAAGCTTAGGAAGCGTGTTCGCAACAGCGTCAACAGCCTTGTCCATACGCTCTATTGCGATTATTTGCTTATATATATCCGGAGTCTGACAGATAAAAGCGGCATTCTCTCCTATGTTTACAGACAGATGAATAGTATCAGCAGCGTTATACCTGCTTTCATATTCTGTCTTATACTCTTTTGTTCCCATATGGAACAAAGCTTTTAGCGTTTTCCTTGACATATATCCCAGCTCCTTATGACAGTTGTCGTTGTTATTATCTGAAGCTCATAATCAATTATGCATTGAGTATTCATCTAAGTGTCACCCCAAGCCAAACTCAAAAACATACAAATTTTGATTTTTACATATCGATTGTATCATATACAAACGTAAAAGTCAATATAGAACAGACATTTCCCACATAACAAGAGAAGTTTCAAGTTGAATAAAAGCACGCTAGAAACAGCAGTGCCGCCCGTAGGCGGCACAAATACATATAATAACCATAAACCGTCTGTCGATGGCTTTCATCAGCCTTCGTCAGACGGTTCGTATTTTATAATGTCCTCAACTTTGCAGTCAAGTATTTGGCACAGGTCGTCTATCAGCTGAGTAGTAACGCCCTGATCATGTCTAAGACGATGTATGGTACTGCTGCTGATGTTGTGCTTGTTGATAAGAGTATAGGTGGAAACGCCTTTTTTCTTCATTGTATCCCAAAGCGGTTTGTAAGTTATCATAAAAATATCACCAATACTATTATAATTTATGCTCGACTACTTGAAAATAGTCGTATTTTAGACTATAATAGTATATGGTCATATTTATGAGCATATCAAAGCTGTGATATAATAAAAATGCCGCAAATTTCTACACTTACTGTCACAGGCATCATAGATTAAGGATTATAGGCACATTATGGGTATTATCTGACGATATTTCTGACGGCGAATACACTTTTGATTCAAGCAGTGCCATACACGCTATCTTCCGCTCCATAGAAGTATGAACATATCGATTCAGCGTAGTTTCAACGCTTGCGTGACCGAGTATTTCGGAAAGCGTCTTCACATCGAACCCGGCTTGCAGGCAGTTAGTGGCAAATGCGTGGCGGAGGCTATGGTAGCTGACTGACGGCAAATCAGCTTTTTTCAGAATGGATTTGAAGCGCCGCTGCAATGTGCGAGGCTCAATAATATGTTCAGAGCCGGAGAGAATATAACAATTTTCATTGCTGCGGGAATCCCGCAGCAGTTTTATAAGAAATTTTGGTATAGGGATAGATCGCCGTGAAGTGCGGCTTTTCGGCGTATCAGCTATAAGTCGAGTTTCGTGTGTGCTGTTACGTATCCGCTGCACTGTACGTCTGACGGTTAAAATGCTCTTTTCAAAGTCTATATCTCTCCACATCAGACCACAGACCTCACCGACACGAAGTCCTGTATAAAGGCTCAGGAGCACGCAAAGCGAAGTCGTACACGGATTTCTTTGGAGATATCTGCACAGGTGCAACTGTTGATTTCGTGTAAGGAGTACAGCTTCACTTCTGTGCACCTTTGGGAGTTCAACATCTGCCAGTATATTGCGAAATCCATGAATCTTAGCGGTATACTTAGCCATAGACTTAAAGACAATTACAATGTCGGAAACATATTTTGCTGATAACCCCGAATCCAGCTTTTCTTGAATGAAGTTATTAAGCATTTGCACCGTCAGCATATCATACCGTATACCGCCAAACACAGGAAGAATATGCTTCTCAACTTTCATCAGATAATTGGCAAAGGTAGATGTCTTCACACGGAGCTTTATCGCCAACATCCACTCGGAGAAAAGCTCTTTTACCGTCATCTGACAAGTAACAGGAGGAGCTGGAGGTCTTGTTTTCAATGGAGCAAGTTTATCTCTAACTTCCGTATAGGAGTGACCGTATACAGAGCAATATTTAGCCTTCCCGCTTTCATCGTATCCCGACTTATATCGCCCCTCCCAGCGTCCGTCCTTGCGGTGATAAATATTTTCTCCTCTCCGTGCCATGCTTCTCCTTCTTCCTTGACCAAAATCCTGACGATAAATGAGCAGTAAATATATACAAAACGAGTCTTTGAGCCTTGTGTAATCTGCTGATTTTATAATAACGATTGTTAAAATTTATCATATTCAATTGAAATTAACGCAAAATTGTGGTAAAATATAACATACAAAGTATATATTGAGTCCGCCGTAAATTGTAGAAATTTGCGGCAGCTTTAAAACAATTATAACATTTTTGCAGTGTTATGTCATCAAAGGAGGATAAAAATGAAAATAGATAAAGAGCTGAGTTCTTATGTTGATTCTGGCTTCCCAATAATATACATCAATTCTTTCGAGGAGACAAAAGTTGATGGTATCATCTCATCAGTAATGGGCGGAAGAAAAGGCTATGAGTGGAATGGTGCAGACGGATTTTGTGAATTCAAAACAAAGCAGAGCATGATTGCTGATAAGGGACTTGCAGAAACATTAAAACTACTATGTGCTGATAATGAGCTGGAACGCAAATTTTTAGTATTAAAAGATGCTCACCTTTACTTTGATGATCCAACTGTTATAAATTGCTTAAAAGCAATAGCTATAAAAATATCAAATGGACTTGATGCAGCTGTTATAATAGTTTCATCTATATTAAAATTCCCCAAAGAACTCGAAAAGTTTATTACAATACTTGAAATGGATTATCCTGATCAAAATGAAATTAAGGAGCAGATAATTGCGTTTGCCAAGGAGCAGGAAGTGTCCATAGCAGATGCTCTCCTTGAAGAAATGTCAATGGCATTTAAAGGACTCACAGAATTTGAGATAGATAATCTTTTGGCTGCTGCTCTTGCAGATGATGGTATGTTCACTCGCAGCGACTTGAAGCTTATCTTCGATCAGAAGCAGCAGATGATAATGAAATCAGGTATCCTCGAAATGATACCACTGAAAGAACGTCCGGAAGATATAGGCGGACTTGAAAATCTTAAACTTTGGCTTGATAAAAAATCAAAAGTATTTAAGTCGATAAATAAGGCCATTGAGTTCGGAGTGAATATGCCAAAAGGAGTTCTTATTGCCGGTGTTCCCGGCTGTGGCAAATCTCTCTGCGCAAAGGTTACAGCTCAGATGTTTGCAGTACCGCTGCTTCGTCTCGATATGGGAAAGATCATGGGCAAGTATGTTGGTGAATCTGAGGAGAATATGCGTAAGGCAATAACTCTTGCTGAGGCCATATCACCTTGTATACTCTGGATAGATGAGCTTGAAAAGGCGTTTGCAGGCGTCAACGGTACTGGAAATGAAGTCACAGTTCGTTTGTTTGGTACTTTCCTGACATGGATGCAGGAGAAAACCAGCTCCACTTTCGTTGTGGCAACTGCAAACGATATAACCAAACTGCCGCCGGAGCTTATGCGTAAAGGAAGATTCGATGAAATATTCTATGTTGGTCTTCCAAATCCTGATGAGCGCAAGAAGATATTTGAGATACATATCAAAAAACGCCGTAGGAATGACTTGTCATCAATTGACATAAGTAGTCTGGTATCAAAAACAGAGGGATACAGCGGAGCTGACGTTGAGGGTGTAGTCATTGATGCAGTCGAAAACGCCTTCGTGGACGGCAGCAGTGCTCTTACAACAGAGCATATCCAACGGGCTATCGAAAACACGCATTCGCTTTCAGAGATAATGAAGGAGTCGCTTACTAACCTCTCAAAGGAATACGAAAACAGACATTTCAAGAGTGCTTCTAAATAAAAGAATCAATGCGATACTCCGGCAGGCGCCGGAGTATCAGTAGCATTATATAGTAAGGAGTGTCTATTATGGTAAAAAAAATCAGATTTCCATTAAAGATGAAAAACGGAACAGATGTCCGTACACTGGACGAACTCAAGGAAAACTTTGATCTTGAATCAGTTCTTGGATATTTCACAGATGGTAGGCTCGCCACATGGCTTTCCGATCGTTATTATGATGAAAAGGCTGAGGCTGTAGCTGCTTTGTCGGCAGATATGCCAGACCTAAATGCAAAGCTCTGCGAGATACTTGAAGTTGAGTACGAAGCAGAGGCTGACGAAACAGATGTGGAGCTCATCGCAATGCGCAGAGAAAAATTTCAGATAATCAGCGGTGTTACCGATAATAGAGAAATACTCGATAATATTGATCGTGTAGCTATGGATCAGGACGAGCTGTTTGACATTCTTGATGAATCACCTGAGAAAGTTTATCTGTATGGTGATAAGTTTGAGATCCCGTTTGGAAAGGAAAATATCAGTTATATTGGCATTAATAAGCCTTTGGTCATTATAGATAAAAGTAAATATTCTGAGGATTTTGAGGAAAATGGCATATCATTCAGAAATGTGGAATTTGAAGAAGGTGCTTTTCAAACTCGTTATCTTACCCCTGTCGGTGAATATGAAATCGAAGACGGGGTTCTCTATAAAGGTAAGCCAGATTCAAATGGAGTTTGTGTTATCCCCTATGGTGTTGAAAGAATTGAAGATAATGCCTTTGAAGAGTGTGTGGAACTAATAAAAATCTTTGTTCCAGATAGTGTTAAAAGGATTGGAAGCTATGCATTTGCTTACTGCAAAAACCTAATAGATGTAACTATCTCAAACAGTATTACACATATTGATCACGCTGCATTTTGTGAATGTGAAAGTTTGACTAATGTTTATGTCAAAGATAATGTTATAAAAGTTACTGATTAACTAATAAACGAATGATTTAGGAAGGTGATTATAATGCCGAGACTAATAGAAAGACCTATTATTGAACACGATGCTTTTCGAGGCTGTGGAAGCTTGAAAAATGTCACTATTCCAAATAGTATTAAAATTATTAAAGAATATGCATTTGAAGGCTGTGTAGGATTAACCAAAATAACAATTCCAGAAAGTGTTACACACATTGGATGGCATGCATTTGAAGGCTGTAAGAGTTTGGCTGACATAACACTTACTGAAAATATTGTGATTATCGGAAATGAAGCATTTAAAGAATGTACAAGCTTAACTGATATAACAATTCCCAAAAATGTTGGAGAGATTGGAGAGGACGCTTTTTCAGGATGTTCTTCTTTAAAGAGCGTTATAATTCAAGAGGGTGTTGAACGTATTGGAAATCTCGCATTTTCTGATTGTACAAATCTTTCAAAAGTCGTTATTCCTGAAAGTGTTACAGAGATAGGTTATTTTGCATTTAGCGGATGCGATAATTTAACCGATATAACATTACCAGATCATTTCAGCGAACATGATTTGAATCGTCCTTCGCCTCAATGGTCGACTGTTTCGTCTTACCGTCTAAACAAAGCATCAGAAGTTTTTAGAGAGTTGGGTTTGGGGCAAAAAAAGTCTCTTTTTGACAAATTCAAGGGATTATTCTGAGTGTCAAAGGCGTTTAATAAAACAAAAGGTGATTATTATGGCAAGAAAAATAAAATTTCCGTTGAAAATGAAAGATGGATACGATGCAAGAAGTATCGAGGAACTTCGAGAGCATTTCGATCTTGAAAGTGTTCTTGGCTATTTTGCCGATGGCAGATTACAGACTTGGCTGCGAGACAGATACTTTGATGATGAAGCTCAGCAAGTTAGCGAGCTTGATCCAAATGACTCTGAGCTTGTAACTAAGATATGCAGTATTCTTGGAGTTGAAGCTCAGGAACAAGCTGTCAATGTCGATGTTCATGAAATAAACCGATATAACGAAAAAAGAAAGCAGCTTCTCGAAAAATATCCTGAGCCGGAGCTGCTGAACAATATTGATGCTGTTGCTTTTAATGAAGATGATATTATACAGATCATCGAAAAAGGTATAAAAGAGATCTACCTTATAGACAACGAATTTGAGTTCCCGTTTGAGATAAGTGATGGGAAGATAGTGAAAAAAGACGGCAGTCCTCTTCCAGCAGATATTGGTATTTCACTATATGATTGTAAGTTTATAGGTAAAGGTGCGACATTACATATTGATAGTAGTGCTGGTCCAATGTGTGAGATCTTTCGGCTTGAATTTGAAAATATCAATTTTATTTTCGCCGATGAAGATTTGGAATTATTTTTCAAAGCACGAATTTTAAAGGATATTGATTCGTCGTTAGAAATTGCCAAAAGTTTATATGCAGGAAAAGAATATAAAGATGCTTATGATTATTTTTTGCTCGCAGCTGAACTTGGAAATCCTGTTGCTCAGAGCTTCCTAGGTGATATGTATTATTATGGACAAGGTGTCCAAGAGGATTACGCAGAAGCAGCCAAGCTGTATCGTAAAGCAGCAGAGCTAGGTAATGCATACGCACAGTACAGTCTTGGTTGGATGTTTGATACCGGAAAAGGCGTGACAGAAGACTGTGCAGAGGCGATTGAGTGGTATAGAAAATCAGCAGCTCAAGGGTATTCATGTGCACAGTACATTCTTGGTCAGATGTATTATTATGGAAGAGGTGTCAAGGAGGATTACGCAGAAGCAGTCAAGTGGTTTCGTAAAGCAGCAGAGCAAGGTGATGTAGATGCACAGAATAGACTTGATGAACTATTGTGATTTAGGGGTAGAAAATGATTATGCAAATGCTGTTGAGTGGTATAAAAAAGCTGCTGAGCAGGGAGATGATTGGGGACAAGCTAATCTTGGTAGGATGTTTCAATATGGATATGGTGTTGTTCGCGATAAGTCTCTCGCTATTGCATGGTACAAATTAGCTGCTAAACAAGGAAATGGACTTGCTATACTTCAGCTAGAACAATGGAATGTGACTATATAAACAAAAGAATATCCTATTTTAGTTCTTAAAGATTATGATTTGGGAGGAGAAAAATGATAAACAAATCAAAACTAACAGAGATCCTGCGAGATGCAGTATCTGATTATACGTCTAAAGCAGAAGAGAAAACTCCTGCCGAATGGTTGCAGGGATATTTAGGCGAGAAACTGCCCGAAAAATCGGTCGATGCAATCAAAAGCATATCTGGCGAGATACTTGGCACTCTCGACCTTATTGAGGCGAAAAAGGCTTCTATGGAAGCAGCTATGGTGAATGGTCAATCGGCTGAAACCTGGTTTGCAAATGAAGTTGTAGCGGATAGCAGCTCAAACAGCGAAAAGGCACGAGATCTTGCGGTATTCTTTAATGGAATAAATAAGGCGAACGCCGAGTATGAAAATGTGATCGATATTGAGGAAACAAGCGTTGAAGAGATCGATACACAGGACGCCGAAGAATGGAACGACAACAACTGGAACAACTTCAAGCTGAAAGACACAGCCAAAGAAACAGTAGGTGAAATTGTTAAAACCGGCTTCAGAGAGATTGCTGCTGATGTTTATATGAAAGCCTCTGAAGAAGGTATAGGAGCAGTAATCAGCGACAAGGAATTTATTATAGATACGGTGATAGATGTTGCTGGTAACGGCGTAAAGGCTGCTGTTTCTGCCGGACTTGTTATTGCAGAGGAATCCGGGATTATCCCTCCTACAACTTTCGGAGCACTTGCTACAATTGCACACAAAGCCGTTGAAGAAGCAAGGGTGTTTAAAGAAGTAATCAAAGGAAAAACTACCATAATTCAGGCATTGTCAAAGATCAAAAATACAGTTGTATCTACCGCTGCTGCGGTATGGGAGCAGAATAAAAAAGTCATCAAGGAGGAAGTGGTTGAAAGCGTTGGGTACATCTTCGGAGTTAAAGGGGCTGTAATTGCCGGTGCAATAAATGGACTATTTACCAAAACAGAAGACGAGCCAAAATTAAAAACCGTTTTAAAATCAGTAGCTAACTCCGTAAAAGGATTTATGACTAAAAAGATTCATCTGCCGTTCTTCAACAAGAATAAAAACAAACAGTTGGAAATGAATTAAAGGAGGGATCCATATGGCATTTCGAGGAGCAGTCGGTATAATAACATCTTTTCCAAATCATAATGAAAAACATTGCGTTGGATGTGAACACTGGAAAGGCGAACGTGATATCACATATGGTGGAACTGCTGCAACAAGCAAAAACGGTTCTCAGGCTTTCTGTGTAATGAGAAAGAATAATACTTTACCCGATTATGGCTGTAATAATTTCAAAAAATGGACTTATCTGAAATAAAACGCAAAAATATCTCTATTGCAATCCGACATCAGCCGTGTTATAATATGAAAAAACATAGTTAGGAGCGATATTATGCCGTTGAAGTTTATTCGTGATGATATAACAAAGCTGAAGGTCGATGCAATAGTCAACGCTGCGAATACCTTCCTTCTTGGAGGAGGCGGAGTTGACGGCGCAATCCACCGTGCTGCAGGTCCAAAGCTGCTGGATGAATGCAGAAAACTCGGCGGCTGCGAAGTCGGAAAAGCAAAAATGACCAAGGGCTATAAGCTTCCTGCCGGACACATCATACATACCGTCGGACCTGTCTGGAACGGCGGAAAGAACAATGAGCCTAAGCTGCTCCGAAGCTGTTATAAAGAGTGCCTTATTATCGCAGCGGAGAACAAGTTTGAAAGTATCGCATTCCCCCTTATATCATCGGGAGCCTATGGATATCCTAAGGAGCAGGCTTTGAAAATCGCTGTGGACAGTTGTTCGGAGTTTCTAAAGACTCATGATATGGACATAACTATCGTGATCTTCGACCGGGAGTCGTTTGATATCGGAAGGAAGAAGCTGAAAGATATCCAGGCGTTTATTGATGATAATTACTATGATGAATCAAGAACCTGGGCGTATACAGCAGCTGCAGGTACTCCCGGAGATTTAAATGACGTCCTTCGTCCATTCAAAAAGAAGACTTCTAAAAGCAGAAAAACAGCTCATTCAGTTCATTCAGATTTACCTGTTCTTGAATATGCCTGCTCTGAAAGTCTGGAAGAAAAGCTGAAAATGATAGATGAGAGCTTTACTGAAATGCTTCTCAGAAAGATAGACGAAAAAGGAATGAAAGATGTGGATTGCTATAAAAAGGCGAATATCGACCGGAAGTTGTTCTCAAAAATACGCTCAGACAAGGATTATCACCCCAAAAAGGTCACTGCTGTTGCATTCGCTATCGCCCTTGAACTAGATATTGAAGAAACAAAAGAGATGCTTTTAAAGGCAGGCTTCGGATTGTCAAATTCAAGTAAATTTGATATAATTGTCCGGTATTTTATTGAGAGCGGTAATTATAACATCAATGAGATAAATGAAGCTCTGTTCCAGTTTGATCAGGTTCTGATAGGTTCATAAAATGTCGCTTTGAAAGCGACCACTTACCTCTTGAAATATGGTATCATATGATCACAGAAGAAAACAGATAGCCAATTTCAAGGAGGAATCATTATGAAAAACAATATTACAGAACTCGTGCTTATACTCGATCGTTCAGGTTCAATGGCAGGACTTGAAAGCGATACTATCGGAGGCTTCAATTCAATGATCGAAAAGCAGAAAAAGCTTGATGGGAAATGCTATGTTTCTACGGTTATTTTCGATAATGAGAGCGAAGTCCTTCATGACAGAATAGATCTTGCGGAGGTACCCAAGATGACCGACAAAGAATATTTCCCGCGTGGATGTACTGCTCTTCTTGATGCTATAGGCGGTGCGATACATCACATCGAGAATATTCACAAATATGCCCGTAAAGAGGACGTTCCGGAACACACCCTTTTCTGCATCACTACCGACGGCATGGAAAATGCAAGCCACAAATATGATCTGAAAAAGGTCAGGAAAATGATAGAAGCCAAGAAAGAGATTGGCTGGGAGTTCATTTTCATAGGCGCTAATATTGATGCTGTTTCCGCTGCTGCCGATATCGGAATATCTGAGGACAGAGCTGTCAATTATACAGCTTCTGCATGCGGAACAGCCTCTGTATATGATGCGATGTCTGCTGTAACTTCATCAGTGAGAGGTTGTGTTCCGATAGAAAGGAACTGGAAGAAGAAGGTAAAATGACAGTCTTCAGAGAGGTGAGTGAAATGACCAAGGTGAAGATACCAAAACATATGCGCAAATGCAAGGAGTGTCCCTACAAACTGGGAATGATAAAATGCGTGACAAGTCCTTGTCCGGATTGCATTGCGAGCGGAGAAAAGACCGACCCTTTCAGGAATATAACCAAGAAGTGAGGTAAGCGGAATGGCAAATATACAATTCTCCCGCACTCAGAAATGCTGCCTGCTCTGCAAACACTGGAATGGTGCGATCGGCAGTACCACTATCGGAATAGTTCGCGGCGGTATGTTATTCACCGCTGACAACAACGAGAAACATTCCTGTTTTAAAAAAGGCAGCGGAATAGAAACTTTTTCAACTTATACCTGTCAATATTTCAAGCAAAGGTATGAAGATTGATCGCTAAGTCTCACCGGTACATTTTCGTTTTTCGCATGCATATGAAAGGAGTTCCTTTATGAGAATTCTTACAAATGAAGAAAAGAGAGATTATCCCTACTGCTTAGCGGATGCCTTTGTAGATATCGAAATCGGAAAATACACATGTACATGTTCACGTATTGGTGATGAAACATGTGTATACTCCATCACACCCAAACCCGATGAAGAAGGCTTAGAACTTATAAGGAACTCCCAGTGATGGGAGTTCTTTTTTTGTTAAGAGGAAAAAATGTCGCCTTTACGGCGACCAAGTTATTCTTGAAATGCTGTATAATATAAGCAGAAGATAAACATAGAACGACATTCCAGAAGCAAGTGAAAGGGTGAGTTGTATGGATTCAATTAATGAAAACTTCAAAAAAGCATCATAGCTTCAATTGCAATTATGTAGAGACCTTTAACAGATCTACTGCATTCTGTGCTTAGATGAAAATGATACTGGATGTTGGAATATAATTACATATCAGATGATCATGATATCTCTAAAGCGTATATCAGAAAGGAGAATTTAATTATGGATACAAATAAGATTAAGGATCTATTATCAAAGCCACATTTTGACATATCCGAAATATCTGCCAAAAATCTGCTTTCGGAAGAGGAGTATAACTCTATCCAGAAGGGCGTTCTTCTGGAAATCGACACAAATCAGGATCCGGATCAGTTCTTTGAGGTTCTGGAAAAGCAGTACATTCCGGAAGCAGATCTCTGTATTTCCATGTTTGAAAAGGAAATCAATAAAATCTGGATGTGCTTTTTTAAGCGAATCCATAATATCGAAAAATCCAACGAAATCTTCATTAAGATTTCAACGATGTCAAAAACAGCATGGGAATATATGTTAGATAATAAAGCCAAAATTAAAAGCTATGCAAAGTTATCTCATTATTCCGATATAAGTAGTAATTTGAGAAATCTTTCAAAGAGATGTAATGAACTGTCCGAGAGGTTTAATACGTATCTAGAAATAATCAGGGATATAACAAGTAAACAGGAGGAGAATATCACTCCGGAGCATATAATAAAAATGCTGTCTGCGTATGCAAATATTATCGACGAATACACTCTTGACACATTTACTCAGGAAGAACTTCAATTATATATTGATGCCTCAACTCAATTACTGCGTCTCTTCAAAGAAAACTATCAGTTCTTTATTGATAATGAGGAATATGGCAGTAAAGAAGAGCTCACAAAGAAAGCTATTAAACTGTCAACGACTTTACAACAGGTGAACATTTTTCAGAAAGGAGGAGTCATATATGACCATTAATGAATTATTATCAAAGCCTCATTTCATCATTTCAGAATACCTCGGGGAATTCGTCCTCGAAGAAGAAGATTACAATTCGATCCAGAAAGGAACTCTTCTTGAGCTTGATGAAAATGTATCCAAAGATAAATTCGTTCAGACGTTTTCCTTATTCATAGAGGAGTGGACTTCTGTCATCGACTTATTTGAGAAATTTGTCGATGAATTCTATGCTAAAGCTCCTACGTCTTGTTGGATTCATCGTAACAATCCCGTGAAGATTTGTAAAGAAGGTACTGATTACCTAAATATATTCATAAGATATCTGAAGGCACACTCTACAGAGGATTATCCACTTTTACACTTAATGCAATTAAACAAAACTTATTGCGCCGCACTTGATAAATTTAACGATGCTATAGACCGTTTTAAGAAGTATATCGTAGCGTTTACAAAAATTAGGAAGATAACGAGTTTAGCAAAGAATGTCGATATAACAGAAGCACCAGTATGTGAAACCTTCAAACAGGTTGCAGTAATAATGAATGAACTGACGAATATCATTGATGACCATAACCTATATACGTTTAATAATGAATCGTTACGTGAATACTATGACTTATGTACGTTTTACATAGACATCGCATCAAATATCATAGAATGTGGAAAGATTGAAGATGACGCTAATCTTATCAATGATATGAAAACAAATTCTACAAAATTGAAACTTATGGCGTTCCAATTAAGTCAGTATATGTGTCATGGATAACAATTTATAGTACTTACCAACAGACTCTTTATTTACCCAATTATCTATACATCCGGTCTCCTCATAACGGGGAGAACTTGATTTTTGACTGTTTAAGGTGTATATGTTTGAAATATATCAGAACAGCTCCCCGGCACAAAGGCCGGGAAGATACATGATCTTGAAAGCTGTTCTCATAGTTGAGTTAATTGGAGCAATAGTTGGTTTATGCAGCGTTAGGTTCAACCCTCAGTGTTTTTATTCGGATAGAAGACTCTCTTGAAGTCTTTGTTTTTGTTGTTATCACCGTTGGCAGATGTACTCGTCTGAGTTCGAGAAGAGTCAGACTCAGGAGTTTTATTCTTCTTTTCGATAACGAGTTCAACCGGCTTCTGTAGGACATCAGCCATTCCCTGAGCAATAGCGTAGTTGAGTTTGTTAGTTGGATGAAGCATTTTACCGGTTTCAAGGTTTGTTGTACCCACAAAAGCATGTCCATGATAATCAGAACTTTCTGTGTGCTTTTTGTGATTTCCTATCAGAATCAGATGTTCTTCTTTGAGTGGTTCCATGACCTGATCGATTATCTCCATTGACGTTTCAGCATCAGGAGCTGTCTCTGTCAGGAAAGACATCATGAAGTGAATAAACTGATTCTTACCGTCATTTCCATGATATTTAGCCAAAGACTCAAACTGTTCCTTTGCTGTTTCCGGATCATAACAGTCCACACCATATCCTCTCAAGCCTACGCAGTATTCGTTCGATGGATACTTTGTCGCATTCTTAGCATAATCCTCACCGCCATCTGCGTGAGTGATTACTTTGATGATATCAATTTTCTTTTCCATAACTTTCTTGCTTCCTCCCGAGCTTTCTTTACCATTTCAACGTTTCCGGTTTCTGCACCTTCTAAGCTGAGGTTGATGATAGTTTGCGTTTTAGCAAGTAGTAACGGATAATTCTTATCATCACTACCCTTGTTTTGAAGCCTGCGATTTGCTTCTTTCGAGAATGTCGTTTTCTTAGCCTTAGCCGTTTCCTCGATTTCAGCGATCGTATCGTTCGGAATCCTCAGAGTCTTTGGACTTGTTCCATTTTTCATGAGTTTAACCTCCAGTTAATTTAAATTCAAGAATGATGTCAAATGGTGAAGAAGTATCGAAACATTGTACCCACAACATCCACATTTCTGCTCAAAAGAATAGTTTCTTTAGGTTATATTTATACGCGCATGTGCGTGTATAGAATAATAAATATATTTAATTTAAAATTAAATAATTTAGAATAATTAGAATATTTATAATAAAATAATTGCAGGTAATAAAGTACATTTGTCATACATTCTTACTGCATAGTACAAACTCAGACAAAAAATATCCTCCCGACCAAGCGAGAGGATAGAAGCATATTCAGAAAAACGAAAGCTGATTATCTATCCAGCTGACCTGTTCCGCTGAATGGATAGTTTCACCTACATGGAGCGTTCCGACAAGGAACGGAGAGTTAGGATCGTACAGACGAATATTCCGTCTTACGTTCTCTCTGTTGGAATTAGCGTAGCAGTAATGGCAGAGGTGATCGCAGGTATCATAAGCTCCGATATCAGTACCGAGAACGCAGCTGCATTCCGCTCGCTGCGATTTTTTCTTTGGAACATCAAGAGAACTGCCAATAGCCGCTTCAAAAGTCTCCTGAGTCATGCAGCCGTTACAGTCAACGCCGTATGGTGCAAGGTCCTTTCCCTCCGCGCAGGCTTTTATCGTTATGCCGTAACGTCTGCCAATCTCAGCAAAGGTCTTGCCTATGGTGATACGCTCCTGTGGAGTTACTGTTTTTGCCTGTGGGAAGTTACGAATGACTTTCTCATAGAGATCAATAAAACTGATAACGCACACTTCTGTATAACCTGAAAGAGTTTTGCACATTGTCTCGAAGTCTGATATGTGGCGTTTCAGAGTATATATACCGTCGATGAATATCGGATCGTATCTCCAGCCGATACAATTGACTCCGACAGCCTTAGACAATGTTTATAAAGTCCTGCATGACCTGCTCCTTCGGCGGAACATTCGGTTCAATGTCCTTTCCGTAGGGAGTTATCGTAACGAACCAGTATTGATGAAAGCGTTTCAGCTCGTCAATATGCTTCAGCATCGGAGCAGGATTCTTGGTACAGAAGGCTATACAGTCCACGACATCGGGATCAAGCTCATATCGTGTAATCCAGTCCTGACGGTATGGGTTTCGCACAAGCACATAGCCTTCGCGTATCCTGTTCATGAACCAGTCAGAGTAAAATGCGGGGATATCAGTCCGCATACCTGTGTTTATTATCATTTTTCTTTCTCTTTTCTCAGGCAGTGGTATTAAAATATCACTGCTTTTTATTTTTATATCGCTTAGCCGCCCGTAATGGGCGGCATAATAATGCGGAATCATGAAAAATTTGATTGTCTATATGAAATCATACCATATATTCCTCTATTATTCAAGCACTTAACAACCAGATTCGAGGCTTTTCCGAGAATTTCAAAATTTCATATATATATGATTACTACGTAATCGATTATTTCAAAAAAAGCTTTTGGACGTGATCGACTGTATTTCCGGATTTTTTGATCTTTCATATATATATTATTAATCTGAATACATAGCAAAGGTATTCGAGAATAATGTAAAGGAGGATCAAAAATGCCAGAAAATAACCGCTATCTGACCTGTGGAGTTGATGCGGCAATACCACTTTAAATACAGCTGTTTCTATGGGAATGTGTAGAGCGTATGCCCGCTCCGAAGGACTATTTGCAGGTATTCGATTTAGAGCAGGTCGGCTGTATGCAGTCAATAACTCACAGGTCAGAAGAACCGGAATACCGCAGAGTATACCTGCTCCCATCTGATAGTCCTATCACGGAAAAACTATACATAATCGACAACGGCGACCACAGCACCATGTTGCTTGCAAGTGAATACTGAACATTTATGCCGCTCCTTCGGGAGCGGATTTTCTGTTATAACTGTTTTCGGGAGGTGATAACTATGGATATACTTGACGAGCTTGCAGAGAAGTTCGCTCTGACGCTGGATTCTCAGCTTTGTAATGACAGCAATTATCTGAAATCAACTGCATTGCTGCATGAGTTTTCAGAAGGTCTGTCAGCTGAGAAGTCTGCGGAGCTTGACGATATCGCAGGTAGACTAACATCAGCTGCATTCAATGCGGGAATTCGTTCCGGTCTGAAACTTGGAGCAAGAATAGCTGTCGGACTTATAGGCAGCGAAAAATGAGTATTAACACAACAGCCGTCCTTCGGGACGGCTTCACTATTTTATGGAGGTCTAAAAATGGAAGAAAATAAACTTTACTGCTCTCACTGCGGAGCACTTATCGAAGGCGATGACTATGAAGAAGTGAATGGAGAAATCGTCTGCACTGATTGTTATGAGCACCACACCACGACTTGCGAAAGGTGCGGATCTGTAATTTGGACTGATGATTCCTATGGTGATGAATATACTACTCTCTGCCGTCATTGCTACGAAAACCATTACACAAGATGTAGCTGCTGTGATGCGCTTCTCCACGAAGATGATGCTTATCATCTTGACGGATATGACTACTGTAGCGAGTGTTACCATGACGAGGTCGATCGTAACAAAAGTATCCACGATTATGGTTACAAGCCTGAACCTATTTTCTATGGAGATAGTTCACGATATTTCGGCGTAGAGCTTGAAATTGACGGAGCAGGTAAGGACAGCTACAACGCCGATGAGATTCTTTCAATTGCAAACAAGGAAAATGAGCATATCTACATAAAGGGAGATGGTTCGCTAGATGACGGAATGGAACTGGTAACGCATCCAATGTCCCTTGAATATCACAAGAATTATCAGTGGGAAGAGATAATGAAAAAGGCTATATCACTGGGATATCGTTCGCATCAGACTTCAACCTGCGGACTTCATATCCATGTCAACAGAGACAGTCTTGGAGAGACACGGGAGGAGCAGGACGAGGTTATTAGTCGTATTCTGTACTTTGTGGAACATCATTGGAATGAGTTGCTGAAATTCTCTCGTCGCTCCGAGTACAGCATGAATCGCTGGGCAGCTCGCTATGGTTATGAGCATTCACCGAAGGCAATTCTTGACAAAGCTAAAAAAGGAAACAACGGCAGGTATGCTGCTGTCAATCTTATGAACTACGCAACCATAGAGTTCAGAATGTTTCGTGGTACGCTCAAATATAACACCTTTATTGCTGCTCTCCAGTTAGTGAACATGATATGTGATGTGGCAGTATACAGCTCCGATGACGGGATTGCTAAAATATCATGGAGCAACTTTGTTGCGGGTATCAAGGAACCTGAGCTGATACAGTACCTGAAAGAACGTCAACTCTATGTCAACGATGCAGTCAACACCAGTGATGATATCTGAGGAGGTCAAAAATGAGAAAGTATACGATGATGCGAAGGATACGACGAGCTCCTTCACCGTTTCTGAAAAACAATCATTTGCTTGAAATATTGAAGTATGTTGCCGTAATAGTCGGCAGCTACGCTCTATCAAAGCTGGAGGAGTTCATAAACAAAGATGAAGACACTAGCGAAAAATAAGGAGGAATGAAATATGTGTTCATTATTTGGCTGGTTAGACTATCAGGGAATTGTTCCCTACAGGATCAAAAAGAAGCTCACTCAGGCACTTGCAAACGCTGCTGAGGAGAGAGGAACCGATGCAGCAGGTATCAGCTACGTTCATGGCAAAGATGTAGTTATTTTCAAGCGTCCCAAGCCAGCTCACAAGCTGCATTTCAGCATACCTGAGAGAACTGTGGCGGTCATGGGACACACACGAATGACCACACAGGGCGACGAAAAGCACAATTACAACAATCATCCGTTCCCCGGTCTTGCCGGGGAAACGGCATTTGCTTTTGCGCACAATGGAGTGCTGTGGAATGACAAAGAGCTGCGGAAAGATAAGCAGCTTCCCGACACCCACATCGAAACAGATTCATACGTTGCAGTCCAGCTCCTCCAGCAGAGTGATAAGCTAGACTTTGAGTCACTCAAAGATATGGCGGAAACAGTGGAGGGCAACTTCACTTTCTCTGTTCTCGACCAGAACAACAGTCTTTATATCATCAAGGGTTCAAATCCCATGTGCCTGCTCCACTTTCCTGCATTTGGACTATACGTCTATGCTTCCACAGAGTCGATAATGAAGAATGCCTTGAAGCGTGTGGGACTTCACAAATTCGCATACGAGCGTGTACAGACTGATGAAGGCGACATACTCCGTATTGACAAGAACGGCGTCATCGAAAGGTCAGAGTTCGAGCCACGGATGTTCCGTGCCAGATATGGTGGCTGGCACGACTGGGAAGCAGAATACTACAGCGTTCATGAGGAACTTTTGCTTGCGTATTGTGGGTGCTACGGAGTGGATAGTTCAGATGTAGAACTTCTGCTTGAATACGGATATACCTGCGATGAGATTGAAGAGATGCTTGCAGACCATGATCTGCTCAATGAGACACTTCGTGATGTTAAGTTCATGTGCGGTGAAGATGTCTACGAGAGCTACTGTGGCGCATTCTGAGTCTCAAAAAGTATACTTTATGACACAGCTGAAAAACAGTAAATAAAGCGTTTCAAAAAGTGGTGTTCTGACTTTTTAGACGTTCCGAAAGTCGCCACCACTTTTTGGGACAGAAAGGAGCATTATGGATAACCGAATCTACGGATATGCTCGAGTATCAACCAACGGTCAGAACGAGGATAGACAGCTTGAAGCTCTAACTAAGTTCGGAGTGCCTGAGCAGAACATTATAATTGACAAGGCTTCGGGTAATGATACGGAGCGTGAGGGTTATCAATACCTCAAACGTCAGATACTCCGCAAGGGCGATACACTTGTTATCAAGGAACTGGACAGGCTCAGCAGAAACAAGGTTGATATCAAGCGAGAGCTTGAACAGTTCAAGGAAATGGGAGTCAGGGTGAAGATACTTGATATACCGACAACGCTTACAGACTTTCCGCCGGAGCAGGCATGGGTGCTGGAAATGATAAACGCTATTCTTATTGAAGTCCTCGGCGCTATAGCCGAGAATGAGCGTAATAAAATACGAGCACGCCAGCGTGAAGGCATCGAAGCTGCTAAGAAGAAAAATGTCCGCTTCGGGCGACCGTCAAAGCCTTTGCCTGATAACTGGCGTGAGGTACTGGCGGAAGTCCGTTGCGGAAAGAAAAAGCCTGTAGAAGCTATGCGGGAGCTTGGTATCTCCCGGTCATGCTACTACAGGCTTTATAATAAACTTCCACCTATATCCAGAGAGGTGACTACAGATGGTAAAAAACGGTAACGGCGAAGGAAGTATCTACAAGGATAAGAATGGTCGCTGGCGTGGAGTTGTGACTCTATACTGCGACCACGGAGTTCCTAAACGAAAATATTTCTATGGTAAAACCAAACACGAAGTAACAGAAAAGGTCAATAAAACTCTGGCTGATCTTCGTGATTATACCTACACTGAACCTTGTAAGACAACTTTTTATGAATGGATGCGAATATGGTATGATACTTACTGTGAAGGATCATTAAAGCCTTCCAGTCTTATTAACTATGAAACATATATTGAAAAGCATATTAAACCTACTATCGGTAACGTCAAACTATGCGAACTAACTCCATTGCGATTACAGTCATTCTATCAGGAAAAATTTAAGAACGGTCGTCTTGATGGAAAAGGTGGATTGAGCCCAAAAACTATGCGGAACTTACATGCGATGATTCATACAGGGCTTGATAGAGCGTATAAACTTGGCTATATTTCGAAAAATATCGCTGATCTCGTATCTCCACCAAGGTCAGTAAAAATAGAACGTCTATATTTTACTGTTGAAGAGCAAAAAGAACTACAAAAGCATCTAGATGGTGAACGCATAGGAATGGCGGTATTGCTTGACCTATATACAGGCTTACGCAAGGGAGAACTGCTGGGACTACCCTGGAAAAATGTACATATTGATCTTAACGGCGAAAGCTACATCCGTATTACTCAGAGCCTTAACCGCATCAAAAACCCAGACAGAAATGGACAGTTTAAGACAATTCTTAAAATAGGCACACCTAAAACCACTTACTCTATCCGCACTATACCGCTACTGCCAGAGATTGCCGAAAAACTTTCAGCATATCGTGAGGAGCAAGCTCAGATGATAAAAGAAAACGGACTTCCTGATCTGGGACTTGTATTCATTACACCCAATGGCCTCCCTATAGATCCGAGTAACTTCGGTGACCTATTCAAGAATCTACTGATACGTCATAATATTCGTGTTATAAATTTTCATGGTATTAGACATACATTTGCTACTCGCAGTCTGGAAAGCGGTATGGATATAAAAACACTCAGTAGGTTACTCGGACACAGCTCAATTCAGATAAGCCTTGATCTGTACGCTCATGTCACCGATCAGCTTCAAGCTGAGCACATGGCAAATCTACGCACTTTCTTGAAATAATTATTAGTGGCTCGCCCTTCACGGGCGAGTTTTTCTTTTTATTAGAGGAAAAGTATGGACACTTGGACACTCCGTGAAATATAGCCATTTATGAGACGTAAAAAAGCACCTATCCTTGTGGACAAGTGCTCAGTGTTTATTCAGCTTTATGTTTTTCTTGTCAGCTTCTCTCTGCTTCCCTTGCAATATGAGTCTCCAGATCAGCCAACCGTGTCGGGAGAGGTATGTGGCTCTCCTTATCGGTCAGCTTCATTGCAAAAGCGCAGGCAGTATCAATAGATACGAAGTTTCCGATAGAAATAAAAATTGGCTTCACATCTTTGTGTGTTCTCAGCGCTCTGCCGTAGACCTCACCATCTATGATGATATCCGTATAGCTACCTGCTTCGTTTTCTGGCTCGGTATAATCCGTCTTTTTATCCACACGGAAATATGTCTTTGCGATACCGATAGTCGGTTTGTTCAGATAAAAGCTCGCATGAGTTGCAATACCCATGTGCCTTGGGTGCAGATAACCGTTGCCATCAAAAACGTAAATATCGGGACTGTTTTCAAGTAACTCCTCTGTTTTCAGTATGAGCGGTAGCTCTCTGAATGCGAGAAATTCTGGCATATACGGAACTTCGATCTTTCCGCTGTAATGCTGCTTCTCAACGACTTCATGGGTCTCCGCATCAATAACAACGATACAGCAGACCGCATATTCTTCATCGTCTTTATTCCAGTACGCAAGGTCTACGCCAGCAACCAGCTTCACGCTAGTCATATCGAATTTGTCAGTCAGTTCTATCTTGTCATGCAGCTCATTCTGCTGCCGGAGGAATTCTTTCTGTATTTCATCTGTGTTTTCAATCTGTTTCAAAGTACACTCCTTTCGTTATTTCCGTTCTACCTTCTTTAACATATATCCTTCTTCATCAAGGTGAAACCACCGATTACCGTCAAAATGCTTTTCTATCTTTCCGTCTTCGTACCACTCATAATATATCTCAATGTTTTTTCTTTTATGATATATACTATAGCTTTTCAATTCGCCCGACGGATAGAAATCGACTTCTACTCCATCCTCTAATCCGTCTTGAATATACGCATAATACATCAGGCTACAGTCCTTATATAATTCATACATCAGACCGGTATAATTCACATCTTCCTCATCATCGTATATAAACCATCCGTCACAAGGATCCCACCAGAGCTCATATCCAAACTCTTTTCCGTGTTCGGTCACATATTTCCATGATAAGAATTCCAGCTTTTTATGCTCGATCACATAGTTGCGGGATAATTTATCCCGCGTGATCTGCGCCATCTGTTTGATCCTTACGTATTCTGGATACTCAGGGTGAGGTTTGGACATATTCTGCTTTGAGTGTTTCGTTTTTGGTTTCTCTCGTTTTGGTTTTATAAACATCTCAGCGCACCTCCCCGCTATTACCTGTACTACTCTGCATTATAGCACATAAGTAGAAAGCAGTCAATCAGAGTGTATCGAAATTCACTTTCCTACACTATCCGACCAGCTATCATCTTCATATAAGCTCGCCCTTCACGGGCGAGTTTTTTCTTTTTATTTGAGGAAAAGTGTGGACACATGGACTCAATTCATTCAATTTCTGACACTTTTACATTCTGTATTTTGTATCCTCCTCTCATGTTTCCGTATCCATACACTAAATAACAAAAATCTTCAGTTTCTCCATTATAAGTAAAATCAAAAGAATATTTTTTAAATTTCGGCCTAAGTTCAATATCGTCCTTGTCAAATACCATCTCAAATGCTTTATCCTTGGTCCTTCTTATTATAAAAAAGCTGAAGGGTGCATTGTCCGTACCAGATGCTTCGAATTCAATATGGTATTTTTGATTCTTTTTTAAAATTAATCCAGCATTTACACTTTCAGAATAATTCTGATTTGTGTTTTCATTAGGTTGCTCTGATGTATATTCTGGTTTTAATATATATTTTATTTCAGCAATATTCTCGCCAAATCCTAATGTAATAGAATCTGGTCCTTCTACGGTGAATTGCTCATATTGTTTATGTATTATATTCTTTTTTTCTCCAACTTGTCCATATCCCAGATGCTTATCAACACACGTATACTTAGATCGTCCATCAGTAAAGGTAATACGTGAATAATAGTGAACTCTCCAATTAAGTTTTTCTTGAAACTCTTTTATTGCTTTTTTTAGTTGGGTAAACTGATCGGTATCTATACTATCGAAAAGATCATCTAGCGGACTATATGGTTTTATAATGTCAATTCTAAATGCGCTATTGAATGCCTCTATCAATTTTTCGTTTTTATTACAAAAATCCTTATAATGGTCATATGCAGAATCAAATATATTAAATGTATCAAACTTAGAGATAGTTTTTCTATAATGATCGATATTGTTGGCATATTCCTTATCTTCTTTTGTTTCATAATATTTAAACATTTCTTTAAAATCAAAATTTTTTAAATACCATGGAAACGACTTAATCCATTCAGAAACCAAATATTTAAAAATAACACCGACTTCTTTTTCAGAATATTTTATATTATTATCTTCGAAGAAATAGGTTAGTTGTTCAAATCCTATTTTAAACACTGTATTTGAAAACTTGTATTTTTCAGAATAAAACGTTAAATAATTGATTTTTAACAAGGAACTTATAATCTCGGATAAAACTGATAGTATATTCACATATTGCTTTTTCTTGTCAGAACAATATTCTTTCTTCAGATAATCAATAACTTTTTTTATCTCCATAGTATCACGATGAAGAGATTGATCAGTATATTCCTTGCCTATATCATATATTTCTTGAAATCCTCTGTGAACTTCTTCATTTGAATAAATGTTCATTTGTGTTGAATTCACATTAGTACTGTAACAAAATTTGTTTGGTACATAGTACTCATTATCAATATGAAAAAAATCCAAATAGCAGAATTCTGTATTTCTTTCTATAATAGGTTTATTATTCAGGATATATAGTTTAGAACATTCATGTGAAATCGAAAGATTTGAATTAGAGATAGTATTATCATCAGAATTGATAGATATATATATACCAGTTTTTACATGTGGAATAAAAAATATTCTTTTCCAATATGATCCGATATCTATTAAAAGGCACTCATTGCAATTATCATTTTCCTTATATAATTCAACATCACTCCATTTTGTATTTCTATATATCGATGAAATTATGCCATTACTTACTATTTCTCGGTGATATCGTTCGCTTATTCTCTTTAGATTTTTTTCATACTGTTCCTTATTAAAATCCTTTCCAAAAGAGAACATTACAGTCATTATCTCTTCAAGTATTTGATATATAAATCGTGCTAACAACTTCCTTTCACTTTTACAGTATAAATTACATTTTATATCTATACCTAAAGATTTAAGATACTTTATAGCGTTATCGATAGCGGTATTTCTATCAAACTCCTTACAAATGTTGAAATTTTTATCTACAAACGTTGTTTCTTCTATCAAAAAAGTAAGTTTTATAAGACATATATAGTGCTCCTTATCAGTACCCAGGAACGAGCATTTATCCGCACGCTTATCACCAGCTATGATAACCTGCTTCTTTTCCTTATTAATCCCAGTATGCTTCTTCCCGAAAATGCAACTAATAATTTTAATTAAATCTTTATTTCGATCATCTGACATGTTTTTTCCTCCGTAAAATCATATAGATGTAAACGCCGCTTTTTTGTAATCAAATTGTAATAAAATCATCTCTTGACAACCTTTTCGCTTTATTGTCAGTTAATTATTTTTCTTTTTACGATAAAATAGGCATCTTCAAGCACTATTGGAAAATTTTTCCACAAAAATGAAATATGATATCATATAATCACCGACGTCGGCAACCTAAAAGCTTAATAGGAGATGATTAACATGAACCACACTCCGCTATGTCTCAACATTGCAGAGATTTCCGAACTGACAGGACTTTCCATATCCCTGATAAGGAAGATGACACACAGTGGCGAAATACCGCACATAAGAGTAGGGCGCCGTATTTTATATCCGGCTGAGGCGCTTGCTGAATGGCTGTCGGAAAACACTATTGGCGGTACAACTATTAAGAAGGACGGTGCTGCAGATGTCTAAGACTGCCAACGGTGAAGGAACAAAGTTCAAGCTCAAAAACGGACAGTGGAGAGCAGCATTTTTCGTTCCTTTGCCTGACGGAAGTAAGAAGCGGATCTACCGCCAGTTCCGTACCCGCAAGGAGGCGGATGAATGGCTCTCTAAGATTAAATCGGAAATCAGCGCCGGCAAGCCGGTGCTGTGCTCCGACCAGTTGTTCGGCGAGTACATCGAGCAGTGGTACGATAAGTACGGCTCAGTTGCTATCCGCGACAGCACCAAGATGAACTACGAGGGATATATCCGCCACATTGAGCGCCACCGAATCAATGGCATTCATCTCAAGAATCTGACTACTGATGACCTTCAAGAATTTGTATTATACCTGCAAAACGCTGGACACTTGGACACCCCTGAGGAGTCTCTCAGTGCCAAGACAGTTCGTAATATCATGCATATGATTCACAAAGCTCTTGATCACGCAGTCGGAAGGCAGCTCATCTATCATAACGCCGCTGATTTCGTTGAACTTCCCCGTGTCATTACGCCCGATATCAGGGTACTGACAGAGGAGGAGATACGTCGATTCGTAGGAGCTATGGAGGGTTACAGCCTTCAGATTGCTCTAGTCCTGATGCTGTTTTGCGGTTTGAGACTCGGAGAATGCTGTGCCCTTACGCACGGTGACGTACGCTGCGATGATGGTATATACTATTTAAATGTATCAAAGTCGCTCAATCGTATTACAAATTTTGAAGCTAAATTCGGCGAACCGAAGACACTTCTCAGGATTCAGGAGACCAAGACATCAAAGGGTAAGAGACAAGTACCTCTGCTTCCTGAAGTCGCTGAAAAGGTGCTTGCACACATGGCATGGCAGCAGGAGCAGGCTGAAAAGTCGTATGGTACTTACGAGGATAATCCGTGGCTTGTAGCAAACGAACTCGGTCATTACCTCGATCCGGGAACGGTTCGTAAAAAGCTAAAAGCTGTTGCCGAGAGCATCGGCATTACGGACTTTCACCCGCACTGTCTCAGGCATACTTACGCCAGTCAGGCGGTAAAATGCGGTGTTCCGCTCCCATACCTGAGTGACATTCTCGGTCATGAGAGCACCTCATTCACCGCAAAAGTGTATGTCACTCTTGACTTAGAGGGACGTGCTAACGCTCAGGCTGCAATGTCTGAGTTAGTTAAAAACACATTCAAAGAATAATCTATGGGCGGGCGTAATGCCCGCCAGAAAGGAAATATTATGGCTGCTATTGCAGTAATTATCACGGCAGTTCTTGCAGGCATTAAATTAATTCGTGTTACCGAAAAGGACGTGTCAACACAGCTCACCCGCGACATAAGCCATCTCGGAATACTCAAATTTGACGGTGAGACGGCATACATCAACGTCCGTACCCACTGGCAGAAAATATCTCGCGTGGATCTATTGAAGGTCATCCGCAACGCGATTGACCCCGATGATAGATATGAGGTCGGGAGTAAGGTTATAGCTGAGGTCGCGAAACGCCTCTCTGAAGATATTGCCTTGCAATTCAGTATTGAAGCAGGTTACAAAGCACAAGAATACTTGATAAATTTCAAAAACGGAGTGTACAATATTCTCACCGGCAAGTTTATCACTGACCGAAGTAAATGGATTTTTGACTACGTACTGAAAGTCAATTACATAGAGAACTGTACCGAAAATAATTGTCCGAACTTTATTCGCTTTATCAAGACCTCAGCTGGACTCGAGAATCTGCAATGTATACTTATCTCCATCGGATATGCTATATCATCGCTTCTCCACGTCAAAAAGGCAATTTTCCTCTTTGGCGAGACCGATGGCGGAAAGTCGACTCTTCTGATATTTATAAGTAACGCCATGGCTCCTGAACTCGTCTCCAACATTAACTTCCAGCAGTTATCCAACGGATATTTTGTCATTCAGCTTCTTGGCAAAAAGTTAAATATTTCGTATGATAATAGTTCAAAAGCAATGGATAACGAGCAAATGTTTAAATCTATTGTGGCCTGTGAGAGAATCAGTGCAAGAGCTCTTCGAGAAAACCCAATACAGTTCGTGCCAACAGCCAAGCTGTTCTTCGCATCGAACAAGCCATATACATACAAAAACCCTGATCTAGCTCTGTATCGTCGCATGGTATTTATACCTTTCGAGTACAGCGTTCCTGCGGAAAAACAGGATAAAGATTTGCTAAATAAGCTGGAGCAGGAACGTGATGTCGTATTCTCGTTGGCAGCAAGAACTCTGAAAGAATTCGTTAAGTCGGGGTACGACTTCAAGATGTCAGCCAAAGCCAAAGCATATCTCGAAAGCCGTATCGCTGCTCTCCACTCCGTTGATGGCTTCCTGGATGACCGTACAGTTGTTGATGAGGCTGGCTCAGTTTCAACAGCTGCGCTCTACGAAGCATATAAGTTATGGTGCGCTGAAAACGCACTCGATGCTGTTGAAAAGGCAGAATTCAAGGAGAGCGTGCTCGCCTATGATCCAAGTATTGACTATAAAAAGGTGGGACCAAAGTCGAAGAGGCTCTGGGGCTTCAAGGGCCTGAGACTTAAGACTGCCGAGGAACAGAGTAACCCGGATGACAAGAATGAGGCAAAGTAAAATGAATTATAAATGTATTGGTTTTAGACCAAGAGATGATTGGATTTTAGCAATAATACATGTATTACGTCTATACCGCGTTAGCAAGATTCGACGCTGTATACACAAAGGGAAAATACCCAAAATATACCTCAAAGGAGTAAAACAATGAAAATTAAAGATATGATAAAATTAAATTCCAAGAGCGAAGCGAGCTCTTCAGTAGATACAAACTATAATAATATAATCCCCCCTAGCTCAACTTTTTCCGCAAAAGACATTCTTGTTCACTCCGAGGATGTTGCGGAAGAATTATCCGCTAAAGCGAAGACCGAAAAAAAGAAAAAGAGCAATAACTCAAGGAAAGATAGTGAAGAAGAAAAGCCCTACGACATCTTTACGATGAAAATGTATGGTGATGAGAAGCCAACACTCGAAGCTCTTTCAAGAGCCGCAAACACAGATAAGAGCAGTTTTGTACGCAAAAGAATATTCTCGGACGAGAAGATTATCATCCTTGATAAGGCTAATTATATCAGCAAATCCTTGATTGAAATATCTGATACGCTGAGAACCACAAAACTCGAAGATCCTGATTCAAGGGAAATGCTTAAGAAGATTTTCGAAAAGCTTTGCGATATTGCCCACGCGCACGTTGCAATCTGTAAGGAATTGACCATTTTCAAGGAATCAACGGGAGAAGAGGCATGAACACAATCGTTAAAGACATATACGTTAAATCCTGTGTGTTCTCAGACGTAATTGAGATGCACGCATATCTTTCTGATCCTCTGAAAATAAAGGACAAAAGTAATATCGATGGATTAGGATTCCTGACAGATAATTATCTTGATGAAATATATGCCGTTAAGGCGGCTAATCAGCAGCTTCATACAACGATGTTCAGACAAATAACCATATCAATTTCACCTGCTGGTAATACTTGCACTGACAAGGAATATATTAAGATAGGTAAAGAGATAGCTGAGTATTACTACAAAAAAGGCTATCAGATTATATGGTATCTGCATAAGGATACTCCGAGACATCACCTGCACATGTTAATCAATTCAGTCAACTTCAGGACGGGAAAGATTTTCAAGCAGCCATTGAAGGAGCTGAACCGTTTCAAGGTCCACTGCAATCATATATTGCATAAACACAAGCTTGATCAAATACAAATGAGCGTTGAAGATATGCTGGATATGACTCCGCATGAGCTTAGTGAGGGCTTCGAGATCTTTGAAATTTTTGAAGAGGTAATGGCAGATAACGCCACTGTGTTTGAGGATCTTTTCGATGAAAAAAGTTCATCGGATGATGAGTACTACTCCGGATATGACCTCACCAATCTGGGCATGACAACATGCCCTTCCACAGTATATTATACCTCAGATACATATGAAAATATAATAATACCTGAGCCTGAAAGTGCTCTCCAGGAGGAAAATACAATGGATTATACAGTTGAAAAAAAGGAAGTCCCTGCAGTAAAGACTTCAAACCTCCCAAGCGAGGTTTTAGAAAATACATGCCTTGTTATAGATGCAAGCAAAAACGTCAATCTTACTGTTCCCAGCAACTGCGATGCAGATAAGCTGAAGGACATAATAAACAGCGTTAAGCTCGTTCCAGAACAGGACAGAGCGATTAACGCAAAAATGGGCATCGCATCTATTGCGGAACTTCAGAAACGCGGCATTGACCTTCCAGTGTATGTTGATACTTCGACCAATATAAACATAGAATTTGACGATGTAATGAAATCAGATATTTTAGATGTTCCTTACAACGAAGAATAATTATTATAGAGCGCCCTTTATGGGCGCTCTTTCTTTAAAAACAATTCATACTCTCTTATCAAAATCCTATCTTATATTATATAACCTACAGATTGCTTAGTCAACCCCAAGGTCTTGTTAACCTTGGTTAACACAAACCGCAATATACTTCAAAAACTCTAAAAAGTACTCAGTGATTCTCAGCGATATATAGAGCAAAAATAAACCGCGTTGATGTACGGTTGATGTATTTTACTCATTTTGGTATAAAAAATAAGCACTCTCGATTGCTCGAAAGTGCCTATATTACGTTGGTTGCGGCGGCTGGATTTGAACCAACGACCGAAGCCGCTACTTAAGGAGAAAGCTCCCATTCAAATCACCGAGAAAACGATAATAAATTGTAATTTTCTGCGTATACCCTTCATCGGTCTTGACCTTATCCCCGACCACGATCTTATCAATCAGCCGGTTCAGAATCTCCCGATTCAGTTCTGTCACCTCAGCGTAATGCCGGATCGTTTCCATGAACCGCTCCACATTCAGCTCCACATCTTCCTGCTCACCGACCAACGCTGTCAGTTCATCGTGACGGGCATTCAGACCGTCCTGCTCTGTCTCGCACTTGACCGCCAGCTCCTTGAATTTCTTGTCAGAGATGATACCCTCCAGACGGTCATCATAAAGCCGGTCAAATTTTGCTTCCAGTTCTTTCAGCCGAGTCTCAATTGCAGTAATTTCTTCCCGCATCCGCTCTGTCTTTTTAGTACTGGTGCTGCCGAGTGCTTTCAGGATTCTCTTTGCAAAGCCTTCCTCATCACGATGAATCATTTTGAGCTTCTGCTGAATATCTCGCAGGATCACATCGCTCAGACTATCAAAGAGAATGTAGTGAATGGTACACGCATCTTTACCTTTACTTTTATAGGTGCTGCACGAGAAGTATCTTTTCTTGGTCGAGCTTTTTGCCATCGTCAGTGCTTTGCCGCAGCAATCACACTTGACAAGTCCGGCAAACATATTGACTTCTCCGTACCGATTGGCTCTCTTGCGACTGTTCAGTTTCCTCTGTGCATCCGTCCAGAGGTGTTCGGTAACAAGCGGCTCGTGCGTATTCTGAACGACAACCCACTTTTCCTCCGGTACATAGATCACACGCTTGCTCTTAAAAGAAATCTTCTTCTTTTTTCCGTTTGCCGTGTGTCCGAGATACACCTGATTCTCCAGAATTTTGCGTACCGTTGTCAGATTCCAGTCATAGAGATCGCCGTCATAATGCGCTCCCTCCTGCTTCATACGATGGGCAGTCGGGGTGAGAACCTTTCGCAGCCGCAGGACATTGGCAATCTTGTTATACCCATATCCTTTATAAGCAGCCATCTCGAAAATCTCAACCACGATCGGCGCAGTCATTTCATCCGGTTCCAGAATATGCTTGTCCGCAGCCGACTTTCGATAACCGTAGGGTGCGAACGAACCGATAAACTCTCCGTGCAGTGCCTTCGTCTTGAATGCTTGTCTGGTCTTTCTGGAAACATCAGCGGGGTAATACTGATTAAAGATATTCTTCATCGGGAGCATTAAGTCAAGGTCCATGTTTTCCCTGTCCGTGTCCACATCATCACCAATGGCAATGAAGCGCACACCGCTCTCCGGGAAGGTTTCCTCGATCAGTCTGCCTGTCTCGATATAGTTTCTGCCAAGTCTGGATAAATCCTTCACGACAATCAGATTCAGGGTTCCCGTTTCCACATCTGCCATCATCCGCTGAAAGGCAGGTCTGTCAAAATTTGTCCCGGTAAACCCGTCATCACAATAGAAGTCGTAGATTTTCCAGCCATGCGAGTGGCAAAAGTCCTCAAGCACCTTACGCTGTGTTTCAATGGATACGCTCGTGCCGTCATGCTCATCATCTCGGCTCAGTCTGCAATAGCAGCCGGCAATGTAGTTACCCTGTCCGAAATTCATCATAGCATAATTCCTTTCTGGACAAGGCACAGCCTTCATTTTTAGTATAGCACATAAAAGCGGTAAAGTCAACAGGTTCACCGAAATTTTTATGCCGCTGCCTTGTCACTGTTTCCGTCCTCCTTGATTTTCTCACAGATATATGCCGCCAGAAGCTCCTCCAGCGGCTCATTTCCGTAAACAGATTCCACCACAAATACCGTGTCACCCACTTGAATGCGGCTCTCGTGATTTGTCTGCATTGTCAGCTCAGCCATGCCGCACCTCCTGTCCCTCCGGTGCAGCAGAAATGTTCAAAACACGATGCAATGCCTTGCCGCTTTTCAGAACCGGAATACGCTCACCCTCTAGATCGGTCAGCACATCAAATGTCCCAAACCCGCCGACCTCGACAGGCTCACCACTTACAAGCATGATCCGCAGCGTATCCATTACTACATTGACCGCACGGTACGCCTGCTGACTGCTCATGCCCTTCCGCCTTGCGATCTCCTTGACAAAATCAGCTCTGTTCATCGTCTGCCTCCTTTCGGTACAGATTGTTCCTATATGCTTCAAGCTGCCGGCGGTACAATGTGATGTACCGCCTTCTTGTTTTGCCTACACGTTTCTGCGGACGGTAGCGAACCTCACCCGTCAGAATCCAATGCACCTTGATGTAGTTCATCGCAAATAGCTGCTCCATAATGTGACGGGCTGACAGCTTTATCCTTCTATACGCTCCGGCACGGACAATCGGGAGAAACACCTCCGGACGGATGTAATAATAGGTATCGTCATAATAGCCCAGCAGCAGCTTGTCCGGCTTCACCTTATCATGCTCCCTGACTGCCGCCAGACATCCGGGATTGGCTTTCAGATAACTGCACAGCAGATTCAGGAAATATGTTGTCTGCTTATCAACGCTCATCCTTGTCACCCCACTTGGCAGCCGTACAAAGTGCCATTGTAAACACACCCACAATGCCGCCCACAAACATTCCTGTAATAAAATGTCCCATAGTTTCCCTCCGTTCAAATTGCTTTTCGCTTGACTGAAAGACCTGTCATATCATGCTGCTTCATGCGCTCTTGCAGTCGTTCGATGATTTCTCGACCGTTTTCATACCATTCTCGTTTTTCAGTTTCGCTGCCAAACCGTATCTGCTCATAAATATATTGGTAGTATTCCATATTTGTCAGGCTTTCCCCGAAAAGCGGGTGCAGAGGTTCATCCGGTCGTTTCGGTGCATAGTACCGCTGCCATCTGCACATCGCATTCAGATAATCATTCAGGATACGCTCTGCACTGTGCAGCCAGTTGTGATACTCGACCTCCGGATTGACAACTCTCTTGATCTGTGCGTGAAAGGGCTGATCTGTGAGGTGTAGCCCGAAATCGTAATCCAGCTTTTTCGCTGCCTCGTATTGGGATACTCCAAACAGCCTTGCTACAAAATCCGTCACATCTCCATGCGCTCCGCAGCCGAAGCAATGGTAATGATCGTCATAGATTTTCAGGCTCGGTTCATTGTCGGGATGAAACGGGCAGTTGGCGAATCCTGCCCTGTTCACTTCCAGCCCGTAGAACCTTGCCACATCCGGCATCGGGAGTCTGTCACGAAGCTCGGTGAAAAGATAATCCAATATCACCACCCCTTTTCAGATTTGGAAAGGGGCTTCCTGTTACTTTGGCGAAGTACAGCGCAGACCGGCGATGTCTTTGCTGTCGGCGTTTGCCCCTTTCATACATCACTACAAAATCAGGGCAAAAACGTATGGGTAATTGAAAATTCCTAATAGATTTCTCTGATTTGTACAATATGGGGCTTTTTGATTTGTCTGTTTTGTAGATTGTTTCCTTTTTTCATATGTACCCCTACGTTTTGAGGCACATTTTGTAGGGATATATGGAGGGAATCTTTTGTAATGATACTCGCCGCTGTCATATACAAAATAGAGTGGATAGGGAGCAGCCACCAAAACAGATGAAATTTCGGGTATGGTCATACTTCGTGTTTTGTAGGAATAGCAAGCACAGAAAGTAGTGCATACTTTCTACTTTCGGAGATTTTAGAAGTCATAGCCTTCAAAAATCCTGTTTCAGGGAACCCGCTGCCCTGAAACATACTCCCTCCATTCTTTTAGGCGCTGCCTGAAACCGTAATCTATGAAAGGAGCAAAACAAATGCGTAAGTACAAACAGGTCAAAGAGAAAAAGGTCACGTTTGACATGAACGAATGGGCAGAGGTAGAACGCCGAGCCGCTGCTGCCGGGCTGAAAACCGGAACGTACATCAAAAAGATCGCCGTCAAAGGAGAGTTCACCTATTATGACATGAAGAATGTCGCACCGCTTGTCAACGGTATGCGCACCATCTCCAATAACATCAACCAGATTGCCCGCAAAGCAAACGAAACGCACAGCATTTATGCCGGGGATATAGAAACACTGAGAGGGGGCTTTGAAGAATTATGCCGTATGTTAAATGTATTTCTATCCGATCTACCGTCTACAAAAGTCTGAAATATATCTTGAATCCGGACAAGACGGAGAACCTGCTCTATGCATCTTCCATGAATTGCATGACATCCGCTAAAGACGCTTATCTGGAGATGAAATCTGTATTTGAGAGCTATTCAACAGAAAAGTATGATGCTCCCCTGCCGTTAGAAGGCAAAGGGAGCGTCAAAGCACTGCACTATATCCAATCATTTGATCCGAAGGATAATGTTTCCCCGGAATTGGCGCACCGCATTGCAAAGGCATTTGCTCGAAAGACGTTCGGGGATGATGTGCAGGTCGTGATTGCCACACATACCGACCGTGAACACGTCCACAGCCATCTAATTATCAATACATATACACTGACTGGCAGGAAGCTGAACGACAATCAGCAGACATTAAAACAAGTGAGGGAATATTCAGACAGAGTGTGTATGGCATTTGGTATACAGCCCATACAGCCGAAAGAGGGCAAGGAAAAAGGCGTTTGCTATCATGAATGGGAGCAGCAGAAGAATGGCACTTCATGGAAAGAAAAGCTGCGATGCGAAATTGACAGCCTGATCGGTTCAGTCAAGAATCTGGATGAACTGCTGTATGAGTTAGAACTAAAAGGCTATGAAGTAAAAAAGGGTAAATACATTTCCCTCAAAGCGCCCGGACAGGGCAGATTCATCCGCACCAAAACATTGGGAGAGGAATACACGACCGACAGCCTTGTATCAAGAATATTGTGGTATGATGTCGGCTACCATACAGCTTTAACAGACGAAACGTCCCCCTTGCGGGAATGCTATCAGGTAGTGATTGGGCAGGTCATGCAGCTTGTGGTTCAAAACAAGAAAGTGCAGCGCAGACGTGACAGAACAGCGCCCTATTCGCCGCAGAATGATCTTGATGTATACCGCCTGTCAGCGCAGCTTACGATAATCAACCGTGACCATATCCGTTCTATTGGTGAATTGGAAGAAAAAATTGATACGCTAAAAGCATCACATGAACAGACACGGCAAGAGCTTAATGAACTCACAGTGCAGCATGACACACTGTCCTCGTTGATAAAACAGGCAGAAACGTATTTTGAGCTTTCTGCCAAGCCGAAACTTTCCAAACTGGAACAAGTACAACTGACTGTCAGCAAGCAGAGTGTTACAACTCACTGCATCACAACTGTGTCAGACCTTGCCCGCCTGAAAGAAACGCTTTCCGCTACAGACAAAAAGCTGACAGCGCTCAAAGAAAACTTCAAGCACTGTCAGCAGTTATATTATGTGTATTCGGATATTGCCAAAACCTATCATGAGATTTCACAGGGAGATTACATTTCTCGGCTTGTGGACGAAGCACGAAAGCAGCGTGATAAGGAGTATGAACGAAAAGAATCTGCAAGATAAAAATGTTGGAACATTAGACGCACTACGCATATATGTACAATAGGTTTATCTCTAAAAAATACTGCCGACCTTTAGGGCGGCACACATAAAGCAGTTTATGTGATTTGAAGATAAGGTTGCGTAACATCGCAGTTACGCAGCCTTTTTCTTTTTGTCGTATTCTTTGCTGTCAGCAATAGCCGTAGCGATAGCAACATCAAAGCGGAAGTGTATCTCAATCTGCTGAGTACGATGCCCATCGCTCTTTTCGGGAGCGTAAACAACTATCTTCTCGATAAGCTCATGCATGATCTCGGGAGTAAGCTCCGTGATATGCTCATACTTCTGCACTACCTTTATAAAGGAGTTCACATCAGCACATTTCTGCTCTGCTGTTTCAATAAAAGCAGTAAGTTCTGATGCTTTCGCTTTCAATTTCTTCTGCTCGTCCTCGTAACCTGCGGACAGTACAGCAAAACGCTCGTCAGAAATCTTTCCTGAAATATTATCCTCATAGAGTCTTGCGAAAAGTCTGTCAAGTTCAGCAATACGCTTTTCAGCCTGATTGAGAGCTTTCTTTGCCTTAAATACATCAGAGGAATGCTTTGACGCAGAGTTGTCCATGGCTGTCTGCACAAACTCAGCTTCATTGTCTTTGACATTATCAAGGAGCTTGTTCAGAGCATTTAAAACCAACTCTTTCAGAACGACAGTCCTGATGTAATGGGCTGAACAGCTATCCTTATCAGCTGAATGCGTGGAGCATTTCAGATGCTCCTGATCTTCACTAAGACTTCTTGAACGGCACAGGTATAGCTTTTTACCGCAGTCAGCACAGTAACATACACCAGAAAACGGATTTACAGCCTCCTGCTTCTGATTTCTTCGCTTATTACTGCGAAGCTCCTGCACTAAATCGAATTCCTGCTGAGTGACGATAGGCTCGTGGGTATTCTCAAAGATGAGCCAGTCCTCTTTCGGATTTTCAATCTTACGCTTGTTCTTGTAGGACTTGCGGCGTGTACGGAAGTTCACCGTATGACCGATGTATTCGGGGTGCTCTAAAATGTCAATGACAGTTTCTGTACACCAGCGGTCAAGCCTTGAATTCTTGTTAGCCGGGTTTCTTCCCTGCGAAATTGCATAAGCTGTGGGATTGGGAATACCTTCCTCTGTCAACTTACGAGCTATCTGAGTCGGACCGTAGCCGCTGATGCAGAGCTTGTATATTTTGCGAACAACCGCTGCAGGCTCATCATCAATGATCCACTTGTGCTTGTCTTCCTCAGATGCTTTGTACCCGTAAATAGGCAGAGAAAGCGGTTTGCCCGACTGTCCCTTTGCCTTGAATACAGCACGAATCTTCTTCGACGTATCCCTGGCGTACCAGTCATTAAAAATGTTCTTGAAAGCCATCAGCTCATTCTCGCTCTTGAGAGTATCCACGTTATCATTGATAGCGATATAACGTACATCATAGTCAGGGAATATGATCTCAATGTACTCACCGGTTTTCAAGTAGTCTCTGCCGAGTCTGCTTAAATCTTTGGTGATAACCGTTCCAACTTTGCCTGCTTCAACATCTGCCATCATAGCCTTGAAGCCGTCACGTTCAAATGTCGTTCCCGAAACTCCGTCATCAACGTAGTAAACGGGATTGCTGAAACCGTTATCCTCCGCATACTTTTTGAGGATAGCCTTCTGATTGGTGATGCTGTTGCTCTCACCCTGTAACATATCGTCCTGCGAAAGACGACAATACAACGCTGTTATCTTGTCTGTCATTTTAACCTTCCTTTCCGACAGATAAAGCGAGCTATGTTATCATTATAGCGCAATATACTGTCAATGACAATGCGCTGAAATGACGATTTTACACAGCCTGCTTCTCAGGTTCTTGTCCGGATTCACCGAGCATTTCTTCACACTCACGGTCTATCAGCCTTTGCAGGATATCCGTAAGGCGTTCCTTTGAAGCAGGGTTGAATACTAACTTCACGACGTAAGTTGTTCGTCCAATTTTGCACTCGGACACGTTGTTGTCTTTGTTCATAGCGATCTTTCCTTTGCTTTTATCTCTCTACGCATTGGTGAGGGCATCGCTTTCTTTCTCTTACCCTCTACGCAGCCGCAAGGTCGGTATGTCATCCTTTCAGCCGACCGAGTATTTTGCGACTATGAATATTATAGCGCGCAATGAAGCCCATTGTCCAGCCGCATTGCGCAAGAACTTTGGAATGATTTTCGGTTTTCCCCAGTATACTTTGCACTGGAAAAATGAAAAAAGCACCAAGTATAACCCTTGATGCTTGAATAGTATTTATAATGCTTTTTCCAGTTTCAGCAATTCTATTTTTCTATCAAGATCGCCTGCGTATCCGGTCAGACTTCCGTCCGCACCGACTACTCTGTGACACGGGATAATGATCGAGACAGGATTATGCCCCACAGCACCGCCGACTGCCTGGGCGGACATACGCTCCACACCATTCTGCTCTGCTATGATATTGGCGATCTCGCCATAGGTCATTATCTGTTCATAAGGTATCGTGAGCAGTATATCATAGACTGCCTTACGGAACGGCGTTGTGTTCAAGTATATAGACGGTGTGAAGTCGGGAATGTTGCCGCTGAAATATATGTCGAGCCAGTTGCAGGTTCGAGTGAATATCGGCAGCTCTGCTACGGTGCTTTCAGATATGAGCTTATGGGGAAAGTATTTCTGTCCGTCGAACCATAAGCCTGTGAGTGATTCGCCGTTGCCGGCGAGGGTAATAATACCGAGCGGAGAAGTATAATGATATGTGTAAACCATATTCTTATGAAATCCTTAGTTCTATCTTATCATACATTATAACTGCATTTTTCAGGAAGAATGCCATTCAATTGATACTCATGAAAAATAATCCTGCAAAGACTAATAGCTATATAATCAAAGCTTTGAAGCATTTTCCATGTATTCTTACTGTTTTCGATCTGTATTTGTCCTTGTGCTATCATTTCAAAAATATCAATGCTTTTAGGAATACGTTTTACAATGAGTTTCTTTCTGCCGTTTGGCATTTTCTTTATCTTCTCATGTATCTCAGCTTCAATTAAACAAGACTTGTTGATAGTAATAGTGCCATCATAGATCCTATCCGAATTTCTGAATTGTTCTTCGTTAAGATTATACGACGAATAAGAATAAATAATCATATTCTCATCTTCGAGTTCTCTTTTGCAAGAACCTCCGTATCCTAAGCTCATAGACTCACTCCTTGTTAAGACAGTTGTACATGATAATAGCTTTATTATATAGCACTGCCTTGAAAAAGTCAACCAAAAGAGTGAAAACGTTAGTACATCTATGCAATGGCATTTCAAAAATAGCAAGCACGGCATCCCTGCACTACAAATTTTAAATTTGAATGCTGGATACATAGCTTGACAGGGGTTCTACCCCTATGACCCCGACCGATAATAGATGAAGATCTGATGCAAAATTATTGACCACAAGTGAGCAAGAATACCGAGCCTGATGGCTCGGATCCAGAGAAGCCCCAAAGGGGCATAATCAATCCCAGCAAGCTCGGTATCTCCGCATTACAAATTTTCAGATTTGAATGCTCCGATACTCAGCTTGCCAGAGGGTTCCACCCCTGTGCCCCCGTCCGAAAAAGATAAAGATCTGATGCAAAATCATTGACTAAAAGTGAGTAAAAACCTGTACCTGACGGCTTGGATAATGACAAGCCCCACAGATATAAAAATCAACCTCAGCAAGCACGGTAACTATCCCAAATGGATAAAAATGATTTTTAATGTATGCCCTGACATTATGTCAGGGCAAGTCTGTTTTTGTTGGTAAGCGGTTTGTCTATTAGCTTGTAATAGACGTGTATCACACGAGGACGGTCTTTGTGACCTTTGTTGTTCTCATCAACTGTTGCATACTCGATCAGGTCAAGGCACATCTCACGGGTAAGTTCCGTCGCTCCTGCGTAGCGTTTCAGACGGCTGATAAACTCTGCAACATCTTCCTCGTCCTGTCTTTCGGATTCGGAACGGGCTGTCATTTCATCGTACTCGGCTTTCAGCGTTTTCTTCTCTGCCTGATACTTGTCAAGCATATCAAACGCCATATCAGGTTCGATCCTGCCTGCGACCTTATCCTCATACACGCTCTGAATGAGCTTGTCAAGCTCTGCAAGGCGGCTGCCGACAGTCTTCATACGCTTGGTATCGGAAATGTTCTGAACGTCAATAAACGCTCTTTTTCGTCTGAGGAATTCTGCTGTTGCAGTCTTTTCGTCGTTGGCAAGCTCACACATTTCCCGAATATCCACAAGAATGATCCCCTCAATAAGCTCCCGATTGATGTAATGCGTGGAGCAATAGTTTTTGCCGAAGCGGTTGTGGTATCCGCAGATATATCCGCCGCCCCCTGTGCTTGCTTTCCGCATTTTCCAGCCGCAGCCGTCACAGAAAAGCAAACCCGACAAAGGACTAAGTTCTCCCTTTTTGTCACGCTTTCCTCTGCTGACAGACTTTTCGATTTCACGAACCTTATCCCAAAGTTCCTTTGAAATGATAGGCTCATGGTTGTTTTCAATTACCGCCCATTCAGATTCATCACGGTCAATGCGCTTGTGATTCTTATAGCTCACGGTCGTTGTGCGGAGCTGAGCGAGCGTTCCGAGATAGATCGGATTTTTCAGGATGTTTTCGAGATTCCTGCTGCTCCACAGATGTGAGTTGTTGTAAGGATTCGGTTTGCCGATACGCTTGTAATAGTAGTCGAACGGTGTCAGCACACCTTCTTCATTCAGCATAGTTGCGATCTGTAAAGGCTTGACTCCCGATGCTCTCATTTCAAAGATTCGGCGGACGATACCTGCGGCATACGGATCAATAATTGGAGTACGCATTTCATCATCGCTCTTAACATAACCGTATGGGCAATAAGGAATCATCATCTTGCCTGCCTTTGCGTTTGATGCGATAACAGCACGCACTTTCTTGGAAGTGTTTGCGGCGTGCCATTCATTGAATACATTTCGGATAGGCATCATATCCATATCGGCACTGTCAGAGTTGAGCGTATCAATGCCGTCATTCAGTGCGATGAAACGGATATTGTACATCGGAAAAATATAGTCCGTGTACTGACCTACCTGAATGTAATTGCGTCCGAAACGGGACAGGTCTTTGCAGATGATAAGATTGATCCTGCCGTTCTTGGCATCGTCAAGCAATCTCTGGACACCCGGTCTCTCGAAACTTGTTCCGCTGATACCGTCATCGACGTACTCATCATAGATCGTCCAGCCCTGTTCACGGACATAGTTTGTGAGAATTCTTCTCTGGTTTTCTATGGAAAGGGATTCGCCTGCACGCTCGTCATCTTTTGAGAGTCTCAGGTATATCCCCACGATATAATCAGTCTGCTTTGCTAACATTACTACTCCTTTCCTCCAAAGCAGCCTAATTCAACATTGCTATAAGTATAGCGCGCAATGCCGAAAAAAGCAAGTACCTTTCGGAAATTTTTTCAGGTCGTCTGAGGTCTGCGGTGCAGAGCCATTACCTCGGAAAACGCTCTTTCAAAAGCGTTGCGGTAAAGCACTTCATTGAGGTCTTTATCTCCGCAGTAGTGACGCACAACGACACACCTCTGTTTACCGATCAGGTACTCGTGCGTTTCGGTCTTGCAGTCCTTGAACTTTTCGTTCAGTTCAAAAGCCAGTCCTGCCTTATCTCTTTCTACGGCAGTGTCATTTTTATTCATAGCTGTATCTCCTTAGCTTCTCTTTGTCTACGCTTTAAGGCGAGGGGATCGCTTTCTCTATCTGCCCCTCTTTGTATTGTGTGTTTATAGCTGTGCGGAACGGCAAGTGCCGTCCCATATCACAGCCATGTTTTTGTATCGGAATCATGTTTCCGAATAGTGGTTAGACTTCTTGTCAAAGAATGAAGTCTGACCGTCCATCTCATCACTGTCCTGAGCTGTATCTGTATCGCTCTCAGCAGTGCTGTCTTGTTTCAGCTTCGCAAGCTGTTCAGGGTGCTTAGTGATAAGCTCAAAAAGTCCCTGCTCATCACAGCCGAGTGTGTCCCTGATCTTTGCGAGCTGGATAGCGTTCAGCTTTGCATTGATCTTCTCGATCTCAGCCTTGTCGCTCTCGATACGGTCAAGCACCGCCTGACGCTTGCTCAGGAGCCTCTTGGTCTGCTGCTCATAGGTAAGCATACCGCCACCTCCTTCCTTTCTATTCTCTCCTTGTTTTGTTTGTGCGGTATCCCCACAATTAAATTATAGCGCGCAATACAGCCGATTGTCCAGCCGCAATTGCGCATGAACTTTCGGGCGAATATGACTGCCAGCCAGTATAATTTCACCGGGCATTTTTTGCATCTGAATTTCTCCCTCTATATATCAACCGTGAATTTTGAAAAAGTGGGAAAGATTTTGAAAAAATAATTGCTCCCAAATCCGAAATTCTACTTTATGCATAAATGACGATAAACATTTCTGTTGACTATGCCGACAACATGACCGCCGACAAGAGCGTATCATGAGCAAAGATACTATATTGCAGACCTTGACGAGCAGACTGTCAGCGGAAAGGATAGCAGCTCTCTGAACCATCAATGCTATTGTCATAATAAATGATTTTCCGCTGTTGAATTTATGTGAATGGAAGAATCACCATGAACAAATTGTAAATTCTCAGAAAAATCATTACCACATTCCCAAATTTTGCGGTTGATATATAGAGGGCATTGTTGATGAGACAATCATATTCTCCTACATATCATTACCAATAAAATCTGCTCATCGTTAAGTGCTGCAGAGATATTCTCTGTAATGCACAAACAGACCGCCTCTAATTCAGCGAAAGTTTTCGCAGGCTATGCTTAACGATTCTACGATAATTTTGGTAATAAACTATTGAGAGATATTTTCATCAAACTGCCGCCCAGACTGCGCAATAACTGCGCCGATGTATTTTACAATAATATTGTCGGTAAGAATGAGGGCATCACGGCGGAGCGTGAGCGATATGACCGCCGAATGGATCGATGGCATAAAAAATAGAGAAAGTCGCACAGCTCCGATTTCCTGCATAACGCAGGAAAAGTCGGCAAAGAAACCGACAGGGACAGCGGCGTGAAATGCCGCTGAGAAAATAGCAAGCACGGTGTATTGTGCCGCGTTTTGGAAAACACGAACAAATCCACGATGCTTGTTGGGGACGTTTCCCCAAGCCCCTCTGAATTGCTGACGCAAATAAAAAGACCGCAGATGCGTTCAGGAACGAAAGGAAGGTTTTATGACAAAAGCCGAAAAGAATTACAAGCGTGACTACGGTCACAAGGACAGCGAGGAGCTTGCTCTCAACTATACCCGTGACGGTATGAAAGAGGAGCTTGACAAGGCTCTTTCCGAGGTCAGTTCCGATGATTTATCTGAGGACGAAAAGGAGTATCTGGAAGGACGGCATCAGTGCAGAGATCACACGCTGAATATTCGCTTCAATGATACTGAATGGGAGCGTATATGCAGGCAAGCAGACGCACTCCATGTGAAGAAGTCCAGCTATGTCCGTGAATGTACGAAAGCTCATTATGTTCTGATGTTTGATAAGGACGAGATGAACGAGCTGATGAAACAGATTCGGGGCATCGCTGCGAACATCAATCAGGTCGCATACAGAGCGAACAGTACGGGCAACATTTACGGTAATGATATTGCTGATTTGAAAGCGAGGTTAGATGATATTTGGCAATCACTACAATACATCCGGTCAGGCGTACAGTTAGCGCAGCTATCCGATACATCATTGACGGCGATAAGACCGGAGATCATTCACTTGTCCAGTCTTTTATGTGCGAGGGAAAACCTGAACGAGCAGCCGAGCAATTCCGGGAGGTCAGACAGCGTGTCGGAACTGGACGAAGCACCACCCTTGCACAGCACCTGATCCAGAGCTTTCTGCCCGGTGAAGTTACTCCCGAACAGGCTATGATGATAGGCGAAGAATTATGTCACCGCCTGCTTGGTGAGCAGTACCAGTTTGTGATAGCTACACACATAGATCATTCTCATATTCACAACCACATCGTTTTCAATAATACAAACATGATCTCAGGTTATACTTTTGAGACTGAACATAATCAGGGAAAGAAGTCTGAAAGGGCGTGGGCAGAGATACAAAAGCTGTCCGATGATATATGCCGTGAGAACGGTCTGTCTGTCATTGAACAGCCGAAAAGCAAGGGCGTTTCTCACTATGAATATGAAGCGAGAAAGTCGGGCATTTCATGGAAAGAGCATCTGCGTCAGATACTCCAAGCGATCATTGTGCAGAGTACCAGCCTTGATGATTTTTTCAGCCGATGCACCGAACATAATATTGAGTATGTTTACAAGCCCGAAAACAAGGTGAAACTGAAATACCGTCCGCAGGGCAAGGAGCGTTTTGTAAGAGCAGATACACTTGGAGAAGAATATACTCCCGAAGCTATAACAGAGAGCATCATGCGTATGCAGAATGCTCTTGCTGTCGCACAGCGATTTACAATGAACAAAGCAGACGAAGCCTCAGCTATTACAGCCGAGCCGAAGTCTGCCAATTCAGCAGTTATTACCACAGATGATTTTATCGTCAGCGGAGCGGAAAACAGTATCACCGCCCCTGAAACAGATGCACCTGAAAAAGAAGAAAAAGCTGACGGCTGGGCAAGCATCAGAGGTATGCGTATCTGTGATGATATTATTGCTGACATGGAGAGTTTTGGCATTCATTCGCTTGCGGAGTACAACGCTCTCAGCGTTACGGGCTGGACCAAGCGCGAAGAACTCGGTAAAAAACTCGGCAAGCTGAAATCAAAGATACTTGCCATTGATGAGCTTATCGCAAAGATCAACCACCTGAAAGAGCTGTCTGATACATACAAGGAGTATAAGGGGCTGACAGGATTCAAACAGAGCCGTTTCAGGAAGAAAAATGCTGCCGCTATTGATGACTATGAGCAGACAAACAGCTACATCTGGGAGCATATCGTGCCTTACAAGCAGGACGATAAAGCTCCGACAGTGAAGCAACTCACCGACCGCAGTAATGACATGAAGCTGAGATTTAACGCAATGGCTCAGGAGTATAACCATTTGCTTGAAGTAGAAGCGGTTATGGGCAAATACAGCCGTGAGATCAGGAGACACATCACACAGCAGCAGAACCGCCGTGCCGCCCAGCAGAGCCGAGAACGCAGGCAGGGCAGGAACAGACGCAATTCAGAGCTTGAATGATATAGCGCAATACACCGGGGATTTTCCTCTTTTTACTGCGCCCTTCACAAGAATTATTACAATTCCCCTGATAGGCTGGACTCCTGCTTTATTATGGTATATACTGTATCTACAATAATGTTTTGGAGGAAACAGCTATGTTGAAAACACCTGAATTGGCAATGCCCAAAAGTCAGACGGTCATTACCGTATGCAACGGCAGGCATGAGGTCTGGACAGACTACGAAGAAGCTAAGGCATATTTCCTTGAAATGATGATGTCTACGGACGGCGAGGAACGTGACCGAGCAGAGTGCGTATACATTCAGCTACTTCATGGACTGGATGAGTGTTCGGATGAAGATGAATAAAAAAATCAGGGTATTGCAATTCGGCAATGCCCTGATTTCTGTTTATGACTGAATATTAGTAATTATCACAGGAACTGCATCAATCATCTTTCTTTTGCTGTCCCATGATAGCTTTCCGAAAAAAGAAAGCGAACGAATTGGCTTTACGCCAAATGTATGGTTGGATGTATACACTGTTCTTTTGCAAACCATGTTTCCTGATGAGGAACGATACTTATTGAACCATATTTCAACAGGTATTACTTCGCATCCATACTTGAAATATGTGCATACAGCATATGCATCCCAGAAGTAATATCTATCAAGTACACATACAGGTTTTGTTACTGTAAATGAAGCGTATACAGGCTGTTTTTTGTTCAACAGAGCGTTTATAATCTCCTCGGCAGTATGGTACAGCATACTGCGCTCCGACAATGCTTTCTCAAGCTCACACTTAAGGTCAACAGCTGAATCTCCATTCTCATGCGAATAGCCGTCAAGGAGCGTTTCTGGCAATTGCAATTTAGCTATGTGTGTCCTTATAGTTTCTGCATCAGCAGCGTAATAGTATCGGTTATCGTGATAATGCTTATACTTTTCGAGTGCATCAAATAGTTTATGATATACCACCTGATTCGGGTAATACTTGTAATCAGCGAATATGTCAATTCCCCGGCGGTAAAAATGCTCCAGTATCGCCGCTGCACACCCCGCACTTCTGCTTTGACCGTATTCGCATTGACAGATGATATTCTTACCGTCACGGAATGCTTTGTTGATATACTCTGCAAGATCCGGCACTTCGGGGAAGAAGCTATCGTAGGTATATCCCTTTTCCGGCAGATAGTCGAGGTCAAGATCGTCCACCTCGCAATAGAACACATCGGCGCGGGCGCTGCTGTAATCGACACGGGAATAGTCTTTGTCGATATGCTTCAGTTCCGGGTCACAAAAGCTGATGACAGCAGTGTTCTCCGGAAAAGAGCCGTCCGCAATGATTTGTTCGATCGCTTCTCTGGAATAGACAGATACAGTCATAAGCACCTCCTCACATCAATCAAAACGCCAGTGCAGCCTGCGTACACTGCGACGGCTTCTTTGATAGCCTTCACAGAATTTATTGAACTCCTCCTCAAATTCGTCTATCGTTATCTCAATTCTATCATATCCAGCGTGATGCAGCATAGGTATGGACAGCACACCGTTGCCGCAAAATCCACCTAGATACGGTATCATATCGTATGAAGAGATCGTATAGATGAGTGCGTGCATAAACAGAATACAAGTATTCCATTCACATGATTTCAGACCGACCGGCGTTTTGCAATGCAGCAATGTATCCATACGGTTCAGGTAGCATACGATTTTGAGATCCTCACGGTCAGCATCGAACAATCCGATATACCGGCTGAAATACGCCCAGACTTCTTTGTAATACGCCTTGAATGCATCAATATCGAAATCTGCATCATGCATTAAATTCCAGCAAAACTGCTCTGATTTGTGCAGTAAATCTTTTCGCTGATTGATGCGCTCTGCGTTGGATTCAAACTGTGCATGGATGTACGCCCGTGTAATGACTGCAAAATCTCCCCAGAACTCACGAATGACCAGCCTATCCTGAATTCCATATCCTGCTTCCTTCTGAGAAGAAGTCATCATGAAACGCTTGCCGGATTCGCAGAACGCATTGAAAAGAAGAAGCAGCTCGTCCTGTGTTTTCTCTTTTCCTGCAAGTTCCTGTATATCATCTACCAGAAGCACATCTGCTTGCAAGTACTTCTCACGGAACTGCTCTGTTGTACCGCCATTACTGATAGTACTTGTAAGAGTGGATACCATATCAGCCGTTGTGGTGAGAATGACTTTGAGATCAGGTGAATTCTGCTCGATTGCATTTTTAACAGCATAGAGCAGATGTGTCTTGCCGGTTGCTGTACCGCCGAATATTGCTAAGGGCTCAGAATCCGCATTTTCGGCAAACTGCTTTGCTTTCTCAAATGCTGTGCGGTTTGCATCGGTAACTGCAAAGCTGTCGAATGTGTATTTGCTGCCATTTTTGTTATCGGACATAGTTCGACCTCCGATCAGTTGTTCTTTAACGTGTTAACAGGATGACCTGTGCCATAACCGCTATACTCTTATAATATATCAGGCGGTATGCTCAGAGCGTCATCTCTCAATGGAAGCGTATTCGTGTAATAATCGAGCATTTCTGAGAAATATGCTTTTAGCGGAAGTGTAGCGCCTGAATGCTTTCCGCCTTCGATTCTGCGAAAGCGTGAATTGCCAAGCAGCTTCTCTGTAAATGCGTGATCGCCGAGTACCTCATCATCATCTCCAACAATGCAGCTCACGTTGGAAGAGTCTATCTTTGCCAGTTCACCAAAAAGCTTCACAAGCGGACGAGTTTTAAATTTAGACAGTATATCCAGAAGAAATGGTGTCAGGCACGGATTGACAAGCATTGCCGGCAGGTCATGACGTGCAGACAGCACAGCCGCATAGAATCCCCCCAGACTTGTGCCAACGATCATATCCGCTTTGTACTGCACACGTAGCATATTAAGCGTACCAATAATGTTGCTTGGCTCCTCACTGTCATAATCAATAGATGGTGAAATGATGTTTTCATATCCAATCTCATGCAGTGCTGTGTAAGCACTGTTTTTCGGACTGCCATGATAGCCGTGGACATTGAGGATCGTATAGCCTTTGCAATCAGGATTTGGGAAATGATCATATACTCGCATAGCAAACCTCCGTTCTTTGCAGAGCACACATATGGTATTGGTGGTTTATCAGCTTTTATCACATAGATGATCAGCTACCTTAACAATCAGATCGTGCAGCTCCAAACGCTCCTTGTATTTCTGCGGGATAGCATTGTAGCCTATATATGCTCCGAGGATGTTTCCACAGACTGCTCCGGTGGAATCACTGTCGCCATTATGATTCACAGCAGTTCTCAGCGCCATATCAAAATCGTTCTCGTACCTCAAAGCGCAGTAAACAGCGATTGCAAGCGTTTCCTCGGCTACCCAGCCTTCACCGAGCTGATGTATGGCTGAAAGGTTGTCCTGTCCTGTTTCCGCAAGCTGAACAGCTTTCTGCATGATAGCAGTAAATTCGGATATATGTTCTGCTTTTGGGAACAGCTTTTCCATCGCTGCGATAGAATCGTTTATGGCAGCTTTGAGCGGTATATCGCTTTCTGTTACTGCTCTGACGATATGCGCCAATGCAGCGGCAGGAATAAAGCCAAGATCGTGACCGTGCGTTAGTGCTGCTGCTTCTGCTGCAAGCATATCGGAGTATTCGTATGAAATATCAGTATCGGTGAAATACAGTCCAATCGGTGCAACACGCATAACACCGCCGCAGCCTTTGCTGTCGTTGATCGGAACTTCGACTGTTCCGTTTGCACCTGCTTTGATCTCTGTCATACAGGTCGTTCCGGGACATCTTCTATGGTACAATTCCGGCACACGCATAAGACGTGAGCAATGCTTTTCGTCCTGCACTGGGCATACTTCGCTCTGTGTCTGATACCAGCACTTGTACATTTCCCTGATGCTGCTTATGTAATCGGGAATGTTACTTTTGCTGCCGGCAAGCAGCATACCTTCCGCCGAAAACAGCGTCATCTGTGTATCATCCGATATCTCGGCGACATCATCGTCCAATATCAAATCGTATTCGGTGATGCCATCTTTGCCATACTCAGAGAAGATCTCATCCTCTCTTTTGAATTCCACTGCATATCCCAGAGCATCTCCGGCTGCCCCGCCTATGAGGCAGCCACGGAATTTGTCGATATTTCGCATTTGAACCTCCTGAAACAGACAGCTTTTATACGTTACTTCGCATCCTTGTCGATATTGTTTATGAACTTGTCAACGTAGAAACCTTCCTGCTTGTCGTCAACTGTCTCTAAATAAACGCCTATTTTTCCACAGAATCGAGCATAAGCATCTATGTACTTCCTGTAATCTTTGTCATCTTTATATGAGAAATGCTCCTCTAAGTAGTCTGCATTAACCCTGTCGTATATCGGGAACATATTAGGATTACAGTGATGACAGTATTTCGATGCAAAAGAAAGCAAAAAACGTCCTCTTGTTTTTGCTGCCTTGGCTAAATCTATAACAAGTGCAGCAGCAACATCTTTGTCTGTTGTTTTTATTCTTGATTGAAAGCTCTCGCTGACTATAAAATCCGCAAGCTCGCCACCCTCATCTGGAGCTGACGACTTACCGAATGAGAGATGAGTAGAATACTTTGAGTTGATAGTTATTATCTGTTGCAATGCAGTCTCATGGTCAACATTGACCTTGAAGTTATCCTGAAACTCCAATTCGCCCTTGAACCATGGAAACGCCTTTTCGTTATTGCGAAGATCCTTTTTGAACTGCTCGTAACCTTTGTTGTTAACTTCGTAATTTAACATAATCTATACCTCCTGAAAAGTAATAGAATTTGAATTAGACTATCTGCATATAAGATGCCAGCCTGAAACCGAACTTCCGCTGACAGATAAAGTTTTTATTACAGTTCTCACAGCCGAATTATTTTTTCATTGGAAGTCAGAAACATTGAACCCTGACCTAAACCAATAAAGAAAGATAATAACGGACAACGATAACCTTGAACATGAACATAGTCATATTCAAAAGGAGGCGTGAGAACCGCAAACGGAAAGAACATCAGATATCTATATCAAATTCGACAGTGCTGTTGACCAGATCAAGTGCTGTCTGAGCTTTTGCCAATGTTTCGGCAATATCTGTATAATACCTGCCAACTTCTTCGATGTCGTAATTTGCGTACTTATAGTCGATGATATTACCGCCGCCGGAATAACCGGAATTGACACGCACTTTCGGCATTGCGTCTCTCATTTTAGAGAGGGTAGCACATTCCGCATTAAGCTGAGGAAGATATACAAGCATCTCGTCGATCGTAATATTAAAATCCGGGATAATCGTTGTTGTGTTGAACACGTTTATTGCGTGTTTTACTTTGCGGATCTTACACGCAACCTCTGCCTGAGCATCACGCATTTCCTTGAAATTGTACGCAGGACGTACAGATTCGACATCCTCCTGAATTGCGGCTACGAAGCTGCTGGAGTTTGCCTCTTTGAGCTGCAATGCTCTCAGTTCGTCGTTGAGCTGACGCAACAGCTTTGCTGCCTGTGATGATGTTACTCGCATATGTTTTCCTCCTTAAAATTCGTATGGGAATACTTTACTTTGTGATTATAGCAAACTGAACGTGACAAAACCCTCCATGTGAGCAGTTTAGTTTCTTATCCCTCCTCTGAGCATATCAACCTGTTAACCGCCGTATATTTCTTTAACGGTTCCCTAAAAAGAGCTCTACGTCCTCGTCCTCCCATGGTTTCCAGAGTGCTTCTGAATAATTCTCAGTCAGGAATTCGGCTGCTTCTTTCTCGGAGCATCCCAATTCTTTGGCAGCGACCTTGAGCATCGAAGAATACGCATAGTCGCCGTATCTTGCCCTGAGATACCCATCTGAACCAATCTCGCACGACTCGGCTCTTTCGGCACGCCTCACTTTGAGCTGCATTATCTGCTGCCGCATCAGTTTACAATTCTCTTCGTCTTTTGCCTTCTTAGCAGCTTCTTCAGCAGCTTTCTGTCGTGCAGCCCGATCCTTTTCCTGTGTTTCTATGCACTTTCTTTGCCATGCCTCGTCTCTTTTTTTCTCTTCTTCCTTATAATGCTGCCATGAAACCTTGATAGAATCAAAAAAACCTGCCATACCAATTCCTCCTATCAGCGGTTACCTAAAAGCTGTTCGAGTTCTTTATCTTCCCATGATCTCCATATGTCCTCTGAGTAGCTTCCTGACAGATAAGTATTTGCATTATCTTTGGTGATCCCTAATTGCTTGATCACCATATCTAGCATCGTCTGATAAGCGTGCTCGCCGTATCGGGCTATGAGGTACTCAGCCGAACCGATCTCAGAAGAGCGAACTTTTTCGGCTCTGTCCATCAATTCCCTATCAGCATCTTTTACAGACTTTTGCTCAGCCTTGATCTTCGATATGAAATCTATCAGCGTTCTGCATTTCGGCTCGTACTCTGCCCTTTGTTTCTCCTCCAGGCTCAATAACGCCTCGACCTCCGCACATTCGTATCTTTTCCAGTTTGGATCGTCCGGAGAATAATCTTCTGCAATGAGCTCTTCTATTTTATGGATATTGTATCCGCCACCGCGTGTGAGCCTGTATTGGTTATGCTTATACGCATCGATACCGTATCTTGCCTCGAGATAATCACGTGAGCCAACATAAGATGATCTGACTTTTTCAGCCCTATAAACTATCCCCTCAGGAGTACGCTCAGAGGCTCTTATCTTTTCTTCTGTTGCCTTTAGCTGTTCCTCCAGTATCGCTATTCCACGGTTTTGAACACTTGGCTGACTGTACCTTGCTCTACGTTCTTCCGCTCTGCGTGTCCTTTCCTCTCTATCACGCTCAGCAGCTCTGCGGCGTTCTTCTGCTTCACGCTGCTTTGCGGCACGCTGTTCCTCTTCCCTCAGCATTTTTCTCTGAGCCTCTGCGAATATCTCGGCTTCTCTTTTGAGCCTGTCTCTCTCGTTAGGAGAAAGAATTCCACTCGGATTATCCCAAGCCATAGTTAGTCCTCCTTATCTATGAGCTCTTATGCAGCTTCCCACGCCAGTTCTTGTATCCTCCAGACAAGTTCTTCTCCAATCTCTTCGACTTCCCGACAGCGTTTAGGAAGTTCCATCGTAAATTGTTTTCCCGTTTCCATGCAATCAACAATGATCTGTAAAGTGTCTTCCTGAGGCTCGAATTTTAATCTGATCTGTCTGTTGTGAAGTACAAGAATTCGCTCTTTGAAAACTACGCCTTTCAAACTGTGAAACCAGCCAAACGGAAAACGCTCGATCAGCAGACCGTCATTTGTACGGTTGCTGACCAGATAATCTCTGATCAGCTCGTGCTCCCATTCGGAATCGGCAGTGCTGAACTCTAAGATCTCCGGTTCAGAAGCCATATCCTGAAGGAGTCTGATGATCTCTTTCGGCTCCTCTTCTTCCTGAGGCACAACGGTCGAGCAACGTCTGTCGGTCTTGCAACAGAAAAGATCAGCGTCTATGTATCCTTCCCACATAGCATTGGTAGAAAAGTGAACTTCTATCTCTCTGCTGTGAAGCTTGATGGTCACTCTTTCCTCGCCTGTTTCTTTCCAGTGATCCTTCTCCCAATAAGCGTCGTAACACAGACGGTATTTCTCTGTCAGTATCCTTCTGAGCTGCTGATACTCTTCTTCGGGATCTGCTGTTTTTATAACGTAAGAATTACTTTTATCTGCCTCCCACGCAAGCCAATACAGCATTCTTATTATTTCCTCAGTGTTTTTTGCTAACCTGCCATAATAACCGTTCAGACTTCTGAGCACCTCCGGACAATACAGTTGTACTTTCACAAAGAAACCGCAGTCAATAAAAGCAATCTCGATGTTTCTGTAGTTGCACTCGTACCAATGTGCTTCTGTTCCGTCAATCTGGAACTTGGCATACGCATCAAAGAACATCTGACAAGCCTCTATCCACTGCATTCTCTCAATATACTCCATATGCTACCTCCTGACAATAAGAAAGGATTTCTGTTTACGGTTCTATCATAGCATATAAAAATTGAAATTCCGAAGATGTGGGCGGCTCAGAAGAAAATTCTCCCTTTTGCACAAATCAGCACTGCTGAAAATGTGCAGTATGCTAATTGCTTTACTGTGCTTTCCTTTTGTAACTATATTATAACACATTCGATGTACCAAAAAGCGGCGGTATCTATGATATGTATATCACAACATATTAAACGAGTTGATTACCTCAACGCTCCCCACTTCTCATGTGCAGAGCATCCGCCGTTTGCCTGCTTGGTTTGCTGGAAACAGCCTGACTTCCGGTTCATGCATTTGCCTGTAGCCATCGGGCTGCTGACCTCAAGTCTTGAGCCGAAATGATCGCAGATCTTCCGCTCACCTGACCAGCAGGAACAGGTGGCACAATACTTTGAATCGCAAGTGTACTGATACATAAACATTCCTCCTGAATCTATCGTTGTCCAACATTGCTTATTATTCTGTGGGAATATCCTCTGTTAGCAGTGCAATCCTGTTCGGATACAGAAACCGATAAAGCTCGCTTAGGATCTCATCATACAGTTCGCCGATCTTGACAGTTCGCTCATATGATAGTTTTTTCTTGGATGGACATTTGACAGTCAGATGTATCAAATTACTGTCTTGCTCCAAAACAGCATCTGCTGAATACTTTTCTCCCAATTCAGGAATATCCTTATTCCAGCAATGAAAGCTGCAGCTTGAAGTACATCCCTGACGAGCTTTATCAAGAATATCGGTGATCTGTTCTTTGATCTTCTCAAACATAGGATCAAATGTCTTCTCCTGATAAAGCGCATGAGCCTCCTGCGGAAATAATTCTATAAATAGATCAACAGCGAATATTTCCTCAAAGAATCGGCTATCTGGAACCTGTCTGCAGAAAGTCTGATTCGAGTCTATGTTGTGAATCATCACCCGAACTTCGCAAAGCTCTGATGAAACTGCAACAACTGATGCCGCATAGTTTCCTGCATCCGTGCGAAAACGGAAACTGTATATTCCGATATCGCTTTTGAATGCACTTCCTATCGCTTCACAGAACCTTGCTTTCACCTGAGTAAACTCGGATGCACTGTATTTATCTTGTGGATAAAATTTGTTGTCGGCTTCTCTTTCTCTGATTTGTAGTTTTTCCTGATTGTCGCAGAATTTACAATAGAGATTCCAAACTAAATCAGGAGAATTCGTGTCTTCGCTCAGCAAAAAAGCAGTATCCGTACCTAAAAAGTGAACATAAAAGTGTACGCTTGAAAAATCATCCGAAAATTCGGTGATTAGGAGCACTATTTCGCCTGTTTCGTCCATAGGATTATAATGATCCTCGAAGGTTTCAGGGTAGCAGCAAGTGAAAAAACTACGTTTTTGTTTGATTGAATTTGAAATAATGTTGCTGTTAGGCTCCAAACGGCTGTACCAATTCTCAGCATATTCTGAGATGGTAAGTCCGTTTTGATTGGAGCAGTCAAAAAAATCAGAAATCCTTTTGTCAGCGTCGTCCCATTCTTCACTTGAAGCGATTGCAGCTATGAAATACGTATTATCTTCTGTATTATAAATGAATACATTGGCAGAAGAATTAGAGAGAGACATTGCAACGATGTATTTCCTGTTCTCAACAAAACATTTACAGCAGACCAGTCTGTTTTCAGAAGTATCAGCCCTGTCAAAAAGAGCATCGAGCATTTCTTCAACCGAAATGAGTTGAGACATATTCTTTTCCATATAAGTACCTCCTGTTGAAAAAAGCGCTTTTCTTTATGCTGCCATTATAGCACACAAAGAATCTTAATTCCGAAGATGTGGGCGACTCAAAAGAAAATTCTCCCTTTTGTACAAAAAAGTATCATCTAAAATATGCAGTATGCCATTTGCTGTACTGTGCTTTCCTTTTGTGATTATATTATATCATTACCTATGTACCAAAAACGCCCTAAGTTAAAAGGGCGTTTTGTATTGATCTATAATTATATTTTTCCTTCTTGAAGCTTATAGCAAATGAACTCTTCGTAGCCTTTCATTTGATAAAACAGTTTGTCCATTGCCTCATATATCTCTTTCTCGTTATATTCCTTGATATTGGCATCATATATGCACAGCCTGAAATAATTATCGCCGGAATTCTCAGTATCCATTTTGGGCATCATCTTAAAATTGTTCCATAGTTTTTCGCAGATCTTCTTAGTCTCATCAGAAATATTGGTATAGCTGAATGTAAGCATGAGATTTAATATCGTCTGGTTGCACTCGATCTCATATGCGTAATGATCAGGACGTTTCCATCCACTTAACTTTCCTTCAATATTATCAGGGATCAATGATGTCATTTTATCAGTTTTATAACGAACGAATTTACCGCCGCAAAATGTTTCATCGAATATGATCTCCCCATTTTCGGCTTTATTTCTTGCCCATTCTTTAATGACATCTTTCACCATTTCTTCTGTTATTGATTTGCTCATAATATTTCCTCCTTGTTATTACACCACATTAAAATGTGTTAATAATATCCTTTATTACTGCTCATATCTTTCAAGAGCATTTCTCAGAGTTTCGACGATCTTCTCACGCAGGCCTTGCGGAGACAGCACCTCAACCGCATCCGCAAACTGAATTGCCCAGTGCAGCATTGAGCTTTCGCTTGCATAAACATGAACCTTCATCATTTCGTCAGGCAGTTTCTCAATGCGGAGATCTGTGCCGAAGCTGTCAGCAACATCATTCATCATATACTGCTTGCATTGGAATGCTATATGTACCGGTTCTCCGCTCCAGAGATTCGGGTGCGCCTTGATATATTCCGAGAGCCGGATACCGGTTTCAAAGCCTTTCAGCATACGCAAAGATTTAGAAGGTGTGTCAAGCACCTGACAATCCTTGATGCGGTCGATCCGGAAATGCGTCAGATCATCATACGGCGGAAGATTGCATATCAGATAGGAATGACCATTCTGAGAGATCACCTGATAGGGATTGACGGTATACTGTTTCTTTTTTCCGCTGCTGTCGAGTCTGAAATGCAGTTTTCCGTCAAGTCCGCATTCGCAGTAATGGAAGGATATCTGTCTGCCGTCTGCTATGGCGCTGCCGATATTTTCAAGCGTCATCAAGATTTCCCTATTCAGAACTTTTCCGTAAATATCCATGTCGATCTTGGATATTTCAGAATGGAGATATTTGCTCGACAATCCTTCCAGGCGGTGGATCAGACTCAAACGGTCTTTTTTCGAGAGTCCGTCTGTCAGCAGAACGCTGTCGATGAGCAGCCGCAGTTCGCCGTTCATAAACTTGTGAACGTAATACCAGTCGGTCAGTATTGTTTCTTCGCCGTTTTTGCTGTTTCGGATGATAGCATCTTCTTCAAAGTCGCTGCCACGATATTTGATCGGAAATCCATACTCCATCAGCTTGGAAAGGTTGCGCCGGACCGTTTTTCGATCAACTTTCATTCCGTATTCAGATTCCATCAAGTTTTGTATCTGATGCTGTGAAAGCCTGTGGTCTTCGTCGGTGTGCTTTCTCAGGATATCCAGAATATCGAGTATGATCATTTTCTTGGGTTGCATATCGGTCATGATTATCCACCTCATATGTACTATAATTGTATACATTATACATCATTATGGAAGAAAAAGCAAGCATTTTGAAAAATCATAACCACCACTGAAGTGGTGGTTTGCACAGCCCCTAAAAGGGGCGAATACAGGCTCACCCACTAAAGTGGGCACTGAAGGTTTGACATTGCATTACTATCTCGAGCAGCCGCTTCAAGCGGCTGTTTCTTTTTGCTTACTTATTCTTACTACCCGTAAACGGGTCAATGTACTCTTTGAATGTTAGCTGATCTGCCATGCAATCTTCTTCTGTTTGATTCTTTATGTATTCTCGTATAACTTTTTCGTTACGCCCTACTGTATCCACATAATATCCTCTGCACCAGAAATGTCGGCTTCCATATTTGTACTTCAAATTTGCGTGTCTGTCGAATATCATTAGTGTACTTTTCCCCTTGAGATATCCCATGAATTGTGCTATACTTAAATACGGCGGAATGCTTACCAGCATATGTATATGATCTGTCATTGCTGTTGCCTCTATTATTTCTACTCCTTTTTGTTCGCACAGCTTTCTGAGTATCTGCCCTATATCTGCCTTCAACTGTCCATATATAGCTTTTCTTCTGTATTTCGGCGCAAACACTATGTGATACTGACATCTGTATGTGAAGTGGGTTGTATGCTTTATTTCATTTTTCATTGTTAATAACCTCCTTGTATCTCAGATAGTAATGCGGTCGCCAAACCTTTACTATTCTACCATACTTGGAGGTTATTTTTAAGCTTTTACTAAAGCTTTTTTATTCCCCCAGTAGAACTGGGGGTTTAGTTACGCTAAAGCGCCAAAGATAGCCATATCATGAGAATTCTCGTGATATGGCTCATCAATGTTGATATTAGGCTGTTTCGGACTTTTATCCATTTAGGAAAGCTACAACGGCAACTCGTTCCCACAAGAATCGTGAAAACGCCTTGCATTGCTTGCTGAGGGTCACGCCCCCAAGCCCCCGATTCTGAACAAGAAAGATTAATGGAATTATCCACTCTACGGAGCGTGGATTGACGTGACTTCCGCACGGGTTTATAATAAAAATATCAGCAGAAAAACTGAGAAGTGGAAGGAGAAAGATCACTATGAAAATACTTGTTCTGAATGGCAGTCCCAAGCGTGAGAGAAGCGACACGATGCACATAACACGGGCGTTCCTTGACGGCATGAAAGAAGCTGCTCCGCAGGAAGTCCACATCGTTGATATTATCGACAAGCATATCGAATATTGCACAGGCTGTTTCACTTGTAAGCGTAACGGCGGAAAGTGTATCCATAATGACGATATGAAAGAGCTTCTCGACGAAGCTTTGGAGAGCGATCTTTTGCTGTTCAGCTACCCGCTTTACTGCTACGGAATGCCTGCGTCTTTGAAGGCTTTTGCTGACCGCACGATGCCGCTTTCAAGTATGGCGATGAAGAAGCAGGGCGACAGGTATGTTCACGTCGGACAGGCGGATTTTTCGCACCTTAGATACATGATGATAAGCGGCTGCGGATTTCCGAACAGCAAGCAGAATTTCGAGCCTTCAGTCATGCAGTTTAAGCTGATGTTCCCGAACAACCATACTATCATTACCGTCCCCGAAAGTCCGATGTTCAATGCTCACGAAGCGGCAGAGGTAACTGTGCCGAGACTGGAGCTTGTGAAGCAGGCCGGAAAGCAGTATGCTGAGACAGGCGAGATAGATGAAAAATTGCTTGCAGAGATATGCTCGCCGATGATACCGGAAGATGTGTATGCGGCGATATGTAATGGGGAGATAAAGGTATGATATAAAGAGAAATTGGCAGTTATTCGATTATGAGAGCACTTAACCCTTTTATAATATCAAAACATATAATTATTTTGTAGTTTCACAAAATCCTTTTATTTCTGAACACCATTTCTGAATATTTTGTTTTACATCTTTTTTCCCTGTTAAATGAGCTAAGACGTGTTGAGCATTCAACAAATACAGAAAGCATAGAACCTCTTGTGCTGTTCTTTGACGTTCATCTTCATCTAGGAAGGTCATATAATCCATGTTTTCTAACCCTAGGGTTCTTTCTTCCATGTGACTATCACCATTAAGAACAAGCCTATACATCAGATTTTTAAAATATTCGATATAATCTGTGTCACCAATTTGCTTTAAAATTGCTTCGTCATATGATATATTTGCAATTCCTTTTTTGAACATGAACGTCGAAAAGGCTTCTAAAACACGTCTCATGGAATTTCCTACAGTTAAATCTAAACCAACGGTATCACCACAAGCATAGTCATAAACTATTTTTAATAATTCGGAATATTCATTTCTATTCTTAATGCTAAATTGAATGATATTTTTATCCTTGAGTTCTTTGCAAGAATACGCCGTTTTCTTCTGTCCATTACTCTCATTCCTGTATTCTTCACATACTTCATCGCCGATTTTTTGCAAATCATACATGCATTGTATGTCGTGTGTTAATATCATAACTTGACTTTCTTCGTTTGATTTTATAATATCTGCAATTTTTGCTTTAAGCAAAGACATAATGCCGACTTTGTTCTCAAAATCAAAGCTTGACACGGGATCGTCTATAAAAAGAATTATTCTTTTTGCATAACCATCCTTAGCTTCCTGATTGATTAGCAATTCTGTAAAGAAATAGCAAAGAGCAATAATATTTCTTTCACCAACCGAAACATTAGACGGTTTTACAGATTTTCCATGTGCGTAAAGCACATATTTTTCAGATTCAACTTTGATTTCCAATCTATTTTTTGAGAAAAAAACATATCTTAAGCTTTTGTTAATTAGGTTTACAGCGATATTTATGTTCTTCTTTCTCGAACGTAATACATTTAGTTGATCATTGTAATCTTTTATCCTATCTTCTGACTCCTTAAGTGCGTTATTAGCTTCCTTTTGATTTTCTAAGGCTTCCTTCCAAAGGTCAATCAAATTAGCTACTTCATAGTGAGCGATTGCTTTATTGTCATTTGTAAGATCTATCTTTAAAGAAGTAATTCTTTTAGCGGCATTATTATATGCATCAACTTCTTCTTGCAGTTGTTTTCGTGCTATTTCATAGCGTTCGAGTTTTTCTATTAAGTCACAAGAAAAATCAAGGATAGGGGTATATGGATGATGTATCTTTTTCAGCACTATCTCACGAATTTTGAATATTTCATGATTTATTTCCTCAATTAGTTTCTGACACTCTCTGTGTTTTTTTGAATTCAAAATATCATAATCTGATAAATCTACTGTTATCTCTGAAATAATACATTGCTTAAGTTTGTTCTCATGTATATCAATCTCTTTTGATAAGACTTTTTCAATGCTTTTAATCAAGCTTTGTTTTTCTTCTCTCAAAATATCACGGAAACAAAAGGGACATTTAGTAGTTTTTTCTTTAGAAAAAACGATTCTCATTTCATTTATCTGATCCATTTTACCGTCATCAATAAGCTGGATTAAGTATTGTTCTCGTTCATTTAGAGTTGGACTTTCAACCTTTTGAGCTAAAAGAGCCAATAATTCATTTTCATCATAATTAACATTGAGTTTTACAGTATCATGTAACTTGGCAGCAGCGTTTTTTCTAACTTGATTTAATAGTTCAAGCTTTTCGTCATAATCTTTCCTCAGTTGCGATAATGATCCGCTTGGATTTAGTGAGATTATTGTATCAATTACACCATCTGTAACACTAGCTTTACGCTTACCATCATTAATCCATTTTTCTCTCTCAGCCCAGTGACCATCTTCAGATAAATCTAAGTTGATTTTAAATTTGAAATACGAAGGAGATTTTGGGCTGTTTCTATCTGTGAATATAACAACTTGTTCTTCTCGTTCATCTTTTCTTTTGGTTTCGGCTTCCAGCTTTAATTCTAAATCTAAAATCTTATCTTCCAGATCACCTAATTCTCCAAGTAAAACAATAGTATTTAATCCATCACTGCGTATTTTTACATGAGAGTTTATATAATCTTCATTAAAGACACGAACCAATTGTGTATCTGAGAAAACACTACCGTCTTCCGTATATAATGTTGCTTGAATTATATCATCTGCATCTTTTCCTATTGCCTTAAGAACTGCTTTAGATAATGTGCTTTTTCCAGAACCATTTTTTCCGTATAATATTGATAATCTTTCTCCACTTTTGAATAATTCCAGTTGCTTTTCTTCATCAAAAAAGCCACCAGTAAACTTAATATCTTTTAACATATAAATCACTCCTACATACCAAACATATTTGCTTTATATTGTCCCAATTGATTTTTGTAGTTCTTTGGAGAAAAAATATTTATATCATTATGAATGGCGGCTATCATTGAAAAATGAAAGTAAGTTATTTTCTATATTATACCCTATATCCGTCAAAAAGTCAATCAAATAACAGCGCAATGCACTGGGGAAAATCCACATTTTGCTGCGCATTTCACAAGAATTATTACAATCATTTCAATTTGCTGGACTCCGGTAGTTTTATCGGATATAATGGAGTCACAATAAAACTTCTGGAGGTAACAGCTATGTTGAAAACACCTGAATTGGCAATGCCGAGATCAAACAAAGTCACTACCGTATGCAACAGTAAGCGTGAGGTCTGGAATGACTACGAACAAGCTAAGGCATACTTCCTTGAACTTATGATGTCCACCGATGGAGATGAACACGACCGAGCAGAATGCGTATACATTCAGCTTATTCATGGTCTGGATGAGTGTTCGGACGAAGACTGAAAGGAGTAGTAGACTATGCTGAACAAAATAATGATGACAGGACGTATCACCACCGATCTGACCGTTGTAACTGAGGATAATTACAGCTTCTGCAAATTCAGTATCGCTGTTGACCAGCCGAAACGAATTGGCATTGATACCGTTGAGACTGACACGTTTACCTGCATTGCCTTTGATGATAATGCTAAGTCTGTGAATTTCCTTTACTCAAAAGGCGTGCAGATAACATTTGTCGGCTCGCTCAGGAAGGCTCCCGATAATACCGTAGTTATCATCGTTGAGGAACTGCACTTCCAGAATAGGTTTGCTGTTAAAGTGGACGTTGATTCAGGTCAGCTTTTCTGATAAAGCAATCGATCCATTTATATATATGTGAAATAACAAGGCTCTCAGAGTATTCTGGGAGCCTTAATTACGTTTATGAAGCTCTCTACATGATCGTAGGGAGCCTTTTTCACACATTCAGCGCGCTTACAGCGCAAGACCTGCGCGCAGGTGCTCTATAATACAGAAAAGCCGATTTCTCAAAATAGATACTTTTACGAAATCCGCATATTTTAACAGGTATTTGCTTTGAAAGACATAATATCCCATAATGATATTATACAGGATTTTTCGGGGATTTTCAAGTATCAGGCTGAAAATCGGCGGATTGTATACAAGAGAACTGACTCAGATGTGCAGATTGCTATTCTGAGGGCGTTGGAGGGCTACTGAATGGAGAAAACAGGTATAACTATTACAAAGCGTAAAGACGGGCGGTATGTCGGGAAGTTCATCGCTGAATACGCCGATAACGGCAAAGCACAGTATCACTATGTTTATGGCAAGACCTACGAAGAAGCCGAAAACAAGGTGCTGATAGGGCATGAGATAGCCACACGCTATCTTTCGGGCAGATATATCACTGTTGGTAAAGTGTATCGGGAATGGCTGAATGCTGTGGTAAACCGTGTCAAGGAATCCACACTTGCCAATTACCATAATAAGTTTGAAAAGCACATTCTGCCCGAATTCGGGGATATTCCGTGTGCAGACCTGACCGCAGGCAGGATCAATGCCTTTATAAACAAAAAGCTCGCAGACGGGCTATCTGCAAGCTATGTGAGGGATATATTTACTGTTTTCAAAACAATGCTGAAATATGTACAGGAGGAGTACGGCTTCAGATTATCGCTAAAAAATGTCGTTCTTCCTAAAGCCGAAAGAAAGCAGGTTGAGAAGATCAGCGATACAGAGCAGAAAAAGCTCGTTTCATATCTGAAAGCTAATATGTCGCTGACTGCTTTCGGTATCCTGCTGTCACTTTTTATGGGACTGCGTATCGGTGAGCTTTGTGGGCTGAAATGGGAAGATGTGGACTTTCGGAACAAGATACTGCATATCCGAAGAACTGTTCAGCGTATCAGTTCCGCCAACGGCAACAGAAAAACAAAGATCGTGATCTCCGCTCCGAAGTCTGCGACCTCATTCAGGGATATTGTGATATATCACTTATTTCCGTGATGAATACAGAGATCAGTTCATTTCCGCTATGAATGTTCCTTCGGGCTATGCCCTGGTCGGTTCAAGCAACTTTACTAAGGCAGGACTGACACAGAATATCGAGCTGAATGTTCAGGTAAAAGATGAAGTTGAACAGCTTCAGAAGTGGTTTGATGAACATTGGCAGAACGGCACGGATATTACCGAGGCTGTGTTGAAGGTAATGGAGATGCACTGCCGTGAGTTCAGTCCTTATGATGTTTATCTGCGCTCTATGTATGAGTATTTCAAGAGCCATGAGGAAACAGTATCCGAATGGGAAGAAAATGAATCGGTCGTGTATAAGGGCTTGTCGCAGTATCAGAAAGACGGCTACAATAGCCTGATACAGATAGCCGAGCATTATTCTGGAGCTTTCCTGTGTGACGGAGTAGGTCTGGGCAAAACCTATGTTGGCATGATGCTGATAGAGCGTTTTGTAAAGAAAGAACGTAAAAATGTTGTTCTTATCGTCCCTGCATCTGCAAGGGTATCCGTATGGGAAGTAACGATAAAACGACTTATCCCTGAGATTCTGGAGGGCTTCTATCCATTCAAGATCATCAACCATACCGATCTGCTGCTTGATAAAAATCAGAATCTAATGAATCAGATCGCACAGCAGGCGGAAATTATTATCATAGATGAAGCACATCATTTCCGCAACCGTTCCTCCAACAGATACAGAAAGCTGTTTGATATGATGCAGGCAGGCTGTAAAAAGCAGATGTTTATGCTAACAGCCACACCGATCAATAACAGTTTCCTCGATTTACAGCATCTTATTGAGTTGTTTACCCACAGGCAGGAGGACTACTTTGCTTCCGCTCCGCTGGGCATACACAGCCTTGCAGGACACTTCAAAAAGATGGAAAAGCAGCTCGATCAAGTATCGGGGACTGCGATAAGCGATTCTCTTGATATATCGGGAGATATTATCCGTGCTGATAAACTTGTTACCGAACTTGTTGTACAGAGAAGCCGTGCTTATGTCAAGCGAAGTCTGTTGAATGAACAAGGCAACGGAGTATTATTCTCCAACAGAATGCCACCTACCGTAGCAAACTATTCCCTTGAAAAATCATATGGCAGGCTGATAAAGGACTTCAAGGAATCCTTTGACCGTAAGGATAAGAACGGAAAGACGATAACCATTCTGTCCCTTGCTATCTATTCGCCGTACAGTGATGATTATTTCATCGGGGACAAGTCCAAGATGGACGAGATGGTAACCGGTCGTCAGCAGCAGGTAGTAAACCTTATCCGCATTTTGCTCCTGAAACGATTTGAAAGCTCTATCGAAGCATTTAAGGAGACCTGTATAAAAATCTATATCCGCCTGAATAAGTTCCTGAACGACTATAAGGACATTGATGCCAGCAGTAAGCGCCGTGTTGAGAGGAAACAGGCTGAGCAGGAAGAAATACTGCGGTATGCGGAAGAATATGCCGCGCTGAATCAGACCTCTATTGAAGATATTGAGGACAGCCTGCCCGATTATGTATGGAATACGCAGGAGACCTTTAATGTCAATGATTTTGATATAAACGCCCTGCTTGTTGATACCATGATGGATATGGACACGCTTTCCAAATTCATCGAAGATATGATGGAATTCAAGCCCGAAAACGATGATAAGATACGGGAGCTAAAGCGCATCCTGCATGAAGATACACGCATTCAGAACAAGAAAGTCATCATTTTCACGGAATACAAGGCAACAGCGCAGTATATTTACCGTGAATTGCAAAAGGCTGGGTTCACTGATCTTTATGAGATCGACGGGCAGACTTCCGGTGACCGCCATGAAATGATACAGCGTTTCGCTCCGTATTATAACGGCTGTTCATCGGCAGAGGTAACGGACGAGATAAAGATACTTATCGCAACAGATGTACTTGCAGAAGGCTTGAACTTGCAGGACGCATCGTGCCTTATAAACTATGAGTTGCACTGGAACCCTGTTCGGCTTATGCAGAGAATAGGTCGTATCGACCGACGCCGTGACGCAGATACCGAGGCACATCTGCTTGCAGACCACCCCGAACTGAAATCAGACCGAGATTTTGCGTATTATTGGAACTTCCTGCCGCCAAAGGAATTGGAAGATCTTTTGTCACTGTATAAGACAGTATCAAAGAAAACGCTCCGTATTTCCAAGACATTCGGCATTGAGGGCGAAAAGCTCCTCACTCCCGATGATGAATACGAAGCACTGAAAGAATTCAATTCACATTATGAGGGCAGTACTTCCGCAGAGGAAGAAATTGCCCTTGCATATCAGCAGCTCTTAGCAGATAATCCCGACTATCTTGAACAGGTAAAGGAACTGCCGAGGAAAATGTACAGCGGTAAAATGGCATCAACACGGAAGGGATACTTCTTCTGCTATGAATTGCCTACCAAGAGAGCAGACGGAACATGGTCAGACGGAGGCGGCATTTACCGCTGGTATGTGGTTGATCCTGAAACCAGGCAAGTCACAGAAGATCTGCATGAGATATGGACTGCTATCAAATGCGAGCGTGACGAGAGCAGAGCCTTTAACGCTAATGAGGAGCAGTTCTCCGAGATACGCAAAGTGATAGAGAATTACATTAAGAAGAATTATCTGAAAGCAATACAAGCGCCTATGGGCAAAAAAGCCAAGTTGGTCACATGGCTTCAGATGATATAAGGGGTAACAGATATGGATATCAGAAATATAAAGAGCATAGATGATCTTATCATATACTTCACTGAGGAACTAAATTGGAATATTGATCTTGATGATTTTGATGAGATCGACGATATTACATACGATTTTGACGCTGCCGACATCGGGCTGAAAGATGATGCATTTGCAAAAATAAAGAATCTCCGCCAGTTACAGCCGCTCTGCGATGAGCAGAAATGGGGCATCTTCTGCGTAGAGTTCGACAGCAACAAGTTTGAAGTGTCGGCACTCCGTAAGATACTGTCGGGACTTATCCCAAAGAGAAGAAATGCCGCTGAACACGCTGTATGGTCGCAGAAAGACCTTCTGTTCCTTTGTTTCTGGGGGACGGATAATAACCGCACTATCGGTATCGCACATTTTGAGGATAAGGACGCAGGGCTTCCGCAGATAAAAATGATCTCGTGTGCGCCTGCTGTTGAGGATTTCACGCAGATACGAACTTTTGAAGATCGCATCGGGCATTTGTCATGGGTGAAAGATGTTACTGACACACAGGCATGGTACGATCAGTGGTCGGCGGCATTTGTAACGGCATATCATCAGGTCATAAGAGACTCTGCTTCGCTTACTGTCAAGCTGGCGGCAGAGGCTCAGGCTATCCGTGACCGTATTCTTGACATATACGCTGTCGAAACGCATGACGGTTATGTGCATAAGCTGTTCAAGGATTTCAAGGACAATCTTATCCATGATATGACCAAGCAGCAGTTTGCGGATATGTATGCTCAGACCGTTGTTTACGGCTTGTTCTCGGCAAGGTGCATGGACAAGACGCAGGACAGCTTCAATGTGAAAGAAGCGATCGCCTGCATTCCGAACACCAACCCTTTCCTGAAAAGGCTGATGGAAGAATGTCTGGGTGAAAGTTCCGAGCGTCACCTGACCTTTGACGAGCTGGAAGTTGCGAATGTCGTGGAGATACTCACGCACACGAACACCGACCTGATACTTGCCGACTTCAACCGTCAGACGGGCGGCGGACGTGAAGATCCTGTTATCCATTTCTATGAGGAATTTCTGACCGCCTACGACAAAGCACAGAAGGTGCAGAGGGGCGTTTACTATACGCCGCAGCCTGTTGTAAATTTCATTGTCAGAGCGGTTGACAGCATTCTGAAAACGGAGTTCGGGCTTGAGGACGGTCTGGCATCGGAAGAAACCAAGACCGTGAAATATATGCGTGAAAAGATCAGAGGTCATGGCATGACCGAGGACACAAAGGAAGTGCCTGCGGTTCAGATACTCGATCCAGCAACAGGTACGGGAACATTCCTGCGTCAGACCATTCTGCAAATATATGATAATTTCCAAGCCAAGCACAAGGGTGAAAGCGAAGAGCAGATCAAGAAGGCATGGAACGAGTATGTTCCAAAGCACCTGTTGCCCCGTCTGAACGGTTTTGAGCTGATGATGGCTCCCTATGCCGTAGCTCACATGAAGCTCGCTATGGTGCTGAAAGATACGGGATATGATTTTGGCGGCGACCACCGTCTGAATGTGTTCCTGACCAATTCGCTGGAAGAAGCGAATGGAATGGTAGAAGTGTTTGATGATGGAAGTGTAATGACTTCTATGTTTGATGATCCGCTTGCCTTTGAATCAGCGGAAGCAAACCAGGCAAAACGTAATAATGGCATAAACGTGATTATTGGTAACCCGCCGTATTCATCTTCAAGTGCTAATAAAAATGCGTGGTTAGATAGATTAATGCAAATCTATAAAACAGAACCTGGTGGAAAAGAAAAACTAAAGGAGCAAAAATACTCTATAGATTCTGATGAGATTAAATTTATGCGATTTGCTCAGCATTTAATCAATAGTGCCGGATTAGGTGTTGTAGCATATATTAATCCTCATGCATATTTAGATAAACCTACTTTTCGTGGAATGCGTTGGCAATTATTAAAAGAATTCGATGCAATTTATATCATCAATCTGCATGGTAATAGCAATCATCAAGAAACCACGCCAGATGGTGGAAAAGATGAAAATGTCTTTGATATACAACAGGGAGTATGCATAAATGTATTTGTAAAAACAGGTAAAAACAGTTCTATAGCTAATGTCTTCTATACAGATTTGTATGGAACTCGTGATATCAAGTATTCAAAGCTGAATAAAACAGAGCTAAAGCATCTAACATTTGATGTTCCAGTTTCTGAACCGCCATATTATCTTTTTGTACCTAATTCTTCAAATACACAATACTATAAAGGATTTTGTTTAAGCGATTTACTTGTAATTCATCTTGAAGGAATTCAAACTGGAAAAGATAAACTTGTATTACACAATACTAAAGAAGAATTGGACGCAGTTATTGAAGATATATTATCAATGGGAACAGAAAGTATTCGTAGAAAATATGATTTAGGAAATGATGGTAGAGATTGGACTGTAGCATGGGCTAAAGAAGACATTATTTCACATTATCCTAATGATGGTTATTACTTCAAACTGTTTCTAAGTCCGTTTAATTCAAAGTGGAGCTTTTATACTGGAAAAAGCTCAGGTTTTATAAAATGTTGTAGAGATAAAGTCTCAAAAGAAATGATAGGACATAATAATCTTGGTTTAGCATTAACAAGAAATGCAATGCCACAACGTTTATATAGTAATTTTATGATTGTTGATTCGTGTATTGTTGGAAGATTTATTGGCGATTTTTCAACATCGACTCAATTATTCCCAATTTTCTTGTATACTAATACTTTTGGTGAAGAAAATCGAGAAACCAATTTCAATAAGAATATTATTAGTATAATCTCTAATAAGCTGGGGTTGGAATTTAAGAACACTGATGAAAAATCATCTTCATACTATAATTCTGTAAACCTTGTTGATTATGTTTATGCAATTCTAAATTCAATGAAATATAGAACTACATATCAGGAATTCTTATGTCGTGATTTTCCGTATATTCCGTATCCAACAAATCAGGAAACCTTCTGGAAACTTGTAGAGATTGGCGGCAAGCTGAGAGAATGCCACCTAATGCAGACCGAATTCGACACCGCAGCTTACAGCTTTGTCGGTGACGGCACTAACGAGGTCGTGAAGCCCGAATACAAGAACGGCAGGGTGTACATCAGCAAGACGCAGTATTTCGATAACGTACCGCAGGCACAGTGGGAGCAGTATATCGGCGGTTATCAGCCGTTACAGAAGTGGCTCAAAGACCGCAAGAAGACTGCGCTTTCCGCTGAGGACATTGAGCATTACAAGAAAATCATCGCAGCCCTCAAGCTCACCGAGGAGCTTATGGCGGAGATTGATCAGGTTGTGGAGTTCTGATATGACGTAAAAAGGACAGATGCTTCTCTTGTGGAAGTATCTGTCCTTTTGTTGTTATAGCTCGCTGTATAGGTCTTAAATATAGTAGTTATGCTTATACTGCTATATCAGCGCCGCACATTTGCGGCAGTGTTTTTATTTATTGAATATCTCTCTGCCCTTTAATCAGACCGAGCTTCAAGAATATCGGATACAGATAGCTAGCGCCGAACACATTCAGCTTCTTAGGTCCTTTTACAAAGCTCTCGGCTGCCATTACCACCTCTGCATTACGATACGCAAGCAGTATCGTCGCTCTGGTGATCGTTTTAGTCTTGCGGCTGATGATGATCTCGCCAAGCTGTTCGCCCTTGCCGCTGGTCTTGACCGTATAGGTAAACGACAGTCTGCGCAAGGTCTGAAACTCCCTACCTTCATTTTCGAGTATCATTGCCCACAATTCTTCATCAAGGTCCGATTCGACCTTATGATAAAGCATAGCTTTACACCTCCGTCAGAACGCTCTTATTTCGTGAATATCTTGTGCCGTATCAGGTCGCTGATATGCTTGTAACCATTCTTATGTGTCATAGCTTGCAGCTCTGCATATTCACTTTCTGTAAGCTGTATCACAAATGATTTTGTGCGGAGCATATCCGGCGGACGCTTCGGGTGCTTTTTCTTATGGGGACGGGACACACGGGGCTTTCGTTCCTCCGACGGCTTTCTGAACTTGATCTCCGTGATACAAATGCTTTTCAGGGCATCGGCTCTTTCCTCGGACAGCTTGCCACCGAGGTAAAGCCCACGGTTATGATGTACCCAAGCTTTGAGACTCCCGCCGCTGGCTGACAGCATTTCGGGGTGAAATATGAGTCCGTTTTCTTCAATATACCTTCGGCATATCTCCACAGTTTCATACCAGCGCTGCTCCTTGACTTCTGGCTGTCCCTCTTTGATTTCCTTTTCTTTTACAGGCTTTGGCGGCTTCGGTTCAGCTTCAAACTGTATGCCCGATATATCAATGGATTCAAGGAGCTTTGCTCTGTATGCAGTTTCTCTGCCGCTATGATACTGCCATCTATGCCGTTTTGCCCACAGCATCAGGCTGTTTCCGCTTGCGGAAAGCAGATCGGCTGGCAGCGGTTTGTTTCTGTATTGGGTAAGAGCCTCACGCAGTTTCAGGAAATTCATGATCCATTCCAGATCATAACGGTTTTTGATCTCCGTCCTGTCTATATCATCGGGAAGTCGTTGCATTTCCGTATCATAAAATTTCTGCTTTTTCGTTTCATCAGTTTTAAAACCAATACTGAAAAAATTTATCTCGTCAAGAAGCTCCCGCCTGCGATTTGACAACGAGCCGGAACGATAGCCGCGTTTGCAGTTTTTTACCCAATCCTTCAGGCTTGAGCCGTCATCTGCTTCAATATCGGCAGGGAGCGCATCACGCCCGTATTCTTCAATACACGCTTTTAGCTGCAGATACTTCTGCATCCAGTTATGATCGCTTTTATTCACGATAAAGCCCAGCTCTCTCAGACGATCTAATACTTCCTTCGGATACGGCTTTTTATTACGCTGATTTGCCAGTTTATCACGGAATGTCCGCAGCCAAACACCGAGCTGATACCCGTCAGGGCAGACATACGCTGTATCGAAGTCGACATTGCCATGTTCCTTGTAATATTCCTCTACATGGCGCATGGCAGTATCAAGCGGCGTTTCAAGTATCTCAAAAGCACCGTTGCTGATAATTTCATCGACATACTTCTGAGGGAGCGTACCTTCCTGATATTTCTTGCGCTGCAAGCGTGTCCAGCCGAGAAGACTTTTCCCATCGGGACACAGCTTATCGAAAGGTATTTTTATGTGACCGTTCTCACGATAGAAGTCAAGCAGAGTGTTGAAATGCAGATACCAGTCACGGTCTGTTATAGATTGCAGCTCGTCAATGCCGATCTCCTTTAACAGTCTGATCTGCTCATCGTTCAGGCTGTATCGTGTGATGCGACCATATACAGCCTTGTACATCTCATACAGCCAGCGTTTCAAATTCTTTCCGTAACTGTTCACAGCATCATCGGGAATATCATTCAAGCCGCAGTTATGCTTTGACAGATAGGCACAGACTTCATCGAAGTTTTGCTGCCAAAGATTTGTATTGAGTCCTGTTTTACTGTTATTGTTCATGATACCCTCGTATGCACGAAGGGACAACGCATAGGCTCATTCCTGCACGTTGTCCCTCCAACCTCTCTCATAGCGGAGGCAGCCGTTGTTAATATTCTTCCTTGCATTCTGATAGGATTCTCTCTGCGCCGTCTATCACATCTGTCTTGGCTTTCTTCCGGAGCAAATCCCAGTTCGGTTTTCTGTCGGTCAGGTTATGGGCATCGCTGCCGAAAAGGTACGGATAACCCTCTTTTATCAGCTTTTTCACAAACCGCCGTTCCTTGAAATTGCCCAAGGCTTCATTATTAATCTGGAATATCGCATCAAGCTTCAGCACTTCCTCGTATTCCGACTTGCTGTAATAGTCAAGGTAGCGGTGGATATGGGCGATCACAGGCGTGAGCTTGTACTCATAGGCAATATCCGTGATCTCATCTAAATACCAATGCTGAAAGCCTGCATATGGAAGTTCGAGCAATATGTAGTTCGTATCGGCAAGACGTAGCTTGTCAATATCAGGAACATTATGCAGTCCGTGTTCGATAGCAACCTCAGCACCAAGCAAAATGTCGGAATTACTATTGTCCGCCTGAACGATCTTATCATAAGCAGCTTGACGCTTTGCAAGATAGGCTTTTACGTCATTACGTTCCCGATGTGCGTAGAAGTGCGGAGTGGCTATAATGCGTTCCACGCCCTGAGAACGCATCATCTTTATCATCTCAAGAGACATTTCCACGCTGTTTGAACCATCGTCAATTTGCGGAAGAATGTGACAATGGTGTTCAGTCAGCATTTTCGTTCTCCTTTGTTTCTTCTGTCGGGTTATTGCCGTAGGTGTAGCCATATCCATAGCTGCCATACCCGTAGCCGTACTTCTTATACTTGTATTTATAGTTGTAGTAATTAGCTCCGTGATTATGGTGAACATCATTCAGAACAAATCCGAGCATATTGACCTTTGCCAGCTCGATCTGCTTCATACAGTTTGCTAATTCCTCATAGGTTGTCATTGCATAGCGGATAACAAGCATGATACCGCTGATAGAGTCCTTCATGACCATCGCATCACTCACGACATTGACAGGCGGTGTGTCAATGATAACATAATCATAGTTGGTGGCAAACTGTTCAAGGAGCTTTTTAAAGTTCTCAGAAGCGAGCAGCTCAGAGGGATTTGGCGGCAGAGGCCCCGATGGTAAAAGATCAAGATTATTGATCACATTGCTCTTGACCGATTTCGCCATAGATGACTTTTTGATAATAAGCGTTGAAAGACCTTCATCATTCTTTATTTTGAAGGTTCTGTGCTGAACAGGTTTACGCATATCAGCATCTATCAGCAGGACGGCACTTCCGGTCTGTGCAAGGGCGATAGCGAGGTTCGCCGCAGAGGTGGATTTGCCCTCGCCGGGATTTGGACTTGATACCGCAATGACCTTTTTATCGGAATCTGCCGCTGTAAAAAGGATATTGGCTCTGATCGTCTTGTAGCTCTCCACAATATTGAATGGTACGTCCTTGTCGGTCAGCAGTCCTCTCGGTTCGGTTCTGTGCTTGCCCTTCTTTTTCTTCTTACCCTCACCGAACTGCTGTATCTCACCGATGATTGCCTTATCATATTTCTTGGCGATCTTTTCGGATTCCTTGATCGTATTATCAAAGTAGTCGATAATAAGAATAACCATTACAACAATCAGAAAAGCCGCTGCCATACCGAGTATACCATTTTTTGTGTTATTAGGAGCAACAGGCTTTTTGTAAACCTTTGCCTTGCCGATCGTATTGATAGAACCGACACCAACAGCTTCTTCAACATACTTTGGAGCGACCTGTGTGATGTCATTGCATATATCAGCCGCAAGATTTGGATTTACCGTTGTAGCTGTAATCGTTACGGCAGACGTATCGGTAACTGAGCTGATCGTCAGGCAGCTTCTGATGGAAGCCGGATCGATCTTATTATCTTCATCGAACGAAAACACCCTGCGTAGGTCTTGCTCATCATATTGTTCTAAAAGTTTTGCGCTGACAGCATTCATGACCTCATCGTCTTTCAACACTTCCATGTATGTATTGACAAGCTGTTTGGAATTGCTGATATTGTTCACATCATTGGCTGCATTCTCAGATATGCCTGTATAGCTCTGCACATACATCGTGATGTGGGACGAATATTTGACGGGCAGGACAAACTTTGAAAACGAAAATGCCGCTATTCCTCCAATAATTGTAATTGCTATGATAAGCATCAGGTGATTCCATAGCAATGATAATAGGTCTTTGATCGTATAGGTGTTTTTCATATATTATTTATCTTTCCTTTCTCGACATTCTAATTACGCTCATGCGGATACTGATATGCTGAATATCAGTATCCGGATCAGAGTAATTATTGTTTTAATCACGCTTGAAAATATCTCTTGTATAAACCTTATCCCGAACATCATCAAGGCAAGCATCATAGCGGTTTGCGATAATAGCAGCAGACTGCTCTTTGAATTTGTCAAGATCGTTCACCACAAGACTTCCAAAGAATGTTTCGCCGTCTTTCAGCGTAGGCTCGTAGATGATGACCGTTGCACCTTTCGCCTTGATACGCTTCATAATGCCCTGAATGGACGATTGACGGAAGTTATCACTGTTAGACTTCATTGTCAGGCGATACACACCAATGATAACTTGCTTTTCACTTGCAGAATCCCAAGTGCTGTTTGCGGAATAATAACCTGCCATTTCAAGCACACGGTCTGCGATGAAGTCCTTGCGAGTGCGGTTAGACTGCACGATTGCGGTTATCATATCCTGCGGAACATCGGCATAGTTGGCGAGAAGCTGCTTTGTATCCTTTGGCAGACAGTAACCGCCGTAGCCGAACGAAGGGTTATTATAATGACTTCCGATACGAGGATCAAGACATACACCCTCGATGATCTGCTGAGTGTTCAGACCTTTCATCTCTGCATAAGTGTCAAGCTCGTTGAAATAGCTGACACGGAGCGCAAGATATGTATTCGCAAACAGCTTGACTGCTTCTGCCTCTGTAAAACCCATATACAGTGTATCAATATCCTCTTTGATCGCACCCTGCTGTAAAAGCTCTGCGAATGTATGTGCAGCCTGTACCAAACGCTCATCTGCCATATCCGTACCTACAATGATACGACTTGGATAGAGGTTATCATACAGAGCCTTGCTCTCACGCAGAAATTCGGGACTGAAAATGATATTCTTTGAACCCGTTTTCTCACGGATAGTCTTTGTATACCCAACCGGAATAGTGGACTTTATGACCATTATCGCATTGGGATTATACCTCGTCACCAGTTCAATGACTGCTTCAACAGCACTTGTATCAAAGAAATTCTTTTTGCTGTCATAGTTTGTGGGTGCCGCTATGATAACGTAATCTGCGTCCTTATACGCACTTTCCGCATCGAGCGTAGCCGTCAAGTCAAGTTCCTTTTGGGCAAGATATTTTTCTATGTAATCGTCCTGAATTGGCGATCTTTTATTGTTTATCAGGTCAACCTTTTCGGGAACAATGTCCACTGCTGTGACCGTATTGTGCTGTGAAAGCAGAACGGCGAGCGACAAGCCGACATAGCCTGTTCCGGCGACTGCTATTTTCATTTACTTTGAACCTCCCATATAATACTCCTTGTACCATTCAGCAAATTTACGCAAACCTGTCCGAAGATCAATCATAGGCTTGAAGCCGAAGTCACGCTCCAAAGCCGAGGAATCCGCATAGGTGACAGGCACATCACCGGGCTGCATCGGAACAAGCTCCTTGTGTGCTTCAAAATCATAATCCGTCGGAAGAACCCCCGCACGAACAAGTTCTTCGCTGAGTATCTGTACAAAGTCGAGAAGATTTACCGGAGTACCGCCGCCGATATTATACAGAGCATAAGGTGGTATCGGCAAACCGTCCTCACCGATTTTCTTATCAGGAGCCTTCCTCATCACACGAATTATGCCCTCAACAATATCGTCAATGTAGGTAAAATCACGCTTGCAGTTGCCATAATTGAAGATCTTTATCGTTTCGCCACGGACGAGCTTGTCTGTAAAACCCAAGTAAGCCATATCTGGTCTTCCGGCAGGACCGTAGACCGTAAAGAAACGCAGTCCTGTTGTGGGAATATTGTAGAGCTTTGAGTAGGCATGAGCCATCAGCTCATTGCTTTTCTTTGTGGCAGCATAGAGCGAAACAGGGTGATCTACCATGTCATCGGTGCTGAACGGCACTTTTTTGTTTCCTCCGTAAACGCTCGATGAGCTTGCATACACCAGATGTTCAACGGAATAATGACGGCAGGCTTCAAGAATATTGTAAAAGCCGATGATATTTGAATTTATGTATGCATCGGGATTCTCGATTGAGTAGCGCACTCCTGCCTGTGCAGCGAGGTTTACTACGATGTTAGGCTTGTACTTACTAAAAAGATCGTCTATGAGTACTTTGTCTGCTAAATCGCCTTTGATGAATTTGAAGTTAGGATATGTATTCAGCTTTTCAAGGCGATGTTCTTTGAGCGAAACATCATAGTAGTTGTTCATGTTGTCGAGACCGATGATTTGTGCCTCTTTGTTTTCGCAGCATAAACGGTCACATAGATATGAGCCGATGAAGCCAGATGCTCCGGTCACAATAAAACAATTCATGATTTCACGACCTTCCTATTTTATGTTTGATTTTTCCGAGCAAGAAAGAGATTTTTTCTCTGTAAAAGATATAATTTACAAGCAATACTATTATCAGCCAGCAGATAAAAACTTCTAAAGCCTGAACGATCCAAGCACTGTATGAAACCGAGAGCATTGGTATTTTGAATGTTACAAGAGAAGCGATTATAACAGTGACAATATCGACAGCACTTTGCTTAAGAAAGTTTTTGAATGGCCAGTTTATAATATTTTTTGAATCATACCAAGCCATCCAGACCGTTTGATATATCATAGCGACTAATGTACCTATAGCGACTCCAACAAGTCCCCATATTTTCACAGTGGCTATCGAAATAACTATATTTAGAATCATTGCTATAATATAGTTGCTTTGAGTCTGTTTGTAATGTCCTGCTGCAAGAATAAGTAAGTTGTACGGCAATCTTAAACAGTGTCCTGCATTTGCTACTGTAATCAATACCGCAAATAGCGGTTGTATATAATCAGCATCTGTAATTCCATTTGTATACACTTGTACAAATGAAACAAGAAGAATGCCTGTACATCCAAATACGAGAGTCGTTCCAGTATGCAAAAGCCATTCAACATAAGAGAAGAATCTACTTAATTGCTGCTTCTCATTTTTGGCTATCATTTCACCCATAATTGATTGAAAGCCATTGGTCATTGATAAGAATGCGGTTTTTACGCCTATAACAACAAAATTATAGACAGAGTATATTGACACATTAGCTAAGGTAGAAAACAGAGTAAGAACAATATTATCAGTACCCTGCAGGACATAGGCTGCAAAATGCTGCGCCATGCCATTCCATTTTTGCTTTATTGGCTCTTCAGAATAAATGATTTTGGTATTAATATTATAATGGGTTCTGACGTACCAAACCAAAAATAGTGGTCGTATCAAAAAAATAAGCGAAGTAGTCAGCTTAACTATTTGAATTGATCCGCCGGAATATATCAGAACAGCACAAGCAAGAGTATTCAGAATAGTAGTTACAATCTGTGCAGTGTATTGAATATAACCCTTTTGGTGAGCGTTTAAAAGCAAACTGTTTACAATACCAAAGTAGTATTGTGCAAATGAACTAATACAAATTGCTCCAATCAGAGATGCAGAATACCAATAATCGAAATTATTATTGATAATCAGTGGATAAATAACAAGTAATATAACTACATAGCAAAGAAGCATTAATGCAAGACGCTTAAAAAATTTGTTTGCTGAAACATAGATCTTACTTATCATAGTTGTATCATTTTCAGCCAATGGTTTATATAGTGATGACTGAACAACAGCTCCTACTCCTAAGTCCAGAAGTGTAATGACACCTAAAAATTGAGTTATCGAATTAACAAGACCGTTTACATCTGAACCAAATGCTCCAAGTATCAGCCGTGGCAGAATAAATCCACTGATTATCGTGGTAAGCTGTAACAGTAACGATGTAATTGTATTTAAAGCTAATTTCTTTCCTCTGGAATTACCCAATATATCACGCTCATTTCTTAGGCAATCTTATCAATTCCCCTAATTTTTTATTCCATTCTTCCGGAACAAATTTTGTGAACCTAGAACCTGTGCAAAAAGTAAGTTCCCCAAAATAGATTTTTCAATGATTTCATAAAAATCGACTCTTAAAAATGGAATATCTTTGCTCAGTAGTTCAGCAATTTCTATCATTTTATCGAAATTAACAGGCTTGGGTGGTAAATCCTCAAATGGTTTATAGTCTTCACAGTAAAACTCAGCTTGTTTCCAATCCAAAGTCACATAACTGATTCGAGCGGTGTCATGATTTTCAAAGCCTTCTGATAGATACAAAAATTTCGCTTTCCCATTAAAGCAGAAGAATTTATAGTCTTTCAAAGAAGATACTACTGAACATTCTGGTAACTCTTAAGAAAATTCAACAAGAGTTACCCCGCTATTTGTGTATTATGTGCAAATTTCTTATCTGACTTTACCGGCAACTTCAGCATTTTTCCGATAATCAGATTATACTTATCAGGTGAAAAAACTCCAAATCCCGAAGCAGGATAAAATGTTAATTCTCCAAAGTATAAATTACCCTTCACCTCATAGAAATCGACACGCAAAAATGCACTTTCTTTTGCAAGAATTTTTGCTACCTTCTTCATTTCATCGAATTGGGTAGGGATAGGGATAGGGATAGGCGAGCTGCTGAACGGTTCATTTGGCAAAGCAAGTCCAGTAAATTCTTGGTGATTCCATTCCATATCAAAGAAATCAATCGTTTCATTTGAGGTGCGTTCTGAAATTACCTGACAGTAAACAGGTTCTCCGTTAAAGCAGAAAAATTTATAGTCTCTCAGATCTGTATTTTGAGTATCTTCCATGTACTGCTCTGCTATAATGCGAGGAACAACATTTTTATATGGTTGTTCTCTTCCAATATAGTAATAATTTCTTTTTAAGCATTTATTGATTTTCTTCCTTGCAGATTTAAAGTCAAACTTCGACTTATCTCTGCAAATCACAAGTCCACCAGAATCGTGAGTACACTTCAGCACAAACTGATTTGGTAGTTTATCAAAATCTATATCCTCAAAACGATCCCATACACCTAGGGTGGGGATAATATACTGTTCTCCTATTATATCAGCAACATACTTCTTAACAGCATACTTATCCACCATCGTTGTGTACTCTGGTTTTCTATCATAAAGTTTAAGCCATTGAAGTTTTTCATTAAATTTTTTAGGACTTTCAAGGTTTATCGAATATCCCATTCTCCCTAAATACATTTTTTTTAAATATTTTTTATCCTCCATTTTTTTGAACAAACCAAGGTAGGCAAGAAGAACAAACCACCCGTCAGGCGACTTTGCATAGGTTAGTATTTTTTTGATTCTTTTATTCATAATTCCACCTTATTATACATTAATATTTATTTCTTCTAAAGAAGTTGGAGATGAATTAATTATCTCAAAGATATTTATGTATTTATTCCAATAAAACGTATCGTCTGTGACACATTTCTCTTGATAATACGGAAGATTATAAATACCGTTATTGTTAGTTCCCACGCCACCAATAAAAGCTATTTTTTTAACTCCCTGTATGTTTGTGAACTGCGTGAACTATTCATCAGTACACTCGTTCATAAACGAAAATTTAAGAATGATATTATTTGGATTAATTCTTTGTATTCTTCTATTCCATTTTTCGATTGCTACCTTTGGATCTTTATAATGCAGTAAAATCACTTCAACATCATCAAGTACGCCAACGGGAACATCAAGTTGATTCTTTGCTTTTAATGACTCATAATGCTTTGATTCATTAGATCGAATTATATTTATGGGAGCGTTTAAATAATGAGTAAGATTTAGTACGAATTTAATATAATCCTCCGCATAGAAATAGCATCCAACAGTTGGAGAAAGTTTTGGTAATCCGAAGTATTCATAGCATATACCTCCCCAGCAATTATTTGATATTATTGTAAAATCCGTATTATTAAGTTTTTTCCTTCTACTTGCTGCAAGAAGTGGCACCGCCTTCACTTTCAGCTTGTGAATTATTTTTTCACTGATTGTAAACATTGTTTCTCCTAAGTTTATAAAAAGTACTTAAGGCTACATAAGTAACCTCTTGATGATTCCAATAAAAACATCACTGTTCCAATAATCAGAACATTTGACTTATTTATTTCTTTTTCTTCCTCATCGGTGTTACTCAATAGAAATATAAATAATGGCATTGTCAAAATTGAAATAAGCCAATTGATTCTTAAAAAAGCGGTATATTCAACAAAAAATAGAATCACATCTATACTCACTATCATTTTTGAAAATGAAAAATAACGATGATATGGGCTTTCTTCTATATTTTGATCTACAAGTTTATTAGCTTGATAGAGTATATATATACTGATTATAAGTTGGAGTATCCCTATAATCCTTTCAAATATATAGTCATAGCCCTCTCCTGTACCTGCTGAATCAATATATCCATTCATATGTGATAGAAAATTTGAAGTATAAACCGAATTATAACCGATTAAAAAAACTATACTTATTATCATTACAAGTCCGAGAATTGTTTTCTTCCCTTGTAAGCATTCCAACGCCAAAAAGAATAATCTGACAAATACCAGAAGAGTCCCCATGTAGTGGAATAATGCCACGATGATATATAACGGTATATGCCATTTTACAGATTTTTCTTCAATTAACTCAGAATAAACCATATATGCAAATAACGATACTACTATTATAGAACGTACATTTGTTATTCCAATAACAAAAAAGCCACGTGCCATAAATATATAGAACGCAACTGCGATAGAAGTCATATCTGCGCTATTTTTTTTTGCTGATTGAGAAAGAACCTTGAATGAAAATGTATATGTAATTAATGAGGTTACAGCCGGAAGCAATCCATCTCTGCCAAACTTTCCAACGATATAATAAAACGCATACAATACCGGATAATTCTGCAATTTCATTGTATTTATTAATTCTGGAACTGAATACGATGATATTTGATGCATTATGGGTAATAATCTGTATAAATCATCGGTATATGTTACTTCATAAAAGTATGCCATTATAAAAAGAAAAGCATTGCATATCAGTAATACCTTTGATATTTCACGCTTTTCCAGTCTTGTCATCCCTATTCCAATAAAAATAACAAGTAACCAGTACGTGAATATTCCGAATAAACGTGCATATAAATACATCTATCATTCTCTTCCTATGATGTTTTTATACATTTCATGCGATCTACTTGCAATCTGATCCCAAGAATATTTTTTTGATAACATTAAAGCATTCTTACCTTTTTGTGGCAAGAGTTCCCTTTCGTTTATCATACGCAAAATAGAATTTCTTATGGATTCTACGGTATTATCTGCTGCCCATCCTGCATCGTTTTCCTCAATTTCTTTTTTCATATTTGTCCCTTGTGTCACAAGACAAGGTAATCCTAATGATAATGCCTCTAATAGCCCCATAGAAAGACCCTCAAATCGTGATGTCATAACGAATACATCACTATCCAATAACTCTATGATCTTTTCATCACCAAATAAAGGATTCGACACTACTTGAATAATATCAGATAAACCATATTTATTAATTTTATTACAAAGTTCACTTACTGGAGCAGTATCTTTAACAGAACCAATTATTTTCAAAGAAAATCTAACCTTTATAAGTTCTTCTTTTATCGGAATTATTGCATCAATTAAAAGATCCAATCCCTTTTGATACGGCTCTATTCTACCTATAAATATTGCGTGTATAGAGTCTCCTCTGAATTGTCTTTTCGTTTTGGCATTAGCATCAATGCCATTGGGCAAAATAAAACCTTTTGTTTTCCATTGGCTTGAATCTGTTTTCTCCTGAGATGTTAAATACTGAATTGAATGTGCATTACGAATTATACGACCATATATCAAAAAATTACCCAAGATTTTTTTGAATTTCTTTTTATTCTGAGCTTGTCGTGTGAGCTGACTTCTTGGTATGAGTATGTAGGGGATTCCCGATTTATATATTTCATACAGTATCTTCGGATTATGATACACGTACACTTCTTCAATAATAATCAAATCTGGAGAATTAAAAGGGACTGGCAAATCGGCAAGAGTTTGACTTGGGTATTCTTGAATATCATGATAAAATTCATACTTGCTATAGTCCACTGTATTTATTTGAGAGACATTGTACCAAAAAACATTATCATATATAGATTGTGCCTCTATTTGTTTGGGGACACTATATGATGGTCCACTACATTTTGAACCGTTCAATTTACTTATGTATAATATATTCACTTCATCTTTCCTTTCTTAATGCTTTATCAGAAATCAACTTCATAAGTGGCATAGGCATTAAGAATAAAGCGGTCTGTCCCATTAGCACATATAGTAAATCGAAAAAAGAACAATGTTTTCTATTATAAATATCAAGTGTTACCTTATATATGCTTTTCAGTCTTGTAAAACTCTTCCTTCTTTTATAATTATCTGCATTTGATCTGAATAGCAATAAGGATTCGTTGATATTTCGTGCTTTCGCTCCACTATGTATTAACCGTGAAAACATATCACGATCTTCGTTCCCACGTGTATGCCCATACCCTCCACATTCAATTATCTTCGATTTCTTATACATAACAGTTGGATGATTAAACGGCTGTATTCTGCCTATACGCTTGCGAATTTCCTCCGGTTCAGACGGAACAACACGAGAACACTTTATATCTGTTGGATCATCCCAAAATTCATCAATATTGCAGCCTACGATTGCAAGTGTCTTGTCCTGTTCAAACAATGCGAGTTCTTTTGCACATCGTTCTGGTAAAGATATGTCATCTGAATCCATACGAGCAACAAGTTCATTTCTGCAATGCTGTAATCCTATGTCTAAGGCTCTGCCCAAACCAACATTCTGTTTTAACGATACAATTGTAAATAGCTTACCATTATTCAATTTATAATTATCTATAATCGTTTGTAATCCTTCATTCAATTTGCCGTCCAGAACAATCACAAATTGTTCTGGCTTTGCTGTTTGATTCAGCATACTTTCAATTGCCTGCTTCAAATATTCCGGCTTTTCTTTATCATAAACAGACATTAAGATACTATATTCCATATTTTCACTTTCCTACAAGCTGCTTTTCCTTATACTCTGCTTTATTACTGATTTCAACGTTATTCGTTACATCAAATCCCTCCGTACTCTCTTTCTTAAACAGTATCCTTACCGTCATAAGAATAATACGCAGATCAAGAGCAAGTGAGTAATTTTCAATATACATCAAATCGAGCTTGAGCTTATCGAGCGCCGTGGTGTTGTACTTGCCGTACACCTGTGCATAACCCGTCAGACCGCCCTTGACTTTGTTGCGGAACTCAAATTCCGGTATCTTAGCGCCGTACATCTCGCAATGCTCCACACGCTCCGGTCGAGGCCCAACGATAGACATATCTCCCTTGATGATATTGAAAAGCTGGGGCAGCTCGTCCACTCGGAGGGTGCGGATCACCTTGCCGACCTTTGTGATGCGGTCATCGTTATCGGTAGCAGGGTGAGGTTTACCGTCTGCTTCGGCATTTTCAATCATAGAACGGAACTTGAGAATATCAAACTGCTTTCCGCCTTTTGTGATTCTTCTCTGACGATAGAACACAGAGCCGCCGTCCTCCAGCTTGATAGCTATTGCTATGATGAGCATAATCAATGAGGACGGTATCATTGCTATCAAGCAGAGCGTTAAGTCCATTGCTCTCTTGGCAAAACGCTGTGCCGGTGTTAATCCACGTCCACGCACTAATTTCAGCGGCGTATCGAACAGCATAATATCCTCGCTGCCTGAATAAATAACATCGGACAGGTTTGGAACGGAATATGTGCGGATAGAGTTCTGATAGCAGAATTTCAGCAGATCGTTACGGGTTTGAGCATCAACATCATTGATAACAACAGCATCATAGCCCATAATCGCTGATTCTATCGCCTCAAGCGAAAACTCGTCACATGACATCATTCGCTTGATCTGGTACTTATCGCTTCTTGTTTCCATTTTCTGTTTCAGCGAGGGAGCATCATCCTTGCCATATATCATGATCATTCGCTTAGGTATGCAGAATGAATGATAGATAGCCGTAAATAAATAAGAAAGCCCGAATGTTAATAAAATGTCGATTCCCATAAGTATCAGCATCGGTATCGGAGTTATCATTTGATTGGCTATCAGACAAAGCTGGAAATATGTAACGAAATTCAGTATGAACATCGAAATCCATTGCGATATTGTAACATCTGTCAGCTTTATGTGACCAAATTTAAAGCCGTCACAATAGAAGAACAGTATATAGTTCAAAAATACGTAAACAAGTGTCAGTAAATACTTTCCGTTGTCGAAGAACGGCGGCATAGATGAGCCGTCATATTTTATCCGCCAAACGCCATAATAAGTAAGAGCGAGTACAATGACCTCAATAATCGCTTCAACTCTGCGGATAGAGCTTTTGACTTCATCAAATCTGCGCTGTCTGCGCTTGCGCTCAGCTTCTCCCATAAAATCACATCCACCTTAAACAATATGTAAATCATACTTTTTGAAGTTACCAAGTGACAGGCATTCTAATTAGACTTGTATTCGCCTGTTGAAAAGGGTATCATAGTATCATCAGCCTGTCAGCACTATCGTTTTCGCAAAATAAACAATTTCAGGAACACCAATGCAGATACGCCCGTATGGATCGGGAACGCAGTAATTAGGGCGGCGAAGCCTTGTGGCAACACCGAAAGCCTGAAATCTGAAAACGTGTATAAATATAATTCTACCACAGTAAATTGTATTTTTCAAGTAGTTATAGGACATCTTGACGAATTTTGTCAAATTCAACAACCAAACCTATTTTACCCCCCCATTTTGTGAAGAAATCATCAACAAACAACGTGATATTGAGATTTTTATTCGTAATAAGTATACCTGAATATACTATCAGTATTCCGTTTTCAAATAGAACAAAGGAGAGAGTTATATGCTGCAAAACAGAGAAACAATCACACAGCGTAAGGACGGTCGTTTTATGGGGAGATTTATTATCGACCATGAAAGCAACGGAAAGCCCGTCTATCAGTATGTCTACGGCAAGACATACGAAGAAACCGAGCAGAAGCTCCGCATTGCCCGTGAGATCGAGAGCCAGTTTCTGTCCGGTCGCTGTGTTACTATATATAAGGTATACGGCGAATGGCTGAACGCTATCGTCAATCGTGTCAAAGAGTCTACCTACGCCAATTATACGATGAAGTTCGAGAAGCATATTTTGCCTGTATTTGGCGATATGCTCTGCACCGAGGTCACATCTGCAAAGATCAACGCTTTCATCAAGGATAAAATGGACAGCGGACTGTCCGCAGGGTATGTTCGTGACCTTTTTGCCGTATTCAAGGCACTTCTAATCTATGCACAGGAGGAATACAACATCAAGCTCTCTCTGAAAAATGTGTCACTGCCGAAGGCAGAAAAGAAAAAGTCCCCGAAAATGAGCGATGAACAGCAGAAGAAGCTGGTCGGCTATGTGAAAAACCACATCGACCTGACTGGACTTGGTGTACTGTTATCGCTTTTCATGGGACTTCGTATTGGTGAGCTTTGTGGCTTGAAATGGGGAGATATTGACCTCGTTCACAAGATTTTGCGTATCAATCGCACGGTACAGCGTATCTGCAAACAGAACGGCAGCCGTAAGACAATGCTGATCGTTACAGCACCGAAAAGCTCCAATTCCAGACGCTGTATTGCCATTCCAGATTTCCTGATGCCGTATCTGCTTGCTTTCAAGGGAAGTGATAATGATTATATTCTTTCCGGCAGCGAAAAAATTATAGAGCCGAGAACTATGCAGTATCGCTACAAGAAGATACTTGAAGCCGCTGATATAGAAAGCTCCAATTATCACAAGCTCCGTGCGACCTTTGCTACAAACTGTATTGAAAACGGCTTTGATGTGAAAACGCTGTCCTGCGTACTCGGTCACAGCTCAGTAACGCTGACACTTGAAAGGTATGTCCGCCCAAGCCGACAGTATGAGCGACGAATGATGAACAGCCTCTCTGCACGAATGTAGTGTCATTCTGTGTCAGAAACAGCAGCTTGAAAATTGAATATCACGGTAATACGGCGATTTTACGAATTGTTTGTAATTTGTTTATTTTGCGAAATATTGTCTTTCAGAAATGGCATACCGGGGATTCTCGATATGCCTTTCCTGTTTTATTCTATCATATCATAATCACACATAACAGCGGCATAATCCAACGCTTCATGCTCCAGCTTATTTGTCAGCGTGACTGCACAGGCAAACATCTCAGAGTGTACAGGCACAGCGAGCGTAATCTCACGCAGTACCTCCAATGCCTGCTTCTTATCCCTGCATCCGAGAGAACGGAGCAGCGTCCGTTCCTCAACCGTCAGAATACTTGTCATAGGACATCCCTTCTATCAAAGTTTCGGTTTCTTAGGCTTTGGCTTGTCAATCTCTGGTGTAGCCAACTTCAGTTTCAAAAAATCCGGCAGTGGCTTGAATCCGAATGAATCCACATAGAACGCCTGATTTTTCACCGTAACCACATCGCTCACGGACAGGCTGTGTCCCTTGAAATCGTCAGGACGCTCCATATTGAACTTATAAAACACCGCTTCAAGCTGCATACGCTGATCGGAATGTTCGGAAATATCTGCGATATTGCCCTCATAAACCTTGTTGTAGTTTGCAAGATCAGGCTGCTGCCCATGTTTTGCAAGACGCTCATAGGGTTCAAAGCGAATATCTCTTGTTTCATCACCGGGCTTTAGCTGATAGATCGCAAAATCATGCTCCGGCTCAGGCGGAACAGGCGGTGCAGGGGCGGCTTTCGTTGCAGCAGGTTCATCGACTGCTATATCTTTGGAAATCTCAGGCGGATTTGCAAGCAGCTCAGACAGCGCCGCATTGCAGGCGAAATAATCGCCCTTTGCCATGATCTCACCGATTTTGTAGGTATCATCATCATTTTTGACGTACTGCTGCACATAATGCGTATCAGGAGTAGCTTGATTCTTGCTGACCTGAATGCGGTATACCACATCGGGCAGCTCCTTTGACTGCTCCTTGTAAAGCTCTGCGGATTTTTCATCCAGCACTTGCGGATGCACAAGCTCGCAGCGGACGGTTTTCTTCTTCTGCTCAAACAGTTCAAGCATTGCTTTCTTTGCTTCTGCGACACTTGCCATGTTCGGGATCACAGGTGTTACCAGACCGTCAGCGCTGATCGTGACGATAGCATAGCGGCTATTGGCAGACTGCCGTACAGCATACTGTTCCACAGGTTTCGGAGTAATGCCGGCGTTTTCCTTTCTCTCTGCCAGTTTTGCTTTTGCCATTTCAAGTGCCTGCCTATTCTCAGGGGAATATGTTCTGTCAGTGAGCAGATCATATTCCTGCCTTGTCATATCAATGTTGCTGACTGTACCGTCCGCATTCACACAGGCTGCATTGATTTTTGTAACCTTGCTGTAAAACTGCTTGGCAGTTTCGCCTGACATTTTCTGCTCTCTGTCATAAGCATCATTGTCCAGCCAGCCGATTCCATCTACAAAATACTCGTTGACTGATGAGTTAAAATAACTTGTTTCCGGGATTCCTCTGTAATCGTCCCTAACAGATACACGCTCTGTAGAAAGCAGGAACTGGTCAGACAGATACTCCGATAAATGCGGCAGTTCAGGCTTGGGCGCTTCCTGTGCCAGCTCTTTTGAACGGTCGATCAGAACTTCAAAAAGATGATTGAGCCGTACCGGATGCTGCTCTGTCAGGAATTTCAGGCGCATCTGATCGCTGTCAAACTGAAAACGTGCTGCTGCATTTCTGACCTCCGGTGTAAAACGTCCGTCATGCTTTTTGAGCTGAATTGTTGCAGCAACGGTATACATGGTGCGCTCCATACCGAATTTCTGTTCCAATTCCTGAACAAAGCCTTTCAGATTGCGGTTTTCATAGGCATCATAAAGATTTTGGTCAATATAATCCCGGCAAGCCTGAGAAGCATGGATACTGTCCCATAGTTCGTTCAGTCGGTCATTCTGCCTTGCTTCTACAAAAGATATTGTCACGATCGGCACATCCTTCGGATCGGCGGGCGGATGTTTCTCAGGAATATTCTGCTTCCGGACATTGCCCTGCGGACTGTCAAAGTATGCTGCCGCTGTCGGTACTGCTGCTGTTTTTGAATAGCTTGCCTTTACTTTTGCGACTGCCGCCTCATATCTCGGTACATCAGCCTTACGCACTGTTATTGTGACAGAATATCCTTTTCTCACGCCGCTGAACGGAACACCGTCTGCTTCAAGCTGTTTCGCAATATTCTCAGCATGACGGGGTTTCAGCTTTGTCATATACTGTAGCTGTGATTTGTCGCCAAGCTCTGTATAAGGCGTGTTGCCGAACACATTGGGGTTCGGCGCAGACGGTACTGTTGTCTGCTGAACAGGCTGCGGATTAGTAGTTCCACGCTGCTGTGCATAACCGGCTTTCACCTTATCGACCGCCGCCAGATAGCGGGGAATATCCGTCTTGTTGACCGTGATCGTTACGGTATTACCGTAGTGCTTTCCGCTGAAACGCACTCCGTCCGCTTCAAGCTGACGGGCAATGTTATCAGCGTGACGAGGTTTGAGATTTTTGTAGTATTCAAGCTGTGACCGCTCACCAAGCTGTGCATAGGGCGTATTTCCGAACACGCCAGATTTTTCCTGCGGACTGCCGCTGTAATGATTCATTTGCTTTCCCTCCGTATTTGTAAAATTCGGCGCATCAAAATTCATTGCCGCCATATATTCTTCCTGTGTAATATCCTGCGGTATTTCCTCCGCAGGCGTGATCTGCGAACAGGTCATTTCCATATCCGCAATCAGACGCACGGTTTCTGCAATGTCCTCATGCTCTCCGGCATACTGGAATATCATCTCCTGATCTTCCTTGCTGAAAATGATATTTCTGCTTTTGCAGTCGTCTATCAATATCTCAGCCTTCTGGATATTGTTAAGCTCCGTATCAGCAAGCATTTCGTCCATTGTCAGGTCACGCTTTTGCAGCTTGAGCAGTTCGGATTCAATGGATGAAGTCAGCTTTTTGGCTGCCTGTTGTATCTCATCAAGAACTTTTGTAAGCTGATCGAGCTGCTTCCCGTCTGACCATGATGCAATATACGGGAAAGAATACTCCGATGTGTCCAGACCGAGCCATTCCGCTACGATAAAAGCAGTTGATTCCGCCTGTACTTCCTTTTCGTTTCGTGCGGATTTTGCAGTAGCGATTTCCAGCGACGGATCATGCAGCAGCTTGTGTGCGCACTCATGAAATGCTGTTTTCAACATTTGTGCATCGCTCATACCAGACTGTACTACGATCTTATCATCCGTAGGACTGTAAAATCCCTTTGCACCGCCTTTGATATCTGCAAAATTGATGCGGATACCTGTTGCTCGTTCAAGCGCTCTAATGATCGCATCTTTTTTGTCGCTGTCAAAGTCGCCGGATAATTCCTGTACCGGTTCCGGTAATTCCTTACCGGAGGTTTGCGACACATCAAAGACGTAAACCTTTTTGAAAGCTAAATCCATGACAGGCTTTTCAAGTATCTCCGTCTTTTCCGTACCGTCAGGATTGTACTGCCTGTTACCGAACTCGTCCACAACAGGACGTTCGATTTCTTCGATCATATTGGTCTTGAAGGCAACAGGCGCAAGAATCTCAATGCCGCTTGCCCCTTTATTGACCTGCCGACCAAGCTGCTTCCATTTACCATATGCAGCTACCAACGTTGCGTCCGGTTTCTGCATAGCGATCAGGAGCGTATTTCTTGCAGAATAATCCGTGAACTTAGACATGAATTTCAGATATGCCTTGTATTTATCCGAAGTGAATACCTGCTGTACGCCCTCGTCAATTCGTTTGAAAAGCGCTTCCATATCCGCACGTTTTTTCTCTCGGTATGCCGCCTTTTCCTCTGATGTAAACTGTTTTTTCCATGCCATTTTTGTCACCTCTTTGGATAATGCTTTTGTTTCTGCTCCGGTTCTTTTTGAGAATGCGAAGCGGTCATCTTCTCTGCAATTTTATCTTCTTTACGATCAATAGAATACTGGATACTCTCTGCGGCTTTCTCCATTGCATATCCCATATCCTCCATGTCAGTCCAGTCATCATGTGAGTTCCACTCCTCATAGATTTCCATGAGCGTATTTTCCGAAGAAAGCAATGTCTTATATTCCTTCGCAGACAGCGGCGGTTCATATAACCGCATATACATCGAAATCTGGTCAGTTGTGACGATCATATACGCAGATCGGATAATATCATCCGGCGATCGTTCCCGCAGATCGCTCAGAAAGTCGCAATGTTCTTTGCGTATCTTATCTTGCAGCTCTGCATGGAGCTTTTTGATCTCGTGTTTGTCCCAAAGCTCCCTGATGTTTTGCCCTGTGAGATTGGCGGTCATATCTCCGAATTCACTTATAACCGAATCCCGAAATTCTGTCCATTCCGGTCGTTTCATCAAATCATGAATTACTACCGCAAGTGACATATCCGCATCCCGTACAAAGATAGCATCACCATCGTCCAGCGAAGCCTGCAAATCATCCACATCATAACAGTTGTTAAAGCCTTCACAGCCACGCAGGGGTATCCGCATCTCAAATAGCTCTGCTGCTACCTCCGGTGTAACAGAAAGGCTTGCCTGATCAGTCGCATAAAATGCGCCGCTCTGCACAAATGATATTGCTCTTTCATAGCTCATATCATTGTAATTGACTGCTGCAAAGCAATTTGCTGCGGTGGAAGGATAAATCGTGTTCAGACTGTCAAGGAAAGCATCTGCATACGGTTCATTTCTGTCTGTGTACTGTGCATGATCCATTATCATGAGATAGCTTTCCTCTGACATTCGTTTCTGAGAATATGCCTCTGTCAGCTTATTGAATGTCTGCGGTGAATATTTACAGTTTGCAAGCATTCGTGCATATTCCTTGTTATACTCAGCCATAACCGACAGGGATACATCAGTGTATCCCTGCGTCATGACCTTGCGGAGCTGCTGCTCTGTCAGCCGTTCCGACAGGCGCTCCAAGCATTCACCTCTGCTTGTCATAATGCATCCTCTCCTATCTTTTTACTTTGTGAGTTGTCGGTTTTGATTGCTCCTCCTGCGGCATAGTTGTCCTTGGTCGGTCTGAATACGCCGCAGCCGGAACTGCAACTGATACCATGCCGACCTTTATTGTTGACGGCAATTTTTCTGCCGCTATATTATCATGTGTTTCAGAGACCGGCACCGGTTCATCATCACTGTTCATACTGAGTTGTTCATTGACATAATCGAGCCGCTTCTGCATATCAGCAAGCTCCTGCGCCCGTTCAAACGGTTTTGTCATCGCAGCCCGTGCGTCCTCCAGATCCTGCTTAGCCTTGTCCAGATCACTGGAGAATTGCTTGATTTTTGCATTGATCTGAATGCCCGCAAGGTTTTCAATACGTCGGACATTACCGATGTTATTATTGAGTGACAGTTCTGCGTAATATTTCAGATTGCCTTGCAGACAAATGCTGCAAACCGTGCCGCTATCAAAAAATCCTGTCTGATTTTTCTCTATCGTCAGATCAAATCCGAAATACTTGCCAAGCCGGATGCTCTCCCCGGTCGTACTGCATTTGATAAGAGCCTTTTCAATTTCAGCACCGGCTTCCGCACGGTCGGTATAGGTCTTGCCGTCAATTTCGATCTGAAACTCCGCATTGTCCGGATGCTGCTCCTGAAATGCCCGCAGATCGCCGCTTGCTTTTTCCAGAAGTGCCGCATAGTTCTCAATCTGCTGCGGCAGTCTGCGCTCTGCAAGCTCCTGCATTTTGAATACAGATTTCTTATGTTCCGCTTCCAGTGTTTTCAGCACAGCAATATCATTGTCAAGCTGAATTTTCTCTTTTATCATCGGGTTGCCGCTTGCGATCGCCTGCATCTGTGAATAGGTCAGGACGGTTTCATCCACATCCTCTGACACACGAACAGGATCTTTGCTTGTCATGATCTGTGAGATAAATTTAGCCTTGTTCGTGATAATTCCCATAAGATATGCGTCAAAGGTATTTTCTGTCAGATAGTGATAAATCCCCACTTCGGGGAACATATTGCCCTGACGGATGCCTCTTCCGTCCTGCTGTGTCAGGTCAGCAGGCTTCCACGGAATGTCCAGATGATGGATCGCACATATCCTGTCCTGAACATTTGCGCCTGTGCCGAGTTTCGACGTACTTGCGAGGATAAAACGCTTTTCGCCCTTTCTGAGCTGCTCAAACATATCTGCTCTTGCCTTGTCTGTTTTTGCGTCGCCTGCAAAACATATCTCATCACGGGGGATTCCACGGCGTACCAGTTCATCTTTGATTGCTTCATAAACTGAAAAATGCTCATCGTCCTCGTTGATAGCTATGTCGCAGAAAACGATCTGTACGCCTTTCTGCTCTGCCGTATCATGATAGTTCTGCTCCAGATTGTCGATCAGCATCATCACCTTGCTGTCAGGCGCAGGCTCTGCATCACGGAAGATACAACGGCTGTCCAGTCCGAGAAGACGTGCTTCATGGGTAATACGAAGCATATTATCCTCATGAGGATCAACATTTCCGTTATGAATCCGCTCCGACCTCGCAGCAAGCTCCTTCATATATGCCTTTTGTCTGTCATCAGGCTTTGCTGTCACAACGATCGGCGCACCAGTTTTCAGTGCAGGCACAGGCAGCTTTATCATGTCGGGAGTCTGTATATCTGCAAACTCCTTATACATCTGCATCAGTTCCGGGATATTTACGAATTTGGAAAAGCGGTTCTTCATCTGAAATCCGTTACCCGCAGGCTTGATCTCAAGCTGCGAAACGACCTCTCCGAATGTGCTTGCCCAATCATCAAAGGTTTCCAATCCTGCCTTTTGCAGAAGATCCGGTCGCAGGTATCGCTGCATAACGTAGAATTCTACCATCGAATTGCTGACTGGCGTGCCGGTGCTGTATAAGATATTATTGCAGCCGTATTTATCATTGAGGTACTGCGTTTTCATCAGCATATCCTCGGATTTCTGCGCTGCTGTTGTCTGTACGCCTGCAACATTGCTCATTTTTGTTGCGACATAGCAATTCTTATAATTATGTGCCTCGTCACAGACCAGATAATCGAATCCCAGCTTTTCAAAGCAGAGTGAATTATCCTTTTTGGATGACATCAGCTTTTCCAGCTTTTCCTCAATACGCATTTTCTGACGTTCAAGAGCCTTGACAGAAACACGGTCACTGCTGTCCACATCTTCCAGTGCGTCCATGACCTCTGCAAGCTCCTTTTCCATAAACTGCTTGCGGTATTCATCAGACATCGGGATACGTTCAAACTGCGTGAATGACATAATCACAGCGTCATAATCGCCGGTCACACACCTTGCAATGAATTTCTGTCTGTTATCCTTTGTGAAGTCCTCTGGTCTTGCCACCAGCAATTTTGCATTCGGATACAGACGCATCCACTCAGATGCCATCTGCAATGTAAGGTGTTTCGGTACGACTACGCAGGCTTTTGAGATCAGACCGAGCCTCTTTTTCTCCATTGTTGCAGCAATCATCTCGAAACTCTTTCCGGCGCCGACGCAGTGTGCCAGAAGCGTATTGCCGCCCAGCTTTGCACGAAGAACGGCATTTTCCTGATGCGCCCGCAGCTTAATTGCCGGATTCATGCCGGGAAATGTCTGATGACTTCCGTCATATTCTCTGCCCCGGATCGCATTAAAAAGATAGTTATACTTCTCTACATATTTATCCCTCCGGTCAATATCCTCCCATACCCAGCTTTTGAAAGCCTCCTTCATCTGACGGGCTTTTTCTTTTGCAAGCTGTGTTTCCTTTGCATTGACCTCATAGTGAAATTTTCCGTCCTCATCGTCTACACGGTCACGCACAACAATATCACGCTGATTCAGCAGATTTTCAAAAATATGATAGCTGCTCATGCGTGATGTACCGAAGGTCTCAGTTGCCGCAACCGATTTGTCCTGATACAGACCGTCGATCTTGTATTCACCGAATTTTGTTCTTGTAACAGGATGAAAGAATGTATCACCCTTGCAGACCTCACGGAAGAACCGGTTATAGTCCTCGACTTCGATCCAGTTTGCACCGATACGGACAGATATTTCGTCTGCTTCCAAGTCCTTCGGTATCACCGACTGCAATGCGGTCACATTGCGCTCAAAGCTCTGGTCTATCAGCTTTGCATAGTCCTGTGCGATTTTCAGCTTTTCACGGACGTTGCCCGAAAGATATTCGCTCGCATCCTCATAGCCGGAAAACGGCTCATCGTCCTTGATTTTAGCAGGATTGCGAAAAATCTCTGTGCCAAGCTCAGAAATGACCTGTTCCGGTTCGCAGCCGACAAGCTCTGCCATATACGGAATATCTACTCTGCCGTGCTTGTCCAGCGATACCTGCAAAGCCTCCTGCGGTGTTTCCACAGAGGTGATCTCCACCTCCGGCTGAATGGTTCGTTTCGTGAATATTTCCGCTTTTTCAACGGTTTTCTTCTCTACATCCACGATCTCCAGCGCCGCAAGTGTGTTGTAATCATCGTCCTGCCGGAAGCAGCGTTCATTCACACTGTCCGTGATATTGCCGTATGCCTTACGGAATTTATCGTAAACGGCATTCAGTTCACGCTGTAATGCTGCCAGTTCTTCATCAGAACAGCTTGCCGCCTGTGCATCAATGACAGCCATTGCTGCCTGACGAATCCTGTGCATACCCATCATGCGGTCAAGTGTTTTTCCGGTTTCCTGCACACGGAGCATGACCTCATTATCACGGAAATAGAGCTGACCGTCCACAAGCGTATGCGTATAGTTTCTGACAGAAGGATCGGCTGGGATCACATCGCCCTCCTGCATCTGCCGTTCCTCTGCTTCTATGGTTTCAATGCTGCCCTCGATCTTTGCGACTGCTTCTCTGATCTGTTCTGCAAGCGGTATCGTATCATCACCGATACAGGTCGTTACTCTGCTGTCCTCACCGTACTTACCCTTCATACGTTCATCCCAAGCCATTGTGCCGAGCACCATATCAGGATGATCGACGAAATACTGATTGCATGGAATGCCGTCCGGCGTTTGTCCCATATGTACCCAATCAGGCACTTCGATCGTCAGCGTTTCACGTTTTTTCAGAAACAGAATATCCGTTGTAGTTTCCGTACCGGCGTTCTTTTTGAATGCGTTGTCCGGCAGTCTGACTGCACCAAGCAGATCACAGCGCTCCGCAAGATAGCGGCGAGCCTTTTCGCTCAGCTTGTCCATTGTAAACTTTGATGTGACAATTGCAACCACACCGCCCGGCTTCACCTTATCCACCGACTTTGCGGCAAAATAGTCATGAATCTTGAATTTATGCTTGTCATACGCCTTGTCGCTGACACGGTAATCACCGAACGGCACATTGCCGATGACAACATCAAAGCTGTTATTATTGAAATGCGTCTGCTCAAAGCCTCGCACCTGAATCCTGTCCTGCGGATAAAGCTGCTGTGCGATTCTGCCGGAAATGCTGTCAAGCTCCACGCCGTACAGCCGGGAGCTGTCCCGCATATCTGACGGCATTTTTGCAAAGAAGTTGCCGACACCCATAGACGGCTCTAAGACATTTCCGCCCGTGAAGCCGAACTGTGAAAGTGCTTGATAGATACCGTCTGAGATTTCCGGCGGCGTATAAAAGCTGGTCTGCGTTGATGAACGTGCTGCCTTGTATTCCTCCGGCGAAAGAAGCTCTAAAAGCTGTTTCTGCTCTGTTTCCCAGCCAGTCGGCGGCAGCTCTCCGAGATTTCCGGCGTAGCTGTCCGCAGCCATACGATCAGTCACAAATGCCTGCGGAATGCCGCCCCAACCGACATATTTTGCCATGACAGACTGTTCCTCCGGCGTTGCATAGCGATTCTCTGCTTCAACACGCTGCAAGGTCTGTATTGCTTCAATATTCGCCTTGAATCGGGATTTTGCTCCGTTCGGTGCGGTATCTGACGGGTTATAGTGATAGGTAACGGGAATGCCGGTTTTCGGCTCTGCCTTCTTGGTGACAGTCATGCGTTCAGGTGTCTGAACAGTTGGCTCTGCCGCAGGTTCTTCTGCTGTTGCAGTTGGTGTCGTCACTTCTGCGGTTTCCATTATTGGCGTCATATCCGGCGCATTGCTGAGGGAATCAGCTTTCAGCTTTGCAAGCTGTTCAGGTGCGTTTTCTACCTCCACATCATCATTGACAAGATCACGGAACAGCTCATAGTCATGCACAGGGATCAGATCAGATTCAGAAACATCAAGTATCTGTGCCGCAGCAAAACGGAAGTCTATTTCTTCATCAAGCTCCCATACACCGCCATCAACAAGCGAAAGATCAGGAGCAAATATTGCATAGTTCAAGCCTTCGTCGCTGTTCATCAGCTCGACAAAGCGCTCGTCTGCAAGGGACATAAATGCTGTATCTTCCTGTTCCACATTTTCAGGCGGCTTCGGAATGACTTCATCAAGCGGAATGCCATACTGCTGCAGCACCTTCTTCGCACGTTCAATGACATACTGATTAAAAGTACCGTCGTCAGAACGCTGCAAATCACGCTTTGCACTGCGGATGCGCTCGTCTATATCCTTCTGCGAGATATATTTATTCTCAGCAATCAGCCGTTCGATGCGCTCTGCGACCTCGTTCCACTTCATAAAAGCTGTACATTTCGTATCTGCACTAAACGGACTTTTTGTAATGCGGATGCCTTTTGCATCGTGCCATTCGTCAAAGCCTGCGTGTCCCATACCGCCGTCGCCGTATTCATGCTTCAGGAACTGGATACGTTCCGGCAGCGTATGTTCCTCTGCGAAATACTCCGCAATACGGAACTTACCGCTCTCGACGCCGCTTCCGTGAGTGGTCAGAAAATGGTCTTTTTCATCATCTGTGATGAAAAACTGCGGCTGAAAATTGAAATCAGGCTTCGTGATAAAATCCGACCTTGAAAGCAGCAAATCCTCCAGATGCTGCAAAAGCTCCTTCGGCTTGTGATAATGCATACGGAGAATATCAGGATTCTGCTCATATTGACTAAGAAACAGCTTCATTCCGGCGATATATGCTTTCAGCGTTTTCGGATCGGTCAGCGCTGCTTTTACCTTTGCCTCACATTCCGGGAAACCGCCCTCCGTCATTTCCTTCGGGAGAAAGAAGTCGCCCTCTACATCCCGTTCCAGAAACAGCAGCCGCTCCGAAATATCTTGAAGCTCATAATCTGCTGCACGGTCTATTTTATCCTGTTCGCAATATTCACCTTCACGCAGCATTTTACTGATACGCTCCGCCGCCTGTTCCCATGTGATATGAGTGTTTTTGCCTTCCGGGAAAGCGGTATTGCTGATCGCTGCTGTAATACCGTTTTTATCAAACCACGCTGCCACGAGGGAAGCGCTGCTGTAATCAGGCGGAGAATACTTGTATCCACGACCGCCTGTGCCGAACTCCCTGCGGAGAAATTCCGCATTCTCAGCAGCAGACTTGTTCTTCTGAAACCAAGCTACAATGCGCTCGATTGATTTTGTATCGTTGCTTCCTGCACGGAGAACGTGATCAATCATTTCCGAAGTCGGCGCTGTCAAAGATACAGAGACCGTTTTCTTTTTGGGGCGCTCTTTCTTTTCCGTCTTTTCGATTGGTACAGGCTCGCCAAACAGCGTGAGCTGAATATCTCCTGATTCCGGTTCAGGTGCTTCTGCTGCCGGTCCAGTAAATACCGGTGCTTCGATCTCACGGCTCTGCGGGATAAACTCAAAGCCGAGCTTTGTCAGCTTTTCCTGCCATTTGCCGTAGATGTTCTGCACATTGTCAGGAGCGCTTTTCTCGCTGTTGGATAAGCGGATAGAATAGTCGCTTTTTATTACGACTGTCCATATCTCGCCGTCCAGACGAATCTGATCGCCGGCATCAAGGTCATCAGCATAATAGCCGTTTCGGTCATGTGTAACCGGAGCACGGAACAGCTCAAACTGTTCTAAATCATAAGCCTGCTGACTTGTAAACTGAATCGGTCTGCCTTTGTAATTGAGATATGGTGTATGATCATCAGTCCGCAGCACTTCAGTTTCAAATAGATTATCACCGATACTGCAATCTGCTGTAACAACACCATCATTTTCATTGAAGCTGTAAATAACAAGCTGATTCCTGTCAGCGTTTTTTGTGCTGCGCTGTAATGCAGGCTCTTTGAGATAGCGGTTTTCTTCGATCAGCTTTGCGATATATGCCGCTACAAAGTCCCATGTCAGACCGGCTTCCTTTGTACGGGAAAGATAACTGCTGCCCTCCCATACCATCAAACCGTTTTCTGCTGTCTTATAGCCGACCCGGGTACTGCCGATGTTCATTTCACAGTATTCCGTATTATATGCTGTTTTCAGAAATGCAATGCGGTCGTTTTCATCATGATTATCAGCGAAATATGCTGCGATCTCGCCGCATTTTCTGTTAAAAAACTGATCCTCTGTCAGAATGCCAGCAATGATACTTTCATCTGTCAGCAGCGGCAGATTTCCGGAAATAAGCGGAAAGTTGTTGACGATCACCGGCTCAGTTTCTTCTGCTGTCACAGGCTCAGGCTGCACCGGTATATCTGTTTCAGTGTGCTTATCCGGCTCTGCGGCAGACACCGCCTGTTCCGGCTCATCATGTGCGATCTGCTCCTTTTCGCGATTGAGCATCGCCACCATCATGATCTCACGAATCTCCTGCGCCTGTGCAGGGGAGAATTTATCTGCATGGAAGCGGTTGAAAAATGTGATCTCATCTATTTTGAGGTCTGCGCCGTCAGTAAAGGCAAGACCTGCCATCTCATAGCTGTCAAGACGCCGGTTAAAATCGGCATGGAGATAACGTTCTTTCAGGTATGCGACTGTCAGCTCAGAGTCCGGAACACGATCTCCTCCATGATGATATGCTCCAGTTTCAGCAGACGTGTTTTCTCCCACTGCTGCATCTGAACGAAGTCTGTCGGTCGGGGATTCTCCCTGCGATACTGTTCGTCCAGCACTGCCCAGCGGTTCTCCGCCTGCCTGTCGATCTCTCTCGGAATGATCTGCCACCGGGCTTCCATAACCAGAACTGCTACCTCTGTCGGGTGTTCTGTTTTCATCCACTCCTGCCACATTCTGCCCCATCTGCCGATCGGTCGGCGCAGGAGCGCCTGTTCCTGCGGACTGTCCGTGTACTGCATTTCGGTCAGGTACTGCCCGGTCGGGCTCATTTTCATGTTCATGTGCTCTTTCCCTCCGTTTATTTAAGATTTGAAATACCTCACGCTCCACTTCAAGGAGCGAATCCTTTGCCGTTCTCTGCACCAAGTCGCAGAAGCGGATCAGGTCACGGGTATCGTGAAACATATCTACTGCATTCAGATTCAAGCCGCCGCTGACCTTCATATCACTGTCCAGCTCGCATCGGCAGGATACCATGAACCGCACCGCTGATACGACTGACTGCTGATATGCCTTTTTCTGTTCATCGGACAGCCCCATCTGTGAGATGATCTCGCTCATATCTGTGCTGCGGCATTTGAGGTTATCTACAGATACCGCAGCAAGCGTTTCCTGAATTGTTTTGCAGTCTGCGCCGTATTTCTGATTGATCGCCGCTGTCAGGTCTGATGCAAGGCTTTCGTCCAGTTTCCAGAGGTCAGGGATACGCCTGCCTTCGGTCTGCGTAATGTCAAAGAGGTGCTTGCATTTGCAGTCCTCACCGAATACGGCAATACTGTGTTCACCACGATTCACACGCCTGCCGAGCCTGTTCCAGATCTCCAGTGTCGCAACCTTTGTTGCATACGGATTCTGCTGATAGATCAAGGCAGCATCCGAAAATGACTGCTTATACATTCCCGCAGAAAACCGCAGAAAGTGCGCCAGTAGCTGCTTGTCGTGCAGCAGACGGTTCGTGACTTCCGTCCAGTTGTAGAGGACGGTATTGTATCTGCTCAAACTATTTCCTCCTTCCAGTCAAAATAAATGTTGCATTTTTGTGAAATTCATGGTATAATAGGTATAAGGAAGGTGACAGTCATACCATGAACATTGAAATTGATAAGCTCACCCCATGTCTTGAGAGAGTCAGTGACAAAGAAATTGTTGATACGACCTTTTCTCCCGTGACAAAAGCCGAGTTAAAGACTTTGAAAAAATGGCAGTTCAAATGGACTGCGAAAGATTTAGCTGAATGTGAAATATACAAGCTCACTGTTGAAAATGATGATCGCATTCAAGGCTTGATCGCTATTCAGGATATGCGTGGAAGTAATGCTGTCTATGTGAAGATCGCAGAAAGCGCTCCGCATAACTTCGGAACATCTAAAGAATACATAGGCGTTGGCGGTCACTTGTTTGCAATCGCAGTACAGCGCTCCTATGAGCTTGGTTATGGCGGATTTGTTTACATGGATGCTAAGAATACAAGACTTGTCAAGCATTATGCAGAGAGATTGGGAGCAATACACATTGGTCACCCACACCCGTACAGAATGATTATTGATGAAATGGCTGCATACAAGCTGATTCGCACCTACAATTTTAGGAGGGATTCAAATGTCTGAAAAAGAATTTATGGAAGTCTGTGAGCTTGATAATATCGCTGACGAAGCAGGCGGATTTGTAGCTTATCATCCGACTGATGAAAATGAAGTGCAGTATGACTATCGTGCTATCATCGAATATTGCAGAAAGCGCGGCATTGAACCGCTTGATATGACAATTCGTGAAATGCAGCAGTTTATTGTTGCCTGAATCTCCGGCGCACTGTTAATCAGCAGTGCGCCTTTTCTTATCGTTCACAAACTCTATCAGCCTGAGATTGACATACTGTCCGGTATCCTCCAAAGCGAACACAGCACTATATTTCTTGCCCTTTGAAGATGTGCAGTTTCTCAGCGTGACCTTCCCTGTGCCGAGCAGCTCTCTGATTTCCGCAGCAGTGTAGCTTCTGCCGATACGCTTATCCTGTCCGAAAATGAAAAATCCGCATTTCTCCTTACCGGCTTCGCAGGAAAAGCCTTTGCTGTTTTTGCATACCTTTCTGCCGCAGCGAGGACAGATACCGACCGTTACCTTACGGGTAACTGGTATCCGGCTTGTGCGCTGTCGTTCTGCCTGCACAATATCTGAAACGGTATTGCCGATCTCACGGAGCAGATCATCAGGCTTTGCTTCGCCGTGTTCAATATCCGAAAGCATTTGTTCCCAATGCGCCGTCAGCTCTGCTGACTTCACATTCTCCGGCAGTGATGCCGCAAATGCTCTGCCGTAATCGGTCGAAAGCAGCATTTTTTTACTGCGCTCGATATATCCTGCTGAAATCAGTTCCTCAATGATAGAAGCTCTGGTCGCCGGTGTACCCAAGCCACGCTCCTTGACATAGGTTTTCAGCTCTTTATCCTCGATCAGGCGGTCGATGTTTTCCATGACCGCAAGCAGACTGCTTTCCGTAAAATGCTTAGGCGGTGTGGTTTCTCCCTCTTTGATCGTCACTTCACCGATGGGGAACGAATCCCCCTGTCGGTAACTGACAGCCGGTGTTTCCTGCGGCTCCTTTTTATATGTACGCCAGCCGAGCTGCACAGGCGTTTTCACCGTCAGCCTGAAAATAACGCCGTCCGCATCGAATACATACTTTGTTTCATTGTAGATATACGGCTGATCCAGTACACCGAGAAAGCGCTCAATAACGAGCTTTGCAACATTCTGCTCTGCTTCGGTCAGCTCTGCCTGTCCGAGCCTGCCGATGATGTTTGTGGGGATCAGAGCATGGTGGTCGGAAACCTTGCTGTTGTTGAATACACGCCCGTCAAGGCTCAGTCCCTGCGATTCAAGCTGCTGAACACGGCTCTCATCATAGCCTGACAGACATTTCACGATACTGCCGACCAGCGGCTTCATATCATCGGTGAGATAGTTACTGTCTGTACGGGGATAGGTGATAAATTTCTGTTCATAGAGCGACTGCGCCGCTTTGAGCGTTGCTGCCGCTGTCATGCCGTAGACCTCATTGGCTTCCTGCTGCAAGGAGGTCAGGCTGTGCAGCAGCGGACGTTCTTCCTTCTTCTGCTTGGTTTCGGCTGATGTGACAGTTACCGTTTTACCGCTGCACTCTGCCGCAAGTGCTTCTGCCTGCGCCTTTGTATCGCAGATCGTTTCGCATTCAGCGCCGTTCGGGAGCAGAACCTTGAAAAACGGCTTGCTGACAAATCCGGCGATCGCCTTGTCACGTTCTGCGATAATATTCAGGACCGGCGTTTTCACTCTGCCGACCTTGTGAGAATCATCATTGACGATGCTGTAAAGGCGTGAAAGGCTCATGCCGTGAATCCAGTCTGCTTTGGCTCTGGTAAATGCCGCCGCAAACAGTTTTTCCATATCTGCGCCGTCACGGAGCGTATTCATGCCCTGACGGATACTTTCGTCCGTCATGGAACTGATCCACAGACGCTTTACCGGCTTTTTGCAGCCGAGATAATCATAGATGTAACGAAAGATCGCTTCACCCTCACGTCCAGCATCGCAGGCATTGATGACCTCGCTTACATCGTCACGGAACAGCAGCTTTTTGAGCAGTCTGAGCTGCTCGCCATAGCCGTAAAGCGGGTAAAGTCTGAAATCCGGCATCATCGGGAGCGATGAAAGCTCCCATTTGTCCCAGCCGTAATCCTCCGGCATTCCGATACCGACGATATGACCGACTGCATTGGTGACGATATATCCGTTTCCCTGATAGTATGACACCTTCCCGTCGCTGATACGTTCATTCGCACCGAGACTGTATGCAATATTCTGCGCAACGGAAGGCTTTTCACAAAGAATCAGTCTGAGCATTAAGCTGCCTCCTTTCCGCAATTCTCCTGTGAGCAGAGATTTCGTTTCAGCTTTGCTGCGACCTGCACGGAAAGCTCAATGATAAATTCAGCGGCACAGAATCCGTCGAATTTATCTGTTTCGGTACGATAGATCGTTGTAAAATCCCTGTTCGCTGTAATGATATAGTACAGAAGCATGATACGGTCGTTATTGATGTCATATACCACATCATAGCCGCACTCGATCATAATACCGTCATCTGTATAGTATCTGCTCTGCGGCACCGATGCGAGATGTACGGCACGGTTTGTCAGCATTCCGGTTGCTCTGATATGTTCAGGGAAAATCTCATCCATGTACTCATCATAGGTGCAGAAGTGATAGCTGTATACACAGTATTCCTTCATGTCAGCTTCGGGAATACGGTTCAGCACTTCAAAAGCACCTTCCATAAAATAACCGATCTCCTCGCTGTTCAGGCAGCCGGCAGGTTCATGTGCAATACAAAAATCTGTCAGCTTTGTTTTTAAAACATCAGTCATCATCCTGAATCTCATTTGTATCCTCCTTTGCTGCTGCGGCAGGCTTTGCCGCAGGTATGGTCTGTGTCGTTTTGTCTGTTTCAGCGTTGGCTGAGATCTGACCGCTGGATACAGCATTGCGCAGACTGTCGATATCCAGTCCGCCGTCGTGTATCATACCGAGCAGAGACTTCATTTTCTCCTTATCCAGTTTAGCAGCGATCTCATCTGCCTTACGTTCCTGTTTGCGGAGAATGTCCCTGTGATAAGCGATCAGATCCTTAGTACGCTGAATGTTCTCTCTGCATTTCTGCAATTCGTCTGTGAGCTTCTGTTCTTTATTCGCCATTATTTCGCCCCCTTTTAATCCGGTAGATCAGATATGCAATGATAAGCGCTATAAGTGCTGCCCCGTCAGAGAAATGGAAACTGAAACCGAAATCCATTTCCTTGAATGTACCGCTGTGAATACCGGTCACAAGGCTCATAACGATAAAACCTGCGAGAAAGATCAGCGTAAAGATAAACACTTTATCCTTCTTTGGCTTTTCAGACTTATCGCTGTCCTGTATACGCCTGTGCTTAAAATAATCGAACATTATGTCAGCCTCCCATCGCTCTGATCTGATCGCAGTATACCTGATATATCTGCTTTTCATCTTCGGAAAATCCTGCATTCGTCATTACCTGTGATTCATCCAGATTTTTGACCTGACCGCACAGATAACAATGATTCGGATTACTGCAATAGATCGTATCGACCGTCAGGTAAAATTCATCCCAGTTGATACTGCCGTATGCGTCTGCGCCTATACAATATGTCATAGACCAGTTTCCGCCGCCTACATTTGCCCAGCCATCTCCTGTAATGGAACCGCCTCCGTTCATATGGATATCCAGCCTTGTATACATCGCAGAAGCCTCATTATATGTAGTTCCGGACATTGTAACGGAATAGCTGTCCTCAAAGGGATCATAGCTCGTATTTGAAACACGGAAATGTCCGTCAGCCAAGCTCAGGCAGCAATCAGTATCCTTTGCGCAATTTCTGTCGGGGCAGTAACCGTACTCATAGTGATATTCAAGGTTATAGAACTGCTCAACGGCTGTGCGAATTTCATCCTCTGTAAAGTGAAAATCCGCAGAATTTGTATTCTGCACAGTATGGAATTTCTGTGTTGCCAGAACTGCCAGTACAGCATTGTTATCATAGGGCTGTACCGTACTGTTTCCAAAGCGGTTCAGTCCCGTGATCTGTGAGCCGTCATAGCGGTACTCAGGAGAAAGGCTGCTTACGATATTGTTTACCTCTCCCTGTTTTTCAGCTTCTGCGCTCTGTATCTGTGAGATGTATGTACGGATATTGTTCTGTACTGTTGTATCGGAAGTATCTCCGTCCGGGAACATCCATGAAAACAGGCTTGCGATCGCTGAAAGAATGATTGTCAGCAGACCGTTGAGCAGAAATATTACAAGAAATATCAGAAGCGCACCCAGCGCAATGATGCGTCCGGCTTTGGTAGAAAGAACTTTACGGAGCGCATCCGCTGATTTCCTTGCTGTCTGTTTTACCCGCTGTGCATTTTTGCGGATACGCTGCATCTGTGCTCTTGTTTCACGGGGCATATTCTTTACGGTACGCACCGCATTGATCGAATGCCTTGCAGTATTCTGCACGGCTTTTCTTGTATTGTCCGCATACCGAAGCTCAGTCAAGCCCTGCTTGATTGCTTCTGTACCGGTATCTGTCGTAGTCGATTTGTCGATCTTGGTTTTCAGCAGGCTTGTTCCTGCCTGTGATACTGCATTTGCTGCACCGGTTCTGATTCCGCTGCCGATATTGGCAGCGACCTTTCCGGCATCTCTTGCTGTACCAAGCCGTACACCCTGCTTCACCATAGTGTGAATTTTTCCGATACTGCTTGCAGAGGAATGCACCGCTGTTCGGATCATTCCGCCTGCCTGCATCACCGTATCGACTGCGCCTGTTACAGCTTGTTCCGTTTCGATCACGGCAGAGCCGTCACTGTCTGCTTCGGCAACGATATATTTTTTCCTGTGCAGCTTGTTTGCTTCTGACGGTTTCTTGGTTTTTCGGCTTTTATCAGAAATTGAACGGTCATCCACTGTTTCGGGAACGATCTCAATACCGCCGCCGTTGTCAGATATATCATCACTGTCAGCATAATCATCCTGCATGATCGGTTCAGAGCGCATTTCACCCGTATCGGAATCCTTATCATCTTCTTCGGGATCGTCAGGCTCTCTCTGCTTTCTGCCTGCTTTTTTGACAGAGTGGACAGATTCGGTATGCTTCGGTATCGCTCCGGTGTCTGTGTTGGAATCCGAATCCGTATCGTCAGAATCCTCAGTTTCTTCCGCTTCTGTTTTTGCTTTTGCAGGCTTTTCAGGCTCGTCATCCTCATCATCGGAAAGTGTCTGTATGCCGCTTTTTCTGTCTGTTTTCAGTCCGAACTGATTGTCGAAAACCGCTGTATCTACCTGTGTTTCCGGTGTATTGCGTTCAATGTTATTTACCGTAGGCTCACGTTCACGCTCTGTCTGTATTTCCATTTACTTCACTTCCTCTAATTTCGTCGTCATGAGGTCATAAAGCTCATTATGCGGGAATTTATCCTTGAACGGAATAATGGAACCACCGCAGCAGATCAGTCCATGTCCGCTTTCGCTGTTTGTCACGAATGTCAGGAGATTATCCGAGATATTCAGCAGCTTTGCAAGCTGCACACGGTCACTGGTTGCCTGATTCAGCATCAGCACAAAATCCGTATTGGACAGCATGGAACGTGCTGTCTCAGATTTCAGCAGGTCCTCTACATTCTGTGTGATACCTGTCGGTACACCGCCCCATTTTCTCGCTCTCTTATACAGCTCAAAAAGGAAGTTTGCGGAGTATTCATTGGCAAACAGCAAGTAAATTTCATCCATGTATATCCATGTGCGTTTTCCCTTTGCACGGTTCATGGTAATCCTGTTCCAGACATAATCCAGAACGATCAGCATACCCAGCGTTTTGAGCTGCTTGCCGAGGTCTTTGATGTCATAGGAAACGACACGGTTATTGGTATCCACATTCGTCTGATGAGCAAACATATTCAGATTTCCCTTGATATACAGTTCAAACGAGAGCGCCAGTCCCTGCGCTTCTTTTTCCGGCTGTTCTTTCAGCTTCTCATAGAACTCCATTAGCGTCGGTGTCTGCTCCTTGTCAAAGGTCTGCAAATATTCACCGTAGGTCGCAGTCAGGCAGCGGTCAATGATACCACGCTCCTTTGCGGAAAGTCCCTGCTTGCCGACCAGACATTCACAGAAAGACAGAATGAAATCCGACTTCATTGTCAGCGGAGATTCATCATCGGAATAGTCCTTAGACATATCCAGCGGATTGATATGATTGCCGGATGCAGGCGATACATAAATGGTCTCTCCGTGCAGAGCAGTCACAAGGCTTGTGTACTCTCTTTCGGGATCAATGATGATAATATCATCATCGGTAGCGAGGAACACATTGAGCATTTCACGCTTTCCGGCAAAGCTCTTGCCGCTGCCCGGCGAACCGAGTATAAAACCGTTTGGATTTTTCAGATTCAGCCTGTTGAAAAGAATCATGTTATTTGAAAGAGCGTTCAATCCGTAGTACATACCGTTCTTCTGGTTGATCTCCTTTGATGAAAACGGCAGCAGTACAGCCGTGCTTTCCGTTGTTAATGTTCTGCGGATTTTGAGTGTACAGTTGCCGACCGGCAGAACGCTCTGCAAGCCTTTTTCCTGCTGAAATTTCAGCGTTGACAGAGAGCAGATATGCTTTCGCACCACTGCTTCAATGGTCTCGGTGTTTGCATTCAGCTCGTCCATATCCGCCGCCGTGACCATGATGATGATATTATCCAGAAACATTTTCTGATTTTTAGAGCGAAGATCGTCCAGAAGCTCCTCCGCTTCGATCAGACTGTGCTTTAAGTCCTCGTTGATAATATCTGACGTATACCCTGACTGAATTGCCTTTTTCTCAGCCTGCAATTTATTGGCTCTCATAGAGGTAAGCTGATGATTGACGATTTTCAGTGCCTTGTAGGGATCAACAGGCGAAACATTCACCGTTACCATCACATCAAGGTTTGTATTGGAAATATCCGTCAGCAGGCAGTCCTTGAGACTTGCCGGCATATCCTTGATAAACATGGTGCGGGCATATTTATTGCCCCACATGAAGTAATCCTTTTTGAACTCCAGATAATCAGGACAGCAGTATGCCCTGTCAGCCTTGCGCCTGAAATCTTTTGCTGTCAGCTCCGGTATCTCAATATCGACACCACGAAAAATATCTTTCAGAAGGGCTACTCTTTCATTTGCGGTCAATGCCGTGATCGCAGAGCCGATCTTCTTAAAGGCATTCGTTACCTCAATATCAATAGAAGTGAATTTGGCTTTTGCTGCTTCTGCATCAGTCGCCTGAACGGTAACAGTCAGGAACTTGCTGCGGATGATACCGTTCTGTCCCTGTTCCATCTTCTCGACAAGCATCTGATTATATACATCAATGTATCTGTCAAAGCTGTCGCCCTTATGCTTCAAAAGCACCATATCATCAAATTTTGCTTTGTTGACACGATTGTTATACACTGTGATCTGAATATCTGTGCTTGTATCAAAGCAGTTTAAGACAGAGCAGTATCCGAGAAAGATCGCCTCCTGTTCCTCCTGTTTTGCGATACTATAATTGATGTCCTCAAAGCGGTATGTCTTGCTGTAGTGGTTATCGTCAATGCGAATGATCGAATCATCAACAAACTTCTGATACGGCAGCGTTTTCTGTACTGTCTTTGGAACGCTGCGTTTCCTGCGGATTTTCTTCTGCTTTGGCTTCTTGGCATTTTCTTCTTTCAGACGCTGCTCATCCCTTGCCTTAGCCGTTGCAGCCTGATTCTTCCTTTTCATAACATCATCCTTTCCTTATCCGGTCTTACGACGAAACTGCCTGCGGAAAATGACTGCTTCCTTCGGTTTCTGACAACCTCTGCGCTGCATTTTCTGCCAGCAGCGCAGGATACTTGTTCTGTTGTACTTATTCCTTCGTTTCACTTATCTGCCTCCGTTGCGATGAAATAAACCTTTTTTCGGTTTGTAATTCTGCTCGACCTCAAGGAGATATTCGTCCAGCAGATACTGCCGGCGCAGCTCCATAAAGATCGGCTCATATTCATAAATGCGCTTCTGCGGATGAAAATGATATGCGATATATTCAACAGCGAACTGCTCAAAATTCATATCGTTATACCGGAAGAAGCCCGCAAGCATCAGAGGGGCGGCGATAATAACGACCGCCCATGATACAGCCTCCTGCGGCAGAAAACGGTTTCCGAAAATATACAGCGGTACACAGATGAGCAGCGCTGCACCTGCGCAGACGCACTGGCGGAGCGTAAGACCAAAAAACAGCTTTTCCCTGTAGTTCTTGATCTCCTTTGGAATACGGATCTCTATCATCTGACACACCTCCTACGCACCAAGCGCCTGACGAGCCCACTGACCGCTTTTCGCCACACCGAGCGCCAATGAGAGTGTTGTTATTGTAATACCTACTGTGCTTGTACCTCCGAGAAGCTCAACTATCTGTGCAAATGCATAGAACATGACAATTACGACTACGCCTTGCAGACATACAGCCGCATAGCTCTTGATAAATGCCTTTGCAATATCATGCCAGCCTTCACCGGCAAAGGTTGAAAGCGGTATCGGGGAAATGACCGTATATACCACGATCTCGAACAGTCTGCCTATGAGTATCAGGTTAATGATCCAGCAAGCACCCATCAAAATAAGGTAAGTCGGCATTGCTTCCAGATACTTCACCAGATAATTCAGATTCAGAAATCCGGCACTGTCCGGTTTTGTGACCAATGCTTCCGGAGTAAAAGAATCCAGAAATCCGTAATTTGCTTCACCGAGCCTGACGGCGATCTGATTGAATCCGTTATAGATAATTCCCATCAAGCCCCTTGCGTTCTGAACAAGCACCTTTGCAAGAATAAACTTGAAGAACAGCTTGAATACCTGTTCATAGCTCTGGATTTTCAGCAGCATAGCGTCATTGCATAGCTGTATTGCAAAAAACATGGACACCAGCACAAGCGCTACGCCCTCAACAGCAGACATAGCTGTATTTATAACGGTAATACTGCTGTCAAACGGCGATACTGTCAGCGTCTTTATGGCACTGTCGAACGCATAGTTTACCATGTCGATCCAAGTCTGCACCCAGCTTAATATTGTGTCCCAATCGATCATGTGCATCAGCTCCTTTCATTGGATAGGGCATTACCCCTGCCGAAGCAGGGGTTCGCCCGAACATGGATCACTGAGTGAACATATCGTATGCCTTTGCCACAGCGAAAACGATGAAGCCGGATGCAAGGCACATGAGACCTCTTGTCTTACCGTCAGCAGAATCGTCCTTGAAACCGAGTGCAAACTGTACCGCACCGATAAAAGCAACCACGAGACCGATACGGGCAACCCAATCGACGATGAACTGTACGACTGTATTAAAAGTCTCAACACCTTCGCTTCTGCCGCCGTCTGCTGCAAATGCAGTAACACCGCAGCAGGAGAGCATCATAGACATTACCATCAGACCGCAGGAGATCTTGGAAACAGCACGCATAGTCTTGCGCTCACGCTGCTCCACAGTCAGCTTGCTGTTCGGTGTCATGTCCTCACGGATATTGTTGCAGATCTCAGCCTTCTTATTGTTAAAGTATGTAGTAAGCTTTCTCATTTTGTTTTTCCTCCGTTTTCATTAAAAATCGTCGAATCCATCGAGGTAGCTTTCCTCCGATACCTCCGTAAAGGGCGGATGCAGCTCCGGCTTCGCCGTTATCACCTTGTCTGCTTCGTCCAGCCTTGCCGGTTCGCTGCCGCCGCCTTTCGGAGATTTCGGGATATGCTTCCCGGCGATGAATGAATGCGGCTGTGTACCGATATTCTGAATATCCTCCAGAGTGACAGACTGCTCAAATACTGTATCAATTTCGGGGGCATCTTCACGTTTGGGGATCTCAGTTTCAGTTGTTAATGCCGTTTCATTTTCTTCGACCGGTTCTGTATGTAATTCCGCTTCCTCTGTATCATCAGTGACCTCAGCCTTCACCGTTGTTATTTCGCTTAAAAGATAGGCATTCTCCTTGTTTGAGTCCTCTAAAAGCACATAATTCGGATGTTTTTCGATCACATACTTATTACAGAAGAAGGGATAGATACCTCTGACGAACAGGATACATTCATTGTCATTCATGACCTTCAACTCATCAACGGTCATAAGCTCTCGCCCTAAAATGCCATCATTTTCTGATGTAGAGCCGTTTTTGCCCCTTGTCCTGTTCTGTGAGCGAGTGTCAATGGTTTCCTTTCCGAGCGTTTTGGAGATATGCTCCAGTGTAGTCGGCTCCTGACCGCCTAAAAACAGCAGGCTGTCACAGTTGCCGAGAACATTCTCCCAGCTATCCTTATACATTTTTTTGAGCTGGGACAGGTTTTGTATAATGACATTCGCAGATATTTCCATCGAGCGCATGGTCGCTAAAATCTCCTCAAATCGAGGAATCTGACCAAGATTGGCGAACTCATCGAGCAGACAGCGCACATGGATCGGCAGTCTGCCGCCATGCTTGAAGTTTGCACGGTCATAGAGCACATCAAAAAGCTGCGTATACATCATCGCCGCCAAGAAATTGAACGTATCGTCCGAGGACGGGATAATAATAAACATCGCAGTTTTCTCATCACCGAGCATGTCAAGGTGAATGTTGTCACAGCACGTTAAGTCCATGACCTCCGGGATATTGAACGCTTGCAGCCGTACCGCTGTGGAAATGAGAATGGATTTTGCCGTATCACCCGCAGCCTTTTTGAAGTCCTTGTAATATTTCAGGCACATATACTGGCTTGCAGGCTTCGCAGATTTGGCAAGGTCGATCAGGTTCAGCTCCTGCATCTTTTCTGTCTGATTTTCAGCATGGGTATAGGTGTCAGGATGCTCCAGTGCATCGAAGATCAGGTCGAGGTCTGACTGGAAATCGTCAGAGCCTTCCTTGACTTCTGCCTTTTTCAGCAGCTTCATGACTTCTGAGAAATTCTGTTTTTCCTTGCTTTCACATTCCACAAGATAGAAGCAGAGTGCCGCAAGAAGTGCTTTTGTTGAATCGTCCCAGAACTGATCGCCGCCACCGCCGCCTTCCTTCTGCGTATTCTTCATCAGCACATTGACCATCTTAATGACAGCCGTTGCGCTGTAATTCCCGTCCACATCGTAGATGTAGTTGAACGGATTATAGTTGTGGGAATGTGCCATGTCGATCAGGTTGAATACCTTGATCTTGTAGCCGTAGTGCTCCAGCATTTTTCCTGTCGAGCGCAGCAGTTCTCCCTTCGGATCGGTGCAGACATAACTTGTATTTGCCTGCATTAGATTTGGCTTGACATAAAAGCGGGACTTTCCTGATCCGCTGCCGCCGATGACCATGACATTGAGATTCTTTCTCGTCTGACGGGTATTCAGCGACATTTTCACTTCATTTGTCAGAATGATATTATTGTCCCGGACGAATGCGCCTTTCTTCGGTTTGGGCTCATCACGGGGTTTTGCTTCCCCCTTTGCCTTCTTCTGTTTCGGCGGTTTATCCAGTAAGGATCTGATCTCCTTCTGATTTGCCCACCGAGCGCTGCCGTGTTCTTCGCCTTTTCGGTGAAAGCGTTTCTTGCCTGTAATTTTCATCAGTGCATATATTCCGATACCAAACGCTGCGAAAATAGGAAATTTCATTGCATTCCCGCCCGCTTGGACCTGCGACAGTACCAGCTTCGTGTCAGTCATTGTACTGTCAAGACTTCCGGTCAGAACATCAAAATCGACCTTTCCCTCATCGTTTGCAGCGAGGTCAACGCAAGCGCCCAGCGCTGCGGAAATATATACCACCGCCGCCGCCAGTACAGAATAAATGCTGATTGTGATAAAATCGGCTTTTTTGGCTACCCGGCTCATTTGCGAGACCCCCTTTCACGCTTTTTACGTTTCAGGGTATCTCCGGCGCTCTGCATTTTGCGTTTTGCCTGATCGAGCAGATTCCGTGACAAGGATTGCTTCTGTGCTTTTGCAATGATCTTATCCGCCTTTGTCGCCGTCATACCGAAGCTGTCCATGAGCTGCTTTCTGGCAGTGAGCTTATCATCCAGATTAAGACGTACCTCCGTTGAGCCGCCACGAACTGTAAAAGTGTTTTGACTGTCACGCTCAATATGGTATTCCTTGTACTGCACCTGTTTCGGTACTTCTACAAATCCGAGCTTTTCTGCCTTGTTCAGAATTGCAGTAACGACCTCAGCGTCCTCGACCTTCAAATGCTGACGGATATTCCGTTCAGCTTCCTCACGATTCAGAGAATTGCCCGACAGTACAACAAAATTGCCTGAGCCGCTTGTGATCGTCAGTCTCGGTGTTTCTTCATTAGCGAACTTCATCTTTGCAAATGAGAAGGGTTCTGTCAACAGGTTTTCGTTCTCAAGCCTGATATGCGGCTCAAAATAGTCCATCTGCTCCAGTGTCCGTGAACTGCTCAGGTAGTAATCCTTTTGCTGCTTCGTCAGGTTTACTGTCAGCACATTCGCTGCCTGCACTGCCTTTGATTCACTGAAACCGAGCCTCTCTTGCAGCACCCGTTCCAGCTTTGCTTTCGTGCAGAAATTCATGCTAAGCTTCTTGCCCTGCTCGGTGTCCTCAATGACGATCTTCGGTCTGCCACGTTTGTCCTGCAGGGTTGCAATCGAGGTGTGCGAAAGCTCTGTCTGCATCTTCTGAAAATCATCGACAACAGCCTGCAACTGCTTTTCATACGCAGCACCGAAAATACATTTTACGCCGTCCTGCGCTTCCATGAAATTCACCGGAATATCCTGCTTCGCACAAGCCATTTGAAAAGCCTCTACATGGTCTTTTTCGATGGTGATCATGCGCTCTGTCTGCTCAGGTTGTTTCAGTTTGTCTCTAACAATATCCTGCACGATCGCATTGATTGCCTGTTCGTCCTTGACATTAAAAAACACTGAAAGCGTATTATCCTTACCCTGTTCCTGTATCGCCGCTACAGGAATATCCATCTTCTTTGCCTTTTTGAGAAGTACGCCATAATCCTCTTTGGCAAAGGACGGAAGCATGGTCACTTCACCGCCTTCCTTCAATCTCTGGTATGTCACCTCGCCGCTGGACAGTCCCTTTGATTCCTTGCCGGAAGTCAGCTTTGCGCTGCGCTCACGTTCGATAGCGACTTTCAGCATCTCAAAAAATAATTCCGCCGTTTTTGAGACAACTTCAGTCGTAACCGTAACGCCTGCACTTGCTACATCATCTCCGTGCATATTCTGCACCTCCTTCCTGTATGGTCTGGAAGAAGGTTATTACCCCCTTCTCATACATCACTACAAAAAGAGGGCAAAAACGTATGGGGTAAAAGAAATATTCACCGAAGATTGGAGACTTGCACAAATCAAAGCATATTCTGATATCTATTATTCATAATAATCTGCCAGCATCTTCCTGAGCTGAACGAGCGCACGGTCAATGCAGAACCGCACTGCCTTCGGAGTAACATTCTCCAGAAGTGCGATCTCTTCAAGCGATAATCTCTCAAAATAGTACAGCTCACATCTTCTCCGCTGTGACGGCTGCAAGGACCGGAGAGCATGATATAACGCAGCATTTTCAATCTGATGAAAGCAGGTTTCTTCCGCAGATTCCACATAGATGCCTTCCAGAGCAGCGGTTTCATTCTCATCGAAATGGAACGGTACACGATGCCGGTAGTCGCAGATTTCGATCCGCTTCTCCAATCGTTTCGACCGGAGCAATGCGATCAGCACCTCCTTTTCGACCTCGGCGGTCTCGTCCGTAGGGGTATCGAAGTCATAGAAATCCGACAGGTAGATCACATATTTTCCCTCATCGGTTTCGATGAAGCGGGGAGGAATCTCCCTCAGATCTGGCTCCATACGGTAGCAGGGATCGGTATCAGTTCTTCTTTTCATGGTATTGTCCTTTCCGTCTGACTGCCGGAAAGGAAGCACAAAACGGCGACTGAACATCGTTCGATCGTGAAAAGGGCATAGCAATACTGCTATTGCTTTCTTTCCAGCAATCGGACTTTCTCAGTCGCCGTCTTGCTCAAATATTCAATTGTACGTTCTGATGCTGAGATTACTCCCGGCCAGAAGTCACCAAAACGCAAAAAGCACCCATCGTGCAGGTGATACCTTACACGATAGGTGCTTTGGCATCTGCTATCATCATAAGTATCATCATACTATGATTATAGCAGATATTTATTTTCTTGTCAGTGACAAAGCCTGTGTCAGTTTTCAGGCGTAAATGTTTCTAAAGTATGAACATACGCCTTCAATTCCTCATCATCTGGATATTGCTCCGCAGTTTTCAATGCAGCTTGTTTGTATTTGTCTGCCAGATCCATTTCTCCCATCTTGCTGTAAGCAATACAAAGGTCAACCGCTATGTAGCCAATATCTGTTGAACCATTTTTATTCTGTTCGCACAGTCTTGCTGCTTTTACAAAATGCTTTGCTCCTTCCGGATAGTCATTCAGCAAACAATAACAGGTTCCTAACTTATGCTCCATTACACGTTCTAACAAGCTGTCATTTTCTATGAACTGCTCTAATTTCTTTAGGTTGTTGATCGCGTTCTGATAATCCTCCTTCCCCATAAGACACGTTGCGTAATCCAGATATAATTGTGCCAGATTCGGACTATCCTCAGCAAACACCTGCTTTACAAGTGTGATTGCTTTTACATAGTAAATCGCAGCTTCATCATAGCTGTCTGCGTGTTCAAGTATATCAGCAAAGTTTTGATAATCCCGGCATAAGTCAGTAGGAGGATAATTGCTGATTTGTTCGGCTTTCTGAATAATACCTCTATACATATCAACTGATTCCGGCATATGACCTGACTCAGAAAGAATAAGAGCTTTTGTACTGATGCATTGAATCATATGGTAGCTATATTCTCCGTAAAGATTCCGATATATCGAAACTGCCTTTTGACAATACTTTATCGCCTTGTCATACACTTCAATATCTTTACAGAAATTTGCATATTCCAGATAGACATCAGCCAAATCCTGACAGTTCTGATCGAAATTCTTTTCACGGAATTGAATGACCTTCTGAAAGCAACGCTCTCCTTCATCGGCGTATTCATTATATCCCTGATTGACATAACTGCCGCAAAGGGTAGCCATATAGAAGTAAAGCATGATTTTTTCGGAATCTTCTTCATCTATCACATCGGTCTGAATCGCCTTTGTCAGCATTTCATACGCACCGTTCAGGTCTCCATATTCCTTATATATTTCTGCAATACTTGCGTAATCTGTAGCAAGCTCACGGGGCGGGAGATCAGGCAGCTTTAAGTCGATTTCTAAAGCTTGATAATAGTAGTCTAAAGCCTTTCCGGGATTTCCGATGTGATAGTAGTAATTTCCGTATTTATGCCAAAGATACGCCCATTCCAACAAATCCTTTTTCTCAGGATCAATCTCAAGCATATATTTTTTTGCCGTATCATACTGAATCAGTGCGCCCTCAGCATCGTCAATACGCAATAGATACTCCCCATAGTTTTTGTAATCCCGAATGAGAGCCTCCAGATTATCCAAAGTCAGATCTATTTCCAGTACCTTTTCAATCAACTGTCTGCAAATCGGATAGTTGCTTGCATCAAAGCACACATAGAACAGACGCAGCAGAAATGTCGCATCATCTTCATTTCCTAAATGGTCCTCCATAATATCTGCAATAGACCATGAAAACGGAATCAAGTCCAGCTTCGTATATCCCTTACCCCAATTATCTCCGCATTCCAGTTCTTCTGATATTTTGTACATAAAAGGAGATACCGTAACATATAGGACAGCTTTTTGCTGCTCCCGAACCGCTGCTGCAATGACGGAGTGCATCCAATAGATATGTTTTCTTTGATCCATAGAGTGTTCAAGCATACCCACATGAAACAAATGCATCAATATACTGTTCTTTTTGATACCAAACCAATTCTTCGCTTTGTCATAGCTGAACGGCAGGGTAGGAATAACAGATATGTATGTCAGAACCGTTTTATCTGCATCTGTAAACTGAACCAAAGAGAACAGAATGCACATCTGACGGATTATTGTTTCATCATTCTGCATCTTTTCATGCTCACAGGAAACATCCTCATCGCTCAGTTTAAACCCTTTTTCAACGAGCTTGCGATACAGGCTGTACAGGTCTATGCCTTCCAGATACGCAGCTTTGGCAATAAAAACGACCATAATTGTCAGCCGCGCTGTCAAAACAATGATGTCATGCAATGCTTCATCGTTCTTATCCAAGTCATTATAATGATGATAAAACAGCATCCGGCACTGTTCAAATGTCAACGGCTGCAAATCAAATGTGTGTGTGAATCCTCTGAGCGATCTTTGACGGCTTGTAGCAATGATATGGCATGGCAAAGAACTGAGTTGATTCAACCATGCATCATCCTCCGGCTTTTCAATATTATCTATCACAATCAGCAGCCGCTGTCGGTAAGCCTCTGCCATTTGCTTCATCGCAGCCCATGCATCATCTTCATCGCCTTCCATGCTAAATGCTTGTTTGATCGACAGTCGTAAATCATGATTATCGTAGGGAATCCATGCAAGGTACTCGATCTTCGTATCGGTTATTTTAGTATGGTGTATTCTATCCAGTAATGCTTTTATAAGCTCTGTTTTACCCAAACCGCCCACAGCAGATACAAGGATATAGGAATATTCATTGATCTCTTTATATAAGGTATCAAGATCACTTTCTCTGCCGATCAGCGTTTCTACACCGGCGCTTGGATAATCTGTCAGGAAAATCGGGTAATCCGCAGGAGGCGCATCATCATATAACCGCATAAATACAATGTCAATAAATTGATTCGCACCTGTCCGTGTCATGTAATCCGAATAATTCAGACAAACCAATGCTGCTGTGACAGCACGCGAAAGAGTATAGATGCTTTCAAGAGCATTTTCAATAACGAGAGCCTTGACTGTAGAGGGGATATTGTGATCGTTCCTGACAATATCAAGAATTTTACCGACTGTACGCTCATTATCAGAAGTATCCGTAAATACATAAGTTTCAACAGCCTTCCGCAGCAATTCAAAGCCTTCAACGGTGTGAAGACGTTTTGCCGTCTGCACACGAAGGTTACTCTTACCTGATGTGATGCGCCTAATTGAATCTGCATCACTGTTCTCATCAATTGCCTCATCTACCGAACGAAACAGGAGAATATAGAAATCCTCCTTGGTTGTGATACCATGCCTTGGAGCGCTGCATTGATAAAGCAGATTAAATGCTTGGTAAAAATGCTTCTGATTCATATCTACACCTCCGGTTGATTGAAACATTGGTATATCCTAACTATCATCATTATATCACGATATACCAGATGTTTCAAGGGGAATACCGAAAAAGAGAGCCTGAGTATCAAAACAAGATAAAAAATCCTTTGCATACCAGAAAGGTATACAAAGGATTTGTTGCAGATGAATGTTTGGCTTATGATTATGAACCTCTCCATGCAAGCACTATACATTAGACTTCCTCGGAAACTCAAAATCAAGAACGCTCGTTTCCATGATATGATACCATGCTTTCGACACGTTAAATATGGTATATTTTGGAAACGCATTAGTTTCCGAGGAGGTTTATTATATTGGTGTTGTTCTTAAATTATTTTGAAAGCTATGCCTTGCCCGGTCATTTTTCTTAATCTTTACCCTACGAGTATCTCTTTAAGTGGCGGCTTCGACCTTCGGGTTATGAGCCGAAAACTGTTATTCAAATTCCTCCTAATTAATGTTATAATATAATTACAACATTAATTAGGAGGAATACAAAATGGAAAAAAAGATAACTTTAAATGAATGGTTGATGAAGTGGTTTTCACTTTATTCAAAACCAAATATCAAGCATTCTACAGCTGTCAGCTACGAATGCTATATCCGTAAACACATTGTTCCAGTAATTGGTGATGTGTATATGGAAAATATAAATCTTGATGTATTGCAAGAGTTTTTTAATTTTATAAGTACTGAATTATCACCTAAGAGTGTATCCAACATACGAATGATGTTACATTCAGCCTTTAAAATTGCCAATTTAAATGACATTATTAATAAAAATTATATAGAATATGTTACTATTCCTAAAGTAATACGAAAAGAAATGCGAGTATTCACAAGAGCGGAACAAGCCAAATTACTTATTACATTAACCAATACCGATGAGCCCTATGCTTTCGGTATTTTTTTATGCCTTACAACAGGAATCAGAGTTGGTGAATTATGTGCTTTAACTTGGAGTGATATTGATTTTATCAATAGACGATTAATGATCCGAAAGACATTACAGCGTCTAATGACACTTGATAATAACAGCAAAACTAAAACCAAAATTTACATAGATACACCTAAGAGTATTTCTTCAATAAGAGATATTCCTTTGAATGAAGATATAATGACAAGCATAGTTAAGCATCAAGAAAACATGGTTAAACATTTTGGGCAAAACATCCTATCCCCTACCGAATTTATTATAACACATAAGAAAGGATCATCCTCTGAACCTAAAACAATTCAAGGATACTTTAAAAAAGTATTAGAATATTCAGGCATTTCTAAAGCAAATGTTCATGCACTTAGACACACTTTTGCAACAAGAGCTTTAGAAGCTGGTGTAGACTTCAAAACGTTAAGTGTTTTACTCGGTCATTCAGACATAAATGTTACTATGAACCGGTACGCTCATGTACTGGAGGACACGAAAATTGAAGCAATGAAAAATATTACTTCGGTTATTCTTTCTCCATGTGAGAATTGATAGCATCACGGACTGTGGTTGCAAACGCAGCAAGGGCAGTTGAGCCTTCACTGCCCTGTTCCGTGATTATAAATTTATAAGAAGGCTAATAAAACCGCACAAAAATGTGCAGAAAGAAGGCTCATTATGAAGAAAATAGGTATCTACAACAACAAAGGAGGCGTAGCAAAAACTACGTCGATAATCAATCTTGCTTACGCTTTTGCAAAAAGAGGTAAGCGCATTCTTGTGGTTGATTGTGACTGTCAAGAGAACTGCTTTTCATTCTTCTTTTCAGACAAGTCAACAAAAGAAATATTTGATACAGAGTACGATAATATTTCACATACTACTTGGGATAAGTTCAATTCGGTTAAAGAAACAAGCATTATAAATGAGTATGACTACATACTATTTGACTTACCTCCGGCACTTAGTGATGAAGTAAAGCTTATAATTAAATATCTCGATGCAGTATATGTTCCTACTATGCTTGGAGAATTTGAGATACAAGGACTTAAAAAAGTCACTGATGAGATAAATCATCAGGGTACAAAACTCGGCGGTATATTCGTAACGATGTTTCAGGCTAAAAATGATAAGGAACTTATCGAAGATTTCAGAAGGATTCTCCAGAATCGCCTTATGAAATCAGTAATTCCTTATTCAACTACAGTACGTGAATCTCAGAAATCGGGACTGCCGATTGAAGCTTACTTCATTGAAAGAAATGTGCCGAATATCGGTACAGCTTGGAAAATAGTTAATGCATACGAAGCTTTAGCAGATGAGATAATTAAGGAGGTAGAAGCATGAAAAACATGTTTGATAATTTATCAGCTATCGTATCAAATACACTTACCGATAGCATCCAGATGATAGATATAGAAGAACTGCATGAGTCAGCTGATAACTTCTTTGTACTTGAAAATATTGAGTCATTCGCACAGATAATTCTCGGTCAGGGTGGTGTAAAAGATAATCTAATCGTCAGACCGCTTGAAACAGGCGGATATGAAATAATCAGCGGTCATCGCCGCAGAGCTGCGGTACAGTGGCTTATAGACAATGGGGAGAATATATCTCACTTTCTCCCCTGCCTTGTACAGAACTATACTGACGAGGACGATAAAATGCTTGACCTGATACTCATGAACGTATCAGCTCGTCAGCTATCTGATCCAGAGCTTTGGAAAAGCTACGAAACAATTGATAAAATACTTAAAGAAAAGAAAGCCAAAGGTGAATATTTCGGCAGAATAAGAGATGATATAGCAAAACATCTCGGCGTTTCCTCCGCACAAGTAGGAAAAATGCAGAATATTGAGAAAAACGCAATAGAACCTGTTAAGGAAGCCATTGCAAGTGGTAATCTTTCGATAAGTACCGCTAATGAAATTGCAAAGCTTGACAAAGCTGAACAGAGTAGCATTCGTGATCTTAGTAAGATTCAGCCAAAAGATATAAAAAAGAATTCATCAGCTGACACAAATATCAACGATTATAGTGCAAACTCTGACTGTGAAAACAAGTACGTTGATACAAATATCAACGATGATATAAGAATTGATGATGAACCAGAGCTTCAAGCTAAACTTAAAGAAATGGAATTGAAACGCTTAGGTGGAGAAAAAGAAAGTGTTACAAGTAGTACTGATGATAAGTATACTGTTAATGCTATGAAAGGGTATATGATGTTTGCTGCTGAGGAAGCTGCTTTTTCAGTAGAACAGATAAACGCTCTCATGGGCGGAATGATTAAAGCGCTTTCTAACCATGATAAAGCAGAAGCTGAAAATAAATTTCTTTCAAAATAAGGAAAGAACCAAATGAATCGAGATATTCTTTAAAAGTTTTTGAAAGACGAGGAGGATGAATCTATATGAACTGTACGCTTGGTACAATTGGAATAATTATAAGCCTGATAATAGAAGTATATGTATATTCACGTTTGATGCCAGTTGCTTTAAGACTGGCTGATAAAACACAAAAGCCTATATACAAAAAAATTACAATAGCAGTGCTACTCGCTGTACCAATACTTTTACTTGCATTGTTTGAGATATACCTATTTGTATATCTCAAACGATAAGGAGAACGATATGGAGAAAATCTATATTCATTGCGATACAATATCGCAGTTCAAAGCTCTGAGAGAAATACAGCGCTCCTTCCTTCCAGAGGGAGTGCTGAGCTTGAAGCTCATCGAGGACGGTATAAGACTAACCGATCAGACAGGAGCAACAGCAGATTTTATTTACGTTTCCGAAAGTGATACAGTTATTTTATCACAGTAAAGGAGAAAAAGAAATGAAATGTGTATTATTAGCAATTACTTTAATTGCAAATCGAATTGCAGTAGGCGTATATAAAAATACAAAGAATAGAATAACGAAACTAATAATAAAAATAATTCCAGTTTTATTAACTCTTGTAATAATATTATACGCAGTATTAAAAAAAGAAGTAGATAATATAGATTATCTGCTTTTATTTATATTAGAATGTATTAACCTTGTTAGTATTCTTCTTATGATTGAACAGCCAAAATTTCCAAAGAGTGCTGAAAAAGAATTACATGAGTATATATCAAAAAATGAGTAAGTTATGGATATACACAATAAAAATAAGGGAGGTGAAAAAATGAATTGTACAACACCCGAAGAAATGATAATCATGCTCATCGGTCAGAATCGTGGTACACACAATTTCATTGATAAGAGCAGATTGATAGAGCTTGCGCTTGAAAATGGAATCGAAGATGTTTCTGATAAAATGTATAAAAAGGATATCGCTGTCGCCCTTGCTGAAAAGATCGGCTATGCTGAGCTTGCAAAGTTAGCATCTGTTGGGGTATCGTCGCTTGAATTGCAGAAGAAGTTCGGCATCACAAATGCAGAAGTAAAGAAAATGGCTGACGGTGGCTTTATCACAGTAGTCGGCACAGAATCTTTCCGAATGTACGGAAAAACTTGTCGAGCAAATTTATACAGCCCCTATGATTATTTTAAGTCCGAGGAAGAAGTTATAAACTGGCTTGTAGAGCATTCCAGAAGAGGTAAGCGCCATGACAGATAGAGAAAAAAGCGAAGCGATGAGAGCACTTCGTTCCATAACTACAGCAATACGTGAAGTTGAGAAGCAAACCAGTACGAAAATACTATGGAATGCAGGAATGTCCATAGATAATAAATCAGCTACAGTTTGTTTTGTAGGATATAATGAAATAGACTACAATATACCATATCATATCTTCAGAACAATCCCTCCAAAAAGAATGGTTATCGAAGTATCACGAGCTTTGTCCATTGATTTTAACGATTATGGAGAGGAAAGTTGATACTTGTATCAACGAACAAGGAGATAGAGAATGAAGAAAAATATCTTCAGCATAAAATACCTGCTATTTTTATTAGTTCTGGTTATTTCTATTGTTTTAATTTGCGCTATAGGGAAAAACCAAGATTTAAACCATAAATCATCCAAAAGCGAAACCAGAATACAAAGCACAGAACCTTTAATACTGGATATGTAAATTACGTTGATACAAATATCAACGCAAAAATTAATATGGAGGAATTAACAATGAACAAATCAATTCTCGTGGGTAGGTTATCAGCTGATCCTGAGCTGAGAAAAACAGAGAGTGGCATTTCAGTGTGCCGTTTTACTATCGCTGTTCAGGAGGACTATAAGAACAAGGATGGTTCAAGGGATGTGGACTTTATCCAGTGTAAAGCTTGGCGTTCAACTGCTGATTTTGTAGTAAAATACTTCAAAAAAGGCAGCAGAATAGCAGTTTCAGGTAAGATAAAAAGTGATAACTACGATAAAAATGGAGAGAAACGTACTTTTACATATGTTAAAGTAGATTCTGCGGAATTTTGTGGATACAACAAATCTGTGGATAGCGACATTGAGGTCGATTTTGCAGCCGAATTTGATGAGATAGTAGCAGAAGAAACACCATTTTAAACTGTTTGAGTGATTTTTTCTATTTCAATGGAGATTTTACAAGATATTATGAGGAGGTATAACATGAAAGTAAAATTATTAAATGTTCTTGTTCCTGTAACTTGCATGGCGCTTCTTTGCTCATGTGGAAATGCAGCAGAAAGTGCCGGTAATAACGATAAAGAAAAAAACGTGAAAACAAATGAACCAGCGGTAGAAATAGCTGTTAAGGATTACTTGCACATGGAAGTTGAAGGATATGATACAGTTGGAAAATTGAAAACGTATGGTATAGATACTGTAAAGATAGCAGAAGATAACAAAAAAGCATTTAAAATTCCTGAAGATGATACAAATGATACTGCTTTGACAGCTGCTGTTAATTGCCTTAATTCATATCTCGAACCAAAGACAGATAAATATGAGCTTCTTTCTAATGGCGATGTTGTCGTTTTTCAGTTCAATGCTAATTATAACGATATAAAGAGCTTGTATAACGTTGATATTAATATAGAAAATGCCGAACTGACTGTTAGCGGCTTGAATCCACTTAAAGAAATAGATCCTTTTGATTATGTAGAATGCCAGTTTCTTCACCTTCCAGCAGAACTGGGAGAGAATTTAATAAATGCTCTTGTAACAGATAATACAATAGGAGACTCTCAGATCAAGTGTAAAATTGACAAGGATGTAGTTAAATCCGGTGAAAAAGTTACCGTTGAGTACTACACGATCTCAGATCAGTATACGCTTGAACAACTCTTTGCAATGCAAGGATATAAACCAACAAGGTTATCAAAAGAATATATTGCAGAATAAACCAACATAAAAGGATTGGTCTTAACATTAATATCTTATTAAGATAGACAGGAGGGTTCAAAAATGAATATGAGCGATGATATAGCAGGAGCCGTTATAAATGTTTCTGCTAAAACTGTTGGTGAAGCAGCTCACGCAACAAGAACTATTATTGAAGCTCTTATACGTCTTATGCGGATCTTAGAAGAAAGCAAGCGCAGAGTTGATGTTCATAATCAAGAAATCAACGATATCAAAAGTGGAAAGATATCTACTAAAGCTCTGATAGAGCATTGTAGACAAAATCATGAGCAAATAGTTTTTTCTGAGCAAGGAATGTCAAAACATGATGCCTCAATACTTGCATCAAGAGCAAAGAAATGTGGTATACCCATAGCTTTTCATAAAGAAAACGGAAAAGATAATATCTACGCAAGCATACGTCAAAGCGATCTTGCGGTATATAAGCAGCTTACAACAGAGTTGATAAAGGAGAAACTTCAGATCAGACCGCAAGAACTTAGTAACTTTAAATGCAAAGAATGGGAAATCCCTTTCATAAATGCCGAACTGAAAAAATATGATCTTTCCGCTCAGTTTGCAGCAACAAATAACGGAGACTATATTGCAATTTATGAATCATCTGACGCTAAGGCTATAGAGATTGCTCGTTCCGAATTTGTTCGCAAAGCAAATGAAATTGAGAATTCAATAGAATTTTCAAGGGATAAGGACGGTTTCTACAATATAACTGATAAAATTTCAGGCAAAACTTTCCCTTTTGATGATACTCCCAATAGAACCTTTATTTCTCGTCAACTACAGAAGCAGTTCGGTTATGACGATAATAAGGCAAATATCGCAGCGCAGAAATTCGGAAAAGAAATGCTTTCCGGAGAGATAAAAGAAAAGTATTTTAGTGATGATCCTACGGCAGAGTTTTCATATATATCTAAGGTATCATGGGATAATGAGGATCTACTTGTAAAAAACTATGATTGTTATTTTGTAACACCTAAAGAGGACGGAGTTGCGAGAGTAGTATATCAGGACAATGACGGAAACTTTGCTGTACTCAATCCACCTCGAATGACTAAATTACATATGCGTTCTATACTTGAAAATGAGCTTGGCATTAAAGATCATCACGAACAAGATGCATTAATAGCCAAAGCAGAGCATGTTTCAAGTGTTAATTCAAGATATCGTAGTATTATGGGTGTCAATACTGATTTGCACAAACATGATGTAACATTTGAAAAGTCTGCATTTGATATGAAGGACACTGCAATTGTTTCAGGTATGCGTCGGACCGATGATAACGGAAATACATATACCAAAAGCCAACCACTTGATAGTATTTCAACATCGATAGCTCGAAAAGATCTTAATACATTTGAAATCGATAGTACTGCAATAGTGACAGAGACAGATCAGAATGGTCTTTCTCAAAGTGTACCAAATACTCATCATCTTGTCCTCTCTTTTTCAAACAAGAAATCAGCATTGCATGAACTACAAGAAATGTATCAAAAGCAAGGTGTTCCTGAAGCAGCTGCAAAGGATATAGCAAAGAATGTATACAAGAAAGCTGAACTCCAGAATGCTTCTCCTATCATAGCTATAGAGAAAACCAAAGATACAACCGTTATGTTCACAAATGGCAATAAAAAAATTGAGATCTCAACCGTAGATCGAAACGGTGCTATCGAAGCACTTTCAGAAGAATACGGAATACCGAAAGAGGATGCATCTGTAATCATGGAAAAAGCAGATGATATCATTGTTACAAGCAGTAGTACAGAAGTCAAGGTTGATACAAATATCAACGAACTTGCGATTGATAGCTATAAGAACGGTCATGAATTACATCCCGAAGGAAATATTCTTTCGGATTCGGCTGATAAAGTATCATCGACACTTGATAAAACAGTTGATACAATAGACGATATATCCGAGGGGATAGAGGAAGTTGCATCACGAGGAGGTAGATAGTATGTCAGCTTCTCGCCCGAAACCACGTCTTACAAGTACAACGGTCATAATATATGCAGTAGCAGTTTTGTTTATTACAGCAATATCTGCATTATTAGGCTGTGCTATGGATTTTTCGATAAAGCCAAACGGAAAAATTGACTATACACTCATTGGTGATGGCTTTAGCAGAGCAACTGATAATCTACCATATTTATTTGATCATATTACTGATAAAAACAGCTACGTGTGCAAAATGACATTTTTCTCTCTTATATGTATAGGTATCTTCATTTTATACAAATATTCTCAAACACCTAAACGGCTGCATAGAAGAGGCGAAGAACATGGTTCAGCAAAATGGGGCGATGATAAAGAAATGCGGAGCCTTGCTGAAAAAGAACAAAAGCCTGTATTCAAACCGGTTCTCCGAGATGGAAAGCGAGTGTTTGATAATAAAGGTAATTTTGTTGGTTTTTCAATTGATAACAATATCATTTTGACGAAAGAAGTTATGTTGTCACTGAATTATAAGCAACATCTTTTGAACTTCAATGTTCTGGTAATTGGTGGCGCTGGATCAGGTAAATCGAGGTTCTACGCAAGACCGAACATTATGCAGCTCAATACATCTTATGTAGTAACAGATCCTAAAGGTGAACTTCTTGCCGATACAGGCAAAATGCTTATAGAAGCTGGATATAAAGTCAGAGTATTCAATACAATTGAAATGGAACATTCTAATAATTACAATCCATTTGAATATGTATATGATTTTAACGGCAATGTATCTGAAGATAATATAGTAAAAATGGTTGATGTTCTTTTCAATTCTACTAAAGGTGAAGGAGAAAAGGAAGATTTCTGGTCACAAAAAGGTAAATCGATGCTTCAAGCTATCATTCTTCTGTTATTTGAGGAATCTGAGTATAACATGGAAAAAGATCAGAACGGTAGACTTATTCCGGAAACAAGGGATAAATCCAATCTTAATTTCTTTGCTGCAACTGAAAAAATGAGAAAGCTTCAATATCCGACTAAAGGCAGAAAAGACGGCTTTTTCTTACAGCACATTGAGGATGAAACCGATGAAGAGTACAATATAAGACGAAATGAAGCTTTTCTATGTCCGTTAGATAAGGATTTTATCGAGCTTGAAAAAAGAAAACCAAATTCGCTGGCGCTGCGATTATACAAAGAAGTACGTAATGCTCCAGAAGAAACAGGACAATCATTCCTTTCTTCAGCAAACGTAAAAACATTCATGTTCAATATGGAGCATCTATATAACCTTACTTGCTGTGATAACATCAACCTTAACACATTAGGTGATGAGAAAACAGCAATTTTTATTGTTATATCTGCGACAAACAGCACTTACAACTTCTTAGCAGCGATGATGTACACACAGCTATTCGACACACTTGCAAATGTCGCTAACTACAAATACGCTAATAACAATAGGCGTTTAAAAGTACCTGTGCGCTTTATAATGGATGAGTTTGCCAACATCGGTCAGATACCTGATTTTGAAAAGGTTATTGCATTTGTCCGGTCTATGGGAATGTCAATCGATGTTATCATCCAGAATTTAGCACAGCTTAAATCAAGGTACGAAAATGATAAATGGGAGATTATCACAGGTAACTGCGATAGTCTTTTATTTTTAGGTGGAAAGGAGGAAAGTACACTAAAGTCTATTTCAGAACAACTTGGTAAAGAAACCATAGATGTAAAGGGTTCAAATCGAACAAAGGGGAGACAGTCAAGTACATCTGAGAATAATTCTATTCTTGGAAGAGAACTGATGCAGCCTAACGAGATATCTACTATGCCTATAAGTGATTGTATATTGCTTATAAGATCGCATAATCCGTTTTACTGCAAAAAATATCCTTTAGAAAAACATCCTAACTATGCATTTCTTGCCGATGCCGCTGAAACAAAAGAAGAAAAGGAGGAAAGAACCTTCCAAATTAGTTCAGTTCATGCCATTTCTGTAGAGGAACTCCACAAAGTTGATACAAGTATCAACAGCGAAAGTACCGAATCTGATATTCAGAATGATGAAGTTGATACAAATGTCAACGTAGATATTCCAGAATATGAGTCTGTAACAGAAACGGTATTAATTGATAAATACAATAGTTTGCTTCCGGATATTGAAACACTTAAATTATTTGAGGGTAATCAAATTAAGGTTTACGGAAGTGAACAACTATCAGATTCAGAAGTAGAATACGATCATGTCTCTTTTGAATTTGAAAGTCTAAATTTAGGCGATCCTATAGAAAAGGAGGTTGTTGAGGATGAAGATCAGGAACAAATCACGCCCGACATATTGAATCCAGACGGAAGTTTTGAAGAACCTGTTGATACAAATATCAACGAAGGTACATATGACAGAGAACAGGAATATGAAGTCCCTGAAGTAAAGACTTCAACTATAGAGGATTTATCCTCGGACGATATAAAGGAAACGATTGAAACTACATCGAGCAGAACAGTAACTTCTGACATGATCGAAGATGTTGATTTCAATTCCGAATATGATTTATTTTAGAGAGGTAATTAAAATGAAAAAGATTATTACACATATGGCAACAATCCTTATGACAGTTTTTACACTCGCAATTATGACAGCACTTCCAGTGTCCGCTTTTGCTGCTGATGATAATACAGCAATTGTTGTTTCAGAGGAATATGAAGATAACGATGCAACTGAAACAATTATTCTTATGGAAAATGATGGTTCAGCTCCGATTATTCAGCCGCTTGATTCAGGTTCGACTGCTGCTGATGCTGCTTATGAGAGTACAATGGACTTCATTCTGACATGGATCAGACGTATAGGTGCTGCTGTGGCACTTTTCGGTGCAATAATTCTTGCGCTTGCACTTAAAAAGGATGATGCTGATCAAAAGGAAAATGGAATAAAAACAATGGTTGCAGGATTCGTTGTATGGGCGATTACTGGTGCCGTTGATATGTTTGATCTATTCACATGATAAATTTGTATTCTGCCCTTGTTTTTCAAGGGCAGAATACTCTACAATCACAGGAGTTCAAAATGGAAATATTAAATTTTTTTAGTATACTCCCGATTCCGCCGAGTGGCTCTCCTAACGATCTTGCACAAGATGGGATTGTGTTTTTTACTACATGGCTTTCACGAATAGGTGGAATTATTGCATTTATAGGAGCCATAAAGTTAGCTTTAGCAATAAAAGACGATCATACCAGAGAGCAGACAGGTGCTATTCTAATGATGGTGTCTGGATTTATGATAATTACAGCTGTAAACGATTTATCTATATTCGATATTCCGGCAACATACTCAGATGCAGCTGCTGAACTCGAATTTCAATCAATAATGGATTTTATTGGTAAATGGGCAAGAAGAGTAGGAGCGTTCGGAATGTTTATGGGAGCCGTTATGCTTGCTTTTTCAATGAAGGATAATGATGCAGCACAAAAAGTTATTGCTATAAAGTCATTGGCTTCAGGTGGAATTGTTGTTGCTGTATCAGGGATTCTAAATACATTCGTATAAGTAACAGGAGGATTAAAATGTATGGAGTAATACCTTATCCCGTATATAAAAAGTTGATGTTTTATCGCAGAATGATATATACTGCAATTATTGTATTTGGTCTTATTCAGATTTTCTTTCCTTTAACTGCATATGCTGATATCTTTGGAAATCATATTCCTGATGTCTATGTCGATATAACGGAGCATGTCAAGGAAACTAATGTAATACTTAACAATGCTTTTAGATTCTCGACTACTTCCCCATATGATGTAGTTAATACACTATCAGAATATGTGGCACCTGGATCAATAGCAGCAGCAATACGAAATGCATCTAAAACAATGGCGCTTGTTGTTGCTACATTACTTTTGATGGTTGATTTTTTACGCAAATCAATTAATTTTGAGTGGTCATCAAAATGGGAGAATGTCTTGATATTCCTGATAAAAATAATTGTCATCAAACAAGTAGTGCAGAATGCTGATACTATTATCGGAACACTTTATTCTATGTTCAATTCAATCAATACAGCAGCAACCGGAACAGCACCTGAATTCTTACCTTATGGAACTGAGACAACATATCATGTAGAAATTAAGAAGAGTATACTGAAACAGCTCACTAAAAGCTGGTTTGATTTTTGGGCAGACAGAAATGCTGAGGAAGGAAGCCAAGCATTTGATTATGTTATATCAAAAGATGCTGTACAAATGTTCTATTCAAACGCATCCTTCCCATCGCAAACTAATTTTGCGGATCTTGACTCATTTGTTGATGCATTTCCAAATCCCAAGCCAAATGCTTTTGGTTTTTCTACATTACAAATGTTGGAACTAAAGCCAATATACTTTATAATGAAGGCTATTGCTTATGTTATTTTTGTAGTTGTAATAGGACGAGTGTTTGAATTATCAATATATACAATATTTGCTCCGCTACCTTTAGCGACATTTGCATCTGAAACATCAAGCGAAGTGGGAAAAAATTTCTTAAAAAACTATATAGCGACAGTTTTACAGATTGCAGTAATAGTTATAATGTTTGTTATATATGGTGCATTGTCCACTTATGTACTAAACTGGTTTGAATCAGAAGGCGCACATATGACTAAGCACTTGAATATACTGACGTTATGTGCTCTCGGTTTAGGCGTAATGAAGTCAGGAACGTGGTCAAAGAAAATATGCGGTATAGGTTGATATTAGTATCAACGAGAGAGGTGAAATATAGTGTTAGAAGTTAAAATACCAATTGAAATACACGATTATAAGTCTAAAATTATTGCTGGCTTGTCTGTCAGGCAAATCGCAGCTATAGGAGGAGCGCTATTAACTGCTCTTCCTATTGGAGTAATCGGTCACGGGAGGATATCTATGGATATACTTCCATGGTTTATTATTGCCATAACTATACCATGGGTGCTCTGGGGATTTTTCACCTTTCAAGGCTTGAAATTTGAAGATTACTTCCATTCATGGATATCTTTCAACCTTTTGCCGCAGAAGAGAGTATATGAAGATACAGACGAAAGTCTGTTTCAAGGATTACATGAAGAATTACTTGCAGAGAAAATAATCAAGCAAAGAATAGATAATGGCGAGGAAATAAATCAGGAGGGGTGAGAGAAGTGAAACTGTTTAAAAAGAAAAAAAAAACTAATTCTGCTAAAGAGCGAGATAAAAATAGACTCGCTTCTGAAGCAAAGAAAAACAAAAAAGAAAAAAAGCCAAAAAAGGAAAAGCGTCAGATCAAGCGTACAACAATACAAACGATGCCATATGAGTGTTTTGTAAGCAACTATATCATGCTTAATAAAACAGGAGTAAAAATAGGCAAACAGACAGCCAATTTATATTCCAAAACATACCTTGTCCCTGATATAAACTATTCAGCAGTAACAAGGGATCAGCAAGAGGAATTGCAAGCTCTGTACATAGAACTTCTCAATGGTTTTGATGATACAGCAAGCTTGCAGATCTCTATTATGAACACGCAAATAAATAAAGAAGAGTTTGGAAAAAAGCTTCTTTTAAAAAATAAAGATGACGGGCTTGATTCAGAAAGACAAGAGTTTAATGATATTCTGAAAGATAAGATCACAAATGGTCAGAATGGACTTCAATGCAGAAAATTATTTACTGTAACAGTAGCAGCAATTAATTTTGATACTGCGAATACACGCTTTTTCAACATCGAAGCGCATATGATAAACTGTTTAACACGAATGGGTACAGAAATAATACCATTGACTGCTAATGACAGAGTCAGACTTATGGCAGACATTCTGAGAGATGTTGAATGCAAAATAACTCCATGCACTCGCGAGGAATTCGCAAGAAAAGCTGAAAAGCAGCATTGCTGTCCTGAGTACATGGAATTCAAGAAAGATTATTTTCTATTCAACGATAAGTATGCAAGGTGTATAGCTATTCAGCGTTATCCAGCAACAATAATCGATACGATCTTTAAAAGTATTATAGAACTTAATCAAACTATGATAATAACCGAAAATCTGGATTTTGTGGAGCAGTCAGAAGCTGTTAGATTATTACAGAAAAAGAACACAGATATGCAGTTTGAAGCAATAGTTAAGGTTAAACATTCAAGCTCAGCTTCAAAAGGCGCATTTGTTGATCCAATCGAAGGTACTCAATTACAAAAAGATATGGTGGATGCTCAAGAGTTTCTTACTGATCTGCAGGAGAAAAACGAGAAGATGCTTAGAGGACATATCATTATTATGCTTACAGCTGATACTTTCGATGAATTAGAACAAAATACAGATGCGTTAAAAATCATTCTGCGTAAATACCAGCTTCAGCCTATGAAATGTGCTGGATTACAGGAAGAAGCATTTTGCAGTGTCTTACCTGTTGGAAATTCTTCATCGATAGATAAAGAACATAATTTACAGGTAAGAAGAACACTTTCTTCTTCAGCAACGGCAGGATTTATGCCGTTCAATTCAAAGGAATTGCTTCATGAAGATGGGTTGTATTACGGTCAAAATAAAATTACGCAAAACCTTATAATTTTCAATCGTAGAAGGCTTAAGAATCCAAACGGATTTATACTTGGAGTACCGGGAAGTGGAAAGAGTTTTTTAGCAAAACTTGAAATGATCTATTCCATTTTACAGACGGATGAAGAAATTCTTATTCTTGATCCGGAAGGAGAATACACTGCAATAGCTGAACTGCTTGGTGGAGAAGTGATATATATATCAGAAAACTCAAAAACACACATTAATCCTCTCGACCTTACAGAAAATCCAAATGCAGACGATAAAGAATATGATCCAATCAAAGCAAAACTTGACTTTCTACTATCATTTTTCTCTACAATTCTCGGAAATCAGGAAATCACACCTATTCAAAAAACAATTATTGATGATGTAATGCATATTACATATAAGAATCATGATAATCCAACTTTAAAGGAATACTATTCTGAATTAGAGAATTATGAAAAAGGTGCAACAGATGAAACAAAATCTGCTGTAACGTATCTCAGACAGACATTGCATCTTTATGTACATGGCTCGATGAATGTATTTTCCAATCCTTCTAATGTCAACATCAATAAAAGGATCGTTGTATATAACATCAAAGAACTTGGAAAAAACTTGCAGACACTCGGTATGATGATAGTGCTTGAAAATCTATGGGACAGAGTCGCTAAGAACCGTTCAAGAAATATCGGCACAAGAATATATATAGACGAGATGTATCTTCTTTTCAAATCTGAGCAGTCAGCCAACTTCTTTTATGAACTTTATAAAAGAGCGAGAAAGTGGGGCGGTGTTCCGACAGGAATTACACAAAACGTTGAAGATCTGCTTCGTTCTGATCTGGCTCGAACAATGCTTTCAAATACGCAGTTTGTTGTTATGCTGTCACAAAACGCAACAGATAGAGAGCAGCTTTCGAGACTTCTCAGAATATCAGATGATACTATGAATTATGTAACAAATGCAAGTCCGGGAAGCGGTTTGTTGTATGCTGACGAATATGGAATAATTCCCTTTGAGAATAAATTTCCGACAAATACTCACATCTACGATATTATAACAACAAAATTCGGTGAAACAAAAAGTGTTTCTTAAGTAATCATCTGATATGAAGAGGTGAATCCTGAAAATATGGCCAAGAGAAGTAGAAATATTAAAAAAGTCAAGTCAGGAATAAAAAAAATCAGATCGGGAGCTGAAAAATATAATCCGTTAAATACTCCGCTTAATATGAATGATACCACAGATACAGGCGCTGAAGCAACGAAGCTCGGATATAAAACAGTTAAGAAAACCCAGGATACTGTAAAGAAAACAGTGAACACAGCAAAAGATATTTATAAAGCGCCTGTAAGAATAATAAAAATAGCAAGAATAAGTAGTACAATAATAGTTCACCTTCTTGCTTTTCTATTAAATCCGGTGTTCTGGATTATAATTTTTGTTCTATTCTTTGTTTTTTTCTTTGCTGTTCCAATTATTGTGATACTCTCAGGTGGCGCAGTTGCTGGTACAACAAACAACAAAGCATATGTTAGGACAGCCGGTTCAAATCAAGAAATTTCCTCAGTTTTTCCAGAAGCAGAACATTTCTATGATTTAGCTGCAGATGATCAACAAGACGAATTTGATTCATTTATCGATTCATTATACTATTCAGTTGACGATCTGCCAAATTCTGATCTTGTTTATATGGTGTGCAGTAATGGAACAACTTTTGAAAAAACACTTGTTACAGATAATAAAAAACAACAAATCAAAGAGCAGTTTAGTAAAACATTATCAAAAGCGGAAGCAATAGCTCTCGTTTATACATATCTTCAGAGGGAGAAAAACCTTGAAAAAGGTACAGTTGGAGAAATCTACGAGGTCGAATTCACCAAAGAAGCTTTCGATGATTTGCTAAATATGATGGTATCATGGACAGATAATATATATGATGGACAGGAATGTCCTTCTGCTAATTGCTCTGCACATCAGGAAGAAATTCACAATCCAAGATACGATGAATTATCGGATAAGGTCGATACTTTAGCAGACGCATATAATGACTGGTATGAGATTTTACCTTATTTTGAAACGTATGAAAGTATTGAAGATGGAAGAGGACAGAGACAGTATTGGGATAATAGTGTGCAATGGAGAATTGATAACTGGAAGCTGGTTTATGGAGATGCAGTACCAATAGCACCATATTATACATATAGCGGTGGAAGCTTCTTAGAGGATATCGGTGATCTATATGAAAGATATCTCTATGAATTCAATAATACTCCAGAATCAACAATAGAAATGGTTGTTGAGTGTGAACATCTGCATGAATTACATTCTATTGGATTAAATGTTCTTTCCAAGGACGATGTAATGGATGCGTGGAATTTTTCTGAAATAGACAAGCAATGGTATGAAGTCACATATATGGGATTTGTGTACGATCCAGATATAGAAGTTGATTCATAAGGAAGTGATTATTATATGTTAACTCACTCACAAAGAGTAGAAAAAATAAAGAAATATGCTGCTAAAAATAAGTTTTTTACAGTCATAGCAGCCGCAGTAATACTGCTATTAATAGGTCAGGTTGTATTTAATAAAAATGATTCTGATAAAAAGAAAGTAGCTGAGAACAAATCAATATCATCTGAAGAAGATACTTCCGTTGATACAAGTATCAACGAGGAAGATAAGCTTACATGGCATTTTTATTGGAGTGATTTATTTGTTTTAGTCGGCTTCGGAGGATTCTGTGTTATAAAAATTATACAAGAAAAGAAGAAAGCGAGGGAAAAACTGTAATGATTTATTTTTGCCGTGCTCATTGCATAAGTTCAAAGGATAAAGAAATAACAACATATATAGTTTTCGATGAAAATACAGAGCCTATTTTAACAGAAGAAATACTGAGAGAAAATAATCAGTTCCGAGAGTTTATGCTTGATTATAAGCCAAAAATCGTATATATAGACTATTCTGTATACTATACGGACGAACAACTTGATGCTGCAACCTACTCAGAAGTATTTGAGAGCGTTATCAGCAATGCATCAACTTTTTATTCTCAGGGAGAAATGCAACTTGAAAATCAGAGTAAAGCAGTTAAAAAGCGAAAGAAAGAAACAGGCAAAATTGTTGCTTTATGTAGTGCAATAGCAGTACTTTTTGCCTGTGGAGGCGGATATGGAGGATATAAGATTTTCCAGTTTCTGAATTCCAGACCTGTTCTTGTTCAGGAACCCTCTACTAAAAATGAGGGTGGAATGATTATTCCTATTCAAGCACAGGAGGAATCAAAGTCAAAACAAATCACTATCTCTATTGACCGTTCATACTTATCAATTCCTACAGAGGACTTAGAGCTGAAAGGTACAATGGTTGACGGTAAAGCAGCCATTACACTTCCTGAATTTGATAAAACTGACTTTTTCACTCATGTTGCTGGATATACATGGGGATTCACTTCTGATCCGAATGGTAAAAAAATTCAATATTACGGAGGTAAAACATATAATTTCTCAGAAAATAAGAAGTTATATCGTGTTCTTGTAAAATATGGCGGAGGCTCAGGCACAAAAGAAGATCCATATCTCATTGATTACTACGATCAGCTCGAACTTATTGCCGAAGAGAAAGCAAGAGGATATTTCAAACAGACGGATAATATATCTTTTCCAGAGTATTCAAATCATACACCGATCAATACGGTCAATGAGTTGAAAAACGATCCGGATTCAGAATATTTTGAGTATGATGGAAATGGATTTATTATCGATGGATTGACAAGTCCATTATTTGGTACTGTATCTGGAGCGACTATAAAAAATGTAAACATTCGCAATGCTCACATAATAAAAGATAAGTATCAGGATTATGGCACTATCCTATGCAATGCGATCAACTATCAGTATAAAGCAAATGATTCTACATATAGAACAGGTGAAACGCTAATTAGACATTGCTCAGTTTCACATTCGTCTATTACAATAGGAGATTTGGCGGAATCAGAAATAGTAACAGAAGCTATTGAACCCACTACTGTAGCAGAAGTTATTCCTCCTGATCTCATTGAATATGATGAAAACGGAAAGGTTATTGAACCAGATAAGGAAAAAAATGAATCCAAACCAGAAGTTAAACCAACAAAAGTTGCTGATGGCTATTCAATAGGCGGTATAAGCGGAAATGGCGGACAAGTAGAAGATTGTTATGTAGAAGATTTTGATGTTGATGTGAGCCTTGATGAGTACATTCTGAACGTTGGTGGTATTTCAGGTAAACCGGCAAATGTTCTTAACTGTGTAGTATATAACTATTCTACAACAGGTAACATATTTAATGCCGGGGGAATAGTTGGTTCGGCATCTGGTTCTCGAATGTATGATGCACACGGCGATGAATTACCTGATTATTATGGAGGTAATATTCAAGGTTGCTTAGTTAGACAAGCTGAACTTAAGAGCGAACTTGTTGCCGGTGGTATCGCTGCTGTTGGAAGCAGTAATGCTGAAAATGCAATGATATCCAATTGCTATGCCATTGATCTTAAATTTACCGTAGGAGAATATGACTCTCGGAACAAGCTTATACAAGAAGGTATTACTGGCGGAATATTAGGCATGGACAACGATCTGAGGTATGGTCATATTATATCAAATACTGTTTCTGATAATAAAGTCTATGTTATCGGGACAAAGGATAAGTCCAACTATGACGATACTGTTAGGCAAGCTCCAGATTACGCTTATTATCAGGAAAATATCTTATCGGTTATTAACAGTCCTACGATAAATCCCGAAAATCCAAAAGAAATCTTTACCGGATCGTTCAAATTCAGCTCGCCCAATGTTTTTGGAGATGGTGATGAGAAGAGTCTGAGCTATCCTGAAACGGTTGAGGATTTATTTGAAAAAGGAAATATGGAGGATAATGAAAATGAATGAAAATAAACAAGAAATAAAACTGCTGAAACAGTCAATCCAAAAGCTTAGGTCAATGTTAAAAAAGACAAATGATAGCATAGCTAAGAAGCGAGAGAAGATACATATTTTGCAAGCTGAGCTTAATGAAGAAGAAAATGAACTAAATAAAATGCAAGATGAATTATCTGAACAAGAAGAGAAGCTGAAAAGGTATGAGTATTCTTCTGCTCTGACTAAACTGGACGATGCAGCTTTAAAAAAGCTATCAAGAAGGCAAGCAGAATTACTTGCTGAACATATCCTTTCGGGTACCATTGAATCTTTGTTGGAAGAGGAAAATAAAAAAGATACAGCCGAAGACTTCCATGAATAAAAAATCAATGAAAAAAGGTGGATGACATATGTTGGAGAAAGCAAAAACCGTTATAAAAAACAAACGTCTTGAAATGAAACTATCGCAAAAAGCACTTGCGAAAAAAGCTGGTGTTAGCTTTAATACCATATATAACGTAGAAAAAGGCGTTTCCAACAGCAATTTATTAACATATCAAAAGATCTGCGAAGCTTTGAACATAAAGTTTTCGGATCTATTGTAAACCGTATCTCAAACAGAAAGGAATTTGAAAATGAAAAATCGTATTGTATCAACTATATCTGCTATCGCTATCAGCTGTACAGCAGTAACAGCTCTCTCGCCAATAGCCGTGAAAGCAGAAATGCAGAATGCTGCTATCGAAGTGGTAAACACTACTAAATCACACACAGATCTGTATGATGCTGAATGGTCGTTGTACAACAACGGAACCGTTAAAGCGGTTATAAAAGCTACCGGGGATATTGATCCTATGAAAGACGACTACTATTTACCTGACAATACTCTTACATACGATAAGGGACTGTATGCTCTTAAGGTCGGTAAAGCCGCAGATTGTCTACTAACATATACGCCTTTTACCGATAATATCAAGGGATCGATAATGTTTCCTATTCATCAGGACGATGCTGATGAGTTTGATACAACAACAAAATTGCAGCTTGATATACCTAATGCGTTTTTTCCGATTTTGAAAAAGGGAGATACTGTTCTCGAACTGGAATTTGATTTGATAGGCGAGATAACAGAACCTATTGATATATATGGAGGACTGGGCGGTATTACGGTTAACCCTGAAAACATAACTATCAAAGCAGATACCAATGCAGATAATATCGTCTATACTAAAACTGCTGATATAAGCGGAATAATATGTGAGGTTGATGTACATGAAAGTGGCATCATCGACGTGATTGCCTATAATGCAAGCAACTGCTTCAATAAGTATCCCGATCAGGAAACACACAATGGTATGTACGATATAGATGCTACTCTTGGATTCACTGTTCCTGACGGTTATACAGTTGAATATGACTTCGCAAAAACAGCCGATTCTATGGAATTAGAAAAAGAAGATGCTGACTATATCATTAAATCAGATAGTCCGAGTGCAGAAATTGGAGCTTACTTCTGGGCAAAGCTTACTCCTGAAGAAGAAAGGGAATACAAAGATATTAGTCTATTAGGCGTAGATATAAGCGGCGAAATGCTTGAACACATAAACTTATGCTCTAATATCGTTGTTGGAGATGCAACATGTGACGGTGAGGTCGGACTTGCAGATTCTCTTGCGATACTTCAGTATATTGCAAACAGCAGCAAGTATCCACTAACAAAACAGGGACAGTTAAATGCAGACTGCACATCTGTGGTGTCACTAAAAAGCGCTGGTGATGGAATCACGGGTTCAGATTCTCTTGCAATTCAGCTTCTCGATGCAGGTGAGATATCTGAGCTTCCTATCAAGTGATATATATGGTAGTAATATATGCAGAAAAAGTAAGTCTGGCAAAAGAAATTGCCCATGCATTAGACGCAGGAAAGCGTATACCGCTGAAATCTGAGCCTACTGTGGGCTATTATGAATTTACATTCAATGGAGAATCGGCTGTCCTGTGTCACGGAGTCGGACACCTTGCACAGCTCGTTCCTGCAAAATCTTATGATGAAAAATACGAAAAATGGGACTTGGAAATATATCCTTGTATACCTCACAATAGACAAGGAAAAACAGGAAGTAAGTTTTCAGTTTCCTGACAAGCGTAAAAGATAAAAATGTGCTATAATAGCACATTTTGGAAAGGATATACAATGAGATCAACAGAAATAAACGGAATTTTTTACAATTATGGTGAAAGCAATACTGTAAAACTTTCAAATGAGATGTATGCAGATTTCTGTAAATGCTGTGAACAGGGGCATTATTCTTATAGTTTGTTATCCAAAACAACTGATTATGTTATCTGTAATACTGATTATCATATTATAGAATTCTTTATCGGCTGCATGAAGTCAGAGCATGAAGAAACAATTAAAATGCTTTGTTCTCTATCAAAATCAACGCTTATTGATAGATTGAATGGTATGCCTTTTGAAGAAGAATCTGAGAAATGGATTGACGAAATTGATTTAGAAGTTATAAAAGAAGCTATTGATAAGTATGATGAACCATATGTTGTAGATAACTTAACATGCTATATAAAGGAGAAAGAGGATTAAAAGTGACAAAAAAGCTATTGACAAGCCCTATTTAATAGGGTATAATATAAGTGTAAAGAGGTGACATCGTTGACAAGAGAATTTGTTATAACCAAAGAATTTGATAAAAACTGGAAAGATATTGGACTCACCGATGATGACTTGAAGATATTACAGCAAGAGCTTATATTAAATCCACAAAAAGGTGATGTGATTCAGGGAACCAGTGGACTTCGCAAGTTAAGAATTGCATTTGAAAACAGAGGAAAAAGCGGAAGTGGCAGAGTGTGTTACGTTGATTTTGCAGTATATGAGAAAATTTATCTTATTACTGCATATCCTAAGAATGAAAAGGAGAATCTAAGCAAATCGGAAAGAAATGCTATATCAGAGATGATAAAGCAGCTTGAACGTGCATTGAAAGGGTGATATTATGAAAGCATTTGATAGCATTATGAAAGGTTTGAATGAAGCTGTTGAATACGAAAAGGGTGAAAAGACAGCTCGCTCAGAGCGTGTAACAATTATTCCCCCTCCAAATGTATCAGCAAGCGAAGTTAGGGAACTAAGGCTTCGGCTTAACATGACACAGAGTGCATTTGCTGCTCTAATGGGAGTAACAAACAAAACCGTTGAAGCATGGGAGAAAGGCACTAATACCCCTGCCGGAACGGCAAGAAGAATGATTGGATTGCTCGAAGCTGACAATTCTATTCCAGAAAAATACAATATCATAAATTATTAAGCCAAAAGCTCCTGAGAAATCAGGAGCTTTGCTTATTTCTATTAGGAGTGAAATGTGTATGTGTATTAAGGAATTTATGTCACCAGAACAGCTTGAAAAGTACAATTCAAGCGATTTTACTCCGCAGCCGTCATTAGGCGGTGCAGAGTGTCAAGGTAATGGACAGCATGAAGAGGTAGAAAAACAGTGCGATGAATGTGATTATTTCCTTATATGCTTTCCAGAGACAAAGTAAATAATTGACATAAATAATCTAAAATTATATAAGTGTAAGCTCAACGTAACAAGTCAAACTAAGCACTATTCTCCGATAGTGCTTTTCTAATATCCAGAAGAAAAGAGGTGCAAAGGTGCGGAATATAAAATTATCCAATAAGATATTTGATCTTGGTTTATCTGCAAAGGAACTGAGCATATATGCTTACCTTTGCAGCCTGCCGTCTGACTATCCAATGTTTGACGGTACTGCCGTTAAGGTTAAGCAGACTACAATAGCTCAGAAATGTGGCTTAAAGGCTGTTCAGACTGTCTCAAAGGTAATAAGCAGTCTTGCAACAAAAGGTCTTGTAATGCCGATTAAACGCTCCCTGAAGGCGAATGGATATAAAGGAACATACATATATGAAATAAAGAAGCTGCCAACAAATGACAGCTTCTTTTTTGTAGATCGCAGCGTATTCGGACAGCTCGTTCCGAGACAGATGATGATTTATCTCTTTATATGTAAGAGCTTCTCTATGCAGCTTAAGGACTGCTGGAACAGCTATAATGACATATGCCGCCAAACAGGTATGAAGCGTGAGACAATAATAAATACAATCTCAGAGCTTGAAAGCCTGAAGCTGATACGAAGAAGTAAGAGGAAATCAAAAGAGAATAGACGTGTATATGTAGATAATCATTATATTCTCATCTTTTACGTCAAAGGAAAGATAAGGAAAAAGGGGAAAAAAATAGCCCGATTGCATTCGCAGTACAATCGGACTTGTGGATCGCTTATAAAAAGCATTAAGTTCACTTTTAATAATATCACAAAAAAGATGATTTGTCAAGTCAGCGGCAAAACTTTTTTTAAAAGGGGTAGTCCGCAAATTTAAAGTCATCTTCAAGTACCCAATTATATCACTTTATTGAAATAAAAAATACTGATTTACTTATAGTATATAAATAACATAAAGTATATAAACTTTATTATAATATAGAGTCAGATGTGCGCACGAAATTAACAAATGTTCGGTGCGCTTTTTATTTTTCAATAAAGCAACAAGCGAAAAAGGAGGGGTGTCAGTGTTGAATACTTCGTAAAGGGAATTTCCTGACGGTTATTTTTTTATAAATACTGTTGATCTGCACAATCAGACGAGATTTTAAATTCTGGTTTTTGTGGCGGAGAGAGAATGAATTCAAAAAATCAAATATCCATGCAAAAAACTTGACTTCTCTGCTTTAAAGTGTTACTATGATAAAGGGAGGTAAAAATTATCATGGCAAATTCTATACCCGTAGGACATTACAGTCAGCTGGGTAAACAAACAATCAAGCGAATGGTAAACGATGATGTTGAGTACATGAACTTCCTCAAATACTTCGGAAGAGTATTCAAGCATCCTGTATCAGTGGCACTGGAATTCTATGTGAACAGACCGGAAGCGCAGTTTATTGCTTCTGGAAATCAATGGAAACGTGCTGGTTATCAGGTAAATCCTGCAAGCATAGGCATTCAGTTCCTCGATCAGAAAGGTAACGAAGTTACACTATACGATTTTGAAGATGTAATAGGGGATTATCCTCCTAAGCGGTGGACTATAACGAACAGAAATGTTGATGCTGTCCGTAACGAACTCGGACTTCCAAATGATGCGCCTCTTTTCAGTTCGTTGGATGAGTCTGCTGCTTCCGCTATCGATGATTTAAGCTTGATTCAGGACTTAGAACTTACAGATCTTTCAAGCGAAGATAAGCTTAAATTCCGTAATTCGTATCATAACATGATACAGACGATGATAGCCGGAAGATTGGAAATCAACGGTGCAAGGTATAATGTTCAGCCTGACAGAACTGCATTAGAATTCTGTAAAAACGATGAACAAATGCTTATGCTGCTGACAAGTGCTGCATCTTCCGCAAGAAAAGCACTTACAAGCGTAGAATATGCCTTTGATACCCTGAGAACCGAAAATGCTTTACGAAAGGAAGAACAGAATTATGACTTACGAACAGTGGAAAGCTCTCAGCGAAGAGCAGAAAATGGAAGTTCCCGAAGTGGAATATCCTCAGATACCGAAAGAACAGCTGGAGAACGGACTGACAGAGTCTCATCTGGAGAAGAAGGACGGACAGCTGGGGTGGACAATAGTTCAGAAAGTCGGAGATCAGGAGAAAATATTCTGGATAGCGGAAACAATAACGAAAACGATAACATCAGGGGAAATGACGATAGAGCAGCCGTATCTTCTGAACCCATTGGACGGACTGTATATCCCAATGATACAGAACGAACCTTCGATGAAAGAACAACCGGTGGGACTGTACGGCAGAATGTGGATGGAGAACATGGAGAAGAACTATCCAGCAAAGGTGGAACTGATGATGTTCAATCACAATTATCTGACGGTAGCTCGGTCAGTGGACAAGAGAGCATCGGAGTATTACGAACAGCTGAGCGAGAAATGGGACAGGGACAATCCTCGTCCGACAACGGGATACGAAGCAATTCAGCAGTGGTCAAGGATGAAGAAGTACGAGATAGATCACTTAGTAATGACGGAAGTAGTTCTCGTTCCGGTGACAACTCCGTAAATGACGAAATCATCAATAAATGGACGGATATTGACGTTATCATAGATAACGATAACGGTACTGTTGATTGGGTATATTATAATCCCGACAGTTCTGAAGGCGGACAGCTTGTTGTAAGCCATATTTCACAGGACTCTTTGATAGAGGCATCTCGATTTGAAAATGCATTTGATTTCATTCAGTCAATATCTACGCAAGAGCTTATAGATATATCTGCGGTTGATTTTGCCGATACAGCAAACTACTACTATGATTTATCTGAAAATAACAATACATTACGTGTGTTCAAATCAGAAAATCCTGAGAAAATAGCGCAATTCCTGATAGACTATGCAAAGAAACTTGACAATTTAACAAACAACAGTTATTTTTCATATCGTACTGCGCTCAAGAATACAAGATTTACAAGGCTTAATGAAAACCAGACTTTCAATTATAGCTATTCAAAATTCATAGATACTCCTGAAAACAGTATATGGGGTGACGTTCAGAGCAGTTTCCGTATAAATAACGGCATATTTGAAGTGTCTACGGCTTCACATGGCGGTATTATGATAAAATCCGAAATTGCAAGGATCCTGTTTTCAAAAGAAGCTCAGGCTGTCGCTCAGAAAGAAAATGGTTGGTATTACTTTGAGGAAGATTGTGACTATGCAGTTGCCAAGAGAGAGCTTCTTGATAAAGGACTATTTGAGAATATCGACTACTATTTTTCAAGACAGTATAACAAAAAAACCGATGAATTCTTTTCACTATATTCCAATAGTCTTAATGAAAGCATTCAGCGTTGGCACAGCAAATACTGGGACAGCCGTGAAGCAGCTCTTTTTAATGCACTTTCTCCTGAAGAACAGGCAGAGGAAATCGGACAGCTTTCATTTGCAGATAATGTGACAGACGAAGCTGATGAAGCTGAGACTGCTGAAATCAGAAATCATGCGATTGAAACGACAATGAACGATATAAGGAAGCGTATTGAACATATAGAAGCTGCTAACGGTGATCCGAATGAGCTTGCAACACAGGTCAATATGCTGAATTTCCTACAAACTGCCGCAGAACAGGGTGTTGAGATTACTTCTGAGAACTTCAAATCATTTGTAGCTGAGAACGGCGTTGCTACAAGTAGCGACGTATCTGAGAATTACTTTGAGATATATCAGCTTAAAAATGACGAAAATCTGCATTATCACAGATTTACAAGCTATGAGCAACTTACAAAAGAAGGAAATGTTGTTGATGCTGAGAATTATAATCTCGTATACACAGCAGAGCTTACAGGCGGTACAACACTTGAAGATATATATACCCGTTTCAATATCTCTCATCCAGCAGACTTCAACGGACACTCGCTTTCTGTAAGTGACATTATCGTAGTACATGACAGCAGCGATGTTGCCGCATACTATGTAGATGATGTTGGCTACAAGCGTGTTCCTGAGTTTTTGAAGCCTGAACACGAGCAGAGTATCGTTGATACAAATATCAACGATGAAGCAGTTATTGAAACAGTTTCAAATGATAATGAACAGGCAATACATGACGGTTTTGCCACTGTTTACGGTAATCATAATTACACTGAAAAGCAAAAGTTGTTCCTTGAACGTCTCGAAAAGTTTGCTGTAAGAGAAAACGTAACAGAAAACATCATAGATACGGCATTTGAAAAGAATTCAGCATTCCATAACACCTATGGAAACAGAGAGTATGTAAGTCGAAATATCTTTGGCAGACGTTTAGGCAGTACCGAAAGAGAACTTATATCAGCTATCCAGACAAATATAGCAAAGACTTCTGAGAAAGAGCCTGTGACACTTGATGAAGTTATTGCTAAGTTCTATGGTTCTGACAGCTCAGAGGTAAAGAGTGCAGACGGTACATGGTCTATCAACTATACAGACGGTGTTGAGTTTGCCGAAGTATACCACAACGGTAACGTTGCTTGTGCTGTTCTGCTTGAAGATGATGTATTTTCCGTAAAACCTTACGAAGAATTAAGTGCTGTTCCTGCAATGGTCGCAAGAGCAATGAAAGCAGTTCTGCCTGACACAGAGGTTCAGCTCCTGCAATTTGAGCGTACTTTCGAGAATGATCTTGAAAAAGCTCAGTATCTTATCAATTCATTCTGTGAGAGTGAATACGGCAGTGAAGCTGATTTCAGTGATATGCATAACATAGGTATTGCGTATACAACTTTGACCGACGCTGAACTACCAGTTCAGGTTTCAGCCGACCTCATAGATCATAGAATAACCTATGAATTTGACGGTGAGATATACAGTACAGAGCAGTATAGCGGAATAAGAGATATGGTTGAAAACGGTCTGACAGGTCTTGACTTTAATGAACTTGTTTCAGTTCCAGATGATGTAATAGAACGCCATGAACAATCAGACGTTCCGGAGACCGAAAGATATTCCACTATATACATGACATTATCACGTTGCCAGCAGGATTGCAACTATGCTATAAACAGGGCAGATGAGATTAATAGCTTTACTGCTCTTAACAAGTATATGTACGGTGGAGATGCTGCTTCTTGCATTAGGATAATGCGTGAGTTCTATGATAAGCTTCCCGATAATGAGAAGCCAGAGTGGTTGTCCGCAGCGGATATAGACAGCTATGAAAAGCAGCTTAATAATATTATTACAAAGCTCAACGCAGAAGAAATAAAAACAGCTCCACAAGTTCTTATAAGTGCCGAAATAAACGGTGAATTCAATTATTATAATCTGTCAGGCAATTCTCTTGACGATATAATGAGAGTAGCTAAAACGATAGATCCGCTTGTTAGGTATTCTGATCTTGGAAACAGGATAAGCGGAGAAGAATATGCCGAAATTCAGCAAAGCGCAGATTTTTCTTTTTCAGTAAAGCTTGACTTTGATAACGACGCTGCGACTATTTACAGAGTAAATGGTGGTCATGGTGGAATATCCGAAGCCGACAGGACAGATGATAACATTTCTTTTGAGAACATTAAAATATCTGAATATCGCTTACCATATACAGGTCTTGGTGCTGAGAACATCACTATAAATGCTGAGGACGCTATATCAATGTGGGACAATGGCTTTAAGGTTTATTATAATAATGAAGCCGTTCCGAAACGCAATGAGCTTCCCGAAGAAACAGATGTAACTGAGGTGTTCAGTGATGACAAAGTATTCACAGCTGCCTTTGGTGACGTAAAGCAGCAGAATATGATAGATACTATCGCAAGCAATATACATGATCTCGACGCAGTTATGGACGAGGACAGATATATTGATATTCGTGGTTTCATAGATACTGATGAAGATAATGCTTTTGAGTGGAATGATAATCTGAATGTATATCAGAATGTTGAAAAAGCACTTGTGCAGCATAATTATAACTTTATAGATGAATACCTCACTGCTGTTCATGACGATCATGATAGTATAAGAGCTGATATAGCTCAAGATACGCTCGTTGAGTATAACAACTATGCTCCGCCTTTCAAGGAGTATAATACTGTAATAGATCTTCCAGAGTACAGTCTGTCCATAGATTTGAAGGAATTGGACGATCTTTATCTCAGAGATGAATATTCCGTTTATAAAGGTGGCATGGATAGCAATGGTCATGAGCGCAAAGATAATTATTCAGCTCAGAGTGCTACTCTTACCGTGAGACTCAATGCCTATGGTTATGCAGAAGTTGAGGAATACAATAGTTATTCTGAGTTTAGTCCTACAACAAATTCGGATTTTGACCTTTCAAACGAAGAAGATGTGCAGGAGCTTAGAGATAAGGTTGCAAAATTCATTGGTAATTCCGAAAATCTTGAGGTGTATTCTCATAAATATGAGGAAACAAAGTCATATCAGGTCAAGGAAGGTGCCGTTGATACAAATAGCAACGACATTGAACAGCTGACCGATGAGCTGAATGCTCAGACATTAAGTGATGTTGAAGTCGGTGATATTCTGCTTACAAGAGAGCCTGAAACAGGAGAAGCAATGTATTTCCGCATTGACAGCATGAATGACAACTTTATGGTAAGCATGACTCGCGTTGCTGACGCTGCTGGAAACGACTACACCGAAATAGGACTTGCGACAAAGGGAATTATTGACGGTCACTGGAAAGAAACGCTGCTCGATGAGAATACAGACTTCCCGATAGTGCGATATACAAAGAATTATCAGGAAGAACTAAGAAATATCAACGTGGATAATACTGCTATTGATATTCCTGAATACGGTATAATTGTAGATTTAAAGGATATTAATTCCTTTGTAGTCGAAGATACACATTATATCAAAGACAACAATGTGCTGAACAGAATGCTGTCAATTGAGCTTACAGCTGACGACACTGCGGAGTCTGTTATTATAACAGAAGGTTCAGATGATAAGCCAACAATGAGCTTTGATTTATCGGATAAAGCTGATAAAAAGGCAATAAAAGACCTTGTTACGGACTTTATAAGTAAATCTAACGAGCTGAATATCTATTCTTTATCAAATGATGAAGATTTAAGCGTTAAAGAAACATTTGATATTACAGCCGTCCAAAAAGACGTTGCAGCAGTTATCAATGATGTTCCTCAGATAGATGAAAGACCTCATAAGAGAGCTTCCAGAGCTGAAATGCTTTACAGAGAGTTCACAGAAGCTTTTCCCGATATTGCAGACGGTAATCATACACATGAAAGATACGGTGACTATGATGAATATGGGGAGAATGACGCATTTGAGCCGCTTTCGGTAGAAGCATTGGGCGGTAATACCTATGCATTTATGACATGGTATATTCAGAATGGTGATTTAATGCGTGATCCTGATTTTGTTTTCACTCTCGATCATGAAAACAAAGAACTTCATGTATTGGAATATCAGATGGACGGTGTTCCGTCAATAGGCACTGTATATCAGACTGTTGAGCTTGAAGATGGTTCTATTGACAAGAAACTGCAAGCAGCACTGGAAGAAAACTTCCGATTAAACTTACGAAATGCTATTTCAGCCGGCAGAGAGCTGTCATCATATACAGACAGCAACGGCGATGTTCATGAATTACAAGATCGGACCGAAAGAGTTATCGAACCTGAACAGCCAGAAATTCAGGACGAAAGTGCATATTACCGTGAGATACTTAATGCTTTTTCAGAGGAACATGGTCTTGGCGAGCTGAACATAAAGCCAAATGACAGTGGCTTCCATATAACTGAGAAATTCAAAGACGGTATTTCTGTTCCGATATGGTACATTTCAAAGGCAAATTCAAGTATTCCATTGACAGTTGATGAAGTTGCAAAGGAACTTCGTTCATTTGAAGAAGCAGCTGAAAAGAATAACATTCAAGTTTCGGAATATGGCTATCGTGAGCAAAGAGTTAAAGATCATGGCGGTATATCGGAGCTTCCCCCTATACAAGATAATTTGCCAGAAATAAAGTACGCTGATAATCCTATAAGCAAAATCAGAGATAACATAACAGCTATCAAAGAAATGCAGAGATTGGAAGAATGCGAAGCAAAAGGAGAATATCCTTATGATGAAAGTAGAAACTCATACTATAGCGAAGAAGCTTGTACAGAACGGTTAAGACGTTATTCTGGTTGGGGTGGAGTATCACAGTTGTTCGATGAGCGTTATCCAGCAATGAAAAGTCTTAGAAATGAGCTTAAAAACCTTCTTTCTGAGGAAGAATATGCAGCAGCACGTTCCAGTACACTGAATTCACACTATACTCCGCAGACAATCATTGATGAAATGTACAAGACAATCCGAAATATGGGACTTCCTAAGAATTCACGCATACTTGAACCTTCTTGTGGAACTGGAAACTTTATAAGCCGTATGCCGCATGATATGGGTAACGGCGGAATTGTAGGTGTTGAGATTGATCCTATAACTGCAAAGATAGCGAAGCACCTTAACGTCCCGAAACGTAATCCAAATGATGATAATAAGAGTGAAAAAGTATTATCAGAGACACGAGATATAAAGATACTTAACTGTGGCTTTGAGAGGTCTCCGCTTGAAAATAACAGCTTTGACGCTGTTATAGGCAATGTGCCTTTCGGTGATTATAAGCTCAGTGATCCAGATTATACTAATGATTTACTGATACATGACGCTTTCTTCCGCAAGGCACTCGATAAAGTTGCCCCGGGCGGAATTGTAGCTTTCATAACATCATCGGGAACGCTTGATAAGAAAAATCCTAAGATAAGAGAACATCTTTCAATAAAAGCTGACCTCATAGGAGCCGTAAGGCTACCCAATAACGCTTTCGCAGACGCTGATACAAAGGTAACATCTGACATTATATTCCTTCAAAAGCGCAAAACACCTCTTAATGTTTACGATCCGAAGCCTGATTGGTGCTATACTGCTCCTGTTGAGGTTGAAATGATTGGTAAAAAGTATGAGGGAGAGAAGCGTACAGCGTATATCAACTCATATTTTGCAAAAAATCCGCAGATGGTTCTTGGTACAATAAAACAGACAACTCATTTTGATATGCTAACTTGTGAACCAAATGAGGAAATAACGCTGCAAGAACAGCTTGAAACAGCTTTCCGTCAGCTCAATGCTAAGATAAAAATTGAAAAACGTGAACGTTCTAATCTTGAAAAGAGAGGTTACATCGAACCGTGGGGCAAGAATTTCACATATCAGATTAAGGACGATAAGGTATACTACAATTTAGGAAATGCTATGGAGGAAGTTGAGGGCAGTGATAAGAAAATAGCAAAGCTAAAATCACTTTGTGAACTGCGTGATATAACAAGAGAGCTTCTTAATAAGCAGCAGTCCTATGCTCGTGATGAGGAACTCATTCCTCTCAGAAATAAGCTAAATGCTAAGTATGATAGCTTTGTAAAGGATAACGGTGAACTCAGTAGCAAGAGTGTTAAAAAGCTTTTCAGTCTCGATGCTGATTATCCTATACTGGATGCACTGGAGAATATAGATCCCGATACTAAGCAAATTACGAAGGCAGATATATTCACAAGAAGAACAGTAAGTCCTGTTGCAGAGATTACAGAAGTTGCTTCCTCAGAGGAAGCTATGCAGATCTCGCTTGATAAAAAAGGCAGAGTTGATATATATTATATGGCAACGTTACTTCAAAACAAGTATGAAAATGCAGAAATTACAGACGTAATGAAGTATATTACCGATGAACTTCTTGATAAAGGAATGATATTCCGGGATCCTGAGAAGATAGCAACAGGAAAGCCGTATGCAGAAATCGTAGACAGAGCTGAATATCTCTGTGGTAATGTGCGAAGAAAACTTGTAATGGCTGAGACATTTGCAAATCAGGACAGCAGCTTTAGCAGTAATGTTGATGCTCTCAAGGAAGTAATTCCAGAAGAGATAGGAGCTGCTGAGATAAGTGCTGACCTCGGCTGTACATGGATAGATACATCAGACTACGAAGCATTTATGCGTGAACTTTCAGGCAGAACGGAATATGATTCAAGAAATTTCGGACTGCGTTTCTCTGAGATAACAGGCAAATTCAGTATAGAAAATTCCAAAACAAGAAATTTATCAGCTCTTAATCCAAATGAAATATCTACATACGGAACTGAAGATATGAATATGTATCATATCTTAGAGAATCTGCTTAATCAGAAAAAGATACAGGTATTCGATTATTTTCCTGATCCGAATGATGCTAAAAAGGTTAAGTCCGTTCTTAACAAAAACAAAACACAAGTTGCTCAGTCTAAAGCAAAGGCTATTAAGGAAAAGTTCGCAGAATGGATATTTGCTACAGAGCAGCGCAAGGAAAAATACGTTAAACGTTATAACGAAAAGTTTAACAATCTTGTAGGACGTACATATGACGGTTCACACCTTACGTTTTCAGGCATGGCAAATGACTTTAAGCTTCGTCCTCATCAGCTTGACTGCGTAGCAAGAACAATTTACGGTGGTAACACTCTCGCTGCACATTGCGTGGGTGCTGGTAAATCTGCGGTAATAGCAGCAAGCGTAATGAAGAAAAAGGAGCTTGGACTGATACGCAAGGCTTGTGTAGTAGTGCCTAAGCCACTGACAGAACAGACGGAAAGAGAATGGCGTACAGCCTTCCCCGATGCCAAGCTTCTTGTAGTCGATAATAAGGATTTATCAGACGAAAAGAAAAGAGAACTCTTTACAGCTCGTGTTGCAACAGGCGATTATGATGCTATTATAATGTCACAGGAGCAGTATGAAAAGCTTCCAATGTCACCAAAGCATCAGCTTGAATTCCTGAATAAGCAAAAAGCTGAACTGCTTGATCAATTGACACAAAGCAAGCGTGAGAATGGAAGACGTGATCCTACTGTAAAAGAACTTGAAGCTGCTATAAAGAGAATTGAAGCAAGAATAGACGTTATTGCTAATCCAAAATCAAAGTCCAGAGCCAAAGACTCATTGCTTAACTTTGAGTCTCTTGGCTTCGATTATCTTGTGGTTGATGAAGCTCATGCCTATAAGAATGGTTTCGTTTCAACTAAGATGGGTGATGTATCAGGCGTTAACACAAGAGAGTCTGGACGTGCTGGAGATATGCAGATGAAGTGTGATTACTTCAACAGCGAACTTGGCAACGGTCACATTCTCTTTGCAACTGGAACGCCAGTAAGTAACAGCATGACTGAATTATATGTTATGACACGTTATCTTCGCCCGGACTTACTTGAAGATTGTGGCTGCGCTCGTTTCGATGATTGGGCAGCAACTTTCGGAATGATAAAGACACAAAACAAGAAAACAGCAACAGGAGAGTTGAAGTTAAAAACTTGTTTTGCCGGATTCAAGAACAGACCAGAGCTTATAAAAATGTATAAGGACTTTGCTGATCTTGTAACGATTGAAAAGATAGCTGCACCTGACAAAGACGGTAATGCTCCTACGATAGTAGTGCCAAAGGTTAAGACAGGCAAACCGCAGATAATTGAAGTTGAAGCTACACCAGAGCAGCGTGAGATTGTCAAAGATTTTGCAAGACGTGGCAGAGCTATTCAGCTTGGTAACGTCAGACCAGACGAAGATAACCTGTTAAAGATAACAGGTGAAGCTCGATTAGTCGGTTTAGGGAATCAAGCAGTTGCTTCCGTTTATGAAAAGAATGGTTGGGAACTTCCGATTGGATTTGTGAAAGATGATAAGTCAGGTAAGATTGATGAGTGCATAAGACAGACTGCTCAAAGATATCATGACAGATATGATGATAAAGCAGTACAAATTATCTTTTCGGATATTGCAGTTAATAGCGATGACGGAAAATTCTCAGCTTATGAGTATATCAGAGATGAGCTTATAGCCAATGGTATCAAGGAAGATGAAATTATTTTTGCTCCGAAATCTGATGCAAAAAACAGAGCAGAAATATTCAGAGACATTAATGATGCTAAGTATCGTGTTGTTATTGCAAGCACAGGAACACTCGGAACTGGAGCAAACATTCAGAAAAACTTGTATGCATTACATCATCTTGATATTCCGTGGCGTCCGTCAGATTTTGAGCAGCGTGAAGGAAGAATTGTACGTCAGGGCAACCTGAATGATGAAGTTGAAATATTAAATTACGTTACAAAAGGTACTCTCGACAGCTACTTATATCAGGGCGTTACTGATAAGGCAAGAGGAATTGCACAGCTATGGAATGACACTTGTATCAGTAGAACATCTGAGGACATTGACGAAAAAGTACTTACATTCGGAGAGCTTGAAGCAGCTGCGGAAGGAAATCCTAAACTGAGACAGTTCTCAGAATTAAAGAACAAGATAGACGAATTACAAGTCGTTCGTGCTGAGTATAACAAGGAAACTACAAGAGTTGAACGTAGAATTAAAGAGCTTCCTGAGACAATAGAAGCTAAGAAGTCATTGATAGCATCTGCGAAAAATGACTTGATAACTGCTAAGAAAATGCAGACTGATGGTAAGCTCGAAGAACTAAAACTCATCACTCATGATAGTAAAACACTCACAGAACGTAAGCATATCAATAGCTATCTTGCAAAACTGATACAGCTCAGAATTGAAAAGCCATATGATGAAATTCCATCATTCAAGGTGGGAGATTTCAAAATAAATGTGGCAATGAGTGCAGACAGAGCGCATCCTGACTTTGCAATTAAAGGAGAACGAACTGCCGCATACAGAATAGGAGTAGGCATTGGTGAGAACACAGATAACTGTCAGCGACTCATGAATTTCTTTGACAAGGGTATCGAAAAAATAATTGAAATTGATACACAGTCAGTAGAGAAAGATGAAACAGATCTCACACAGGCAATAGAGAGAGCTGCTACAAAATTCCCAAGCGAGAATGAATATCAGGAGACTTTAAAAGCATTTGAAGAACTCGAAATAGAACTTACTACAGGTGGTTATCTTGACAACGGCGAAGAGCTTGCCGGTTCAGAGGACTTTGGAAATTGTGAAACAGAATCTATAGAAATCAACACAGATTATGACGAAAACGATTTAACACAGGAAGAATATAACAGCACAATATAAGAACGAAAAATATCAAGTACCATGATTTTTCATGGTACTTGATACAATAGTATTAACAGGAGGTCAAGAATGAAGGAACAGGAATTCGATGAATTAATTGAACAAGCTCGACATGCTGATCTTGTAGATTATTTTAGAACCAGCGGGTACACTTTAAAGAAAATCAGCGGAGAAATATACATAAACGAAATAAAAGGTCTTTCAATAAAGCCTGAGACTAACAGTTGGTTCTCACACTATCATCAGGTGGGACGAGTAAATAATTCTGTTGATTGTCTCACTCTTATACTTGACAAATCCTTCAAGGATGCCGTCTATGAACTTACAGGACAAGATATATCACGAACACGTCCCGGTACAATTGCTCAGAAGAAAAGTACAGTTCTTGTTCGTCAGTCTGATAAGCCACAGGAAAAAATCAAAGAAACAAAAGAAATGATAATGCCTGATCACGCACCAACTCAGCGTAGGGTATTCGGATATCTCCACACTGGCAGAAATATCCCGAATGAGATTATCCGTGAGTTTATCGATGAAAAAATATTATATCAGGCTGAACAAGATATCAAGGGATCACTTCAAGATAAAGAACAGATTTTCAAAAGGACAAATGCTGTTTTCGTTCACAAAGATAAAGACGGAAAAGAAGTTGGCGGAGAGATTCAGGGACTCGACATAAACAAAAGGTTCAAAGGCACAGTTGGAGGAACAGGAGAATCATTTTTCAAGTTTGTGCCTGTAAAAGATGTAAGACCTGTGAGAGCCTTTATATTTGAAAGTGCAATAGATCTCATGAGTTTTTACAGCATGTGCAATGATAAGTCTAAGCTAAAAGGAACAATGTTTGTTTCAATGGCTGGTCTGAAAAATTTTGTAGTAGATCAGCTCAGAGAACAGGGACTTAATGTGATTTCTGCGGTGGACAATGATGATGCCGGAAGAAAATTTGAAAAGAACAACGAGCTTACTCGTTCGAGTTTTGTTGTTGAGAAGCTTGACATTCATAACTTTAAAGACTGGAATGAACGTCTTGAATATCAGAGTAAGCATCCTGATTTTCTGACAGAGGAACAGAGAGTCATCAGTGATTTTCGTCAAAAAATATCAGATGAACATAAGCAAGAGCATACTCAGGAAATGACAAGGAGTAGATAATGGCAGAAAAAAAGGAAAACAAAAAGTCTGCTGCGGTTGAAATGTATTTCAGCCGCAACCAGACCAATGGATTGATGTATGTTTTGGATTGCTTTGTAAAAGCAGACAAAACAAATAAGTATGGAAAGTACGCAGAAGCATTAAAAAAAGCAATAACAAATTACAGTCGAATATTTGTTAGTGACGGCGAGGAAATGATAGCTTTTCATCTTTTCAACAAAGAAGCAGCTACTATAATAAAACTGTTTTCAATTTATATTGCTGCTGTTCAGGAAATGCCTGAGCAGTATTTTGATAAGATTATTGAAACTATAATGAACAGGAGTGATGAGAATGAGTAATAAAAAAGGGGTTGGGAATTCCCAAAAGAAGCGGAGCTAACAGAACAAGTTTCAATATTTTTAGGAGAAAAATATGTCAGTTTTCAACCTGACACGAAACGCAGTTATGCAAGGTTAAGGAAGGATTCCTTACGCAAAAGTGGCGAAATTCGCCACGCTCTGTTTTGTTGTACCTTTTAGGTTATGACAAAACAGATATTGCGTGACAGTATCCTTTCTGACAAAAGGATACATTTTAGTAGCTATTTTGAAAAAAAGAAGGGAATTGTATATATGGACAGTTTCAGCATAAGTTTCACTCTTGGTAAGGGAAACGCTCCTCATGGTGGAAATATACGTCATAATAATAGAGACTATTTCGCGGGTAATGTACAAAAATATAATACATCTTTGAATGTAGAATATAGGAGGCAAGATATCGAGGATGCGTTTCATGAATTATTCGACGGAGCGTTAAAAGAATATAACGATAAACAAACAAGAAAAGATCGTATCATTGATGATTATTATGAACATATGCGTAATAGCAAAAGAGAATCTCCGTTCTATGAAGCAATTATTCAGTTCGGTAACGTAGAAGACACTCCATGTGGAAGTGACCGTGGTGAAATAGCAAAGCAGATGTTAGACGAATATATGAATGATTTTCAGAAAAGAAATCCAAATCTTTTTGTTTTCAATGCAGTTTTGCATATGGATGAAGCAAGTCCGCATATTCATATTGACTTCATCCCATACTACACACAGGGAAGAAATAATGGCTTGCAAAAAGGTGTTTCTATGAAAGCTGCCTTGATTGAACAAGGGTTTATTCCTAAAGGAACCAAAAACAATCAATTAGTTTTATGGGAAGCTTCTGAAAGAAAGGCTATGGAAAAAATCCTACATAATCACAACTATGTTCGTGCTGAGAAGCAAGATTTTCATAGACACATGACTGTAGAGGAATACAAATATAAAATGGCAGAAGCTCCGATGTGTGAAGCTCTGAGGAAGCAGCATTTCATCTCACCTGAATCGATTACAGAAGAAAATATCCGTAAATTGAAAATGGCTGCGGAGAATTCAGAAGAAAGGATTGCTAAACTGGAAAAAGAAAAATCATCTCCGCACAAGTCATTTTTCTACTCTGATCCTGATAAGCAAGCATTTATTCAGTCCAGAATGGATGCTGCAAATATACCTTACGTTGAAACAGAAAATGGTTTCGATGCTCAGGAATGTTATGTCGAAAAGATCAGACAATGGGAAAAGGAATTCAGATCTTCATCGATATCTTTCCGTGATAAACTAATGAATGACATTGATAGATTGCTTATGCAATGCACTGACGTGAAAGATCTGTACCAAAAATTTCAAGCAGATGGATATACGATAAAGTTCGGAAAGTATATCTCGGTCCGACCTCCAAAGGCTGAAAGGTTTATACGTTTGAAGTCTCTCGGCGAGGAATATAATGAACGTGCTTTACAGAACAGAATTCAAAACAGCATTAAGTTCGAAAGAGAGCTTAATGAAAAAATTAATTCAGCAAAAGCTAATAATCATCCTACATACAAAACACTAAGTACGATGCATTTCTATACAGTTACTTTTAAGAAGGGACTTCTCCCCTGTCACAAAAAATATAAGCAGCAGCCTTTCTCATGGACTAACGATGCTGAACTGGATAAGCTTCTTTTACTTAACAAAAAGATCAACGAAGGCGCTACTATCCAATCTATGAAGGAAGATTTCGCAAAATCTGAAGCTCAATTGAAAGAAAAAAATGAAGCTGTTAATGAAGCACGAAATAAGGTTCAGAGACTTTCCAAAGGGCAGGAAGCGTTTGAAGTCTTATTCGCCGGGAAGGAATCCGATATAATTACTAAGGAACAAGCTGAACTGTATCATAAACGTTATCCGAATATCAATGCAACTAATTATTATAAAGCAATAGAGCTTGCCGATGAAGCGAAGCATGAATACGATGAAATAAAAAATGAAGTTAAATCTCTTGAAAAAGAAATACGTGAACTTAGTGGCGCTATCTCTATTGCCGAACAAGTTCGTGCCGGCACTTACGTTCAGGAGCTTGTCAGCAAAGAAAACATCCACAGAAACGCAGACAATCTTCCTAACGGAGTATTCCAATTATAATTGATTCTCAAAAAAAGGTTCTCATTACGAAAGCGTGCGCTCATATAGAAGTTTCCAAAACTATAAGCAAAGACCTTTACAGCAGGCTATAACAGCCAAAGGACAGATACTTCCATTTGAGAGGTATCTGTCCTTTTTGTTATTTATCAGTGCCAAGTCACCATAAAGGGGACTTGGTTTTATAATAGTAAATGAAGTTTCACCATCTTTCAGGTACTCCTCCATTATTTTAACTTTCTCATTAAGCGATTCCTTATCATTTATCATTTCTTCTGTTAGACCGTATTTATCAAGACCTTCATAGTCACCTGATGTTAGTTTTTGTGCTATGTCTACCATTTCATCGTGATATAATTTATCCAAAAATGGAAGAAGTATTTTTATATATTGACTATCACACATTAAATCAGAAAAATACCAATTCTTCATTTCTTGAATATTTAACATAGTACCTTCAAAATCATGTACATTAATAGTAAATAACAAGTTGCTATCATGACTTTTGATTTTACATATATATTTATTAACTTCTTCATTTTTAACTTGATAACATCTAAAGCACGGCGAATCACATATAGATAAAAAATCATTTTTTCTATTAAAAGACAATAACGATGTACTATATTTTGAGTTATCGTCATTTAGAATTATATCTTCAGTCCATATAGAGCGAATAATTGTAAATGAATCACCATACTCGGTTTTTATGTGGTATCTTATGCCAAAAAAACCAAAATAGAATAATACTTAAAAACGTTAATAATCCCATTATTATGAAAATAGTTTTAATTGCTTTCCTCATTTATTTTCTCCTTTACGACTTGTATGAATACTTTCCATAATATATTGGATTCCTCAGCTGAAACAAATATATCCCCCTTTTTTGATGCAGCTCAATGCTATTATCAGTGTTTATCTTGATTTTGGATGTATCGACCTCTTCTCAGTCGGTAAGAGTATCACCGTCTGTGTCTATTCCATTATCAGGTGAAAGTCAATTTTAAGACAGCACTCAAACTGAGCATAAAGCAGTTTGAGTGCTGATCTTATCAGTCAGTGTTTTCTTTCAGGTACTCCTCCATTATTTTAACTTTCTCATCAAGCGATTCCTTATCATTTATCATTTCTTCTGTTAGACCGTATTTATCAAGACCTTCATAGTCACCTGATGTTAGTTTTTGTGCTATGTCTACCATTTCATCGTGGTATAATTCATCTAAATAAGGCAGAATAATTTCCATGTAATGATAATCACAGAAGAAATCGTAAATGTAATGATTCTTGGCGTTAATAATTCTATACTTTATTAAATCTTTAATATTTTCATTTATACTAAAAAAACTATTATTTTTTTTCAACTTACAAATGTATAAATTTTCTTTTTCATTTTTAATATTATAACATAAAAAAAACTTGGAGTTGCATATGCTTTTAAAATCCTCTTTTCCATTAAAAGATAATAAAGACATACAATAATTTGAATTGTCATCATTAATTATTATATCCTCAGTCCATATAGAGCGAATAATTGTAAATGAATCACCATACTCGGTTTTTATGTGGTATCTTATGCCAAAAAATGACCAAATTAGCAGAATAATAATTAAAAATACTAACAATACTGTTATTATGAAAATAGTTTTAATTGCTTTCTTCATTTATTTTCTCCTTTATGACTCGCATGAATACTTTCCATAATATATTTGATTCATCAGTTGTAACAAATATATCTCCATTTCTTAATGCAAAGAAATGTAAGATTAAATGCTTAACAGGATCGTTTCCTCTTGTATAAGAATATACAAGGTCAGAAAATTCATTTATTCCACCAAAGCTATCAACAAAGTCAGTAAATCTGGTATCTGTATGATAAGTATAATAGTTTTTTATCATATATGATAGTGTTTCCTTTTGGGAATAGGTATTATGTATGTTTTGAGCATCTATATCAGCTAATAAATCTTGTAATGTTAATTTTAATGGAGTATTAATGCTAATCTCTCCAACAATTAATTTATAAAAACTATCTTCAATAAGCCGAGGCTCATATTCAGTGCTATTTGCAAAAATTCTTAAATCTTGTATAGCAGATTGTAAATCTCCAGCCCAACCTGATAGTGGCGGTTCTATTGTATCCTTTTTTCCGAATAACAAAAAAAGTGATATTTCATCATGACCTTGTCCGCCTAATGTAGCTAACATATGTAATAAATCGATTTCTTGGTCGGTTTTATCTTTGAAAAGCTTTAATTCAGGTGATTTATATTTTCTGCCATTATACATACGAAAATATTCTAATATTGAGCTGTCTTTCTCACAGATGTAATTTTTAACTAACGGAAAATCTGTACCGTCTGTAACTGTCCATTTTACACCATTAGCAGTGTTCCCTTCCCAGCCATAATAAAGATTTCTTATGATATTTATTGATATTATCGAAGTTTCAGTATTAATTATTTCTGTTATTATATCCTGCATAGCATTGTCATAATTATTGTAATCACTATTTATTAGATACTTCTTATAGTCATCGATATATTTTTCCATCAATTCAAGCTTTTGAAGCAACTCATGTAAGAATATTTTCAACGGCTCAAGATCTTCATTATCCGGAATATCATCCCCATCCGAATCCATCATAGTAGGATCGGATATGATAGGCAGATACAGTCGTGGAGCATTATCTCTGGTTAAGAAGTTATAATCTGCGCTGTTAAATCGAGAAAGATGCTCCACCATAGCGGCTATTGTAAATGTGGGCAGCTCAATGCTATTATCAGTGTTTATCTTGATTTTGGTTGTATCAACTTCTTCTCAGTCGGTAAGAGTATCGCCGTCTGTGTCTATTCCATTAGCATGACACATTAATCATCTACGTAACCAATATACTTAATACCATTGTATTCTACATTGTTATTTGCATCATATGTTACGCCTAAATCACATATTTGTATATATGTAATACCTATCATATTTGAATTATTAGCATTTGTAAGCCATCCAGTAAAGCCAATTTTAAATGATGAACCTTTATCAGTAATGATGTTATCGGTAGACGCTCCATATGATTTGTTATCGCTATTGCCTATAGTCCTTGAAATAGGTTCATCATAAGAAATTATGTTACCATTTATAAAGTCAAAAGCTTCATTTATTTCCTGATCAATGTTATTGGTTTTTTCTATAGTATAGTTGCTAAACAATTTTTTCAATTCTTCTTTATCATCATTAATAAAACATTCTACTACTTTGGTTTGTAGTTCTTTGGCTAATTGATCCGGAGTTTTATCCTCTTTTTTATTATTACATGAGCAATTTATAAGAAGCATGGATGTTATTAAAATTATAAAAAGAAAATGATTGCGTTTATATTTCATATTGTTTCTCCTTTTAATTATACCATTGTAACCATATCATTTTTGAATTTACATCATAAATTATGTTTTTTTGCGATATATATCCAAGATATTCTACATTTCTACTATCTATTATTCCGTTAAATAAATCTTCATGTTCGCTTAAATCAATAGATGCAACTACAACCATGTTTTGTGGTTGTGGTTCAATATAATTAATATTAAATCCAGTAATCCACCATTGATTTTCTTCAGGTATCCAATTAAATATATTATCATATATTCCATTGCCGTTATAGTTATACAAACTCAATGTCATAGGAACTTCAAAATCAATAGAGCTGTATTGATTAGTTTCATAATAATTATCATCAAATTTATATATACCAACTTCCGCTCCACTTTTTAGACTCCAATAGTCACCTTTCCATACCCAAATAGCATATAGTTCATTTTTAATTTTAAAATCAATTCTTCCAAAATACATGGTAGAACCTATTTTAAATATTTCATCATATAAATCATTATATCCAAAATTTCTTTGCCATGTTTCGGGCTTAGAATGATAAGCAACATTGTTTTCATCATATAAAAAGTTTAATAGATCAGCACTTAATTCATCAGTATTATTAAAAGCATATTTTAAATAAATCGCAATGTTTTTTAAAGCATCTTCGTTATTGTTAATACTTGTGCGATATTTTAATAGATTTTTTACCAAGAAATCAGCTAATTCTTGGTTGATTTTTACATCTGTATTATTATTTTCACAATTGTAATAATGGCATATATTACTATTATCAATTTGCTTTATTTGTGTATTCCATAAATTAAATAATCCAGTATATAATAATGGCTCTGGATCTTTGGGAGCAACTTGACGTTTTATATTTACGTCATATATATAATCAATACTTGAACCGTCTAATAGTCCATCCCCATCCGAATCAATCATAGTAGGATCGGATATGATAGGCAGATACAGTCGTGGAGCATTATCTCTGGTTAAGAAGTTATAATCTGCGCTGTTAAATCGAGAAAGATGCTCCACCATAGCGGCTATTGTAAATGTGGGCAGCTCAATGCTATTATCAGTGTTTATCTTGATTTTGGTTGTATCGACCTCTTCCCAGTCGGTAAGAGTATCGCCGTCTGTGTCTATTCCATTATCAGGTGAAAGAGTACCTTTAAGTGTTATTTTCTTCCACCTTGTCGGCACGATTATATCAAATGAATTATCCTCTTTTGGTGCTGTAACTCCATAAAGATGTTCAACATGTTTTATAAGGCAATCTCTCAGAGCCTCATAGTTACTATCATTTGAAGTGTCTAATGCTGTTTCAGTTGGCGCAAACTCCTTCTCTTCATCTTGAGCATTTTCATATATTTCTTTAATATCAAAAAAATAAGGAGAATCGCGTTTAAAATCCTCTTTATTCAGATACACACGTGAACAATAGGTTTTTACGGTTTGCCATTTTGACCAATACAAAGCATCATCAAAGAAATAACCATTACTTATTTGAGGAGAAAAAACTGTATAACTGTTGGTGAAAAGGCAAGCAAACGTATTAGGATGCTTTAAAACTTCACATTTGATTTCAGCCATCATATACGCATTTTTTCTGTTTGCTTCACTCAAAGTGGCTCTATATTGAATAGTATCTAAATTACTGCACAGCTCATTATAGTCTGTAAAATAGTTTTCTCCTTTGGAATTAAGCATGGGAGAAGCTGTTATATCAGTGTATGTCAAGACTTGTACATGTACATCCAGTGCTTTATATTTATCAAAAGCATATTTACTGAGTGATTTTATAGTGTTGATCTCAGAATTAAGCTTTTGTTCATATGATGCAGCAGTTTCTACAGGAATATAGTTTGTCTGAAGCATAAACAACAGATATAAAGGCTCAGTATTTTTAGGAGCTGCTGCCATTATTTGTATATTTGACATCTGATTAAGCGATATAGCAGGATCAACTGATTCAGGCATTTCCACACCAAGTTCATTCAGCCATATCTCCATATCCATGATACAATATGTTCCAAGCTCATCCACTTCCGCATAAAGCTGTTTATTATCCTCACTGAATTTTGTCTCGACAGGAATCAACATTCTTTCTTCTTCATCGAATTTGAATACATTGAGTCGTCTGATTCCCTGTAATTCGGAAAGTGATGAATATTTATCAAGTGTATTTTCTGTAGCTCTTTCCTTAATATCATATCTTAAGACGATATCTTCGGGATCACAATTATCGGAAAGTGATATATCAAGACTGGCTCCTATCATCGCGTCATTGCTTATAACGTTGGAATATCCACTGTTTGAAACACTTATTTCTTTTTCAATATCTCTGTTTGTTTTCATCTCTATAGACAGAGTATATGGACTTTCCTCTGTGTTAAAAGCAGAAAGAATTCCATTATCTGCTGTAATAACCTGAGATATCTTATATTCTCCGTCAGGAATACCATAAGTCAGAGCATTATTTGGATCAAGACCAAGCTTTACCTCAGAACCGTCATCAATACTGTCGTTATCACTGTCAGCAACGAGCGGATCTGTGTTATATATAAATATCTCATCATAATCAGTAAGCCCGTCCAAGTCCGTATCAGAGTCACGCGGATCGGTTCCTCTTGCTATTTCATCTATATTACAGAGTCCGTCCTCATCGCAGTCTGCATCAGAGTCTGAAATTCCTTCGTGAACTGAATCATATATTGTAGGATCTGTTCCAGTAATAAAGAATTCCTCATAGTCAGTTAATTCGTCACCATCAGTATCAGAATCTTCAATGTCAGTGCCTAATTTCGTTTCAAATATATCTGGAAGTCCATCTTTATCGCTATCATTCAATTCCGTATCGTATTCAGTTTCTTCCGATTCAAGTCCTATAAACTCGCCCATCTGAATATTATAATTTGCATTGAAATTCGGACAGGATATATTTATTTTGTCTGCAATAATAATGACACTATTCATATTCAGATTCATTGCTGATATATTTACGCATCCGTAAGGGGCATATACTATACCATTGAGATTAACGTTATCAGTATTGATGATAATATCTCCTGTTTGTGAGGATATAGCTGAGTGCTGTGTATTTTCGACGTTTCCGCTCAGATTAACATCATTAAGTGCTTTTAATCCGCTTGAAATATTTATATTTCCCTTTAAAGTGATATCTCCTTCTGCTTCAATCGGAGTATTAATGTTTATATTTGTTTCCTCACAGAAATAGTCTTCAGAGTATGTTGCTGTTGCAGATGTATCAAAATAAGCTGTATCAAGCTTATTAAAGAAATAAATTATTGGTTCATCAACATTTTCAGCCTTGATTCCATTAATATTGAAATTACCAGCTGTTGTAGTTATTGTACCATTTGTTGCTATATTTCCGTTAATACACACATTATTGGAATTGATGTTTATTGCTCCTTCATCTGATGATCCTGCGAATAAGGTATAAGGATATTTTTCTGTAATAATTTCTTCTGCCTGAACTGACGTGAAAGGAACTGAACTTGATGTTATAGCTACACCAAGGACGGTTGAAATAAACTGTTTGATTACTTTTTCATCGAATGTCTCCCTATATAACAATTTTTTATAATTCTATATTATACAATACAGAACACATAAATTCAATATATAAAATCTTAATAATAAGACGGTTTAAAAAATTAATATGATTTGCCGTTTGATTAATTATTAGTATAACAGTCTTGATCAAACCTAAAAGCTATGATAATAAGCCGCCTGAATAACGGTGAGATCCGATACTCAGGCGGTTGATAACCGGTATTTTTTTAGTGCCAAGTCCCCATAAAGGGGACTTGGTTTTATAATAGTAAATGAAGTTTCACCATGGAGTGTTACATAATAAAGCTATCCGGCTCAAAAAGAATCAGGAGGCTTTTATAATTCTTAGAAGTCTTACTCGCTTAATATCTTTTTTCTCATGGATATCATATCATAGGCATCAACTGAGCTGTCGCTGTTGAGATCGGCGGCGTTCCAGTCGACAAGAATAGAATTCTTCTTTGCATGAAGGAAGCTTTTGAGTACAACTGCATCTGCGATATTTATGTCTCCGTCATTGTTGATATCACCCTTTTCACCATCAAGAACAACGAAAGTCATATCGTGGGCATTTGCATAACGCTCTATCTCTGTATTGCTGAACCCCTTGATAATACAGTCTTTTTCAGCGATCAGTACCGCATTCTGATCTGCAAGTGAATCGATCTTTTCACCGCCGACATAAGTATAGGCGGGAACTGTACCAATCAGACCGGAGAGCTTCAGAGCGCTTGTGAAGGTAAGCTCCTTTACTGCCGTGCCGATAAACGCGCCTTGTCCGATAGCTTCAAGCTCCTTCGGAAGAGTAACATTCTTCAGTGCGGGAAGGTTGCGGCTGAACGCATAGGATGATATACGCTTAGCTCCCTTGATATTCAGTGTTTCAAGGGCTTCACACTCAGAGATAGCTCCTGCATAGATCTCCTTTACGTTTATATCCGCTTTTTTTAGCTCCGGACAGCTTAGAATACTTCCGCCTGTAAGTGACATCTCCGGTGAATCAATAACTATCTCTTCAAGATAGGGCATATCCTTGATACCACTGATACAACGTATATTTTCGGGAACAACGATGCGTGTAACACCTGTAAATGACAGCGCCTGGAATACACCTACGACAGGATGTCCGTCAAGCTCTGCGGGGAATGTGATCGTTTCATCTATCTTATCCTCTTCAAATTTTGGAAGAGTAGAGTCTACGATAACTGCGTTTCCGTCCGGAAGAAGAGCGTACACCCATATATCTGAGGTATATGTCTCATATTCGGCTTCTTCGGTAATATAGTAAGGTTCAGCCACGATATAGCCGCCGTCAGCAGCCTTGAAAACACGTGGATTGCTTTCGCTCACACCCTCGGGGAGTTCATCGGTGAAAACTACCTTAACTACCTCATAGCTGCAATCGTTATTCACGATAACGCGCTCTGTTCCTTCATCATTGAGCCAGTATTCACCTATTCTACTTGCTCCGTTAAGATTTGCCGGATCAACGTAACCTATATCAGATACAATATACGGAATGTCCGTGCGAACGCTGTAAAATGCCGGCGCAGGTGTAGTGATATTGATGCTGGGATCGGGATCATCCAGTGAAATTCTACCCACAGGCTTGCCCTGAAGCTCAAATCTCGCACGGGAACATATTGTGCTTGCAGTGCTTGAACGCTCTGTCGTATAGACGTATTTGCAGAGCTCCTTCTGCTCCTCGGAGAGGGAGTCATAGTCGCGAATCTCAAGGCTGTAGCGCACAAAGTCGTCAAAGAGCGACATATCCACCTCTGTTTCCGGTGCGGGGTTTACATAGTGCTCGGTTATGTACTCCTCTGTACCTTCAAAAATACGGAGATTACGATCGGGATCGTATGAAGAATAATAATCACCTGCACTCGCCGTCATACTTCCTGCGGGAAGCATTGCTGCAGCCATCATAGCCGCAATAATTCTGTTTGTCTTTTTCATGTTTTTTCCTCCTTTTATTTAATTTGTAAATGTAACAGTATTGATTAATAGTGCATATTCAGATCAGATTATTTTAAATGCATCCCATTTCTGTATCTCGAGGGCATCAAGAGGAGTAACGCCGTCGCCGTCACCGACGATATCAGCAACCTCAAAGCCTTCTTCATACATAGGATATTTCTGAGAGTTAGCAATAAACTGGAGTATTGTCAGAGCATCTGCAAGTCCGACTTCGCCGTCTGCGTTGGCATCACCTATTTTTGATTTTTCTGCTTTTCCTCCACCGGGCAGAAGACCGTCCGCAATCAATAGACCGCATTCTGAACGATAGCTATCAAAAAAAGAAGAATTATATATTGTAAGCTCGCATCGCATACATTCGTAAATTACTTCCTCCGCCTGTTTAGTATCTTCAGTTCTGTTCGTGTCTGCCACCAATGCTTCAAGTGGTTTGATAATTACCGCTTCATCCATATCAGCAAGGTAAATATCAAATTCTCCCTGATAATTACTGTCAAATCCTAAAAGTTCATGGTCAATAGACAAATCATCACTTGTAATATAGTCTGGAAGAGTAGTAATATTTTTTTCAATAAGAATAGATTCCAACGGTTCAATAGTAAACCCTTTTACACCGAATTTTCCTCTTTTTATGTATTTAGCATTAACCTTTACGTAATCGTTCTTGATAATGCCTTCGTCAGTTATGTAAGTTTCCAACGGTCTTTCTATCTTTTCACGATACTGTTTATATTCTTCATAAAGCTGAGTATTGTTTAAAGATTTGTAATAAGAATAGTTTTTTATAACATCATCTTCCGCACTGACGTTCATGATAGTCGTGCCTATAAAAGCTGTACTCATAACAGCAGACATGATTATTGATAGCATCTTCTTTTTCATAGTAAGACCTCCTAAATTCTTTAATCATTTATTTTCAGTTTTATTCTAACATTTCCCCTCCTTTATAAAACATTTTTCTTTTGGTTTATCCAGAATGTAGTCTCAGATTCCACATTGTTATCGCCGCGTTATTGATTAAGAGTGTATATTCAGATCAGATTATTTTAAATGCATCCCACTTCTGTATCTCGAGTGCATCGAGAGGAGTAACGCCGTCGCCGTCGCCGACGATATCCGCATTAAATAATTCCTGAGCTGTCAGTGGGTACTTTTCAACATTTGCGACATATTGCAGAATAGCCAGCGCGTCAGCAAGTCCAACTTCCTTATCGCAGTTTGCATCGCCGTTAAGTACATCTTTACCATTGTATTCCTCAGAATCACCCATCGCACTTTCCAGTACGCTCCATATTGGTTGTATACCTGTTGCGTTATACAATTCGTTCTCAAATTCGAGGACTTCCTTCGCGGACATTTCGGTCTCAGATATCAGTTCAATCTGGTCATACTGTTCCCATTCACTTTCAGACATCAATTCTGGATGCTTATATGAGCTAATCACATCAGAATAGTCAACATTCTGAACTGTCATATTTATATTGTTGTCTGAGATGTATTTTTCAATTGCCTCTTCGTATTCTCCGCTGTAAGTAGGTGTAGTACGAAGCTGACGGTTAGTAATTATATATGGTTTAACATAGGTTGCGGTTATATTATCATATTGTTTGGTTATTGCTGTGATTATTTCCTTTCCTTTGCTTAGATCATTAAAACCTATAATAGATCCTGATTCATACACACTTACGCTATCTTCGGCTATATTATAGTTTCCCTTTACTCCAGCCTTAGAATCTAATTTTTTTACAAATTCGCTAAGCTGCTTTAAATCAACATTACCATTTATGTTTAAATGTATATAATCAGGTTGCTTTTCATATGCTAAGAGTTCTTTTCCATCTGTTCTTATATAAAGGAAATCGTAATCTGCTAATTTTTCTTCATTAGGAAAATCTTCTCCGTATTCAAGACAATCTACACAGTATACCTGCTGATATGTATGTCCATTTACTTCCTTTAAGATCTCACCACTATCATTTACAGTTTCATAGCCTACCATAGCAGATACACCTGATAACTGAATAGCTGAACAGCAGCATAAAGCTGTTATGATCGATAATATCTTCTTTTTCATAGTGATTCCTCCTTTGCTTATGGCTTGGTTTTTGCCTTTCACTACTTAGTAACATTTTCTGCGGATTTGTCTCACTGTTTTTTCAGAATGAAAAAAGTCTCACTTTTTACAGAAATTATTTGGTTTTCTTTTATGTAATTTAATAATTCCTCTGCTCTTATCTAACCATGCGAAGACTTTTTCATTTTTAATCCTCCATTCAGGATAATGAATTGACCATTTTTTCCGCTTCTTGATAATCCAAACCAAGGGATGTATAGTTAAAAATAAATTTGTCCGAAACATACAGTGCCCTGTATTGATTATCTTCCATACTAATTAAATATGGTTTACCATTAATTACTTTTTCTTCAACATTGCCTTCATCTGATGGAAGACCTACATTGCCACCATGAACATTAAACACATATATCATACTAACACGCACATCACCTTTATCTAACCAAATCGTCAATCCATTATATTGATAATCTAATTTGGTTAATGCAAATCCTTCCGGTAAATATGTAATGATCGGAGAAGATATATCATATTCAGCACATTTGGTTTTGATTTCGCTAAGAATTTGCTGAGTTTCTTTTCTGTCCTGATCCATATGGATAACTATTGCTCCGTCTACTACCTCATAGAGCTTTGGGAACATCTTAACATCAAAGGCATACGCTATGCCCTGATTTAAAACAACCACTGCTACTAAGCAGGCAGCTGCTGTAGAAAGGGTTTTTATCACCTTCCTTCTTTTCGGAACTTTATTATCCAGCTTTGCAAGTATAGCCTCTATACTGCGCTTAACATCTTCTTCTGATGGGGTATATCCTTTGATATCTGCTATTGCATTTGATAGTTCTATTATCTTTTTTGCATTGATCTTGTTTCTTGGTTTATTCAATTCAGCCTTCAGAGCCTTATCAAGATCGTTAAGCAGCATATTATCGATATCATCTAATCTTTCAAAAAAATCTTTGCTATCCATTGCTTTACCACCTTTCGTCACATGCTCTTATATATAAATCATCATTTATACCTGTTTTTTTACAGTAAATATAATTATTTGTATAACTGTACAAGATAAGAGCTATTTTATTGTTTATTATTTATGTTGTTGCGCAGTTTCTTTTTTATCCTTGATATTTTGACATATAGTGCTCCCGGAGATATATTATTGACTTCAGCAAGCGCTTCCTTTTCTTTTGTATTTTTACAATAAATGTATTTGATCAGCATTTCAGCTTCAGCCGGTGAAAGATTATCATATATAATTGACATTGGATTGTGGTTGAAATCCGATGTATCTTGTATTTTGTCTGCATAATCGGAAATATCCTCGTGTTCGTACTGATTGGCGTTCCTATATCTCTTTATAACATTTTTAGCTGTTAAAGTAAGCCATGTCAGGATATTTTCTGTAAAATATAGTTTATCTCGCTTCCTGAATAATTCTAAAAACGTTTCCTGAGCACAATCCTCTGCAGCGCTACTATCATTTAAGTTGTAATTACAGAAATTATATATATCACAATAGTATCTTTCAACTATTATCCTGCATAAGTCCATTTCTATCAACTGAAAACCCCTCCTTCCCGGAAATTATATGATTTACCTCTGATAGTATCGAATCAGTTCTTCGCTTAACATCTTCTTCTGACAGAGTATACCCTTTGATATCTGCTATTGCATTAGATAGATTTATAATATTAGTTACATTCCATTTTTCAAATGGTTTTTCAAGTTCATAATCAAGTGCTGATTTTAAATCAGTAACCAATTCTTTATTTAGTTCTGATAATTTGTTCGATAACACTTTTCTTTTCATTTATAGCCACCTCTTTTATTCTTCTATAATAGCATAACTTAAAACCATTCTATATAAATATCACTAAAAAAACAGCTTTTTGGAATTGTCAAGAAATGTGCAGTCGGAGAATACCCAAAATCTTGGATAGGCAGGAGTCAGGCGGCGTGATGAGCCAGCCCAGTTGAAGTTCTTAGTGCCACAGGTGGGAGGCCGCCCTCGTTGAAGCTGTTGATCCTCTGGGTGTTGTAATAACCGAAGATGTATCGAAATATGACAGTTTTGACTTCTTCACGTTTCATTCTGTAGGTCGGGATCTGATACAGCTTTTCTTTTTTCAGCGTGGCAAAGAAGCTCTCCATACGAGCGTTGTCATAGCAGTGAGCAGTACCGCTGAGGCTTTGGATGAGCCCATTTGTTACAAGTTCCCTGCGAAAAGCGTAGCTTGTGTACTGGCAGCCACGGTCGCTGTGAAGAACAGTTCCTTCGAGTCTGCCGTACTTTTCACGCAGCTGTTTTACGGTGCCTATGCAAAGTTCCTTCTTCATGTTATCACGCATTTCAAGAGCAATGATCTCACCGTTGAAGCAGTCGAGAATCGGTGAAACATAGAGCTTTCCGTCAGCGCACTGGACCTCGGTAATATCAGTCAACAGTTTTTTCAGCGGTTTGTCTGCAGTGAAGTTTCTTTTGATCAGATTCTCTCTGTCCTGAGTTTCAGTATCAGCTTTTGTGATACCGTGAGGTCTGCGATGTCTGTGGATAAGCCCGACTTCGCTCATAGTCCGGTATACTGTTCTGAGACTGACATGAGTGCCTTTCTGTGCAAGAGCTGACTGCATCCTTCTGACTCCGTAATTCTTATTGTCAGGATGCTCTGAAAGAATTTCCTGTATTTTGACCAGAAGAAGCTGCCTTGCACCTATCTTGCCCTGATTCCTGAGCCAGCGATAATAGCCTGATTCGCTGATTTTCAGAAATCTGCATATTGCTTTCGCTCCGTACTTGCTACGGAACTCATTGACGAACAGGTGACGTTCGCTTGTCTTTACTTCTTCCGGTCTTTTGCGAAAAAACCGAGTGCGTCCTTGAGAATATCATTTGCTTTGCGAAGCTCGGCATTTTCGCGCTCAAGCTCAAGATTACGCTGCTTAAGCTCTTCGTCGGTCATCTGATACTTCTTAGCTTTGGCAGCGGCATTTCGCTTTGTACGCCAATCAGACAGTGTGTAATACTGGATACCTAACTGCTGAGCAGCCTTTTTCAGTCC